>CAVZWC010000004.1:0-415906 GCA_963778855.1 uncultured Gammaproteobacteria bacterium | reverse complement strand
GTGTAAGCCATCGTCTGACCCTCTCAATTCGTCGGAAAGCGACGCGCGACCCGGCACCAGCCGCACCCGGGGGTGCGGCTGGTGCCGGGCGGCACGCAATGATGCAGAACCCTCAAGTGCGGGTTCTGGCGGCGTTGCCGGTCACGTTACTTGACCTCGACCTTGGCACCCGCCTCTTCCAGCTTCTTCCGCATGTTCTCGGAGTCGGCCTTGTTGACGCCCTCCTTGACCAGCGCCGGCGCGCCCTCGACCAGGTCCTTGGCCTCCTTGAGGCCCAGGCCGGTGAGCTCGCGCACCACCTTGATCACCGTCACCTTCTTGTCGGCCGGGTATTCCTTGAGCGTGACCGAGAACTCGGTCTTCTCCTCGACCGGGGCCGCCGCCGCGGCTGCGCCACCGCCGCCGGCCATGACGGCCACCGGGGCCGCCGCGGTCACGCCGAACTTCTTCTCCATGTCGGCGATCAGGTCGACCACCTCCATGAGGCTCAGCTTGGCGATCGCTTCAATGATCTCTTCCTTCGAAACAGCCATTGTCATCTCCTGAAAATCCTGAAAATACCTTGGGAATTAACCTGTCATCACGCGCCGGCGGCCTGCCGCTGGTCGCGTACCGCGGCCAGGGTCCGTACCAGCTTCGAGGGCGTGGCCGCGAGCGTGCCGACGAGCTTCTGGATCGGCGCCTTCAGCACTGCCATCAGCTTCGCCAGCGCCTGCTCGCGCGTCGGCAGACTCGCAACCTTGTCGATGTCCTTGGCCGGCAGTAACTGCCCGCCCAGCGACACTGCCGTCGCCACCAGCTTGTCGTGGTCCTTCGCGAAGGCCTTGACCAGGCGCGCCGCCGCGCCCGGATCGTCCTTCGAGAAGGCCAGCACCAGCGGCCCCTTGAGCACGGCGCCGATGTTCTCGAACGCGGTGCCGGCCACGGCCTTGCGCGCCAGCGTGTTCTTGACCACACGCATGTACACGCCCTGGCCGCGCGCCTTGGCACGCAGTTCGGTCATCTCGCCGACCGTCAGCCCGCGGTACTCGGCCGCCACCAGCGATTGGGCCTGCGCCGCAATCGCGCTGACTTCCGCCACCAGCGCCTTCTTGTCATCCAGATTCAGTGGCATGAGCCCACCTCCGAAAGTATGCCCGATCACACCCCGGCAACCAGCGCGAACGCCGGCGCCGGCCCTGACGGTGATCGACGAACCCCAGGTAATTCCCGTGGTCGCTTTCACCATCTGCGCAGACGACCATTAAGGGCCCTACGGCCCGCCTGCGGTCTTCGATGGAAACCGGCCGCCACAGTCCGCGGCGGCCAGCCCGCACCAAACTCTTCACAACGTCGAATGATCAACCGCCACGCCCGGCCCCATCGTCGAGGACAGCGTGACGCGTTTGAGATAAATGCCCTTCGCAGCGGCCGGCTTGTGCTTCTGCAGGTCGGCCATCAGCGCCAGCAGGTTCTCCTTGAGCGCCTGGACCTCGAAATTTGCCTTGCCGATCGTGCAGTGGACGATGCCGGCCTTGTCGACGCGGTAACGCACCTGGCCGGCCTTGGCATTCTTGACCGCGCCGGCGACGTCGGGCGACACCGTGCCCGACCTTCGGGTTCGGCATCAGGCCGCGTGGCCCGAGGATCTGGCCCGAGCTGGCCGACCACGCGCATCGCGTCGGGGCTGGCAATCACCACGTCGAAGTCGAACTGGCCGGCCTTGACCTTCTCGGCCAGGTCCTCGAGGCCGACGATGTCGGCGCCCGCGGCGCGCGCCGCATCCTGGTTCTTGCCACCGGTGAACACGGCGACCCGCACCGACTTGCCGATGCCGTGCGGCAGCACGGTCGAGCCGCGCACCTGCTGGTCGGACTTGCTGGCGTCGATGCCGAGGTTCACGGCGACGTCGACCGCCTCCGCAAACTTGGCGGTCGCGAATTCCTTTACCAGCTTTAAAGCGTCATCGATTGGGTACTGCTTGCCTGGGGGCAGCTTGGTCTTCCAGGCCTGGATGCGCTTGGCTACCTGCGGCATGTCAGCTGCCCTCCACGTCGACGCCCATGCTGCGGGCGCTGCCCGCGATGGTGCGCACCGCGGCCTCGAGGTCGGCGGCGGTCAGGTCGGGCGTCTTGGTCTTCGCCATTTCCTCGATCTGCTTGCGGCTGATCTTGCCCACCTTGCTGGTGTTGGGCGTGCCGCTGCCCTTCTCGATGCCGATCGCCTTGCGGATCAGCACCGAGGCCGGCGGCGTCTTCATGATGAAGGTGAAGGAGCGGTCGGCGTACACGGTGATGATCACCGGGATCGGCAGCCCCTTCTCGAGCTTCTGCGTCTGCGCATTGAACTGCTTGCAGAACTCCATGATGTTCACGCCCTGCTGGCCGAGCGCGGGACCGATGGGTGGCGACGGGTTGGCGGCGCCGGCCGGCACCTGCAGCTTGACGTAGCCCTGTACTTTCTTTGCCATTGCCTAACAACTCCCTGGGTGCAAGCGCCGCGAGGCTCCCCAATTGCCGTAATCAAACGCTACCGACCGCTCAGACCTTCTCCACCTGCGAGAAATCGAGCTCCACCGGCGTCGAGCGGCCGAGGATCTGCACCGCCACCTGCAGGCGGTTCTTCTCGTAGTTGACGGTCTCGACCACGCCGTTGAAATCGTTGAACGGGCCCGTGCGTCACGCGCACCACCTGGCCGGGCTCGAACAGCACCTTCGGCCGCGGCTTGTCGACGCCTTCCTCGACACGCGCCAGGATGCGGCTGGCCTCCTTCTCGGTGATCGGCGCCGGCTTGTCGCTGGTGCCGCCGATGAAGCCGAGCACCTTGGGCACGTCGCGCACCAGGTGCCAGGTCTGCTCGTCCATCTCCATCTGCACCAGCACGTAGCCCGGGTAGAACTTGCGCTCGCTGCGGCGCTTCTGCCCGTCGCGCATCTCGACGACTTCCTCGGTCGGCACCAGGATCTCGCCGAAGCGCGCCTCGAGCCCGTCGCGCTGGATGCGCTCCTTGAGCGCCTCGGCCACGCGGTGCTCGAAGTTCGAATACGCGTGTACGACGTACCAGCGCAGCGCCACGATCAGCCTCCCTGGCCGGTCAGCAGGCGCGTGCGCCCAGGCGAGCAGCAGGTCGAGCACCCAGAAGAACAGGCCGGCGACGGCGATGAAGCCGAACACCACCGCCGTCGTCTGTCAGCGTCTCCTGCGCGGCTCGGCCACACGACCTTGCGCAGCTCGACGCGCGAGTCGAGCACGAACTGCCAGAAGCGCCGCCCGGTCGGCGAGAGCGCGAACACCGCGATCGCGAGCGGCAACGCCGACGCCAGTCGCAGCCCCAGCGCTGCCAGTCGGGGCGTGTGTCGAGCAGGTAGAACGCGGCGACGCCGGCCGACCAGCAGAGCGATCGCCACCGCCACGGTCAGCATGCCGGCGAGGTCGCCGCCCGCGTTCTGTGCTTGAGACTGTTCGTTCATTCGTGTCCGCCGTTTCCCGAAGTGCGCCCCTCGCCGGGGCTGGCAGGCCAGGAGGGAATCGAACCCCCAACCTGCGGTTTTGGAGACCGCCGCTCTGCCAATTGAGCTACTGGCCTGTGGTGCAATGGCGCCGGAGCACCATCGAATCGATTCAAGTCGCTCCCGATACTCGCTTGGTTGAATCCGATTCGATGGTCTTCGGCGTCGTTGTCGTTACTTCAGGACTTTGAAACCACGCCGGCGCCGACCGTGCGTCCGCCCTCGCGGATGGCGAAGCGCAGGCCCTCTTCCATCGCGATCGGGGCGATCAGCTCCACCGTCATCTTGATGTTGTCCCCGGCATCACCATCTCGATGCTCGCCGGCAACTCGATCAAGCCCGTCACGTCCGTCGTGCGGAAGTAAAACTGCGGCCGGTAGCCCTTGAAGAACGGCGTGTGCCGCCCGCCCTCCTCCTTCGTCAGCACGTACACCTCGCACTCAAACTTCGTGTGCGGCGTGATGCTGCCGGGCTTGGCCAGCACCTGCCCGCGCTCGACTTCCTCGCGCTTCGTGCCGCGCAGCAGCACCCCCACGTTGTCCCCCGCCTGCCCCTCGTCCAGGAGCTTGCGGAACATCTCCACCCCGGTGCAGATCGTCTTCTGCGTGGCCTTGAGCCCGATGATCTCCACCTCGTCGTTCACCTTCACGATCCCGCGCTCAATGCGCCCCGTCACCACCGTGCCGCGGCCCGAGATCGAAAACACATCCTCCACCGGCATCAAAAACGGCTTCTCGATGTCGCGCTTGGGCACCGGAATGTACTTGTCCATCTCCTCCACCAGCTTGACCACCGAGGGCACGCCGATGCTCGCTCTTGTCCCCCTCGAGCGCCTTGAGCGCCGAGCCGATGATGATCGGGGTCTTGTCCCCGGGAAACTTGTACACCGTCAGCAGCTCGCGCACCTCCATCTCCACCAGCTCCAGCAGCTCCTTGTCGTCCACCATGTCGGCCTTGTTCATGTACACCACGATGTAGGGCACGCCCACCTGGCGGGCCAGCAAGATGTGCTCGCGCGTCTGCGGCATCGGCCCGTCGGCCGCCGACACCACCAGAATCGCCCCGTCCATCTGCGCCGCTCCCGTGATCATGTTCTTCACGTAGTCGGCGTGTCCCGGGCAGTCCACGTGCGCGTAGTGCCGGTTCTTGCTCTGGTACTCCACGTGCGCCGTCGAAATCGTGATCCCGCGCGCCTTCTCCTCCGGCGCCTTGTCGATCTGGTCGTACGCCATGAACTGGCCGCCGTACGTCTCGGCCATCACCTTCGTCAGCGCCGCCGTCAGCGTCGTCTTGCCATGGTCCACGTGACCAATCGTCCCCACGTTCACGTGCGGCTTGGTGCGTTCGAACTTTTCTTTCGACATCGCCAGACCTCAATATTGTCTCTTCATGCGCTACGCGCAGGATTAACGCGCATCGCCTGGAGGCGATGCGCGTCCATTAAAACTTCAAGAACAAAAACCTAAAAATCAAAACCATTCCGGTCGAGTGGAGCCCACGACCGGAATCGAACCGGTGACCTCGTCCTTACCAAGGACGTGCTCTACCGACTGAGCTACGTGGGCATGCGCCTCAACACCCGCCACTCTGGCCATACTGGCTGGAGCGGGTGATGGGAATCGAACCCACGTCATCAGCTTGGAAGGCTGAGGTTCTACCATTGAACTACACCCGCCAATGGCCGTACCCGACCTACCGACCGCAAGCACACCGACCGACGCCCGCCTCGACCACGCCCAGGATTGCAGTGGTGGAGGGGGTAGGATTCGAACCTACGAAGGCGTAAGCCGGCAGATTTACAGTCTGCTCCCGTTGGCCGCTTGGGTACCCCTCCCAAGAAAAAACGAGCCGCGTATTCTGATTTCGTAACTGCAGGGTGTCAATGCAGTTTTCGTGCCAGGGGCCCCTTTTTTTTCAGCCCCCGCGGCCGTTCAGGTAGCCGTCCACGGAAGCCCGGACGGCGGTGCGGCGTCGGCGCCCGCGGCGAAGTCGAGATCGATCATGCCCAGGTCGTCCATGAGTGCCCGGATCTCCAGGGACCCGGGCTTGCCCTTGTATTGCACATTGAACTGCCAGACCTTGGGCTGGTCAGGCTTCAGGGCATTGATGTCCTGCTCGACCCGCCCGGCCTCGGCCTGCCCGAAGCCTGAGCTGTACAGCTTGGCCACCTGGCGCAACACGCCACCCGCATACTTCACGTCAAAGCTCGTCGTGACGCGGACCGCATCCGAAGCCAGGCTGGGCGTAGTCCCGATATCGGCGAAGATAATGCCGGATAGAGCCAGGATCAGCGCCGATAGACGAATTTTCATGAGCTTCATGGCCTCCTGCCGACCGGATCGCCAAACATACTCCTTATTATAACAGGCGGGCCTCGGCAGGCGGCAGGAGCCGGGAGGCGCCCGGCCGGAGGTCTTCGGGCAGCCTGATCTGGCCAAAACGCAGCCGGCTGAGGCGGCTGACCTCGAAGCCAACCGCCTGCCACAGGCGACGGACTTCCCGGTTCCGGCCCTCGTGCAGGCTGACGCGAAACCAGCTATGGCTCCCGCTGCGCCCACCCGCGACGACACTGTCAAATTTCGCCGGTCCGTCCTCGAGAACGACACCCCGCCGCAGTCGCTCGAGCACCTCCACACCCGGGTTGCCGTGCACGCGCACGAGGTATTCCCGCTCGATCCCGGCGCTTGGATGCATGAGCCGGTGGGCCAGCGAGCCATCATTGGTGAACAGCAACAGGCCGGTGGTGTTGACGTCGAGGCGGCCGATGACGACCCAGCGTCCCGAGGGCGCCGGCGGCAGACGCTTGAAGACGGTGGGGCGGCCCGCCGGATCGCGGCGGGTCGTCACCTCGCCCGCCGGCTTGTGATACATGAGCACGGCGCGTCCCGTGGAGCCGGCCAGCGGCAGCCTCTGGCCGTCGAGGCGGACGTCATCGTCCGGCGCGGCCTGGTCGCCCAGTTTCGCGACACGCCCGCCGATCGTGACGCGCCCATCGCGGATCCAGCCTTCGATCTGGCGGCGCGAGCCGTGGCCGGCGCTCGCCAGCAGCTTCTGCACTCGTTCCATGGCGCGCCTAGCGCGTGGGCAGGGAAATCCTGCGGAACAGCTCGCCGGCCCCGTCGCCATCACGGGCCGCGATGGCGCGATCGACGAGCTGGCGCGTGAGGTGCGGCCCGAACAATTGCAGGAAGTCGTAGCTGAAGTTCCGCAGCAGCGTGCCGCGGCGGAACCCGACCCAGGTGGTGTGGATCGGGAACAGGTGCGAGGCGTCGATCGTCACGAGGTCGGAGTCGTGCGCCGGCTCGATCGCGACGCTCGCCACGATGCCAACGCCAAGCCCCAGCCGCACGTAGGTCTTGATGACGTCCGAATCGCGCGCCGTCAACGCGACCTTCGGGCTCAGTCCTTCGCGCGCGAACACCGTGTGGAGCGATGAAGTGCCCGAAAAGCTGAACACGTAGGTCACGAGTGGGTAGCGCGCGAGCTCCTGCAGCGTGAGTTTCCTGACGGCCGCGAGCGGGTGGCGCCGCGGCACGATCACCTGGCGATGCCAGCGATAGACCGGCAGCAGCACCAATCCCGGGAACAGCCCGTCCGAGCCGGTCGCGATCGCGAGCTGGACGCGGTCGGCAGCCACCATCTCGGCGATCTGTTCGGAGGTGCCCTGGTGCAGGTGCAGCTCCACCTCCGGATATCGCTCACGAAAGGCCTGCACCACCGGCGGCAACACGTAACGCGCCTGGGTGTGCGTGGTGGCGATCGAGAGCGTGCCGCGGTTGTCCTGGTTGAGGTCGGCGGCCACGGCCTTGAGGCTCTCGATCTCGGCCAGCGCCCGCGTGGCGTACTCGAGCACCTTGGCCCCCTGCGGCGTGATGCGCGAGAACGCGCGGCCCTCGCGCACGAACAGGTCGAAGCCCAGCTCGCCCTCGAGCGCCTTGAGGGCGCGGCTGATCGCCGGCTGCGAGGTGCCCAGGGCCGAGGCGGCCTGCGTGACTGACAAATTATGGTGCGCGATCGCAACCGCGTACTGGAGCTGATGGAAATTCATGTGGCCGCCCCGCCGACTCCCCGGGATAAATTATAACAACGTGTTATCAGCGGATGACTTTTTATTTATCGCTTGGCGGAAGGCGCCGCATTAGAGTGCCGCCATGATCTACGAAAACATACTGGGCACTATCGGCCGCACTCCCGTGGTCCGCATCCAGCGGCTGGCGCCGCAGGGCGTGACGATGTACGTGAAGTGCGAGTTCTTCAACCCGCTGGGCTCGGTCAAGGACCGCCTGGCGATCGCGATCATCGAGGACGCCGAGCGCAGTGGCGCGCTCAAGCCCGGGCAGACCGTCGTGGAGGCCACCTCCGGCAACACCGGCATCGCGCTCGCGATGGTATGCGCGGCCAAGGGCTATCCCTTCGTCGCCGTCATGGTCGAGACCTTCTCGGTCGAGCGCCGCAAGATCATGCGCATGCTCGGCGCCAAGGTGATGCTAACGCCGGCGGCCGAGCGCGGCACCGGCATGGTCCGCAAGGCCGCCGAGCTCGCGGCCAAGAATGGCTGGTTCCTCGCGCGCCAGTTCGAGAACCCGGCCAACCCTGCGTACCATCGCAATACCACCGGTCCGGAGATCCTGCAGGACTTCGTCGGCCGGAAGCTCGACTACTTCGTGACCGGCTGGGGCACGGGCGGCACGCTGACCGGCGCCGGCGAGGTCATCCGCCTGGCGCGGCCCGAGGTGCGCGTCGTCGTCGCCGAGCCGGAAGCCGCGGCGATGCTGTCGGGCAAGCCCTTTTCACCGCACAAGATCCAGGGCTGGACGCCGGACTTCGTCCCGGCGGTGCTCAACCGCGAGGTGGCGCACCGCATCGTGACCGTGACCGACGCCGAGGCCATCGCCACGGCGCGCGAGCTCGCGAACAAGGAAGGCATCTTCGTCGGCATCTCGAGCGGCGCCACGTTCGCCGCTGCGCTCAAGGTGGCGCGCGAGGCCGGGCCCGGCGCGAGCATCCTGGCAATGCTGCCCGACACCGGCGAGCGCTACCTCTCGACGGCGCTGTTCGAGGGCATCCCCGATGGGTCAGATACTGAAACCTGAAGGCCGGCCGCTCGCGGCCGCCTTCCCACGGGAGATAGCGCGCATCGACACGGCCGTCACGCCGCAGACCCTGCCGCTGCCCGATCCGTTCCCGCTGTACCGCGGCGGATCGCTGGCGGGCGCGCGCATCGCCTACGAGAGCTGGGGCAAGCTCAACGCCGCGCGCGACAACGCGATACTGCTGTTCACCGGGCTCTCGCCGTCGGCGCATGCCGCGGCGACAGAGGCGGATCCGAACCCGGGATGGTGGCAGCCGATGATCGGCCCGACGCTCGCGATCGACACCAATCGCTACTTCGTGGTCTGCGTAAATTCGCTCGGCAGCTGCTTCGGCTCGACCGGGCCGGCGAGCATCGATCCGGCCACGGGGCGTCGCTACCGCCTCGAATTTCCCGAGGTCGCCGTCGAGGACATCGCCAGCGCCGGCTTCGAGGCCGTGCGCGCGCTCGGCATCGAGCGGCTGTCGGCGGTCATGGGATCCTCGCTCGGCGGCTCGCTGGCCGTGGCCTTCGCCGCCCTGTATCCGCGGGGTGCGCGGCGCCTGATCAGCATCTCGGGATCCGCCGCGGCCTCACCGTTCGCGATCGCGCTGCGCTCGGTGCAGCGCGAGGCGATCATGCGCGACCCGGACTGGCAAGGCGGCAACTACGCGCCCGAGAATCCACCGCGCAATGGCATGCGCCTGGCGCGCAAGCTCGGCACGATCACCTATCGCTCCGCCGCGGAATGGCGCCAGCGCTTCGGGCGCCAGCCGATCGCAGGCCTGGCGTTGGGCTCCGACCCGTTCGCGCCGCGCTTTGCGGTCGAGGGCTACCTCGAGGCGCAGGCCGAGCGCTTCATCCGCGTCTACGACCCGAATTGCTACCTCTACCTGTCACGCGCCATGGATCGCTTCGACCTCGCCGAGCACGGCGGCTCTTACGCCGCGGCGCTCGCGGCCAGCGGTCGCGAGGGCGGGCTGGAAAAAGCGCTGGTGCTCGGAGTCGAAAGCGACTTCCTGTATCCGATCCACGAGCAGGCGGCGATCGCCGACAGCCTCGCGCACGCGGGCGTCGAGACCCGCTTCACCCGCATGCCATCGATCCAGGGGCACGACGCCTTCCTGGTCGATATCCCGCGTTTCGACGCCGAGATCCGCGCCTTCCTCGCCTGAGTTGCGCCGCGTCAGTCGCGCTGACCCGCGGCGGTGCTGGATCAGCGCCAGCAGCCGGTGGCATCGGCCGGAGTGCGCGTCCCCTGCTCGTCGATCGTGAAGGTCAGGCAGGCGGCGGTGTCTTTGGTCTGCTTGCCGGTGGCCACGGCCTGCAGTGTATAGGTCGTCGGCGTCACGGCCGCGAAGCTGATCGTGTAGTTGCCGGCGCCGGTGACACCAGAGGCGTTGATGGCGCCGACGCCGAGCCCGGCCGGGGGCGCGGCGATCACCGTGGCGATGTCCTGCGCGTAGGTGTTGTTCTGCAGGAAGAACTTCTCCTGGGACACCTGGATCGCCAGCAGCGCCAGGCGCCCCTCGGTGCGCGTCGCGCGCAGCGTGTAGCGGCGGTAGCTGTTCACGGCGATCGTGCTCAGGATCGCGAATACGGCCAACGTCACCATGAGCTCGATGAGCGAGAAGCCCCGCGCGCGGAAACCGAATTGCCGGAAGGTACTCATAGCTGCTCAACCTCTGTCGAGCCCGGGAGGCACGGCGCAGCGCCGTGCCTCCCGGGCGTCAATTGGCCATTCCCTCGCGCCAATACGTCTTGATGCGCTGGTCGAATTTCGTGCACACATTCAGCACCTCGACGCCGGACAGGCAGGTCACGGAGCCGCTGCCGCCGCCGGGCGGGGTGTTCAGGTTGCCATTGCTGCCCGGAGGCGGGAACAGGAACGCCGCCTCGGGGGCGATGCCGCTCTGGCGCAGGTCCTGGCTGCGTTCGTCGGTCGTGAGGATGTTGTTGTTGTTGCGATCGATGACCGGCGAGCCGTCGAACACGCCGACCGCGTAGGCGCGGTTAGTGCCGGTGCCCACGCCCGAGCAGGGGTCGGTCGGCGGCGAGGTATTCGGCGAATAGGTCGTGAAGATGACCTCGTCGTTGAAGGTGCGCGAGGGGGTCAGCGACTTCTCGCCGGCGGTCCAGTCCGGATGCGTGTTGAGGTTGAGCTGCCAGCCCGGCGCGTCCGTGGGCAAGGTCGGCGCGGCCTGGGTCGTGATGTCGACCAGCGCCGGCGTGCCACCGCTGAGCGCGTCCCGAACCACCGCCAGGGCATTGAATTCCGCCTGCGACATCTGCCGGAAGCCGTTGTAGTCGCGGATGTCGTAGAAGCGGTCGTGCACGGCCAGGTCGAGCGGATGGCCGCGGTAACCCGAGCCGATGGCAATGCTGAGGAAGGGCTTGAGCTTCTGCTTCTGCTCGGCGGCGACGTCGGGCGCGGAGTAGAAGCGGCGCACATCCGCGGCAGCGTGCACGGCGTCCTTCTTGGTGCCGAGCGAGGCGATCAGGCCGCCGGCCACGAGGTTCGCGGCCGTGTTGCCGTTGGTGATGTCGAAGCGCCAGACCTGCGCCGCCATGTCGCCGACGTACATGCGGTCGGCGTAGCCGTCGCCGTCGACGTCGAGCACGGTCACCGGGCTCGGGATCGCGTGCGTCATGTTGGCATTGACGAAGTTGCCGCTGCTGGCGCCGGCGCTCCACAGCAGCTTGCCGCTGATGGCGTCGACCATGAAGACGTGGTTGCCGACCGTGTCGGCCGAATAGAACTGGCCGTTGTCCTCCATGGCGTCGTAGCCGCCGCCCATGACCAGCACCAGGCGCTGCGAATTCTGCGTCGCGCCGCCGATATTCACGCGGGCGATCTTGGGGGTCGACCAGGCCTGGCCGAGGCCCGGCAGCGTGGCGCCGTCGATCTTCCACAGCAATTTCGGGTTGTTCTTGTCGGTGACCTCGAGCGCGTAGTAAGCCGAGGTGTCGGAATCGCGGCCGGTGCCGAAGTACAGGATCACGCGATCGCTGCCGTTGACGATGCCGTCGCCGTTGATGTCGTACTTGAGCGCCGTGATCGCCCCGTCGAGGCCGTAGTGCTTCACGGTCATGGGGTCGTTGTTGTAAAGGTCCTTGAGGTGCGGCAGCATCTCCTTGGGGATGTAGGACCAAAGCTCGGTGCCGCTGGTGGCGGTGTCGGTACCGTCCGGGTTGACGCTGGCATCGATGGCGTGGAAGTAGCCGTCATTGGTGCCTACGAACACCACCGTGTCGTCGGTGCCGTCGCCCTTCTTGCCGTACACCATCGCGATCGGCTGCGTGTGGATCGGGTCGCCCATCTGGTGGCGCGAATCGGTGGTGCCGGCGGGCAGCACCGCGTCCTGGGTGTCGAGGCCCAGCGACCAATCCACGAGCTCGGCCAGCGACGGATCGCCCGGGTTGCCGACGGCCAGGTCGGCGTTGGTGACGTTGGCGGCCGTGAACGCCGTGAGCGCGCTCGGATACGCGCTGCCGGTGTAGGTGTAGACCTTGCGCACCGCCGCGTCCGGCAGCATGCCGGCGGCGCCACCGAGGGTCACGTCGGCGCCGTCGACGACCTTGCTCCAGTAGCTGCGCGAAGTGTCGGTGAAGAAGCCCGTGGCCGGGCTCACGGCGGGAGCACCGAGCGAATCGACGACGTTGCCGTTCTGGAACTTGTACTTCTTGACGTTGCCCGGCCAGTGGAAGGTGGCCGAGGGCGCGAACACCGACACATAGAGATTATCGAGCGTCTGCGTGCGATTGAAGGCGTTGACGGTCACCGAGGGCGCCGAGAAGGTCGTATTGGTCTTGATGACGTTCGCCAGGATGGTGTTGAAGGCGCCGGTAAGCTCGGTCAGGTTCGTGGCCGTGTAGGCCTGGCCGCCGCCCGCCGCTGCCGCCGTCTGCAGGTACTGGAAGGCGGTCGTGGGCGCGCCGCCACTGTTGAAGTCGGCGCCGAAACCGATGAAGTTGGTGGTGACGTTCTGCACCTTGGTCACGTCGGGCCGCATGTCGTTCTTGTACATGTAGTCAGCGAGCACCGCGAGGCACTTGCCGCCAGTGGCGCCGGCGAAGCTCTTGGTGTCGCACTTCATCTTCGGATTCAGGGCCTGGATCGCCGCATCGGACTGGCCCTTCTCGTTCGGCAGGCCGTCCGTCAGGTAGACGATGAAGTTCTGGCGGCAGGAATAGTCCGCCGGGCTGTTGTACTGGGTGCTGGTCAGCGTACCGCCAGTGCGCGAGGAGGCCACGCTGGGCGCCGCGAAGCTGTTGGCGCCGCTGCAGGTGCCGTCGACCGCGTTCCAGCTCTTGCAGGTGGTCGAGGTGGAGTTCTTGCCGTACAGGACCTGGTTGTTCGAGAAATAGAGGTAGGCCTCGTAGTAGGTCTCCGACAGCGGCGTGATACCCGCCGGAGCCCAGCTCTTGACCAGGTTGATGATGTCGTTGCGCTGCGTGCCCAGGTCGATGGGCAGCACCGGCGCCATCACCATGCCGCCGTTGCCCGAGTAGCTGTAGCGCATCACGCCGACGTTGATGCCCGTCAGGCTGGTCATGAGCGAGCTGACGGCGTTCTGCATGATCGACATCTTCGAGTGCGTGTCGGTCTGCGACGAGTCGTTGATGTAATTGAGGTAGTTCGGATCGTAGATCGTGCAGGAATTCTTGCAGTTGTTGCCGTTGCCACCGCCGCCGGCAGCGTTCTTGAATATGTTCTTGGTCGCGTCCCACACGCCCGTCAGGCGCTCGGGAAAGGCGGTCACGGAGTCGGAATTCACGACCGTGGTGTTCGGAGGCGTCGTGGTCGTGGTCTGCATCGAGAAGGTGTCGGTCGAGGCATAGAGCTTGGTCAGGTTGACGCCGTCGCCGTCCACGCCAGCGTCCGCCTTGCACTCGACGTAGCCCGTGGTGTTGGTGATATCAAGCGCGCGCTGCCAGCCGTAGGTCGTGGTGGCGACCACGACCGTGGGGTTCGCGACCGTTCCCTTGCCGGAAGTCTTGTTTGTGACCGTCGGGCCCCACTGCGCGAAGGTATCGGTGGCATATCCCGACGAATTGATGCCCGTCATCATCGAGGCGCACTTGAACTGCTTCTTGGCGATCTTCTGCGCCGAGCCGCAGGCCGGGATGCCGTTGCTGCTGAAGTAATAATAGTTGGAATCGAAAGGCGTGCCGCACTGGTCGGCCGTGTAACTCAGGCTCGGCTGGTACGGCTGCTGCGTCGTCACCAAGTCGTCCATGCTCCCCGAGGTGTCGAGGATGAACATGACGTTGGCCGGGATGTCGGAGCCATTCTGGTTGAAGAAGATCTCCGTGTCGTCGGCATAAGCCGCCGTCGCCGCCGCCACCGACAGCAGCAGCCCGGAAACCACCGCAAACACTCGCGACTTAAAGCATCGCATGACGTGATCCTTCAGCGCAGCGCGCTGCTATTTCTCGAGTACCGCAATGCGGCTGACGACCAGGTCGCGCAGCCGGTAACTGATGGTGAGCGGCCGCGCGCTGGACTGCTGCGCGTTGACCGCCATGTCGCGCAGGCTGACGACGTGCCCGGCGAGGATGCATTTCGTGTTCTTGTCGAGCTGGAGCGTGGAATGCAGGCAACCCTCACAGTTGCGCACCTGCACCCGGCCGTCGAGGCTCCCGGGGAAGATCACGGCATCGGTCGTGGTCTCGATCGAGCCTTCGATGACCACGTTGGGTGGCAGCTGCGCGTGCAGCGCGCCGCTGGCGCCGCCCAGCGACAGCAGCAGCGCGGCCATCAGGGTCTTGAAGTTGCTGTTCATGTCGTGCTCCCGTGCTTGCATATGCCGATCAATGCAGCGTCTGGTCGGCCAGGTTGGGATCGTTCTGAATGGTCGGATCCCAGGGTGAAATGATCGCCACGCCCTGCGTGTTCACCGCGGTGGCGCTGCGCACCGCCGTGCCGGTGCTCAGGATCTCGAAGTGGTAGGTCGCGAAGGTGTTCCAGGAATTGCCCCACAGCGCCGGCAGCGGGTTGCCGCCGAGCTGCGCCGTCACCGTCGTCGCCCAGTTGTCGGTAGGCGTGGCCACGCCGTTCATGTTCTGCGGCGGCAGCGCCGGGTTGAACATGCCGGCCGCCAGCGTGCGCTCGATGCCGGTCTCGGCCGCCGCGAAGGCATTGGCGCGGTACTGCTCATTGCCGGCCATGACGAACTCGAGGCTGGCCGAATTCATGCCCGAGACGGCCAGCAGCGTCAGCACCAGCAGCAGGATCAGGCCGATGACGAGCGCCGCGCCGCCCTGGCGGTGGCGCGGTGAAATCAGGGTGCAGTTGCGGTTGGCGCCCATGGCTTCAGGTCCCGAGCGCATTGCGCACCAGGATGGTGCGGGAGATCAGCAGCCGGCGCACGTGGCGCGGTCCGATTGCCGTGGCCGTGGGGTGGAGCGAAGGCTGGTAGGCCTTGCCGGCATCGGCGACATTGTTGAGGTCGCCGGTGACGCCGGTCGCCTGCAGGCGATCGCCGTACTGGTAGATGGCGTTGTCCGTGAAGCCGACCTCGGCGGTCTCGGAGCGCACCAGCAGCCACACGCGCACCGCCACGACCTGCGCTGTGAAGGGCACCGCGTCCGGATTGACGTAGCGCGTGGCGACGCCGGTGTTGCCGAAAGGATCGATGCCGAACTGCACCTGCATGTCCTCGACGCCGGAGATGATCTCCTGGTCGACGAATTGCAGCACGCCGCCGGCGCTCAGGGTCTTGCGGCGCAAGGCGGGCAGGCCGGCCTGCTGCGACGAGTTCCGGTCGATGTAATAGGTGTCGACGATCAGGTTGCTGAGCTGGCCCGCCGGCGGCGCGGTGCAGGCCGTCACGTCGCTCTGCAGCCGGCCGGCGATGCGCGTGGAGCAGACCTCGAGCACGTTCGCGGTCGGCGCGGCGTTCGGGAACACCGAGGCGCGGCGCACCGTGAGCGTGTCGGCCGTGGCCACCGGGGTCGTGTTCCAGATCGCGCCGGTGTCGAGGTCGGTCAGTGAGTTGCAGCCTGCCTGGCGCGTGGCGCTCAGCACGTAGGCGTTGTTGTCGCCCTGCAGGTTGGTGCCGAGGTCAATGGCGAAGTTGTTGCCGCAGATGTTGGCCGCGGCGCCCGGCGCCACCGCGCCCGGGGCCGCCGTCTGCGCCGCCTGGTTGGTGACGATGCCGGCGCCCTTGACCAGGCCCCAGAAATTGGACATGCGCACGTCGGGCTCGATCACCGACATCGCGTAGCGCGCCGTCTCCTGCATGCGGGCGACGTTCTCGTTGACGCCGTAGGAATTGCGGCTGTTGATATAGACGTCGGTGGCGCCGAAGATCAGCACCGCGCCGATGGTGAGCGCGACCATGAGCTCGATGAGGCTCAGGCCGCGCTGCCGCGCGCGCCAGGTGCTCGCCTGGTCTGTATGTGGCTGACTCATATCTGCAACGACATGACGTAGCTCGGCTGGCTGGCGGCGGTCTCGCCCGAGCCCTGCCAGGTGATCGTGATCGTGTAGATGAACGGATCGGTAGCGACGGCGCCCGGGTTGACGGCGACGACGCCGTTGCCGCCCGGCAAGGTTGCGGCCACCTGGCCCTGCCAGACGAGCAGGTCGTTGGCCGCCATCAGCGGTGCGGAGCAATCCACCGAGCCCGCGCCGTAGCAATTGTTGTTGGCCGCGCCGCCGGCATAGGCGATGTTGGCGTTGCGGTTGGCGCGGATCCGGTCGGCCATGTCACCGGCCAGGTTGACGGCCTGCATGCGGTAGATGGCCCCGCCGCTCGAACGCAGCGTCATGACGTACAGGCCGGCGATGCCGAGCATGCCGACGCCGAGCACGACCAGTGCGACCATGACTTCGACCAGCGAGAAACCGCGCGACCTGCGGCGGTTCGCTTGCGAGTGCGGGTGAATCACGGGCAGCTCCCGCCGACGACCAGCGGCAGCGCGACGTTCTTGACGTCGTTCCAGGCCTGCGAGGCCCGCGCGCGGCCGGTGGTAGTGATGAGCAGGGCCCGCGCGGTGGCGTTGTTGCCGGTCTGCTTCACGCCGCGCGAGTCGCACATCACCAGCGTGCGCATCGGCACCCTGGCGCCGGCCGGGTTGGCAAAGCCGCTGGCGGCGAAACTGATGATGCGGGCGTTGGCGTCGGTCTTGACGGTGATGCTGGCATCCAGCAGGCCGTGGCGCTCGATGACCGGTTCGTTGGCGTCGTGCTGCCAGTTGGCGTTGCTGTCGACGAACACGAACCAGCCCTTGAAGGTGGCGTAATCGCAGGTCAGGGCGGCGTCGGCCACGGTCGGGTCAGCGGTGCCGCAGACGACGACGCCGCCACCGGCCGGCAGCTGGCGCTTGATCGCCTCGGTGCGCGCGACCTGGATCGAGTGCAGCATGTCGTTCACGCCGTTGGAGAGCTGGTTGTTAAGCAGGTAGGTACGCATGTTCGGGGCCAGGACACCGACCAGGATCGAGGCCACGGCGAGCGTCACCATGAGCTCGATCATCGAGAAACCGCTGGTTCGGGACCTTTCCATGGGGCCATCCTAGGCAGCGCCCCAAGTCCCTGCCGGGAAAGCCGATTAACGGCCGCCTGGCGGGGATGAACGGCGTGACCCGGGGCAGTCAGTTACCTTAAGGTGGGCCCGTGAGCGCTCACCGCCCCGCCACCGCTGCCCGCCCCCGCCGTGTGGCCTGCGCCCTCGCGCTGGCCGGGTTGCTGGCCGGGCTTCCGGCCTGCCCGCGGGCCGCCGCCGCTTCCCCGGTTACGGTCAAATTGGCGACCTGGAACCTCGAGTGGTTCCTGACTCCCGCCACCTTCCACGGGCTCAAGGATCATTGCACCAGCGACGAAGCGGCCCACCGCCATGACCCGCGCAGCATCCCCTGCGACGTGGCCGCGAGGCTCGAGCGCAGCGCCACGGACATCGGTGCCATGGCCAACTACGCGCGCCGGCTGGACGCCGACGTCGTTGCGCTGCAGGAAGTCGACGGTGCCGAGGCAGCGCGGCAACTGTTCGGCGACTACGACTTCTGCTTCACCGGCGGCCGTGCAGTGCAGAACACGGGCTTCGCCATCCGCCACGGCCTGCCCCACCGCTGCGGCGCAGACCTCGAGGGCCTGTCGCTGGGCGACGAGGTCCGCCGCGGCGCCACGGTCACGCTCTACCCGGGCAGCCGGCACGAGCTCGAGCTGCTGGCGGTGCACCTGAAGTCGGGCTGCGCCCGAGCGCGCCTCGAATCGCGTGCTGCGGCCTGCGAACGGCTGGCCCGGCAGCTACCCGTGCTGCGGGACTGGCTGCAGCGGCAGGCAGCGACCGGCCGCCGCTTCGCCGTGCTCGGTGATTTCAACCGCGACCTGCTGGCCGAGCGGAGCGACGGCGTGTGGTCGCGGCTCGGTTCGGGGGGCTCCGGGCCCGCACTGTTCAATACCGCCGCCGGGGAACCGTTCCGGAATTGCTACGCCGGCCAGACGCACACCGGCTACATAGATTACATACTGCTGGGTGAAAGGCTGGCGCCGGGCCTGGTGCGCGGTTCATTCGAGCGGCTGATTTATTCCGCCGCGGATGCCTGGCACACGAAGCTGTCCGATCACTGCCCGGTTGCGATCCGGCTGCGCCTTGATTAAGTTAGCTTGCGGTTGGATTTTTCTGTGACGCAGGCATAATTGTCGCTGGCCCGAACGAGATCGCCCGCGGCAGCGGGGAGCTGCCACCAGGGGTAGTAACAAATACATGGAACGACGGCTGCACACCCGCCACCGCGCGCGCACCACGGTCTACATCATGATGCCGGCTGGCAAGCGGCGCCTGTGCCGGGCCATAAATCTGAGCGCCAACGGCGTGTTCATCCGCACCGCCTCGCTCGGATTGAAGAAAGGCCAGCAGGTCGAACTCGCCTTCGCCATCGACCTCGGCGTAGTCACCAAGGTGCATCGTCGCACCGCGGTGGTCGCGCACATCTCCGGCGGTGGCACCGGCCTGATGATGGATGCTTACGCCGCCCGCTAGGGCCTAGCCGAGCAGCTCGGTCAGCAGCACCGCGCTGCGCGTGAGGAGCTCCGCGTCCTGGATGCTGAAAGGTCGCCGTGCCTGGGTCGCGAATGCGGCCAGCACTCCTTGCGAGCCGCTGCCGCGCCG
Organism: uncultured Gammaproteobacteria bacterium; assembly: GCA_963778855.1. Classification (GTDB taxonomy): domain Bacteria; phylum Pseudomonadota; class Gammaproteobacteria; order Steroidobacterales; family Steroidobacteraceae; genus FEN-1191. The sequence goes on along the minus strand of CAVZWC010000004.1, from coordinate 397,229 downwards.
CAGCGGCACGCTGACGAAGCCGAAGACCGGCGAGTCCGGTCCGACACGCGCCGTGTCGATGCGTGCCTTGTCGACACGCAGCGGCGAGGCGGCCTGGGCGGTCCGCGGCGCAAGTTCGCGGCTGGCGAGGCGCTGCAACGTGGCGACCTCGGGTAATTGCGAGCCGGCCCGGCGGAAGCTGCGGCTGAAATCTTCGCCCGGCAGGCAGGCGATCACGGCCTCCGCCTCGAGCCGGTCCGCGAGCACCGCAATCAGGCGCTCGGCCGTATCGGCCACGGCGAACGCGCCCACGGCCAGGAGCGGCGCCAGGCGCGACTCCAGGGCCGCGGGGCGCAGCAGATCAGAGCGGCGGAACGGCCCGGCGATGGTCAGCGCCAGGACGCCAGTGGCTGCGCCGGCCGGGTTGCGCATGAGGAAGGCGTAGCTCGCCGCGGCGTCGAGCTCGCAGCGCATCGAGTACGACGATCCGCCCTTGTCGGCCCCGCCGAGCAGCTCGGCGGCGAGCGCGCGCAGGTCCTCGTGCTCGGCGGTGTCGGTGGCCCAGCTGATCCGGGCCTGCAGGTCGAAGATCACCACCAGCTCCGAGCGCGGCACGAGGGTCCTGACCAGGTGCCCGAGCGTGGATAACCGCAGCGGCGCACCGGTCATGCGGCCCTCAGCCGCCGTGCCCGGCGGGCGGCTCGTGCTCGCGATGGTAGCGGTGGATCGTCCACAGGTAGCACTCCATGAGCGAGTCCCGGCCGAGGCTCACGAGCACCTCGTTGCGACGGTGCGGCGTGACGAAGCGCCGCAGGTCGAGCCGCGCGCGCGCGAAGTGCTGCAGCTGGTTGCGGTACTGCCACAGCAGTTCGCGGGTCGCCATCTTGCCCTGGTGCAGCTCCCAGACGCCGAGCAGCACGGCCAGGAAGCCCATGAAGAAGGTCAGGATGTTCTTCAGTGACAGGCCCGGATGCACCTCCTTGCCACCGAGCGCATCGCCGAACAGGAATAACGCCGTGATCACCAGCAGGATGACCACGAACAGCACGTTGCGCAGCACCCGCAGGCGGTGGTGGCCGCGCCCGAGCTGGGCGACCTTGCGCGTGAAGTAGCGGTGCTGGCTCTCGATCCAGTGCAGCTCGACGCTGCGAGTCCGGCGCAGCTCCGGATCGTGCGCCGCCTCGCCGTGCACATCCGGCACCTCGACGCCGGCCAGCACGTAGCTGATCCAGCCGAAGCCGTGGAATCGGTCGATCCCCGACAGCGCCAGCACCTCGGCGGCGTTGACGCGGTGATCGACACCCGCGATGCGCAGGTAGAACTTCGCCCGCATGGTCTCGGCCAGCGCGCGGTAGCTCAGGTGCTTGGCGAACCAGTGGCGGTTGCGCAGTGCGTAGTAGACGCCCAGGCCCCCGAGCAGGATCACGACGTAGGCGATCAGCAGCATGCGCGTCTCGTCGAGCTTCTCGTAGCTCAGGTAGGCGAGGCCGAGCGCAAAGGTCATGACCGCGAACAGGCGGAACAGGAGTTCGGAGCGCCGCTGGTAGTGCATCGCCAGCACGTCGGCCTTGACATACTGGGCATCGATCTCCTCGAGCAGCTCGCGCTCGCGTGACGTGGTCTCCGGCAGCAGTGCCGCCAGCAGCGAGTCCGGGTTGCCCAGGTTGCCGGCCGCCACCAGCTCGCGGTACTCGCGGTTGTAGCGCTCGAGTCCCGAGAGCTGGAACGCCAGCGACACCGGCATCGACTGCCGCATCAGCAGCGTGTTGTCGCCGACGCAGCGCAGGAAGCAGGGCCGGCGCAGCGGATCGGCCGGCGCGCCGCTGCTGCGCGCCGCCGGTATCCAGTAGACCAGGCGCTCGTTGTTGTCGCCGTCCTCGTCGCTCTCGACCAGGGCGATGCTCTCGGTCGCCTGGTTGGTGTCCGAGCGCACGCCGAGGAAGCGCAGCACGGTATCGGTGGTGCCGCCCGGCAGTGGCGAGGACTGCCCATCCCACAGCGCCAGCATCAGGCTGCTGCGCCGGATCAGCGTCTCGGTCAGGTTCGAATACAGCCGGTCGCGGTGCTGCGACGCGCCGAGGTCGCCGCCGCGGTGTGGCGGCGGGCGCAGCTCGGTGCAGCGCACGTCGGCGCGCGCCAGCAGGCTCTTGAGCAGGCGCAGGGTGTCGGCGTCGAAGTCCGCGGCATAATGCTCGAGCGGCATCGGCAACACCGCCTCGACGCGCACGCCGACGTCGAGCGCGGTCTGCGCCACCAGCAGGTCCGCGCCGGCGGCCATGCCGACGATGACGAGGATGTCGGTCTCCGGCAGGTGCCCCTTGAGCTCGCGCAGGAAGGCGGCGACGGCGTTGCGCAATTCCGGGATGTCGCCCGGGTCGAGGTCCATGTGGCCGCACACACCGACGACGAGCGGGGAATTCCCGGGAGCCATGCTGTCGACTATGCCCACCCACACGATTGTATTACAGTCGTCAGATCGAGGAGGGGCCAGGGCCAGGATCGGACATGAGCAATCCAGCCCCTCATCCGGTGGATGCCGGCGGCGCGCGGCTCAAATACTGGGCATTCATCAGCTACAGCCATCGCGACACCCGCTGGGCCAACTGGCTGCACCGCTCGGTCGAATCCTACCGGCCCCCGAAGGCGCTGGTGGGCACGACCGGCGCACGCGGCATCGTGCCGAAGCGGCTGTCGCCGATGTTCCGCGACCGCGAGGAGCTCGCGAGCGCGACCGACCTCGGCACTGTCATCAGCGAGGCGCTGCGCCAGTCCGCCTGCCAGATCGTGATCTGCTCGCCGCAAGCGGCGCAGTCGAAGTGGGTCAACGAGGAGATACTGGCCTTCAAGCGGCTCGGTCGCGAGGATCGCATCTTCTGCCTGATCATCGGCGGCGAGCCCAATGCCTCCGACAACCCCGCCACCGCCGACCAGGAATGCTTCCCGCCGGCGCTGCGCTTCAGGCTCGATGCCGATGGCAGTCTTGGCACCGAGCGCACCGAGCCGATCGCGGCCGACGCCCGCCCGGGCAAGGACGGCAAGAACAACGCCAAGCTCAAGCTCATCGCCGGCGTGCTCGGTGTCGGATTCGACGCGCTGCGCCGGCGCGAGGCGCAGCGACGCACGCGACGGCTGGTCGCGATCGCCAGCGCCATGGCCGTCGGCATGATCATTACGACCGGGCTCGCCGCCTACGCGCTCGTGCAGCGCGCCGCGGCCCAGCGGCAGAAGGTGCGCGCCGAGGCCGAAGCCGAGACGGCCAAGCAGACCACCAGGTTCCTGGTCGACCTGTTCCGGATTTCGGACCCGAGCGAGGCGCGCGGCAACACCGTCACGGCGCGCGAGATGCTCGACAAGGGCGCGGCGCGCATCGACGTCGAGCTCAGCAAGCAGCCGGTGATCCAGGCCACGCTGCTGGACACCGTCGGTACCGTGTACATGGGGCTCGGGCTCTACAGGCAGGCACGTTCGTTGCTCGAGCGCGCGGTCAGCACGCGTCGGCGGCTGCTCGATTCCGATCCTGTGACCAACTCCGAGACTCTGAACCACCTCGGCGACGTGCTCACGCTCCAGGCCGAGTTCGCGGTCGCCGAACGCACCTACCGCGAGTCGATCGCGACCCTGCGCGCCCAGCCCGCCAGCGCTGCGCAGCAGGCCGCGCTGGCGCGCAGCCTGCACGGCTTAGGGATGGCGCTCTCGAACCAGGGCAAGCTGCCCGAGGCCGAGCAGCAGTTGCGCGCCGCGCTCGCGATCCAGCGCAGCCTGTTCGGCGAGGTCAACGGCGAGGTCGCGCGCACGCTCGAGGACCTCGGCCAGGTCGTCGACCAGCGTGGCAAGCTCAAGGCGGCGATCCCGCTGATGCAGAGCGCGCTGGCGATCCAGCGCCGGCTCCACGGCACCGAGCCCCACCCCGACCTCGCCGAGGCGATCAACAACCTCGCCTTCGTCTACGAGGAGCAGAGCGATCACGAGGCCGCCGAGAAGCTGTTCCGGGAGGCGCTGGCCATGAACCACCGCCTGCTCGGCGAGAAGCACAAGGAAATCGCCACCGGCCTCGGCAACCTGGCCTACGTGCTGCAGGAGAAGGGCGACATGGCGCGCGCCGAGGCGACCTTCGAGCAGGCACTCGCGATGCAGCGCGAGCTGTTCGGCAACGCCCACCCCGACGTCGCGCTGACGCTCAACAACCTGGCCTACGTCTACGCGGCGCTGGGCGACACCCGGCGCGAGCTGGCCGCGCAGCGCGAGTCGCTCGCGATCTACCGCCAGCTGTTCCCGGGGGATCATCCCGACGTCGCCCGGGTCTCGAACCAGCTGGGCTTCTTCCTGACTGAGGCCGGCCAGTACGCCGAGGCCGAGCGCTACGTGCGCGAATCGCTGGAGATGCGCCGGCGCCTGCTCGGCAACGAGCATCCCGACGTCGCCAGCAGCCTCACGAGCCTCGCCATGCTCCAGGTCGCGACCCGGAAGTACGCCCCCGCCCTGGACTCGGCCCGCGAGGCGGTCAGGATCTACAGCGCCGCGTTGTCGCCGACCCACTGGCGCACCGCGATCGCCGCCAGCGCCCAGGGCGCGGCCCTGGCCGGGCTCGGCCGCTACGCGGAGGCGGAGAAGATCCTGCCGAAGGCCTGCCAGATCCTGAGCACGGACATCGGCGCCTCCAAGACCTACGCGGCGATCGCGCAGCGCTACCTCGACGACCTGCGCCGACGGGAGGCCCTTGCAGGTCAGGCACGGCAGCCTGCGGGCGCATGAAATCGGATTTACATGAATCACAATGGGGCGGTGACGTGATTGTGGGGGTCACGCCGTTCGTGTAGGGTCCGCCGACCACTTCCGGCCATGTGGGCCGTCAAAAATATCAGTTCCGGCGCAGCGCGCCCGAGAGGGGATCGGCTTGAAGACACTGTCGTCCTGGATCCATCCGCTGCTGGCCTGCGCCAGCCTTGCCCTGTCGATGGCCACGCAGACCGCGCGAGCCGACGAGCTGCACATCGCGACCGCCAACACCTCTACGAACGCGCTGTACGAGGTCTTTTTCGGGCCCACACCCCCGGCCGGCGCGACCGCGCTGGCCGCGACACCGATTAATCCGAACGGCGGCTCGAGCGTGCGTTCACTGGTATACGTGTCGAACGAGCAGACCGCCAAGGTCGACCTGATCGCCGCGGACACCACTGGCGGCAAGATCGTTCGCTACGCCGGCTCGGCCGGCGTGCCGCAGACGCTGTGGGCCTGGCCCGTAGCCGGGCCGCGTGGCACCGACGGCCTGTCGGTCGATGCGCTGGGCAATCTCTACGTGATCAGCTCCGACGCCGGACGCGACGAGCTGTGGGTGATGCGCCGCGACCCGGCGCTGCCGCCGGGCGCGGGTTTCCTGCCTCCGCTCCTGGTCGACAACGCCAACTTCGCCACGACGAGCAAGATGCGGCTCATCGAGACCGTGGTCGTGCGCTCGCCCATTCCCGGAGGGCCCGGTAGCGGCGACCTGCTGCTGCTCATCAATGATGGCCGTGTGCTGCGCTATTCCGCGGCGAGCCTGCAGGCTTTCCTCGCTGGCGGCCGCCCGATCGCACCGCCGCAGACGCTCGTCACCGGCGCGCAATGCCCGGCGGGCCAGACCCCGACCGGCATGGCGCTCTGGCCTGCCGACGGCACCCTGCTGGTGGCGACGGTCGGCGGTTCGGTGCTGCGCTACACCCTGACCACGGCCGGGTCCACGCTCCAGACCAGTTTCGCCACCGGCATCGGCATCTCGCTCGGCAAGATCAAGACCTTCGTCAACGGCGGCGTGCCCTATGCCGTCTTCGATCAACCGCTGCGCGGCAAGGTCGTCGAGTTCGGCGCCCCGCCGGCGGGCGGCTGCCCGAACCTCAAGACCGTGTGCAATGCGCCGCTGGTGACGGTTACCGGTGTGGCCAATCCCTATGCCCTCGCCACCACGGACTCGAGCGCGCCGACGCAGGATTGCGTGTTCAACGACAGCAATCCCGACCATTCCTGCACACTGCTCAGCGGAGCGGAGAAGCTCGGCGTGAGCTCGGCGAACCCGGGGGCCACGATCGTCGATGTGGCCTGCGTGATCGACAAGGATCCCCGGGTCGATCCGGTAATGTTCACCTGTGACGGCACGGCGCTCCCGGTCGCCAGCCTCTGCCCGGGTTTCGGCCCGACCGTCATCCCGGGCTACCTGTGCGGCGCCTCGGGCCCTTCCATGCGTGGACTCGCGCTCATCAAGTCGATCGAGCAGAACGGCTTCCCGGTCGCACCGTTCAACCTCCTGGTCAAGACGGAGCTCAACGCGGATGCGCTGCTCACGCCGCCGAATCCCGGTTGCCCACAGCTCGCGCTGGGCTGGGCGCCGCTGACGGGCGAAGGCACGATTCCAGAGGTCAACGACATGATCGAACTGACCTCGTTCTGCGGCTCTAGCCGTGGACTGCCTCCCGGCCACTCGCTCATGGGCCTCGGCCTGCAGCTCAACCCGAACTTCTTCCCGGGCGCGACGCTGACCGACAAGCTGGTCTACTTCGCAAACCAGAAATTCGACAACCTGACCGCGACCATCAATAGCGCTCCGAACATGGAAACCGGTGCGCAGACGGCGCTCGCGAGCTGCGTCGCCAAGGCCAAGGGCTACCTGAACGACACCGTGAATCTCACGCCTTCGACCCGCTACGCCTGCTCTGCCCACCAGGCCTGGGTCTGCGACAGCACCGTCACTTCCGGAAACTTCCTCGACAACCCGAACCAGCTCAGCGCCTACAGCGCGATTCGCGGGCGACTCGCGAACCTGGTCCTGACGATCAACACTCGCCTGGCCAACAACCCGGCCTCGAACACCTGGCCGCTGGCCGATCCCGGCCTGCCGGCCTCGCCTTGCGACCCGGACACGACGCCGCCGAGCACGCCGGTGATGCTCGCGCCGACGAACGTCACGCTGACCAGCCTGCAGATCAACTGGCAACCCTCGACGGATAATCCCGGCGGCACTGGCGTCGGTGGCTATTACGTCTACAGGACGGGCGCGGCCTCATCGCCACTGGCGACGATCGACCCGTCGAGCTGCAATCCGAATTGCTTCTTCGCGGACAGCGGCCTTTCTGTCGAGACGACCTATTCGTACCAGGTCGTCGCCTTCGACAAGTCGCCGCTCGGCCCGAACCAGTCCGCGCCGGCGAACAGCACCCCATCGACCTCGCCCGATAATTCGGCCCCAACCACTCCGGGGAGCATATCGCAGGGAACCGTCACGACCACGAGCGTGACTCTGAACTGGACGGCCTCCACGGATCCGAGCCCGGGCACGGGCATCGGCGGCTACTTCGTGTACCGCAACGGTGCGCGCACGACAGTGGCGCCCATTGCGGCGACCTCGTACACCGACACTGGATTGAACCCCGGCACGCAGTACAGCTACCAGGTTTCGTCCGTGGATCTGTCGACCTCGAACAACGGCGGGCCGAACGAATCGACACTCGGCGCGCCGCTGCTCGTCACCACGCTCCCGCTTCCCGACACGACGGCGCCGAGCGTGCCCACCGGGCTGTCGTCGATCTATACCGGCTCCAAGACGCTCAAGGTGTCCTGGGGCGCCTCGACGGATACGGCCGGTGCCGGCTCAATTGCCTCAGGCGTCGGCGGATACCTCGTGTACCTGAACGGCACGCAGGTCGCCAATACGGGCAATGCCTACGCCACGGTCACGCTCAACACCAACACGGCAGACCAGAAGTTCAACGTCACCGTGGCGGCCTACGACAAGGCGGCTCCGCCCAATGTCTCACTATCGAGCGCGCCGCTGGTCGTCAGCTGCTACGACAAGGATCACGACCACGACTGCGACCGGTTCCCGTAGCGGCTTTCAGCAACGCGGTTGACCCCGGGGCCCGGCGCGCATGCGCCGGGCCTTCCTTTTTTCGGGCAGCCACTGGCGACGCTGTCGGCTAGGCCCATCCGCCCGTTTGTATTACAGTCGCCCGGCCCGAGCACGGGGCGGTACCAGGGTCGGTCATGGATTCTCCAGCCCATCGCAGCGGGGATGCAGCCGACACGCGCCCGAAATACTGGGCGTTCCTGAGCTACAGCCATCGCGATGCCCGCTGGGCCAACTGGCTGCATCGCTCGATTGAGTCCTACCGGCCGCCCAAGGCGCTCATCGGCACGGCCAGCGAGCGCGGCACGGTGCCCAGGCGGCTGACGCCGGTATTCCGCGACCGCGAGGAGCTCGCGAGCGCGACCGACCTCGGCACGGTCATCAGCGAAGCGCTGCGCCAATCCGCCTGCCAGATCGTCATCTGCTCGCCGCAAGCGGCGCAGTCGAAGTGGGTCAACGAGGAGATACTGGCCTTCAAGCGGCTGGGCCGCGAGGATCGCATCTTCTGCCTCATCGTTGGCGGCGAACCCAACGCCGCGGACAACCCGGCCACCGCGCATGAGGAGTGCTTCCCCCCGGCGCTGCGCTTCAAGCTCGATTCCGCCGGCAACCTCGGCACCGTGCGCACCGAGCCGATCGCGGCCGACGCCCGGCCCGGCAAGGACGGCAAGAACAACGCCAAGCTCAAGCTCATCGCCGGTGCGCTCGGCGTGGGTTACGACGCGCTGCGCCGGCGCGAGGCGCAGCGGCGCACGCGGCGACTGATCGCCATCGCCAGCACCATGACGGCCGGCATGATCTTCACCACGGGGCTCGCGGCCTACGCGCTCGTGCAGCGCTCCGCCGCCCAGCGGCAAAAGGTGCGCGCCGAAGCCGAGGCCGAGACGGCCAAGCAGACCACGAAGTTCCTGGTCGACCTGTTCCGGATCTCCGACCCGAGCGAGGCGCGCGGCAACACCGTCACGGCGCGCGAGATGCTCGACAAGGGCGCGATGCGCATCGACAAGGAGCTCAGCAAGCAACCGGTGATCCAGGCCACGTTGCTCGACACCGTAGGCACGGTCTACATGGGCCTTGGGCTCTACAGGCAGGCGCGGCCGCTGATTGAACGCGCGGTCAGCACGCGCCGCCGCCTGCTCGATTCCGATCCCGTGGCCAGCTCCGAGTCGCTCAATCACCTCGGCGACGTGCTCACGCTCCAGGCCGAATACACGGCCGCCGAGACGAGCTATCGCGACTCGATCGCGCGCCTGCGCGCGCAGCCTGAGGGCAGGGAGCAGCAAGCCATGCTGGCACGCGCCGTGCACGGCTTAGGGATGGCGCTCTCGAACCAGGGCAAGCTGCCCGAGGCCGAGCAGCAGCTGCGCGCCGCGCTCGCGATCCAGCGCGGCCTGTTCGGCGAGCAGAACGGCGAGGTGGCGCGCACGCTCGAGGACCTGGCCCTGGTCGTCGACCAGCGCGGCGATCTCAAGGCGGCGATCCCGCTCATGAAGAGCGCGCTGGCGATCCAGCGTCGGCTGCACGAAACCGAGCCGCACCCCGACCTCGAGGAGACCATCAACAACCTGGCCTACCTCTACGACGAGAACAGCGACTACGACGCCGCCGAAAAGCTGTACCGCGAGAGCCTGGCCATGGCCCGGCTCCTGCTCGGCGACAAGCACAAGGAAGTCGCCATGGGCCTGATGAATCTCGGCGGCGTGCTGCAGGAGAAGGGTGAGCTGGCGCACGCCGAGGCCGCTTTCCAGCAGGCGCTGGCCATGCAGCGCGAACTGCTCGGCAACGCGCACCCGGATGTCGCGCTGACGCTCAATAACCTCGCCTACCTCTACGCGGCGATGAACGACACCCGCCGCGAGCTCGCCGCGCAGCGCGAGTCACTGGCGATCTACCAGCAGGTGTTCCCGGGCGATCATCCCGACGTCGCGCGGGTCGCGAACCAGCTCGGCTACTTCCTGGTCGAAGTGGGCCGGTACGCCGAAGCCGAGCGCTACATACGCAGCTCGCTCGACATGCGCCGCCGCCTGCTCGGCAACGACCACCAGGACGTGGCCAGCAGCCTGACGAGCCTGGCCATACTGCAGGTCGAAACCCGCAAGTACACCGAGGCCCTCGAGTCGGCCCGGCAGGCGGTAAGGATCTACACGGCCGCCTACTCCGCAACACATTGGCGCACGGCGATAGCGGCCAGCGCCGAGGGCGCCGCACTGGCGGGACTGGGCCGACTCGCCGAGGCCGAGAAGGTACTGCCCGAGTCCTACCGCATCCTCAGCAGCGACATCGGCGCCCCGAAGAACTATGCCGCGCTCGCCAGGCGCTACCTCGATGACCTCCACCAGCGAGAGGCGCGGGTGGCGAATTCCCGGCAGCTGCCGGCGGGCGCGCCGCCCTGAGGTGCTTCCGACGGCGATAAAGCTGCATCGACGCGGGCGCGATGCCCAGGTCGCAGTTTACATAACATTCGTTCCACAACCTCAGCACTATTTATTGTTCGGCGCGATTGAATATTGAGCGAGTGCCATGCTAGCTTGGCTGTTAACGCGCCGCACAAGGCGCGAAATAAGAACACCAAACATCCGTGCTGCAATGAGGGGTTCGTCATGCACTCGAAGATTTCCGGGATCAGTGCGCTGCTGGCCTGCGCCAGCCTCGTGTTCTCCGTGGCCAGCGCAACAGCCGCAGCCGACACACTGCACGTATCGACTGCGAGCGCGTCGAACAACAGGGCCTACGACCTGAACTTCGCGCCACCGGGGGCGACGGCGCTGGGTCTCAACCCATTGCCGCTGGGTTCGAGCGTGCGCTCGATAATCTACCTCGGCAACGAACAGACGGCAGTTGCAGATCTGATCGCGGCAGACTACAGCGGCAGCCGCATTGTTCGTTACGCCAATGCCTCCGGAGCGGCGAATGTCATCTGGAATTATTCGCCTGCAACGCCCGGGCCTCGATATCCAGAGGGGTTGGCTGCTGACAGTTCCGGAAACCTGTACGCGAACCGCGGCGACTCGGGACACCCGCAGGTCTGGGTGTTCAAGCGCAATCCGGCGCAACCGGCCGGGGCCTCATTCCTGGCCCCGGTGCTGATGGCGGACAGCGGCAAGATTTCCGGCTACGGCAACGTCCGGCTGCTCGACGCACTGGTCGTGCCGGCCGCTACGGCCGGAGGCCTAGGTGCTGGTGACCTGCTGGTACTGGTCAACGACGGCCGCGTGCTGCGTTTCCCGGCGGCGAACATCAAGAATTTCCTGGCCGGCGGCACCGTCGGCGCCCCGATCACGCTCGTTTCGGCGGCGCAGTGTCCGCGCGGCCAGACGCCGACCGGCATGACGCTGTGGCCCGCGGACGGCAGCCTGCTGGTCGCCACGGTGGGCGGCGCGGTGCTGCGCTACACGCTGAGCTCGACGGGATCGACATTGAATACCGCCTTCGCCACCGGACTCGGACTGTCGCTCGGCAAGATCCGGGCTTTCCTCAAGGGCGGCACGCCCTATGCCGTGTTCGACCAGCCGCTCCGGGGCAAGATCTTCGAGTTCGGAGCGCCGCCCGCCGGGGGCTGCCCGAACCTGGCGGTGAAATGCAACACGCCGCTGGCGATGATCACGACGGTGTCCAACCCGGTCGGCCTCGCCGCCACCGACGCGGCCACCCCAAGCTCGGCCTGCGACACGACTGTCAATCCGAACGGCTGCAGCCTGCTCGGTGGCCAGATCGTGATCCAGGAAAATAAGGCGCCCCCGGGCGCCACGCTGCTCGTGACCGCCTGCAGCGTCGACGCCGACCCGCGCTTCGACACCGTGCTGGGTGCCTGCGATGAGGCCAAGCTCAACCGGCCCAACGACCCGCACCTCTATGCGGACGATGTTTGCCCGGGCTACCCGCATACCAAGGTTCCGGCCTACCTCTGCGGTGCGTCCGGCGCTTCCGGACACGGCTTCACGATCGCCAAGGTCACGGAGATCAATGGGTACCCGCTGGCTCCGTTCGACCTGCTGGTTTCGTCCGACCTGACGCCAGCCGGGCCGGCGCCGGCCTGCCCGCAGCTGACCGACGGCTGGGCGCCGCTCTTGAGCGAGGGAAGCATCGTGGAAGGCAACCAGTTCACGGAGCTGGCGGCCGGCTGCGACGGGAGCGTCGGCAAGAAGCCGGGCCACTCGCTTGACCTGATCGGCATGCAGCTGAACGACAATACACTGGGAGACGGTGCGACCACTTGGCTGGTCGATCTCGCGAACCTCAAGTTCGATAACCTGACCGCCACCGTGGCCGGGCTGACGACCACGGGGACTTCGCCGAACATCAGCGCCGCGGACCAGGCGACGTTGGCCAGCTGCGTCGCCACCGGCAAGAGCTACCTCAACGACAACAGCCTGCCCGCGGACAGCCGCTACCAGTGCGCGGCGCACCAGGCCTGGAGCTGCGACGACACGCTCGGCGCCACCAATCCCATCCTGAACAACAACAACCAGTTGAGCCTCTACAGCGAGATCCGGGGCCGACTCGAGAACATCGTCATGCACCTCAACACGCGCGTTCGCGGCCAGCCCGTAAGCGCGACGTTGCCGCCGCCGGATCCGGGCCTGCCGTCGGGAGGCTGCTCCGCCGACACGCCGCCGACCGCGCCATCGATCGTCACGGATACCTTGTATGATCCATACGATCCGACAGCCGGCTGGACGAATGCCTTCTGGACCAACACTGACAGAGTGGCCGTCAACCTGTCGTGGACCGCGTCGACGGATCCCGACAACACCCCCGTCACCGGCTACACCGTGTACATGAGCAGGGATGGTGGCTTCGGCCAATATCAATATGGCCCGCCGGTCGCGGTTGGCAGCACTGACGCAAACACGCTGACGAAGGTCGTGTCCGTCTCAAATCCGAATGCCAACAATTGCGAGTCGTTTCAGTTCACGGTCGTAGCCACCGATGGGGTAAGCAACTCGCAACCTTCCAACACGGTGACACTCGGCTTCTATTGTGTTCTGTAAACTGATGCGTCCTGTTTAACTGCCGGGCCCGGCGCGCAAGCGCCGGGCCCTTTTTTGCGGCCTGGAAGGCCTGGGCAGACACGCATTCGGCCGTGATCGCCTACATCGGAGGGCCGCTGGGAAGACCAGGAGAGTCTCATCCGCCGGTACTCGCGATACCTGGAAGCTGAACCAGGCGCCGCTCTGATTCACAACAACCAGTCAATCGGCAGCAGCGACATGAAGCCGACGGAGAAGCGGCGCCAGCCGGATGTGCCCGGTTCCGTGTGATGGACGACATCGCCCTCTGACGTGCGCTCGGTCCACTCCAACTCACCCTTGGCCGACAGATGCACGGCGTAGGCCGCGGCAGGGAATTTGCCCTTGAACGCGGCGGCCACACGCCCAGCAAGCTCAGGTGAACCGATTACGAGGCCCATCTCGGTATTGAGCGCAGCAGAGCGCGGATCGAAGTTGAAGGAGCCGACGAAGACCCTCTCGCCATCCACGGCAATGGTCTTCGCATGCAGGCTGGCACCGCCGCTGTCGCCGGTGCTGCCCGATCCGCCACTGCCGTGGCCTGATTTCTTGCGCTCCGTCGGGTGTGCGGCAGGAGCGTCCATTGCGCTGCGCTTGAGCTCCCAGAGTTCCACCCCCTGGCGCAGCAGATCCTTGCGCGCCTTCTCGTATCCGGCATGCACGGCCGTGACGTCGGTCGCCTCGAGGGCATTGGTCAGGATCGCAACCTTCACGCCGCGCGCACGCATGTTCGTGAACGCGGTGACCCCGGACTGCGTCGGCACGAAGTACGGCGAGACCAGGTACAACTCGTGTTGCGGTGAGCCGAGCAGGCGCTCGAGGTCCGGCAGCAGGTAGTCCTTGCGCTGCGCCCGGTCCAGGCCCTTCGCCGGATCGTCGACCGCCAGCTGCGCCTGGCACCACTCCCAGCTCATGGTACGCGCGATCATGTCGTGCACGATTTCGGTGTTGCGGACGACCTCCAGGTATTCCTGCGCCTCCGGACTATCGCCAGTCTCGACACCCTGTGCGGCGAATTTCGCAAGCTGCGCCGGCGTGGCCGCTGGCAGGATGCGCTCCGCGGGATACGCCGAGCCGCTGTTCCAGTATTCATCGAATGACTTCTGCACCGCGGCCACGGCGCCACCGACGGCTATGACGTCGAGATCGATAAAACCTGCTCCCTCGCCGGCGCCAAAGTACTCATCGCCGATGTTGCGGCCGCCGATGATCGTCGCGACACCGTCGGCGGTGAAAGACTTGTTGTGCATGCGGCGATTCAGTCGCGAGAAGTCAGTCGCATATCCCCACAGGCGATGCGAGCGGCCCGGAAACGGGTTGAATAACCGCAGCTCCACGTTCGGGTGCGCATTGAGCGCAGCGAGCGTCGGATCCATGCCCTTGGTGTTGTTGTCATCGAGCAGCAACCGCACGCGGACGCCGCGGTCCGCTGCCTGGCGAAGCGCGTCGAACATCAGCCTGCCGGAGACATCCTGGTGCCAGATGTAATACTGCACATCGAGCGAACGCTGCGCGGCCGCTGCAAGCGCCACCCGCGCCGCAAACGCCTCGTGGGCATCGTTCAGCGCGTAGATCCCGGTCAGCCCCGGGTGCTGTTCCGCGAGCGGGGCCAGCGCGTCGTGCAGGCGGGTGCCCGGCTCCGCGGCCATCGCGGTGGTGACGGTACGGCCCTCGAGACTCGGGAGCGAGCTGCAGCCGCTGATTCCGGTGGCGCAGCCGACGAACAGCGGCGCGAGTGCGATCAGGAGCGGCAGGCGACGGCGGCGCGTTCGCCCGCGATCGGGGGACGTGGATGCCACGGAGATTTCCGGGCCTCAGTCCTCGGGGTTGGAGCTCAGCACCGTCATTTCCTTGCCGGTCGTCTCCTCGAGTATCGGCGCGTCCGTGACCATGAGCGTCGTGCCACTGACCAGCAGCGGCACGACCGCGCGGCGGAACTCGTCCGGGATGACGATGCGCTGCACGGCGTCCGGGCTCGGCGGCACGTTGGTATCGTCCATGTGGCCGACGACACCGATGCCGATCCAGGTCGGCCGCGAATTCGGGTCGCCGGGAATCGCCGCGACCTTGACCACGAGGACGTGCGTGCCGAGCGGCCGCTGCGGATCCCGCACCACGACGCGGGCGCGCCCGATCTCAATGCCGTTGCGGATCACGACCACGCGGCTGTCATAGCGGCTCAGCAGCACCGAAATCGGCCCGAAGGTTGATTTCTGGGGCTCCCACCTGAGGCCCTCGTTCGCGAACAAACGCCGGTTCTCCTCGACCTGCCCCTTGTCGGTGACCGGGCTCAGGAAGGCGGGATGATCGACGTCCGCCGGCTCGGACTTGTGATCGGCGATGATCACGGTCATGCCCAGCGGCGAGGCCTGAAACAGCAGGCGCGCAAATTCGGAGGGCAAGTGCACGCAGCCGTGCGACTCGGGATAGCCCGGGATCCCGCCGGCGTGCAGCGCGACCCCGTCGCTCGTGAGGCGCTGCGTGTAGGGCATGGCCGCGTCGTTGTAGAGGCTGGAGTGATGATTGGCGTCCTTGAGCTTGGTCGTGAATACGCCGGTGGGCGTCTTGTGTCCCGGCTTGCCGCTGCTGATCGTCGACTCACCGATCAGGATGCCGTTGCGGTAAGCGTAGGCGCGCTGTTCATCGAGGCTGACGATGACCTCGATCGGTCCTTCCGGCGCCAGCTGCGGCGCCCAGGTGTAGTCGCCGTGCTCGAGCTGGTCGGAGGGCGTGTCGAAGGGCACCGGGGCCTTGGCGCCCCAGAACGGAGACTTCTCCGGCAGCGCATAGCTGGCGGCAGCGATTGCCGCCAGCGTCACGCAAGCAAGCAGTTGCAATCTCATGTTGTCTCCCCCTGCCGTCGTTGCGGCTGTCAACCTGGATTCTTCCGGCGCAGGCGTGATTAGGCTACAGTTCGACGCTCATGGCCGCCACGAAGCTTAGCAGCGAACCTGCGCCCGCGGGAACGGTCCTTGACCGATACTGATCGAGCGGTCTTCCTGAGCTACGCCTCGGAGGATGCGGCCGCGGCGGCACGCATCTGCGCTGGGCTGCGCGCCACCGGCATCGAAGTGTGGTTCGACCAGAGTGAACTGCGTGGCGGCGACGCCTGGGATCACCACATCCGCAATCAGATTCGCGATTGCGCGTTGTTCGTGCCCATCATCTCGAGTCATACACAGAGCCGGCCCGAGGGATACTTCCGGCTCGAGTGGGACCTCGCCGAACAGCGCAGCCACATGATCGTCCGCAGCAAGGCATTCATCGTGCCCGTGTGCGTCGATGACACGTCGGACGTGCGCGCGGAAGTACCCGAGTCCTTCCTCAAGGCGCAGTGGACCCGATTGCCGGGTGGCGTGACCACGCAGGCCTTCTGCGACCGCATTGCCACCTTGCTGGCGGGCGGTGAGACGGGCAAGCGGCCCAGCGGAGCGGCGCCGGCCAGGATTAGCGTGCCCGCCGCCAGCAGATCCTCCCACTGGCGGGCGGTTGCTGCCGCGGGAGTGCTGGTCCTTGCCGCGATCGCGTGGCTGGCGTGGCGTCAGCTGCAAGCCGCAAAGCCCGCGACTGCGCCGGCGCCGGCTGTTGCGGCCGCCCCGGACAAGTCGATCGCGGTGCTGCCGTTCGTGGACATGAGCGAGAAGCGCGACCAGGAGTATTTCTCGGATGGCCTGTCGGAAGAACTGATCGATCGCCTCTCGCACAACCCGGAGCTCAAGGTCATCGCCCGCACCTCTTCATTCGCCTTCAAGGGCAGGAACGAAGACATACGCACGATCGCCAGGACCCTGGGGGTGGCCAACCTGCTGGAAGGCAGCGTGCGCAAGTCCGGGAACCAGCTGCGCATCACGGCACAGCTGATTCGCGCCGCCGATGGCGTGGACCTCTGGTCGGAGAGTTTCGAACGGCAGCTCACCGACGTGTTCAAGGTGCAGCAGGATATCGCCGCGGCGGTGGTCACGGGGCTCCAGGTCAAACTGCTGCCGGCCGCAACCGCGCCCAACAGCACGCCGCGCAACATGGACGCCTACAGCCTGTACCTGCGCGGCCAGTATTTCGCGCGGCGCGCCAGCGATGCGGACGTCGAGCAGGGCATCGCGATCCTCAAGCAGGCCATCGCGCTCGAACCCGGTTTCGCGCCGTCGCACGCCGAGCTCGCCAACGCCTACATGTACGTGGCCACGTTCGGCAGCGGCGAAGCGGGCATGCTCGAGGCTGCCGGACGCGAGATCGATGCAGCGCTGCGTCTCGATCCCACGCTGCGCTCGGCACTGAATCTCCGCGCCAACCTCGCGATCATCAACTGGGACTGGGCTGCGGCAAAGACGCAGCTCGACGAGCTGGTCGCCTCGGGGCCACACGACTCCGGGGCGCTGTTCCGGAGCGGGCAGCTGGCGCGCGCCTTTGGCCACATGGACCAGGCACTGCCCTATTTTCGGGAGGCTATGCAGCTCGACCCACTATCGGTCCTGGGTCACATCCAGCTGGCGATGCTGCTCGACGGCATGGGCCGGCCCGCCGACGCCCGGGCGGTCGCCGAGACTGCGGTCGCCATCAATCCCAAGGCCACCAAGGCCCATTTGCTCATCGCATTGCTCGATCTGGGCGCCGGCCACCTGGATGCCGCGACCGCGGCGATTGACAGAGAATCCGGCGAGTACTATCAGCTGGAAGGACGCTCCATCCTGGCGTTCGCCATGAAGCGAATGCCGGACTCGGATGCGGCACTCGCTAAGCTGATCGACCTTTATCACTCGACGGCGGCGCTTCAGGTCGCGCAGGCCTACGCCTACCGCGGCGAGCGCGCCAAGGCCTTCGAATGGCTGGATCGATCCTACGCGCAGAAGGATCCCGGGCTGGTCAACGTCAAGACCGATCCCTTGTTCGCCAGCCTGCACGGTGACCCGCGGTTTTCGCAGCTGTTGCGCAGGATGAAGCTGCCGGAGACCTGATTGCGAACCGCCTCAGCTACGGCCCAGGTAATCCATCTTGCCAAGCTCGACGCCGTTATGCCGCAGGATGTTGTAGGCGGTGGTCACGTGAAAATACACGTTGGGCAGGATGTGGTTCACGAGGTAGGGCAGCCCCTGCATCGACTTGGTGCTGCTCCGCGATTGCCATGAGACGGTCTTGTCCTCGGTGCCGTCGAGCTGCTCAGGCTTGATCGCATTCAGGTACTGAATGGTCTGCTGCACGCGCGCCACCAGCGCGGCAAACGTCGTTTCATTGTGCTCGATCACGGGCGGTTCCTTCCCTGCCAGCCGCGCCACGCCGCCGCTCGCGGTGTCCGTCGCAATCTGAATCTGCTTCGTGAACGGCAGCATGTCCGGGAACAGGCGGGCATTGAGCAATGCCGCGGGCTCGATCTTGCGGGCCTCGGCGTGCGCAGCTCCCTTCTCGATGATCGCCGCGAGGTTGGTGAGAGAGCGGACGCAAGGAGGCACGGCAGACTGGTACATAGATGCTTTCATGATTTGCTCGGAATTCGTGTGGCGAGGCGCCTGGGCCTCTACGGGGGCGCTCATACTACAGCAGATTCGTGCGACGCGATCCGGGCATCCCCGGCGTACCTGCTTATTGCGGGATTCCGCCGCAATAACGCATTGACGAGTGCCGTACCTGGCGTATGACTGCTGCGTCGGGCCGTGCGCGAGCGGTAATTGCAGATCAGGCGCGACAGGCTGTTCCGCCAATTGAGCAGCGCGCGTGCGAACCGGCCTGCAGTCACCAGCGAGGAGATTCGCCGCGCCCGAGCAGCCGGTCGTCCGTGATTGTCGTCCTCGATGCGAGCGTGATCCTCAAGTGATTGCTTGAGGATCCGGCTCGCGAATCTGACACGCATACGGCGCGTTCCATTGTCGAGTCCGTCTTACGCGGCGACGTGGAAATCCTGCAGCCGGTTCACTGGCTGGCCGAAGTGGCGACCGTTAGTGCTCGCCTATCCCCAGATACTGCCGTGCGAAACGTTGAAATGCTCGCCGCACTACAACTTCCCACGACCGGTGATCCGAACGTCATGCGCCGGGCAACGCAGCTGGCGTTCGAGACTGGTCATCACTTGATTGACACGCTCTATCACGCCGTAGCGCTCGAGCATGATGGCGCGACGCTGGTGACGGCAGATGAGCGGTGCTATTCAATAGCCAAACGCTACGGGACGATCACCGGGTTGCAGAACTGGGGCACCGAAGCCTAGTTGGCGCTTTTGACCCGTTGCTGCCGGTCGTGAACGGCGGCTTCGCGGCAGGTTTTCGAGACTTTTCAATGCATGCTCGTCTCTAACGCTCGCTGTCCCGAAGACACACAGGCGCGGGGCGCGCCAGTTGCAATCCCGGCGCGCGCTCTCCGCCTACGTCAGCCTCTGGATTCGCACAATGCACGCGCAAGACCTGCCAATCGCTCGCGCTGCTCAAGTTTCGCAAGTTTCAGCGAAGGCAATCTACCCGCACCATTTGCGGCGCCCCAGATCGCGCCCGCGATCGCACCAATTGTGTCCACGTCTCCACCGCAGTCGACAACGAATTCATGCATCTCCTCAAACGAACTCCACATAAAACGTAGAGCGATGTAGACAGCCGTGACGCAAGAATCACTCGCCGCTACGCCGTTCCCGAGGCGTCGGCGTACCGTCGGCGCCGTCGGCCCGCTGGCCTGCAACCAAGTCTCCGCAATCATGAGTTTCGCAATGAAAGGTTCCAGACGACAGGCTTCGGCCGCGCGCCGCAGTATCATTCTCGGAGGCAAGCAGGTATGCGCTAGCGCCGTCGAAGTCGCCACTAGGACCGCACCCTCCATACCCAGAGGATGGGCGTGCGTGATACTTGCCGACAGGCGCGCGGCATCGGCAAGTTCCTCAGGACGGCCCGAGAAATAGAGGCCAATTACGGGGGCCCGCATTGCGGCGCCATTCCCGAAGGACCCTTCGGGGTGGTCAAAGCGATTCACCTGCCGCCAATCTGCGCCTCGCGCGATCCGCTTCAACAACTTAGCTGCGCTCGGGCCATAGCCTCGGCTCCATCGGTAGCTGCGCGCAAATCGCACCGCGAGGTCGTCGGCATCCAGTCCTCCCTTGGCCAGAAGCGACTCCGCAACATCCACCGACATTTGGGTATCGTCCGTCCATCGCATATGTCCGCCGTTAGTCGATCCGATGATCGACCATAGGAATCGCTCAAAGAGTCCCCCCTCGTAGCCAGCGCCCAGGGCATCTCCAAGCGCCAACCCAAGCAGGCAGCCCTCGAATCGGTCGATGTTCACATGGTCCATAACTATTGCGCTCGGGCAACGAATGCTGGCCTGAAGTTGAGTGCGCGTGCCGTCAGCACGCGTGGTAGTACTTGTATCGCACTCTATCTATGTCGACCTATGACTGGCGGCCGAGACGTTACGAATTCATCACCCCCGGCACGAGACTGTAATCGAGTCCGTATTCCGGATCGCGCTGTGGCATAGCGATCCTGCTGAATGGCAGCTTTGGAGAAGTCACTTCGAGCCACTGAACTTCCGATTTGGGCCGAAGCCCGCCCGTTGTGCTTCCCGAGAGCGGTCATCGGGTGCTGGATAGAACCGCTGGCGCAATGCACGTATCGATGGTGCCGCAGGAGAGTCTCGAACTCCCGACCCCCTGATTACAAATCAGGTGCTCTACCAACTGAGCTACTGCGGCGCATCCCCGGGCGGGCGGATCATAGCGAATTTCAGGGCGCCGCGGCCGTGGCAGCAGCCGATGCCGGGCAGCTGCCCCACGAAGGTGACGGATCGGCCGCCAGTCCGGCCATGAGCGCCGACACGGCCGGAAGCGGCATGTCGCCGGCCAGTTCGACGTCGAACCAGTGCTCGTCGACCGGCCGCAGCCGCGCCTTGATGACCGGCTCGAGCCCGGCCGAGCGGACGGCGGCCGCACGCAGTTCCGCGCCCTGCTGGCCGCTGAACAGGCCGACGGAAACCTGGCCGCTGTTGGCCAGCACCGCCGCATCGCGCACGCCGGCCTTCGCCAGCCGCTTCAGCGCGCCGCTGCGCGCGTCGGCGTCGCGCAGGTTGTCGATGTAGACCCAGTAGCCGTCAGGCGCTTCGCCCGGGCTCACGCGTTCGCGCGGCTCGAGACCGCGCGAGCGCAGCGCCGTGCCCACCGCCACGGCGGTTTCGCCGTCGGCCAGGGGCCCGAGGCTCGCGCAGCGCAGCGCGCCGCGCGCGGCCACCGCGACGGGCGCGGCGCCAGCAGGCACGAGCTGCAGCGCGGCCACGCCCGCGGCGGCCGGGCGCCCGGTCAGTGGTTGGTCGATCCAGCGTGCCCAGCCGAAAAATAGCAGGTTGGCAAACGCCAGCGTCAGGATCAGTGCGCGCATCTGATTAGTTTAGCGGGAATCGAGTCGCGCGAGCAGCGCCAGCCCCTGCAACACCAGGTGATCGGCCCGCACGTAGGGCGTCCGCAACAGCGCGGCCACGGCACGCGCGCCGCCGCCGGCCAGCAGCAGCTTCGGCTTGGCACCCACCGTGTCGCGCGCCGCGCCGAGCGCGCGCTCGATCAGCGCCGCGCAGGCCAGCACGCTACCCGCAAGCAACCCGGCGCGTGTGCTGCGGCCGAACAGCGCCGCTGGCCGCACACGCATGGCCCTCGCCTGTCTGCCACCGGAAGACGGCAGGCCCGCACGCTGGCGGATGCCGGCGGTCCGGCTGAGCAGCAGCTCGACCATGAGCCCGGGGCCCGGGGTCAGCAGGCCGCCGCAGTGCCGGCCGCGCGCGTCGAGCAGGTCGAGGGTCAGCGCCGTGCCGACGTCCACCACGCACAGGGCCCGGCCCGGGTAGAGCGCACGCGCGCCCAGCATCGCGACCCAGCGGTCGGCGCCGAGCCGCCAGGTCTGCGCGTAGCCGTTGCGCACGCCAGCCGCACGGCGCGTGCTGCGGATGAATTGCGGCGCCGGATTGCCGCTCAGACGCGCGGCGTGCCGCAACGCGCGCTCCAGGCCCTGGCCCGCGACGCTGCAGGCCACGATCCTGTCGTAGCGCCCGCGCAGCACCGCGCGCGCCGCGCGCCCGGCATTGCGCGCCGACCAGTCCATCGCGTGCACGCGGCCGAGGCGCCCGCCCGAGAGCTGCGCCCACTTGATGCGGCTGTTGCCGGCGTCGATCAGCAGGCGCTTCAAGCTTGCGCCCTCACGCTGACTTCGCCGCTGTGGAATTGCCGCACTTCCCCGCCGCAGTCGACGCGCAGCGCGCCGTCGGCGGCCACGCCACTGGCGCGGCCGACGAGCTCGGAGCCCCCCATGTGCACGTTGACCAGGCGCCCGGCCAACGCGTCGGCGCTGCTCCACTCCGGGGCAAAGGCGGCGAATCCATGGCGTTCGAATTCCAGCACGCCCACCACGAGCTCGTCGATGATCGCGGCGGCGAGCCGGTTGCGGTCGCAAGGCACGACGCCGAGGGTCGCAAGGTCGATCGGCTCGGTGCCCGAGTCGCGCACGCGGTGCGCGAGCTCGGCGCCGAGGGTACAGTTGATGCCGACGCCGATCACGGCGTAGGCGGGGCCGGCCGCTTCGGCGCGCAGTTCGATGAGGATGCCGCCGAGCTTGTGGCCCTCGATCTGCAGGTCGTTCGGCCATTTGAGCGTGATGGGCCGCTGCGTCAGCCCGGCGAGCGCGCGGCGGACGCAGACGCCGACCGCAAGGCTCAAGGCCGCGGCGCCGGTCGGGAGCGCGGCGAAGCTCCAGCCCAGCGACAGGCACAGCGCGCCGCCGGGCGGTGCGAACCACTCGCGCGCGCGCCGGCCGCGTCCGGCGGTCTGGTGCTCGGCCGCGAGGATGTCGAAATGGCCGGGCGGTGGCACGGCGCGCGCATGGCGCTCGCCGCGTGCCAGCAATGCGCTGTTGGTCGAGGGCAGCGACCAGGCGATCTCGGCGTCGCGTAATCGTTCGCGCGACGCAGGCTGCAGCTGCGCGCGGATGCGCGTCGCATCGAGCGGCACCAGCGGTACGGCCAGCCGGTAACCGCGGTGCGCCACCGACTCGACCGGCAACCCGAGCTGCTGCAGGTTGCCGACCACCTTCCAGATGGCGCTGCGGCTCACGTCCTCGGCGAGCGCGAGTTGCTCGCCCGAATGCACCGCGCCGTCAGCGAGCGCGCCGAACACGCGTTGCACCAGCGGCGCCGGCGGCGGCCCCGGCGGCGGCGATTCGGCACCAGCCGCGCTGTTCACGCGACGACCTCCGGCACTTCGGCCAGCATGCAGCGCACGCTGCCTCCGCCCACGCGCTCGATCGTCGGCACCGGCGCGGCGAGCACCGTGTCGACGCAGCCCGACAGGCGCTGCAGTTCCGGGCCCGTGAGCGCCGCGCGCGCCGCAGCCGACATCACCAGCACCGAGGAATCGCCGAGGGCCTCGTCCCAGGTTGCGAGCTCCAGCATGTTGCCGGCGAAGGCCGCGACCGCCGCGCGATCGATCTCGACGAGCTCGCGGCCGTCCGCGCGCAATCTCGAGCGCACGCGCTCGCGGTCCTGCTCACCGATCGAGGCCGCGCAGAGCACGGCGCAGCG
The DNA here is from genome assembly GCA_963778855.1 of uncultured Gammaproteobacteria bacterium. Lineage (GTDB taxonomy): Bacteria > Pseudomonadota > Gammaproteobacteria > Steroidobacterales > Steroidobacteraceae > FEN-1191. The sequence continues at coordinate 373,838 of CAVZWC010000004.1, read as the reverse complement.
CGTGCCGATCCACATCATGACGTTCGTATGGTAATAGGGCCGGCCGCGCTCGTCGGTCGCGTCGAACACCAGCGCCTCGAAATCCATCAGGCGTGCCCACTCGCGCACCAGCGACTCGTCGGTGCGGGGCGAGCGGCAGGCATAGGCGATGCGCGCCGCGTGATCGAGCACGAGGCTGCCCGTGCCTTCGAGGAACCGGCCCTTGAGCTCTTCCGCGCTGAGGTCGAACCGTCGCCGGACCTCGAAGCTGAAGCGCGCGCACACAGCATCGACAAGATCCGCCCGACGCTCGAGGCGGCGACTCGCGCCCAGCATCGGGTAGAGCACCAGCGTGCCGTCGGCGTGGAAGCTGACCCAGTTGTTCGGGAACAGCGCGTCGGGCTTCGCCGGCTCAGCGGTGTCCTCCGCGAGCAGCACGTCGACGCCCTCGGCCGCGAGCGCGCGGACCAGCCCGTCGGCCTCCGCGCGCGCGCGCTGGTTGAGCTCTGCGGCCGCTGCGCTCATCGGCTGTTGCATGGCGTTGCTGGCCGCGGTCTCGGGATTGAAGCCAAAGGCGGCGGGCCGGATCATGAACACCGCGCCCGCACACTGCCTGAGTGCCGCGCGCCGCCCGGGAACGCTGCTGCCAGCCGGGCCGGATCCCGGGTCCGCGCTCACGCCTTCACCATCGGGTTCGTATGCGCTGCGTTAGCACGAATCGCAGCGCACCCGCAAGCCCAGGAGAGAAATTCGAGCGCACAATGTGTTGAAATTCTTGACATTATGAAAACCGTCGGACTCCACGCACGCCATTGCGACGTGCTCAATTGTGCGCCGCATAGTGCCTGGGTTAGCATGCGCGCGCCCTCGAACTCGCCTCAAATCCTGCCACCGGATAAACGTGCCGCAACCCAGGGTCATCCGCAAGTACGCGAACCGTCGATTGTATGACGCCACGGCCAGCCGGCACGTCACGCTCGAGGACATCCGTCGCCTGATCGCCAGCGGCGAGCAGGTGCAGGTGGTGGACGATCGTTCAGGCGAGGACCTGACTCGCGCCGTGCTGCTCCAGATTATCTCCGACCAGGAGCAATTCGGCTCGCCCGTTTTGAGCGTGCAATTACTCGAGGGCATCATCCGCTTCTACGGCAATCCGGTGCAGGACATGCTCGCCCGCTACCTCGAGCAGAGTCTGGGCGCGGTCATGCAGCAGCAGCGCACGGTGCAGGCCGAGATGGCGAAGGCGATGGAAGCGCCGCTCGCCCCGCTTGCCGAGCTCACGCGCCAGAACATGGAGATGTGGGGCCGCATGCAGGCCCAGCTGCTCGCGGCGCTCACGCCGCCGGCGGCCCGCGCTACGGCCGCCGAGCCGCCCGCCACGCCGCCACCTCCCGCCGACAAACCCACGAAATAGCCAAAGGACCCGAGTTCATGGACCTGAAGGGCAAGACCGTCGCCGTGACGGGCGCTGCGCGCGGCATCGGCCGCGCGCTGGCCGAGGAATTCGCCGCGGCCGGCTCCAACGTCGCGGTGATCGACCTGCGGCCCGACGATCTGGCGGAGACGCTGGCCGCCTGCGCGGCGCACGGCGTCGAGGCGCGCGGCTACGCGGCGAACGTCGCCAGCGAGGAGCAGGTGGCCGGCTGCTTCGACCGCATCGTCGCCGACTTCGGCCGCTTCGACGGCATCGTCAACAACGCCGGCATCGTCAAGGACGCCTTGCTGGTCAAGGCCAGGGACGGCGCCGTCACGGGCAAGATGAGCCTCGAGCAATGGCAGGCCGTCATCGACGTGAACCTGACGGGCGTGTTCCTGTGCGGCAGGGAAGCCGCAGAGAGGATGATCCGGCTCGGATCGGGCGGCGTGATCATCAACATCTCCAGCATCTCGCGTCATGGCAACGTCGGGCAGTCGAACTACACGGCCGCCAAGGCCGGCGTTGCCGCGCTCACCGTGGTCTGGGCCCGCGAGCTCGCGCGCTACCGCATACGGGTTGGTGCGATCGCGCCGGGCTTCACGCACACGGGCATCCTCGATTCGATGAGGCCCGAGCTGCTCGACAAGATGGTGGCCCCGGTGCCCGTGGGTCGCCTCGGCCGGCCCGCTGAGATCGCCCACACCGCGCGCTTCATCTTCGAGAACGAGTTCTTCACGGGGCGCGTGATCGAGCTGGATGGCGGGCTCAGGCTTTAGAATGCGTCGCGTTAACCCTGGGCATCAAGACGGCAGGACCTGCCTTCGGATATCAAATACATAGTTTTATAAATCAAATACTTAAATAGATATCGGGCGGCCAACTCCTTGCGCCCAGAATTCCTCTTGCATTGCATACAAAACGGGGATAGCATGTCCCCCGTACCAACCGACCCACTATCCGGAGCCACTGACATGACCGACCGTATTTTCGACGCGACGACGCTGCTGGAGACCTACCGCAACGCGTTCGCCCCCGCCCTGCAGGCCCAGAAGACCGGCCTGAAGGCCTTTGAGCGCCTGGCCCGCTTCCACTACGCCGTTGCCGGCGATGTCATGGAGTGGAGCCTGACCAACGTGCATGCGTTCCTGGCCGCCAAGAATCCTTCCGAGCTCGTCGCCAAGCAGGCCGAGCTGGGTTCGAAGATCGGTGAGCAGCTGCGCGGCCGCGTGCAGGAATTCAGCACGATCGCCAGCGAGTCGCAGACGGCGCTGAGCCAGCTCTTCAACGAAGCCACGGCGAAGGTCGCCGAACTGTCGAAGAAGGCTGCCTAAGGCATCGCCTGATCGCCTGACCAGGGCCCCGGGGGAGCAGGACTCGCCCGGGGCCTTTTGTTGAGGGCTCCAAGTCAGCATGAACAATCCCGTGCAGATCGCCGAACCCCAACTGCCCGCGTCGCAGCCCGCGGCTGGGCGCTCGCCGGGCGTCGACGATCACCTGCGCGCCGCGGTGGACTGGTGGCTCGCGCTGGCCGCGCGCCCCGAACAGCAGCTGGCGCTCGCACAAGGCGCCCTCGCCGCCGGCGCCGAAACCTGGCGCTACGCGACGGCCGCCGCCGCGCACGCTCTCGTGCACGGCAATGCCCTGGCCGCGGAACCGGCCGATGGCAACTACGGCGCGAACGCCTGGAACCACTGGCCGTTCAATGTCTACGCCTTCTCCCACGCCCATTTCAAGAAATGGACCGCCCAGGCGCTCGCGGCCGCCGAGGGCATGGCGGCCGACAATTCCCAGCGACTCGAATTCCTGCGGCGCCTGTGCGTCGACGCCAGCTCGCCTTCCCATTACCTGCTGACCAACCCCGAGCTGCTGGCGCAGACCGGCGTCGAGGGCGGCGCCAACCTGCTGCGCGGCGTGCAGTACTGGCTCGAGGACCTCGGGCGCCTGTTCACCGGCGGCGCGGCGCCTGGCGCCGAAAAGTACCGCGTGGGAGTCGAGGTCGCGGTCACCCCCGGCGTGGTCGTGATGCGCAGTGAGCTCATCGAGCTGATCCAGTACAGCCCGCAGGGCGAGCACGTGCATGCCGAGCCGGTGCTGATCGTGCCGGCCTGGATCATGAAGTACTACGTGCTCGACCTCTCGCCGCACAACTCGCTGGTGCGCTACCTCGTCGAGCGGGGCCATACGGTATTCATGATCTCGTGGAAGAACCCGACGGCCGCCCAGCGCGGGCTCGGCATGGACGATTACCTCGAACTCGGATTGCGCGCGGCGCTCGATGCCGTGGGCGCGATCGTGCCGGGGCCGCACATCCACGGCGTCGGCTACTGCATCGGCGGCACGCTGCTGGCGATCGGCGCCGCGCAGCTGGCCCGCGCCGGCGACGCACGCCTCGCCTCGATCACGTTGCTGGCCGCGCAGACCGACTTCAGCGAGCCCGGCGAGCTCGGCGTGTTCATCACGCCGAACCAGCTCGCGGCGTTGGGCCTGCAGATGCAGCGCGAGGGCGTGCTGCGCAGCGAGAGCATGGCGGCCGCCTTCGCGCTGCTGCGCGCCAGCGACCTGATCTGGGCGCCGGCCATCAACCAGTACGTGCGCGGCCAGCGCGCCCCGCTGAATGACCTGATGGCCTGGAATGCCGACGGCACGCGCATGCCCTGCCGCATGCACAGCGAGTACCTCAGGCGGCTGTACCTCGACAACGAGCTCAGCACCGGGCGCTTCACCGTCGCCGGGGAGCCCGTCGACCTGGCTGCGATCGACGTGCCGCTGTTCGTCGTCGGCACCGAGACCGACCACGTGGCGCCCTGGAAATCGGTGTGCAAGACCGGCGCACTGACGCGCTCGCGCGATTACACGTTCGTGCTGACCAGTGGTGGCCACAATGCCGGCATCGTCAGCGGCCCGGTGAATCCGAAGCGCCGGCACAGCCTGCGGCACTGGGATGACGCCGCGATCGCTGGCACGGCCGCGGATTACGTGGCCGGCGCCGCGCAGCGCCCGGGGTCCTGGTGGCCGACATGGCAGCAATGGCTCGTCGATCACTCGGCGCGCGAGCGCGTGGCGCCGCCGCCCATGGGCAACGCCGCCGCCGGCTACGCGCCGCTCGGCGACGCGCCAGGCGAATACGTGCGCGGCTAGCGCCCGACGCGCCAGGCCCGGCGCCGCTCAGGCCAGCAGCGCGGCCGCCTCGGTCAGCGATTTATCGAGGATCGACACCAGCTGGTCGATCTCCGCCGGCGTGATCACGAGCGGCGGCGACATGATGATGCTGTCGCGCACCGCACGCAGCATGAGCCCGTTGGCGACGCAGCGATCGCGCACGATCGGGCCGGCCGTGCCTTCCTTGTCACCGAAGCGCAGGTTCGTGCCCTGCTGGCGCACGATCTCGACGGCGCCGATCAACCCCAGCGAGCGCACCTCCCCCACCAGCGGATTGGCCAGCAGCCGCTGCAGCGCCTGGCTGAGGTAGGGACCAGTCACCTCGGCGGTGCGCTTCACCAGTCCCTCGCGCTCGATGATCTCGATGTTGCGCAAGGCCACGGCGGCGCAGGTCGGGTGCCCCGAGTAGGTGAAGCCGTGGTAGAACTCGTCGTCCTTTGCGCGCAGCAACTCGATGATCTCGTGCGAGACCACCGTCGCGGAGATCGGCAGGTAGCCGGATGAGAGGCCCTTGGCCATCGTCACGATGTCGGGCTGCAGCCCGAAGTGCTGGTGCCCGAACCAGTGGCCCAGCCGGCCGAAGCCGCAGATCACCTCGTCCGCGACCAGCAGCACGCCGTACCGCTTGCAGATCGCGCTGATCTGCTGCCAGTAGCCGCGCGGCGGGATGATCACGCCGCCCGCGCCCTGCACCGGCTCGCCGATGAAGGCCGCCACGCGCTCGGGCCCGAGCTCGAGGATGCGCTGCTCGAGCGCGCCGGCCGCCCTCGCCGCGAACGCCTCCTCGCTCTCGCCGAAGCCGTCGCCGAACTTGTAGGGCTGCATGATGTGCTCGATGCCGGGAATCGGCAGGTCCCCTTGGGCATGCATCGGCTTCATGCCGCCGAGGCTCGCGCCCGCGACCGTCGAGCCGTGGTAGGCGTTCCAGCGGCTGATGAACACCTTGCGCTGCGGCTGCCCGCGCAGATCCCAGTAGTGCCGCACCAGGCGCAAGGCCGTGTCGTTGGCCTCCGAGCCCGAGCTGTTGAAGAACACGTGCTGCAGCTTGCCGCCGGTGAGCCCGGCAATCTTGGTCGCCAGCTGCACTCCGGGCACGGTGGCCGTGCGGAAGAAGGTGTTATAGAACGGCAATTGCAGCATCTGCTCGCGCGCCACGTCGGCGAGCTCGGCGCGCCCGTAGCCTACGTTCACGCACCAGAGCCCGGCCATGCCATCGAGGATCCTGTTGCCATCGGCGTCGTAGATATGACAGCCCTCGGCACGCGTGATGATGCGGCTGCCGCCGAGCGTCTGCATCAGGTGGTAGTTCTGGAACGCCGGCAGGTGGTGCGCGAGGTCGAGTTCGCGCAGGCGCGCGGTGCTGGGTGCGGGGATGGCCTGGGAGCTGATTGCATTCATGATGGACGCCCTTGTTTCATTGCCGTCGGGATAGCCAGTAGGCGATGGCCTCGGGCAGCTCGCGCTGCGAACGGCCGCTGACGTACATGCCGATGTGGCCGACGTCGAGCCCGAGCGCCATGTAGTCGCTGCTGCCGACCAACCCCTCGAGCGCTGTCGACGCGGCGGGCGGCACGAGGTGGTCCTGCTTGCCGTAGACGTTGAGCACCGGCTGCGTGACCCGCTTCAGGTCGACGCGCTGCCCGCCGATCTCGAGCGTGCCGCGCAGCAGGCGGTTCTCCTGGAAGAACCAGCGCGTGAATTGCGCGAAGGCGGCGCCGGCCTGGGCCGGGCTGTCGAAGATCCACTTCTCCATGCGCATGAAATTTTCCATCTGCGCCTGGTCGCCGCCCGCATCGAGCAGGTTGACGTACTTCTGCTGCAGCAGCCGGAACGGCAGCAGCGAGACGTAGGCCGAGTTCAGCACCTCGCCCGGCACCACGCCGTGCGCCGCCACCAGCGCGTCGACGTCGATGCCCTGCGCCCAGCGCGACAGCAGATTGTCGGGCGTCTGGAAGTCGACCGGCGTGACCATGGTGATGAGGTTGCGCACCCGCTCGGGGTGCAGCGCCGCGTAGCAGAGGCTGAAGGTGCCGCCCTGGCACACGCCCAGCAGCGTGGTCGCGCTGATGGCATGCGCGCGCAGCACCGCGTCGAGGCAGCGGTGCAGGTAGCCATTGATGTAATCGTTCAGCTCGGTAAAGCGATCCGCGCCGTCCGGGTAGCCCCAGTCGATCAGGTAGACGTCGAGCCCGCGCTCGAGCAGGCGCCGGATCAGCGAGCGGTCAGGCTGCAGGTCCATCATGTACGGCCGGTTCACGAGCGCGTAGACGATCAGCACCGGTGGCAGCCCGGCGCTCGCGGCGAGCGGCCGGTAGCGGTAGAGCGTGAGCTTGTCCTCGCGATACACGGCGTCCTTCTCGGAGCAGCCGAAGCTGACGTCCGCAGCGGCCTGGAGCGAGCGCACGGTCGCCGCGAGCTTGCCGGGGAACTGCCCGATCTCGGCGAGGGCTGCGTGCAGGTCGGGAGCCGTCGCCACGCTTAGCCCTTCGCCGCCAGCGCCGCCTTGAGCTCGCGCAATTGCTGGTGGATGCTGTTGAGCTCCGATCGGGTCGGCAGGTCGAACTGGCGCGCCCATTCCTCGAGCAGCTCGCGCTGCGCGCTGCGCAGCTGGCTGGTGGCGTTGGTCAGTTCCGCCTGCGCCTGCACGAAGGCGCCGGCGCGCGCGGCCTGCCCGTACACGCCCTCGGCGGCGTCGACCCACAGGTCGTAGACTTCCTTCATCGATCCGGGGGCCGCGCCACTCTTCAATCGCGGTCCGAGCCGCTCAGCCAGCTCGCGCAGCGACCTGCCAATGATCTCGTTCCACTGGCTGCTGACCTGCATTTGCGCCAGGGAGCAACGCATGGCCAGCTGCGCGATCTTCTGCCAGGCTTCCTGCTGCTCGCGCGCCGGGCCGACCGCCGGCATCGCAAGACCCCCGGCTCCGCCGGGCCACCCGGCGCCGGGCCACCCGGCGCCGGTCCACGCGGCGCCCGGCCACATCGCACCGGGCAAACCAGCGCCCGCGAGGCCTGCAGTGCCCATGCCGCCTGCGCCGAGTCCCGCCCAGTTCGTGGCCCAGAGGGCCGCGAACTGCTGTTGCAGCGCCCCGGCGCCCTCCATGAATTGGCGCGCGCGCTGCTCCGGATCCGCGATCGCTGCCGACCGGGTCACGAGCTCCCACAGCGATTGCGACACGCCGAGGTACTGCTCGCACTGCTGCAGGAACTGGCGCGCCAGCCCCTCCGGAGTCGCCCCCGAAGTCCCGCCGCCCGCCTGTGCTCCACCAGTCGCACCGAGCGCGGTCTGGCCGAGCTGCGACCACTGCCGCAACATGTCGGCCTGCGCCTTCTGGACCGCGGCGACCCAGTCGCCGGCCGCGTTGCTATCCGTGCCCATTCCCCCTCCAGCTTTGTCAGTTTGTCAGTGAAGCGCCGGAGTGAAATCATACGCCGTAGCCGCCGCAGCCGAGGAGAGAGTCGTGCGCAACAAAGCCATTCCCGCCCTGGTGGCAATCCTGCTGCTGGGCAGCGCCGCCGCCTGGTACTGGTGGGGGCGCCTGGCGCCCACCCCCGTGCCACCACCCCCCGTCGCCGCCCCGGCCGCCGGCGAGGCCGAACCACAGGTCCACAATCCGCTGCCGCAGGCGGCCGGACCTGCCCTCCCAAGCCTCAACCAGAGCGACGCGCCCTTCAGCGCGGCCGTCATGGACCTGCCGGGCGCCCGAACCCTGGCCGACTTCCTCCGACCCGAGAACCTGATCCGCCACCTCGTGGCGACGGTCGATAACCTGCCGCGCCACAAGCTGGCCGTGGAGCTGCGCCCGCTCGAATCGGCCTCCGGTTCGCTGATCGTCTCGGGCAGCGACCAGCAGGCCACGCTGGATGAGCGCAACGGCACGCGCTACGCGGCGCTCACGGCTATCCTCGCTGGGCTGGACGTGCATGCCGTCAATGGCCTGTATCGGCAGTACTACCTCTTGTTCCAGCGGGCCTACGAGGACCTTGGTTACCCCAAGGCCTATTTCAACGATCGGCTGGTCGAGGTGATCGACCACCTGCTGGCGGCGCCCCATCCGGCCGGACCGCTGGCGCTGGTGCGGCCGAAGGTGTTCTGGGAATTCGCCGACCCGAAGCTCGAGGCGCTGTCGTCGGGCCAGAAACTCATGCTGCGGATCGGCGACACCAACCGCGCGGTCGTCGAGCGCCAGCTGCGCGAATTGCGTGCCCTCATCGCCGCGGCGCCGCCGCGCCGCTAGCATGCGTTCCAGCTCCTCGTCCCCATTGCGGGCCGGCGTGTGGGCGGGCGCCGCTGCGCTCACACTCGCACTCGCGCTCGGCGGCTGTCATTCGCTGGACGCGCATGCGCCGTCCACGCCCGTCGCGCTGGCCGGAAACTGGCTCGAGGACAAGGCCGCGAGCGACGACTTCGAGCGCAAGCTCAGCGAGGTGGTCGCGCACGAGCGCCAGCGCCTGCAGCCGCATCCATCCGCACCGGTCGCGCGTACCGGCCCCGGCGAAGGAACGGCCACCGCGGGGGTCGCGCCGCTGGTGCCGCCCATGGAATCGGTGGCCAAGGAGCGCAGCCGCCTCGGCGACGACCTGCGTCCCGCCGCCAGCCTGCGCATCGCCTACGTCGGCGAGACCGTCGAGATCACGCGTGAGGCGGAACCGGTGCGCAGCTTCCAGCCCGGGCAGACGGTCGCGCGCATCGACAGCAGCGGCGCCGCCAGCGTCACCTGCGGCTGGGACCAGCGCGCCTTCGAGATCCGCGCCCGCTACACCGATCACGCCTCGCGCAGCTGGCGCCTCGAACTCGACCCGGCCACCGACACGCTGCGCCTGCGCTTCCAGGCCGACGATCCCGAGTTCGGTCACGTCGAGCTAAACACCGTGTACCGGCGCGCGCCGTAGCGGTGCGCCCCGCATTGTCCCGTGCGGGCCTGCTCTCAGAGAGCCGAGTCGTCGAGCTCGCCGGTGCGGATCCGCACCACGCGCCGGATGTCGGTGACGAAGATCTTGCCATCGCCGACCTTACCCGTCTTGGCCGCCTTCACGACCGCGTCGACGACCTGGTCGACCAGCTCGTCGCGCACGCCGACCTCGATGCGCGTCTTGGGCACGAAATCGACCACGTATTCCGCGCCACGGTAGAGCTCGGTGTGGCCGCGCTGGCGGCCGAAGCCCTTGACCTCCGTGACCGTCATGCCGGAAATCCCAAGCTCCGATAGCGCCGAGCGCACCTCGTCGAGCTTGAAGGGCTTGATGACGGCGGTGATCAGTTTCATGTTGGCTCCTCCCCCGACCCGAACTCGCTGCGGCAGCTATCCTAACGCATATGCCCCGGCCTTAGCCCGTCGGGCATGGCCGGCAGCGCCGCAACGACGGCATCGACGCTCGCGCCGCTGAGCGCAGCGCCCGTCAGTCCCGGCAGGGCGGCCGTTTCGAGCACCTCGATCACCGGGTCCTTGAGGCGCGCGAGCCGCAGGTCGCAGCCGCCGCGTCGCACCTGCGTGGCGAACTGGCCCAACGCTTCCACCGCGGTGCCGTCGAGGTCGGGTGATTCCTCGAGGCTCAGCACCAGCGTGCGCGTCGCCGGCGTCGCGGCCAGTCGCGCCGCCGCGCTGTCGAGCACGGCGTCGACGTTGCCGAAGAACAGTGGCTCCTCGGGCCGCAGGATCAATACACCCGGCAGCGTCACGGCGCCCGGATGGACCGCGATACTGACGAAGTCATGCCCGCTGCCGAGGCGGCCGAGCACGCTGAGCCGTGGCTGCGACAATTCGCGGATCAGCAGCGCCAGGCTGACGCCGATCGCCACCAGCAGGCCATCGAGGATGCCGAGGGCCAGCACCGCCACCACCGCCACCGCCAGCACCGTGCGGTCGCGCTTCCAGGCCAGGTAGGGACGGAGCGGTGCGAAGCTCAGCGCGTGGCGCATCGCGAAGATCACGATTGCGCCCAGCACCGGCTCGGGGATGCGCGCCACCCATGATTGTAGGAAGCACAGCGCCACGACCACGCCCGCAGCCGCCACGACGCCGGCGAGCCGGCTGCGCGTGCCGAGGGATTCACTGGCGAAGGTCGCGGAATACCCGGCGCCGACCGGCATTCCCTGAAGCAGGCCCGCGGCGACGTTGGCGACTCCCAGGGCCACCAGCTCGCGGTTGACCGTGATCGAATCGCCGTGGCGCAGCGCGCAGCTGCGCACCGCGCCGTAGCTCTCCGCGAACAGCACCAGCAGCAGCGCCACAGCCAGCCCGGCGGCCCGGAACCAGGCTTCGAGTGGCAAGTCGGGCAGCCGCGGATGGATGTCGGTGACGACGATCTTGCCCACCAGGCCGATGCCTGCGCCGTGCGCGCCCAGCAGCGGGATGCTGGCGATGCCGGCCGCGAGCACCACGAGCGTGGCCGGGACGCGCGGCCAGCGCTGCAGCAGGAACAGCAGCAGCAGCGCCGCCAGCCCCAGCAACAGGCTCGGGCCGTGCCACTCGGCACGCCGTTCGAACAATTCCAGCAGCAGCGGCGCGAATGAGCTGTGCGCGGCGTACAGCCCACACAGCTTTGCGAGCTGCCGCACGGTGATGATCGCGGCGATCCCGAGCGAGAATCCCCGCACCACAGGCCGGGCGATGAACTGCGCCATGCGCCCGAGCCGCAGGGCGCTGCAGGCCAGGAACAGCAGCCCGCTCGCGATCACCAGCGCCGCCGACAACGCGAGAGACGACGCGCCGGCAACGCCAGGCATGGACGGCAGCGCGGCCGCCAGCACCGCTGCGGACGACGACGTGGCGGCGACGATCGCGTAGCGACTCGTGCCCAGCAGTGCGTAGCAGGCCATGCCGGCAACGGCGGCCAGCAGGCCCGACAAGGGTGGCACGCCGGCGATGCCGGCATAGGCCAGCGCCTCGGGAATCACGAGGCCGGCGAGCGCGACGCCCGCAATCAGGTCGGGCCAGCGCTGCTTCAAGGGCCGCGCCCCGACCAGCCCGGCAGGTACCGTGCGGCGGCCGAGCGCGCGAGCTTCACCCCGGTGCGCACGGCCAGCGGCGAGGCGCGCCGCGCCAGGGCCGTGGCGACGCGGGTGCGCAGGAAGTCGGCCCACAGGAACTCCGCGTACGGCGTCGCCGACTTGGCATAGCCGCCCGCCTCGTGCACGCGATTGGCCAGCGTCCGGTACGGATCATCAAGCAGTTCCGTCAGTCGCGTGCGGAATCTCGCCGCAATCCCGGCGCCGGCCATGAGCGTCGAAGGGGTGCGCCCAGGCGCGAAATTCCATCGTGCGCCAGAACACGGCGGGCGACGAGCCACGACAGGTCGTCCTGCAGCGCGATCCACACCTTGTCGACGCCCTCCTCGATCAGCGCCAGTCCGAGATGGTGGTGATCGATGATGTAGTAGCGCTGCCCGGGCCCAGCACCGCCGGGAACACCTGCTGCCTGCAGCTGCTTCGTGGCGTTGCTTGTCGCCCGAGCGCCGCCCACTCGCGCCGCTTGCGCGGCGACCTCGGCCAGGCCGACGGACATCTGCGTCGGCCGCAGCTTGCGCGGCGCCTCGGGCAGCAGGTGATGGTGGCGGTAAGGTGGTGGATTTCAGGCCACATGGTCAGCTCCCTGGCGGCGTGTTCTCGAATGCCTTAAGTGTACGACGGGCCTCGGCGATTGCCTTGCGCGCCGCGCCTGGGGCAATATGCCGCTCCCGCCATCGGCCGCCGGACCCCGGATCCCCGCCCTGCCGCACCGACATCGCCTCGCCTTCATGCTCGCGCTGCTCGCCGCCCTGTTCTGGGGCCTGCTGCCGCTGGCCCTGCAGATCGTGGTCCCGGTACTCGACACCTACACCATTACCTGGTGCCGCTTCCTGGTCGCGGGCCTTGTGGTCGGCCTGTTCCTCGGCCGCCGCAGCCAGCTGCCCCAGCCCGATGGCAGCTCGCGCCGCCGTTGCGGGCGCTGCTGCCCGTCGCCGTCGTCGGGCTCACGCTCAATTACACGCTGTTCGTGGTCGGCGTGCGGCTCACCTCGCCCGCCACGGCCCAGGTCGTCATCCAGTCGGCCAACCTGTTCGTGCTGCTCGGCGGCCTGATCGTCTACCGCGAGCGCTTCAGCCGCCTGCAGTGGCTGGGCGCGGCCGTGCTGATCGCGGGCCTCGCTGCTGTTCTTCAACCGGCGCCTGCCGCTGCATTGTTCAGCGGCGGCTCGAACCTCGGCCTCGGCGTGCTGCTGCTGGTCGTCGGCTCGCTGACCTGGGCCTGCTACGGGCTGGCGCAGAAGCGGCTGCTGCGCGAATGGAATTCGGCGCAGTTGCTGTGGCTGCTGTACGTGGGCGGCGCGCTGCTGCTCACGCCGCTGGCGCAACCGTCGGACCTGCGGCTGCTGGACGCGCGCGCAGGCTGGGCGCTGCTGTTCTGCTGCCTCAACACCCTGATCGCCTACGGCGCCTACGCCGAGGCCATGCACCTGGGCGAGGTCACGCGCGTCAGCGCCACCGTGGCGGTCTCGCCGCTGTTCACCTCGCTGGCGACGGTGCTGGCGGCCGGCTGGCTGCTGCCCCTGCCGGCCTCGGAAATCCCCAATCTGCTGACCTGCATCGGCGTCGGCGCCGTGGTCGGCGGCTCGGCGCTCTGTGCGCCCTGGGTGCCGCCGGAATCGAGCACCGGCTAGGCCGCCGTTCCTTAAACCTTGCGCCCGCACCGACGATCCAAGGGTACATGGTCGGCGAGGACTTCGAGGATTTGTACCGCGCCCACGTGGGACAGGTCTACGGCCTGTGCCTGCGGCTCACGGGCCAGCCAGCGCTGGCCGAGGACTGCACGCAGGAGTGCTTCATCGCCGCCTGGCGCGCGCTGCCGACCTTCGAGGGCCGCAGCCAGTTGTCGACCTGGCTGCACCGCATCGCGGTCAACACCGTGCTCGCGCAGCGCCGCCGGCGCCCGGGCGACGCCCTGCGCGAGGCGGGCGTGCTCGACGAGGCGGCCGGGGAAGTGCCCGGCGCCGCCGATGCCGCCGGCACGCTCGACATCGAGGCCGCGCTCGACCGCCTGCCGCAGGGAGCGCGCGATGTCGTGGTGCTGGTCGGCGTATACGGCCACAGCCACGAGGAGGCCGCGACGCATGCTCGGCATCGCCGTCGGCACCAGCAAGGCGCAGCTGCATCGTGGCCGGCGCCTGCTGGCTGCGGCAGCTGGGCATCGCCATGGAGGCCGCATGAACACGCCACGATTCAACTCGGTCGACGAGGCACTCGCGAGCCTGCCGCGCGAGCTGCAGCCTGCGCGCGACCTGTGGCCGGATATCGCCCGGCAGCTCGGCGAGCGCGGCGACGCCGTCGCGGAATTCAAGTCGCGGGCGCCGGCGCGGCCGCTTCGCGTCGCGCTGGCCGCTGGCGCTGGCCGCGAGCCTGGCCGTGGCCGGGCTCGTCGGCGCGTTATGCTGGTCGCTGCTGCAGCAACGCGCGGCGCCGGAGCTGGTGGCGCGCAGCGCGCCACCCGCAGCCACGGCCCGCACCCTGGTCAATTTCGAGCCGCCGCAGAATGCCGAATACGTCGCGGCGCGCGCCGCCCTGGAACGCATGTTCAACGAGCGCCTGCAGCTGCTGGCGCCGGCGACCCGGATGCGCGTGCAGGCGGACCTCGAGACGATCCGCAAGGCCAACGAGGACATCCGCGCGGCGCTCGCCAAGGACCCGGCGAGCCCGCTGCTGCTGCAGCTGCTGCAGAACACCTGGCAGCAGGAGATCGACCTGTACACCAGCGTCGCACAAACCACCGAACCCATGCTGTTGAGGAGAACCCGAACATGAACGCCCTGAACCACCTGAACAGCGCCCGCTGCGCGGCGCTGGCCGCCGTCATCCTGCTGCCGGCGCTCGCACTGCCGGCACCGGCCGCGATGCGTCCCTTCAGCGCCCAGAAGCCGGCCGATCCGACCGGCACGGTCGAGGTCGTCAACGTCGAGGGCTCGATCGAGATCAGCGGCTGGGATCAGCCCAGCGTCGAGGTGACCGGCATCGATCGGCGACAAGGTCGAGCGCGTCGACGTCACCAGCAGCGGCAATCGCACCACGGTGCGCGTGGTGCTGCCGTCCGGCAACAGCGGCAGCAAGCACGACGAGTACGACGCGCGCCTGAAGATCCGCGTGCCGCAGAAGAGCCAGCTCGAGGTCTCGCTCGTCAGCGCCGACCTGCGCATCGCCGGCGTCAGCGGCAACCAGCACCTGCAGACCGTCAGCGGCGACATCAACGGCGACGGCGGCGGCGGCGACCTCGACGTCAACACCGTCAGCGGCGACGTGCGCCTGGCGGCGCGCAACAGCCACAATGCGCAGTTCAAGACCGTCAGCGGCGACCTCGCGATCAGCGGCGCCGACGGCGACGTGCAGCTCAACACCGTCAGCGGCGACGCCAACGCTCACGCTGGGCACGCTCACGCGCGCCCGCCTGGCGAGCGTGTCCGGCGACGTCAACGTCACCGCGACCGGGCTCGCCAGCTCCGGCCAGCTCGACGCGGAGTCGGTCAGTGGCGATGTCGGCGTGCACCTGGGCGCGCTGCCCGACGCCGACATCGACGTGCAGACCTTCAGCGGCGAGATCCACAACTGCTTCGGGCCCAAGGTCGTCGAGGAGCAGTACGGACCGGGCAGCCGCCTGAGCTTCCGCAGCGGCAAGGGCGGCGGGCGCATCCACGTCGACACCAAGAGCGGCGACGTCACGCTCTGCGCCTCCAAGTAGCGGTCGCCCCGCGATTGCTCCAGCGCGCCTGCCGGCCGCGCCCGGCCCGGCAGGCACGCGAACCGGGTTTTTTCGGCGGCCATTGAATCGATTGGCCGCGTCCAGGGTACTCACCGTCAGCGCGCCTGCAGTGCCCCGCAGGCGCGTCTAACACCGCGACTCTACGGTGTTTTCCGCGAATAACTGCAGCCTGGGCCCCATGCCGCGCCTCGATCGCGGTTGCTAGCTTTCCGCCCACGAGCAACGGCTTCGCGCGCACACGAAAAATAACGTCGCAGTTTCGAGGGACACCGGAATGGGACTCATTGCCTTCGCCGCAGCGCAGCGCCTCCGCGCCCGGAACCGCGCCGCCTCGCAGTTCATGACCTGGATCGGGTTCGCCGCAATGGCTTGGGCCTGCGCGACGCCGGTGCGCGCGCTGCCGAGCTACGCGCAACAGACGGGCCTGCCCTGCGCGCAATGCCACTCGATCGGGTTCGGTCCGGCGCTGACCACCTACGGGCGGCAATTCAAGCTCAACGCCTACGCGCTCGGCGAGCACAAGTCGTCGGTGCCGTTCGCGCTCATGACGATCCTGACCTACAACCAGACTTCGAAGGCCCTGCCCGAAGCTCCGGAGCACTTCAGCACCAACGACAACTTCGCCATGAACGAGCTGACCGGTTTCTTCGCCGGTCACATCGGCGAGCACGCCGGCGCGTTCATCGAGGCCGCCTACAGCGGCATCGAGCGCCACACGGCCTGGGGCGCCTTCGACGTGCGCTACGCGCGCAGCTTCGAGCTCGGCGGACACGGCATCGTCGGCGGCATAACGGTCAACAACAATCCCACGGTCAGTGACCTGTGGAACTCGACATCTGTGTGGAGCTTCCCCTATGTCGGCTCCGAGCTCGCGCCGACTCCGGGCGCAGCGCCCATCATCTACGACGGCATCAGCGAGACCGTGCTCGGTCCGACCTTCTACGCGATGATCGACGATCATCTCTATCTCGAGGCCGGCGGCTACCGGAGCCTGTCCGACAGCATGCTCAGGAACGTCGGCCTGACCGCTGACGATAATTCGCACCTCGACAAGTTCGCGCCCTACTGGCGCGCCGCGCTGCAGTTCACGAACGGGCCGAATTATTTCTCGGTGGGCATGCTGGGCCTTAACGTCACTCAAAAGCCCGAGGGTGCTTCGACGACCGACAACTACAACGATTTCGGCCTTGACGGCACGTATCAATTCACCCAGGACGACGGCAGCAACCTGCAGGCGAACCTGGCCTACGTCCACGAGAATCGCAACCTCAATGCCAGCGTGGCCGCGGGCGATGCGCAATTCACCTCCGGCAACCTGAACAGCCTGCGCGGCGACGTCACCTGGGCCTGGAAGCAGACCTGGATCACCGGTCTCGGATTATTCCAGGTCACCGGCAGCAGCGATCCGGTCCTGTACGCGCCCGGCGCGGTTGACGGCAGCGCCACCGGCAGTCCCGACAGCAACGGCTACCTGCTGCAGCTCGAGTACGTGCCCTTCGGCAAGATCGACTCTCCACACCGGCCGTGGATGAACCTGCGCCTCGGCCTGCAGTACATCGGCTATTCGAAGTTCAACGGCGCCAGTAACAACTACGACGGCGACGGTCGCAGCGCCAGCGACAACGACACGCTGTTCGCCTTCCTGTGGGTGGCCATATGAAAACGAGCAACATGGGCGCGAACCGGAGCGCGTTGTGGTTGGTGGCGCTGGTGCTCACGGCGGGCGCTGCCGGACGCGCGCACGCCGAGGACTGCCAGCTCACGATCCTCGCCAACGACATGATCCAGTACAACACCCGTGCGCTGCACGTCGATGCCAGCTGCCCGAACGTGGAGCTCACGCTGCGCCACGTCGGCAAGCAGGACGCGCACGTGCTCGGGCACGACTGGGTGCTGGCGCGCACGGCGGACGTCTCGGCGCTCGCCAACGCCGGGATCGGCGCCGGCTTCAGCAACGGCTACCTGCCGGCCGGCGACTCGCGCGTGATCGCGGCAACGAAGATCGTCGGCGGCGGCGAATCGACGACGATCACGATCAGCATGTCCAGGCTCAGCGTCGGCGGTGACTACACCTTCTTCTGTTCCTACCCGGGGCATACCCCCATGATGCGCGGCCGCTTCCAGGTCACCGGCGCCCGGGTCGCCAGCACCCACTCTCCGAGTCCATAATCCGCCCCGCGGACCGGGACCAGCCGGGGGCTGCCGCTTCGGGACCCGTAAGTTGTTCTAACTTATTGGTTTTTAATGAAATAATTGTGCAACTTTGAGGCTGCACGCGGGTTATGCATTTAAGCGATGGCATCCCAGTGCAGACCTCTAAACGGGAAGGCGACCGGAACGCCGAATTCACGACATTCATGCGCACCTACCAGAACATGGTTTTCTCGACCGCAGCGCGCCTGAGCGGCAACGACGCCCAGGCGGAGGACATCGCGCAGGAAGTGTTCCTGCGCGCGCATCGCCGTTTCGACGAGCTGCGCGACAACCCGCGCGCCGCGGGCTGGCTCAAGACCGTCGCCACCAACCTGACGTTCACGCACCTGAGCCGCTACCGCAAGCGCTGGGTGTTCTTTTCGCAGCTGCAATCCGCCGACGAGGGCGAGGACGACCCGGTGCTCGACTTCGCGGACGACGGCTCGGTCGTCGAGGACGTGCGCGCCGACGAGCGCCATGGATACGTCGAGGCCGCGCTGCGCGAGCTGCCCGAGCACCAGCGCCTGCCGCTGGTGCTGTTCCATTTCGAGGAGATGCCCTACGAGGAGATCGCGCAGAAACTGCGCATCTCGCTGCCCAAGGTTAAGACCGACATCCATCGTGCACGCCAGGCCCTGGCCGGGATCCTCGCCCGCCATGGCATCACGGCCGAACAGCTGGAGGCCTGAATGACACCGCAGCCATCCACACCGGACGATCTCCAGCTCGAGCAGTTCATCGGCTCGGTGCTGCGCCAGCAGCCGCTGCGCCGCGCGCCCGCAACGCTCGAGGCGCGCGTGCTGTTGGCGATCGAATTGCAGGCCGCGCAGCCGGCCTGGCAGCTGGGTTTCAGCCGCTGGCCCTGGGCAGCACGCATCCTGTGCCTGCCCGTGGGCGCGGCGCTGGTGTGGCTGTCGTTCCTGACTACGGCACGCCTGCTGTCGCTGTGGCAGGCGATCACGCTGTCCGCGCCGGCAAGCGCGGCGGAGTCGGGCTGGCGCTGGTTCGAAAGCCTGGGCCTGGCGCTGCAGGCGCTGGGCAACCTGGTCTCGCACGCCATACCCCAATGGCTGCTATACGGCGGCGCCGGCGTGGCGCTGCTGATGTATGCGGCATTCTTCGGCCTGGGCGCCGCCGCTTTCCGCACCCTGTTAATTTCTCCAGACCCTGTTCGGTATCCATCATGAAGAAACCAATCCCGCTGCTGCTGCTCGCGCTCGCCCTGGCGAGCCTGGCCAACGCCGCCGACGCGCCGCCGTCCAAGGCCACGACGCCGGCTGCCACGCCAGCGCCGGCCACGGCAGCGGCGCCAGCGCCCAAGGCGGCTGCGCCGGCGAAGGATGCCAGCCATTCGCACAGCCTCAAGATCGAGGTCAAGGCGGACGAAGACGACACCGCGAGCGATGCGGAATCGGCGGCAGCCGACACGGCCAAGGCCGACAGGGATTCGCGCCCCGAGAGCGGCGATGCGATGGTCGCCATCGGCCACGACCAGAACCTCGAGAGCGGCAAGCGCGCCACGGCCGTGGTCTCGGTGTTCGGCTCGTCGACGGCCGCCGGTGACGTCGACGATGCCGTGGTCTCGGTGCTGGGTAATACGCGCGTGACCGGCAGCGTGGGCGACGCCGCGGTCGCGGTGCTCGGCAGCACCTACGTCGACGGCCGCGTGGGTGATTCCGTGGTCGCCGTGTTCGGCAACGTCGAGCTGGGGCCGCACGCCGACGTGCACGGCGACGTGGTCGCGATCGGCGGCGACCTGGTCCGCGACCCGGCCGCGATCGTCCATGGCGGCGTCCAGAACGTGATGCTCTTCGGTCACATGGGCAACCTCGACTGGCTGCACACCTGGGTGCACCACTGCCTCCTGTACGGGCGGCCGCTGGCCTTCGCGCCCGGACTGGGCTGGGCCTGGGGCATCGCCCTCAGCTTCCTGGCGCTGTACCTGATGCTGGCCCTGCTGTTCCCGGGCGGCATCACGCGCTGCGTGCAGACCATGGAAACACAGCCCGGCCGCACGGCGCTGGCCGCGCTGTTCACCTTCATCTGCAAGCCGATCGTGTTCCTGCTGCTCGTGATCACGGTAATCGGCTCGATCCTGGTCCCATTCCTCGCCTTCACGCTCATGGTGGCGGGCCTGTTCGGCAAGGCCGTGGCCTTCGCCTGGATCGGCCGCCGGGCGCTGCCCGCGCGCCCGCCGGAGCGGGAATTCCGCCCGGTGCTTGCGGTGCTGGTCGGCGGCCTGATCGCCCTGCTGCTCTACGTCGTGCCCGTGCTGGGCTTCATCGCCTACAAGGGACTCGACGTGCTGGGCCTCGGCATGGTGGTCTACACGCTGATCCTCGGCCATCGCGCGCGGCGCGAGGCGGCGCAGGCCGCGCAAGCCGCACAGGCGGCCGCTTCCGCGCCGCCCGCTGGCGCGCCGGCCGCTGGTATTGCGCTGGGCATGGCGGCGTCGACCGGCGATGCGGATGCCGGCGCGGCCGCGGCCGGAGCGGCCGCGGCGGCTGCGCCCGTGAAGCCTGCGGCGCCGCCCGTCTCGCTCGAGCTCGAGAATCGCGCCGGATTCTGGATCCGCACGCTGGCGCTGCTGCTGGACGTGATACTGGTGGCCATCGTCTGCTCGATCATCCGGATCGGCACGCACGATTCCATGCTACTGGTCGTGGCCGCGTACGGCGCGGTGATGTGGCGCCTGCGGGGCACGACCATCGGCGGCATCGTCTGCGGACTACGCGTAGTGCGGCTCGACGGGCGCGCGATCGACTGGCCCACGGCCATCACGCGCGCGCTCGCGAGCTTCCTGTCACTGTTCGTGGCCGGGCTCGGATTCATCTGGGTGGTGTTCGATGCCGAGCGCCAGTCCTGGCATGACAAGATCGCCGGCACGGTGATCGTGCACGCGCCGCGCGGCACGCCGCTGGTGTAAGCTCGCCCGCACGCACGGCCCGCGCGGGCCGGAAGGGGGCGGGAGCATGGTGGATGTCGACGCGCGCCGCTCCGGCGGCAGGGCCCGGCTCGCGCTCTGGTCGACGCTGCTGGCAGTGCTGGCGCTGGTTGCCTTCACCTGGTGGATGTACGCGCCCCCGGCGCCGCTTCCCGCCGACGCCCCAGCCGCCATGTTCTCGGCGCAGCGCGCCGCGGCACACCTCGAGGGCCTCGTCGGCAACGGGCAGCCGCACCCGCTGGCAAGCGCCGCCGACGCGCGCATCCGCGAGCAGATCGTGGCGGAATTGCACGCGCTCGGCATTCCCACCGAGCTGCAAGGCGGCTGGGCCTGCGATTCCACGCTGGCCTGCGGCTGGGTCGTCAACGTCATCGGGCGCATCGCGGGCACCGAGCCCGACAGCGGAGCCGTGCTGCTCGCGAGCCACTACGATTCGGTGCCCGCGGGCCCGGGGGCCGGCGACGACGGCGTCGGCGTCGCCTCGGTGCTGGAGATCGCGCGCGCGCTCAGGCAGCAAGCGCCGCCGCGGCACCCGATCATCCTGCTGATCGACGAGGGCGAGGAGGCCGGCCTGCTCGGCGCGCGCCTGTTCGTCGCGGAACACCCAGCCGCGCGCACGGTCCGCGCGGTCGTGAACCTCGACGCCCGCGGCGACTCGGGGCCGAGCCTGATGTTCGAGACCGGGCCCGCGACCGACTGGACGCTGCGCCTGTACGCCCGCGCCGTCGCGCGGCCGATGAGCAACTCGCTCTATTACTTCATCTACAAGCTGCTACCGAACGACACGGACTTCACGGTGTTCAAGGCCGCCGGCTACGAGGGCCTCAACTACGCGCTGATCGGCGACGTCGAGCGCTACCACACTCCGCAGGACAATTTCGCCAACCTCGACCTGCGCAGCCTGCAGCACCAGGGACAGAACGCGCTGGCCTCGGTGCAGGCGCTCGCCGCAACCCGGCTCGATCGGCCGGGAACCGAAGGCGCGGTGTTCTTCGACTTCATGGGCCGCAAGCTCGTGCACTGGCCCGCGTCATGGTCGGCGCCGCTCGGTATCGCGCTCGCGCTGGCGCTGCTGTTCGCGCTCGGGGTCGTGAAGCGGCGCGCGCGCCTGGACGCCGGCGAACTGTTCCACGCCTTCACCGCCTGGCTGGTCGCCTGGCTGGTCGTGATCGGAGCATCCGTCGCGCTGCTGTCGCTTGCGCGTGCCGCCGGCGCCGTACCACCGGCGGCTGCGTATTCCTGGGCCGCGTATCCGTCCGGACTGCACGCGGCCAGCCTGGCGCTCGCGCTGCTGGCCCCGGCATTGGCCGTGCGGCTCTCGCGCCGCCGCGCCGGGGCCTGGAGCCTGTGGATGGTGCAGGCGCTGGTGCTGGGCGCGCTGGCACTGCTGTGCTGTCTCAAGTTCCCGGAGCCGAGCTTCGTATTCCTGCTGCCGGCGCTGGCGATGCTGCTGGCGGCCTGGCCCGCGGCGAGCGCAGCGAGGCGCGCCGCCGCGGGTGGCGTCCCCACGCTTGTGGTCGCATTGCCCTTGCTCGTGACCACGCTGGTGTTTGCGCCGATCCTGCTGCTGCTCTATCCGGGCCTCGGCACCGACGCCTGGCCGGTGCTGACGGCCGTCGCGGCGCTGGGCCTGTTGGGCCTGGCGCCGCTGCTGGGCCAGGCGCAGGCGCTCGATTTCCGCGCCTGGGCCTGGCTCGGCGCGCTCGTGGTCGTGCTCGGCGGCGCGCTGACGATGTTGCGCCCGGCCTACTCGACACAGATGCCGCAACGGACCTTGCTCTGGTACCTGCTCGACGCGGACACGGGCCGCGCGCGCTGGATGCTGCAGCCGGATTCGAAGCGCGCGCCGCCGCAGCTCGCGCTGCGCGGGCCGGAAGCCGCAAGCGTCGCGAGCCTGCCGTCCGGAACCATCGCCGGCCTGCACGTCGCCGCGGCGCCGCAGCTTGATTACGCGCCGCCAGAATTGCAGGTGCAGGACGCGACGGCGGTCGCGGGCGGCAGCCGCCATCGGCTGCAGCTGCGCTCCATGCGCGGCGCACCGGAGATCGAGCTGGCGCTGCCCGATGGCCAGGCCACGGCGGCGACGCTGATCGGTCCGGGCGGCCGCCGGCTGCCGATCAAGCCGTGGCGCGCCGCCGATCACAGCTTGTGGCTGAAGTTCATCGGTGCGCCGGCCGAGGGCGTGGAGCTCGAGCTCGAGACACCGGGCACGCAGCATCTCGTCGTCACGCTGCTGGACCGCTCCTACGGCCTGCCGGCCGCGGGCGCGGCACTGCGCCGTCCCGGCCCGGCGCTGACGACGGCCTCGCAGGACGGAGACCTGACGGTCGTCTACCGCAGCTATGCCCTAGGCCGACCGCAGGCCGCGGCCGATCCTTAGCACCTCGTCGATCATCATCCCGAGGTCACTGGTGCGCGTGCGGTGGTTGGCGATCGCGGCGCGCAGGCAGTAATCGCCGTTGAGCGTGGTGTACGAAGGCGCGGCCTTGCCGCCCTCGTGCAGCCGGATCAGCAGTTCCTGGTTGAGCGCGTTGAGATGCTGCGTCGAGCCGCCGTCGCCGCGATAGCGGAAGCAGACGATGTTCAGGCTCACCGGCGCCATGAGCTCGAGTTCGGGAGCCGCGCGCACGAGGCCGGCCAGGTATTCGGCCTGGTCCACGTTCTGGTCGATGAGTCGGCCGAACTTGTCGAGGCCGTGCTCCTTGAATGAAAGCCAGACCTTGAGCGCGCGGAAGCCGCGCGACAGCTGCACGCCATACTCGCTGTACCAGTCGGCGCCGCTCGCCAGCCCGCGCGCCGCGTGCGCCAGGTACTCCGGCGTGAGCGCGAAGGTGGAGCGATGCGCGCGCCGGTCGCGCACCAGGATGCAGCCGGCCTCGAAGGGCACGTGCAACCACTTGTGCAGGTCGAGCGCGATCGAGTCGGCCTGCTCCATGCCGCGCAGCAGCTTGCCGGTGCGCGGCGCGATGGCGGCCACGGCGCCGATGGCGCCGTCGACGTGGAACCAGAGCCGCTCGCGCCGGCACAACTGCGCCAGGGCCTCGAGGTCATCGATCGAGCCGGTGTTGATCGTGCCGGCCGTGCCGATCACCGCGCTGGGCTGCGCTCCCGCGGCGCGATCGGCGGCGACGGCGGCGGCGAGCGCCCCCAGGTCGATGCGATAGCGCTCGTCGACGGCGATCTTGCGCAGCGACTTCGCTCCGTGTCCCAGCAGTTCGAGCGCCTTCTGCACGCAGCTGTGCACCTCGACCGAGGCGTAGAACCTGAGCGGCTTCGGCAGCGCGGCCACGCCCTCGGCACGCACATCGACCGCCGCGCCGGCGCTGCGCGCCACCGCGAGGCCCACGAGGTTGGCCATCGAACCGCCGCTGACGAGCAGGCCGCTGCTGTCCGGCGGCAGCCCGACGATCTGCTTGCACCAGTCGAGCACCTGGCCCTCGACGAGGTTGCCGACGTGGTTGCCGCCGCCCATGTTGGGATTGACGATCGCGGCCAGGAAATCGCCGAGCGCGCCGAAGGCGGTGCCATTGCCCATGTACCAGGACCAGAAGCGCGGATGGGTGTTGCCCATCTGCCAGGGCAGCACGAGGTCATGGAAATCCTGGTAGGCCTGTTCCGCGCCCTGCGGCTGCCGCGGCAGCGGCTCGCGAAAGCGCGCCGCCACCGCCGCCGGCGTCGGTTGCCACACCGGGCGCTCTCGCAGCTGTTGCAGGTAGTCGAGCGCCTCGTCGACCGCGCGATGCGCGAGGCGTCGCAGCTGCGGCCAGTCTTCGGGATCGAGGGTCTCCTGCGGCGGCGTATCGTTCATGGTGTCTCCGGTTCCCCGGCAGGCAGCACGGGCTGCGCTGGCCGGGCTGCACATTGTACCGGCGCCATGGATAATCGCCGCCATGTTTGCTTCATCCAATTCCTGAACATGGAAGCGCGACCGCCCCCGCGCATCATCCGCGTCGACGAGGTCGCCGCGGTGCCCTGGCGCAACGGCGGCGGCGTGACGCGCGAGCTGCTCGCCTGGCCCGATCCACGCGACTGGTTACTGCGCGTGAGCGTCGCCGAGATCAATGCCTCCGGGCCGTTCTCGATCTTCCCGGGCGTCGATCGCTGGTTCGCCGTGCTCGCCGGGGGCGGCGTACGGCTCGAGACTGCAGGCCGGGCGGCGCTCGAGCTGACCGATGTGGACGCGGAGCTGCACCATTTCCCTGGCGACGTCGTCACCCATTGCACGGCTACGGGTCCGGCGACACGCGACTTCAACCTCATGGCCCTGCGCGCGCGCCTGGGCTTGCGCACGCGGCCGCTGCGCGCATCACCGACGCTCGCGACCAGCGCCGCGGGCGTTGGATTGTTCGTGACGCGGTCGGCCGAAGTGCGCGCAGCCGGGGCTGCGAACACAGCGCTCGCTGCGCAGTCGCTCGCCTGGTGGCCCAATCCCCGGCGTGAACGTCGCGAGTTGCGGGTGGCGCCGGCCGACGCTCGCGGCTGGTGGTTCGAGGTCGAGACCGTCCTGCCCTGATCGGCGCCGGTGGGCCGTTACAGCACGCGTTGCAGGAACGCGGCCACGGCCGCGAGTTCCTCGACGCTCACGGAATGCGCCACCGGATAGTTGTGCCACTCGACGTCATAACCGGAGGCGACGAGCTGTGCGCGTGCCGCCGCGCCAAGGCGCGGGTCGACAACCTCGTCGTAACTGCCGTGCGCCATGAAGATCGGCGTCGTCCGGTTGGCGGCGTTGGCCTCGGCGGCGAGCTTGTCGGCAATAGGCAGGTAACAGGACAACCCGACCAGGCCGGCCAGCGGCTGGTCCAGGCGTGTGCCGGTGTACAAGGCCAGGGCGCCACCCTGCGAGAAACCGGCCAACACGATGCGCTGACTGGCGACGCCGCGCTCGGCTTCGCGCGCAATGAGCGCGCGCAACGCGGCGTCGGACGCGCGCACGCCCGCCTCGTCCTCCGGCCCCAGCCGGTTGAGCCGCACGATGTCGTACCAGGCACGCATCGGCATCCCGCCGTTGAGCGTCACCGGGCGCACCGGCGCGTGCGGGAACACGAAACGCAGCGGCTGCGCGCCGGGCCGCACCAACTGCGGCACGGCTGGCTCGAAGTCGTGACCGTCGGCGCCCAGGCCGTGCAGCCAGATGACCGTCGCCACAGGTTGCGGGCCGGTCGCAACTTCCACGGTCTCGAGCGGCTTTGTCGTCATATCGAGTAGAGTTGCATCTTTCCACGTCCACGGGCAAGTGCCGGAGCGAGGCGCCTTGAGTGACCTTTCGCTGTACGTCGCCACAATCCTGATCTGGGGCTCGACCTGGTTCGCCATCAAGCTGCAGCTCGGCGTGGTACCGCCGGCCGTATCGGTGGCCTGGCGCTTCCTCGCGGCGGCCGCGATCCTGCTCGGCTTCGCGCTCTGGCGCCGGCTGCCGCTGCGCTACGGCGCCCGCGACCATCGCTGGATGATGCTGCAGGGACTGCTGCTGTTCTGCCTGAACTACGTGGGCTTCTATCTTTCCGAGCGACAACTGGCCTCCGGGCTCGTGGCCGTCATCTGTTCGCTGATGATGATCGGCAACATCGCCGGCATGCGGCTGTTCTTCGGCGTGCCGCACCCAGCGCGTGAACCTGGTCGGTGGCGTGCTCGGCATCGCCGGCGTCGCGCTGCTGTTCCTGCCGGAGCTTCGCGCCGTGTCGGCGACGAACGCCACGCTCTCGGGCATGGCGCTGGCGCTGGGCGCGACCGCCAGCGCCTCGCTCGGCAACATGGTCGCGACCCGCAACCAGCGCCACGGACTGCCGATCCTGCAGGCCAGCGGCTGGTCGATGCTCTACGGTGCGCTCATCACCGGCGCGGTGGCGCTGGCGCTGGGCCAGGACTTCCGCTTCGACACTTCGTGGCGCTACCTCGGATCCTGGGCCTACCTGGTCCTGTTCGGGTCGGTGCTGGCCTTCGGCGCCTACCTCACGCTCATGCAGCGCATCGGCGCCCACCGCGCCGGCTACGCGATGGTCGCCATCCCGGTGGTGGCGCTGCTGATCTCCACCTGGCTGGAAGGCCTGCACTGGACCGCCAACCTCTGGGCCGGGGTCGCCCTGTGCGTCGTCGGCAACGTGCTGGTGCTCGGCCGCCGCGCGGCGCCTGGCGCGCGCGGCAGCGACGCGGGCTAGAAATCCGCAGTCAGCGTCAGCATGAAGCTGCGCCCGCGCTCGCTCATGACGGTGCCGGAATTGTCGACGATCATGGCGCCGGAATCGCCGACGTCCTCGGCGTCGAAGCGCGCCAGCGCGGGATGGCCTAATACGGAGAATTCGTAGCGCACCGCGAACGACAGCACCGAGTAGGCGGGCAGCTGCTGCACGCCGATTGTCGTCGCCGGCCGCGACGAGGTGTACCGCCAGCCGCAGGCCAGCGCCCAGGGTTTGAGGCGCGGCGGCGCATAGTCCAGGTCGGCGTTGAGCTGCAGTGGCACGGTGCCCAGTGGCGCGGTGCTGAGCGAAGCGCCGGTGACCGGGACATCGAGCAGCTGGGCCTGCAGCCAGACGCCGCCGAGCACGGCGACCAGGCCCCGGCCGTCGTTCAGTGTCGCCGAGGCCTCGAGCCCGCGGTGACGGATCTGCCCGAGCTGCGTGTAGACGTCGTCGGCATCGAGGTTGAAGTAGGCCTTGTGCACCTCGAAGCCGCCGAGCAGGAGTTGCGCGCCCGGACGCGGGGTGTAGCGCACGCCCGCGTCGACTTGCCAGGTCGTGGTCGCCGGCGGCGACTCGCCACGATTCACGGCGCTGGCCGGCGCCAGCGCCGAATCCTCGAGTCCGCGCGTGTAGCTGCCGTAGAACAGCAGTCGCGGCGTCGCACCGAGGGTGAAGCGCATGATCGGCAGCAAGGGGTCCGCGCGATCGATCGCGACCGGCGCGGCTGGCGCGTAGATAGTGCGCCGGTAGTTGACCTGCTGGGCGCCGAGCCCTATCGAGCCGCGGCCGGGCCAGAGCGAGTCGTATTCGAGGCCGACGCCGTACTGCCGCACGCGGTCCTCGCTCCCGGCCGTGAAGGCCACGGGCGGCGGCGGCACCGGCGTGAAATCGTCGATGCTGACGCGGCCGAGGTCGGTGATCGAATCGCCACCGAATGAGCGCTGCGAATCGCGGCCGCGCAGCGTGAAGGACCATTGGTCCTGCCGGGCCGCGCCACCACTGCGGTATGCAATGTGCACCTCGCCCGAAGTGGAGGCCGCGTGCAGCGGCGGCAGTACGTCGAATTCATGCAGCGCCGTGCGGTCCGGGGCCACGTCGAGGAACAGGTCGTTGTAGTTCTGCGGATTGTTCACGGTGGACCGGAAAACGCCCGCGCCCACGGACCAGGGCCCGCTGCCCGTGGACCCAAGGGTCGCCCCGTAAGTCCGGTCATCCCAGTTCCAACGCGTCCAGTCCTGCGTGGGCAGGCGCATGTGGCGGAAGCTGGGCACGCCGAGCTCGCCTTCGGTGTACACGAAGGGCAGCTCGTTGTGCTCCTTGCCCTCCGAGAGCGCGGCGAAAGTCGTGAGCTCGTATCCACCCGACAATTCTCCGCGCACGATCAGCGCGTAGTCGTTGCCCTCCATGTGGCGCGAGAAGTCGAAGTCCATGTTGTAGGACCGGTGCCAGCAGGCGTCCACGCCCGGCGCCTGCTCCCTCCCGCCGTAGTGGCCATCGAGTTCGAAGCTGCTGCCATCGAAGGGGCCGCGCGTCACGACCACGCTCGCCAGGCTGTCGGAGGCAGCGCGGCGCAGCGAGTAATTGGCTATGCCGGTGGGCGCGGGAAAGTCGAAGGCCTGGGCGGCGAGGCCGACGCGCACCGATTGTTCGGCGACCAGGCAGCGATTGGCCTCGAAGGTCTGCTGGTCGAAATACAGGCCCTCGACGCGCAGGTTGCCGGCGTCCTTGGGACTGAAGCCCCGCACATTCTGGGCGTCGTAGAGGCCGATGGCCTGCGTACCGACTATCGTGCCGAAGGCATCGGCGGCCGCCGTTACGGCGTTGTCCTCGACGCGCTGCGCCTGGGCCGCCAGCGGCAGCAACAGGCCGGCGAGCAGGGGCCAGAACCGTGGCATGCAACCGGCGACCCCGGGCGAGCGGGGGATGGGCGCCGCCATTCCCGTCATCGGGCGCTTCCCTGTCGCGCGCTGCTCATCCGGGCGATTCCATGACGCGCCACCAGTATCGCAGCCTGCCATGGGCAATTGAACAGCCCATGGAAATTCCGCGCCAAAATCGCCGGCCACGGCGCGGTGCGGCCCGGCAGCCGATATAATGATGCCGTGAGCGAATACCTCTACGCCTTCCAGAGCTCGACGACCCAAAACGGCTTCCTGCGAGCGCCGCCGCTGAGCGCGCGCCCCGACGCGCGCTACCTCGTGGCCGGCGTGCCCTGGGACGGGGCGACGACCAACCGCCCCGGCGCGCGCTTCGGCCCCGGAGGCATCCGCAACGCGAGCCACATGCTGTGCGACGGCACGCATCCGTGGATGGGCCTCGCGCCCACGGCGCAGCTCGCCGACTGCGGCGACCTGATGCTGCCGAACACATCGCTCGAGGGAATGCGCACCGTGCTCGAGCGCGAGGCGGCGCGCCTGCTCGGGCGGCACCACGTGATCTGGCTCGGCGGCGACCATTCGATCACGCTGTCGCTGCTGCGTGCCTATCGCGCGCACTTCGGCCGTCCGTTGGCGATGCTGCACTTCGACGCGCATTGCGACACCTGGAGCAGCCACTTCGACGAGCCCTCCGGGCACGGCACCTGGGTGTACGAGGCGCTGCGCGAGCAGCTGCTCGACCCGAAGCTGTCGATACAGATCGGCATCCGCTCGGCCGCGGCGCCCGAGACCGCCAACTACGTGGCCGACAAGGGCGGCCTCATCTACACGGCTCGCGACCTGCGCGGCCTCGTGAGCGCGGCGCAGCTCGCGCCCGTACTGACGGCGGTGCGCAAGCGGCTGGTGGGTGCCGCGCAGGTGCCCTTGTACCTGACGCTGGACATCGACTGCCTCGATCCGGCCTACGCTCCGGGCACCGGCACGCCCGAGCCCGGCGGCCTGTCGACATCGCAGGTGCTGACGGTGCTCGAGGAGTTGCGTGACCTGAACTGGGTCGGGATGGACCTGTGCGAAGTGGCGCCGGCCTACGACCACGCGGAACTCACGAGCAACGCGGCGGCCACGCTGGCCTGGACCTACCTCTGCGGCCGCGTCGCCAGCGCTCGTTAGTCACCGCCCGTGCAGTTGTTCCGCGCCACCGCGCCCCCGTCTGCCTCGCTGGCCGAGCAGGTCGCCGCATTGGCCACCGCGACGGCCGAGCAGCTCGCCGCGATTGCCGGCGGTGAGGGCGAACCGGGCTTGCGCGAGGCCGCGATCGCATTGCTCCCTGACGGTGCGACGCTGCGGTGGCTGGCTGGGCTTGATGGCGCCGCGCCGGCGGGCGCACAGTTCCAGGCGCTGGCGCGCCGGCGACTTGCCGCGCTCGTCGACGCGGGCTCGCTCGAACTCGACAGCCTGAACCAGCACGCGACCGACCCGATTGCCGTGCTGGCGGTGGCGGATTCCTGCAGCGATCCGGCACGGCTCGAGCAGGCGCTTGCGGCGGTCCAGGATCCGCTGATCATCGAACGGCTCGTGCTCGAGGGCGATTCACTGCGGCTGCGCCAACTTGCGGCCGAGCGCGTCGAGGGGCGCGAGGAGCTCAACCGGCTGCTCAAGCAACTGCAGGGCAAGGACAAGAGCGTCTACCGGATACTTAAGGACAAGCGCGACGCCCTGCGCGCCGAAGCGAAGCAGGCCTCGCAGCTCGATGCCGAGATCCGCACCGTATGCGTCACGCTCGAGTCGCTCGCCTCGCATCCCCACGATCCGATGTTCGAGCACGGCTACGAGCTCTTTGCGGCGCGCTGGCGCGCGCTCGAAAGCCAGGCGCAACCGTGGATCCGCGAGCGCACGCTCGCGGCCCTGGGCCGGTGCCGGGAATTCGTCGAACAGCTGCGCCAACGGCGCAGCGAGCAGGCCGAGCTCGCCGCGCAGCAAGCCGCGCGCGAGGATGAGCGGCGCGCCGCACGCGCCGCCGCGGAAGTGCAGGCCCTCGATGCGAACCGGATGCGCGAGGAGCAAGCGGCACAGGCCGCCATCGAGGCGGCGAGCGCACGCGCGGCCGAGGAGCAGGCGCGTGCGGCGCGCGTCGAGGCCGAGACCCGGGCCCTGGGCCAGGTTGCCAAGTTGCTCACGCGGGCGCACGGCGCCTTGCGCGCCGGCCGCAGCGGGCCGGCGGCGGGCATTCGCCGTGCGCTCGAGGAGAGACTCGCGGCACCGGGCGCGCCGGCGCTGCCACCCGGCCTCGCGCGCTCGCTGCAGGAGCTCGATGCGCAGCTCGGTACGCTGCGTGCGTGGAAGGATTACGCCGTGACGCCGAAGCGCACCGAGCTGGTCGCGGCGATGGAGGCGTTGGTCGGCTCGAGCGAAGCGCCGCAGGCGCTCGCCGGCCGCATCCGCGAACTGCGTGCGCACTGGAAGACGATCAGCCAGGGCGTGGTCACGGATTCCGGCGCCGACTGGGAGCGCTTCAACCAGGCGGCGACGAGCGCCTACGAGCCCTGCCGCCTGTATTTCGAGGAGCAAGCCCGCGTCCGCGCCGCCAACCTGGAGCAGCGTCAGCAGCTGCTCGCGCGCCTGCAAGCCTTCGAGGCCCGCCAGGACGACGAGCATCCCGACTGGCGCGCCATCGGCACCGTGCTGCGCGAGGCCGCGGAGGAATGGCGCCGTGCGGGGCCCGTCGACCGAGATGCCTTCAAGGCGATCCAGACGGAGTTCAGCGCGGCGCTGGCCCGGTTGCGCGCGCGCCTCGAGGCCTGGCAATCGCAGAACGCGGCCGCCAGGGAGTCGCTGATCCAGCGGGCGCAGGCGCTGGCCATTCAGGAGGACAATCGCGCCGCCGTGGAGGCCATCAAGGCCCTGCAGCGGCAGTGGCAGGAGATCGGCCCGGCGCCGCGCCAGCGCGAGCGCGCGCTGTGGGAGCAATTCCGCGCTCAGTGCGACGCGGTATTCCGCCAGCGCGAGCAATTGCAGGTCGAGCGCAGCGCGAGCCTGCAGGACAGCAAGTCGCGCGCGATCGCGCTGTGCGAGGAACTCGAGGCACTTGCGGCCGGGTCTGGGGCGGCGCTGCTCGCGAGCCCGAAGAATGCCCCCGAATGGCGCGCCGACTTCGATGCCATCGGCGAGTTGCCGCGGCCCGACGAACAGGCGCTGCGCCGGCGCTTCGAACAGGCGCTGAAGCACTGCGCGAACCTGGCCTCGCAACAGCGCGCCCGCGACCGTACGCAAGCCTACGACCACCTGCTCGAGGCCGCGCGACGCATCCATCGTTTCGGCTGGGCCGTCATGCAAGGCGCCGATGAAGCCGAGCGCGACGCGCTCCGGCAGGACGCCGAAGCGTTCATCGCGACAGCAGCGCAG
The DNA here is from genome assembly GCA_963778855.1 of uncultured Gammaproteobacteria bacterium. Taxonomy (GTDB): domain Bacteria; phylum Pseudomonadota; class Gammaproteobacteria; order Steroidobacterales; family Steroidobacteraceae; genus FEN-1191. The sequence continues at coordinate 341,963 of CAVZWC010000004.1, read as the reverse complement.
TGGCCCAAGGGCGGAGACGCTGCGCTCGGCGTGGCCTGGGCGGCGGCGCAATCCAGCGCCACCCGCACTGGGACGAGTGGCGATACAGCCACCAACGAAGCCGCGCTGAGGTTGCTGTGCGTGCGCGGCGAGGTTCACGGCGAGCGACCCACGCCCGGCGAAGACGAGGCGCTGCGTCGCAGCTACCAGCTGCAACGGCTCGTCAAGGGCATGGGCCGCCGCGAACAAGAGGCTCCCGGCGACTGGGAGTCACTGGCGCTGGAGTGGGTGCGTGTCGGCCCCGTGGCGCCGGCCGTATACGACGCGTTGCTCGCGCGCTTTTCCGGCGGCCGTTAAGTCGGCGCCGCGCGCGTCCCGCGCCGCAGCCGCGGCGACATCGTGAGCAGTCCGATCAGGGCCAGCGCCGCAAAGCCTGCGCCGGCAAGGAAGGTGCCGCCCGGTCCGACCGTGTCCCACAGGCGGCCGGCGAGGATGCTCGCGAGCAGCAGCACTGCGCCCGTGAGCAGGTTGAACACGCCGAAGGCCGTGCCGCGCAATTCCGCCGGCGCCGTGTCGGCCACCAGCGTGGCCAGCAGGCCCTGCGTAAGGGCCATGTGCAGGCCCCACAACGCCGCGCCGCCCAGCGCGCCGCCCGCGCCGGGTGCGAAGGCGAGCACCAGGTCCGCCAACACCAGCACCAGCAGCCCCGCAGCCAGCACGCGGTAGCGGCCACCGGCGTCGGCCCAGGCACCCGCCGGGTAGGCCGCAATGGCGTACACGAGGTTCATGATCACCATGACCAGCGGCACGATCGCGAGCGGCAAGCCGGCGGCCTGCGCGCGCAGCACCAGGAAGGCCTCGCTGAAGCGCGCCAGCGAGAATACGACGGCCACGGCGATCACGAGCCAGTACGGCCCGCCGAGCAGCGCCAGTTCATCGCGATGCAGGGGGAACCTGGGCTTGCGCGCGGGCGCCGCGCGCACGGGCTCGTGCACGGCGATCACGATCAGGGCGAGTGCCAGGAATGCGGGCAATACCGCGACCCAGAATACGACGCGGAAGCGACCGCCGCTGAGCCACATGCACAACATGGCAAGCGCGGGCCCCGCGCAGGCGCCAACCGTATCGAGCGCCTGGCGCAGGCCGAAGCTCGCACCACGCAGCGCCGGCGGCGCCAGGTCGGCCACCAGCGCGTCGCGCGGTGCCCCGCGGATGCCCTTGCCGACCCGATCGATGAAGCGGGCCGCGACCAGCGTGCCGATGTTCGAGGCCAGCGGGAACACGGGCTTGGTGAAGGCGGCCAGGCCGTAGCCCAGCACCGCGAGCAGCTTGCGCCTGCCCAGCCAGTCGGAGAGCGCGCCGGAAAACACCTTGGTGATCGCGGCCGTCGACTCCGCGATGCCCTCGATGAGCCCGACCGTCGTCGCGGACGCCGCCATCACGCTCACGAGGTAGACCGGCAGCAGCGCATGGATCATCTCCGAGGAGACGTCCATGAGCATCGATACGAAACCCAGCGCCCAGATGCCGGGCGGGATCGCGCGCAGCATCGCGACGCCGGCGCTCACCGGGTCAGGCCCTGTCCACGCTAGCGGACGCTGCCGTTGCCGGGTGAAATGACGCGCCCGTATTCGGAAGCGCGCGCCAGGCGATCGAACATGCCGTACGCAGACGCCGAGATCGCGCTGATCGCCTCCTCGCCGCTGCGCTCGCTGGCCAGGTAGGTCGTCATGACGCAGATCACGTAGGGCCGGTTCTGCACGAATACCACGCCGGAATCGGCGCGCACGCCCTCGAGCTCGCCGGGCTTGTCGGCGACGCGCAGCTCCGCGGGCAGGCCGCGCGGGATCCAGCTGTCCTTGTGCGTCGCGAGCATGGTCCAGAAATCATCGAGCAGCGGGGCGGCGATGACCTGGCCGCGATACAGGCGCTCGAGCAGCGTCATCATCTCGCGCGGCGTCGACACGTTCTCGCGTCCCTCGCCGGCGGCCTTGAGGTCCATCATCTTGCGGCGCAGCTGCGTGTGCGCCAGGCCCTGCGCCGCCATCAGCCGGTTGACGTTGTCCATGCCGACGCGGTCGATGAGCACGTTGGTGGCCGCATTGTCGCTGACCGCGATCATCATCGTGGCGAGGTCGCGGTTCGTGAGCCGCGTGACGCCCGGCGTCAAGCCGCCCATGATGGCGCTGTCGGCGACGAGGTCCTCCTTGCGGACGAGGTAGCTGTCGTCCAGCCTCGCCCTGCCTGGTTGCCCCTGCGCCGACGGCGATTGCGCCGCTTGCTGCGACTGGTGGTAGAGCTCGGCGAGCACCGCGATCTTGATCGAGCTCGCCTGCGGGAAGACTTCGTCGGCATTGACCAGCAACTGCTGGCCGTCCTTGAGGTCCAGGATAGCGACGCCGAGCACGCCGTCGAGGTGCCGCTCGACTGCGTCGATTGTCTCGTGCAGGCGCTGCCACAGCAGCTGCGTCTTCGCGGACGGTGCCTCGGCAGCGCCTGCGGTGGGCGCCGCGCAGGCGAGGCAGGCCATGGCAATCAAACCCTTCATGTCATCGCTACTCCGGGAAGGCCGGCACCGGCCGTACGGCGCTACAGCCGCGGCGCGTTATTGATGAGTTCATCGTAATGCGGGTCGCCCTTGAGCACCAGCAGCATCTCCGCGGTGCCGTCGCTGTCGATCGTGCTGGGCGCACCGAAGGGCACCCGCAACAAGCGCGTGACTTCCGCGTACCCTTCGGCGCTGCGCCCGGCCCGCACCAGCACGACGCTGCGGATGAAGGAAGCAGCCGGCCCGTTGATCGGATCATGGGCTTCCGGAAGTTCCGCCCGCAGGATCTCGACCGTGGCGAGGGCCGCGGCGTGTTCGCCCAACATCGACTGCGCCACGGCCAGCCGGGTGCGCAGGTCCTGGTCATGTGGTTCGCGCCGCAGCACGGACAGGGCCGCGGCCTCGACCTCGCGAAACAACCGCCCGGCCTCGGTCTTGTTCCCAGACGCCCAGTACAGGAAGCCCAGTTGCATCTTGCGCTGGATCGGATCCTCGACCGGGACCTTCTGCAACAGCCGCACGGCATCAAGATATCGTCCTTCGACGCGCGCGATCTCGGCCTCGGCCTTGGCGCGATCGCCGGCATCGAGCGCGCTGCCGTGCTCGCGATAGGCCTGCCGCAACGGCTCTGGACTGTGCTGCAGGCGGCATTCCATGAGCGCCCGATAGATATACACGACCGTGTCGGCCGGAAATCGCCGCTGGTAGATGTGGGTCTGGTCGAGGAGTTCGCGGTAGCGCCGCAATCCCTGCAGGGTCACGAAGGCCCCGCCGTCGTAGGCATGGTTCAGTGGGTCGAGGTCCCAGGCACGCGTGAAGTGCGGCAGGGCTTCGTCGAAGCGGCTGCGCCGGCGCAGCGCGTAGCCCAGCACGCTGTGGGCCTCGGCGTCATTGGGTCGCCGCTTGACGACCGCGTCCAGGTCGACAATGGCCTGCTCGAGGTCGCCGGAGACGTACATCTCGTAGAGTCCGCGCGCCAGCTGCGCCTCAGGCAGCTGCGCATCGATCGCGAACGCGCGCTCGTAGTACTTGCGGGCGCAGGCGCCGTCGGCCTCATGCCGCAGCACGAAGAACTGCCAGGTGCAGGCCTGCGACAGCATCGCCAGCGCGTCGGTGTAATCGGGATCGAGCTTCAAGGCCTGCTCGAGCAGGCGCCGTGGCTCCGCCACGCCCATGTCATCATTGGGCGCCGACTGGCGCCACGCAGCCACCGCGCGCAGGTACAGGTTGTAGGCATCGCCGTTGTTGGTGGCGACGCGCTCGAGCTCACCGCGCTCATAGCTGCTTAGGGTCGCCGCGAGCGCGTCGGCGATCTTACGCGCCACCTCGCTCTGCAGGCCCAGGATGTGGCCGAGGTCGCGGTCGTAGTCGGCGGCGAGCAGGTGATGGTCGTTGCGCGCGTCGATCAGCTGCACCGTGAGGCGCAGCTTCGACCCCTCGCGCCGGACGGAACCCTCAAGCACGGATCCGACGCCGAGTCGCTCGCCGACCTCACGCACGTTGGGCGTGTTGTCATGGAATGCGCCGGCCGAGGTGCGCGAGATGACCTTGAGGTCGCGCATGCGCGCCAGCGCGTTCAATATCTCTTCCTGCAGGCCGTCGGCGAGGTAGGCATCGTCGGTGCGCCCGGTAAGGTTGACGAACGGCAGCACAGCGATGGACTTCGGATCTGCCGCGGCGGCGGCCGTGCCCGGTTTTGCGGCGGCCTGTACCGACGCCGGCGCGGGCGAAGCGACGTGCTCCCGGCGCACGACGAGGCCTGCGACGAGTGCGGCGAGCGCCACCGCGGCCGCGACCGCCGCGAGCGCCCACCTGTGCCGTCGCAGCGCCGGCGCCGGCGCGTTGTGCGCCATGCTGGCCGGCGCTGCCGGCGCCGCCGAGGCCGCCGAGGCCGCGCCCACCCTGGCCTGTGCGCTCGCGAGCGTGCGCCGGACCTGCTCGATGAAGGCGGGCGTGCACTCGCCGCCCGGCAACCGCGTCCATTGGCGCTCGCGGAAGCGGTCGGGCACGCGCGCCGTCGCCTCGCCGATGCCGTCGATGGCCACGGGCATGAGGAAGGCCTGGTCGTCCGCCATGAGGTTGGAGCGCTCGACTGCGAGCCGCCATTCGAGCCGGAAGTAGCCCTCGCCGCGCGACTCCGTATTGGCCGAGATCACGGGCATGAACAAGGCGCAGTCACGGATCTGCCGGCGGATCGAGGCGTCCCAGGCATCGCCGCCCCGCAATTCGCTCTGGTCGAACCAGACCTCGAGGCCAGCGGCGCGCAGGGCCTCGCAGACGCGGCGCACGGCGGCGGCATCCGGCGTCGAGTAACTCAGGAATATGGCGTGGGAGGTTTCGTCCATCAGGTACCGGCAGTCACTCAATGGCCCAAGGCGGCGGTGCTTGCCCTCATGAGGCGACCGCGGCGATCATCGCCATAGCCATCGTGCCCGTCAATGAACAACTGCCCGGGGGCGGACGAATCCGGCAAGGGAATGAATGCCAATGAATAAGCGGCCACTTCGTCGAATCCTCGCGCTGGGCCTGGGCGCGCTCCTGTCCTGCGGCGCGGGCGCTGCTCCCGCCGGGAGCCCCACGGCGGATGCACCGGCGCCGGTACCCGCTCCGGCAACGGACAACTACCACGGCGTCACGGTAACGGATCCCTACCGTTGGCTCGAGAATGCGGCCGATCCGGCCGTGCAGCAGTGGAGCGCGGTACACAACCGGCGCGCGCGCGCCTACCTCGACGCCCTGCCATATCGCCAGGCCATCTACGATCGACTGTTCAGCCAGCTCTCGGCGACCTCCGCCTCTTTCTATGCGCTGCGCCAGGCGGGCGGCATACTGTTCGCGCTCAGCAGCCAGCCGCCGAAAAACCAACCGCTGATCGTCGCGCTGGGCCGGGATGCGGACCCGGCCCACGCGCGGATCGTCGTCGATCCCAACGCGCTCAATCCGGCCGGCACGACCGCGATCGACTGGTTCGTGCCCTCGCCCGACGGCAAGTTGCTCGCCGTGTCGATGTCCGAGAATGGCAGCGAGGACGGTTCCGTGCACGTCTTCGAGGTCGACACCGGCAAGCAGGCCTACGAGGTGTTGCCGCGCGTGCAATACCCAACCGGCGGCGGCAGCCTCGCATGGCGCGCCGACAGCAAGGGCTTCTGGTACACGCGCTACCCCGGCGAGGAGCGGCCCGAGGCCGACCGCCACTTCTACATGGCGCTGTACTTCCATGAGCTGGGCCGGGACCCGGCACGCGATGCGTACGTATTCGGCAAGGAACTGCCAAAGATCGCCGAGATCTCGCTCGACAATCGCTTCAACGACCGCTTCGTGCTCGCCACGGTGGCCAATGGCGATGGCGGGGAATTCGCGCACTACCTGGTCGACCGCGACAGCCGCGTCACGCCGCTGACGACATTCGAGGATCGGGTCGTGGCCGCGACCGTCGGGCCCGACGACGTCGTCTACCTGGTTTCATTGCTCCAGGCACCGCGCGGCAAGTTGCTCGCGATGCCGGCGCGTGCGCCGGTGCTCGCGAAGGCGCGAGTGCTGGTGCCGGAGTCCGAGTCTGTCATGCAATCCGGCGGCGCCAATATCGTGGTCACGGCGCGTTCCGTTTACCTCAATGAAATACTTGGCGGTCCCTCGCGCGTAGATATCTTCGATCACGAGGGGCAGCGACAGGGCCTGCTGCCGTTCCCCGAGGTCGCGAGCGTGGACGAGATCGCGCTGCTCGACGATGGCTCGCTGCTGTACGACGTCGAAACCTACCTGCGTCCACCGTACTTTGGGCGCTACCACGAGGCCACGGGCAAGGCCGAGGAGACGGCGCTGGCGCAGACCAGTCCGGTCAGCTTCGCCGACACCGAGGTCGTGCGCGAGTTTGCGACCTCGAAGGACGGCACGCGCGTGCCGCTCAACATCGTGCGCCGTCGCGGCACGGTGCTCGATGGCAGGAACCCGGTGCTGCTGTACGGCTACGGCGGCTACCACGCCAGCGAAACACCGTATTTCCTCGGTCCCGGTACGCGGCTGTGGCTCGACGCCGGCGGCGTATTCGTGGTCGCCAACCTGCGCGGCGGCGCCGAGTACGGCGAGGAGTGGCACGCCCAGGGCGCGCTGACTCACAAGCAGAACGTGTTCGACGACTTCGCTGCCGGGGCCAGCCACCTTATTGAGCGACGTTACACCTCGCCCGCGCAGCTCGCGGTCATGGGAGCGAGCAACGGTGGACTGCTCATGGGCGCGATGCTCACGCAACACCCCGAGATGTTCCGCGCGGTCGTCTCCGACGTAGGTATTTACGACATGCTGCGCACGGAGCTCGAACCCAACGGCGTATTCAACATCACCGAGTACGGCAGCGTGAAGGACCCCGATCAGTTCCGCGCGCTCTACTCCTATTCGCCCTACCATCACGTCGTCGACGGCACGCATTACCCGGCGACCCTGATGGCGACAGGCGAGCACGACGGCCGAGTCGCGCCCTGGCAGTCGCGCAAAATGATCGCGCGGCTCGAGGCTGCGAGCCCGCCCGGGAGTCCCATTTACCTGACCGTGAGTTCCAACAGCGGCCACGGCCACGGCAGCTCGCTGACCGTACGCACCAACCAGCGTGCGGACACCTACAGTTTCCTGATCGACCAGCTCGGCATGCACTTCCCGGGCGCGGCGGCGGCCGCCGCCGCGACCACGGCATCGACGTCCATCATGGGATTTGCGCCGGCGCAGGCCGCGGCCGAGCGCCGGCTCGAGCAGCAGTTCCAGGCCATGCCTTCGCCCGCGCGGATACGCGAGTGGCATCGCGAGTTCACGCAGAAGGCGCATCCCGCGGCCTCGCCCGAGAACAACCGCCTCGCCAGCGTGGTCGCCGACACCTGGCGCAAGCAGGGATGGGAGCAGGTCACGCTGCGGCATTACAACGTGCTGCACTCGAGCCCGCGCCAGCTCTCGCTCGAGATGGTCGCGCCGCTGAAGTTCCGGGCCTCGCTGCACGAAGATGCCTACGACAAGGATCCGGCCACCAAGGATGTCGCCGCATCGCTTTCATACTTCGGCTACTCCGCCTCCGGCGAAGTCACGGCCGAGGTCGTCTACGCGCACACCGGCAATCCCGAGGACTACGAACAGCTGCGCAGGAACGGTATAGACGTGCGCGGCAAGATCGTCATCGTCCGCTATTCCAACCCCTACAGTTATCGCGGCTTCAAGGCGCTGACGGCCGAGCGCGAGGGCGCGGCCGCGCTGCTGGTGTACTCCGACCCCGCTGACGACGGCTATGGCCGGGGCAAGGTCTACCCGGATGGCCCGTGGGGGCCGGAGAGCCACATCCAGCACGGCGCCATCACCTACGACTTCATCGTGCCCGGCGATCCGCTGACGCCGGGCTGGGCCTCGCTGCCGGGAGCGCGCCGCGTCGCGCGCGCCGATGCGCGCTCGCTGCCGAAGATCATCGCGCTGCCGCTGTCCTGGCGCGATGCAAAGCCGCTGCTCGAGAACATGAGTGGCGCCGAGGTGCCGCCGGAGTGGCGCGGCGCGCTGCCCATCACCTACCGCTACTCGGGCGCAGTGCGGGTGCACCTCAAGGTTGACATGGATACCCGGATCAAGCCCTACACCGTGGTCGAGGCGCGTATCCGCGGCAGCGAATTGCCCGACGAGTGGGTGCTGGTCGGCAATCATCGCGACGCCTGGGTGCACGGCGGCGTCGACCCGGTCAGTGGCACGGCCTCGATGCTCGAGCTCACGCACGCGCTCGGCGAACTCAAGCGCCAGGGGCTGCGGCCGCGCCGCACGATCGTGGCCTGCAGCTGGGACGGCGAGGAATACGGACTCACGGGCTCGACCGAGTGGGGCGAGCAGTTCGCAGATGACTTGAGCCACAAGCTCGTCGCCTACCTCAACGTCGACGAGGCCGTGAGCGGCGCCGCCACCACCGCCGGACCTGATGGATTGAGCTTCGCGCCCGAGGCGGTCGCCTCGCTTGCGCCGATGCTGATCGAGGCGAGCAACGACGTGATCGCGCCGAACGGCAAGCCGCTGCGCGCAGCCTGGCAGGCGACGTGGATGCGCGACCACAAGTCGGCCGCGGCGCCGCAGAGCTCGGCCCTGGTGCAGACCCGTATCGGCAGCGGCTCCGACCACACGGTGTTCCTCAATCACCTCGGCCGCCCGGTCATGAACCTCGGCTTCACGGGCGACTACGGCGTCTACCATTCCACCTACGACGATCATTTCTGGATGACGCAGATCGGCGATCCCGATTTCACCTATCACCAGGGGCTAGTGCGGATCTGGGGGCTCACGGCGTTGCGCCTCGCCAACGCCGGCGTTCTGCCCTTCGATTTCGGTTTCTACGCCAACTCGCTCCGGCAGTTCGTGAAGGAGCTAGAGGAACGCTCGCACCCGAGCCCGGCGCAGTTATCGCTCCAGAGTCTGCACCAGCACCTGGCGGAATTCGGCAAGGCCGGCGAGGAACTGCGCACGCTCACCGCGCGCGACCTCGAGACCGGCCACGTAGACGCGCAGCGGCTGCAGCACCTGAATGCCCAGCTGCAGCAGGTGGAGTCCAACTGGCTCGACCCGGCAGGCATACCCGGGCGGCCCTGGTTCAAGCACCTGCTGTATGCCGCGCGCTATACCTACGCGCATCTCGAGTACCCCGGCCTCACCGAAGCGGTCGAGGCCGGCGACTGGCCGCGCGCGAACGAGCAGGCGGCGTTGATCGATGCGGCTGTCGTCCGCAACACCGCGCTGCTGCGCGCGGCGGCGAGCGAGTGGGCGGGCACGGGGGCAGCTACGGCACCGTGACCGGTCCGGTTGCAGCTGACGCGATCGACAGTCAGTCTGCGGTCACGAACTATGCAGTAATTGCTTGTGTAACACAGGATCCGTATTTTGGTTCATGTGACGATATGTATCCCATATAGAGGGTAACGGGCCCTACGGGCCGCGAGAACGCGTTCCTGGCCCGTTCAGAGCCCCCAGAACCGCGAATGAGAGCTGGATATCCCCACAACTGTGACCCACCCCCAAGAGCTCCTGAAGGCCTCCCGGCACACTGACTTCAGTACTTCCCATCCGTGGACCGCCCATGATCCGCACCCGCACTGTCCGCCTCCTGATTCCGGCGATTCTCGCCGTGTCGTCCCAGACCACAGCTCTCCTTCACAGCGCACCAGTCGCTGCGGCCGATGGGTACGAACTCCCGGTGGTCTTCGACCATATGAGCGATCACTACACTGTCAACGCCGATGGGAGTTACCGGCAGGTCTCAGAAGTCACCCTTCGCATTCTGACCCCTCAGGGAGTCAGCTCGTTTAGCGCCCCACACATCTCCTACGCGAGCTCGCGCGAGGAAATTGAATCAATCGGGGCCTCTATCACGCAGCCAGATGGGACTGTCACACGCGTTCCTGCCGATGCGATCCGAACACAGGAGGAGAGCACCGACGGTGGCAGCACGGAATTCTCCGATACCAAGGACAAGGTCATTCTCTTCCCAAAGGTGAGGGTGGGGAGTGTCCTGACCTGGACATACAGCACGGTCGTTCACACCCCCGTGTTCCCAGGTGTCTTTTCACAAACCAGTACGTTTCCGCCCTACGCGAACGTGGGCCACTTTGAGCTCACCGTTGAGATGCCGGCGGGACGACCTCTTTTCATCGAGAATCGAGGAGTCGCAGGCGGACTGGACCACCGCACAGATACGGCCGATGTGTACCAGTTCTCCTACTCCCACCCGACGAACGAAACACCCGGAGAGATTTCCGTCTCGGACTTTGACGATGCCGATGTGCTCAGATTCTCTACCCTCTCTACGCCGGAAGATGTGGCCCGACTGTATGCCCAGTACGCGCTGCCCAAGGCCGAAGTCACCGACCGCATCCGCGATCTCGCCGCGCGCCTCACGGCCGGTATGACCACAGACAGTGATCGCTCACGCGTGCTCTATGAATGGGTCTCGAAGAACATACGCTATGTCTCGGTTATCTTGGGAAGCGGCGGTTACGTCCCCCACGCGGCGGATGAGGTCCTGACCAAGGAATACGGCGACTGCAAGGATCACGTCACCCTACTCCAGGCCCTCCTGAAATCGGCAGGAATAGAGAGCGTCCCGGCGCTGATCAACCTTGGTGATGCCTATACCCTCGCCCGGATCGGCTCCCTCTCTCCGTTCAACCACGTGATTAACTATCTTCCGAGTCTCAATCTCTACCTCGATTCCACCGCCCAATTTGCCCCCTTCGGTACCCTCCCCTTTGAAGATGCCGACAAGCCCGTGCTCTTGACCTCACTCGGCACGGTGGGTCACACACCGCGCGTCACAGCATCTTCCAATGTGGTTGAAGCCGATATCGACTTCAACATAGCTGCCGACGGCCGAATCGATGGCACCTCCAAGACCCATATGACGGGTTCCAATGAAATCGACTCGCGTGGGGCTCGCTTCGATGATCGGAGTACTCCCGCCGACCAGGTGGCTCGTCGGATCCTGAGCCGAGTCGGAGAGACGGGATCCGGTAGCCTGGACTTTGTAGACCCGGAAGACCTCGGCACTCCCTTCTGGATCAAATCTCAATTCTCCCTCGACCCGATGGCCAACATGCCTGGCCTCGGTGCGCTGAAGGTCCCCTCTGGCCTCAGCCCCGGCCTTCTCGCCCGGACGGCTGCCGCCAAACCCTCCGCCAAACCGCAGCGCCACGCCTGGCCCTGCTCGTCCCGCACGGTCCACGAACACTACACCCTGAACTTTCCGGCTAACGTACGTATCACGGACATTCCGCCGCCCACGACCTACCACGACCCCCAGGTGAGCTACGAGTCCACATACCACCGGTCAGGCCACACCGTGGAAGTGGACCGCCGGCTGGTGGTGGAGCGACCGTCAGACAGTTGCCCCGCGATCGAGCGCGATCGCTGGCGCGAGTTCATCTCCGTCTTACAGCGGGACCTTCGAGCGCAGGTGTTTTACAGGTAGCAGACTTATGCTCCTAAGGACGGCGACCACGCACCAACGATTGAGGCCGCCTAGCTGATGCGCCATGAGCTCTCCCCTAATCGCAGCGCAACGCCGACAGTCCCTGGAGCTCACCCTCGTGATCGACTTGGAGGCTGAAGTCGATCGGCTGGCAGCAGATTTGACAGTCCTCAATGTAGCGTGTTGAGCCAGAACTGGTGTCAACGGGCGTTTCGAAGCGCTCGCCGCAATACGGACACTCGACCGGGTAAAGTTGCACGCCGCATGAATTTCCGCCCTGGTCGTCCGCTGTGTTGAAGTCGATGACGGGCTCCAGGCCGTACAGCGAATCAATGCGCTGGGCATCGCCTGTGTTTGCGTCACGATTGATTAGCGGCTTGCCGGAAGTATCCTGCCCCATAAGCCAACGATCCGCCCAACAGCACACGCTCGTCAATGCCCGCTGTCGGGGCGGCTGTGAAGCGCCGTCACTTCAGGTTCTGGTCAAACCACCGAAACCCCAGATACAGGCCGAACCCGCTGGCGATTGCGCTCACCACCACCGCCGAGCCCAGGCCGATCCGCGCGCCCAGCCACCAGCCGGCGCTTCCGAGGAGGGATGCCGACAACCAGCCGATGATGGTTCTCATGCTCAGCCAGGCGGAGGCACCGCCAGCGCATAGTGCGCATGCGTGATCTTCCAGGCACCCTGGCGCTTCGTCCACACATCGGTTTCGAACGCCTGCTCGTCGATGATCTTGCCGTCGGCGTGCCGGTTGCGCAGGTCCATGTGATAGCTGGCCACGGCTTCGTCTCCGGCTGGCGAAACGCGAACGATCAGGTCCGACAGTTTCACCGAGACCACCACATTCCCGGCCTTTACGTATTTTGGCCACTCTTCGCGGTACCTGGCGTAAGTCCATCGCTCGTTGTAGAAAATGGCCACCAGATCTTCAGCGTAGTAACTGAAGTATTTGTCCAAGTCATTCGCGGCGTAGGCATCGTTGACGGCCTTCTCCAGCTGCGCGATCTCACGTTCCGCCGTGGTGTCTGGAGCGGCCTGCGTAGGTGACCCACACGCCAGGACCAGCGCCAACGCGGTGCCAGGAAGTGCTCGTTGCTTGTACATCTCACCCTCCATACTCACCGCACCGCTGAATCAGTGCAAAATGTGTTCCAGAAAGGCCGCTTCATCGGCACGCTCAGCAGCCTGATCGTCGAGCGAGTCATTGAAATGGCCGGCATCGCCATTGGTTCGGAACCAGACCGGCTTTCCGCTTGCAGTGGCGACACGCAGCCGCGCACCGAACTTGCCGCTATCCCAGGTGGACACGCGGCTGTCATTCAGGCCTACCGCAAGCATGACCGCCGGGTAGCGCACGCCATTGCGGATCCGTTGAAACGGATCCATGGCCGCAATGGCCTGCAGACCTGCTGCGGTGCGCGGGTCGCCGACTTCGGCAATCTGGTTGGCCCCATTCTGTCCGGCAAGGAGCCGCACGGGATTGAGCATGCCCGCATGGATGATGGCTGCGCCGAACTGTGCTGGCGCCCGCGTGATTGCGCCCCCGATGAGGAGTCCACCCGCGCTTGCGCCATATGCCGCCGTACGCTGCGGGATCGTGAGCTTCATCGATGTGAGTTGAACCGCACACGCCACCAAATCTTCCACACCCCGCTCCTTATTTGGGGGCTTGCCCGCGAGCCACCAGGCATTGCCCTTCTCACCTCCGCCCCGCACATGCGCGATTGCATAGACGTTCCCGGCCTTTACCCACTCGAGAGACATCGGGTCAAAATAGGGCTGGGAACTGATTCCATAACCCCCATACCCGTCGACAATGGCCAGATGCGACCCGTCCTTTACCGCATCCGCGCGCGCTATAACCGTCAATGGAACCCTCGTGCCATCAGCACTCACCGCCTCGGTGTCGGTGGCCACGATGCCCCGGTAGTCGCCCGGTGAATTTTCACCGAGCTTCAGATCTGTCAGTTTTCGCGACACGGGATCGAAGGCGTAGGCAATGCGCGGTGTCGTCCAGCCCTGCAACGTGAACACCAGGCCAGCCTCCCTGGGTCGCGTGGACATGAGGTAGGCCGCGCCGGCGAAGGGCATGGCGATCGATTCGGTCTTGCCGCTGCCGTAGGGCAGTCTTAGGAACGAATCGACCCCCACCTTCATCTGCCGTACATAGAGCGCATCGCGAGCCGCGGCCAGGCCCGTGAGCACGGTGTCCTTCGATTCAGGAATGAGCACCCGGGCATCGGCCAGGTTCACGGTCTTCGCAGCAAGATCGAGGACCACGAGGCGGCCATTCGGCGCGCCCTTCATGGACAGCATGTAGAGCATGGAGCCGTGCAGGTCATAGCCCTGCACCTGGTCCGTATAGTTCACGATGCACTGCCAGGGAGCGTCAGCGGCCAGGGCGGCCGACTTCGGTGCGACGCAGAGGCGCTGCTCCGGACGCGCCCCGCTTGCACTGGCCAGCGCGTAATCGGAGTCCGCACTCGTATCAACTATCGGAAATTCATTGGGCGTCAGGGGCACCCGGGCGTTTGACCCTGCGCCCAATATAGTCAGGTCATCTTTTTCGGGCTGGCCCAGGCGATGCACGCGGGCGCGCATATTCGTCATTGGATCGACCGCCGCGATCGCATCCTTCGGCGCCATCTGCGTGTAGGTGTAACCGCTGCCATCGGCCATCCATACCACCGGAAACTCACCCCATATGGCCTGAAGGGCGTCGGGTCGTGCGCCGCCTGTAGCGACGTCCAGGATACTGACCTGCGTGACTTCATTGCCCCCTCGATCCACATTCACGGCCACGAGCGCGCCATCGGGCGACGGGCTGTATTCCGTGATCGTTGCCGTGGTCGACAACGGACCGGACGGGTTCGGATCGAGGAGAACCCGCTCGGTCCCTTGCACATCGCGCACCATCAGCACGCCCGGGCGCCCGCCCTCGAGGCGCAGGAAGAATATCCGGCCTGCGACACGACGCTGCAATCGATTGATGGTCGCTCCCCCGCTCAGCGCCTTGAACTTTGACCGCCACGTCGGCAGTGCCGGCAGGGCATCGAGCTGTGCGCGCGTGTACTCACCCTGTGCCTTCAGCCACGCCTGAAACTCAGGATTCTCGGCCCCCTCCATCCAGCGATAGGGATCCGGCAGCGTCAAGCCGAACACATGATCAACGTCTGGAACAGTGCGGGTCGGCGGCGGCCCATCCGCCGCACCAACACCCGTATTGCAAACTAGCCCCGCAATCAATACGGCAATCCATGAGCGCTGCATGTGCGCGAATGCGGCGCGGCTCTTCTTCTGGACCGGCAGCACGAATCCATCAACATAGGGGTTCATCTCACTCTCCTGCTGCGCGTCCACGCACCGTAGCGGGCTAGAACACCCGCTACGGCGGTGATCGCTGCCCGCACTCGCGGAACAGAATGGACCGACCCGACTGTTACTTCTTTATAGTTGAACCGTGCGATGCAACGCACTGCCATTTGCCGCCCGGCATCTTGACCCAGGTATCGGTAAAGCGCTCGTGCTCATCCATGGGCTTGCCCTTGGAGTCAGTTCCCTTGGCGATGTAAACGCCGGTCGCAACAGCCGCATCGCCGTAGGCAGCGACTTCCAGATTCTCGTATTCGACGCTGGTCCAATGAGTGGTCTTCGAATCGGCAAGGGTCTGGGCCTTGTTGGTGACCTTGCCGTCCGTTCCTGTACTGACGAACTTCTCGGCCAGGAGCGGCGCGAGCAGCTCCGGGTTATTGGTCTTCTGGGATTGCAGCCACTGGCGTTCCTGGGCGGCGACGGCTTTTTCCGCGTCAGCGTTCGACACCTGAGCCTGTAACGCGCCCGCAGCGCCCAGCGAAACCAATCCAATTAAACTGTAGATGATTCTGCGATTCATGACTTTATCCTTGAATAAGGTTGTTGTTCTTGTCGACGACGGCCATTGTGCGCCTATTCGTATGGCACATGCCAACGCGCCATTCAAAAGCACCTTCAGGCGGGCCCACGCCTGCGCCGCCTGCTCGCACATCGCTCCCCTACTGAAACACGATGACCGGTTCTTGTGCTCAGCGCGGCAAGCGACCTTTTACCGCGTGGGCCCGTGCGCTGTATGTGATCCGCCCCGCGGCGTCCGCTGGCAGGTGCACGCGCAGCCGATCCCTGAGTTGCGCGAGATCCGCAGCGGACATGGCCGCGAGCTTCGGAGCTATGCTCGGTCCGCCGAGGATGGTGGCCCAGTAATCGTCGAAATCGACGAAGGTGCGTTGCACGGCAATCGGCCGCGTCTCGACGGCTGCAAGGCCCGCGCCGTTCCACAATTCCTGCATGGCTTCCAGGCGCGAAGCGCCTGGACTCGGGGGCATCGGGACGGTCATGCCCAGTCCGCGCATCTCCACGTGCATCGCGTCGTAGGGAAAGCCGCCGCCCGCCATGTCCCAGGCATACGCGCTGACGGTCCCGCCCGGGCAGACCACGCGCGCCATCTCCGCGACCCCCACGGCCGGATCGGGCACGAAGAAGATCACCAGCGCCATGACCGCTGCGTCGAAGCTGTCGTCGGCAAAGGGCAGCACCATGGCATCGCCCTGCCGATACTGCGCGATTCGCGCGCCGGGCTGCGTACGGGCGTAGCCAAGCTGCGCTGCGGACGGATCGATGCCGTGCACTGCAGCCGGCGCACAGCGCTCGACGATCATCTCGGTGAAGGCGCCGTTCCCGCAGCCCACA
This sequence comes from uncultured Gammaproteobacteria bacterium, assembly GCA_963778855.1. Taxonomy (GTDB): domain Bacteria; phylum Pseudomonadota; class Gammaproteobacteria; order Steroidobacterales; family Steroidobacteraceae; genus FEN-1191. The sequence continues at coordinate 325,742 of CAVZWC010000004.1, read as the reverse complement.
TCGATCCAGCAGAGGCCCGGCTCAGGAGCCAGCCAATCGAGGAAGGCCGCACCCGCGAGCCGGCTCCACACTCCCATGTAGCGCTCGTAGGCGGCGCCGTCGTCGAAGCGGATCTGGTCGCTCACAATCGGTGCTCTCCCCTATTCGCCGTCATGCCGCAGCCGCTGAGGTGCCAGTTGCGCGGCATTGATCCCGCGCTCGGCAAGGTCTTCCGGCACTGCCTTCCCCAGTATCGTCGCCGCCGCAAACGCGCCGAGCGCGGGCGAAGTCTCGATGCCGTAACCGCCGAGTGCGGCGTGCCAGTAGTACCCCGGCAGGCCGGGCTCATAGCCCGACACCGGCTCGCGGTCGGGCGCAAAGGTGCGCAATCCCGCCCAGGAGCGCAGCACGCGGCGGATCGGGAAATCGACGACCTGTTCGATGCGATCGACCGCAATCGCGACATCGAGGTCTTCGGGCTGCGCATCGCCCGGCGGCACCGGCACCTCCTCGGACAGCGAACCGAGCAGGCGACCGGCGTCAGGCTTGAAGTAATACTGGTTTGCCGCGTCCGCCACCATCGGCCAGTCACCAACGTCGGTGCCCTCGGGCGGCTCGAATATGAACGCTGTCCGCCGGTGCGGCACGAGTCGCAACGGCGCGATGCCCGCACGGGCTGCTACCTCGTCGGCCCACGCTCCGGCCGCGTTCACGACGATGTCCGCGTGCAGGTCGAAGTCCGGACCGCGCAGGCGCCACCCGCCGCCCTCACGCTCGATCGCGCCGACCTCGTGCGAGGTCTGCACGCGCGCGCCGTGAGCGCGGGTACCGCGCAGGAATCCTTGCATCAGCGCATCGACGTCGATATCCCAGGCGTGCGGATCGAACAGGGCCCAATCGAAGGCGGTCGGCCGCAGCACGGGCAGGAGTTTGCGCGCTTCGCCGGGCGTCACCCGTTCGGTTGTGAGGCCGGCAGTGCGTGCCGTGCGCTCATATTCATCCCGCTCGGCGAGCTCCGGCTCACGTCCGAGCAGCAGGAACCGGCGCTCGCGCAACAGCGGCGCAGTCGCGAATCCCGGCGGCGGCCCGGCGAGGAACGCCTGGCCGGACAGTGTCAGCCGCTGCGTCAGCGAGCTGCCGTAGGTGGGCGCGAACAGCGCGGCCGAGCGTCCGCTGCTGTGGTAGGCCACGTGCGGCTCGCGCTCGAGCAACGTGACGCGTGCGTGCGGCGCGAGGTGATAGGCCACCGAGGCGCCGGCCATGCCGCCGCCTATTATGCAGACCTCGCTCGTGGCTCCAGACCTCACGTCATCCCGTGCTGTCGACGATGACGGCCGTGCCATAGCAAAGGACCTCGGTGACACCAGCCATGACTTCGGTCGCGTCGTAACGGATACCGATCACTGCATTGGCGCCGAGCTGCTGCGCGTGCTTGAGCATGAGCTCGAACGCGTCGGAGCGCGTTCTCTCGCACAGGCTCGTGTACAAGGAGATGTTGCCGCCGAACAGCGTCTGGAAGCCTGCGCCAATGCTGCCAACGATGCTGCGCGATCGGACGATGATTCCGCGAACCACGCCCAGCGTCTTGAGAGTGCGGTACCCGTCCAGGCCAAATGCCGTGGTCGTGAGCGCGTGATTCATGCAGCTTCCTCCAAGAGGTTGTCATGCCATGCGCGGCGCGTCCCGTAAATCATTATGACTTTCCTGGGGGCCGCTCGTCATACTGCGGCAGCGAGTCCGTGATCTGGAACCACTTGGCCTTGGAGCCGACGAACGTGTGTTCAGCAGGGCGAACTCCCGGGTCTGAATCGACCGTTCCAAGGGTAATCTCGCCCAGCTTGCCGCCCGCAGGAATGCCAAGGCTCGAGCCGCAGACACGGCAAAACGCCCAGCCTATGCCGGGCGAGGTCTCGTACACGGCAAGGAGATCCTGGCCCGAGACCCAATGGAAATGTTCAGGGCTGACCTTTGCATACGTGGCAAAGGCCGCCCCGTGGAATCGACGGCACATCGAGCAGTGGCAGTTCCCCGCCTCTGTGAGCGGGCCGGTGATCTCATACCTGATGCCGCCGCAGAGGCAGCCGCCCTGAACGTTCACCCCTGTCGCCCTCCTGGCCTGCGAGCGTTGCAGCTCGGCTACGAGCGCGCCCACTCTGGCGCGAATGTCATCGCGAATGCAGCGCGCCGCCTCGAACGAGGGACCCTGAGGCCGGCGGCATGAGCGTCACGCTCAGTCCTTGACCCTGCGCCATCCGACCGCCAAGCCATCCTGGACCTCCATGCCAACGCCAATGGCACTGACCTTGCCGTCGACGAGCCACGACACGCTGTAGAAATCTCCCGCCTTTTCGATCACCAGGTCGTATTCGTCCGAGAACTTGCCAGAGTCGAGAAAATAGCGAACGTGGTAGTGTCCGGCATACCCTTCCCTGGGCCCGCCAGTTGCCAACCCTGGCCCGCTGTACTTGTTCGCGAAGTTCCATCTCGCGTTCAGGGTTCCAGGTGCGCGACTCTTGGTGTAGAGCACGAAACCGATATTCGGTGCTGTCGGCGCCTCCGCGGCCACGGCGGTGGACGCAGCGACGCTGGTCAGCAGCAGGCCTGTCAGCGACACTGCGACGACACATGCCTTGAACATGCTCCCTCCCGGTTGTGTGCAACAGCGTACGCGATGTCTATGGTCGGCTGGCATGCGAACACCCAATCTGCGCAGCTATGAAGTCCGACCATACTGTATCCGGCTCCCACACGGAGTGCATCAACTCGAACACGGCATCCCTGTTCCAGTGCTGATGAGTGACGCGATAGATGCCCAGGAAGGCTGTCACCCGCATATTGGCCCCGCAGATCGAACAGTAGCGGCTTCGTCGGCCAAGGAGTATCGCGGGTCGTTGTCCAAGGCCAGGTTGATGACAGCCCTGTATCCTTCCGCCGCCATGAGCGGAAAGTGATGCGCCTGGGGCTGCCCCGACGTGGCAACCGCTGGCGTTGCGAGCCGCGAAGGGTCGCTCGCCCGCGTAGTTAGGCTGCATCTATCTTGGTGCCGGCACGAAACGTGCGGTTCGAGTCGCTCGGATAAGCCACTTGGTGTCCTGTTTGACCATGACATAGAAGGCATGACCAATCGGTTTAGGTGAAGAGTCGTAGTACTGCGCGTCGACCAAAGCTACGTCCGCGCTGAGAAAGCTAATGTTCTCGATTTCGAGACGAAAGCGGCGATTCGGATCGGCAGGGCGATCTAGCTCGTTCTCTATGGCCGCACGTCCTCGCACTAGTGTGCGTGTTGTCGAGAGCCACACTTCCGCGTCTTCCGTGTAGAACAACGCCCGAGCATGTCCGTCTCCCCGCTGGCTGGCCTCGGCGTACGCTGTGAGCTGTGCTTTGATCGAAGCTTCGTCCCGGGAGCCCGCTGATTGGGCCTGGCCCGAGAGGGTACCCGCAATGCAAAGAGCAACTGTTGCCCACCAGCGCTTGATGACTATCTGCTTCATATCCAAGCAGCCTAGCGCCCGCGTTGAGCTGCCGGCCGCAGCGCCCCGAGGCGTGCGGACGGCGCAAATTGGCGGGCGCGCCGGACGCGCGCCCGCGGGGATAATGAGCCGGGCCGCTCGAACGCGCAGTTAGGCCACAGTTCGTAGTCGTCAGCAACGAGCCTGCTCATTGGCCTTGAGGGGGTTGCCATAGCTCAACCTTGTTTCCCTCTGGATCAATTACCCAGGCAAACTTTCCATACTCGGATTCGTCAATCTCTTCGAGCACATTGCAGCCTTCTTCCTTCAAGGCCTTGACCAACGCGTGAAGGTCTTCTACTCGGTAATTAACCATGAAGGAAGCAGAGCTTGGAGCAAAGTGATCGCTTTCTTGCGGATCGATCAACCAGGCAGTTGTGCCCGCAACCGGCTTGCCCCCGGCGTCGGTCCAGTCGAAGGCGGCTCCGCCCCAGGGCTGGACATCAATTCCCAAGTGCCGCTTGTACCAAGCCTGTAGCGACGGAGCGTCCTTGGCCTTGAAGAAGATGCCGCCGACGCCAGTGACTCGCTTCACGTGACCTCCGATGCGCGATGGTTGCGGTGACCGGAATGTTCCTTCTGCGGCCTAACGTATCGGCGTTCAGCTGCGAGCGCCTGAGGGAGGCCAAAGGCCGAACTCTCAGGTTTTCCGGGCGTTGCGTCGGACCATCTCCTTCTGTTGCTGAAACCACGGTTCGGTCACTCGCGCCGCGCCAGCGACGAAGGTGCACACCTCCGGATGTGGGCCTTGCGATTCGGAACCGTAGCGCCATACACTCTTTGCCTCACGCCCATCTGCATACTTGAATATGACACTGAGCTCACAGAGCTTTCCCTTTGGCTCTGGCGCCGCTAGGCGTTGTCCGAGAAAATAGACAACGCCAGCGGTCACCTGTGAACGCAGTTGCGTGAACAGGTCTGGGCCAACCCTGCCGATAAACATCTGGCGTTCGATCTGATCAATCGAGCCATTACCCATCCGCTTGATACTGCCATCCCCGGAGAGCATGATGAAAAGCGATTGCTCTCCATCGACAAGCAGTACGACCATAATGGTCGCGATGTCATTTCCGTCGCCCATGCGTGTTTCCCGTCCGCTCGAACGCCTAGTTAGCTGGCACCCAGCGCCCCGCGGATTGAATGCGCTACTTCAAGCTGCTTTTCCATGCCCACAGGCTCGACGTCCGCGGATCGAAATATCTTACGCGGATCATTCCCGGGATAGCGAGGCACAACGTGCACATGATAATGCGGCTCGGTCTGCCCAGCGTCCACACCGTTGTTCTGGAAGATGTTCAGCCCCGTAGCGCCGAATGCCCGGACCAGAGCGCCGCCAATGTGCGCTGCCTCTGTGTACACCGCGGCAAAGAGGTCTGCACTTACGTCCAACGCCGTTGAGAGGTGCACATTTGGCACGATGAGAGCAGCCCCACGTTCGTACTGCCGGAGATTGACGAAGGACGAGACTAGGTCCCCGCGCCGGATAAAGGCGCATGCCCTGGCGCCGGAGAGATAGCCGCAGAATGCGCACCCATCAGATGTCGGTATCGAAATACCCACTGGCCGTTCTCTCAGTGCCAGCTAGCGCCCGCGTTGAGTGGCCGGGCACGCCGCCTGGACAAGCGCCGCGGATGCACACTGTCTTCCCGCCCGCAGCGCGCCAGGACCCCGCATCACGGACCGCTCGAACGCATAGTTAGACGGATCACCGATATACGTCCTTCCGATGACCGACCTTAAAGATTGTGACAGCGCTTGCTTCATCGTCAATGAGGTAGACAATGCGAAAGTTGCCTTGTCGTACTCGGTAGCGATCGGCATGGCCGGCCAGCTCTTCGGAACCGTGCGGCCTCGGGTTAGTCGCCAACCCCTGAACACGGTCGACGAGCCTCTGACGGTCCGCCTTCGACGCTACCGCGGCAAGCTCCTTGCCGGCAGAGGTCTGGATCAGAACTCTATATGAGTCCACGACGCTTCATGCCCTGCACGAAGCCGTCAAAGGAAACGCTGCGCTCCTTCTTGCGCCGACCAAAGGCAGAAAGATCAGCCACATCCTCGGCCAATGCCACTCGGACGGCATCATTGACCAAGTCGGAGATGGAGCGGTCGTTCGCAGCCGCCCGTAGGCGGAGGGCCTTGTGAACCTCAGCCTCAAAATACACGGTGGCGCGCTTAGGTGTGCTCATAGGCGAATCATGAACTGATGACGTTTTGACGTCAAGGTGACCGGAAGAGCCGTCTAACGCCTGCATTGAGCGGCCGGCCGCAAGCTGTTGAAGTGCGCGGACGGCGCAGAATGGCGGGCACGCCGGACGCGCGCCCACGAGGATTGTGAGCCGGTCCGCTGGAACGTGTAGTTAGATGCCATTGTTCTTAGCTCTGAAAACAAGGCTCTGCACTCCATCAAGCGGACCCTCTGACTCCAGCGACATGCCTATGCGCTTCATGACGGCAGCCGAAGCCACGTTGCCCGCCGCGGTCGCGCCCCACACCGAAGATACTCCTGGCAACGCCAAGGCGTAAGCGACCACGGACCGAGCCGCCTCCGTGGCGAGACCCTGGCCGCGCGATGCCGCCTCCAGACCAAACATGATCTCAGGATGTGCGGAATCGGCACCGGGTTTGAGCCCGCACCAGCCAATGACGCGCTCACTACCGCGCGGCGATAAGACCCAAAGGCCATAGGCATACTCTTGCCACCATCGCGTCTGATTTGCGATCGACGTAGAAATGCGAGTCGTCGATGCGGTCTCTGCGGCGCGGGCGATAGCTGCAACGTCTCCATCATCTGCTAAACGAAGTAGCAGCCGCTCAGTATCAATGCGGCCTAACAAGACTCGCTCTCAATGGCACCAAACGCTCCGCATGAGCCCCGCGGGCACTCACGCTTGAGCTTGGCGGTTTATCGTCCACGCGGGCGCTCGATGCGGTAGTTAGGCCTCATAACAATAATTGCCAGTAGCCTACATCGATCCATTTATCGAACTTGAACCCAACCTGTTCAAGATGCGCGACCTTCCTGAAACCAAGCCGTTCATGCAAGGCGACACTTCTTTCGTTGGGCAGTGCAATTCCGCCTATTACAGTATGCATCGACAATCTGCGGAGCGCCGTGAGCAGTGATGTGTATAGCGTTAAACCGACTCTCTTGCCAAGAAACTCGTGATCAACGTAAGCAGTGGACTCGACGGAGTAACGGTAAGCGCAACGGCCCTTCCATTTTGACGCGTATGCGTACCCGATAACGTGTCCGTTCTCTTCTGCAACCAACCAGGGCATGGGCGCAGCCAGAATCTCGGCAATGCGCTGTACCACTTCACTGGACGTAACAGCGTCTGTCTCGAACGTAATCAATGAAGTTGAGACGTAGTGATTGTAGATACGGGCGATTTCAGTCGCATCAACCGCTGTAGCCGAGCGAATGACTGGTCCCATGGGGCCTAACGCCCGCGTTGAGCGGCCGGCCGCGCGAGCCGAAGGCGCGCGGCCGGCGCAAAATGGCGGGCGCGCCGGACGCGCGCCCGCGAGGTTGGTGACCCGGGCCGCTCGAACGCGTAGTTCGATCGCATGCTCACTTTGCGCAACTACTTCAGATGACGTTTCGTCCAGACCAGGCACGCTCGTGCCCACTCACGACTGCCCTGAGGTCCGTCCACACGATCGCAAAGTCGTCGTTGCGCATTCAGAATCGCTTCAACCGGGTCGAACACTGGACTTGACCCATAGGCGGCCACAAAGTCCTCAATCCTTTGGTGTTGCAGCCCGGCATCAATTTCGCCATTGCCAATGTCGAGCCACAGCCATGCAGCGTATCCAACATCCTCTGCGCGCGCGCCGGAGTACGCACTATCGAAATCTATGAACGCGTAGGGCACTCCATGCTGGAACACGCAATTGCAGGGACTGGGGTCCCCGTGGCACACGACCTGTCCCCTGGTGCACAATGAACAATCTTCAGTGGCATCGTGAAGTGTCCGGAGCAGGCCGGCAGCGGCGATCAATTGGGTATGGGTGAAGTCGCCGAGCTCCACCGGCACTTCTCCAGGCATGAACGACAAGATTTCGCGGCCTCGTTCATCGATACCCAAAAACCGAGGCGCTCCGTCAAATCTCTTCGCCTCAAGATGGCGCAGGAGCACGTGAACAAATGGCGATCGAGCGCAGGTAGGGCGGAGAACGGTGCTGCCGACTCTTACGACGCCAAGGGTAGATCGGCCACCGCTGAGGCTTACTTCGACAGCGCCCATGCGATCTAACGCCCCGCATGAGCGCCGCGGGCACCCATGCTCGACCTTGGCACTTTATGGTTCACGCAAGCGCTCGATGCGGTAGTTAGGCCGCGCTGCGCCTGGACACGATTACTTTTCCGGAAACATACGCCACGAGAGGTAGCGAGGCAAGAAAGAACAGGTGGTACCACACAGGAAACCTCGGCCAAAGCGAGGCATGCACGGGCACGAACAGAGCCAGCAGAACGAAGCCCAGTGCAAAAGGCGCACCAACACCTCCGCGACCTATTGCCGTTGTTGCCGCAGCGGCCGCGGCTGTGGACACCACCCCTAGTGCGAGGCGACCTATTTGCGAGATGAGAGAAAAGGAGATCGCGATCTCCTCGGCGCGATAGCCGGGGATGGTGGCCCGAAGAACGAAGTTGCACAACGTGGCCACCACAGCCCAGACCAGCAATCCTACGGCTATAGCGGCAGCGTACCTAATGACCTTCGACATCGTGATACCTCCGGACAAAATGGGACATTGGCAACCCCGAGGCGCGGCCACACGCTCGCGTTAAGCGGCCGGCCGCAAGCGCTTCAAGCGCGCGGCCGGCGCAAACTGGCGGGCGCACCGGGCGCGCGCCCGCGCTGCGGATGACCCAGGCCGCTCGAACGCGTAGTTAGGGCACACCCTATAACCCCAACCACATAACCGGAGCTGCTGCCGCTACAACTGCAGCGAGCTGCACCGCCAGCACACCTAACGCCTGGCGCGGACCCTTCGGGAACCACCGAAGCGCAAACCAGGCTATGACCGGCAATTGACCCGCCATCAGCACCTGCCAAAGGTGTGCCGCAGTACTCTCGTCGGGTTCTCGAGCGGTGCCTGCAACGAGTACGTGCCCTGCGACCGATGCAAGTGCGACGGCTGACATAGCTTGAGGAACCCAAGCGCTGGCTACCTTGAACGTCGAAAGTTTCATGACGGTACCACCATGATTTCCGGCACGCTCTAACGCTCGCGTTGAGTGGCCAGCCGCCGCGGCTTGGCGCGTGCGGACGGCGCATCAGGCCGCTCGAACGCGTAGTTAGGCGACCGGCGCAAACAGGATGCGACTGCTGGACCAAGCATAAGTGGCTGAATCCCGGACGTACTCATCATGTGGTTCCAGCAGACACTTTACAACCATCGGCAAGAACCTCACGTCCTCATCGGGTCCGAGAGCGTACGAAATGTAGCCGACCACTTGGTGCTGAATGTTGTTGAACTCACGTAGCATCTCGATTCGCCGCTCTGGAGCTTCTGGGCATGCACGATGTACGACTGCTCTAGCCGCCACCGTTAGCGCATGAGAGACCAACGAAAGGAAACGAGCGCGGTCCACGGCGCGTAGCCCTAGGAGCCAGTTGACCTCGGATTGATGCGCAGCTGACATCTGGTCGCCTAACGTCCCGGTTCAGCGGCGGCGCGCCGACCTTCGTGCCCCGGCATTGTATCCATCACCGTCCGCTGCAACCGATTGTTAGACGGCACTTTCTCATTCTTCAGCAGGTGCTGAGTCCAGAGCGAGAAGTATAAATTGAAGCCCTGATAAGATGAGCAGCGCAAAGAGTCCCGCCACGTACATGGCCGCACTTCGGTTTAGCGGCCAGCCAATGATATTTAGGCATTGCGTGGCGACAATGCCAGCTAGGACGCAAATCATGAGCGCCGCCATCCATATCCGACCCAAAATCCTTTGCGCGGCTTTGATACGGCGGGCCGCGGTACTGCGGGCGATCAAGAAAAGCAGAGCGAATAGGGCCAACGTGGCACTAGACCACGCCCACATCAATGATGAAGCCAAGGAGAACGCGCCGAGCACGAGAGGAGCAAACGCAAGTAGAGAGGTGGAGACTGAAATGACAAGCAGATTGGCAAAACGGTATCGAGTGAGAGGAGACAATTCAGTAACCGAGCGAGCGCCCAGTGCTACAACGATACCGCTGAATCCCGCGAATACTGCTGCTGTTTCGGCGAGACTAGCGAGGATGTCCTCCGGTTGCATAGCTAGCTCCTGCCATCTAACGCCCGCGTTAAGCGGCCGGCCGCCGCGGCTCGGCGCGTGCGGACGGCGAACCAGGCCGCTCGAACGCGTCGTTAGATCGCATGGTGTGTGCCGATGCGCCGCCGCGCACGCCGACCATCCGTGAGCGCCCCCAGTGTGCCGTAGACGAGTGACCAAACAACTGCATTCAGGAGCTCCACCGGGACGTATGCCAAACCAGTGACGATCGTACTGGGTTGAATCACGCCAAGCGCAATGGAGAGCTTGTAGCCAGGCGTGCCGTGAATCAATGCCATGAGGAACCCCAGCATGCTCAATGGAGCTAAGAGAGGGCCGACGAAGTAAAGCTCGTATAAACCTAAAGACGCTGGTGCTACCACAAGACCTAGCGCGATGCCCGAATTCCGCCAAATGTGGGTGGGCGCGCCACGCTTCGAAGCGATCGCGGTCACCATCGGGATTAGCCAGAGCGTGAGCGTCGTAAGCATGCGGTCTAATGCTCGCGTTGAGCGGCCGGCCGCAAGCGCTTCAAGCGCGCGGACGACGCAAGATGGCGGGCGCGCCGGACGCGCGCCCGCGCGAACTGGGACCCAGGCCGCTCGAACGCGTTGTTAGGCAGCGCGGACTTTGACCACTTCACTCTTGGATGAGGGGGGCGGAATCGGCTCCCCAGCCTCGCGCAGTGATTCAATGTGTAGCGCGACACCCTCACGAATGAGCTTCATGACCTCGCGCCGCGTCTCCCCCACCGCAACGCAACCGGGCAGATCGGGCACATAAGCTCCGTAGCTGGACTTGCCCTTTTCAACAACCACGAGATATTCCATAACTCCGCCCTAGTTAGCCTTTAGCCCAGACTGCTTGAGGATACTATTGAGCGTCCCCTTTGGCACGTCGATGCTCAATTTACCAGCGATCGTAACCGTGCCGGGTTTCACAGAGTGACGAAACTGGCGGTGGCTGCCCTTCGTGCGCACGTGTCGCCATCCGTCGGCTTCGATGAGCTTGATGACCTCACGGACTTTCACCAGGCACCTGCCCCTCGCGCTGCCTAACTTGATTTAGAAGTGCGGGACATGGTGGTTAACTTAGCACTCTGGTTGATAACTTGGGCTACTTCTACCACTCATCTCCTTGGCCCCGTTGGGGATATCGGTGATGGGCTGTATACATGTACAGGTATAACTCCGCCGACAAGACCTGCAACGCTCCCCCACTCTGTCCGGCCGCGCTTTGCCCGACCACTGTGCCGGCTGCATCGGGAAAACGATAACGCGAACTTCACGGGCTGGCCTTACCCGGCTCCTATACTCGCGTCATGCGTCGACTGCGGTACACGGTGCCGGCCGGCCTGGTCGCACTGCTCGCCGCCTGTGCGAGCGCGCCCACGGCCGGTCCCAGTCCCGCGCTCCAGCCGACCGACGTACGCTGGCTGCAGCGCGTCAGCTTCGGGATCGACACCGCCAGCGTTGATGCGCTGCAGGCACGCGGGCGCGAGCGCTACCTGGAATGGCAGCTGGGCCTCAAGGGTCCGGAGCTACCGGATGCGGTCGCGACCGGGCTCGGTGGCGGCGATCTCACGCCGCTGGCCACGCGCCTCGCCGATTTGCGTGCCGAGAGCCAGCGCATCGGCGCGATAGCCGACGAGCCCGGGCGGCAGGCCGCCCGCAGGGCCGAGAGCGAGCGCGCCAACGCCGCGGCCTACGCGGCGCAGCGCGAGCGGCTCTACTTCGCGCTCTATTCGCGTGCCCAGTTGCGCGAGGTCATGGTTTCGTTCTGGCTGAACCACTTCAGCGTGTTCATGCACAAGGGCGAGCTGCGCTGGATGCTGGCCGATTACACGGACAAGGCCATCCGGCCGCACGCGCTTGGCTCGTTCCGCGATTTGCTGCTCGCAGTCGAGACGCATCCGGCGATGCTGCAGTACCTCGACAACGCACAGAACGCAGTCGGCCACGTCAATGAAAACCTGGCGCGTGAGATGCTGGAACTCCATACGCTCGGAGTGAATGGTGGCTACAGCCAGCAGGACGTGCAGCAGCTGGCGCGCGTGCTGACGGGCCTCGGGCTCGACGTCGGCAACCCAGACCCGAGGCTGCGGCCGGAGCGGCGGGCATTGCTGGAGCGGAGCGGCGGCATGGAATTCAATCCGGCGCGCCACGATTTCGGCAACAAGGTGCTGCTCGGTCACACGATCCGCGGCAGCGGGCTGGGCGAGCTCGAACAGGTCGTGAACCTGCTGGTGGAGAGCCCGGCCTGCGCGCAGTTCATCGCGCACAAGCTGGCCGTGCACTTCCTTGCGGACGAGCCCGACCCTGCGGTCGTGGCGCGTGCCGCGCGGGCATTCCACGATTCGCATGGCGACATCGCGCGGACGCTCAAGGCCATATTGCTTGCATCGGAAATGGAGGCCAGCCTGGGCCACAAGTTCAAGGACCCGGAGCAGTTCGTGCTGTCGGCGCTGCGGCTTGGCTACGACGGTCGCGTGCTCGTCAACCTGCACCCGGTCGTCAACTGGCTGGGGGCGCTCAACGAGCCGCTCTATGGTCACCTGGCGCCCGATGGCTACGCGGATGACGAGCCGGCATGGGCGAGCAGCGGCCAGCTCGAGCGCCGCTTCGAGATCGCGCGCACCATCGGCTCAGGCCACGCCGGATTGTTCGAGCCGGAGGACGGAACCTCTCCCGCACAGGGCGGATTCCCCACCTATGCGCGCCCGGTCTACTACCAGGCGATGGCGCCACTGCTGTCGGCTGCAACGCTGAAGGCGCTGGACTCCGCGAGTTCGCAGCAGGAGTGGAACACGCTGTTGCTGTCCTCGCCAGACTTCAACTTTCACTGAGGTGCCGCCATGCATCGCCGCCACATGCTGCAACTGCTTCTGGCCACGTCAGCCGGACTCAGCGGCCGGCTGTTCGCCGCGCCTGCGGGCGCGCCGCGTTTCCTGCTGGTGTTCCTGCGCGGCGGCTACGACTGCGCCAACGTGCTCGTGCCCTACGCGAGCGCCGACTACTACGCGGCGCGGCCGCGCATCGCGATCCCGCGGCCGGATCCGGCGCAGTCGACCGGAGCGTTGGCGCTCGATTCGCAGTGGGCGCTTGCGCCGGCACTGCGCGCCACGATGGGCACGCTGTACCAGCAGCAACAGGCGGCCTTCGTGCCCTTCGCCGGTACCGACGACCTGTCGCGCAGCCACTTCGAGACGCAGGACAGCATCGAACTCGGGCAGTCCCTCGGCGGCGCGCGCGATCTGCGTTCGGGGTTCCTCGCGCGGCTCGCCGCCGAGCTCAATGGCACCTCACCAATCGCCTTCACCGATGGCCTGCCGCTCGTGTTCCAGGGCTCGGGCAACATCCCGAACCTGTCATTGAGGAGCGTCGGCAAGCCGGTGTTCGATGAGCGCCAGTCAGCGCTCCTGTCGGGCATGTACCAGGGTACCTCGCTCGAGACGGCCGTCGCCGAGGGACTGGAGCTGCGCCAGACCGCGGCGCAGGCGATGGCCGACGAGATGCAGGCGGCCAATCGCGGCGCGGCTACGACCCGGGGTTTCGAGCTCGAGGCCGAGCGCATGGGCAAGCTCATGCGCGACAGCTACGGCCTCGGCTTCGTCGACGTCGGCGGCTGGGACACGCACGTCGGCGAGAACCGCGCGCTGGCGAACAACCTGGCGAACCTCGGCTCCGGCCTGAGCCGCTTCGCGAGCACGATGGGCGCTGCGTGGAAGGATACCGTGGTCGTCGTCATCAGCGAGTTCGGCCGCACCTTCCGCGAGAACGGCAACCAGGGAACCGACCACGGCCATGGCACCGTGTACTGGATCCTGGGCGGGGACATCAGTGGCGGCAGGATCGTCGGCGAGCAGGTCGAGGTCAGCTACGCGAAGTTGTTCCAACAGCGCGACTTCCCGGTGCTGAACGGCTACCGCGAGTTGCTGGCCGGATTGTTCGCGCGGCTGTGGGGGCTTTCGAGCGCGCAACTTGGCCGCGTGCTGCCGGGCGCCGAGCCGCGCGACCTGCGCCTGGTCTGAGCCGACGCGCTACGGCGCTGACTCGCTACGCCAGCGCGCCGGGCTGCCTGAGGTAGCGATCCTTGATGGCGTTTGCCGTCCAGTACGCGAGCGCGCCGACGGTTCCGGTCGGGTTGTAGCCCGCGTTCTGCGGAAACGCGCTCGCGCCGATGACGAACAGGTTCGGCACCTGCCAGCTCTGCAGGTAGCGATTGACGGCACTGCGTGCCGGGTCGGTGCCCATGATCGCGCCGCCGGTGTTGTGCGTCGATTGATAGGGCACAATGCTGTAGGTGCCCGGAATCTGCGCGGCGTTGACGTGGCTGGGCTTCATCTCGTGCAGGATGGCTTCGCACTGCCGCGCCAGGTACGTTGCCATCCGCCGTTCATTGTCGCGGTAATCAAAAGTCATGCGCAGCAGCGGCAACCCAAAGGCATCGCGATAGGTGGGATCGAGGTCGAGGTAGTTGCCACGGTAGCTCTGCACGCCGCCGTGGCCGCGAATGCCGAGTGAGCGATCGTAGTAATGCGCGACGGCCCGCTTCCATTCGGATCCCCATGGTGCCGTGCCGTCGGGCAGCTCGATGCCCTGTATCGGCCGGGCGCCCATCGAGTCACAGCACAGGTAGCCCCCGCCGATGAATCCGAGCCCGGCGTGGTCGAAGTTGTCGCCATTGAACTCGTCGACGCAGCGTCCCAACGAGCCGGCGCCGATGAACCGATTGAACACCTTGTCGTCGAAGAATGCTGTCACCGAACTGCTGCATTGGTAGGCATAATTGCGCCCGATGCTGCCGGTGTTCGACTTCGGGTCGTAGGGCGCGCCAATGCCGGCCAGCAGCAGGTGCTTGACGTTGTTGAAGACGTACGAGGTCAAAAGCACGAGTTCCGCGGGCTGCTCGAATTCCCGGCCCGAGGCATCGACGTAGCGGACTGCCACGATGCGACGCCGGCCCGGGTCGAGCTTGAGGCCGGTCACGTTGGCGCCGGTCCGCAGCTCGTAGTTCGGATTCGCAAGCAGCTTGGGCAGCAGCGCGCTTTGCGGACTGGCCTTGGCGTTCATCTCGCAGCCGAAGCGTTCGCAGTAGCCGCAGTAGACACAGGGCGACAGGGTCAGTCCGTAGGGATTGGTGTAGGGCTGGGTCATGTTGGCCGAAGGCCCCGGGAACGGCTTGAATCCGCGCGCTCGCGCCGCCGCCGAGAACAGGCTGCCGGCATGCGACTCCGGCGTCGGGGGATTCGGGTAGTGCGATTGTCGCGGGCCCTCGAAGGGATTGCCGCCCGGCTGGATCGCGCCGCGCAGGTTACCGGCGGCGCCCGAGATGCCGAACACTTTCTCGAAGCGGTCGTAGAAAGGTTCGAGCTCGTCGTAGCCCAAGCCCCAGTCGGCGCTCGTGCACTCCTCGTCGAACACGCCCTTGCCATAGCGCGCTTCGGTGCGCGAGCGGGTCTCGAAATCCCACGGCAGGAAGCGCCAGCACTGGCCGTTCCAGTGCGCCGCGGCGCCACCGAGGCCTTCCCCGGGCAGGAACGAGCCGAGCTGCCGCATGGGCAGCGCAGTCTGGTCGATGCGATTGCGGAAGCTGAGCGTCTCGCGCGAGACATCCTGCGCAAGCTCGTGGCGCACGGCATAGCGCAGCTCGTCGTGGATACCAGGCAGGTCGAAATCCGGGTGCACGTCGCGAAAGGGCCCGCGCTCCAGCCCGACGACTCGCAGCCCGGCCTCGACGAGTTCAATGCCGAGGATGCTGCCGGTGAGGCCGACACCGACCGTGACGACGTCGACCGGCTTGAGCAGCGTGGCGCTCATGCGCCGCGCCGCGGATGGCCGTGCGCGTCGACCTCGACGAGGTGACGCTGCAGGTCGGCGATCGACACCGGCGGCACACGATAGGGCACGTTGTGTCGCCGCAGTTCCTCGCCGTAGGCGGCCGCGACACCAGGAAATCCGATCAGCTTCCAGCCGGCCTTGTCGGCATTGCCACCGTAGATCGGGTCGCTGAAGAACCCCTCGATCGTATTGCGCCACAGCAGCGCGAAGAAAGACTGCGGATCGGGCGGCATGCGGCAATCGAGCGCGCCGCGCTGCATCGACTGCAGCACCTGAACCTGCGCTGCAGTGGACAAGGCGGCGAAGCGCGCGCCCTGGTGCTGCACGCACCAATCATCGATGGCCTTCAGCCCCAGGCGGTAGACCTGCTGCGGGTTGAGCGGAGACTGGTTGCCGAACTGGGCGGACGATTCGCCCCAGGGACCCTGGCGATACTGGTCGGCGCCGGCGCCCCAGGCGCCAGCGAGTTGCCCGTCGATGTAGCGCGTGACGCCGGCCTCGCGGGCGCCGGGTCCCAGGTTATCGCTCGGAATCAGCTGCTCGAGCGCGGCATCGAGGAACTCGATCTCGGGTTCGCGCAGGAAGCGGAACCCCGTGTCCGGCGCGTGCGGGTCTCCTGATACGGCGGGGCTCGCCGAATGGGCCGCCGGATGTGTTGCCGGCGTGGCCGCGGGCTGGGCCGCGGATTCGCTCGCCGCGCGCGCGCTCGCGCCCAGCGCTGCCAGGGCACCGAGGAAGGCGCGCCGATCAGTGGGCATTTTTCATAACCGTCGATCTCCAGTTCGGCGCAGTGGCAGTCCCGGGGCCGATGTGGCGACGAACTGTTCCCTGGATGGCATGGTCATGGACGGGCTATTTTTGCACATTTCCCGGCATCGCCTCGCGCCGCCGCATCGCCACCTCGCCACCTCGCTGCCTCGCTGCCTCACCACGTTCAGTTTTGCTGATGTACCCATCAGGCATTGCGTTTGCTGCTCGAGCCGCGCGCACTGACACTGCGCTTCATGGATCAGAGGGTGACTTTGTTGTTCGTGGTTGCGCTGCTGGGTGGGAGCCTCAATGCAGCGGCGGCCGAAGCGACCGCTGCGCTGCCCGATCAGTCCCACTCGCACGTCTCCAGCCTGGACCTGCGCCTCCCAGGGATCCGCGAGCGCGAGAGCGACCACGAGATACTGCTGCGGAACACGGACGCGCTCGTCGGCGCCAGGTTGTGGCTGACTCCCGGAAAGAAGCAGCCGGCCTTCGTCTATGTCGACGTGGGCGCCACGGATTCCAGTCTGCGGTGGCAGGGGCTTGCAGGCGTTCACGGCAGCCACGGCATCGACCTGCTCGGCGGCTGGCGTCACGTGACCTACCACAATGCACCGGGCTCGGGGTTCGACTCCATCGACTTCGACGGCCCCTTCCTCGGAGCAACGCTGGCCTTGTAGCGGCGACCCTGGACCCATCGACCCGCTACCGCGAGTGTCGTACGCTACCTCGACCCCCATGACTCTACGGCAGCCAAGGATGATTAGCGTCGCGGCCGCTGCGGCCTGCACTCTCGCGGCGACGCTTGCGACCACATCCGCGGGCGAGCCGACAAGCCTCGCCCGGGTCTCCGGCGCGTCGCCGTTCCCCGCCGACTGCAACGGGCCAGCCTTTCCCGTCAGTGCCGCGTACGTCAATGCCGAAGTCGAACCCTACGTCGCCGTCAACCCCGGCAACCTGGACAACCTGATCGCGGTCTACCAGCAGGATCGTTACCCGGACGACGGCGCCAACGGCGTGCTCGCCGCGGTTTCCTTCGACGGCGGACGAAGCTGGCAGCGCCCGGGGCTTCAGTCCCAGCCGACGTTCTCGCGCTGCGCTGGTGGCAACGAGTCGAACGGCGGAGATTTCGAGTTGGCGAGCGATCCGTGGGTCGACTTCGGGCCCGACGGCACCGCCTACTTCGCGGCCCTGGGCTTCAACAAGTCGAACCCGGGCACGGCGGAATTCGTGGCCGTGTCCACCACGGGCGGCCGCAGCTGGGAGCGCCCGGTCGCCGTGATCCGCGAGAACGTCGCATCCCTGAGCGATGAGCGCCCGGCGGTCACGGCTGATCCCACCCGCTCGCATACCGCTTACCTGGTCTGGGACCGACATCGAACCGCCCCGGCGGCCGAGGCACGGGGTGCCGTGTATTTCAGCCGCACCGTTGACGGCGGCAAGCACTGGAGCGCGCCGCGCGCAATCTACGAGACGCCGCTTGGCATGCAGACCTCCGCCAACCAGATCGTGGTCACGCCGGGCGGCGAGCTCCTCAACGTGTTCAACGAGCTCGGCCTGGAGACCGGTTCCCATCATCCGCGCCACGACCGTATCGCCATGATCCGCTCGACCGACGGCGGCTCGAGCTGGTCGGAGCCCGCGACGGTCGCAACTTCCGCCGTGACCAGCGTGGTAGATCCGGGCACCGGCCAGATGATCCGCGCCGGCGACAGCTTCACCCACATCGCGGCAGATCCCCGGGCCGGCACGAACGCGGTCTACACCGCCTGGGCCGACTCCCGGTTCACCGATGGCCGCATGCAGCAGATCGTGCTCGCACGGTCGACCGACGGCGGCCGCAACTGGAGCGAGGCGGTGGCGGTCACGCCAGGCTGGGAGGCCGCGGCTTTCGTTCCGGGCATCGCCGTCAACGATCGCGGCGAGGTGGCCATTACGTACTACGGCTTCGCCGCGGGCGCGTCGTCGTCGCGCGCGCTCATGACGCAGTACTGGATCGCGCTGTCGAAAGACCAGGGCCGGACCTGGCTGCCACCGCAGCCACTGGCGGCGCGCGCGTTCGACCTGCGCACGGCTCCCTTCAACGGCGGCTTCTTCCTCGGCGAGTACCAGGGTCTGGCGGCTGTGGGCTCGCGCTTCGTCGCAGTCGCGGCGCTTCCCAACGAACTCCGGCTCGACAACCGGACCGATGTTTATTCCTGGACGGCGCCCGTGGGCGACCCGTCGCAGGGCCTTAGTGGCCGTGCGCCGCCCGCAGCTCGGCGATGAACCCGTCCCGGTCCTCGTTCAGGCGGCGCAGCAGCCGCGGCGGCACCGCCGACTTCGGGTAGTACTTCGTGCCCCAGCGCACGAGCTCCACCAGCACCGGCAGCAGGTCGAGCGCCTTCGCGGTGGGCGTGTAGAGCGCGCGCCGCGCCTGCTCCGGGTCGCGCTGCCGCTTGATCATGCCCGCGGCCTCCAGGCGCTTGAGCCGGCTCGCGAGGATGTTGGTGGCGATGCCCTCGGTGCCCTCCTGCAGCTCGCGGAACCGACGCTTGCGCAACATGATCAGGTCACGCAGCACCACCAGCGTCCACCTGTCGCCGACGAAATCGAGCGCAAAGGCGATCGGGCAGTCGGACCTGCGCGACCCGGATGTCAGTTTCATGACAGCAGGCTAGCCCTGGCACTTGCAAAATGCAAGTTACGGGCTATACTCGCTTGCACTTTGAAAGTTGCCCCACGAAACACGAGGAGCTGGAGATGGCAAAGCTGAAGTTGAGCTATTTCGATTTCGACGGCGGCCGCGGCGAGCCCGCGCGCCTTGCTCTGCATATCGGCGGCGTCCCGTTCGAGGATCACCGCATCAATCCGAAGGACTGGCCGGGCATTCGCGAGCGCACGCCGTTCCTCGCGCTGCCGACGCTCGAGGTCGACGGCAGGGTGGTCTCACAGTCGAACAGCATCAATCGCTACGTCGGCAAGCTCGCGGGGCTGTATCCGCAGGACGACGTGCAGGCCCTGCTGTGCGATGAAGTCATGGACGCGACCGAGGACGTCGGCACGCGCATCGGCAGCACCATCGACCTGCCGGCGGATGCCAAGAAGCAGGCCCGCGAGCAGCTCGCCGCCGGGCACATCAAGCGCTACCTCGAGCAGCTGCAGTCGCGGCTGCAGGCGGCGGGCGGCGAGTACTTCGCCGACCGGCGGCTTACGGTGGCTGACCTCAAGGCAGCCATGCTGGTGCGGTGGCTGCGCTCGGGCGCGCTCGATCATATCCCGAAGGACCTCGTGGATCGCGTGGCGCCGGCGCTGGCACGGCATTACGAGCGCGTGGCCGGCCATCCCAAGGTCGCGGAGTACTACGCGCGCCGCAAGGTGGCCTGATCCTCGAAAGGGCCCGGCGGGCTTGCGCCCGCCGGGCAGCTAATGTGATGCGAGATCAGGCCCCGCGGCACTTGGATCCGCATCACTTCCTCGAGGACTCGTCAGTGCACGCTGCCGGAACCCGCGCAGTCGATTATCTCGACCCGGATTTCGACCGGCCCGCGCCAGTACAGCTGTCGCGTTCCCGGGGCCAGGAGTCGCGCTGCGCGGCCGTCCTTGTAGACCACGCCGACTTCCCGCTCCCCGAGCTCGACGATCGCAAAGTGCTTCTCGATCGTGGCGCGCGCCTCTTTCACGAGGAGGTCGACGCGCGCGTGCTCGAACTCCGCGACCGAAGGGTCGTAGACCTGGACCTCGATCCGCTTCAGCGGACTGAAGATCAGGTATATGCCCGGCCCGAGAACGGTCTCAAGGTTCTGGTTGCGGAACAGCAGGCCGCGTTCGTGTTGGGCGATCGCCACCCGCTTGAAGCCCAGCATGTGTCTCTCCCGGCCGAATGCGCCAAAACACGGATCCACGCCAAGCGTGGCGCGCGCCGGACTCTGGACGGGGGCTTCGGGCGGTCCGAGAGCGGGGCGTTTGCTCTCGTGACCTGTCTGCCTCCGGCCTTGCGCCGGAGGCAAGGCCAATCAGGACCCGATCGCGTTGACTCGCGGCAGCGACTGCCCGCGCAACATCAACGACCACGACGGGCTATGGCAACCAGCCGCGGCACGCGCGTCGAGTGAATTTCTGATTGCTGTAAACATCGGGCGCGCGTTTTACGCGCACCAGAGATGGAAGTCAAGCGCCGAATGAATGAGGCGCTGGTGCAGCCGGAAATTCCGGGTGGACAACAGTCATGTCCCTCACGAACAGCTGCGCGGAAAAGCATGGATTTGCTTAGCCCTGCAGCGCTCCCCTTGTTGCCGCCCCCGCCGACGGCGAGTAGATTCGCGGTCTGGTTCCTATCGCTCATTTCCCAACTAACTCGAATAACCAATAGGGAGAGCTGCCATGCAAAGATCGTTGTCATTGCTACTGTCTGCGTCGTTGCTGATGCCGGCCCTGGGTCTGGCACAGAGTGCCTTCGTCGGCACCTGGAAGGCGGACGCGAGCAACAACATCCAACTGCCCAAGAAACCGGACGAGTACCTTCTCACGGGTGGTGTTTATCAGTGCAAGACCTGCGCACCAGCCTTTAGCGTGCCGGCCGACGGCCAGGATCACGCGGTAACGGGCCATCCGTACTACGATTCCGTGGCCGTCAAGGTGGTGGACGCCAACACCATCCAGGAGACCCGCAAGAAAGCGGGCAAGACCGTGACGACCGTCACCTACAAGGTCTCGGCCGATGGCAAGTCCGCGACCTTTGACGTGACCGACAGCAGCAACAGCAGCGGCGATCCCGTCAAGTTCAGGGGCGAGGACACCCGCGTCGCCAGCGGCCCGGCGGGCTCGCATGCCGTGTCCGGCAGCTGGCGCACCGCCAAGATCGATGCTGTCTCCGACAATGGCTTGCTTACGACCTGGGCGCTGAGCGGCAATACGCTCAGGATGTCCACACCGACAGGTCAGTCGTATTCGGCTCCGCTGGATGGCACCGACTCACCCTTCATGGGCGATCCCGGCCAGACCAGTATCGCGATGAAGAAGGTCGACGACCGGACCCTCGATGAGACCGACAAGCGTGATGGCAAGGTGATCGGCACCGCGCGCCTGACGGCATCCGCCGACGGCAAGACCATCCGGGTAGTGTGGAAGGACGCGCTGCACGGAACCGACGGCGCCTTCAACTACATCAAGCAGTAGCCGCAGGGGATACCCAAAAACGAAGGCCCCGGCGCCTTGCGGCGTCGGGGCCTCGTCACATGAGGAGCCTGGCAGTGACCTACTCTGGCATGGCAACTGCCACACGACCATCGGCGCAGAGCATTTTCACTTCCGAGTTCGAAATGGGATCGGGTGGTTCCTGCTCGCTATAACCGCCAGGCGAAACCGGAAGATTCCTTTGGGTCGACGCGTGTCGCGTCCGACAAATGTGATGAATCGCTCCATCACGCATCAATCCACCTCGCGCTCCTGGCGCACGCCTTGCGGCGCGGTGCCAAACCGCTTGAGGTTATATGGTCAAGTCTCACGGGCAATTAGTACCGGTTAGCTGAAGTCATTACTGACCTTACACACCCGGCCTATCAACCACGTAGTCTTCGTGGGCCCTTCAGGGGAGTCGAGCTCCCAGGGAGATCTAGTCTTGGGGGGGGCTTCCCGCTTAGATGCTTTCAGCGGTTATCCCGTCCGCACATAGCTACCCGGCAGTGCCACTGTCGTGACAACCGGAACACCAGAGGTGCGTCCATCCCGGTCCTCTCGTACTAAGGACAGCTCACCCTCAAATCTCCAACGGCTACGGAAGATAGGGACCAAACTGTCTCACGCATGTAAATCCACCATTTCGGGTGGCATGGACTATACCTTCATCCTCTGCTTGCGGCAGAGGCGACTGGCGTGTTAGCCGCCGACATTCCCGGCGACTCTCTCCTTAATGGATCAGTCTCTACAGGGGCAAGATAGCCATGTGACCGCACAAATGTGTGGTCGGCGACGCAACGATCGTCAGATCGCAAGTACCGTTGCATCCATGTTTACCCGCCTTCCCTCGGTATTGCCCTCTGACGCAGTTTGAACGTCAGGAGGGTTCCACCGATATGAGCCAGTAAAATTTTTCCAGAGATTACTCCCTGGCAACGCAGTTTCGTTTACGTTTTGAACCCAGCTCGCGTACCACTTTAATCGGCGAACAGCCGAACCCTTGGGACCTGCTACAGCCCCAGGATGTGATGAGCCGACATCGAGGTGCCAAACTCCTCCGTCGATGTGGACTCTTGGGAGGAATAAGCCTGTTATCCCCGGAGTACCTTTTATCCGTTGAGCGATGGCCCTTCCATACAGAACCACCGGATCACTATGACCTGCTTTCGCACCTGCTCGACATGTACGTCTCGCAGTTAAGCACGCTTATGCCATTGCACTCTGTGCGCGATGACCGACCGCGCTGAGCGTACCTTTGCACTCCTCCGTTACTCTTTGGGAGGAGACCGCCCCAGTCAAACTACCCACCATACAGTGTTCCCGACCCGGATTACGGGCCAAGGTTAGAACTCCGAACTTATCAGGGTGGTATTTCAACGTTCCCTCCACGAAAGCTAGCGCCTCCGCTTCACAGGGTCCCACCTATCCTACACAAACAAGGTCAAAGTTCAGTGTAAAGCTATAGTAAAGGTTCACGGGGTCTTTCCGTCTTTCCGCAGCTACGCCGCATCTTCACAGCGATTTCAACTTCACTGAGTCTCTGGTCGAGACAGTGTGGCCAGCGTTACGCCATTCGTGCAGGTCGGAACTTCATGGGCTTCCACGGTTTCCCGTGGCATAGACTATACGTTCACCTGATCGCAGCGAGCTGAGTATCTCGCTGCCGTTGTATCTTCGCTTGCCCGATGGATTCATCTCCATCGCTAGCCGGACAATCTGTGCAAGACCCTCACGCTCGAGGTGTTTGCCCTGGCTCACCAACTCGCAAACTTCAACGAAGTCTTTGAGATCAGCTCGCTTGGACGAAAACAGCGGATGGCGCTGAAAATGTGGCAACACTTTGGTCGCCAGATCTTCACTCTTCCGCACCTCAAACTTGAGCGTCTTGTCTGATCGATCCGGTCTGATGAACCCGCATCCCCATCTTCGCTGAATCTCAAAGAGCAGCTCAGCTCTCTCTGCGTTTTGGCTGACCGAGAAACTCGGCCTGACTTCCCAACCGAAGCGATGTCGCTTACTCGGTTGAAACGATACGCAGAAGCAACCTTCGCCTTCTATGAAACCCGAAATGTAGGAATTCATGTCCATCGACAAGTATCAGGGCCGGCGTGTTATGGCCTTGCGGCCATCCAGGGATCTCAACCCCTGAGTCGTTACGGGGATTCAAGTTGCCTTGAACCTTACCCTCGGTATGGCCCGCGACAGACCTGCATGTACTGTCGTGTGGGTTCCACCGATTTGAGCCGGTTAGATGGAACGGTGTTGCCACCGCCCCGGGCAATGTTACTTACCCGACAAGGAATTTCGCTACCTTAGGACCGTTCTAGTTGTTACACCAACACGCAGATCTCGCGTGTTTGTGGAGTTTTGCATTGCGCATCACTCCTGCATGTCGCCATGCAGATCGGACTATCTCATCTCTCCGAGCGGAGAGCCTGGCGTCTAGTCTCTGAGGATTCCGGCGATTGCCGGTCTTTCCTGCTGATTGCCCGCACCTTACAGATTGTCACTGCAGCTTGCGCTGCGAGTACCGAAGGATGCTCGGGGTTTCCAGCATATGGCCAAGTTTATTTACGTAACTACAACGATCAGTCCTACTCACTCTAACTCTGCAGCTTCAACTTCTACCAATTGCCTTCCTATAGTTACGGCCGCCGTTTACCGGGGCTTCGATCAGGAGCTTCGCCTTGCGGCTGACCCCATCAATTAACCTTCCGGCACCGGGCAGGCGTCAGACCCTATACATCCACTTGCGTGTTAGCAGAGTCCTGTGTTTTTGGTAAACAGTCGCAGCCACCAATTACCTGCGACCTCCGCGAGCTCGGGGAGCAAGTCCCTTCACCCATGGAGGCATACCTTCTTCCGAAGTTACGGTATCAATTTGCAGAGTTCCTTAACCAGAGTTCTCTCAAGCGCCTTGGGAGATTATCTCCCCACCCACCAGTGTCGGTTTACGGTACGGTCAGAATTCACCTGAAGCTTAGAGGCTTTTCCCGGGAGCGTGGCATCAATCACTTCGGAGACCGAAGTCTCCTCGTACTCAGATCTCGGGGATAACTCTGCTCCGGATTTGCCGGGAACAGATCCCCTACGACCTTGAACGGCGGAACCGCCGCTGATCTAGCCTTCTCCGTCACCCCATCGCAGTGGTTCTGGTGCAGGAATATTAACCTGCTTTCCATCGACTACACCTTTCGGTCTCGCCTTAGGAACCGACTCACCCTCAGCCGATTAACGTAGCTCAGGAAACCTTGGGTTTACGGCGAGCGGGTTTTTCACCCGCTTTAACGTTACTCATGTCAGCATTCGCACTTCTCATACCTCCAGCATGCCTCGCAGCACACCTTCACAGGCGTAGAGAACGCTCCCCTACCGCGTGCATTGCGTGCACACCCATAGCTTCGGTACTCGGCTTGAGCCCCGTTAAATCTTCCGCGCGGACCGACTTGACCAGTGAGCTATTACGCTTTCTTTAAAGGATGGCTGCTTCTAAGCCAACCTCCTGGCTGTCTATGCCTTTCCACATCGTTTACCACTTAGCCGAAATTTTGGGACCTTAGCTGATGGTCTGGGTTGTTGCCCTCTTCACGACGGACGTTAGCACCCGCCGTGTGTCTCCCGGTCTGTACTTCGAGGTATTCGGAGTTTGCATAGAGTTGGTAGGCCGAGATGGCCCCCTGTCTCTAAACAGTGCTCTACCCCCTCGAGTAATAACCGAGGCACTACCTAAATAGCTTTCGGGGAGAACCAGCTATCGCCAGCCTTGATTAGCCTTTCACTCCTATCCACAGCTCATCGACGCACTATTGCAACAGTGGTTCGTTCGGACCTCCAACCAGTGTTACCTGGTCTTCATCCTGGCCATGGATAGATCGACTGGCTTCGGGTCTATTCCCAGCGACTGTGGCGCCCTATTAAGACTCGGTTTCCCTACGGCTCCCCTATTCGGTTAGCCTTGCCACTGAAAATAACTCGCTGACCCATTATACAAAAGGTACGCCGTCACCCCTTGCGGGGCTCCGACTGCTTGTACGCACACGGTTTCAGGTTCTATTTCACTCCCCTCACCGGGGTTCTTTTCGCCTTTCCCTCACGGTACTGGTTCACTATCGGTCGGTAGAGAGTATTTAGCCTTGGAGGATGGTCCCCCCATGTTCAGGCAGGATTGCACGTGTCCCGCCCTACTCTTCGTTGCTCACCAACTTGGTCTTTCGTGTACGGGGCTATCACCTTCTATGGCCAGACTTTCCAGACTGTTCCACTAGACTTCGTCTGATTTACCACAACTGGGCTGTTCCCCGTTCGCTCGCCACTACTGAGGGAATCTCGGTTGATTTCTATTCCTCCGGTTACTGAGATGTTTCAATTCACCGGGTTCGCTTTGCATACCTATGTATTCAGCATGCAATACAGCCGAAGCTCTGGGTTTCCCCATTCGGAAATCGCCGGATCGAAGCTTGTTTGCCAGCTCCCCGACGCTTATCGCAGGCTACCACGTCCTTCATCGCCTTCTACCGCCTAGGCATCCACCATGTGCGCTTATTCACTTGACCATATAACCCCAAGCGTTTTGGGGATATGGAGCTGATTACTCACATTCATGCGAACGCGACATTCTCAAGAGATTTCTAAAAACAAACAATCTCGCTTGAAAATTGCGTCTATCAAAAGAATCTTCCAAATTTTTAAAGAGCGGCGCGGCCTCATGAACCGCGCATACTCGAACTTTTCGTAGCCTGGCAGGTGCGGGCGCGCTCGGGGGCTGGTGGAGCCAATCGGGATCGAACCGACGACCTCCTGCTTGCAAAGCAGGCGCTCTCCCAGCTGAGCTATGGCCCCGGCAGTGGTTGGTGGGTCTGGGAGGAGTTGAACCTCCGACCTCACCCTTATCAGGGGTGCGCTCTAACCAACTGAGCTACAGACCCAACCGTGCTGCAGCCTATCCAATCAATCGGGCGCATTCCAGGGAGCTTTAAGGCCGCTACCTATCAAAGGCTATCAGGCAGGTAACTTGTGCTGGGAACTCGCGCCAACAATGGTCCGTTGACGCGGTCTCTTAAAGGAGGTGATCCAGCCGCACGTTCCCGTACGGCTACCTTGTTACGACTTCACCCCAGTCATTGACCACACCGTGGTAGGCGCCCTCCTTGCGGTTAGGCTACCTGCTTCTGGTGCAATCAACTCCCATGGTGTGACGGGCGGTGTGTACAAGACCCGGGAACGTATTCACCGCAGCAATGCTGATCTGCGATTACTAGCGATTCCGACTTCACGGAGTCGAGTTGCAGACTCCGATCCGGACTACGACAGGCTTTCTGGGATTGGCTCCCCCTCGCGGGTTGGCTTCCCTCTGTACCTGCCATTGTAGCACGTGTGTAGCCCTGGTCATAAAGGCCATGATGACTTGACGTCATCCCCACCTTCCTCCGGTTTGTCACCGGCGGTCTCCTTAGAGTTCCCAACTTAATGATGGCAACTAAGGACAAGGGTTGCGCTCGTTGCGGGACTTAACCCAACATCTCACGACACGAGCTGACGACAGCCATGCAGCACCTGTCTCCCGGTTCCCGAAGGCACTCCCACATCTCTGCAGAATTCCGTGGATGTCAAGACCAGGTAAGGTTCTTCGCGTTGCATCGAATTAAACCACATGCTCCACCGCTTGTGCGGGTCCCCGTCAATTCCTTTGAGTTTCAACCTTGCGGCCGTACTCCCCAGGCGGAGAACTTAACGCGTTAGCTGCGACACTGGGAGGCTAACCCTCCCAACGTCTAGTTCTCATCGTTTATGGCGTGGACTACCAGGGTATCTAATCCTGTTTGCTCCCCACGCTTTCGTGCCTGAACGTCGGTACTGGACCAGGAAGCCGCTTTCGCCACTGATGTTCCTTCCGATATCTACGCATTTCACCGCTACACCAGAAATTCCGCTTCCCTCTTCCGTACCCTAGCCATGCAGTTTCGAATGCAATTCCCAGGTTGAGCCCGGGGATTTCACACCCGACTTACAAAACCGTCTACGCACGCTTTACGCCCAGTAATTCCGATTAACGCTCGCACCCTCTGTATTACCGCGGCTGCTGGCACAGAGTTAGCCGGTGCTTTTTCTTTGGGTTAAATCAAGACCACAAGGTATTAGCCCGTGAGCTTTTTGTCCCCACTAAAAGTGCTTTACAACCCGCAGGCCTTCTTCACACACGCGGCGTCGCTGGATCAGGGTTGCCCCCATTGTCCAATATTCCCCACTGCTGCCTCCCGTAGGAGTCTGGGCCGTGTCTCAGTCCCAGTGTGGCTGGTCGTCCTCTCAGACCAGCTACGGATTGTCGCCTTGGTGAGCCGTTACCTCACCAACTAGCTAATCCGACTTCGGCTCATCCAATAGCGCGAGGTCTTGCGATCCCCCGCTTTCTCCCCATACAGGGACGTATGCGGTATTAGCCAGCCTTTCGGCTGGTTATTCCCCACTACTGGGCAGATTCCGAAGCATTACTCACCCGTTCGCCGCTCGTCAGCACGTATTGCTACGCCTGTTACCGCTCGACTTGCATGTGTTAGGCACGCCGCCAGCGTTCAATCTGAGCCAGGATCAAACTCTTCACTTGATAGCTTTGAGCTGTCAACCAAAAAGAGTGAATCAAAGGCCCATCGCTGGACTTTTGGTCACTCGGTCATCATGCGTTCAAAAGAACACGATCGACGCGAGTCCCCACACAAATTACCTGCCAAATTTTTAAACAGCACTCCGGCCACGTAGGGCCGAAGAAAGGGCCGAGGAGTATAGCCCTGCGGCTCTCCTCGTCAACATAAGGACACACGCTTACACCGCGCCGCGAGATTCCCGCGACGCGGCATCTGCCGAGGGCGCGCATTATAGGGGCCGGGTCGAGACGCTGTCAACGGCCTGCAACATTTGCGGCCGGTGCCGTGACGATCAGACCTGTTGTTCAGGATCGGTTTTTGCATCAGCGACCCGGGCAAAGCGCCGCGGCCCGAGCTGCAGCGTGTAGCGCGCGGCCGGCCGCCAGCGCGCAGTTGGGGGTCGCTCGCCTTCTCGCCGTCGATCCGGACCGCCCCCTCAGCGAGCTTGCGCCGGGCCTCGCCGCGGCTGGCTGCGAGCCCCACGCCGGCGCCGGCCAGGGCCGCCACCAGGCTGATCCCGGCCTCGCCGGTCGCGCACTCGAGCGCGATCTCGGGCAGGTCGGTGGGCAGCGTCTTGTCGGCGAAGCGGCTGGTGAAATTCTGCCTGCGCGCGCGCGGCCGTGCGCCGCGTCGTGGAAGCGCGCGACGATCTCCTGCGCCAGCTCGAACTTCACGTCGCGCGGATTGCGGCCCGGCGGCGACCGCGGCCTTGAGCGCCGCGATCTCGGCCAGCGGACGGAACGACAGCAGCTCGAAGTAGCGCCACATGAGCTCGTCGGAGATGCGCATCAGCTTGCCGAACATCTCGTCGGGCGCGTCGGTGATGCCGATGTAGTTGCCGAGCGACTTCGACATCTTGTTGACGCCGTCGAGTCCCTCGAGCAGCGGCATCGTCAGCACCACCTGCGGCTCCTGGCCGTAGTGCTCCTGCAGCTGCCGGCCGACCAGCAGGTTGAACTTCTGGTCGGTGCCGCCGAGCTCGACGTCGGCGCTGCAGCGCCACCGAGTCGTAGCCCTGCACCAGCGGATACAGGAATTCGTGCAGCGCGATCGGCTGGTTGCCCTTGAAGCGCTTGCTGAAGTCGTCGCGCTCGAGCATGCGCGCGACGGTGTGGCTGCGCGGCGATCTCGATCAGGCCGGCGGCGTTCATCGGGCCGAACCAGCGCGAGTTGAAGTCGATGCGCGTCGCGCGCCGGATCGAGGATCTTGTAGATCTGCTGCTCGTAGGTGCGCGCGTTGGCCTTGATCTCATCGGGCGTCAGACGCGGGCGCGTGGCGTTGCGGCCGGTCGGGTCGCCGATCATGCCGGTGAAGTCGCCGATCAGGAACATGACCTCGTGGCCGAACTGCTGGAACTGGCGCATCTTGTTGATCAGCACGGTGTGGCCGAGGTGCAGGTCGGGCGCGGTCGGGTCGAAGCCCGCCTTGATCGCGCAGCGGCGTGCCGCGCTTGAGCTTGTGCTCAAGGTCGGGGAGCGTGAGCACCTCGGCGGCGCCGCGCTGCAACTCGGCCAGCTGCTCGGCCACCGGTACCGCGATCTTCCCCTGTACTGCCAATATTCCCCCTGCCCAGATTGCGCCACCGATTGCGCGCGCCGGGTGAGACTTTAACGGATGCCGCGGCCCGAAGTCGCGGCGCCGGCCACCGGAAGCCCCGGCGGGGCCCCGCTCAGCCCCGCTCGGGGCCGGAACCGCGCCAAAAACGCCAATTCGGGCAATCGGTAACAGCCTTGTCACGGGCTCTGCCCTTACAATGCCCATTGAAAGGGCCTATGCCCCCGGGTGCCCCCTTTGGACCAGCCGCCGCTGCACGCCCCGCACAACTTCATCAACCGCGAGTTGTCGTCGCTGGAATTCAACGCCCGCGTGCTGGCGCAGGCCCAGGACGCGCGCGTGCCGTTGCTCGAGCGACTGCGGTTCCTGTGCATCTGCTGCTCGAACCTCGACGAGTTCTTCGAGATCCGCGTCTCCGGCCTCAAGCAACTGCAGGAGCTGGGGTCGACATCGACTGCGCCCGAAGCGCTCAGCATTGCCGAGCAGCTGGCCGCGATCCACGCGCGTGCGCGCCAGCTGATCGACGACCAGTACCGCGTGCTCAACGAGGTGCTGCTCGACGCGCTGCACGACGAGGGCGTCGTACTGCTGGCCGGCACCGACTGGGACGCCGAGACCCACGCCTGGCTGGAGCGGCACTTCGCCGCCGAGGTCGAGCCGGTGCTGAGCCCGCTCGGCCTCGATCCGGCGCGGCCGTTCCCGCGCATCCAGAACAAGAGCCTCAACTTCATCGTCCGCCTGTCAGGCAAGGACGCCTTCGGCCGCGGCGGCGACATGGCGGTGGTGCAGGCGCCGCGCTCGCTGCCGCGCATCGTGGCACTGCCGGCCGCGGCGGGACGCCAGCGTCTGGTGGCGCTGTCGACGATCGTGGAGGCCTTCGTCGCGCGGTTGTTCACCGGCATGCAGGTGCTCGGCTGTTACCAGTTCCGGCTGACGCGCAACAGCGACCTGTACATCGACGAGGAAGAGGTCGACGACCTGCGGCGCGCGCTCGAGGGCGAGCTGGCACAGCGCCGCTACGGCGCCGCGGTGCGGCTCGAGACCGCCGCCGACTGCCCGCCCGAGGTGGTCGGCTTCCTGATGCAGCAGTTCGCGCTCGGACCGCAGGATTGCTATCCGGTGCCGGGGCCGGTCAACCTCAACCGCTTCTCGGCGATCTACGACCTGGTGCAGCGGCCGGATCTCAAGTACCCGGTGTTCACGCCCGGACTGGCCGAGGGTTTCAGCGGCGCGCACGACCTGTTCGACGCCATCCGCCAGCGCGACGTGCTGCTGCACCACCCGTACCAGAGCTTCGCGCCGGTCATGGACCTGCTGCGGCAGGCGGCCGCGGACCCGAGCGTGCTGGCGATCAAGCAGACGCTGTACCGCACCGGCGACCACTCGCACATCGTCGACGCGCTGGTGGCGGCGGCCCAGGCCGGCAAGGACGTCACGGTCGTGATCGAGCTGCGCGCGCGCTTCGACGAGGAGGCCAACATCGAGCTGTCGACGCGGCTGCAGGAGGCGGGCGCGCACGTCATGTACGGCGTGGTCGGCTACAAGACGCACGCCAAGCTGATGCTGATCGTGCGCCGCGAGCCGCAGGGCATCCGCCGCTACTGCCACCTCGGCACTGGCAACTACCATCCGGGCACCGCGCGCAGCTACACCGACTACGGCCTGTTCACCTGCGACGAGGCGATCGGCAACGACGTGCACGAGATCTTCCTGCAGCTGACCAGCCTGACGCAGACGCCGCGGCTGCGGCGGCTGCTGCAATCGCCGTTCCGCCTGCACGAGAGCGTGCAGGCCATGATCGAGCGCGAGATCGCGCACGCGCGCGCCGGCCGCGCCGCGCGCATCATCGCCAAGCTCAACGCGCTGGTCGACCCGCAGACCATCGAGAGCCTGTACCGCGCCTCCAATGCCGGTGTGCGCATCGACCTGATCGTGCGCGGCGTGTGCGCGCTGCGCCCGGGCCTGCCCGGCGTGTCGGAGAACATCCAGGTACGCTCGATCGTCGGCCGCTTCCTCGAGCACTCGCGCGTCTACTGGTTCGAGAACGGCGGCCGCCCGCAGCTCTACCTCGCGAGCGCCGACTGGATGGAGCGCAACTTCTTCCGCCGCATCGAGGTGGCGTTCCCGATCGCGCAGGCCAAGCTGCGCGCCCGCATCCGCGAGGACCTCGAGTGCTACCTCGCCGACACCAGCAACGCCTGGCTGCTGCAGAGCGACGGCAGCTACCGGCGCGCCGAGGGCGCGACGCTGCTCGACGCCCAGGCGCAATTGCTGGAGAGCTACGCCGCGGCGCTGCGGCTGCCGGAGTAGACGCGCAGCTTCACGCCCTGCGCGCGCAGGTGCTCGATCTCCTGCTGCAGGTCTTCGACCGACAACGGATGGTCCTTGAGCCAGCGCCCCGGGAAGCGCAGCTCGAGCGTGTGGCCGCGGGCGCTGAGCTCGATCACCGGCAGCGCCGTGGCGCTGCGCCCGCGGTGCAGCAGTACGGCGAGCCGCAGCAGCACGATCAGGAAGATCGCCAGCCGGTCCCAGGGCGGGATCAGATCCTCGATGCCCACGAGCAACAGCTTGCGGCGGTGCGCGCCGACCAGGCGCGCGAGCAGCAGCTGCTCCTCGCGCGCGAAGCCGGGCAGGTCCGCGTTCTCGCAGCAGGTAGGCGCCGTGGCGGTGGTAGCCGCTGTGCGCGACGTCGAGGCCGATCTCGTGCAGGCGCGCGGCCCACTTGCAGGATCAGCTCGGCCTGTTGCTCGCCCAGGTCCCAGGCCTCGGCCACCTGCGCCAGGAAGCCGAGCGCCGTGGCCTCGACGCGCGCCGCCTGCGCGGCGTCGACGTGGTAGCGGCGCTGCATCGAGTTGACGGTGCGCTCGCGCGGGTCCTCGTCGGTCAGGCGCCCGACCATGTCGTACAGCAAGCCGTCGCGCAGCGCGCCGTCGGCCATGCGCATCTGCTCGATGCCGAGCGCCGCGAACAGCTCGGCGAGGATGACCACGCCGCCGGGAAACACCGGCATGCGCTCCTCGGTGAGCGCCTCGAGCCCGAGTTCGCGGCAGTGGTTGACGCGCTCGAGGTCGGCCAGCAGCTCCTCGAGCCCCTCGGCGGTGATCGCCGGCGACCTGGGGATTGCGGGCCTGCAGGCATTCGCCGATCGCGCGCACGGTGCCGGAGCTGCCGACCACGCTCTCCCAGCCGCGCTGCAGGAAGGCGGACTGCATCGGCTCGAGCTCGACGCGCGCCGCCAGCTGCGCGCGCTCGAAGCGCTTGGCCGAGAGCCGCTCGTCGGCGAAGAAGCGCTGGCTCAGCGATGACGCAGCCGAGGTTCAGGCTCTCGAGCAGCTGCGGCTCGTAGCCCTCGCCGATCACGACCTCGGTGCTGCCGCCGCCGATGTCGATCACCAGGCGGCGCCCGGCCTCGGCCGGCAGCGTATGCGCGACGCCGGAGTAGATCAGGCGCGCCTCTTCCATGCCGGAGATGATCTCGATCGGGTGCCCGAGCGCCTCGCGCGCGCGCTCGAGGAAGGCCTGCTTGCGGCGCGCGATCGCGCAGCGCGTTGGTGCCGACCACGCGCACGCTGCGTGCGTGCATGTCGCGCAGGCGCTGGCCGAAGCGCTCGAGGCAGGCGAGCGCGCGCGCCGCCACCTCCTTGTCCAGGCGCCCGTCCGGGCCGACGCCGGCGCCGAGGCGCACCATCTCGCGCAGCGGTCGATGACGACCAGCTGGCCGTGCGTATAGCGCGCCACCACCAGGTGGAAGCTGTTCGAACCGAGGTCGACGGCCGCCAGCACCTCGGGCACGGCGCGGGCAGGTCGCGTCACGCTGACGGCTCAGGCCGAGGTGAACGAGGAGCCGCAGCCGCAGGTGGTGGTGGCGTTGGGGTTGCGGATCACGAACTGCGCGCCGTCGAGCCCGTCGCGAAAATCGATCTCGGCGCCGCCCAGGTACTGGAAGCTCATCGGGTCGATCAGCAGCTTCACGCCCTGGTTCTCGACGCAGGTGTCGCCATCCTGCAGCTGCTCGTCGAACTCGAAGCCGTACTGCAGGCCCGAGCAGCCGCCGCCCTGCACGAACACGCGCAGCATCAGCTTCGGGTTGCCCTCGCCGCGGATCAGGTCGGCGACCTTGAGCGCCGCGGCGTCGGTGAACACCAGCAGGTTGCGTCCTGCGGCGGGGTCGTCGTGATGGCGGTATCCATGGCCCATGCAGTTTAGGCGCGGCGCCGGCGGGCGTCAAAAGCCGGGCGCGGCCTGCGCCCGATATGTGAACCGCGGCGCGATTTGACGCGCCGCGCGCTCAGTCGGCCTGGACCTGGGCCTCGCTGGCGGTCGGATTGGACGGAATCAGGCGGCCCGTGATCTCGGCGCCGAGCGCCATCTCGATCACGCCGTAGCTGACGTTGCCGTGCACGCGCGCCTTGGCGCCGAGCACGACGCGCTCCGCGGCGACGATGTCACCCTTGACGGTACCGTTCAGCACCACCTGTGGCGCCTCGACCGAGCCCTCGATCACGCCGTGCTCGCTGACCGACAGCGCGGCCGTGCCGCCCGGTGCCACGCGCACGTTGCCGGTCACGCGCCCGTCAACGTGCAGTCCGCCGGAGAATTCGAGGTCGCCCTGGACGCGCGCCGAGCGGCCGATCAGCGTGTCGATGTGGGCGGCGGGCTTGTCGCGGTTCTTGAACATGATGGCTCTGCTTTCGCTTCAGGTGGCGTCGGGATTCCAGACGAAGGTCTGGCGGTAGGGTGCGATGCTCTTCTGGGCCGGACGGATCTCGATGGTAACCCGCTCGGCCTTGAAACCGGGGGGCAACGTCACGAGCTGTTCCATGTTGGTGTAATAGCGAAAACTGTAGGGCAGCTCGCGGATCCTGTCGGCCGTCAGCGCTGCCAGCGCGAGGCTGGCGCCGGCCCCGGAGCGCTCGCCGTCGATAGTCACGCCGAGCGTGCCAGCGGTCGACTCCTCCGGCCGCGTCGGCCGGTTGAGCGCGAAGCGCAGCGTGTAGCTGCGCGCGGCGGCGTCTGCCGTCAGCACGCGGAACTGCTGCACGCGCACCGAGGCCTGCTTGCCCGCGGCCAACGGGTTGGCGATCGCGCGGTAGAACTCCAGGTCCTGCTGCGCGCGCGCGAGCTCCGCCTGCAGTTCGCCGATGGTGCGCGAGAGCTCGCTGCGCTCGCGCACCTCGGAGACCTGGGCGCTGGCGGCGGCCGCGAGCTGCACGCGCATCTCGCGAATGGCCTGCTCCTGCGCGTCGATCCGGCCCTGCAGCCCGGCACGCAGCTGCGCCGCGCGGATGCCGTCGAACCCCGCCTTCTGGTGGCCGAGCTCGAAGGACAGGTACAGCGCCACGGCGCCGAACAGCACGGTCGAGGCGAGCAGCACCAGTCGCCGCGCCGGGGCGTGGCTGCGCACCACGAGCTTGCCGGGAATCTTCACGGCGCGGCCCGCCTCAGGAAGCCCGCGCCGCGGCCCGGCGCTGCCACCAGTCAGGATAGGTGGGCAGCCCGTCCGGGAAGGCCTGGGCGCCGAGTTCGTGCAACGCCCGGGTGTAGACCGCGCGCTTGAAGTAGATCACCTCGCGGATCGGCTGCCAGTAATCGACCCAGCGCCAGCGGTCGAATTCGGGATCGCCGGTCAGGTCGAAGCGGAACTGCGGATCGGACCGCCGCACGCGCAGCAGGAACCAGTGCTGCTTCTGGCCGACGCACAGCGGCCGCGAATCGCGCCGCTGGTAGCGCAGCGGCAGCCGGTAGCGCAGCCAGCGCCGCGTCTGGCCGACGATGTCCACGTCCTCGCGACCCAGGCCGACCTCCTCGTTCAGTTCGCGGAACAGCGATTCCTCGACCTTTTCCCCGCGCAGCATGCCGCCCTGGGGAAACTGCCAGCCCTTGCCCCCGGAGCGCCGGCCGATGAACAGCCTGCCCGACTCCTGCATCAGGATGATGCCGACGTTGGCCCGGAACCCGTACCGGTCGATCACATCGCCCATAATGCGGATCTTTTACCCTTTCCCGGGGGCCCGGCTCAAGCGACCGGGCCTTGTTATCGACCCCGCGCGGTGCTTAGGCTGCACATAATGACCCGATCGGCGCAAATGTGGATGCTGACGCTGCTCGGGCTGCTCGGCCTCGCCTGCCTGCTGGCATCGCTCCTGGCCGGCTCGGCCGAGCTCTCGCTCGACCGGACGCTGGCGGCGCTCGGCGGCGGGGGCGATGAGCTCGCCGGCACGATCGTGCGCACGATCCGGCTGCCGCGCGCGATCTCGGCATTCGCCGTGGGCAGCCTGCTGGCGCTGGCGGGCGTGCTGCTGCAGGCCCTGTTCCGCAATCCGCTCGCCGACCCCTTCGTGCTCGGCGTCTCCGGCGGCGCCTCGGTCGGCGCGCTCGCCGGCATGCTCGCCGGATTCACGCTGGGCGCGCTCGAATGGACGGCCACCGGCGGAGCGCTGGCGATCGGCGCGATGGTGTACTGGATGGGGAGCGGCGGCGATTCGGGGCGGCTGCTGCTCTCGGGCGTCGTGCTCGCGAGCGCCTGCGGAGCCGTGATCTCTGTGCTGCTGGCGATCGCCGACAACGGCCAGCTGCGCGGCATGGTGTTCTGGCTCGCCGGCGACCTCGGCTGGGCGCAGCACCCCTGGTTCGACCTCGCCGCCGCGGCCGTCGGCACTGATCGCCGCCTTGCTCGGCGGCCGCGCGCTCAACGTGCTCGCCGCCGGCGAATTGCGCAGCGCCGTGCTCGGGCTCGACTCGCAGGTGGCGCGGCCCGCGGTGTTCGTGGTCGCGGCGGCGCTGACCGCGATCGCGGTGCTCGCCGCCGGGCCGGTCGGCTTCGTCGGACTGGTGGCGCCGCACCTGGTGCGGCTTGCGCTGCGCACTTCCGATCATCGGCTGGTCGCTCCCGGCGCCGCGCTGTGCGGCGGCGCGCTGCTGTGCCTCGCCGACATCGCCAGCCGCACCGTGGCGGCGCCGCGCCAGCTGCCGGTTGGCGCGATCACGGCGCTGATCGGCGCGCCGGTGTTCCTGCTGCTGCTGCGCCGGCGGCCGCGCTAGGGCCATTGACGCGCCGGACTACCGCGGCGCCCGGCCGCAGCCCGGCACGCCTCAGGCGCGCTTCACGCGCATGCTCTGGCGGCCCTGCGTGTATTCGCGCCCGGCGTGCATGAGCTCGCGGAATCGCTCCTGGTCGCCCGACTGCACCGCGTCGCGCAGGCTGTCGACGGCCTGCGCCAGCGCGGTCGAGCGACTCGGCGCCGTATTCGTTGAGGCGCTGGATCTCGAAATAAAGTTCCGGGCTCTCTTCGGCCACTGCGCTGGCTATGTCGAACTGCGCGTCGAAGGTCGTGCTCGACATCTGCACCAGCCGCGGCGCGGCCTCGCCGCTCGCGCGCCAGCGCCGTGAAGAAGGCGATGTTGAGCGCGTGCGACAGGCCGAGCACGTAGGCGATCAGGCGGTCGTGCTCATCGAGGCCCATGACCACCTGCTCGGCCATGGTCGGCGCGAACAGCTCGCGCGTGCGCTCGAGCGCGTCGCCGGCGCCGAGGTCGATGAAGATCACGTGGCGCCCCGAGAGCAGCTCGGTGTTCGGACCGAACATCGGGTGGATCGAGCCCACGCGCACCCCGACCGCGCGCAGCGCCTCGAGGCCGGCACGCAGCGGCGTCTTGAGTGAACCGACGTCGAACACGACGCCGGCGGGGCGGCGTTGTGCAAGCTCGCGCAGGATCGCGTCGGTCACGCCGAGCGGCGTGGCGACGACGATGAAGTCGTGGCGCAACGGGCTCGCGCGCCAGTCCGCGAGCGCTCCCGCGCCCGCCGATGGATCGGCGATCTCGACCTCGAAGCCCTGCGAGCCGAGGAACTGCGCGAACCAGCCGCCGATCTTGCCGGCACCGCCGATCACCAGCGCGCTGCGCCCGCTGCCGGCGCCGCCGGCGGCGACGCTGGCCTGCTCCTGGGTCGTGAGCGAGGAGCGGATCAGCACGCGCATCACGGCCTCGGCGGCGTCGGCCGGCACGCCGAGCTCCGCGGCGCTGTTGCGCACCGCCAGAATCACCTCGCGCTCGCGCACGTAGTCGCGGGTCGGGTATCCGGTGGCGCGCTTGACGCGCGCGATCTCGCGGCTGGTGCGCTGGCGTTCGGCGATCAGTTCCAGCAGCTTCCGGTCGAGGCCGCTCAGGTGCGATCGCAGGTCATCGAGGCTCATTGGAAAATCCGCTGCCGAAGGCAGGACCTTTGTAAAGGCAAATATCGCCCACGGCAAGTGCGCCGCTGCAGCCCACCCCAAGGCTGGCGTACCATAGCCGGCGTGAAATGGCACCGCGAACTGCTGCCCGATCCGCTGCCGGCCGAGCCGCTGGGACTCGCGGCGCGCTGGCTCGAGGAGGCCACCGAACGGCGCACGCAGCCCAACCCGAACGCGATGGCGCTCGCGACCGCAAACGCCGCCGGGCAGCCATCCGCACGCATGGTGTTGTGCAAGCAGATCACGCCACAGCCCGGCTACCTCAGCTTCTACACCAACTACGAGTCGCGCAAGGGCCGCGATCTGCATGGCAATCCGCGCGCCGCCGCGCTGCTGCACTGGGACGCGCTCCATCGCCAGGTGCGCGTCGAGGGCCCGGTCATGCGCCTGCCGGCCGCGGACAGCGACGCCTATTTCGCCACGCGCAACTGGCAGAGCCGGCTCGGGGCCTGGGCCAGCCAGCAGAGCCAGCCCATCGCCTCACGCGGCGAGCTGCTGCGCAAGGTCGCCAGCACCGCGTTGCGGCTCGCGCTGCCGGTGCCGGCCGACGAGCAGCAGCCGGATCCGGGCCTGCGCATCGCACGGCCGCCGCACTGGGGCGGGTTCCGGCTGTGGGCCGAGGCGGTGGAACTGTGGGTCGAGGGCAGCGCCCGCATCCACGACCGCGCGCGCTGGCAGCGCACGCTGACGCCGCAGGGCGACGGCTTCGAGCCCGGCCCGTGGTCGGCCACGCGGCTGCAGCCCTGATTCCGCGGCCCGTTGGCGATGTGGCGCAAGATCCGCATCACGATCCTGATCCTCATCTTGGGTATCGTGGCCGGCGGCGCCTGGCTCGACCACCATCGCACCACGAGCTGGGAATACACGCTGCGCGTCGGCGCGTTCCCAATCAACGCCGACGGCAGCGCCGCGACCGCGGCCTACATCGCCACGCTCGATGACGCGCAGCTGCAGCCGGTCAGTGACTTCATCGCCCGCGAGGCGCATCGCTACGGCGTCACCCTCGACACACCGATCGAGATCCGAGTCTACCCACCGCCGGCCGCGGCTCCGCCCGCCTTCGATCCCGGCGCCGGCCTGCTCACGCGCATGGTGTGGAGCCTGCGCCTGCGCCACTATCGCTCGCAGGTCGTGGACGCGATCGCGCGCTCACGGCCGAGGATCGTGCTGTTCCTGCTGTACCACGACCCGGCGCTGGCGAGCGAGCTGCCGCACTCGCTCGGGCTGCAGCGCGGGCTCACCGGAGTGGTGCAGCTGTTCGCATCGCGCTCGCAGTCCGGGCAGAATGCGATCGTGACCGCACACGAACTGCTGCATACCTTCGGCGCGACCGACAAGTACGACCCGGCGAGCGACGCGCCGCTGTACCCGGCGGGCTACGCCGAACCTTTGCGCGATCCGCGCTACCCGCAGCGCTACGCCGAGATCATGGCCGGGCGCGTGCCGCTGGGCCCCGATCGGCAGGAAATGCCCGATGACCTGTCGCAGGCGCTGGTCGGCCCGGCGACCGCGCGCGAGATCGGCTGGCGACACTGATGGACACGCCGCTGGTTTCAGCCTCGACGCCACTGCTTGCGGTCACCGGCTTGCGCGTCAGCGCGGGCGGCCGCGTGCTGCTTGACGACTTCGATCTCGAGCTGCGGGCCGGTGAGTTCGTCGCCGTGCTCGGGCGCAACGGCAGCGGCAAGAGCCTGACTCTGCATACGCTCGCCGGATTGCGCCCGGCCGCCGCGGGCGGCGTCGCGCTCGCCGGCCGTGCGATGGGCGCCCTCGGCCGCGGGGAGATCGCCCGGCTGCTCGGCTTCCTGCCGCAGGACCGCGAGGAGGCGCTGCCGCTGTCGGTGTTCGAGGCCGCGCTGCTCGGCCGCCACCCGCACATCGGCTGGCTGCGCAGCGAGTCGGCGCAGGACCTGCGCATCGTCAACGCGGCGCTCGCGCGCCTCGGCGTCGAGGGCTGCGCCACGCGCTCGCTCGCGACGCTCTCCGGCGGTGAGCAGCGCCGCGCGGCGATGGCGGGGCTGCTGGCCCAGGAGCCGCGCGTGTACCTGCTCGACGAGCCGACCAACCACCTCGATCCGCACCACCAGGTCGACGTGCTGTTCGCGTTCCGCGAGCGCTGCGCCGCCGGGGCGGCGGTCATCGCCACGCTGCACGACCCGGCGCTCGCGGAGCGCTGCGCCGATCGCGTGCTGCTCATGTACGGCGACGGTCGCTGGCGGCTGGGCCCGGCCGCGGCCGTGCTCAACGCCGGCGAGTTGTCCGAGCTCTACGCCACGCCCATGAACGAACTGCGCGGCGGCGGCCGCCGCGCCTTCATTCCCGCCTGAACGCGACCACCGCGAGAACGCGCGCGACCGCGAGCGTGGCGGCGCGGTTGACAGCCCGGCTCACCCTCCCTAGAGTTCGCGCGTTGTCAGGTGCTCGGGAAGCCGGTGACGCGCGCAGCCATCAAAGCTGTGCTCCATTCCGGCGCTGCCCCCGCAACGGTAAGCGAGTCTAGTCGCACCAGCAGAGCCACTGCGCGCCACATCCAAGAGGGGTGTGGGCATGGGAAGGCGGTGTGACGGGTCGTCAAGACGACCGCTCGTGAGCCCGGAGACCGGCCTGGCACGCTTCAGTCCCTTCAAGACGCGGCGGGCGTCGGGCTGGCTGTCAACCAGCCTTCCCAACTCCACCGCGTATCGACGGGCGTTACAGCCATCGGGTCACGCGGGCGGG
This sequence comes from uncultured Gammaproteobacteria bacterium, assembly GCA_963778855.1. Taxonomy (GTDB): domain Bacteria; phylum Pseudomonadota; class Gammaproteobacteria; order Steroidobacterales; family Steroidobacteraceae; genus FEN-1191. The sequence goes on along the minus strand of CAVZWC010000004.1, from coordinate 285,103 downwards.
CGTGCGGGAGATTGCAATGCTTTCGAGGTCTTCGATAGCGGCGGGCGCAGTCGCGCTGGCCCTGGCGGCGGCGCGCGCGGGCGCGGCGCCGGGCGGTGCTGCGCCGGATGGCACCGCGCCGGCAGCGGATTCGCAGAACACGGTCGTCGTCACGGCGACGCGCCTGGCGACCGCGGTCGACGAACTCGCGGTGCCGGTGATAGTGATCTCGCGCGAGGAGATCGAACGCTCGCTCAGCACCGACCTGGCCGCGTTGCTGACCGGGCAGCCCGGCGTGGAGGTCGCGCGCGCCGGCGGGCCCGGCCAGCCGGCGGCCGTGTTCCTGCGCGGCACCGACAGCGACCAGACGACGGTGCTGATCGACGGCGTGCGCGTCAACCCGGGCACGCTCGGCGGCGCGCCGATCCAGAACATCCAGCCCGAGTCGATCGACGCATGTCGAGATCGTCAAGGGCGCGCGCTCGAGCCTGTACGGCACCGACGCCATCGGCGGCGTCATCAACGTCATCACGCGCGCCGGCGGCGCGCCGGGCGCGTCCTTGTACGCGTCGACGGGTCGCTACGGCACGCAGGTGTACGCGGCCAATGCCAACGGCACGCTCGGCGAGCGGTTCGGGGCCGGCGCCAACCTCGCCTACCAGCGCTCCGACGGATACCCGCCGCTGCAGGGCTCGTCGGCTCCGGGTGATTACGACAACTTCAGTGGCAATGCCCTGCTGCGCTACGCAGCCACGGAGGCGCTGTCGTTGCGCGCGCAGCTCTGGCACTCCTCGGGAAAGTCCGCCTACTCGGAATTCGGCGGCCCGGCGAACGAGAACTTCCTCGACGCGAGCTACGCCGCAGGCGCCGACTGGCAGGGCAGCGAGGGCGCGAGCGCGCGGCTGACCGCGAGCCGCGTCGTCGCCGACGTCACGCAGCGCCAGACGCCCGACTTCGACAGCACGCGCCGCGACGCGCTCGATGGCCAGTACAGCTGGCGGCCGTGGCAGGCACACCAGGCCACGCTCGGCGCCGTGATCGACGACGAGCATACGCAGAGCCTGTCGTACGGCACGCCTTACGACGTCCACACTCACAGCCAGCTGGGCTTCATCCAGGACCAGCTGCACGCCGGCGCCAACGACCTGCTGCTGGCGCTGGGCTACCAGCACCACGAGACCTTCGGCTCCTACACCACATGGAACGCCGAGTACGGGCGCGCGCTGTCGCCCTCGCTCCGCGCCACGGTGGCGGCAGGCACGGCGTTCCGCGCCCCCGACAGCACCGACCTGTACGGCTACGGCGGCAACCCCGCGCTGCAGCCCGAGACCTCGCAGCAGGTGCAACTGGGCCTCAACTGGCATCCGGCGGCCAACCAGGAGCTGCTGCTGTCGCTGTACCAGAACCGCATCGACGACCTGATCGAGTTCGTGTTGATCGACCCGGTCAATTTCGTTTACCAGACCAGGAACGTGTCGCAGGCGCGCATCCGCGGCGCCGAGCTCGGCTACGAATGGCGCGGCGCGGCCTGGAGCCTGCACGGCAGCTACGTGGCGCAGGATCCGCGCAACCTGACGACCGGCGGGCAGCTGCTGCGCCGCTCGCACAGCAACCTCATGCTCGGCGCGCGCTTCGAGGCCGGGGCGCTCGACGCCAGCGCCGACCTGCAACTGGTCGGTCCGCGCACCGACTACGTCGGCTTCAACCTGGGCTCGGTGGCCGGCTACACGCTGCTGAACCTCGGCCTCGGCTACCGGTTCAATCCGGCCTGGTCGGCGCAATTGCGGCTCGACAACGCCCTTGACAGGAAATACGAGCAGGTCAGCGGCTACAACACCGCCGGGCGCAGCCTGACGCTCGCCATGCGCTTCCACATGAGGTAGCTTTCCCCGCATGGGCAACCGGCTCTCGAAGATCGTGACGCGCACCGGCGATGACGGCAGCACCGGGCTGGCCGACGGCGGGCGCGTGCCGAAGGAGAGCGCGCGCATCGAGGCCTGCGGCAGCGTCGACGAGCTCAACAGCGCGCTCGGCGTGGTGCTGGCCTGCGAACTGCCGGCGCCGATGGCGCAGCAGCTGCTCGAGATCCAGCACGACCTGTTCGACCTCGGCGGCGAGCTCGCGATCCCGGGCAGCGTCGTCATCCACGCGCGCCAGGTCGAGAACCTCGAGGCGCTGGTCGAGAACTGGAATGCCGGATTGCCGCCATTGCGCGAGTTCGTGCTGCCGGGCGGCGGCGCGGCCGCGGCCAGCTGCCACCTGGCGCGCTCGATCTGCCGGCGCGCAGAGCGGCGCTGCTGGGCGCTGTCGCGCAGCGAGCCGGTGGGCCCGCAGGCGCTGCGCTACCTCAATCGCCTCTCCGACCTGCTGTTCGTGCTGGCGCGCGTGCTGGCGCGGCGCGCGAACGGGAGCGAGGTCATGTGGCGGCGCGAGCGCGCCGAGCCGACGCCGCAGCGCTAGGCGGCGGCGTGGCGCCTGGCGGCGGCGCGACGCTTCAGGCCAGCAGGTCGCGCAGCAGCTGCCACTCGAAGCGCGCGCCCGGATCGCTCTTGCGCCCCGGTGCGATGTCGCTGTGGCCGACGACGCGCTCGCGCGCCAGAGTCGGGTAGGCCGCGCACAGTGCGGCAATGAGCCGCGACAGCGCCTCGTACTGGGCGCTCTCGTAGCGGGTCTCGTCCGTGCCCTCCATCTCGATGCCGACCGAGAAGTCGTTGCAGGCGCTGCGGCCCTGCCAGCTCGACGCGCCGGCGTGCCAGGCGCGCAGGCCGAAGGGCACGAACTGCACCGGCGAGCCGTCGCGGCGCACCAGCAGGTGCGAGGAAACGCACAGCGTCGCGATCGTGGCGAAATAGGGATGCGCGCCGGCGTCGAGGCCGCCGGTGAACAGGCGCTCGATCCACGGGCCGCCGTACTCGCCCGGGGGCAGGCTGATGCCGTGCACGACGATCAGGTCCAGCGTCGAGCCCGGCGGGCGCTCGTCGAGGTGCGGCGACAGCACCTGGCGCGCGCCGCGCAGGAGCCCGGAAGCGGCGTCGATGGAAAATTCCGCCTGCATGGCTCCCATGATGCCAAAATGACGGCCGTATCCAAAGCACGCCGAATCGGCCCCAACCCAGCCCGATCACTGCACCAACCGTGCGCACAACCCGCATCTACGTCGAAGGCGAAATCAGCGCCGGGCAGGAGCTGCTGCTTCCCGCGGGACCCTCGGCGCACCTGCTGCGCGTGCTGCGGCTGCGACCCGGGTCCGGGCTCACGCTCTTCAATGGCCGCGGCGGCGAATTTGCCGCCACGCTGGCGGACGCCGCCCGCTCGCGGGCGCGCCTGGCGGTCGGCGTGCGCCACGACATCGAACGTGAATCGCCGCTGCAGCTCACGCTGCTGCAGGGCATCGCGCGCGGCGAGCGCATGGACCAGATCGTGCAGAAGGCCACCGAGCTCGGCGTGCAGCGCATCGTGCCTCTGGCCTGCGAATTCAGCGTCGTGCGGCTCGACGCGGCGAAGCTCGGGCAGCGCCTCGGCCACTGGCGGGCAGTCGCGATCGCGGCCTGCGAGCAGTGCGGGCGCAATCGCCTGCCGCAGGTGGATCCGCCCCTCGACCTGGCTGCGGCCTGCAATGCCGTCGCCGCCGGGGCTGATGGCCCCGACATGCTACGACTCTTGTTGCAGCCGCAGTCCACCGCTTCGCTGGTTGCGATGACGGCCGGCCTGCGCGGCGCCGTGCTGCTGATCGGTCCCGAGGGAGGCCTCAGCGAAGGCGAGCAACGGCTCGCGTTGCAGTCCGGCTTTCGCGCTTGTCGCCTGGGGCCACGCGTGCTGCGCACCGAAACCGCGTCGCTCGCGGCGCTCGCGGCGCTGCAGGCGCTGGCGGGGGACCTCGCTTAGTACCATTTGCCGCTAACGGCGCGACGGCGTTGGCGCTTGAGGCCCTAGCCCGCGGTGGTCTCGTCGGCGATCAGGGTCTCGAGGCGCTCGAGGTCGGGTATCCACGGCGTCTCGTTGAGCATGCGCACGCGGCAGATCACCGGATCGTTCTCCGGCACCGCATAGGCCGGGTCCGGCCGGATGACATCGACGTTCACGCGCACGAGCTGCGGGAAGCCCTGCGCCATGATCGCGTAGGCGCCGGCGTCGACGCGCTCGCCGAGCGCGTGCAGCACGACCAGCCGCGAGCGCGGGCTGGCCGCGGGAGCGGGCTGCCGGCACAGCCCCTCGAAGGACACCAGCGGGACCTGCCGGCCATTCCAGGACACGAGCCCGAGGTACCACGGCGGCGCGCCGACCATGGTCGCGGGCACCTGGTAGCCGGTGATCTCGGCGACGCAGGCGCGCGGCAGCAGCAGGCGCCCGTTGGCCAGCGGTATCAGCAGGCTGTAGATCTCGGCGCCGGCCGCGCTCATCGGCCCGCGCCCGAGGCCGGCGCTGCGGCCCGCCGCCGCGCCACCAGCGGCGCGATTGCGTCGATGAGCTGGCTCTCCTGGTAGGGCTTGACGAGGTAGTCATCGACGCCCAGCTCGATGGCGTGCGCGCGGTGCTTTTCGCCCGAGCGCGAGGTGATCATGATGATCGGCACCGCGCGCAGCCGCGGGTCGGCGCGCACCTGCGCCGCAACCTCGTATCCGTCCATGCGCGGCATCTCGATGTCGAGCAGGATGACGTCCGGCACGTGCTCGCCGAGCAGCGTCATGGCGTCGGCGCCGTCGCGCGCCGTCAGGACACGCATGCCGTTGCGCTCCAGCAGCCGCTGCGTCACACGCCGCACGGTGATCGAATCGTCGACCACCAGCGCGAAGGTGCGGCGGTCACCGCGCTCGCGCGGCGCCACCGCCCGCACGCGCCATTCGGCACGCACCAGCGCGGTGATGTCGAGGATGATGACGACGCGGCCGTCGCTCAGTATGGTCGCGCCGGAGATGCCGCGGATCGAGGAGATCTGCGGCCCGACCGGCTTGACGACGATCTCGCGGCTACCGATCAGCTCGTCGGCCACGAGCCCGGTGGAATGCTCGCCGGCGCGCACCAGCACCACCGGGATCGCGGCCTCAGTCTCCGGCAGCGGCGACGCTTCCATGCCGACGTACAGCGCCAGCGGCTGCAGCCGGTACTTGTGCTCGCCGTAGCTGAAGGTGGCGCTGTCGCTGCGCAGGTGCGCCGCCACCTCCTCGCGCGTCAACCGCACCACGCCCTCGATCGTCGGCAGCGGCAGCGCATACAGCTCGTCGCCGGTGCGCACCACGAGCGCGTGGCTCACGGCCAGCGTCAGCGGCAGGCGGATCGTGAAGCGCGTGCCCTGGCCGGGCTTGCTGTCCATATGCAGCGCGCCGCCGAGCTTCTTGATCTCGGTGGCGACTACGTCCATGCCGACGCCGCGCCCGGCCTGCTGCGTCAGGGCGCCGGCCGTCGAGAATCCCGGCTCCAGCACCAGCTGCATGACGTCGTCGTCGGTCAGTTCCTGGCCGGCCTGGATCAGGCCCAGCGCCAGGCCCTGGTTGCGGATCGCCGCCAGGTTCATGCCTGCGCCGTCGTCGCTGACCTCGACGATGACCTCGGAGCCCTCGCGCTGCAGCTTGAGGCTGATCTGGCCGCTGGGCGCCTTGCCGCTCGCACGCCGTTCCTCCGGCGTCTCGATGCCGTGCACGACCGCGTTGCGCAGCAGGTGCTCGAACGGCGGCAGCATGCGGTCGAGCACCTGGCGATCGAGCTCGCCGGCGGCACCCTCGACCACGAGCTCGGCCCGCTTGTCGGTGTCCGCCGCCGCCTGGCGCACGATACGCGCCAGGCGCTGGACGTGCCGCTGGAACGACACCATACGCGTGCGCATGAGCCCGTTCTGCAGCTCGGTGACGGTGCGGCCCTGCAGCTGCAGCTGGTTCTGCGTCTCCGCGACCAGGCCCTCGAGCAGCTGCTGCAGGCTGGCGACGTCGCTGGCCGACTCGGCGAGCGCGCGCGAATACTGCTGGATCGAGGAATAGCGGTCGAGCTCGAGCGGGTCGAAGCCCTGGCGGTGGTCGGTTTCCTGGTCGTGGCGGTGCAGCACCTGCGCCTCGGTCTCGATCTCGAGCTTGCGCAACTGCTCCTTGAGCCGCGTTACGGTGCGCGAGAGCTCGGCGAGGTTGAAGTCGACGAGGCCCAATTGCTGCTCGAGGCGCGCACGCGTGATGCTGACTTCCCCGGCGTGGTTGAGCAACTCATCGAGCAGCTCGGCGCTGACGCGCGCCATCTCGCCGCGCTCCGCGCCGGCGACTGGCTCGCGGCCCGGCGGCACCGGGGCCGCGGGCTTGATCATTGCCGGCGCCGGTCCAGCCGGCATCGCGGCAGCCGGAGGCAGCACAGCCGGCGGCGGGGCGGTCGGCGCCACCTCGGCCGCGGAGCGCGCTGCCGTCGCGTGAATTTCCGAGGCCGTGCTCGGCGCCGCGCGCGCGATGACTTCGGGCGCCATGGCTGCCGGCGCGACGATCTCGGGCACCGCGCGCGCTGGAGTGGCCGCCGCCGGCTCCTCGACCACGCCGGCCGCGCCGCGCGCGATCGCCTGGATGCGTGCGCTCAGCGCGCTCGCCGGCGCCACGTTGCGTCCGCCAGCCACCTGCTCGCGCATGCGCGCGAGCTCGTCCAGCGCGGCCTGCGCCACCGCGCGCGCGCGCGGGTCGGGCGCGGCCGTCCCCAGCCCGACCTGGACGATCAGGCTCTCGAGCTCGTGCGACAGGTCGCCCATGGCGCTGACGCCCGCCATGCGCGCGCCGCCCTTGAAGGTGTGCAGCGTGCGCTTGAGCGAGGCCAGATGCTCGCCCTCGCCAGGCGCCACGCTCCAGCTTTGCAGCGCGGACTGCGCCGTTTCCAGCAGCTCGCTCGCCTCCTCGCAGAAGATGGCGGCGACTTCCGGGTCGAAGTCCACCGCCGGGGCGCCTGCGGCCGGCGCCGACACCGGCGCGGTCGCCCGCTGCGGCTGCTGCAATTCCTGCAGCGCCGGCAGCGCATGCAGGCCGGTGCGCTCGCTGTGCTCAGCGGCCTCGGCGATGCGACGGTCGAGTTCATGCTCGGCGCGCGCGATGCGCGCTCGCAGCGTGTCGTGCACAGTGAAGTAGATCGTGTCCTCGTCCAGATGGCCCGCGACCGCCGCCATCGCCGTCATGCAGTCGGCGAGCAGCAGCAGGTCCGAATCGTCGAGCCCGACGCCGCTGTCGAAGGCCTTGCGCAGCCAGTGGTTCAGCGGCTCGGCGAGCCGCGTGCCGTGCCGCGCCTCGGCCATGCGCGAGCTGCCCGAGAGCGTGTGGCAGGCGCGGTAGACCTCCTCGGTCAGGACGTGCGGCGCCGGATACGGCTGCTCGCGCGCCAGCCAGGTGCGGACCGTGAGCACGTGGCTCGAGGTCTCGCGTGCGTAGATCTCGCGCAGCGCCGGGTCAGCGTCCTCGGACGACTCGCTCTTTTGCGGCAGCGGCGTGATGACCTCGGTCGCCGCCCGGCGGGCCGGCAGTCCGGCGCCCGGCGCGGGAATCGCCGCCGGCGCGGGCACCGACACGGGCTCGGCGAGCGCTGCGGGAGCAGCCCCCGTGGCGGCAGCCGCCGCAACCGCGGGCGCGGCTGCGGGTGCAGGAGCCGGTGAGGGAACGGCAGCCGGCGGCGGCGCGGGAGGAACGGCCGCCTCGGCTTCAGCCATGGGCGCAGGCGCGGGCACCTCCTGCCCTGCCGCGAGCGCGTGCGCGCGGGCGACGAGCTGCGCCGGCTGTGTGCGTGGCCCGGAATGGCCCGCGAGCTCGCCCACGAGCCTGGGCAGCAGGGCAACCGCCTCGCGCAGCGTCGCCAGGATCTCGGGTGAGCGCGCCAGCGTGCCCTCAAGCAGCCGGTTGACCAGGTTCTCCATGGCCCAGGAGAACTCGCTGAGCTCACGGGCGCCGACCATGCGGCCGCTGCCCTTGAGCGTGTGGAACGAACGCCGCACGACGCCGAGCGCATCGGCGGCCATCGGATTCTGGTCCCAGGCCGGATAATGGCGGCGGATCTTCTCGAGCTCCTCGTGCGCTTCCTCGACGAACAGGGCCAGCAGCTCCGGGTCGCTGACCGAGGCCTCTGCCGCAGGCCCGGGCGCCGGCGCCAGCACCGGCGGCGCGAGCGCGCGCCCCGTGCTGCCCGGATCGATCGCGGCGGCGACGATCTCCTGCGGCGGCGCGATCCGCACCGTGCGCGCGTAGTTGGCCGCGCTCACGGCCGGCACCGTCGGCAGCACCTGCTCGGGCTCGTGCGCCAGCACCTCGAGGCAGGTCGCGGCGTTGTCGAGCATGTACCAGGGATCGCTGCGCCCGGCCTGCAGCGTCTCGATGTAGTACTCGAGGCTGACGATCGCGTCGGCGAGCCGGTCGAGGTAGGCAGCCGGAAAGCGGCGATGCCGCCCGGTTGCATGACGCGCCGCAGCTGCACCGTGATCGCGTCGACGATCTCGACCGCGCGCGACTTGCCGAGCATCAGCAGGCCGGCCTTGATGCCGCGCACCAGTTCCGGCCAGCTGTCGAAGCCCACGGCCTCGAGCGTGCCGCTGACGCTCTGTGCGATGCTCTCCTTGACGCGCGCCAGGTTGACGACGCACTCGCGCAGCACCGCGCCCTGCACCTGCTGGAAGTCGCGGTCAGGCGCCGCGCCCTCGCCCTCCGGCGGCGCCGGCCGCGGCATGATCAGCCCGACCAGCTGCGCGTCGAGGTGGTCCTCGACCTGGATCAGCGCCGCGGCGATCTGCACCAGCGTCGCCTCGTCGGCTGAGGCGCGCCCGGCCGACGATCGCCTCGAGGCGCCCGATGCGCCTCCTGCACGCGCGCGCGCAGCTCGCCGAGGCCGAGCACGCCGAGCGTGTCGCCGATCTTGCGCAGCAGCTCGATCTGCGGCGTCAGCTCCTCGACCTGGCCGCCGCCACGGCGCACGAAGATGTCGAGCACGTCCTTGACGCGCGTCAGGTCCTCGCGGATCGCCGCCGCCACCGTCTGCATCAGCTTGACCGAGGGCGCCGACAGGTTCTCGCGCTCCTGCTCGACCTGTCGTCGACCGGCAGCAGCTCGTCGAGCCGGAACGAGGCGCGCACCGCGGCCACGCGCGGCCCGGCGGTGGTGGCGCGCGCGACGTAGTAAAGCAGGTTGTTGAGCAGCTCGATCGGCGGCGACTGCGCGTAGCGCGCCTCGCCCTGTTCGTAGAGCCGGCTTGATCTCGCGGTCGGCCTGGCCGAGCAGCCGCTTGACCGAGACGCTGCTCTCGAGCCCGCTCTCGCGCAGCGCCTCGAGCAGCGCGCCGACGACCCACCACAGCTGGAACACCGGCTGCTGCGTCGCCACCTGCTCGAGCCGCGTCGGCGACCGTGGCCAGCATCTTCGAGGTTCTGCTCCGGCCGCTCGCCGCGGATCCAGCCGAGCAGGCCGACCTGGAAGCGCGGCCGCAGGCGCCGCGCCCACTGCGCCGGCGATCAGCGGCGGCTCGCCCGGCGCCGGCGCGGCCGGCTGCGCCTGGCGATCGGACTTCAGGTTCAGCAGCAGCAGCGTGCCCTCGGACAGCAGCGCGCAGCCGCGCACCGCGCGCAGGTCGTTGAGCAGCGGCAGCAGCACCAGCGCCAGGTCGCGGCCGCCGCCGAGCACGCGCTCGAGGTAGCCGGGCAGCTGCACCATGGCGCGCATCAGCGCATCGAGCGCTTCCGCCTGGTTCTTGCGCTCCTCGCGCGTGCCGATCAGGTAGCGCGCGACCTGCTCCATCTCCTCGGCCAGCAGCGCCGCGCCGTAGATCTCGAGCACCCGCAGCACGCCCTGCACCTGGTGCAGCTCGAAGGCGCAGCGCTCGAGCAGCGCGCTGTTGGCCGGCTGCTCGGCGTAGGCCTCGAGCGCGGTGCGCGCCTCGGCCAGCGCCGCGCTGATCTCGCGCGCCGCCTGCTGCAGGGTCTGCGTGGCCAGCTCGGTCATCGCTCGGACCGCGCCGCCAGCCCGCGAGCCGCTCGGCTTGCTGCCGCGTCGCCGGGCGCGCGCCGGCTGCTGCGCTGCGGTCGCGTCGGCGCCGCACCGGCAGCCGGAAGCCGGCGACCGACTTGCGCAGCTGCGCCGGCCAGGTCGGCCAGCTTGCTGATCGCCTGCGACGGTCGCGTGCGTGCTCTCGGCGGTCTGGGCGCTGATCTCGCGCAGCACCTGCATGTTGCGGGCGATGTTCTGCGCCGCGGTCGCCTGGCTGCGCGCGCTGCCGGAGATGTTCTGCACCAGGCTCGCGATCTGGTTCGAGACCTGCTCGATCTCCTCGCAGCGCGGCGCCGGCGTTCTCGGCCAGCAGCGCGCCGCCGACGACGTCGGTGGTGCTGCGCTCCATCGACACCACCGCCTCGTTGGTGTCGGTCTGGATCGTGCGCACCAGCACCTCGATCTGCTTGGTCGCGTTGGCGGCGCGCTCGGCGAGCCGCTGCACCTCGTCGGCGACCACCGCGAAGCCGCGGCCGGCCTCGCCGGCCATCGAGGCCTGGATCGAGGCGTTGAGCGCCAGGATGTTGGTCTGCTCGGCGATGTCGTTGATCAGCTCGACGATGTTGCCGATCTCCTGCGAGCTCTCGCCGAGGCGCTTGATGCGCTTGGTGGTCTCCTGGATCGTCTCGCGAATGGCGTTCATGCCGTCGATCGTGCGGCGCACGGCATCGCCGCCCTTGTGCGCGACGTCGACCGAGTGGCGCGCGACGTCGGCGGCGCGCTCGGCGTTGCCGGAGACCTCCTCGATCGAGGCGGCCATGCGCCGCGATCGACTCGGTGGCCGAGGCGATCTGCTTGGACTGCGCGCTGCTGGCCTTGCCGAGCTGCGCGCCCAGCGCCTGGCGTCTGGCGCGCGGCGCGCGTCGAGCTGGATGCGCCGAGTCGTTGATCGTGGTCACCAGCTCGCGCAGCGCCTCGATCGCGTAGTTGATCGAATCGGCGATGGCGCCGGTGATGTCCTCGGTCACGGTCGCCTGCACCGTCAGGTCGCCGTCGGCGAGGCTCGCCATCTCGTCGAGCAGCCGCAGGATCGGCCTGCTGGTTGCGCTCGTTCTCGAGCCGCTGCGCCGCGCTGGCCTGGAGCTGCCGCTCGGCCGCGCGCCGCAGCGCGTGCAGCTGCGCCAGCACCATTCCGAGCGGCGCCAGCGCCGCCACCATCACGATCACGCCCAGGCCGCCCGACAGGCCGCCGGGACCACGGCCCAGCAGCCACAACAGGCCCCCGAGCAGCAGCAGCCCGCAGGCGACCAGCGACAGCCGGCGCAGCGAGCGCGTATCGACGAGATCTTCCGGGTTCACGCCGAGGCCGCCGTGAACGCCGGGTCCTCGAGCAGCCTGCGCAGGCTCAGCACCGGCAGCTGGTCCTGCTCGTGCCGGAACGAGCCGGCGAGGTAACGGTCGCAGGGCACGATCGTGGACGGCACCTCGGCGCTGAATTCGCTTTCCTTGAAGCGGCGGAAGCCGAGCACTTCGTCGACCACGAGCCCGGCGGGCATGTCGCGGTGGTTGACGACGACGATGCGCGTCATGCGCGTCGACGGCGTGGCGCCGGCGCCCAGGTACTGGCGCAGGTCGACGATCGGGAACAGCTGGCCGCGGACGTTGGCGAGGCCGAGGATCCAGGGCTTGGCGCCCGGCACGCGGGTCAGGGGCGAGGGCATGCCCAGCACCTCGCGCGTCTCCTCGCGCGCCACCAGGTAGAGCTCGCCGGCCATGCGCACCGCCACGCCCACCCATTCGGCGCCGGCGAGGCCGGGCGCCTCCGGGCTGGCGGTCGCGTTGCGGCCGCGCCGTTCGAGCTCCGCGAGGAGTTCGTACGGCTGGTCGCGCAGTGCCTTCAACGGTGCGCTTGCCGACATGTTCACGCGGCGAGCGCGGCCTGCGCCTTCTCGACCAGCTGGTCCATCGACACCGGCTTGACCATGTAATCTACGGCTCCCTGGCGCAGTCCCCAGATGCGGTCGGTCTCCTGTCCCTTGGAGGTCACCATGACGATCGGGATGGCCTTGGTGTTCGGGTCGTTCGCCAGCGTGCGCGTGGCCTGGTAACCGTTCACGCCCGGCATGACGATGTCCATGAAGATCAGGTCGGGATGCATCTGGCGCGCGAGCCGGATGCCCTCTTCGCCGTCGCCGGCGACCGCGGTACGATAGCCATGGCGCTCGAGCGCCTGCTTCATGACGTGCACTTCGGTGGGCGAATCATCGACGATGAGAATCAGCGCCACGGCCTATCTCCCGATATGGGCTTCAATCGCGCCCAGGAGCTCGTCCTTGGTGAAGGGCTTGGTCAGATAGTGCTCGGAACCGACGATACGGCCGCGGGCGCGGTCGAACAGCCCGTCCTTGGAGGACAGCATGATGACCGGGATCGAACGGAACACCTTGTTGTGCTTGATCAGGGCGCAGGTCTGGTAGCCGTCGAGGCGCGGCATCATGATGTCGACGAAGACGATGTCCGGCTGGTGGTCGGCGATCTTGGTCAGGGCGTCGAAGCCGTCGACGGCCGTGTACACCTCGCAGCCTTCCTTCGCCAGCAGCGTCTCGGCCGTGCGGCGGATGGTCTTGCTGTCGTCGATGACGAGGACCTTCAGGCCACGGAAAGGCGAGGCATCGTCGCTCACGTCCGGCTCGCTCCTCTGGACATTGATTTCCATGGTCGTTCACCTGCGGGCGGGGGCGCTGTGACGCGGGCTACGCCCCCGATAGATATGAGCTTTTTAACATATCGGCACCGCTGGGGCTATGCCGCCTGCGTCACGTTTCCTGCAACTGGCGGGGCGCGCGCGCGACATAATTGCAGCCTGGCGGGCCCAGGAAGGCATACCGCCCGAGGACTCGGACCATGAACGTGCCGCACCGGCTGCTGGTGGTGATGGATCCCATCGACCACATCAAGTACCAGAAGGACACCACGCTGGCGCTGCTGCTCGCAGCCCAGCGCCAGCGGCTACGAACTGCACTACGCCGAGCTCTCGGACCTGTGGCTGCGTCGACGGCGAGCCGCGCTCGCGCACGCGGCCGCTCGAGGTACGCGCCGATCCGGCCGACTGGTTCAGCCTCGGTGAGGGCGCCATGAGCCGGCTCGGCGGCTTCGACGTCGTGCTGATGCGCAAGGACCCGCCGTTCGACATCGAGTACATCTACGCGACCTACATCCTCGAGCGCGCCGAACTCGACGGCGCCCTGGTCGTCAACCGCCCGCAGGGCCTGCGGGACATGAACGAGAAGGTCTACACGGCCTGGTTCCCGCAGTGCTGCGCGCCGACGCTGGTCACGCGCGACATGGCCGCGATGGCCGAGTTCGCCGCCCGGCACGGCACCATCGTCTGCAAGCCGCTGCACGGCATGGGCGGGCGTTCGATCTTCGTGCTGCCGCCCGGCGACAAGAACGCGCAGGTGGTCTACGAGACGCTGACCGAATACGGCGAGCGCTTCGCGATCGTGCAGAACTACCTGCCCGAGATCGTCACCACCGGCGATGCGCGCGTGCTGCTCGTGGACGGCGAGCCGCTGCCCTATGCGTTGGCGCGCATCCCGGCCACGCACGACAACCGCGGCAACCTCGCGGCCGGCGCGCGTGGCGTCGGCCGGCCGCTCAACGAGCGCGATCGCTGGCTGTGCGCGCAGATCGGCCCGGCCCTGCGCGCGGCGGGCATGCTGTTCGTCGGCCTCGATGTCATCGGCGACTTCGTGACCGAGATCAACGTCACCAGCCCGACGGGCGCGCGCGAGCTGCAGCAGCAGTTCGGCGTCGACGCCGGCGAGCTGCTCATGCAGGCCATCAGCGCCCGGCTGGCGGCCCGCCCGCGGGCACGCGCGCGGTGAACGCGGCCGCGACGGCGAGCGCGCCGCGGCGGCGCCTGACGCTGGCCGGCCTCGCCGGGCTGCGCGAGGCGGGAGCGCCGGTGCGCGAGCGGTTGCTGACGATGCTGTTCCTCGCCGGCATCGCCCACGGCATCGTGATACTCGGCTTGAGCTTCGGCAGCAGCGGCCGCCCGGGCAGCGCCCCCGGCATGGAAGTGCTGCTCGTGACCGAGGACCTGCCGGAGGCGCGTCGCAACGATCGCGCCGCCTACCTGGCTCAACGCACGCAGATCGGCTCGGGCAACACGCGCACCCAGCAGACCGGCAGCCCGGAGGCCCAGGCGGCGGCGGCCGACGTCAGCCTGGTCGGTGCGCTGGAGCAGCTCGCCACGTCGACCGCGGGCGCGGGCGACGAGCGCACGCTGTCCACGGCGGCGCCCTCACCGACGATCCTGTGGTTCGGCCAGGCCGGCGAGCAGGCGGCCGCGACCGCCATGGAGCGCGCCTTCGAAGCCGGCAGCCGGGCGCGCCACGGCCGCGGTGACGCCCCGGAGCTGGTGCTGCGGGGCGATCCGCGCACCGGCCAGTGGCTCAGCCCCGACACGCGCGCCTCGAGCCTCGCGCCCTACCTCGACGCCTGGCGGCGCAAGGTAGAGCGCATCGGCACCCTCAATTTCCCCACCGTGGCGCGGCGCGACAACTTCTCGGGCAGCCCGGTCATCGAGGTGGCGCTCGGCTCCGACGGCCGGCTGGTCGAGGCCACGATCCAGCGCTCCAGCGGCCACGCCGAGATCGACGCGGCGGCGCTGCAGATCCTGCGGATCGCCAGCCCCTTCGAGCCCTTCCCCCCGGCCCTGGCGCGCCGCTACGGCGCCGTGCGCTTCGCCTACCAGTGGGAATTCTCCGGCAGCGGCCTGCAGCCGGGGACCGTGACCGCCGGCGCCGACGCCGCGGACAACCCTTGAGAGCGCCCGGCGGCGCCCCCATACTCCCCGACATGAGCCAGTCCACCTCGCTTGCCAACAACCTGCTGGTCGCCATGCCCTCGCTGGCGGGCGGCGGCTTCGAGCAGAGCGTGACCCTGATCTGCGAGCACAGCGAGCGCGGCGCGCTCGGCATCGTGCTCAACAAGCCGCTCGACATGAAGCTCGGCGACGTGCTGGCGCAGATGAAGCTCGACCCGATACAACCGGCGACCGCGGCCCAGCCGGTGCTGCGCGGCGGCCCGGTGCACACCGACCGCGGCTTCGTGCTGCACCGCCCCGGCGGCGAGTGGGATTCGACACACCGCATCTCCGAGTGCATCCAGGTCACGACTTCGCGCGACGTGCTGGCGGCGATCGCGCGCGGCGAAGGGCCGCGCGACGCCTTCGTCGCGCTCGGCTACGCGGGCTGGGAGCCGGGCCAGCTGGAGCGCGAGATCCTCGACAACTCCTGGCTGTCGGTGCCCATGAACGAGCAGCTCGTGTTCGAGGTGCCGTTCGAGCAGCGCTGGCAGGCGGCCTGGCAGCTGCTGGGCGTGCACAGTTCGCGCGTCAGCCCGGTGGCGGGCCACGCTTAGGTCGGGCCCTAAAGGCACGGCACTCGGCTTCGACTTCGGTCTGCGCCGCATCGGCGTGGCCGCGGGCGACACCCTGACGCGGTCGGCCGCGCCGCTCGCGACCATCAAGCATGGCGAGGCGGGACCTGACTGGCCCGCCATCGAGCGGCTGCTCGGCAACTACGCGCCCGCGCTGCTGGTCGTGGGCATCCCCTATAATGAAGACGGCAGCCCCGGCGCGCTGGCGCGCGCGGCGGAAGGGTTCGCGCGCGAGCTCGCGCGGCGCTCAGGGCTGGCGGTGGAGCGCGTCGACGAACGCTACTCCTCGCAGGAAGCGGCGGCGGAATTGCGGCAGCGGCGCGCGGCCGGGATCCGGCGTCGCCGCGTACGGCGCGGCGACGTCGATAACGTCGCCGCCGCCATCATCCTCGAGCGCTGGTTGCGAACGGAACGGGAAGCATGACGAACCAACGGCGCGAGGACGGATCACTCCGGCACCTGCTGACTCTCGACGGGCTGTCGCGCGGCGAGATCGAGGCGCTGCTCGAGCAGGCGCAACGCTACGTGCGCCCGCTCGGCGCCCGACCGCCAGCCAGCCGCGCGCTCGACGGCGTCACCATCGCCAACCTGTTCACCGAGCCCTCGACCCGCACCCGCGTCTCCTTCGAGCTGGCCGCGCGCCGGCTCGGCGCCACCGTCGTCAACATCGACCCGCAGCTTTCCTCGCGCAGCAAGGGCGAGAGCATGCTCGACACGGTGCAGACGCTCGAGTCGCTGCACGTCGACGGCCTCGTGCTGCGCGACGCCGAGCCCGGGTTGATCCCGCACGTCGCCGCGCACGTGGCGGCGCACGTCAGCGTGTTCTCGGGCGGCGAGGCGCACCTGTCGCACCCGACCCAGGGTCTGCTCGACGCGCTGACCGTGCGCCAGCGCAAGGGCGCGCGCTTCGAAGCGCTGTGCGTGGCGATCATGGGCGACATCCGCCACTCGCGCGTCGCGCGCTCGGCCGCGAGCGCCTTCGGCACGCTCGGCCTCGGCGAGCTGCGCCTGGTGGCGCCGCCGGCGCTGCTGCCGTCGGCCGACGAATTCCCGGGCGCCCGGCGCTTCACCACGCCCGAGGATGGCCTGCGCGGCGCCGACGTCGTCATGGCGCTGCGCATCCAGAAGGAGCGCATGGCGCAGGCGGACATCCCGGACGGCGGGGAATACTTCGCGCGCTTCGGCCTGACCTTGCCGCGACTGCGGCTTGCGCGGCCGGACGCCATCGTGCTGCACCCGCAGCCGATGAACCGCGGCATCGAGATCGCCACCGAGGTCGCCGACGGCCCGCAATCCGCGCTGCGCGACCAGGTGCGCAACGGCGTCGCCGTGAGGATGGCGGTGCTGGAGACGGCGCTGCGGCCGCGGGCCGCGGCACCAGACGCGGCGGCGCCGCGCGCGGCGGAGCCGTGAGCGCAGCCGTTCCAGCCACGGCGGCGGAGGCGTGCGCGCACCGCGGCACGATCCACGTCGAGCAGGGCACAATCCTGCAGCGCACGGCCTGCGCCGCGCAGCAGTTCGTGCTGCGCGTTGCGGCGCCACGCACGGCCCGGCGGGCGACGCCGGGCAGCTTCGTGCACCTGCGCTGCGATCCGCGGCTGCCGATGCGCCGTCCGCTGTCGATCATGCGCGCCGCGCCGGATGCGGGCTGGATCGAGGTGCTGTTCAAGATCGTCGGCGAGGGCACGGCCGCGCTCGCGGCACAGCAGGCCGGCGCGTCGCTGAGCCTGCTCGGTCCCATCGGCCGCGGCTTCACGCTGCGGCGCGAGCGCCCGCGCGTGCTGGCGATCGGCGGCGGCGTCGGCATCCCGCCGATGGTGTTCCTGGCCGAGAGGATGGCGGCCGAGCCGGACGCGGGCTGGAAGCCGCTGGTGCTCATGGGCTCGGAGGTCCCGTTCCCGTTCCCGGCCCGGCCTTCGCGCATCATGGTGCCGGCGGCGCCCGCCGAGGCGATCGCCTGCATGCCGCTGCTCGATGACTGGGGCGTGCCCTCACGGCTCGCGAGCAATGCCGGCTATCCCGGCTGCTACGCCGGCCACGTCACGGAACTGGCCGCCCAGTGGCTGCGCGCGCTCACGCCGGCCGAGCTGGCCGGGGTGGCCGTGTACGCCTGCGGCCCGGAGCCGATGCTGGCGGCGACGGCGAGGCTGGCGCGCGCGCACTCTCTGCCCTGCGAGGTCGCGCTCGAGGAATACATGGCCTGCGCCGTAGGCGGGTGCGCCGGTTGCGCCGTCGAGGTGCACACGGCCAGGGGCCGGGCGATGCAGCGGGTATGCGTCGACGGGCCGGTCTTCGACGCCGCCAGCGTCTACCCGGGCTAGCGGCCGGGCCGGCCCCCCGGAAACGCGCCGGCCCCTCCCATCCGGCCCTCTTTTAAATAGGGTCTAAATGCGGCGGCCTGCCGCCCCCCCGAGGAGGGACCTACCCGGCCCCTTGCAGCAAAGCCGGAAAGGCTGTGATAGGCTATCCGGGATCGTCTATGTCCGTGTATCGCCCCTTTGCGCCTCATTAGGCGCCATGAGCCCGAGCCGAACTTCCTCGATCAGGTGACAGGACCATGGGTTCGATGGCTCGCGGGGGGAATCTCTCCTCAAGACCATTTCCTCGGTACCTGCCGTGTTGAATGGGTACGGCCTTCGCTTTGGCGTCGGCCACCCACTTTGAGTTGGAGACTTTGAACTTATGGCCAAGATCTATGTGGGCAACCTGCCCTTCTCCGCCACCGAGGCGGAAGTCCGCACAATGTTTGCCGAGCATGGCACGGTCGAGTCCGTGTCGCTGCCGACCGATCGCGAGACCGGGCGGCCGCGCGGCTTCGGGTTCGTCGAGATGAGCCAGGCCGATGCGGCCCGGGCGATCCAGAACCTGAACGGCAAGGAACTCGGCGGCAGACCGCTGCGCGTCAACGAGGCGCAGGACAAGCCGCGCACCGGCGGCGGCGGCGGCTTTCGCGGCGGCGGCGGCGGTGGCGGTGGCGGTGGCTATCGCGGCGGCGGTGGCGGTGGCGGCGGCGGCGGTGGCCGCTGGTAACACCGGCCCGTTCGTCGACACGAAAAAAGCCCGGATCGCTCCGGGCTTTTTTTTCAGCCGAAGTTGATCTTGGTCTCGAGGTTGCTGCGCGAGTCGGCGCTGTTGAGCGCGTCCTCGAGCGTGATCAGCCCGGTCTTGTAGTGGCGCAGCAGCGCCAGGTCGAAGCTCTGCACTCCGCGCTCACTGCTGAGGCTGATCGCCTCCTTGATGCCGCCGACGTCGCCGCGCTTGACCAGCTCGCTGATGTGCGGCGTGTTGAGCATGACCTCGACCGCGGCCACACGCCGCTGGTTCTTGCCCGACACCAGCCGCTGCGCCAGGATCGCGCGCAGGTACTGCGACAGGTCGAGCGTGACCTGCTTGTGCTGGTCGAGCGAGAACATGTTGATGATGCGGTCGAGGGTCTCGGCGCAGTTGTTAGCGTGCAGCGTCGAGAGCACGAGGTGGCCGGTGCCGGCGAGCGTGATGGCCGCCATCATGCTCTCGCGGTCGCGGATCTCGCCGATCAGGATCACGTCGGGGGCGGCGCGCATGACGCCGCGCAGCGCGCGCTCGTAGCTGCGGGTGTCGAGGCCGACCTCACGCTGGTTGACGATCGAGCGCTTGTTGGTGTGCAGGAACTCGATCGGATCCTCGATCGTGACGATGTGGTCGGAGGCGGTCTCGTTGCGGTGGTTGATCATCGCCGCCAGCGTGGTCGACTTGCCCGAGCCGGTGGCGCCGACCATGAGGATCAGGCCGCGGCGCAGCATGGTGAGCTCGCGCAGGATGTCAGGGAGCCCCAGCTGGTCGAGCTTGGGCATGTCGGCGGTGATGTAGCGCAGCACCATGGCCGGGTAGCCGCGCTGGTGGAACACGGCCACGCGAAAGCGCCCGAGGCCCGGCTCCGAGATCGCGAAGTCGATCTCGAGCTCACGCTGGAAGTACTCGATCTGCTCCGGCGACATGATGCCGAAGGCCGCGGCGCGCACGTCGTCCGGCGACAGCACCTGCTTGTTGACGGGCATGATCTGGCCCTCGATCTTGATCTTGATCGGGGCGTTGCAGGTGAAGAACAGGTCCGAGGCGCGCCGCTCCACCATGAGCTGGAACAGCGGCTTGGTGTTGAGCTGCGGCTGCGAGCCGCTGCTCGTGGCCTTGAGGTCGGCGACGATGCTCACGCTGCGCTGCGGCCTAGCGGCCGCGGCCCTCGGCTTCGTCGTCGACGATCGTGAGATCGCCGTCGCCCTCGATGGGCTTGTTCTCGCGCTTGCTCTCGAGCTTGACCCGCAGCCGCAGCTCGTTCTTCGAGTCGGCATTGCGGAGCGCATCCTCGTAGGAGATCAGGCCCTTCTCGTACAGCTCGTACAGCGCCTGGTCGAAGGTGTTCATGCCGAGCCGGTTGGAACGGCCCATGACTTCCTTGATCTTGGCGATGTCGCCGCGGAAAATCAGGTCCTGGATCAGCGGCGAATTGAGCATGATCTCCATCGCCGCGATGCGGCCGGCGCCGGCCTCGCGCGGAATCAGGCGCTGCGAGATCAGGGCGCGGATGTTGAGCGACATGTCCATGAGCAGCTGTTCGCGCCGCTCCTCGCTGAAGAAGTTGATGATGCGGTCGAGCGCCTGGTTGGAGCTGTTGGCATGCAGCGTAGCCAGCACCAGGTGGCCGGTCTCGGCGAACTGGATGCCGTACTCCATGGTCTCGCGGTCGCGGATCTCGCCGATCAGGATCACGTCGGGGGCCTGGCGCAGGGTGTTCTTGAGCGCCGCATGCCAGGAGTCGGTGTCGACGCCGACCTCGCGCTGGGTGATGACGCAGCCGCGGTGCGGGTGCACGTACTCGACCGGGTCTTCGATGGTGACGATGTGGCCGCGGGTCTTTTCGTTGCGGTAGCCGATCATCGAGGCCAGAGTGGTCGACTTGCCCGAGCCGGTGCCGCCGACCACGATCACGAGCCCGCGCTTGGACAGCACCACCTCGCGCAGGATCGGCGGCAGGTCGAGCTCCTCGAAGGTCGGGATCTTGGCATTGATCAGGCGGATGACGCAGCCGGTGCAGCCCTGCTGCACGAAGGCGCTGACGCGGAAGCGGCCGATGCCCGGCGGCGCGATTGCGAAGTTGCATTCCTTGGTGGCGTCGAATTCCTTGGTCTGGCGGTCGTTCATGATCGAGCGCACCAGGATCGCGGACTGCTCGGGATTGAGCGCGCGGTCCATCTGCGGCCGCACCTCGCCGTCGAGCTTGATGGCCGGCGGGAAGCCGGCGGTGATGAACAGGTCGGAGGCGGCGCGCTCCACCACGCGCCGCAGCAGGTCCTGCATCAGGGATATGGCTTGTTCGCGATCCACGTTACGACCTCGCGCTACAGCGCATCCTTGTTCTGGGCCTTGAAGCGCGCCTCTTCCTTGCTGACCTGGCCGCGGGCAACCATCTCATTGAGGCACTGGTCGAGGGTCTGCATGCCGCTGGACCCGCCGGTCTGGATCGAGGAGTACATCTGCGCGATCTTGCCCTCGCGGATCAGGTTGCGGATCGCGGGCGTGCCGATCATGATCTCGTGCGCGGCGATGCGGCCGCCGCCGGTGCGCTTGAGCAGCGTCTGCGAGATGACGGCACGCAGCGATTCCGACAGCATCGAGCGCACCATCTCCTTCTCCTCGCCGGGGAACACGTCGACCACGCGGTCGATGGTCTTGGCGGCCGAGCTGGTGTGCAGGGTACCGAACACGAGGTGGCCGGTCTCGGCCGCCGTCAGTGCGAGGCGGATGGTCTCGAGGTCGCGCATCTCGCCTACCAGCACGATGTCCGGGTCCTCGCGCAGCGCCGAGCGCAGTGCCTCGCTGAAACCGAGCGTGTCGCGCTTGACCTCGCGCTGGTTGATCAGGCACCGTTTGCACTCGTGCACGAACTCGATCGGATCCTCGATGGTGATGATGTGGTCGGGGCGGTTGTCGTTGCAGTGGTCGATCATGCCCGCGAGCGTGGTCGACTTGCCCGAGCCGGTCGGGCCGGTGACCAGCACCAGGCCGCGCGGCAGCATGCACAGGTCGCGGAAGATCTTCGGCGCCTGCAGGTCCTCGAGGCTCAGGATCGTCGACGGGATGTTGCGGAACACGGCGCCGGCGCCGCGGTTCTGGTTGAAGGCGTTGACGCGGAAGCGCGCCAACTTGGGAATCTCGAACGAAAAGTCGGTCTCGAAGAACTCCTCGAAGGCCTTGCGCTGCTTGTCGTTCATGATGTCGTACACCATGCCGTGCACTTCCTTGTGCGTCAGCGGCGGCATGTTGATGCGCTTGACGTCGCCGTCGACGCGGATCATCGGCGGCACGCCCGCCGACAGGTGCAGGTCGGAGGCATTGTTCTTGACGGCGAAAGCCAGCAATTGTGCGATATCGACAGCCATCGGGTTTCCTTGCCGGACCGCGCGCTGCGAGTGCCGCGGGCCGTGCCAGTATAACGGAGGGTGTCGGCTCTCAATATGTTAATCGGTCCGCAGAATTCACCGCCCGCCGGCGAGCTGGCGCAGCGCTTCCGCGCGCTGCGCGCCCGGATCGCCGCCACCGCCGCCGCCGCCGGCCGGAATGAGGACTGCATCACGCTGCTGGCGGTCAGCAAGGGGCGCAGCGCCGCGACGGTGCAGGCGCTGGCGCAGCTCGGCGTCGAGAATTTCGGCGAGAACTACCTGCAGGAGGCACTGCCGAAGCTGGCCGCGCTCGCCGGCATGGAACTGACCTGGCATTACATCGGCCGGCTGCAGGCCAACAAGACCCGCGCCGTCGCCGAAGGCTTCGCCTGGGTGCACAGCGTCGACCGGGCGCGCAGCGCCGAGCGGCTCGCCGCGCAGCGACCGCACTTTGCGGCGCCGCTCAACGTCTGCCTGCAGCTCAGGCTGGCCGCGAGCGCCGAACGGAGCGGTGCGACGGCGGCGGAGTTGCCGGCGTTGGTCGCAGCCGTCGCCGCGCTGCCGCGCCTGCGGCTGCGGGGGCTCATGTGCATGCTCCCCGAGGGCCTGGCGCCGGAGCAGCAGCGCGCGGCCTTCGGCGAGGTGCGCACGCTCTACGACCGGCTCAACCGCGACGGCGCGGGCATGGACACGCTGTCGATGGGCATGAGCGGCGACTTCGAGGCCGCCATCGCCGCCGGATCGACCATGGTGCGCATCGGCTCGGCCCTGTTCGGCCCGCCGCAGCCCGCGGACGGCCTGTAGGACGGGCCGCGCTTCCGGTAGATTAGCGCCCCATGGCCGCACTGCTGTACCTGATCGACACCCTGCTGAGCCTGGCACAGCTGGCATTCCTGCTGCGCCTGCTGCTGCAATGGGCGCGGGCGGATTTCCGCAACCCGCTGCTACGTGCCATCGTCCAGCTGACCAACCCGGTGCTGGTGCCGCTGCGGCGCGTGCTGCCGGCGGCCGGCAGGCTCGACACCGCCTCGGTCGTGATCGTGCTGGGGATCGCGCTGTTGCGGATCAGCATGGGCACGCTGCTCTCGGGCCTCGGGCTGCCGCCGGTGCTGCCGTGGTTCGAGCTGGCGGCGCTGCAGGTGGCGCGGCTGGTGCTGTGGACCTACTTCTTCGCGATCTTCCTCTACGCCACGCTGGCGCTGATCGCGCCGGGCACCTACTCACCCGCGCAGGCCCTGCTGGGCTCGCTGTGCGAGCCGGTGCTGCGGCCGTTTCGGCGGCTGATTCCGCCGCTCGCCAATCTCGACCTGTCGCCGCTGTGGGCCGGGATCCTGATCCAGGCGCTGCTGATACTGCTGCGCTAGGCTCGCGCGCGTGCGCGGCACGCGCTCGCAACAGGCCAATCCAGCCATGGGTTTAGCTGCGCATCTGCATTATGTGTCGAGCCGCTGCGCGCGCCAGCGCGCGGCGGCGCCCGTCCCGAGCGCCAAAGCCTAGAAAAAAAGGCATTTGCGTCGTGCGCTGCTTGTGCTATGTTGCGCCCCCGATTCACGTGATACGTGATTCCGATCCTGAACTGACTGCAAACTCTAGGAGATTCAGCAATGGCGAAGAAAGGTGGGGCACCGACCAAGTCGGAAATCCTGGCGACAATTTCCAAGGACACCGAGCTTTCCCGCAAGCAGGTGAACGAGGTGTTCGACTCCCTGAACGGAATCGTCAAGAAGAGCCTGCGCGGCAATGGCCTGTTCACGCTGCCGGGGCTGCTGAAGCTCAAGGTAGTGAAGAAGCCCGCCACCAAGGCCCGCGAGGGAATCAACCCGTTCACCGGCGAAAAGATGATGTTCAAGGCCAAGCCGGCCAGCCGCAAGGTGCGCGCGCTGCCGCTCAAGAGCCTCAAGTCGATGGTGAACTGAAGCCCTTCCAGGCTTTCGCCCGGGCCCAGGGCCTGGGTTACTGATCGCCATTCTGGAGGGCCCGGCCGCCCAAAGCGTCCGGGCCCTTTTTATTTGCACCCGCGGGGGCTTGCACCGCGCCCGGAGCGCCCGCATCCTGCCGTCCAGGGGGCCGCATGCAGATCATTTCCAGTCATCGACGCCAGCGCCTGGCCCGGGCCGTGGCCGCGCCCGGCCTTGCGGCACTTGCGGCGCTGTCGGTGGCGACAGCTGCGGACCTCGACGCCGCGCGCCGCGCCGACCTCGAGGTCGCCCGCTCCGGCTATGTCGCGAAATCAATGGCCATGAGCCCGGCGCAGCGCAGCGCGGCGCTGGCCTATATCGCCGCCATCGGGCCCAGGGTCGGTGCGATGTCCGACGCCGAATTCCTGGTGGCCGTGGCCAGGATCCCGGCCTTCGCCGACAACGGCCACGATGCCTTCGACGCCGGCAACGACACCTGGTGGCCGGACACGCGCCTGCCGGTGAAGCTGGCCTGGTTCCCGGACGGGCTGCTCGTGGCGCGCGCGGCTCCGGAATACGCCGCACTCGTGGGCACCCGGATCACGCGCGTCGAGGGACTGGCTCCCGCCCAGCTGCTCGCGAAACTGCATGCCATCTGCGGCGGCACCGAGTCCTACCGCCGGTGGAACGCGCTCTGGGTGGTCGGTAGCGGCGGCCTGCTGCAGGCCCTGGGCGTGGCCGCATCCGACAAGCTGCTGCGAGTCGAGGTCGAAGGGCGCGATGGCAAGCGCCGGAGCCTGGAATTGCCGTACGTGCCGCAGGACCAGATGCCTGCCTCGCTCCGGCCGACGCGCCTGCTGTCGCTGGAGCTCAGCGCGGATGAGATCGTCAAGGGCTGGGTCACGCCGGGCCCGCCGCGGCCCGCGCTGCTGTACCAGCAGCAGGCCGACACGCTCTACCGCGCCCTGCCCCTGCCCGAGCTCGACGCCCTCTACGTGCAGCTGCGCAGCAACCTGGACGAGCAGGGCCAGAAGTTCGCGCCCTTCCTCGAGGCCACGCTGGCCGCGGCGCGCATGTCGCCGCCGCACAACCTGGTGCTCGACCTGCGCTTCGACGTCGGCGGCGACATCAGCATGTCGCGCGAATTCCTGCGCGAGCTCGTGGGCCTCACACGCGGTCGGATCTACGTGCTGGTCAGCCGCTACACCTTTTCTGCTGGCATCGTCAGCGCCGCGGCCGTCCGCCACGACGGCGGCAGCCGCGTGACGATCGTGGGCGAGGAAGTCGGCGACCGGTTGCGGTTCTGGTCCGAGGGCGAGCACGCCTGCCTGCCCAATTCACACTACTGCCTGCGGCCGACCACCGGCCTGTGGGATCTCGAGCACGGCTGCAAATCCACTCCGGGCTGCTACGGCGACCAGTTCGACGCGACCGTCGGCTCGCTGCGCCCGCAGCTGCGCGCGCCGCTGACCGCCGCGGCCTGGTTGGCGGGGCGCGATCCGGCCATGGAAGCGGTGCGCAGGGATTTGATCGGGCACTAGGGCGCGATCGCCGGCGGCCACTCCGTACGGATGCAGTCCTGGAGCTCGTGCAGGCGACCGTGGAAGAAATGCCCCACGCCCGCGAGCATGCGCAGCCGGGCGCGCGGCGCCCAGCGCGCCTGCCAGATGCGCACCGCATCGGGGGCGACGACCTCGTCGGCCTCCCCCTGCACGATCAGCCAGGGGCAATCGGGGAGAGCGGCGTTGTCGACGTCGAGGCGATCGACGGCGGGAGCCACCGAGATGAGCCAGGCGGGGCGCACAGTGGTGGCGGCGCGGATGGCGATGACGGCACCGAAGGAGAACCCGGCCAGCACGAGCCCGAGTCCCGGCCAGCGCTCGCGCGCCCAACGCACGGCCGCGAGCGCGTCCTCGGTCTCGCCCGCGCCGGCATCATGCGCGCCTTCGCTCGCACCCACGCCGCGGAAGTTGAAACGCACGCTCGCCGCGCCACCGGCGCGCAGCGCGCGGGCCACCGTGTGCACGACCTTGTTGTGCAGCGTTCCGCCGAACAGCGGGTGCGGATGGCAGACCACGGCCGCCAGTCGCACCGGCGCCGCGGGCTCCTCGACCAGGGCCTCGAGCCTGCCAGCCGGCCCCGCGATCACGACCGCGGGGGTCGCAGCCGACCTGGGGCCGGCGCTCACTGGCCGTCGGCCCGCCCGCCCCGGAAATCGAGCGCAGCCGAATTGATGCAGAACCGCTGGCCGGAAGGTTGCGGACCGTCGTCGAACACGTGGCCGAGGTGGGCGTTGCAGCGCGCGCAGCTGACCTCGGTGCGCACCATGCCGTGCGTGCGATCGACGCTGGTGCGCACCCGGTCGCCGGCCAGCGGCAGCCAGAAGCTCGGCCAGCCCGAGCCGCTGTCGTACTTGCTGTCGGAGCTGAACAGGTCGGCGCCGCAGCAGACGCAGCGGTAGACGCCGGCCTCCTTGTGGTGGGCGTAGGCCCCGGTGAAGGCCCGCTCGGTTCCGCGCTCGCGCGTGACCTGGTACTGGAGCGGCGTCAGGCGCTTGCGCAGCTCGGCATCGGTAGGCACGCCGGATGATGCATCGGTCGGAGCTTGGGTCGGCCTGTGATCGGTCATGGCTCCTCCATCCCTTGTGGTCCTCAGTCCGCCGCGGCCAGGCGCACCAGCAAGCTGTTGAGCCGGCGCGAAAACTGCGCTGGCTGCTCGAGCTGGCCGGATTCGTTGAGCCGCGCCTGATCGTAAAGCACGTGGACCAGTTCGTCGAAATTCTCGCCCGCCGGGAGCTTTTCGAGGTAGCGCACCAGCGGATGGGCGACGTTGATCTCCAGCGTCGCCGCGACCGCCGGTGGCGCCTGGCCCTGGGCTTGCAGCAGCCGGCGCATCGACTCGGACAGCTCGGCCTCGCTGCGCACCAGGCAGGCCGGGGATTCCTGGAGGCGGGCGCTCGGGCGCACCTCGCGCACGCTCCCTCCGAGCGCTTCCTTGCAGCGCCGCAGCAGCGCCTTGCTCTCCTTGAGGTCGCTGACCGCCTGCGCCTGCTCGGCGGCGTCGGCCAGCGCGCCCAGCTCGAGCTCGCCGCGCGCGGCGTCCTTGAAGCGCTTGCCGGAATATTCCGCCAGCTGGCCCATGACCCATTCGTCGACGCGGTCGCCCATGAGCAGCACCTCGATCCCCCGGGCGCGCAGGCGCTCGATGTGCGGGCTGCCGCGCGCCGCGCCCGGCGTGTCGCCGACGACATAGTAGATGCGCTCCTGGCCAGGCTTCATGCGCGCCACGTAGTCGGCCAGGCTGACACTCTCCTCGTCGCCCTCGCTGGCGGTGCTGGCGTAGCGCAGCAGCGGCAGGATGCGCTCGCGGTTGCCCGGATCCTCGGCCAATCCCTCCTTGAGCACGCGGCCGAACTGCTTCCAGAAGCCGGCGTAGCGGGCGGCGTCCTCGGTGGCGAGGCGCGTGAGCAGCTCGAGCGCGCGCCGCGTCAACGCGCCGCGCATGGCCTCGACCTGCTCGTCCTGCTGCAGCAGCTCGCGCGACACGTTGAGCGGCAGGTCGCTCGAGTCGACGACGCCCTTGATGAAGCGCAGGTACAGCGGCAGGAACTGGTCGGCGTTGTCCATGATGAACACCCGCCGCACGTAGAGCTTGAGGCCGCGGGCGGCCTCGCGCTGCCACAGGTCGAAGGGCGCCTGCGCCGGCACGTACAGCAGGCTCGTGTACTCGCGCTTGCCCTCGACGCGGTTGTGGCTCCAGATCAGCGGGTCGGCACCGTCGTGGCTGACATGGCGATAGAAGGCGCGGTAGTCCTCGTCGCTGATCTCGCTGCGCGGCCGGGTCCAGAGCGCCTGCGCCTGGTTGACGGCCTCGTATTCGAGCGTCGCGCCCTCCTTGGGCAGCCGCACCGGGAAGGCGATGTGGTCGGAATAGCGCCGCACCAGCGTGCGCAGCCGCCAGGCGTCCGCGAACTCGCGCGCCTCGGGCTTGAGGTGGAGGATGACCGTGGTGCCGCGCTGCGCGCGCTCCAGTGGCTCGATCGTGAACTCGCCGTTGGCGCTCGACTCCCAGCGGATGCCCGCCGCGGGCGGCTCGCCGGCGCGCCGGCTCTGCACCTCGACCCGGTCGGCGACGATGAATGCGGAATAGAAGCCGACGCCGAACTGGCCGATGAGCTGCGCGTCGCGCTGCTGGTCGCCGGTCAGTCGCCCGAAGAACTCGGCGGTGCCCGACTTGGCGATGGTGCCAAGATGGTTGATCGCCTCCTCGCGGTTGAGGCCGACGCCGTTGTCGCGCACGGTGAGCGTGCCGGCCGTGGCGTCGAAGTCAATCCAGATCGCGAGTTCGGGGTCATCGGCCATGAGTTCCGGGGAGCCCAGGGCCAGGAAGCGCAGCTTGTCGTTGGCGTCCGAGGCGTTGGAAATCAGTTCACGCAGGAAGATTTCGCGGTGGCTGTACAGCGAGTGGATCATCAGCTGCATGAGCTGGCGCACTTCGGCCTGGAAGCCGTGCGTCTCGCGCGGGGTCGACATGGGCGGGCGCCTCCGAACCGGGTGGACTCCCGGGTTGGGCGCTTTTATGGGGCTCCGGGGCCCCTAAATCAAGTCAGATTACGTAACAGGTGGCGGGCCGCGGACAGCCAGTCGTCCATCTCGTCCCACAGCAGCAGCAATACTTCCAAGCGCGGCTCCCAATCCTGTCGCGGCCATCGTAGGCCGCGCCCGGGCGCGCCGGCGTGTTGCGGCTCACATCGCCGACGCGCAATCCGGAGCGATGCGGCTTGCAGGCCCGCGCGGTGCTGCGTACGCTGGTGCTTCCAGACATAAGCGGGCGCGCCGCGCCGCCGAGGACCTAGGGCGTGTTCATAGTGTGCGAATCGCTGCGTTGGTGTCGCAAGAGTCGCCAGGCAAGGCGCGAGGAGCGAAGTTTGGTCATTCCAAATGAGCGACGAGCAACGCCGCATGGCGACTCCTGCGACCCAACCCGAAGGGACGGGGCCAGGAAGGCCCAGGACCGTGTTGCGCCTCGCTGGTGTACATTAAGTACACGTCGCTCGGCGCGCCTTGTCCTGAGCCTTCCTGGCCGCAGTCGCAGCGATCCGCACACTGTGAGCACGCCCTAGCAAATCATGCAGCGAATCGTCGTCCTGAATCCCAAGGGTGGGTCGGGTAAGACGACGATCGCCATCAACCTGGCGAGCTACTACGCGCAGCAGGGCGAGCGGCCGACGCTGATCGACTTCGACCCGCAGGCCTCCGCGGCGCGCTGGGCGCGCAAGCGCCAGGCCAGCCAGCCGCCGATCCACCTGATCACGGCCTTCGAGAAGGACAGCCGCGTGACGCGCGCCTTCCAGCTGCGCATCCCGGAGGCCACGCAGCGCATCGTCATCGACACTCCCGCGGCCATCGACGCCACTGACATGCCGGCGCTGACGGCCAACGCCGACAAGATCCTGGTGCCGGTGCTGCCCTCGGACATCGACATCCAGGCCTGCGTGCGCAGCATCGCCAGCCTGCTGCTGGTGGCGAAAGTGCGGCGCACCGACAACCGGCTCGGCATCATCGCCAACCGCGTGCGCCGCAACACGCTCATGTACCAGTCGCTGACGCGCTTCCTCGGCACCCTCGACATCCCCATCGTCACCACACTGCGCGACTCGCAGAACTACGTGCGCGGCGCCGAACTCGGGCTCGGGGTGCACGAGATGAAGCACTACCAGGTCAGCGAGGACCTCGAGTCGTGGGAGCCACTGCTGGCGTGGATCAACCAGCCCAGCGGGCGCGTGGTGGAGCCGCCGCCGGCGGCGGTGCCGCCGCTATTTGCCTGAGTCCGGGTCCCAGGACGTGCGCACCTTGTCGGCCCAGGTCTTGTAGTTCGACCAGGTGTAGAGGTTGCGCGTGATGGCCGCGTGGCGGCCGCGGGTGCGCTGCATGTGCTGGAGCCAGCGCGCGTAGGCCTCGGCGCTTCCCTCCGCGGATGGGGACCCGTCCGTCGCGCCGTTGGCGCCTTCGGGTCGCGAAGGAGGATTGGTCTTGTTCATGCGCTCACCTATGCCTTGAGCGCAGGGTACGACTCCGGCCGGGGCCTGGAGAGGAACTGGGTCACACCGCCGAACCCCGGACCGCGTCCGGATGCACTGTTTTGCCGGGAAAACGCCGACCCGGCCCTGGGGTTTCCTAGGCCACGAGCCGGTAGCAGGGACGATAGCGGCTGCCGGGCAGCTGCATGCGTTGCTGCTGCACGAATGATGCCAGCAGTCGGTCGAGAAGTTGCATTACGGCCGGTTCGCCCGACAACTCGTAGGGCCCATGGCGCGCGATCGCCGCCAGTCCCTGCTCCTTGACGTTGCCGGCGACTATCCCCGAGAACGCGCGCCGCAGGTCCGCGGCCAGCTGGTGCACGGGCCGGCCGCGCCGCAGCTCGAGCGCGCGCATCGCCGCATGCGTGGGCTCGAAGGGCAGCTGCAGCGCCGGCGGCACCGCGAGCAGCCAGTTGAAGTTGTAGGAGTCGTTGCGCGTGCGGCGATACTCGCGCACCTCCTCGAAGGCCTTGACCATGTGGCGCGCGACCGCGGCCGGGTCGTCGAGGATGAAGCTGAGCCGCGCCAGGGCAGCCGGCCCGAGCGTGCCTTCGATGAACGCGGACAGCTGCTCGAACCAGGACGCGCTCTCGCGCGGGCCGGTCAACACGACCGGCAGCGGCAGCCCCGCGTTCGCCGGCTCGAGCAGCACGCCGAGCAAATAGAGCAGCTCCTCGGCCGTGCCGACACCGCCCGGGAACACGACGATGCCGTGCGCCAGGCGCAGGAAGGCCTCGAGCCGCTTCTCGATGTCGGGCATGACGACCAGCTGGTTGACGATCGCGTTGGGCGGCTCGGCGGCGATGATCCCGGGCTCGGTCAGCCCGAGGTAGCGGCCGTTGGTGATGCGCTGCTTGGCGTGCGCGATCGCCGCGCCCTTCATCGGCCCCTTCATGGCGCCCGGACCGCAGCCGGTGCAGACGTCGAGGCCACGGAGCCCCAGCTCGTAGCCGACGCGCTTGGTGTACTGGTACTCGCGGTCGCTGATCGAGTGGCCGCCCCAGCACACGGCCAGGTTGGGCCGCGCCTTGAAGTCGAGCACGCGCGCGTTGCGCAGGATGTGGAACAGGGCGTTGGTGATCGCCGCCGGGCTGCCGTCCGCGAGCCGGCCGGTGCCGATGATCTCGTTGGCGGTGTAGATCACGTCGCGCAGCACCGCGAACAGGTGCTCCTTGATGCCGCGGATCATCTCGCCGTCGACGAAGGCGGCGGCCGGCGCGTTGCTGACCTGCAGCTTGATGCCCCAGGGATGGCGCACGATCTGCACCGTGAAGGCGCGGTAGCGCTCGAGGATCTCGTGGGCGTTGTCGCTCTCGCTGCCCGCGTTCAGCACCGCGAGCGCGCAGTTGCGGAACAGCGGATAGAGGCCCTGGGCGCTGGTGTCGAGGAGCTTGGCGATCTCGGCCTGCGACAGGTTCTCGAGGCTGCCGAGCGGGCCGACGCGGGCGTCGACGGCGTCGGCGATGACGACACTGCTGTCCATGGCGGGCAAAGGTCGTGGCGCGTTCGGGTGGCAGCGGACGCCCGGTCTCAGGGCGTGATCTCGATCGTCATGTTGTCGGGGGTCAGGAGCCAGAACTCGACCATGTCGGCGTTCGACAGCGCGATGCAGCCGTCGGTCCAGTCGGTGGTGGAGTAGTAATCCGGCGGATGGCGCAGCACGTTGGGCAGGCCGTGCACCATGATCGAGCCGCCCGTATCCCAGCCATAGCGCTGTGCCCGTTGCAGGTCCTCGGCGTTCGGATAGGACACCTGGATCGACAGGAAGTAGTCGCTGTGGGTGTTGCGGCGCGTCAGCCGGTAGACGCCCTCCGGCGTGCGGAAGTCGCCCGAGCGCTGCTTGACGCCCGAGGGCATCAGGCCGAGGGCGGCGCGGTAGCTGCGCAGCACCGCGCCGTCCTTGTACAAGTACAGCCGGCGCTCGGCCTTGCGCAGCACGGCGCGATCGGCCATTGGCAGCTGCGCGAGCTCGGGCGAGCGCGCGCCGCCGTCGAGGCTGACGGGAACGATGCTGTTGGTGACGCCGGGCTCGGCCGCCGCCACGGAGGCGGCAAGCAGCAGGGCGGTGATCCGGATGCACTGCGGCATGGGGACAATTATAGGGGCGAGCGGGCGCCGTCGCGAACGTGCACCGTTCACAGCCCTCAAGAGGCGCCCTCGATCCGGGGCAGTACGATGCGGGTGCCGGGCCGCAATACCGCGAAATCGACGTCCGGGTTGTACTGCTGCAGCAGCCACACGGGCATCGTGCCGCGCTGCGTCACGCTCCAGAGCGAGTCGCCATGGCGCGCGACGTAAACCTCGCTGCCCGTGATGCGGTGCGCCGCGAAGTACTCGGTCTGCAGCTGGCGGTGGTAGTCGCGCCGCCGCTCCTCGAACTGCGCACGCGTCACGCGCGTGAAGGCGAGCTTGAAGCGGCGGCCAATGAGCACGTTGCTGTGCCCGTGCATGCCGTTGAGGGCGCGCAGCTGGGCCGCCGGCACGTTGAGCCAGTCGGCGTAGTGACCGATGGTCTCGGCCGCGACCACGACCACGCGGTCGCTGGAGTCGACGCCGTAGTCGATGGGGTCTGCCGAGGCCGGGGCGCCCGTGTCCGCCAGCAACGCCGGGCCCTGCGCCTGCGCCTGCGCGCCCGAGACCACGGGCTCGGCAGCCGCGCTCGCCTCGACCTTGAGCCGCGCGGCCTCCTCGCGATCCTCGGCCACGGCCTGCGCCGCCAGCAAGGCGTCGGCGGCGGCGTGCGTGGAGCCCGCCGCCAGCTCGAGCCGCTGGCCCTCGTAGATGTGGTCGCCGTCGCGCAGCCTGTTCATGGCCATGAGCGAGGCGGACTCGACGCCGGTGCGCAGCGCGATCGTCGCCAGCGAGTCGCCGCTGCGCACCACGTACATCGCGTCGTAGGCGGCGGCCGAGGCGGCCACCTCGGCGGCCGAGCGGCCACGCGTCGTCGGCCCGCCGCCCGTCGACAGCGACACGAGCGTGGCCTGCACCGGCGGCGGCACCCGGGCCGGCGCGCGCGCCCGTGAGGCAGGAGGCTGGGCGACGGCGGTGGAGGCCACGAGCACCGGCGCCGGCGTCGCTTGCTGCGTCGGTGCGGCAAGCCGGGCGGCGAGCATGTCACCGGTCCAGGAGCGCATGTCCTCGGGCAGGTGCAGCAGGTAGCCGCGCGGCACCGGGCGCTGCTGGCGCCAGACGGCGGAGCGCAGCGCGGGGTTGAGCGATTGCAGCGTATCGCGATCAAGCTGCAGCGCGCTCTCGAGCTGGTCGGCGCGCGCGGGCGCGGGTAGCCGCAGCTCGTGCGTCGTCACGGCCGGGTCGGGGCGCACGGCGCCGAAATACTTCTCCGGCTCGCGGTCGAGGCGCAGGGCCGCCAGGAACGAGCAGTAGTAGTTGCGCGAGGCGAAGCCGAAGCTGCGGCTCTGGTAGTGGCGCACGATCTGCGCGATGTCGTCGGTGCCGAGCTGTTCGCGCGCCCGGCGCATGCCCTCGGCGCCGTGGTTGTAGGCCGTGATCGCCAGCGGCCAGCTGCCGAGCAGGCTGTAGTTGTAGGACAGCAGCTGCGCGGCGGCCTCGGTTGCGCGGTAGGGATCGAGACGCTCGTCGACAGCGCCGTCGATGCGCAGGTAGCGCCGCCCGGTCGAACGGATGAACTGCCACAGCCCGGCGGCGCCCGCCTTCGACATCGCGGAGGGCTGGAACGAGGATTCGACGTGCGGCAGCACCGCGATCTCGGGCGGGAGCCCCGCCGCGGCCAGTGTCCGGGCGATGTGCGGCTGCCAGGTGCCGGCGCGCTGCAGCCCTTCGCGGAAGCGGTCGGCCTGGCCGAGCTGGAAGCGCACGTCCTCGGCCGCGGCCCGCAGCCGGGCGGGGTCGGCCCCGGCCCAGAGCTCGCGCACGCGCTGCTCGTCGGCATCCTGCGGAGCGGCGCCCGAGCCGAGCCGCCGCAGAATCGCCTGGTAGCGCTCGCGCGCCGCCGTGACCTGGCGCTCGCGCTCGCGCGGCGGCGTGTCGGCATCGAAGCGCAGCGTTTCGTAGACCACGCCCAGGCTGCGCTGGTCGTGGATGAAGCCCTGGTTAGTCGTGATCTCGCTGTAGACCCGCATCCAGAAGCGGATATCGGGCTCGAGCTCGGCGGGCTCGGGCAGCGCCTGCGACGCGGCCGTGCCCAGCAGCGGGAACATCAGCAGCAGCCAGGCCAGGCAGGTCTTCATCAGGCAATGAATATCACAGGCATCGCACCGCCGGTCGCGTCGGAGTTCAAGATTCTGGAAAAAAACGGGAGGCAGCGCAAGCGTGCCTCCCGTCAATCGCGGCGCCCTGCGGGCTGCGCCGCGCGATCAGCCGGTTGGTTGAGCGGGGCCGATCAGCCGCACTTCGAGTCGCCGCAGTTCAGGCAGGTCATGCAGCCGTCCATCATGACCACGGCCGCGGTGCTGCACTTGGCGCACAGCTGCGCGCCCTCCGGGAAGTGCGACTTCGCGAAGGCATCCTGCTGCTTGCGCCGCGCCTCGAACTCGTCGCGCTTCTCGTCGATGAGCTTCTTCTGGTGCGCGTCGAGCTCCGGCTTGCGCAGCAGGCCGATCGATCTGCAGGTGCTTCTCGATCACGTAGCCGAGCTCGGCGATGATCGAGGGCATGAACTTGCCGCCCGGCTGCCAGTAGCCGCCGCGCGGGTCGAACACCGCCTTGAGCTCGTCGACCAGGAAGGTGACGTCGCCGCCCTTGCGGAACACCGCCGAGATGATGCGCGTCAGCGCCACGATCCACTGGAAGTGATCGAGGTTCTTCGAGTTGATGAAGATCTCGAACGGCCGGCGCTGCTCGTGCTCGGTGCCCTCGTTGAGCACGATGTCGTTGATCGTCACGTACATCGCGTGATCGGACACCGGCGTCTTGATCTTGTAGGTCGAGCCGATCAGCATCTCCGGACGCTGGACCTCCTCGGTCATGCGGATGACCTTGGCGCGGCGGCCGTCGCGGCCGGTGCTCATGTCGGCCTCCGCCGCCTTGGCCGCGGCCGCATCCTCCGGCTTGCCGACGCGATACTTGACGATGTGCTTGTCGATCTGCGTGGTCATGGTTCAGAACTTCCCGTAATAGCCTTCCTTCAGCGCATCGAACAGGTTGGCGGCGGTGTGCATCTCGCCGTCGTACTCGATCTGTTCGTCGCCGCGCACCTCGACCTCGCGTGCCGTCCTCGAGCGTGAACACGTAGGTGGTGTTCTTGAGGTCGTCCTCCTTGACCAGCACGCCCTGGAAGGCCTCGGGATTGAAGCGGAAGGTGGTGCAGCCCTTGAGCCCCTGCTCGTAGGCGTAGCAGGTAGATGTCCTTGAACTCCTCGTACTGGAAGTCGGTCGGCACATTGGCGGTCTTGGAGATCGAGGAGTCGATCCACTTCTGCGCCGCGGCCTGGATGTCGACGTGCTGCGCGGCGTCACGTCATCGGCGGTCGTGAAGTAGTCCGGCAGCGCCTCGCCGGCATTGGTCGCGCCCGGCATCGCGCGCGGGTTGACCAGCTCGCGGTAGGCCAGCAGCTCGAACGAGAACACGTCGACCTTCTCCTTGGTCTTGCGGCCGGAGCGGATCACGTTGCGGAAGTAGTGATGCGCGAACGACGGTTCGATGCCGTTGACTGGCATTGTTGGCCAGCGACAGCGAGATCGTGCCGGTCGGCGCGATCGAGGTGTGGTGCGTGAAGCGCGCGCCGACCTGCGCGAGCTGCTCGACCAGCTGCGGCGCCACCTCGGCGACGCGCTGCATGTAGCGGCTGTAGCGCGCGTGCAGCAGGCGGCCCGGGATCCTGGCGCCCGACCTTCCAGCCGTCGCGCGCCATCTCCGGACGCTTGCGCAGCATCTCGCGCGTGACCGTGAACTCCTCGTTCATGATCGGCGCCGGGCCCTTCTCGCGCGCGAGCTCGAGGCCCGCCTCCCAGCCGGCGACGCCATCTCGCGCGACACGTCCTCGGTGAACTTGCACCGACTCCGGCGAGCCGTACTTCATGCCGAGCATCGTGATCGTCGAGCCGAGGCCGAGGAAGCCCATGCCGTGGCGGCGCTTGCGCATGATCTCCTCGCGCTGCGGCTCCAGCGGCAGGCCGTTGATCTCGACCACGTTGTCGAGCATGCGCGTGAAGACGCGCACCACCTCGCGGTACTCGTCCCAGTCGAAGTGCGCGTCGGCGGTGAACGGGCGCGCACGAAGCGCGTCAGATTGACCGAGCCCAGCAGGCACGAGCCGTACGGCGGCAGCGGCTGCTCGCCGCAGGGATTGGTGGCGCGGATGTTCTCGCACCACCAGTTGTTGTTCATCTCGTTGACGCGGTCGATCAGGATGAAGCCCGGCTCGGCGAAGTCATAGGTGGAGGACATGATCACGTCCCACATGCGGCGCGCCGGCATGGTCTTGTAGATCTGGCAGGCGACCAGGCCCGTCATCGTTGACGACGTAGCCGTCGTGCACCGGCCACTCGCGCCAGATGAACTTCGCGGGATCCTCGAGGTCGGGCCGCTCGGCCTCGTATTCGCGTCTTCGACAGCGGGAACGCCAGCTTCCACTCGCGGTCCTCGCGCACCGCCTGCATGAACTCGTCGGTGACCAGCAGCGACAGGTTGAACTGGCGCAGCCGGCCGTTCTCGCGCTTGGCGCGGATGAATTCCATCGCGTCCGGATGGCCGACGTCGAAGGTGCCCATCTGCGCGCCGCGGCGGCCGCCGGCCGAGGACACGGTGAAGCACATCTTGTCGTAGATATCCATGAACGACAGCGGGCCCGAGGTGTAGGCGCCGGCGCCGGAGACGTAGGCGCCGCGCGGGCGCAGCGTCGAGAACTCGTAGCCGATGCCGCAGCCGGCCTTCAGCGTCAGGCCGGCCTCGTGCACCTTGTCCAGGATGTCGTCCATCGAGTCGCGGATCGTGCCGGACACGGTGCAGTTGATCGTCGAGGTGGCCGGCTTGTGCTCGAGCGCGCCGGCGTTCGAGGTGATCGCGGCCGGCGGGAATCGCGCCCTGGCGCAGCGCCCACAGGAAACGCTCGTACCACTGCTCGCGCAGCTCGGGCTTCTCGACGTCGGCGAGCGCGCGCGCGACGCGCTTGTAGGTGTCGTCCATCGACTGGTCGATGGGCGTGCCGTCCTTGGCGGTCAGGCGGTATTTCTTGTCCCAGATGTCGAGCGAGGCTTCCTGGAAGGGAATCGCGTTGACATCCCTGGGCTCGATCTTCACGACGGAATTCATCTCTACCCGCACCCCCCTGTCAACGAACTTCCCCGGCGAATACTGGCGCCCATCGCCGCGAGCCGTTCCGTGCCCCAATCCGGCCACTACAAGATGTAGTTGGACGAAGGCGCGAGACTAAACACGAGCGCCGGCGGGGTCAAGAATTTTCCCGGGCCTCAAGCTCGCTTAAATATTTTTATTAATCAATATGTTGTGATGATCCCTGCCGCATCCTACCCCAAAATTATCGTGGCCGGGCGGGCGCCGCGGTCCGGCCCGGCGCAATCAATATATGGTGTTCACCTCATGCCCACAGCCCACGCACAAATTATGCACAGCGCGCGCGCCGGGCTTGAAAGCGCGCCGTCCGACCACAGATTGAATGCCAGTACCGCATTACGCGGCCAGACAATCGGAGTGGAGACCATCATGAACATCGTGCGATATGAACCGTGGCGGCTGATGGGCCGTCTGCACCGCGAAATCGACCAGCTGTTCGGCGACGCGCTCGCGAACTCGGGCACCGTGAACGCCGACGCCAGCGCCTGGACGCCGGCCGTCGACGTCTACGAGGAGCCGGAGCGCTTCACCGTGCACGCGGACCTGCCGGGCGTCGAGCCCAAGGACATCCACGTGACCGCCGACAAGGGCGTGCTGACGATAAGGGGCACGCGCCGCATCGAGAAGCGCGAGAGCCAGAAGGGCTTCGAGCGCCTCGAGCGCATCGAGGGCGAATTCCTGCGTCGCTTCACGCTGCCGGAGAACGCGCGCGCCGAGGACATCAAGGCCAGGCACACCAACGGCGTGCTCGAGATCGTGATCCCGAAGCAGCCGATCGTCGAGCCGCGTCGGGTCAGCGTCGAGGTGAATTGATCGTCGACGTTCGTCGATCGGGCGCAGCGCAGCCGGCCCTGCTCAAGGGGCCGGCTGCCGGGCGCATAGCGCGGCACGCTCACTCGCCGAGCCACGCGCGAGCTTGCGCACCGCCTCGTAGTAGGCGGGCAAATCATCGTGCCGCGCCGCCAGCAGCCGTTCGAATCCCGGCACGCAGTCGTAATAGGTCGCGATCGAGGCGAGGTGCGCGTTGTTGAGGCCCGCATCCAGCCAGGCGTCGTAGCCGGTCCGAACCCCAAGCTTTTGCTCGAGCTCGCGCACGCCGTCGGCCACGCTCTTGAGCATTTCCTGCTTGCGTTGCCGGCGCTCGGCCGGTGGCATCGACTCGCTCTCCCCATAGAACGCCGCGAGCTGGGCCCGGCCTTCAGCGAAACGGCCGACGATCTGCGCCTGCTGCTGCTGGCGAACGCGGTAGTCTTCGAGTTGCGCGCCCTGCCCGCGCGCCTCGAGCCAGCGCGCGAGACCCGCGCGTTCGACGCTGACCGCGAAGGCCTCGTTGAACTCGCTGTCGCTCTTGACGTAGACCAGCTGGTGCGCGAGCTCGTGGAATATCGTGCCGACAAGCTGCAGATCGCCGTAGGACATCATCGTGTCGAGCACG
Source organism: uncultured Gammaproteobacteria bacterium (assembly GCA_963778855.1). Lineage (GTDB taxonomy): Bacteria > Pseudomonadota > Gammaproteobacteria > Steroidobacterales > Steroidobacteraceae > FEN-1191. The sequence continues at coordinate 246,667 of CAVZWC010000004.1, read as the reverse complement.
GGATCGGAAAAGCGACCGAGCGTCGAGTAGGCGCTGACGCCGCCCACGAGTGTGTCGTAGCCCTTGGCCTCGAGACCCAGGGCAAAGTTGCGCGCGTTGTCCTGCTTGAAATAGCCGCGATAGGCGACCCGGCCGGTAATCGGGAACCACCAGGTCTTGGGCAGCACCGAGAATTCCGGCGCCGCGACCACGTTCCAGACCACGTAGGGGCGGCCGAGCGCGGCATAGCTGCGATAGCTGTTGTTGTCGGGGAGCTTGAGTTCGCGGCTGGCGAAGTCGCGCGCCGCGCGCACGAGCTCGAGCCGGGCCTTGAGCGTCGCGTCGGTCGAGCCGCTCGCGACCAGCCGGTCGATGGGCTGGCGCGCCTGCATGACCTGGGACTGGCCGTGCGCAGCCTGCACCAGGTAGCCGATTCCGCAGGACGAAAGCGCCCAGGTACTCATGAGCAGGCAGGCTCCGGCAAGTTGGCGGGTCGTTCGGGCACGGGCCTCGGTTAACATGTGCGCATGCAAGTCTACCTCGTGGGCGGCGCGGTCCGGGACGAGCTGCTGGGCCGCACGGTCAAGGAGCGCGACTGGGTGGTGGTCGGGGCCACGCCTGCCGAGCTCGAGCACCTCGGCTACCGCGCCGTGGGCCGCGATTTTCCCGTGTTCCTGCACCCGGAGACGCAGGAGGAATACGCCCTCGCCCGCCTCGAGCGCAAGCTGGCGCCCGGCTACCGCGGCTTCACGACCGACTTCTCACCCGCGGTCACGCTCGAGCAGGACCTGCAACGCCGCGACCTGACGATCAACGCCATGGCGCGCGACGGCGCCGGCCGCATCATCGACCCTTACGGCGGCCAGGCTGACCTGAAAGCAGCGTCGGCTCAGGCACGTCTCGCCGGCCTTCGCCGAAGACCCGGTGCGAATCCTGCGCGTGGCGCGCTTCGCCGCGCGCTTCGCCGGTATTGGCTTCACGATCGCGCCCGAGACCATGAAGCTGATGCGCAACATGGTCGAAGCGGGCGAAGCCGACGCATTGGTCAGCGAGCGCGTCTGGCGTGAACTGGAGCGAGCGCTCGGCGAGGGCGCGCCGCAGCGTTGCCTCGAGGTGCTGCGTGATTGCGGTGCGCTCGAGGTGCTGCTTCCCGAGATCGCGAAGGCCGGTGCGATTGCGGCTGCCGTCGCAGCACTCGCCACGGCCGCCGCGCGCGGCGCGAGCACGCCCGTGCGCTGGGCCGCGATGCTGGCCGGATTATCGGTTGACTCGATCGAGGCGCTGTGCGAGCGGCTGCGCGTGCCCAACAACTATCGCGAACTGGCCGTGCTCGCCGCACGACTGGAATCGAAGCTGCGCGAGGGGCCGGCCACCGATGCCAACGACGGCCGCGGCGCATCGATGGCGACGGCCGCGGGCGCGCCCGATCCTGAGGTGCTGCTCGAGCTGCTCGAGCTCGCTGACGCTTTCCGCCGGCCTGAGCGCTTCGGGCAGTGGCTCGAATTGCTCGCACTTGAACTACCGGCTACGCAGGCGTTGGCGCGCAATCCGGGCGCGCTGGCCGCACGGCTGCGCACTGCCCTGAGCCGCGCCGCCACGGTCCAGCTCAGCGCGGAGGACCTGCGCGCGCACCGCGGGCCAAAGCTCGGCGAGTTGCTGCGCGCGCACCGGCTCGAGGCGGTGCGCGCGGCGTCGGCGCCCACCTGAGCGCACCACCGCCGCTACAACAATCGCCGCAGATCCTGCACGCTGAAGCCCGGCAGCGCCGGCACCGCGCCACGCGTCTGCAGCATGGCCTTGAAGCTCTCGCCCATTTCACCGGGCAGCAGCAGCTGGCGCGCCTCGGAGGCGCGCTTCGCGCGCGCCAGCGCGTCGCTGGCTGATGCGAGCTCGGCGTCGATGCCGGCGCCGAGCAGGAACGCGGCCTGCGTGCAGTAGCCGGCCACTTCCAGCCCCGCGGCGCTTGCCGCCTCTGCGAGACGCGTGAAATCGACCCAGGCGCTGATGTCCTGCAGTCCCGGATACAGGAACGGATCGTCGAGCGCGCGATGTCGGTAGTGGCAGCGCAGCGTGCCGGCGGAGCGCTGAGGATGGTAGAGCTCGGCGCGGCCGAAGCCGTAGTCGAAGAGCAGCAGGCAGCCGTATTCGAGCGCTGCGGCGAGCGCGGCGATCCAGGACCCGGCGCGCAGGCAGACCTCGCTGCGATAGCCGGGGGCGAACTTCGATCCCACGACCGCGTCGATGCGTTCGAGCTCGGCCTGCAGCGCACCCGCAGCTGGGCGCACTGACCAGAACGGCTCACCCGCCGAGTCGAGCGCAACTCCCCACTCGTCGAACCCGTCCACGCGCGCCGCGAAACATTGGAACGGGAGCGCGTCGGCGACTTCGTTCGCGAGGATCACGCCGCGCAGCGGCCGCGGCGGCAGCACATCGAGCCATTCGACGCGCCCGCTCAGTGGCGCCGGCAGGCGCTGCAGCCGCTCGCGCTGCCGCGCGCGCAGGTCGGCGCTGGTCTCGAGAATCAGGTAACGCGCAGGCAAGGCGCCAAGCGTGTCGAGGCGAGTGAGCAACACCTCGGCCAGCGCGCCGCTCCCGGCGCCGAGCTCGAGCAGCTCGCCGCCCGCGCGCAGCAGCGGCGCGCACTGGCGCGCGACGCAGCCGCCGAACAGCGGCGAGAGCTCGGGCGCGGTGATGAAATCGCCGGCGCCACCAAACTTGGCGGCGCCGGCGCTGTAGTAACCGAGGCCGGGCGCGTACAGCACCTGCTCGAGGTACTCATCGAACCCGATCCAGCCGCCGCGCGCGTCGATGAACCGTCGCAGCGCCGCGCGCACGGCCGCGAGTTGGTTGCGCTGCGCGGCGTCCGGCTCGGGGATTGGCGGTTGTGGCTCGGGCGTCATAAGCTTGGGCCATGACCAGCGATGCGCTCCCGCTCACCGGCCAGACGGCGCTCGTCACCGGCGGGGCGCGCCGCGTGGGTGCCGAGATCCTAAGGCATTTGCACGCCGCCGGGGCGCGGGTTGCGATCCATTGCCACCGCTCGCAGGCCGAGGCGCGGACCCTGGCCGCGGAGTTCAACGCGCTGCGGCCCGATTCGGCGGCGGTATTCAGCGCCGACTTGCTGCAGACTGATTCCCTGCCGGGGCTCGTCGCCGCCGTGACGACGCGCTTCGGGAGCCTTGATCTGCTCGTGAACAACGCCTCGAGCTTCTACCCGACGCCCTTCGGCGAACTCAACCCGTCCCAATGGGACGATCTCGTGGGCAGCAACCTCAAGGCGCCGCTGTTCCTGGCGCAGGCGGCTGCCGATGCGCTGCGGCGCTCGCGCGGGCTCATCGTCAACATTGCCGACATCCACGGGCTGCGCCCGTTGCCGGGCTACATCATCTATTCGACGGCCAAGGCCGCGCTGCTGCACCTGACGCGGGCGCTGGCGCGCGAGCTCGCGCCCGAGGCGCGCGTCAACGGCATCGCGCCCGGGCCGGTGCTGTGGCCCGAGGCCGGGACCGACGAAGCCCAGAAGCGGGCCATCATCGACAGCACGCTGCTGCAGCGCGCCGGGTCGCCCGCGGACGTCGCGCGCGCGGTGCGCTTCCTGGCCGCCGACGCGCCCTACGTCACCGGGCAGGTGCTCGCCATCGATGGCGGGCGCAGCCTGCGCTGGTGAAGCGGCCGCAGGGCTTGCCCGAGGTCGCCTTCAGCACGTAGCCTTCCAGGTCCTTTGGGGAGCATGACCATGCGCCTGATACCGACAGCGGCCACGCTGGCCGCAAGCCTGATTGCCAGCCTCACCGCGAGCCTCGCGGCCACTCCTGCCGCCCCGGCGGGCGGTCGGATCCGCCCGGACCAGGCGGTGTTCCGCGACCTGTACAAGGAGCTCGTCGAGACCAACACCACGCTGTCCGCCGGCAGCTGCACGCTGGCGGCCGAGCGCATGGCGGCGCGGCTCAAGGCGGGCGGGTTCAAGGAGGGCGAAATCCGCCTGTTCAGCGTGGCCGACCATCCCAAGGAAGGCGGCCTGGTCGCGACGCTCGCCGGCACCGACCCCAGGGCCAGGGCCATCCTGCTGCTGGCGCACATCGACGTGGTGGAGGCCAAGCGCGAGGACTGGGCGCGCGATCCCTTCGTGCTGGTCGAGGAAAACGGCTATTTCTACGGCCGCGGCTCCTCGGACGACAAGGCGCACGCGGCGATCTTCACCGACACGATGATCCGCCTGAAGCAGGCCAGGACACGGCTGCGCCGGCCGTTGATCCTGGCCCTGACCTGCGGCGAGGAGACCGGCGGCGCCTTCAACGGCGCGCATTGGCTGGCCACCGAGCACCGAGACTGGATCGATGCCGAGTTCGCATTGAACGAGGGGAGCGTTGGCATTCGCGACGCCAGCGGCAAGAAGATCTCGCTCGGCATGCAGGCCGGCGAGAAGGTCTACCAGGACTTCCGGATCGAGGCGACCAACCCCGGCGGCCACAGCAGCCGGCCACGCCCCGACAACGCGATCTACAGCCTCGCCGCGGCGCTGGTGCGCATCGGCCAGTACGAGCTACCGGTGCAGTTCAGCGACACCACGCGCGCTTACTTCACCGAGATGGCGAAACTGACCGGTGGCGAGGTCGGGGCCGCGATGACACGGCTGGTCGCCAATCCCAACGACCACGAAGCCGACGCCATCGTCTCCAGGGATGCGATCTTCCACTCGATGCTGCGCACCACCTGCGTGGCGACGCGCCTCGACGGGGGCCATGCCAACAATGCGCTCGCGCAGCGCGCCGGCGCCAACATCAACTGCCGCATGTTCCCCGGCGATCCGGTCGAGAATGTGCGCGCACAACTGGTCAAGGCCGCGGCCGACCCGTCGCTGACCATCACGCCCTCGGGCGAACTCAGCCCGACCCCGCCCCCGCCGCCGCTGACGCCGCTGGTCTATGGCACCGCCAGGACGCTGGCGGAGAAGCACTTTCCGGGCGTGCCGCTGCTGCCGGCCATGTCGACCGGCGCCACCGACGGCCGCTTCCTCAACGCCGCAGGGATTCCGACCTACGGCGTGCCGGGTCGCTTCAGCGACCCTGACGGCAACGGGGTGCATGGGCTCAACGAGCGCAAGTCGGTCACCGGGCTCTACGAGGAGCGCGACTATCTCTACGAGCTGATCCAGCTCTATGCGAACAGCCAGGCCGCCAGCTAGACCAACTCAGGCCACGTGAGACGATCAAGTGCTGCTGCAAGTCAAGGTGAAGCCCCGCTCGCGAACATCCGAACTCGTGCGCGAGCCTGACGGCACGTGGCTGGCACGCCTCAAGGCACCTCCCGTCGATGGCCGGGCCAACCAGGAGCTGGTTGCATTGGTGGCGGCGCATCACAAGTGCCCAAAGACCGCGGTCACCATCAAGTCGGGAACAAGTGGGCGACTCAAGATAGTCCAGGTCGACAAACCCTGATTCACTCGCCCCGATGGCCGTGGCCTGACTGTGCGTTCGAGCGGCCGGGGTCACCACAGCGCGGGCGCGCGGCCGGCCACTTGACGCGGGCGTTCAGGTATTGAGATCGAGCGGCAATCGCTCGAGCTGGTGCGGCTCGCGCCCGAGTTCCTGCCAGTGGTCGAGAATACTGCGGCCAGTCAGCGGATGGCGCAGCTGCGGGGCCAGCTCGGCGAGCGGCCCGAGCATGTACACGCGCCGCAGCAGGTCAGGCCGCGGCAGGCGAAAAGTCGCGCCCTCGGCGACGGTGTCGCCGTGCAGCAGCAGGTCCACGTCCATGACGCGCGGCGCCCACTTCGGGTCGTCGCGCCGCCGGCCGCACTCCGCCTCGACCTCGTGACAGCGCACGACGACGTCCTGCGGCGCCAGCGTGGTGTCGAAGCCGGCGACGGCGTTGATGAAGTCGGCGCCCTCGAAGCCGAAGGCCGGATTGCGGTAGCACGAGGAAAAGCGCGCGCCCGGGAACCGCTGCCGCAAGGCACGCGCGGCGACCGGCAGCCAGCGCTCCGGGTCGACATTGCTGCCGAGGGCGACGTAGACCTGGGGCATCGGCGGCGGCGCCGTCTCAGCCGCCGCCCGCGAGGTCGGCGCGACGGCGCAGGATGCTGACGCCCACGTCGCGCGAGTGGCGTATCGCCCCGGGCTTGTTGAGCTCCACCCGGATCCACTCGAACTTGAACTCTGCCAGCAGCAGCAGCGCGAGCCGGTGCGCCAGGGTCTCGATCAGCTGGAACTGCGAGCCGGACACGAAGGCCAGCACGCGCTTGGCGACCTGCTTGTAGTCAACCGTGTCCGCAACGGCATCGCTGCCGGCCGCGCGCGCGCAATCGCAGGGGAATTCGAGGTCCAGCACGACAGTCTGCGGCACGCGTCGCTCCCAGTCGATGAAGCCGATGATGCACTGGCACTCGAGCGCGCGCAGGAAGATGCGGTCGCCGTCGATCATGGTCATTGCCTTGTGTCGCTCCCCCTGCTTGCGGCCGGTCGTGCTCACGCGGCCCGCTCTGCCCGCGGCGGGCGCAGCTCGGCCAGCGGCCAGCGCGCGCGCACCTCGCCGCCGCCGGCGGGACGCTCGCCGGCCTCGAGTCGCATCAGTCCCGCCATGGCGATCATGGCCGCATTATCGGTGCAAAACTCCGGACGCGGGAAGAACACCTGGCCGCCGCGCGCCGCGAGCTCGCGCTGCAGGCGCGCGCGCAGCTCGCGGTTCGCGCCCACCCCACCCGCCACCACGAGCTGCGTGTGGCCCGTGTACTCGAGCGCCCGCAGCGTACGGGCGCAGAGGATGTCGACGACGGCATCCTGCAGGCCGCGCGCGATGTCGGCGCGCCGCTGCGCGTCGAGCGGCTGCGCACGCACCGCGAGCAGCACCGCGGTCTTGAGCCCCGAGAAGCTGAACTCGTAGCCTGGCCGGTCGAGCATCGGCCGCGGCAGCGCGCAGTGGCCGGGCCTGCCCTGGGTCGCAAGCTCGGCGAGCTGCGGGCCGCCCGGATAGGGCAATCCCAGCAGCTTCGCGCTCTTGTCGAAGGCCTCGCCGGCGGCGTCGTCGCGGGTCTCGCCGAGCACGTGGTAGGCACCGAGTTCGCGGGCCTCGACCAACATCGTGTGCCCGCCCGAGACCAGCAGCACGAGGTGCGGGAACGAGGGCGCCGGTGATTCCAGCAGCGGCGCAAGCAGGTGCCCCTCGAGGTGGTGGATGCCGATGGCGGGCAGCCGCCAGCCCTGCGCGAGCGAGCGTGCCAGCGCCGCCCCGCACAGCAGCGCGCCGACCAGCCCGGGGCCGGCGGTGTAGGCGACGCCATCGAGCTCGTCGGGACGGGTGGCCGCCGACTCGAGAGCCGCGCGCACCAGCGGCAGCAGCCGCCGGACGTGGTCGCGCGAGGCCAGCTCCGGCACCACGCCGCCGTAGAGCCGGTGCAGGTCGACCTGGCTCCAGAGCTCGTGCGCAAGCAGGCCGCGCCGCCTGTCCAGAACGGCCACGGCGCTCTCGTCGCAGGAGGATTCGATGGCGAGGACTCTCATGGGATACCTTTTATAAGTATGACCCATGGCCGGGGGGCCGGCGGGTCTGCCCGCGCCCGAATTTTGCCTTTTGGCGCCGGCCTCTTTAGAATCGCCGCCCCTGCCGAAACCGGCAGTGGCATGGGCTGCCCGGTGCAGCCAAAGGGCGAGGTCGAGTTCGATGCCGAGCGTCAGGATCCGGGAAAACGAGTACTTCGATGCCGCGCTGCGGCGCTTCAAGCGCGCCTGCGAGAAGGCCGGTGTGCTCGCCGAGCTGCGCCGACGCGAGTTCTATGAAAAGCCCACCCAGGAGCGCAAGCGCAAGAAGGCCGCGGCCGTGAAGCGCCACATCAAGCGCGTCTCCCGGGACTTCCAGCGCAGCGCGCGCTGAGCCGCCACCGCCCGCCTACCCCGGCCCACGACCTGAAGCCGATGTCGCTCAAGGCGCGCATCCAGGAAGACATGAAGTCCGCCCTGCGTGCCGGCGAGAAGGAGCGGCTCGCCAATATCCGCATGCTCATGGCGGCGATCAAGCAGCGCGAGGTCGACGAGCGCATCGAACTCGACGATGCGCAGGTGCTCGCCGTCGTCGACAAGATGGTCAAACAGCGCCGTGAATCGATAGCACAGTTCACGGCCGGCGGCCGTGCCGACCTCGTGGCCAAGGAAGAAGCCGAACTCAAGCTGCTCGCCGCTTACCTGCCGGCGCAGCTCAGCGAGGCCGAGCTCGACGCGCTGATCAGCGCCGCCATCGCCAGCACCGGCGCGGCCTCGATCAAGGACATGGGCAAGGTCATGGCCGCGATCAAGGCCCAGGCCGCCGGGCGCGCCGACATGGGCGCGGTCGGCGCGCGCATCAAGTCGAAATTGGGCGCCGCATCGCCCGGCTGACCAGGTAGCACACGACACTGGCCGCAATTGCGGCCGCCAATCCAATGATCTCGATGCGCGAGGCGAGCGCGACCAGCAGCGCCATGCTGACGACCGCCACCGTCATCGCCGCACCCAGCCAGCGGAAGTTGAGCGGCGTGCCGGCCTCGGCCACGCCGCGCCGAGCGAGCTGCCAGGCCGCGACGCTGGCCGAGGCGTACAGCACCGCCACCGCCAGCGTCGACAGCACCGCGAGCTCGGCGAAGGTGCCGGTGAGCGCCAGCACGATCGCGATCAGCGCGTGGCAGACGATTGCCACGTGCGGCACGTGGGTGCGCGGGTGCACACGCCCGAGCACCGCGGGCAGCAGCCCGTCGCGCGCGAAGGCGAACAGGAACCGCGGCCCGCCGAGCAGCTCGATGCTCATGAGCCCGAACATCGACACGGCGGCCCCCGCCAGCATCAGCAGCCGCAGCGCCGGGCTGATGCGCGCCATCGCGTCGGCCAGCGGCACGGTCGAGGTCGCCAGCGCCGGCCCGAGCAGTCCCTGCGCGACGAGCTGCACGGACACGTACAGCACCGTCACCAGCACCATCGCCAGCATGAGCGCGCGCGGGATGTTGCGCGACGGGTTGGCGACCTCGCCGCTCGCTGCGAGCGAGGTCTCCATGCCGTTGTAGGCGAACACCGCCAGGATCAGCGCGCGCCCCAGGCCGGTGGTGCTGAGCGCCACCGTCTGCGTGTAGTGGCTGCCATCGATCGCGGTCACGCCCACCAGCACGAACACCGCCAGCGGCAGGAGCTTCAGCAGGGTGCTGGCGCTGACCAGCTTCATGCCGCGCGCCACGCCGCCGAGGTTCACCCAGGCGATCGCGGTGATCACCGCGATGATCACGAGCACATGCGCCGGCGCCCTGTTCGGGGCCGGCAGCAGGCTCACCACCACGTCGGCGACAGCCGCCGCCACGCCACCGCAGGCCAGGATGTTGCCGAGCCACGCGAGCCAGCCGGCCACGCTGCCGGCGAGCGGCCCGAAGGCCGCCTCCACGTAACCGTAGCAGCCGCCGCTGGTCGCGACGCGGCTGCCGCCCTCGGCAAAGCAGACGGCCACCGCGCCCACCGCCAGCGCACAGACCAGCAGCACCAGCGGCGCGTAGATGCCAACGCTCGCGGCGAGCGCCGCCGGCACGACGAAGATGGCGGAACCGACGGTGTTGCAGACCGTGCTCGCCGCCAGCGTCCAGGGCCCGACGGCGCGCAGCAGCCCGGCGTCGCGGTGCGAGGCTTCCATGTGCATTACCGTACCCTCGCCCCGCCGGCGCTCATAGCCTCAGATCTCCCCGCGGCGCGCAAAGCCGTCGATGTGATGCGCGGCCCGGAACGCGAGCGCCTGGATCGTCATCGTCGGCTGGCCGCGGCCCGAGGTCACGAGGCTGCTGCCGTCGCAGACGAACAGGTTGGGCACGTCGTGCGTGCGGTGATAGCGGTCGACCACGGAATTCGCCGGATCATTGCCCATGCGGCAGGTGCCGAGCAGGTGCATCGAGAAGGCCTGCTCGGTGACCGGCGCCACGTCCACGCGCAGTGCACCGGCCGCGTGCAGGATCTCGGCGCAGCGATCGCGGAGGAAGCGGGCGTTCGCGAGATCGTCCGGGTGGTCGCGGTAGGTCACGCGGATCGCGGGCACGCCCCAGGCATCCTTGAGTTCCGGATCGATGCTGACGCTGTTGCTCGTCACCGGCAGCGAGGTGCCGTGCCCGGCGGCGAGCATGGTGCGCGGGAATTCCGCCAGGCGCGCCTTGTACTCGCTGCCCCAGCCCGGCCCGTAGTCCGCCAGGCGCTGCGCCCAGATTATGGGCTGCGGCCCGATGCGCGCGTCGATGCCACCGCCGCCGTAGTGGCCACGCCTTGGATCGGCATCGTAGAAATCGTGGACCACGCGCGTGGCCTGCACGCTCTTGTATTCGTTGAGCTCGTGCTCGAAGAGGCCCTGGGCGCGCGCCGTGGTGTTGAACATGAGGTACTTGCCGACCAGGCCGCTCGAGTTCGCGAGTCCCTGCGGGAAGGACGCGTTGGCGGAATTGAGCAGCAGCCGTGGCGTCTCGGCGCCGTTGGCGCAGACCACGACCGCACGCGCCTTCTGGAATTGCTCGCGCCCGGCGGCGTCGAACCAGGCCACGCCCGTGGCGCGTCGCCTCTGGTCGGTGTCGATGCGGAACACGTAGCTCTCGGCGCGCACTTCGCAGCGCCCGGTCGCCTCCGCCTCCGGTATCACGGTCGTGAGCGTCGAGGCCTTCGCGGTCACTTCGCAGGCGAAGCCGTGGCAGAAGCCGCAGTGGATGCAGGCCGGCCGGCCGCGATAGGGCCGCGAGTTGATCACGAGCGGCGCCGGAAACGGGTGGAGCCCGAGCTTGCGCGCGCCGCGCTCGAGCAGCACGCCCGAGGACTTTACCGGCATCGGCGGCATCGGGTACGGCCGCGAGCGTGGCGGATCGAAGGGACTCGCGCCGGCGAGGCCGGAAACGCCGATCTCCCAGTCGACCTTGGTGTAGTAGGGCTCGAGCTCGGCGTAGCTGATGGGCCAGTCCTCGAAGCCCGTGCCGGCAATCGCGCCGTGGACGCTGCGCTCGTGGAAATCGATCTCGTGGAAGCGCCAGTAGTTCGCGGTGTAATGCAGGCTGCTGCCGCCGACGGTGCGCGCGTACCAGAGCGCGGGCCTGCGCGTCGTAAGTTCGGCCCGCGCGGCCGGATCGCTGCGGAAGCTCTGCGGGTTGCTCGTGACGCTGTTGGTAATGCCGCCAAGGAACCAGTACTTGAGCTCGTCGTGCTCGAAGTCCGTCGGCTTGAGCCGCGGGCCCTGCTCGAGCAGCACGACCGAATGGCCCGCGCGCGCGAGCTCGCGTGCCATGACGCCGCCGGCAGCGCCGCTGCCGACGATCGCAAAATCGACGGTCTCGGCGCGGCGTGGGCTGCGCGCGCTCACGATGAGCTGCCGCCCCGCTGGTCGAATCCGGGATAGTCGCGGTCGTAGTAGCCGAACGGGGGTTCGAAGGCGTGCAGGTTCTCGAACCCGAGCAGTTTCCAGCCGGCCCCGTCGCGGTTCCCGCCGTAGGCCGGCAGCGCGAACATGCCGAGCACGGTCAGGAACCGCGTCGACTCGAAGAAGGGCGTGTGCTCCACCGTGTGCAGGAACGCGACCTGGTCAGCCGCACCGAGCGTGGCGAACGAGTCCGCGCCCGGCTTCCAGTCGCGCAGGCGTGCCCGGAAATCCGCGAGCCCGGCGTTGAAGGCGCCGGCCTCGCGCGACCAGAATCCCGCCAGCGCCCGATCGATGAAGATCACCACGCCCGCCTCGCGCGCCCCGGGCGTCGAGTCAGTCGGGATGATCTGCGCCGCGATGGCATCGACTACCGCTGCTTCTTCGGGCTTCAGGAACGCCAGCGCGCCGGGGACGCCTGCGGCCGGCGCAGCCGCCGCTTCCTTGGCAGCGCGCGCGACCTCCGCCCAGTTCAGCGCCAGGCAGGATGCGCCCAGCGTGCCACCAGCCAGCCTCAGGAATGCCCGCCGCGCGGACTCGGCGCCCGCCAGCCGCCCCTGCGCGTCGTCGGTCACCCTCGAGACGCCGTCACTACTTCTGCGCCGCGGGCTTGCCGGCGGCGATCGCCTGCACCTCGAAATGGCCGTTGAACAGAATGTGCGCCACGCCGATGAAGGCCCGCGCCGGGAAATGGCCGTGGAAGTAGCCGCGGTAGACGGTATTAAAGGTGTTGAACAATTCCAGGTCGGTGCAGTAGACAGTAACCGAAACCAGATCGTCCATGGTGAGGCCTGCGTGCTCCACCGTGCCCTTGATGGCATCCATGACGAGCTTCGCTTCGGCCGCCGGATCGGCGGGCGGCTGGCGGGTCTTCGGATCGAGCCCGATGTTCCCCGACACGTACAGCGTATCGCCGACCCACACCGCCTCGCTGAACGGCAGGCTGGCCGCCGCACCGGCGCTCGCGATGAAGCGAGGCGCGTCGTCACCCGCCCAGGACACGGCGCTGGCGAAGATCGCCACGACGGCAGCAATGGTTCTGGTGAACATGGTCGTAACCCCCTGTTGATCGATGTCGCGACTCTAGCATGAGTCGCGCTGGCCGAGGACGCGCTCGCGCGCCGGCCGGTGGGCCGCGCCGCCGAGCTCGCGCGCGGCGCGGTGGCCGGAATACACGGCGTTCGCGATCAGCGCCGGCTGGATGCAATCGCCGATGCGCTGCACGCGCGGGCCCGCACTGGCGCCGCCAGTGCCCGCTGCGCGTGCGCCGGTGGCCGCCTCGTCATCGTCGCCATCCTCGCCGCAGAGCTCGCGGTAGAGTGCTTCATCAGGCTCGCGTGAAGTAACCAGCACGACCGCGCCCGTCGCGAACTGCCGCTGCCGGCCACTGAAGACGCAACCCACGACTGCCGTGGCGCCATCGAAGCCATCGAGCGTGCTGTTGACCTCGATGGCGACGCCGTGCTCGAGCAGCGCGCGCTGCGTGCGCTCCTGCTCGGCCGTGTACAGGCTCCAGCTGCCGGCGCGGCCCTCGGTCGTGACGAAGCGCACGCGAGCGCCGGAGCCTGCCAGCAGCTGCGCGATCACCGGTCCCATGTAGTAGTGATCATCGTCGAACACCAGCACCTCGCCCGTGGGCCGGCGGCCGTCCATGATGTCATCGGGCGTGTAGACCTGACCGGCGGCGAGCGGCGCAAGCGCGCGCGCGTGCCAGCGCCCGATGCCATCGCGCCGCCAGCGCGCGCCCGTGGCGATGAGCACGTGGTCGGCGCCGAACTCGCGCACGTCGGCGGCCAGCAGGCGGCTGCCGAGGTAAAGCGTCACGTTCGCCATGCGGCTGATCTGCCCGAGCCGGTAGTCGCGCACGCGCCCCCATTCGGCGAGCCCCGGCAAGCGGCTCTCGCGCGTGACGCGCCCGCCCGCCTCGGTGGCGGCATCCGCGAGCGAGACCGTGTAGCCGCGCTTGCCGAGCGCGTGCGCCGCCTCGAGCCCGGCGGGCCCGGCGCCGACAACGAGCACGGTACCGCCCTCGCCGCGCGGCACGCGCTCCGGGTGCCAGCCCGAGCGCCACTCCTCGCCCATGGTCGGGTTCTGCGTGCAGCGCAGCGGCGAGCCGCGGAAGTTGTTCGAGTAGCAGACGTTGCAGCCGATGCACTCGCGGATGTCCTCGAGCCGTCCTTCGCGGATCTTGGTCGGCAGGAACGGATCGGCGATCGAGGGGCGTGCGGCGCCGATGAAATCGAGCACACCGCGCTGCAGTTGACCCAGCATGGCATCGGGCGAGGTGAAGCGGCCGACGCCGACGACCGGCTTGCCGGTCAGGCGGCGCACGTAGGCCACGCGTTCCTCCTGGGCGCCCTCACGCACGTAGCGCGAGGAGCCCATCTCCTCGTCGTAGTCGGCGAGCACGAGGTCCCAGAGGTCCGGCATGTGGCCGAGCGCGGCGATCACGTCGTGCGCTTCCTGCGCGCTCAGGTGCTCGTCGCCGTGGCCGTTGGCCGCGATGCGCACCGCCACCGCGCAGCGATCGCCGACCGCCTCGCGCGTCTCCTCGAGCAGCTCGCGCATCAGGCGCATGCGGTTCCCGAGCGAGCCGCCGTATTCATCGCTGCGCTCGTTCAGGCTGCGGGACAGGAACTCCGAGACCAGGTAGCCGTGGCTCGGGTAGACGTAGACGATATCGAAGCCCGCGCGCCGCGCACGCAGTGCCGCCGCGCGGTGCCAGCGGCGGAATTCGCGGATGTCGCGCCGGTCCATGCGCTGCGACTGCACCGGGTCGGTGCGCGACAACGCCGAGCGCACGCCGTAGGTTGGGGCGCGCGTGGCGAGGTTGGCGACGTAGCTGCCCCCGTGCCAGAGCTCGACGCCGGCCAGCGCGCCATGGGCGTGCACGCCCTCGGCCATGAGCGCGAGGTTGGCGATGTCTCCGTCGTCCCAGAGTGCGGCAAAGGGATAGGGGTGGTCGTCCGAACTCGGGTGGATCGAGCAGTACTCGGTGCAGACCACGCCCCAGCCACCCTCGGCCTTCATGGACCGCATGGCAGCCAGGGTCTGCGGCAGGGCGTGGCCCATGCCGGTGCAATGCGGCACCTGGTAAAAGCGGTTCGGCGCCGTGACCGGCCCGATGCGCAGCGGTTCGAACAGCCGGTCGTAGCGCGACTTCCCTGCCATGGCGCGTCCGTAGTTTCCGTAGTAGTTTTGCAGTCGTTGCGCCGGGTAGTGTGCCCCGGCGCCATCAACAAAGGAAAGGCCGGGGGTAGTATGCACGCCGAATCCAGTCGACCGCGCCGGCGCACAGCGCGCCCTGCGCCCGCGCGCCCCGAGGATCCGGGCCTGCATTTTGGCGCGACCGCACCCTACGATCCACTGGCCGCGCAGCAGGCGCGGGCGCTGATCGATGCGGCATTTACGCTGCTGGAGCAGTCGGGCGTGGCTTTCGATCCCGATAGCGAGGCACCGGCATTGTTCGCTGCGGCGGGCTGCGAGGTGGCCAGCGATGGCGTCGTCAAGCTGTCGCGCGCGGTGGTCGAGGGCGCGCTGGTCACGTGCGCGAAGCAGGCGCGCTTGTGGGATCGCAACGGCACGCATTCCATCCTGCTCGACTGCCAGCACACCTGGTTCTTCCCCGGCATGACCTGCATCAAGGTCTACGATCTCGAGACCGGCCAGCGGCGCGAGAGCACGGGCGCTGACCTCGCCACCATCACGCGCGTCGCCGACGCGCTGCCCAACATCGATGGTGTATGCGTGGCCTGCAAGGACATCCCGCGCTCGGACATCCACGGCGAGATCGGCGAGTTCGCCATCATGGCGCGCAACACCATCAAGCCGCTGGAGTACCTGTGCGAGCACGCGGCTTCCTTCGGCGTCGCGATCGAGATGGCGGCGGCGATCCGCGGCGGGCGCGAAGCGCTCGCGGCCAAGCCCTACTTCCTGCAGATCATCACGCCGCTGCCGCTCAACTATGCCGCCACGCACGTCGAGCAGGTGCTGCTCGCCGCGCGCCACGGCATCCCGGCGAGCGTCGGCACGCTCCCCATCGGCGGCGCCTCCTCGCCCATTACCATCGCCGGCAACGTCGCGCAGAGCCTCGCCACCGACTTCGCCGGCATGACCCTGGCGCAGCTCGCGCGTCCCGGCGCCTTCGTCATCGGCAGCTCGGATGTGTGCTTCATGGAGCCGGCCACCGGCAGCATCGGCAATTTCACCCAGGCTTCGCTCGCCGACATGGTGATGTGCCAGGTGCGCCGCGAGCTCGGCCTGCCCTCGTTCACCGGGATGGGCGGGCATTCGGCCTCGCGCCGCTTCAACGAGGACGCCGTCTGGGAGGTGTCCTCGGGGATGATGCAGACCTTCTACAGCCGCCCCGCGACCTGCGATTACCTGGGCTCGCTCGACGAGGGCATCACCTACTCGCTGCACTCGCTGCTGCTGTGCGACGACCTGGTTGGGCTCCTCCGGAGCCTGTGGCAGGGCATCCGCGTCGACGATGACAGCCTCGCCGTCGGTCTCGCCGCCCAGGTGGGACCGCGCGGCAATTACCTCGCGCTCGACCACACCGCGAGCCATTGCCGCGAGCAGGTCTGGCCGACGCGCTATTTCGGGCCACACATCCCGACCAGCATGAGCACGCTGCCGGATCTCGACCTGCACGCGCGCATCGACGCTGACTTGCGCCAGATCCTGAAGTCGCACCAGGTGCCGGATCTCCCGGCGCCGCTGCTCGCCGAGCTCGACGCGATCCGCGCGCGTTTTGCCGCCAGCTACTCGGCATCCTGAGGAGCACTCATGTCACCTCGATGGGTTATCAGCGCCGGCGCGTCGATCCTGGCCTCCCTCCTGGGCATTGCCGACGCGCAGCAAGCTGCACCGGCGGTGGCGGCGGCGGCGGCGGCGGCGCCCAAGGCGCCGATCTTCGACTACCAGGAAGTCATGGTGCCGATGCGCGACGGCGTGAAGCTCCAGACCGTCATCCTGAGGCCGGTTGGCGTGAAGGGGCCGCTGCCAATCCTGCTGCGACGCACGCCCTACGGCGTCCCCGACAAGGCGCCCGAGGAGATTCCGCCCAACCTGAAGGAGCTGGCCGCCGACGGCTACATCTTCGTCTCGCAGAACATCCGCGGGCGCTTCAAGTCCGAGGGCAAGTTCACGATGGCGGACGATTTCCGCGTGCGCCCCGGCGAAGGAACGATCGAGACGCTCGACGCCTACGACACGATCGACTGGCTGGTCCGGAACGTCGCGGGCAACAATGGCCGCGTCGGCATCATGGGCGTGTCCTACTCGGGCTACACCTCCGGCGCAACCCTGCTCGGACCGCACCCGGCGCTCAAGGCCGTCAGCGAGCAGGCCTCGCCGACCGACGAGTGGCTCAACGACGATGATCATCGATACGGTGCATTGCGGCTGAGCTACAGCTTCGAGTACGCCGTCATGGAGGAATCGCAGAAGCTCGCCAACACCAGCTTCCAGTTCGACCGGTGGGACACCTACGAGTGGTATCTCCAGCTCGGGCCGCTCTCGAACGCCAACGAGCGCTACCTGCACGGCAAGGTGCCGTACTGGAACGAGACCGTGGCGCATCCGGATTACGATGCCTTCTGGAAGTCGCAGAACTGGGCCACCGAGCTGCACAGCGCCACGGTACCGAACCTCAATGTCGCCGGATTCTGGGATCAGGAGGATCCCTGGGGCCCGTGGGACATCTTTCGCCGCTCGGCGCAGGACGATCCGCAGCACCTGAACCTGATCGCTGCCGGACCGTGGTGCCACGGTTGCTGGCACGAGCCGGCCGAGGACAAGCTTGGGCCCTGGTCGCTCGGGCACGACACGGCGCGCGAGTTCCGCGAGCAGGTCGAAGCGCCGTTCTTCGCCTACTGGCTGCACGGCAAGGGCGCGCGCCCTGACTGGCGCGCCACGACCTTCCAGACCGGCAGCAATCGCTGGCGCCGCTATGACGCGTGGCCGCCGAAGCAGGCCGTTGCGACCAGCCTCTACCTGCACGCCGACGGGAGCCTCCGCTTCCAGGCGCCGGCAGCCGCCGACCAGGGCACGAAGCGCAGCTACGTGTCGGATCCGGAAAATCCCGTGCCCTATCGTCCGCGCCCGATCTCACCGACCTATCCGGACGGCGACTGGGTGCGCTGGGAGTCCGGCGACCAGCGCTTCGTCGACCACCGGCCCGACGTGCTCAGCTTCACGAGCGCGCCGCTCACGCACGACCTTACGGTCACGGGGGAGGTCAGCGCGGAACTCTATGCCTCCACTTCCGGCACCGACAGCGACTTCATCGTCAAGCTCATCGACGTGTTTCCCGAGGATGCGGACCAGGTCGACTGGTACGTGGACGCCGATGCCAAGGGTCCTGCCCCGGGCGAGTACGGCCAGAAGATGAACGGCTACCAGTTGCCGATCGCGATGGAAGTGAGGCGGGGCCGGTACCTGCGCAGCTACGAGCACCCACAGGCGCTAACGCCCAACGTGCCCGTGCTGTGGCCCGTGCCGCTGCGCGACCGCGACCACGTGTTCCTCAAGGGCCATCGCATCATGGTGCAGGTGCAGTCCAGCTGGTTTCCGCTGATCGACCGGAACCCGCAGCGCTACACGCCGAGCATCTACACGGCCAAGGCCGCCGATTACGTGCGCGCGACGCAGGCGGTCTACACTTCGCCTGGTTTCCCTTCGCGGATCCTGCTGCCCGTCATGCCTGCGACGCCCTGAGATCCAGCGCCCAGCCGCCGGCGCCAGGTCCTTACTTCACGAGCCGCAGCGAAATCGGGTAGCGGTAGGCCACGCCCTCGTTGGCCTTGATCGCGCCGATGATCACGAACACCAGCGCAACGATCCCGATCAGCGCCAACAGCGGCAGGGTCAGCACGATGGCCACGCCCAGCGACATCACCGTCAGCAGCAGCAGCGCCAGGCAGGCGAGCGAGACCGTGATCGCGAAGTTGAGCGCTTCCTTGCCCTGGTCGGCGACGAAGGGCATCGTGTCGCGCTTGAGCAGCCAGATGACGAGTGGGCCGACGAAGTAGCCGACGCCGCCGGCCCAGCCCGAACTCAGCAGGCCGCCGAGCAGCACCGACAGGTGGGCGAACATCGCCCAGCGCCGCTCTTCCTCTCCGGGCAGACCGCCCGTGCCCGCGCCGCCACCTGGCACGGGCTGTGGATTGGTTTCGTTCATTTGTTCCCCCATTGAGCCCTTGCCCGCCGCGGCGGTCGGGGCTGCGTCATTGATGGTCGTGATCGATGATACTACGCGGTTATTCCGGCAGCCTCATCGTGCGCATGAGTTGCCGGTAGCGCGGGTCGGGAAGCAGGTTGCGAACCAGCGGATCCCCCTTGATGTAGATCAGGTCACCGCTGCGCTGGCTCACGGCGCGATCGAGCCAGGTGAAGGCGCGGTCAGCATCGTGGCGCGCCGCGTAGACCAGCGCGATCAGGTAGGCCTTGCGATCGCCGAAATCCCGCTCGGCGATCGCCAGTGCCTGATCGGCCTCGGCGCGCCGCCCGAGCGCATCGAGCGCCAGCGGCACCCCACACTGGCGGAAGCTCGCGTCCGTTTCCTGCTGCATCTCAGCCAGCGCGTCCTTGGGCGAACCGCGCGCCAGCAGCAGTGAAGCCAGCACGTAGTGAAACTTACCGCTACCCGGCGCGAGCTTCAGCGCTCGGCGGTACGCTTGCTCGGCGTCCTCGAACCTGCCCATGCGATAAGTGACGTAGCCTACGACGAGGTGATTCCAAGCCTGCAGCGGATCGAGCGCGACCGCCTTCTGGATCTGCGCCAGCGCCTCGTCGAAATGCCCAAGCGTCATCTCGAGGTAAGCGGACACGCGATAGCTCTCGGCGTTGCCGGGCTCGAGCGCGATGGCCTTGCGGATTTCCCGCCCGGCCCCTCCCCAGTCCCAGTCGAGCTGGAACAACAGGCGGGCGAGAGCGCGGTGCGCCTCGGCCAGGTTCGGGTCGAGCCGCAGAGCCCGGCTGATCGCCTCGTGAGCCTCGGCGCTGGCCTTTGCGGTCGACATGCTGCCGAACAGCGAGGCGTCGACGTCCAGGTTCGCCCCAAGCGCCGCCCACGCCGGCGCAAAATCCGGGTCGAGCTGCAGCGAGCGCCGCAGCAGCTCGCGTCCCCTGGCAAAATCAGCGGCACCGTGGCCGGAATAATTGAGCGCCGCCGCCTGCAGGTACAGCGTGTAGGCCTCGGTATTGGTGGTACGGGCGGCGCGCGGCAGCTCATTGCCGAGCAATGCGACCTTGAGCCCGTTGATCACCGACTTGGCGATGTCATCCTGGATCCTGAAGATGTCGTCCAGCGGCCGGTCGTAGGTCTCCGACCAGACCGGGTAGCCGTCTTCGGCACGCACCAGCTGCGCCGACACCCGCACCGTCTTGCCGGACTTGCGCACGCTGCCCTCGAGCACGTTGGTTACACCGAGCGTGCGCGCCACGTCCGCGACCAGCACCGACTTGCCCTTGAAGTAGAACGAGGAGGTACGCGCCGAGACGCGGAGGCCTTGCACCTTGACGAGCAGGTTGATCAGCTCCTCCGACAGGCCGTCGGAGAAATATTCCTGGTCCTTGTCGGAGCTCATGTTGACGAAGGGCAGGACCGCGATCGATTTCTCCGCCGCCGCGCGTGGCGCCGGCGCAGGGGCCGGTGTTCGCGCCGGAGCCCGTGCTGTCGGGGGCTCCGGGCGCAGCGTGCGCGCGGCGGGCCGCGACCACAACAACCACACCGCGAACAGGGTGCCGGCAACCGCGAGGCTCGCCGCGAGCATCAGCAGCGGCGCGCGCCTGCCGGCCCCGCGGCGCTGGCGTGCCGTGGCCGCGCGCGCCGTGGATCCGCCCGCTGCGGGCCCGCGCGCGCCGCCGCTGGCGCCCATGGCCTCGCCCGCAGGCGCGCTGGTCCAGTCCGTCGCGAGCAGCCGCGCCACGCGTTCAATGAAGGCGGGCGGCGTCGCCCCATCGGGCAGGCGCGTCCATTGCACCTCACGGAATTCGTCGGGTACGCGTGCCCGCGGCTCTGGCGTGTCGTCGATCACGATCGGCAGCAGGAACGCGGCATCGTCGGCCATGTCGTGCGTACGCTCGACCGCCAGGCGCCATTCTCGCCGGAAGTAACCTTCCGTGCGCGCGTTGCTGTGCGCCGAGATCAGCGCGATGAACAGCGAACAGTGCTGCACCTGGCTGCGGATCTGGCGGTCCCAGGCATCGCCGCCGCGCAGCGCGCTCTGGTCGAACCAGACCTCGACGCCCGCGGCCCGCAACGCGTCGCAGATGCGCTGCGCCGCCGCCATATCCTCCGAAGCGTAGCTCAGGAAGACTGCGCCGCTGGTTTCAGTCATGCGACGATCCCGCGGATCAGCCCGCGGGCAGCTTCAGCCTGACCAGCAGAGCGCGAAAGCGCGCGTCGCCGCGCAGGTTGTCGAGGTACCGATCATAGGCGAGGTAGGTCAGGCCGCCGTCGTGCTGCTGGTAGGCGCGCTCGAGCCACTCCATCGCCTGGTCCTTCTCGCCACGCCAGGCGTAGACCTCGGCGATCTGGTAGGCCAGGCTATTCGCGGCGAGTTTGATCAGGGAATCGAGCGCACGCTTTGATTCGTCCGGCCGCCCCAGAGAGTACTGGGCCATCGCGATGATGACGTACCTGTAATTGCCGGCTTCCTTCTCCCCCGCGACCAGGGCCGCCTCCGGCCGGCCGGCGAGCAGGTCCAGGTCAACGGCATTCCTTCCGCGAAAGTCCTGTGGATCGAGCTGCTGCAGGCGGTCGACCGCCTCGCGGGCCTCAGGAAACTGGCGGCTGTGCGTGTAGAAATGCTCCAGACGGCGCCAGGCGAACACGGACATCGGATCGAGCGCCAGGGCCATGTGCACCGTCGCAATGCCGTCGCTGACCTGGCCCAGCGTCGCCTGCAGGTCTCCCTGCTGGATCAACGCCGGGACGAACTTCGGGTCCAGCGCCAGTGCCCGCTGGTAATCGGATTTCGCCCCCGCCCAATCGAAATAGTAGTAATTCCTGATCTGGCCGCGCGCCCAATACCCTTCAGGCGAATCAGGCGCCAGTGCAATGGCATGGTCGGCAGCGTCGTTGGCCCGCTCGACGCTGGCCGGGTCGCCCACGCCCATGTCACCGGCCCGCCACTCGGCCTCGGACAGGGCGCTGTAAGCCGCGGCGTAGTTCGGATCAATAGTGATCGCGCGCCGGAATGCGATCAATGCCTGCGGCATGCTAGCCGGCGTATCCCTGAGCCGGAGCTGTGTGCCGAGCAGGTACTGTTTGTAGGCCTCAGGATTGGCCGTGCGATGCCGGCCCGTCAATTCCTGAGCCGGCAGCAGCTTCGCCTTGAGCGCCTCGACCACGGTGGCGGCGATCTCGTCCTGCACCTTGAAGATGTCCTTGACGTCGCGGTCGTAGGCCTTCGACCACAGGTGATAACCGTCGTCGGCACGGATCAGCTGCGCCGTCACGCGCATGGTCTGGCCGGAGCGGCGCACGCTGCCCTCGAGCACGTGCGCGACGCGCAGCTTGTGCGCGATGGCGGCGATGTCCTCGGATTTGCCCTTGAAGTAGAACGACGAGGTGCGCGCCGGCACGCGCAGGTCCGGCACCTGCGACAGCAGGTCGATGAGTTCCTCGGTCAGGCCGTCGGAAAAATACTCCTGGTCCTTGTCGGAGCTCATGTTGACGAATGGGAGTACGGCGATCGACTTCTCTGGGATCGCGCCCGGCGCAGTAGACGCCTGCTGCCCCGGCACCTGCGCTTCACGACCCGCCTCGGCGCCCTGCCGCGGCTGCATAAGCCGCTCGATGAGTGGATAGCCGAGCGCGATGACGACCACGCCGATGACCACCATCAAGGTGTGCGAATTGCGCCAACCCTGGCGCGCACTCGAAGCTTGTTCCGGCGCTGAGCGTGCGGGCGGTGCGACATACCCGTCTACAGGCACCGGCACCGCGGCAACGGGCGCGGGCGTTGTCGGAGCGGCGAACGGCGCCGGCGCAACATGCGTGCCGTGATCATCGTGCGCCAGCAGCCGCATCACGCGCTCGACGAACTCCGGCGAGGTCTCGCCGCCCGGCAGCCGCGTCCACTGCAGCTCCTTGAATCGGTCCGGCACGTGCTCGTCGTCGTCGCCGACGTCGTCGATCGCGATCGGCAGCAGGAAGGTCCGGTTGGTCGTCATGAGGTGCGATCGATCGACAGCCAGCTTCCATTCCAACCGGAAGTAACCCTCCTCGCGCTGGTGCGTGTTGCGGGAGATGACCGGCATGAACAGCGCGCAGCTCTTGATCTGGCGCCGGATCGCCGCATCCCAGGCATCGCCGCCACGCAGCGCGCTCTGGTCGAACCAGACCTCGACGCCGGCCGCGCGCAGCGCCTCGCAGATGCGCCGCGCCGCGCCCGCATCCTGCGAGGCGTAGCTGAGGAACACGGCACGCGAGGACTCGCTCATCGGCGCAGTTTAGCGGCTGCACCAGCCTGCAGATAGCGTGGCGCCAGCGGTTCACCGCGCGGGGCCCTTGCGCCGGCGCCCGACGCAGGCCACCCTGACGGCACTGGCTTCCGGGGAGACCGCCATGACGACTCGGCCCAGGGTCGTGGTAACGACCAGGATCGACGAGCCCCACGTGCGGGTGCTTGAGTACCGCTTTGCGCCGGGTGCCGAGACCGGCTGGCACCGCCACGGCCACGACTACGTCGTCGTGCCCATGCAGGATGGCCGGCTGCTGATGGAAGAGCCGGGCGGCGGCACGCGCACCGCGGAGCTCAGGCAGCACCAGCCCTACGCGCGCCGCGCAGGAGTCGAGCACAACGTCATCAACGCCAACAGCTACGCATTCGCCTTCCTCGAGGTCGAGCTGCTGCGCTGATATTTCGTACGCCGCGACGCTGCCGCCCGCCTCGCGCCAGCTTCGCTGCCCCACTCTGAGCGTGAGCGATCGAAGCCATCCGTCCCCATGCATCGGGGCAGCGGCGATTCGCGGCGCGCTGAGCGCGGCCGCAGGCGGCGAGCCGTGGCTCGCCGATTCTCGCGCTGCCACAACGTGGCCTCGCCGCCCGGCTGCGCGAAGGAACGCCGCAAATCCGGACTTTCCCAGGTCCGGATTTGCGAAGCGCGCGCCGCCATGAGCCGCCTGTCCTGAAGCGTGGGGACGCATTCCGTCGACCCCGCGCGCTCAGGGTAGACTTGACCCCATGGCCGGCCGCATCCCCCAGAACTTCATCGACGAGCTCATCGCCCGCGCCGACATCGTCGAGCTGATCGGCAGCCGCGTACCATTGAAGAAGGCCGGCCGCGAGTACAAGGCCTGCTGCCCCTTCCACGACGAGAAGACGCCCTCGTTCTGGGTCAGCCCGGACAAGCAGTTCTACCACTGCTTCGGCTGCGGCGCGCACGGCACCGCACTCGGCTTCCTAATGCAGCACGACCAGCTGCCGTTCCCTGAGGCGGTCGAGGAACTCGCGGGTCGGCTCGGTCTCGAGGTGCCGCACGAGGGCGGAGGGCCGGCGCCGCGCGCGAGCGAGGAATTGACCGACCTGCTCGGCCGCGTGGCGGGTTTCTATCAGGAGCAGCTCGCGCTCAGCGAGCGCGCGCAGTCCTACCTGCGCGGACGCGGGCTCGATGCGGCGATCATCGAACGCTTCCGCATCGGCTACGCGCCCGACAGCTGGAACGAGGTGCTGCGGCACTTCGGCGCCACCGAGGAGTCGCGGCGCATGCTGCTTGCGGCCGGCCTCATCATCGAGCGCGACACGCCGCGCGCCGGGAGCGAGCCCTGGTACGACCGCTTCCGCGACCGCGTCATGTTCCCGATCCGCGATCCGCGCGGACGGGTGCTGGGCTTCGGCGGCCGGCTGCTGGCCGCGGGCGAGCCGAAATACCTCAATTCGCCGGAGACCGCGCTGTTCCACAAGGGACAGGAGCTCTACGGGCTGCACGAGATCCGCCTCGCGCGCACCAATCTGCGGCGGCTCATCGTCGTCGAGGGCTACATGGACGTGGTGCGGCTGCACCAGGCGGGGCTCGCGTACGCCGTGGCGACGCTCGGCACCGCGACCACGCCCGAGCACCTCAAGCGCGTGTTCCGGCTCGTGAGCGAGGTCGTGTTCGCCTTCGACGGCGACCGCGCCGGGCGCGCGGCCGCGTGGCGTGCACTGCAGAACGCGCTGCCCGAGCTGCGCGAGGGCCGCGAGATCCGCTTCCTGTTCCTGCCCGAGGGCGAGGATCCCGACAGCCTCGTCGGCCGCGAGGGCAGCGCGGCCTTCGAGGCCCGGCTGGCCGATGCGCTGCCGTTGTCCGAATACCTGGCGGCGCAGCTGCGCGAGCAGGCCGATCTCACCCACGCCGACGGCCGCGCCAAGTACGTCGCGCTGGCGCGTCCACTGCTCGCGAAGATCCCTCAGGGCGTGTACCTCGAGCTGCTGCTTGACCGCGTGGCGCAGGAAGTCGGCCTCGGCACCGAGCGCCTGCGCGAGCTGCTGCGCTCCGACCTCGGCGCCGCACCGGCCGACGCGAACGCCGCTGCGAATGCGGGCGCGGGCGCGACGCGCGCCGGCGGCCAGCCGGCATCGGGCGCGCGATCCGCGGGCGTCGGTCGCCGCGGCCTCGTGACCCAGGCCATCCAGACGCTGCTGCATTTTCCGGCGACGGCCGTTGCGATCCCGCCGACGGCCTGCGTCGGGCTCGAGGGCATACGCGAGGACGAGCTCGGCGGCGTCGCCACGCTGCGCGAGTTGCTCGCGGCGCTGCGTTCGCGTCCCGGCCGCAGCAGTTCGCAATTGCTGGAGGAGTGGCGCGATCGCCCGGAGCACCGGCGGCTCGGTGAATTGCAGGCCGAGCGCCTGCTGCTCGACGGCGCGCAGGCCGCGACCGAGCTGCAGGGCATACTCGAGCGGCTCGCCTTGCAAGTCGGATCCGAGCGCCAGGCGCGGCGATACGACGAGCTGCTGGCGCGGATCCAGTCCCAGTCCGCTACAGCCGAAGAACAGTCGGAATTTCAGGCACTTAACAAGCGACCGACGGTCCGTCCGGGCTGAGCGGCCGCCCGTGGCCCCGTTGCGGGCGGATCTGGCCTTTCCGGCGCGTGACTCCGTATAATTGTTGGATTTTCCACACCCGTTTTGCCAAGTCCGGTACGTTCCCCAGGGGAACTACGGCTGAGGCACTCTTGTCCTGAGAATTCCCAGAGGGACTGCAATGGCGACGACCCGCAAACCCAAGCCCGCCCCGACCGCCCGGCATAAGGGCAACGCGCGCCCCGCGAGCAAGGCCCGCGTCGCGCCGGTCAGCGCCAAGCGTGCCGCCCCGGCGAAGGCCGCGCCCGCGAAGGCCGCGCCCGCGAAGGCCGCGCCCGCGAAGGGCGCAACCGCAGCGCGCGCGCCGGTCGCGACGACGGGCAGGATCGTCGCGGCGGCCAAGGTTGTGGCGGTGGCCAAGACGGCCGCGGCCAGGCCCGCCGGCAAGCAGCCTGTCGCGGCCAAGTCGTCGGCACCGGCCAGGCTGCCCGCACCCGCACCGGCAGGCGCCAAGGGGGCGCCTGCGAAGAAAGGCGCTGCGGCGCCGGCCGCGTCCGAGCGGCGCGTCAGCATCGTGCCCGAGGACCGGCAGTCGCAGCTCAAGCTCCTGATCGCGCGCGGCAAGGAACAGGGCTACCTGACCTACGCGCAGGTCAACGATCACCTGCCGCCCGAGATCGTCGATCCCGAGCAGATCGAGGACATCGTCAACACCATCAACGACATGGGGATCCCGGTCTACGAGAAGGTGCCGGACTCCCAGTCGCTGCTCGCCTCCGACCCGTCCTCACCCGCCGACGAGGAAGCCATCGAAGAGGCGGCCGCGGCGCTGGCTGCGCTCGATGCCGAACTCGGGCGCACCACGGACCCCGTGCGCATGTACATGCGCGAGATGGGCACCGTCGAGCTGCTGACGCGCGAGGGCGAGATCCGCATCGCCAAGCGCATCGAGGAGGGCCTCGACGCCGTGCGCCTGGCGCTGGCGCACTACCCCGCCACGCACGAGTTCCTGCTGCAGACCTACGAGCAGTTCAAGGCCGGGCAGGCGCGCATGGTCGACCTCGTGGTCGGCTTCATCGACCCGAATGCGCCCGACGTCATCGCCCAGCCGCAGAACCCGACCAAGGTGGAGATCGTCGTCGCCGGCGACAAGAACAACGACGAGGAGGCCGAGGAAGCCGACGACGAGGAAGAAGTCGTCGATACCGGGCCGGATCCGGAGGAAGTCGCGCGCCGCATGGGGCTTATCCGCAAGCACCTCGGCGCCGTGCTGACGGCGCTGGCGCGCCAGGGCACCGACGATCCGCGCACCCACAAGGCGCGCAAGAAGCTCGCCGACCACTTCATGGAGCTCAAGCTCTCGCCGCGCATGTTCGACGCGCTGACCGCGCAGCTGCGCACGCACGTCGGCGAGATCCGCCAGATCGAGAAGGAGATCATGACCATCGCGGTGCGCGACGCCGGCATGCCGCGCAAGGACTTCATCGCCAGCTTCCCGCGCAACGAGACCAGCGCGCGCTGGATCACGCGCCACGTCAAGGCCGGCAAGAAATATTCGGCGCCGCTGGCGCGCCTCAAGGAGGAGATCGAGCGGCGGCAGAAGAAGCTGCAGGTGCTCGAGGTCAGCTACCACCTGTCGATCGCGGCCATCAAGGACATCAACCGCGAGGTCTCGATCGCCGAGGCCAAGGCGCGCCGCGCCAAGAAGGAGATGGTCGAGGCCAACCTGCGGCTCGTGATCTCGATCGCCAAGAAGTACACCAACCGCGGCCTGCAGTTCCTCGACCTGATCCAGGAGGGCAACATCGGCCTGATGAAGGCGGTCGACAAGTTCGAGTACCGCCGCGGCTACAAGTTCTCGACCTACGCCACCTGGTGGATACGCCAGGCCATCACGCGCTCGATCGCCGACCAGGCGCGCACCATCCGCATCCCGGTGCACATGATCGAGACCATAAACAAGCTCAACCGCATCTCGCGGCAGATGCTGCAGGAGATGGGCCGCGAGCCGACGCCCGATGAGCTCGCGGTGCGCATGGAGATGCCCGAGGACAAGGTGCGCAAGGTGCTCAAGATCGCCAAGGAGCCGATCTCGATGGAGACGCCAATCGGCGACGACGAGGATTCGCACCTCGGCGACTTCATCGAGGACACTTCGGTGACCTCGCCCATCGACCAGGCCACCAACGAGTCGCTCAAGGAGACCACGCACTCGGTGCTGGCCCAGCTCACGCCGCGCGAGGCCAAGGTGCTGCGCATGCGCTTCGGCATCGACATGAACACCGACCACACCCTCGAGGAGGTCGGCAAGCAGTTCGACGTCACGCGCGAACGCATCCGCCAGATCGAGGCCAAGGCGTTGCGCAAGCTGCGTCACCCGAGCCGCAGCGAGCAGCTACGCAGCTTCCTGATGGACGATTGACGCCCCGTGAATGACCTGGCCCAGGCGGCGGTGCTCGGCGTCGTCGAGGGCATCACCGAGTTCCTGCCGATATCGAGCACCGGCCACCTGCTGATTGCCGAGCACTGGCTCGGCGAGCGCTCCGAGCTGTTCAACGTCGCGATCCAGGCCGGCGCGATCCTGGCCTCGGTCGTGGTGTTCTGGCCGCGCATCATGTCGATGCTGCGCGGCATCGGGCTGGCTGAGAACCGCGACTACCTCGGCAAGCTGGTGCTCGCCTTCCTGATCACGGTGGCGGGCGGCTTCCTGGCCAAGAAATTCGGCGTCACGCTGCCCGAGACCGTCGCCCCGGTGGCCGGCGCGCTGATCATCGGCGGCGTGGCCATGCTGCTGGTCGAGCGACTCGTCGCCGCGCGCGCGACCTCGCGCGCGGCGACCTGGCCGGTGTCGATCGCCGTCGGCTGCGGCCAGCTCGTGGCCGCGGTGTTTCCCGGCACTTCGCGCTCGGCGGCCAGCATCTTCGCCGCCATGCTCGGCGGCATGAACTCGCGGCCGGCGGCTACGGAGTTTTCCTTCCTGGTCGGCATCCCGACCATGTTCGCCGCGACAGGTTACGAATTCCTCAAGCTGCGCGGCAGCGCCAGTGCGCACGAGGACTGGCCGGCACTGGCGGTGGCCTTCGTGGTGGCGACGGTGGTGGCCTACCTCGCGGTGCGCTGGCTGCTGCGCTACCTGCAGACCCACCGCTTCACGGCCTTCGCCTGGTACCGCATCGCCGCCGGCCTGCTGCTGCTGGCGATCGCGCGCTGAGCGCGCGGCCCCGGGAACAATCGACCCTCAGGGCCGCGCGGCCTTCAGAACGCGTACACCAGGTTCAGCGTCGTCACGGTGTCGGTCTTCTTCTTGCCGGCCGGCGGCTTGGTGTTCTGGCGCACGTCGTAGCCGGCCGCGAGCGCCAGCTTGTCACTCATCTTCACTTCCACGCCGAGATAGTTGGTCAGCAGGGTGTTGTCCGAGCCCGACTCCATGTGGAACTTGTCGATGATCTTCGTGGTCGCGGTGACCGCGTTCTCGTAGTCCATGCCGGCGACGAACACCACGTTGCCGGAGGTCTGGTTGCTGACGTTGTCCTTGAGCTGCCGGTAGCCGGCGCCGGCCTGGGCCGAGAGCTTGATCTGGTCGGTGTCGTAGAACTTGTAGCCCATGCCGGCGCTGGCGCTGGCCTGGTAATCGAAGCCGCTGTACTTGTCCTGCTCGTAGCGCAGCGCGCCGAAGGCAAAGGTGCGGTCGCTGAGCTTGTAGTCCGACTGCCAGCCGCCGACGAAGCGGTTGGAGCTCTCGACGCCGTTGCTGCTGGCCCGCAGGTAGGACATGTCGAGCGAGTGCTTCCAGCGATCGATCTCCTTGCTCATCGCCAGCTTCAAATTGACGGTGTCGGAGTCGGAGTTGCCGCGCGCGAACACGAGGCCGGCCTCGCCCTTGCCCTTCCAGGGATCGGCGTGCGCGCTGGCGGCGAGAGCGAGCGCCAGCAGGGAGCCGGCGAGGATCGGTGGCTTGCGGGTCATGTTTGCTCCGTAAAAAAAACCGCGCGGATTATCGTGAGCGGCGGCAGCGCTGGCAAGGCCATTTGCTATTTGCGATGGCCGGCCCCACCTTGACCGGCCAGTGTCGCAGGGTTGAGGATGCTTCATGGAAAAAGGCAGCGCCCACCGCCATCCGGCGTACCCGATTGACCCGCTGTTCGTCGATCGCTGGTCGCCGCGGGCAATGTCAGGCGTGGCGCTCAGCGACACCGAGCTCATGACGCTGTTCGAGGCTGCACGCTGGGCGCCGTCCTGCGGCAACTTCCAGCCCTGGCGCTTCCTGTACGCGCGCCGCGACGGCGATTTCTGGCCGGCATTCCTCGACCTGCTCAAGCCCAGCAACCAGGGCTGGGCGGCGCGCGCCGGCGCGCTCGTGGTCATCGTCTCGCGCACGCACTTCGACGGCGACGGACGCGCCTGCGTCACGCATTCCTTCGACAGCGGCGCCGCCTGGCAGAACCTGGCGCTCCAGGCCTCGCTCAAGGGACTGGTGGCACATGGCATCGAGGGCTTCGACTACGAGCGCGCGCGGCGCGTGCTGCGCGTGCCTGCAAGCTACGCGATCGAGGCCATGGTGGTGCTCGGGCACCCGGGCAACCCGGCCGATCTCAGCGAGTCGCTGCAGAAGCGCGAGAAGCCGAGCTCGCGCCGGCCGCTCGAGCAGACGATCTGCGAGGGCCCCTTCAGTCTCTAGCCGGCGCCGGTTGTGACGGCTGCGCCAGTAGCACCAGCACGCCGACCGCGGCCATGACCCAGACGATGACCGGGCTCGAGGGCAGGTCGGTGAGCGTGGAGATCACCAGGCCCGCGGCATAGCTCGCCGCGGTGAGCAGGTAGCCGATGGCGAGCTGGCGCCGCGCCGGGTAGCGGTAGGTGGCGATGGCCGGCACGATCAGGCTGCTGAACACCAGGTACACGCCCACCAGCTGCACCGACACCGTCACGGTCACGGCGAACAGCACGTAGAAGCCGACGCGCCCGAGCCGCTCGCGCCAGTTGAACCAGACCAGCAGCACCAGTCCGGTCAGCACCGCGGCGCGCAGCAGCTGCGCCGGCGCCACCCACAGTATCTGCCCGGCGAGCAGGTCCTTGAGGTCCTCGCCGCCGTGCGGATCGTTGGCCAGCAGCAGGATCTGCGCCGTCGAGGCCAGCACGAACAGCACGCCGATCAGCGCCTCCTGCACTTCCGGCCGCTTGCGCTCGGTCCAGGTCAGCAGCAGCGCCGCGAGCAGCGCCGCGCTGACCGCGGCCACCTGCGTGGTCCAGCCCTGCAGCTCGAGGCCGAAACAGTGTGCGCCGATGACGCCCACACCCGCCACCTGCGCGATCGCCAGGTCGATGAAGACGATGCCGCGCGCGAGCACCTGCTGGCCCAGCGGCACGTGCGTGGCCAGTACGATCAGGCCGGCGACCAGCGCCGGCCACAGGATGCTGAAGGTTACCGCCACGGTGTTCATCGGGTCACTCCGGTCAGGCGATTGATGGTGTCGTCGAACAGACCGAACAGGTCCTTGGCCGCTGGCGTGCCGCCGACCGTATAGGGCAGCAGCACGACCGGCACGTGGATGCGCTCGGACAGCCAGTCGACGGCCTTCGAATCGTTGTAGGCGTTGCGCAGTATCAGCTTCGGCGGCGACGCGCCCAGCCGGATCACCAGCTCGGCAAGATACGAGCTGCTGGGCGGCACCCCCGGCTTGGGCTCGATGGCGGCTACTTCACGCAGCCCGAGCCAGTGGCACAGGTAGGCCTGGTCGCGATGAATAACCACCACCGGCATGTCCTTGAGCGGCGCCGCCTGCTGCTCCCAGCGGGTGATCGCCGCCCGCCAGCGCGTCTGGAAATCGGTCACACGCGCCTCGTAGACCTTCGCATTGCCGGGATCCAGAACCGCGAGCCGCACCGCCAGCGCGGTGGCCACCAGCGCGACATTGCGGGGATCGAGGTGCGCGTGCGGATTGCCGAGCGGATGTACGTCGCCCATGGAGCGGTCGACGCTGGTGGGAATCTCCAGCAGGTGCAGCTGGGAGGCCGCCTCGAAGTACCCGGGGCTGCCCGGCTGGATGCGCGCGTTGCCGGATTCGCGCAGCAGCACCGGCAGCCAGCCGATCTCCAAGTCCGCGCCGGCAGCGACCACGAGATCGGCGTTGCGCGCGCGCGCCACCAGGCTCGGCTTGGCCTCGACCCGATGGGCGTCCTGGAAGGCGCTGGTCGCCGCATATACATCGACCTTGTCGCCACCGAGCTCGCTCACCAGTGCCGCCCATTCCGGGGTGGTCGCGAGGACTTTCAGTGCAGCGTGCGCGGGCTGCATGGCCAGCGACAGCAGCAACGCCAAGGCGATCGTCAGGTATCTGTTCACGTCGGGCTCCTAGTACTTGTGGGCGCCGTGGGCGCCAATGCTGTAGAGGTACTGCAGGATCAGCTGCTGGTCGTGCGTGTACAGGCGCGCGTGGTCCCAGGCGTACTGCAGGCGCAGGCGCGAAAACTCGCTCGGATTCCAGTCGAACATCATGCTCAGGCGATCCGGATTGGACGGCGCGAGCGTGGTGAAATCCGCGGGAGGCAGCACGCCCTGTGTCACCAGGCCAATGGCCATGGTGCCCGAGTCCAGCGAGTCGTAGCGCACGCCAAAGCGCCAGCGTGGCAGGAACTGATACACGCTCTGCAGGTACCAGCCCGACTGGTGGCTGTGATAGCTGCCTGAGAGGTTCGGACCGGCTGTATCGTAGGCAAGCTGGCCGTCCTCGGTGCGCTGCATGTACTCGCCCTGGAGCTTCAGCGATTGCTGCGTGCTGTTGCCGTGCGGCGACCACTTCAGCGTTGCATCCGCAATCCAGGTCTTGGTGTCGCCGGTAAAGGCGTTGGTCACGGTGCCGCCGGAGGCGTCGACGTCGCTGAATTCACGATCCTCGGCCTGCTGCGACAGCCACGACAAGCCGGCGCGCCAGCTGGTGGAATCGCCGATGTCGTCGCCGAGGTGGAACAGCAGCGCGACGCCATTGAGGCCGTTGCCGTGCAGGCGCGTGCCCGGGAAACGCTGACCGTTGCCGGATTCAGCGCCAAATTCCATGAACATGTCGGTGGGCGCGAGCCACTTGAGCTGCACGCCATCCTGCGCAAACTGCGAGTTGAACATCGCCTGATAGACCAGCGGCTGGTCGGCGAAATCCCAGGCGTGACTGTGGATCTCGTTGAGATAGCCGATGCCGGAGAAGAACCGGCCGCCCTTGACCTGCAGGCCGCCCGGCAGGGCCAGGGTCTTGAAGAAGGCCTCCTCGACGCTGATGGAATTGTCGCCGTCGATCGCCGCAGTGAGGTTGCCGAAGAAATACGGATCTATGTTGGCCGCAAGGTTCAGCTCGGATTCGTCAAGATTGAAGCTGCGATCTCCAGGGCCGACGGCATCGCCCGCCGGAATAAAGCCCGCGATGGCGTAGGTGGCCGGATCGGCGGAAGTCTGCACGTAGCGCCCACCGAGTATCACCGAAATGGGTGGGTTGAATGCGTTGGCGGAATTCCCGGCGCTGGCCATGCCCGCGCTCGATGGTGCCTCGGCCGGCGCCGGCGGTGGCGGTGCCGCGGCGGCCTGGGCCTCGAGCTGCGCCAGCCGCTGCTCGAGCGCCTGCATCTTGGCCTGGTAGTCTGATTTAAGGGCCTCGAGTTGCGCGCGCAGCTCATCGACCTCGGAGGCGCGCGCCGGCGCGCCACACAACAACAGCAACGCGCCGGCGACGACGCGCAAGCTCGTAAAACGAACACAGGAATCCATGCCACACCTCGATTGACCGTCCTTGAGCCCGCCGGGCGCCACGGCGCCCGGCAACCGGAGCCGTAATCAGGACGGGAACGGCGGTGCGCGTGAACGATAGGCCCGGCAGGTCTCGGCGAGTTGCGGGGCGATGGACTGCTGGACGATCACGCTCGCCGGATCGGCGGCGGCGAGCGCGAGCGGCGCGGAAAATCCGCCCGCGAGCGCCAGCAACGGGGCGCAACTGTTGCACTCGAGGCAGGGCAGCGTGCGCAGGTGATGCTGCGCGGCGTCGGCGGCGGATGCGAGGTGCGAGTAGGCGTGCGCCTGCGCGCCCAGCTGGGCGCACAGCACCACCAGGGCCATGGCCCAGGCCACGTGCCGCCGGTTGCGCATCGATCTCGATCGCCTGGAAATCATGCGCCCACAGTCTAGCACCTGGAGCAGGCCCGCACAGGTCACTGGGCCGCCGGCCGGTCGAAGAGCCCCACGTGCCTCGGCTGCGCCGCGACCCGGGCCAGCCAGGCACGCAGCTGCGGATAGGGTTCGAGCGCAAGGCCGCCATCCTCCGCCACGTGCGTGTAGGCGTAGAGCGCGATGTCGGCAATGCCGTAGTGGCCGCCGACGAAGTACTCGCCCTGCTGCAGGTGCCGCTCCATCACGGCGAGCGCGTCACGCCCGCGCGCCTGGCGCTGTGGCAGTTCAGCGCGCCGCGGGCTGTCAGCCGGCAGGTGCCGCAGGATGTAACGCGGCGTGGCCACGTAGGGCTCGTGGCTGTACTGCTCGAAGAACATCCACTGCAGCACCTGCGCGCGCAGGAACGGATCGGCCGGCACGAAGGCGCTGCCATCGGCCAGGTACCAGAGGATGGCGTCCGATTCCCAGAGCTGGCGCCCGTCCTCGAGCCGCAGCGCCGGGATGCGCCCGTTCGGGTTGATGGCGAGGAATTCCGGCGTGCGCGTCGCGCCGCGCATGATGTCGAGCTCGACGTGCCGATAGGGCCGCTGCAGCTGCGCCAGCAGCAGGCGGATCTTGTAGCCGTTGCCGGAATCGAGGTAATCGTAGAGCGTGATCATTGCGTCTCCACGGGCGTGTCCTCGCGCCCGCCCCACTCCGTCCAGGATCCGTCGTAGAGCGCGCCTTCGCCGAAGCCCGCGACCTCCAGCCCGAGGTTCAGCACCGCGGCGGTCAGGCCCGAGCCGCAGGTGGTGACCACGGCGCGGCTCCCGTCGACACCGGCCTGCGCGAGGCGCGCACGCAGCGCTGCCGGCGGCAGCAGCGTCTGTTGCGGCGTCAGCAACTCCACGTAAGGGAGGTTGCGCGCGCCCGGCATGTGGCCGCCGCGCAGCCCCGGGCGCGGCTCGGCGGCTTGCGCGTGGAAGCGCCCGGACGAGCGTGCATCGAGCACCAGCTCGCGCCGCGTGCGCAGGTTGTCGCGCATGTCACCGAGGCCGCGCAGCAGGCTCGCGCGCAAGGCGCTGCGATACGTCGTCACCGGCACCGCCGCCACCGGGCCGTGCTGCAGCGCCCGGCCTTCGCCGCGCCACTTGGGCAGTCCGCCGTCGAGCACCGCGACCTGTTCATGGCCGAACAGGCGCAGCATCCAGCGCGCGCGCGGCGCCGAGAACAGGCCGAGCTGGTCGTAGCAGACGATGCGATCGCCATTGGCGATGCCGAGCTCACCCATGCGCTCGTCGAAGTACCCGGCCGACGGCACCATGTGCGGCAGCGGGCTGTTCGGGTCGGACATCCTGTCGATGTCGAAGCGGCGCGCGCCGGGTAGGCGCGCCGCCAGGAACAGCGCGTCGGCGTCGCGCTGGTCCCCGGGCATGTACGCGGTCGCATCGAGCACCACGAGCCCGCCGCGGGCGAGCTCGGCCTCGAGCCAGTCGGTGCTGACGAGTGCATCCATCCTCAAGGCTGGCGATCGGGGCGCACGATCACGCGCGGCGCATCGTGGCCGCCTCCAGCGAGGGAGGATGCGCCAGTCGACGCGCCAGTCGACGCGCCAGTCGACGCGCCCGTCGACACGCCACCGGACGCGCCCGTGGACGGACCCTCGGCGGGCCGCGCCGATGGCGCCGGCCGATCGACCGCGGGCGACTGGCGCACTGGCGCCGGATCCGCGCGCATGACCGGCCGCGGTACCGGCATCAGCGTCGGCCGCACCGGCGTCAGGGTCGGCGGCACAGGAGTCAGCACCGGGTGCGCCGGCGTCACTCCCGGTCGCACCGGCACGATGGACGGATGCACCGGCGTCACGACCCGCGGCAGCGGCACGTAGGCCTCGTTGTAGCGCAGCGGTGCCAGCCCCCTCGGCGGCGCGTGCGTGCCGTGGGAATACAGTTCGGGCGGATGATCGTGGCGCCAGCTTACGAGCGCCGGTGCGAACACCGGCTGCTGCTTGTCGCGCGGCCCCGGCGCCCAGGCCCAGCCGTGCCGCGCGTGCACCCAGCGTCCGTAATGACAGGGCGCGAAGCCCCAGGGCTCGGCGGCGACCCAGGTCCAGCCCCAGGGATTGATGTAGTTCCAGTAGCCATATCTGTAGGGCGCCCAACCTACCGCAACGACCGGCACCCAGACCGGACCATAGACCGGATCGGTGTACCAGTCGCCGTAGCCATCGAGCTGTTGGTAACCGACGTAGTCGCGGGACACATATTCCGCGGCCGGTGATTGCTCCTCGAGCTGATCGCGATCCTCGGCCCAGCGATCGAGGCTATCGCTGCCACGGGCCGACACGGTACGGATCGAAGGCGTGTCGTCGGCGAACATCTCCGCGGCCTGGTCGATGTGCAGGCTGCCGCTGTCGGCATTGCCCGTCATCTCCGCCCAACCGCTGCGCACGGCCAGGTAGGCACGCCGGTCGCGGTCATCGACGTCGAGTCGGTAGCTGCCGGGTTGCTGGATGCGCACGTCGCCAGCCGGCGTGCTGAATACGTAGCTCTCGCCGGCATCGAGCGACCTCACGCGGATGGCGACTGAACCCGCGATCACCGACAGGTGCACGTCATGGTCGTCGACCGCGAGCACCTGCAGTTCGGTGCGCGAGCCCAGGCGCAGCACGCTCGAGCCGACGTGCATCTCGGCGCGCGAACCCGAATCGACCCAGACGCGATCGCCCACGGCGAGGGGGCGGTTCAGCAGGTCGCTGCTCCATTCCCCGGCGCCCCCGGCTTGCATCGCGCCGCTGCCTTCGACAAGATTGACCTGCGCCACGCGCCCGGGCGGATCGCCGTCTGCCGCGCTGGCCACGGCACCGGCCAGGCAGGCCAGCAGCAGCGCCAGCGGTCCGGCGCGCAGGCCGCGCGGAGCAGACAACGTGGCGTCATGACTCATGGCTTCCCTCCAAGCGGCACGCCGAAGCCACACTGGGTTTCGACCCGCCGCCATGCCGATAGTGCCGCAAAACGCAGCTGGCGGAGCATCCGCCGGGCTTTATTTTCCCGGGCCGGCCCGGTTAAGGGCCGGTTCACGCATGCGCCGTGACTGCGCTGCAGCACCGAAGATTGCCGGCCCGGCCGCGGCGTGGCTGTGCCTGGCGCTGCTGGCGGCGGGCGCCGCCAGCGCCGCCACAGGCCTCGGGCAGCTGCCGCAGCAATGGCGCGACGACCAGGGCCGGGCCCTGGCATTGGGCGCGCTGCTCGGCCATCGCGTGTTCCTGTCCATGGCCTATACGAACTGTCATCGCGTCTGCCCGATGACCGTGAACCAGTTGCAGCATGTGCAGCAGTTGCTCGACCAGCACGGCGAGCAGGCCAGCATCGTCATCGTCGGCCTCGATCCCGACAACGATGATCCGGCCAGCTGGCGCCATTACCGCGCCAATCGCAAGCTCGGGCGCGACAATTGGTATTTTCTGACCGGCAGCCTGCAGCAGACCCGGCAGCTGGCGAACCTGCTCGGATTCGAGTTCTGGACATACGACACCCATGTCATGCACGATTCGCGTATTGTCGTGTTCGACAGCCGTGGGCTGTGGAGCGCGACCGTAAGTCCCACCGCGGCGGATTGGTCGGCCCTGTTCTGATCACCGGAGTTGAGCGCATGCAACTCACGACACGGAAGCTGGCGCGACACCCTGGCGGCGCCGTCCTGCTGCTGGGCTGCGCGCTGCTGGCACTGCCATCGCGGGCCTGGAGCGCCAGTTCGCAGGCCGATGCGCTGGCCGAGATGCAGAAGAAGCTCGACCAGAGCATGCAGGCCATCCAGGCGCTGACCAAGCGCGTCAGCGATCTCGAAGCACAGCTTGCGGCAAGCAAGTCGGGGACAGCGGCCACCGCGTCGCCCACGGCAGCGGCAGCAGCGCCTGGTGCGGCGGCGGCGGGCCAGCCGGCGGCGGCGGGCCAGCCGGCGGCGGCGGGCCAGCCGGTGGCGGACAACGCGCGGCTCGAGGCCGCTGAACAAAAGCTCGAGCAGCTCGAGCGCGAGAACGCCAGCCGCAGCAGCGACGACACCGGCCTGCCGCTGCACGGATTCGCCGACGTCGGCGTCGGCACGCGCAACCCGATCAACCCCGACCTCAAGGGTTTCTTCGTCGGCAACCTCGACTTCTACATGACGCCGCACCTGGGCGATCGCACGCGCGCGCTGTTCGAGCTCAACACCGAGGTGGGTTCCGACGGCAACGTCGACGTCGACCTCGAGCGCGCGCAGATCGGCTACCAGTTCAGCGACCAGGCCACGGTGTGGCTGGGGCGCTTCCACACCCCCTATGGCTACGTGAACACGGCGCTGCACCACGGCGCCTGGGTCAACAACACGCTGCGGCGGCCCAAGTTCCTGCAGTTCGAGGACAACGGCGGCATCATGCCGGCGCACACGGTCGGCCTGTGGACCACGGGCGCGATGCGCACCAGCGGCGGCCGCGTGCTCTACGACGCCTACATCGGCAATGCCCAGCACATCGTCTACGGCACGCTCGACATGCAGAACGCGGGCAACAGCAATGGCCAGCTCATGGGTGGCGGCCGCCTCGGCTACCAGTTCAACGACGGCGCCGCCGAGGGCCTGACGCTCGGGCTGCACGCGCTGACCGCGCGGATCATGGACGAGCCGGTCAATAACACGGTGCGCCTGCTGACCTACGGTGCCTACGCCGTCTACGACACCGACCGGTGGGAGAACATCGCCGAGCTCTACCTGTTCGACAACGAGGACCAGAGCTTCGGCACCGGCACGCACCAAAGCACGGCCGGCTTCATCCAGTTCGGCTACCGCACGCCCTGGGGCATGCCCTATGCACGCTACGAACGCGCCTCGCTGTCGCAGGCGGACCCGTATTTCTACGAGCAGGCTTCGGGCAGCTCCTACTGGCGCGGCGCGCTGGGCGTGCGCTTCGACATCGACCTGAAGTCGGCGATCAAGCTGGAGCTGTCGGACACGAGCCAGACGGATCGCGATGGTTACCAGTACGGCGAAGGCCTGGTTCAGTATGCGATCCGCTTCTAGGCGCCACGGGCGCAGTGCCTGGCTGCTGGCCGCGGCGCTCTGTGCGGGCAGCGCCGCCGCCGTGCCGGCCGACCTCTACGTGGTCTGCAACCTCAACGTCAGCCTGCGGCCGGAGGACGTGCGCGACGTCTACATCGGCGAAAAGAGCTTCGCCGGCTCGGCGCGCCTGGTGCCGGCGGACAACATGTCCGCGCAGGCCGCGTTCCTCGAGAAGGTCGTCAAGGTGAGCGCCGATCGCTACACCAGCCTTTGGACCAAGAAGTCGTTCCGCGACGGCGCCAATCCGCCGGCGGTCAAGCTGAACGACGCGGAGGCCATCGCCTACGTGCGCCAGACGCCAGGGGCCTGCAGCTACGTGCAGAGCGTGCCGCCGAGCGGCGTCAGCGTGGTCGCCAGGTACTGAACGAGTACTGAAAAAAACAGGGCGCCCCGTGGCGCCCTGTCTGGCCGGAATCCCCGTGGGATTCCTTCATTCAAGCCATGTCGCCGGACTTACTTCGCGCCCGAGTCCTTCGAGGTCGCGGCAGCGTCAGTCTTCGGCTTCTTGCTGTGATGCTTCTTCTCGGTCGCCGGCTTGGCGGCGTCGGTCGCCGGCTTGGCGGCATCCGCGCTCTTCGCAGGGGCGGCAGCGGCCGGGGCAGCAGCCGGAGTGGCGGGCGTGGTATTCGCGGCAAACACCGGGGCTGCGAGCAGCGCGGCGGCCGCGGCGGCAATTAATTGAGACTTCATGACTATGTGGACTCCTGGTTGGCTAAGGGCCCCGCAATTTCGGGGTGGGCGGATTCTGCCCAATCGCTACCAGCGCATACGTGAAATGCGGTTAATGGTGACGGGCAATTAACCCGCCACGGCCGTGCCGGGCGAGGCCGCGGCGCCGGGCGGCGCCGGGACTGCTAGCCGAATACGTTGATCAGCAGGGCCGCGGCGCCGACCGCGACGATCGAGCCGACCACGACCCAGCGCAGGAAGGGATCTTTGTTCTCCATGGGCGGCGAGCATGGCGCGCCGCACCGGGCGGCGCCTTGAAGCCCCTCACGTTATGGCGGACCGGCCCGCCCGCCGGGGCGCCGGCGCCGCATTATGTCCGCGGCTGTCGTTGGAATAGCACCAGGCCGACGCCAGCCAGGATCAGCAGCACCGCGAGGGCGACGCTGGCGGTGATGCGCTCGCCCAGCAGCAACGAGCCCAGCAGCAGCGCGACCAGCGGGTTGACGAGCGCGTAGGTCGTGGCCTTCTGCGGTGAGACCTGCGTCAGCAGCCAGAGGAAACAGCTCAGCGCGACGATGCTGCCGAACACCGTCAGGTAGGCCAGCGCCAACCACGAGCCGAGCGCGACGTGCGCGGCGCGCAGCGCATGCCAGTCGCCGTGCACCAGCGCCATCAGCGACAGCAGGCTCGCACCCACCAGCATCTGCACGCAGGTCGCGGCGCTGACCTGGGTCGCGACCACGGTGCCGCGCGAGACCAGCGTGCCGCTGCTCCAGCACAGCATCGCGCCGAGCAGCGCGAACACGTAGGGCATGCGCACCGCGCCCGAGAGCGTGTGCAGGTGCGCGACGATCACCGCCACGCCGCACATGCCGACCAGGATGCCGACCAGCGAGCTTGTGTCGGGCGCACGGCGCGCGAAGAACAGCCAGTTGAGCAGCATGACGAACACCGGCACAGAGGAGATCAGCAGCGCTGCGATCCCCGACGGCACGCCTTGCTGCGCCCAGACCGCGAAGCCGTTGCCACCGGCGACCAGCAGCACGCCCGCCATCAGCAGCCGCCGCCACGGCAGCCCGGCGAAGGCCTGGCGCCGGAACAGCAGCAGCCAGGCCAGCAGCAGCGTGCCACCGAAGGTGTAGCGCATCGCCGAGCCGGCGAACGGCGGGATCGTGCGCAGCATGATCACGACCGCCAGGTAGGTCGTGCCCCAGATGAGGTAGATCGCAGCCAGAGCCAGCGCCACCCTGAGGCGGTTCGCTGCCACGTCGGTCATCGGCGCTTCAGTGTCGGCGATGCGCCGCGCCGCGCGCGTGCGCCAGCGCCCGCTCGCAACGGCGCGGGCTCAAGGCGCGCGCCACAGGCTGTAGGCCAGCGCCGCCGCCACGCACAGCGCACCGGCCGACAGCACCAGCACCGCAGCCGCCGCGCAATCCTTGGCGACGCGGATCTGCGGATGCTGCTGCGGGTGCAACTGGTCGGCGAGCCTCTCGATGGCGGTGTTGATCAATTCCGCTGCGAGTACCGCGCTGCTGATGAGCAGCACCAGCGCCCACCAGACTGGCGCCGGGCGCCACCACGCGAGCGCCGCGAGCGCGAGCAACAGCGCCAGCAGCTGCGTGCGCAGGCTGCGCTCGGCGCGCGCCGCGTACGCCAGCCCCGCCAGCGCGAAGCGCGCGCGCGCCGCGAAGGACTGGTTCTTCATGTCGTGCATTTAATCCCGGCTCGCCGTCCGCGGCCACATCGCGCCGCTATACTAGCATCACGCGTGCGCAACCGATCGCCAGCACTTCCCATGAAGTTCCGTCGTGCCGTCCTGGCGCTGGGCGCCTGCGCCGCGATGATCGCGGCCGGCAATGCACGCGCCGGCAGCGGCCTGCTCGGTCTCGATCACTACGTCACCTACGACGACAGCGGCATCTGGGCGCGCAAGTACCAGATGCTGCTGATCGACAGCCTGCTGGTGGGCGAGGCCGCGGCCGCGGTCTGGGAGGGCGGCGACACCCGCTTCGGCCGCACCATGTGGAAGTCGATCGACGCCACGCTGGTCGGCGGCGCCACGGCCACGGTCATGAAGCTGGCCTTCTCGCGCTCGCGTCCCAGCCAAAACCAGGATCCCAACCAGTGGTTCCAGGGCAGCGGTCACGAGAGCTTCCCCAGCGGCGAGGTCACGGTCGTCAGCTCCATCATCACGCCGGTGGTGCTCGAGTACCGCGAGGAACATCCGAGCGTCTACGCACTCGAACTGCTGCCTATCTATGACGGCATCGCCCGCGTCAAGGTGCACGGCCACTGGCAGTCGGACGTCCTCGCCGGCTACGCCCTCGGCAGCGCCGCGGGCTACTTCATGTGGCAGCGTCGCCAGACGCCGTTCACGCTCACCGTCATGCCCCACAGCATCAAGGTGGGCTGGAGCAAGAGCTTCTAGCGCCGATCAGGGCACGTCGCTGGCCTGCATCAGCGCCTGCGCGGCCTGCTCGATGCCGGCCTGGTCGGCCGCCGTGAAGCGCCCGGGCCGCGGGCTGTCGAGATCGAAGACCCCGACCAGGCGCCCGGACTGCAGCAGCGGCACCACGAGCTCGGAGCGTGAAGCCGCATCGCAAGCGATGTGGCCGGAGAATTCGTGCACGTCGGGCACCAGCACGCTCACGCGCCGCTGCGCTGCCGTGCCGCAGACGCCGCGGCCGACGGCGATGCGCACGCAGGCCGGCCGCCCCTGGAACGGGCCCAGCACGAGCTCTGCGCCGCGCAGGAAATAACATCCCGCCCAGTTGAGATCCGGCAGCGTCCCGTACACCAGCGCGGCGAAGTTGGCCGCGTTGGCGATCAGGTCGCGCTCGCCGGCGAACAGGCCGTCGAGCGCGCGCCGCAGGTCAGCATAGAGCTCGGCAGGCGTAAGCGCCGACGGGCCGGCGGGTCGCGGTGTGTGCACGCCTTGGGTCTCCCTCGGATTGGCCGCGCGACAATTATCGCCGATTTCCGCGCCACCATGGCCCCGCCGCGGTCAGTGCCCGCCCTGCACGAACAGCCCGGCGGCGTCCAGCGCCGCGGCCAGGCGCTCCTCGATGTCGAGCGCCGCCGCGTGCGCGATGCCCTGCAGGTGCATGGTCGGGCCGGCGAGCAATTCCAGGCCCCGGCGCAGCACGCTGCCGGCGGCGCGTATCCCCGCCTTGTGCTGGTCGAAGCGCACCGCGGGCGGGTAGCGCGTCGCGCCGACGTAGACGCCGTAGGGCTCGTCGCGGCTGTCGCGGTAGTCGAGCAGCACCAGGTAGATATTGGACCGGCCGCGGCGCGGCGCCTGGAACCGGGCGGCGACCTCGTAGGCCAGCGGCAGCCACTCGATATGTCGCATCGGCAACCAGTCGGGGACGCTTGCGGCGGCGCGGCGCCACAATCGTTCCAGGGCGGCTTCGATGTTCACGGCGAGCTCACCACGCATCCACATCTCGTGGATGCAGTGGGCGCCGGCGACGCCGTCGGCCGCAGCCAGCGCTGCCTCCAGGCGTCGCGCGAGCTCACCGGCGCTGGCGAGCAGCAGCGGGCGCCCCGGCGGCGCAGCGGCGGGTGCCGCGGGAGGTTTGCCCTGATTTGCCCGGGCCATGCACGCTAGAATACGCGCCTGGCTTAAACAGGAGATCGTTCATGACCCGCATTCCAAGCCTGCTGTTGCTCTGCGCCCTGTCGACCGGGGCGCTGGCGGCGGCTCCAGCGACCACCGCGACGACGCCGGCGACAGCGCCGGCCAAGGGCGCCAAGGCGGCGGCCGGCCAGCCCATGACCGAGGCCGACAAGACCGTCTACGCCATCGGCGTGATACTGAGCGGCAGCGTCAAGCCCTTCGCGCTCAGCGACCATGAAATGCAGCTGGTGCGCGAGGGCTTCGATGCCGGCATGCACGGCTCCAAGACCGCGGTCGACGCCGAGAACTACCGGCCGCAGATCCAGGCCATGCTCAGCGAGCGCATGGGCAAGGAAGTGGCCGTGGCCAAGGCGGCGGGCAAGACCTACCGCGACAAGGCCTCGGCGGCCAAGGACGCCACAACGCTCCCCAGCGGCGTCATCATGACCACGGTCAAGACCGGCAGCGGCCCGAGCGCGACAGCCGACGACCAGGTCAAGGTCAACTATGAGGGCCGGCTCATCGACGGCACCGTGTTCGACAGCTCAAACCAGCACGGGCAGCCGCTGACTTTCAAGGTCGCGGGTGTCGTGCCCTGCTGGTCCGAGGCGCTGCAGCACATGAGCGCCGGCGCGAAGATCAAGCTCGTCTGCCCGCCGGAGCAGGCTTACGGCGATCGCGGCTCGCCGCCGAAGATCCCTGGCGGCTCCACGCTGGTGTTCGACGTCGAGCTGCTGGCCATCGAGAAGGCCCCGCCCGCGCCCGCCGCCGCGGCGCCACCGGCCGAGCCCGCGAAGCCCGCCACGCCGCCTAATCCGCAATAGACATATCGAAGGGCCATGAAGTACCTGCACACGATGGTGCGCGTCGCCGACCTGGCGGCGGCGCGCCGCTTCTACTGCGACGCACTGGGGCTCAAGGAACTGAAGCAGCTCGACTACGAGAAGGGCCGCTATTCGCTCGTGTTCCTGTGCGCGCCGGACGATGAGTCGGCGCAGGTCGAGCTGACCTACAACTGGGATCCCGAGGTGTACGGCGGCGGCCGGAATTTCGGCCACCTCGCCTACGAGGTCGAGGACATTTACGCGACCTGCCAGCGCCTCAAGGACCACGGCGTCACGATCAACCGCCCGCCGCGCGACGGACACATGGCCTTCGTGCGCTCCCCCGACCAGATCTCGATCGAGATCCTGCAGCGCGGCGCGTCGCTCCCGCCGCGGCAGCCGTGGGCGTCGATGCCGAACGTGGGCAGCTGGTAGTGGGGCTGCAGCTCGCACTGACGGCAGCTGAAGCCAGGCTGATCGGCTGCCTGATCGAGAAGCAGGTGACTACGCCCGACCAGTATCCGCTGTCGCTCAACGCGCTCACGAACGCCTGCAACCAGAAGAGCAACCGCGACCCGGTCATGGCGCTGACGGAATCCGAGGTGCAGCAGCTCGTGGACGCGCTGGTGCGCAAGCACCTGGTGCTGGAGCGCGGCGGCTTCGGCAGCCGCGTGGCGAAGTTCCAGCATTGCTTCTGCAACACCGAGTTTTCGGCGCTGCGCTTCACGGCGCAGGAGCTGGCGCTGGTCTGCGAGCTGCTGCTGCGTGGGCCGCAGACGCCGGGCGAGCTGCGCAGCCGCGCGGCCCGCATGGCCGCCTTTGCCGACAGCGCCGAGGTCGAGGGCCTGCTCGAGAGTCTTGCGGCCCGCGCCGACGGCGCCATCGTGCTGCGCTTGGCGCGCCAACCAGGAAAGCGCGAGGCGCGCTACGCGCAGCTGTTCACGGGGCCGCCCGCCGCGGAGCCGGCGGCCGCTCCCGGGGCGGC
The DNA here is from genome assembly GCA_963778855.1 of uncultured Gammaproteobacteria bacterium. GTDB lineage: Bacteria > Pseudomonadota > Gammaproteobacteria > Steroidobacterales > Steroidobacteraceae > FEN-1191. Next base: position 201,966 of record CAVZWC010000004.1, on the reverse strand, counting down.
GCATGTGCCGGAGGCCGCCGCAGGGGAACCCGCCGATGCCGCGCGGGTCGAACAACTGGCAGAGGAAGTGCGCCAGCTGCGGGCCGAGCTCGCTGAATTGCGCGCGCAGTGGCAATCGAGGACCTGACACGGACCGCGCAGGTGGCGATCCCGAGGGCAGCGCCATGATCAACTCCACCAAGGGCGGATGGCAGGCCGTCAGCATCGTGCCCGGCGCCGGGGCTTGTGCGCGCGCGCAGGAAATGCGCGGCCAGCGCTTCCTGGCCCGCAATGCGCCGCGCCTGCCGCTGCCGGCGTGCACCAACCAGGACCGCTGCCAGTGCAAGTACCAGCGGTACGGCGACCGCCGCGCCGGTCCGCGGCGCGCCGAGGACGAGCCCGCCGGCAGCCGCAAGACTCCCACCGGGCAGGAGCGGCGGCGCCCGGGCGAGCGGCGCGAGCGCCGCTAGCATCCGTCGTCGAGTCAGATGATCCCGAGGCCCATGCGCGCGCGCCCTGGCCTGGGCCTGCTGTTCTCCTGCATGGCGGCCGGCGGCGTGGCCGCGGGCGACACAACCGCCTCCGCGAGGTCGCCCCAACTGACGCAGCTCGCGCGCTCGATCCTCGGCGCCGGCCAAGGCGTGTACGTCGAGGCGGCCGATGGTTCGGTGCTGGTGGAACAGGCCGCGGCCCTGCCGGTGCATCCAGCTTCCGTATCCAAGGTGCCGACCACGCTGGCCCTGCTGCGCAAGCTGGGCCCGGACTACCGCTTCGTCACGACCTTTGCAGCCGAGGGTCCAGTGCGCGCGGGCACGCTCGACGGCGACCTGCTGGTGGACGGTGGCGGCGATCCCTACTTCGTCGACGAGAACGCCTTGCTGGTGGCATTGCGGCTCAACGAGGCCGGGGTGCAACGCGTGCGCGGCGCGGTGCGGGCGCGTGGCTCGCTGCTGTTCGACTGGCAGCCTGATGCCGACGCGGCCCGGCTGCAGCGGGCGCTCGCGGGCGACATCGCGCCGGCCGCCTGGACGACGGTGCAGGAACTCGCCGGGCCCGCTCAGCCGGTCCTGCCGCCGATGCTGCGCTTCGACGGCGCGGCCGCCGACGCTGCGGCGCCCGGACCCGGGCCCGAGCGGCCGCTCGTCGTCCACCGTTCGCAGACCCTGCTGGCGCTGATCAAGTCGCTCAACGACTACTCCAACAACGTCTTCAAGCCGCTCGCCGATGCCGCCGGCGGCGCGGCGGAGGTCGAGAGCTACGCGCGCAGTATCCTGCCCGAGCCGATGCGCTCCGAGATCAGCCTCGGCGACGGCGCCGGGACCGACGCGCGCAATCGCCTGAGCCCGCGCGCGGCCGTCAAGCTGTTGCGCGCGCTCGAGCAGGAACTCGCAAGCAGCGGCCACTCGCTGGTCGACGCGCTGCCGGTGTCGGGGATCGACGCCGGCACGCTGCGCGAGCGCCTCGACGCGCCCGGCGAGGCCGGGCACATCGTCGGCAAGACCGGCACCTTCGGCGATTACGGCGCCAGCGCGCTGATCGGCGCGATACCGACGAGCGACCTCGGCACCGTCTACTTCGCGATCCTCAATCACGCCGTGCCGGTGGCCGAGGCGCGCCGGAGGCAGGACCGCTTCCTGCGCGCGCTGCTCGGTCACCTGCACAGCCTGGCCTGGAACTACCAACCGGACACCCGCCCGGCGGTGCTGCGGGCGCAGGCGACCTTGCCCGGCGGCGCGGCGCCTTGAGGAATTCGCGCCTCGCTTGACCGCGCCGCCTCGTCAATCCGCGACGGGCCGTTCGTTTGCACCGCGCCGCGCAATTGCGTAGCGTTGCCGCCCGTGACCACGACCGCCCACGCCAATCCGGCGGACCCGGTGCTCGCCGCTTTCTTGGACGTGCCGCTGGGCGCGCACGCGCAGGGCGGCCCGGGGCCGGTCCGGACGCTGACTGCATCCGGCACGCTGCATCGCTCGGGCCTGCTGCAGCTCGACTACCGCCTGTCGGCGGCGCTCGAGCAACTGCGCTTCGTGCCCTCGACCTGCCGCGCGCAGCGCCGCGACGAACTCTGGCGCCACACCTGCTTCGAGCTATTCGCCGCGCGCGCTGGCGAGTCTGCCTACTGCGAGTTCAACTTCACGCCCTCCGGCGATTGGGCGGCCTACGCGTTCGCGGGCTACCGCGCTTCGCGCCACGACGCGCTCCAGCAGCGCGTCGAAGTCACGGCGCGCGCCGGCAGCGACGGGCGCATGCAGCTGTGCGCGCGCCTCGACCTCGGTGCGGCGCTCGGGCTCGATGCCGACGCGCTGGAGCATGCACGCTGGCAGCTGAACTGCGCCGCGATCATCGAGCACAATGACGGCACGCTGAGCTACTGGGCCGTGCATCATCCGCGGGCGCAACCCGACTTCCACGACCGCGACGGCTTCCGGATCGCGCTCGAGCCCGCGCCGCTCGCGGCCGCTGCCACGGGAGCCCACCGGTGAAGTTCGGCATCGATCGGCTGCTCGAGGAGCCGTCACTGCGCCGAGCGCTCACGGGGCGCCGCCTGGCGCTGGCGGCGCATCCGGCATCGGTGACGGCGACGCTGCAGCACTCGCTCGACGCGCTCGCGGCCGTGCCCGCCCTGAGGTTGACCGCCGCCTTCGGGCCCCAGCACGGGCTGCGCGGCGACAAGCAGGACAACATGATCGAGTCGCCCGACTTCAACGACCCGTTGCTCGGCATTCCGGTGTACAGCCTTTACGGCCGCGTGCGCCGGCCGACGCCGGAGATGATGGACAGCTTCGACGTGTTGCTCGTCGACCTGCAGGACGTGGGCTGCCGCGTCTACACCTTTGTCACCACGCTGCGCTACCTGCTCGAGGAATGCGCCGCGAACGGCAAGGCGGTTTGGATACTCGACCGCCCGAACCCGGCCGGCCGCCCGGTCGAGGGATTGCTGCTTGAGGCGGGATGGGAAAGCTTCGTCGGCGCCGGTGCGCTGCCGATGCGCCACGGCCTGACAATGGGCGAGCTGGCGCGCTGGTTCGTGGCCACGTTGAAACTCGACGTGGAGCTCAGGATCGTGGAGATGCAGGGCTGGCAACCCGACGCGGCACCCGGCTACGGCTGGCCGCTGGCCGAGCGCTCGTGGATCAACCCCAGCCCGAATGCGGCCAACCTGTCGATGGTGCGATGTTATCCCGGCACCGTAATGATCGAGGGCACAACGCTGTCGGAGGGTCGCGGTACGACGCGGCCGCTCGAGCTCGTGGGTGCACCGGAGATGGACGCGCGCGCCACGCTCGCATGGCTCGCGCGCTTCGCCCCGCGCTGGCTCGAGGGCTGCACGCTGCGCGAGTGCTGGTTCGAGCCGACCTTTCACAAGCACATGGGCAAGCTCTGCAACGGCGTGCAGCTACACGTCGACGCGGGCGACTACGGGCACGAGCAATTCCGCCCGTGGCGGCTGGTGGCGGCGCTGCTCAAGGCGCAGCGCGAGTTGCGGCCCGACGTGCCGCTGTGGCGCGAATTCGCCTATGAATATGAGCACGAGCGGCTGGCCTTCGACGTAATCAACGGCGGACCGCGCCTGCGGCGCTGGATCGAGGATCCGCACTCGACCGCGGCCGACCTCGAGTCCATGGCCGCGCCCGAGGAGGAGGCCTGGCGCCGCGAGCGCGAGGCGATGCTGATCTACCGCGATCGCGGCTGACCGCGGCGCGGCGCGCGGGCGTCAGTCCTGCGCCGAGGCGCCGACCGCGACCCAGGCCAGATCCGCGTTCGAGACTGACTCGAGCTTGAATCCCTTCGCGGCTGCGGTCATGCGCGTGAGCGCCTGGCCGATCGGCATGGCGGGCTTGGCCACTCCGCGCGCCTGCTTGATGAAACGCACCGGGTTGATGCGCGCGACCACGTAATTGCGCAGGTACGGCGACTTGAAGCCGCGGGCGGTCAGCGCGGCGATGATCTGCTTCACATCGGCATCGATTGCCTGCAGCCGCGCGGCGTAGCCCTCGCGCTCCCGCAACGATACCGCCAGCGTGCGCTCGCTGAAGCGGTCGACCTTGCGCAGCAACGAACTGTAGGCGCCACCGGCGAAGCGCGGGTTGCTGTCATACAGGATGCCGAGCGTCAGCAGTTCCGCAGCTCTCGAACTGGTCCTGGTACCTGGTCTCGCGCGCGCCGCTCTCGCGCTTCGCGAGGTTGCGCGCCATGCGAATCACCTCGAGGCTCCGGTCCTTGAGGTTGTGCGCCTTCTCGGTGTTGAGCGCGAGGATGCGATACGCGAGCGTCTCGTCCGGGCAGATCAGCACCGTGATCTGCTTGAGCCCCAGCACCTTGCCCGCCGCGAGCCGGTGCCGGCCGTTGGGCGTCCAGAAATTCCCGTCCTGCCCGCGCACCACGATCAGCGGATCGAGGAAGGCGCTGCGCCTGGTCGATCTTCTCGGCCAGGCGCTTGGTGTGGGTCGGCGACAGGTCGCGCTGGAACGGCGTCGGCTGCACGGCCTTGAGCGGCAGCGTCGCGAGCAGCAGCGCACGGCCGCCGAGCGGATCGCGATAGGCGCCGATGCTGGCGCCGCCGGCCGCCTCGACCTGATCAACCAGTCCGCCGAGTTCCGGATGCTCACGCGGCAGGGCGATTTCCGCGCCGGCCAATCCGCGCTCCTGCGCGGCCGGCTGCAACCGCCGGCGCCGGTTCACCGCCTTGCCCACCGCCGTACGACGCGCCGCGTTCCTGCCCTTGCCCTTTGCCGCTGCCTTAGCCATCTATTGCTCCCGTTCAGAATCCGACGTCGCGCGACAGCGCCCACAGCCGCAGGTACTTGCGGCGCACGTAGCCGGCCTCGGCCAGGTGGAACAGCCAGCCACGCCAGCCGTCGAGCACGCCGCCCTTGATGAACATGCCGCGGAGCCAGCGCCACGCCGGGTTGACGAACACCTGCGCCAGCGCGGCGCGGCGTCCGGCAGCGTGCATCTGCGCGGCCATGAGCGCGGCGTAACGATCGAGCTTGCCGAGGTGGTCGTCGAGACTGCGGTAGGCGTAATGCTCGAGCGGCTCGCGCAACACGCCGACCGCGCCATCGACGGCGATCTTCTCGTGGACCTCGTAGCCGACCCAGCGCGCCGCGCGCCGGTCGTAGAGCCGGACCTGGCGGTCGGGCCAGCTGTTGCCGTGACGCAGGAAGCGGCCGAAGTAATCGGTCAGTCGCGGGATGCTGTAGCCGCGCGCGCCCGCGAATCCGCCCGCGCGCAGCGCCTCGATCTCGGCGCGCAGCGCCGGCGTGACGCGTTCGTCGGCGTCCACGCTCAGCACCCAGTCGTGGCTCGCGGCCTCGGTCGCGAACTGCTTCTGCGAACGGTAGCCGGGCCAGTCGCGCTCGATGACGCGCGCCCCGCACCGCGCCGCGATCTCGCGCGTCTGCGTCCTGCGAGTGCGAGTCGACGACGACGAGCTCGTCGCAGAAGCGAAGACTCTCGATGCAGGCATCGATGCGATCAGCCTCGTTGCGGGTGATGATGCAGGCGCTGAGCTTCGGGACAGCCACGCGCCATGATAGCGCCGCCGCCGCGGCTGCCGCGAGCGCGGCGCTAGAGGGCGCGTTCGCCCTCGAGGATGCGGATGATCTTCTTGCCGCGGTTCTCGCCCCGCAGCAACCCGGTGAGCGCGGCCGGCGCGCGGTCCAGCCCGGGCTCCAGGTCCTCGCGATAGCTGAGCTCGCCCGCTCGCGCCCAGGCGCCTAGCTGGCGAATCGCCTCCGGGAAGCGCGCCACGTGATCGAAGATGATGAAGCCCTCGTGCCGCAGGCGCCGCGTCAGCACCAGCCGCTCGCGGCGCGGTGCCTGCGGCGGCGGCTCCCAGCTGCCGACGGCGGCGGTGCCACATTGCACGATGCGCCCGCGCAGGTTCATGAGTGGCCAAACTGCGTCGGCGATCTCGCCGGCGGTGTTGTCGAAGTAGACGTCGACGCCCTGCGGACAGAGCGCGCGCAGCCGCCCGGCGCCGAGCCCGGTGCGATAGTTCAGCGCCGCGTGGTAGCCGAACTCCGCCACGCACTGCGCCGCCTTGTCGTCGCTCCCCGTGAGCCCGACGACGCGGCAGCCGGAGCGCCGCGCGAGCTGGCCGACGATACTGCCGACGGCGCCGGCCGCGGTCGACACCAGCACCGTCTCGCCGGCCTGCGGACGGCCGATGTCCTGCAGCGCCAGGTGCGCCGTGAGGCCGGTGATGCCGCAGATCCCGAGCGCCATGCCGAGCGGTCCGTTGCGCGGGGTCGACGCGCGCCAGCACCGACTGCTCGCCGGCGACGCAGTAGTCCTGCCAGCCGAACCAGCCGTAGAGGAACTCGCCGACGGCGTAGCTCTCGTGGCGCGTCGCGACGACGACGCCGACGGCGAGCGAGCGCATGACCGCACCGATCGCCACCGGCTCGCTGTAGCCGGCGCTGGCGCTGATCCAGCCGCGCTGCGCCGGATCGATCGACAGCAGCTCGTTGCGCACCACGAACTGGCCTGGCCCGGGCTCGGCCAACGGCTGGTCGTCGCGGTGGAAATGCGCAGGGCCCGGCGCGCCATCCGGGCGCTGCGCGAGCACGATGCGGCGGTTGATGGCGGGCTGCAACGCGCTCACGTCAGCAGCGTGGCGCGCCCCGGGTCGCGCCCGCCGTCACCACAACGTCCACCGCGCCGGCTGCGCCCGTCGCACCCGCCGCCCGCGCGAGCGTGCCCTGCGCGAGCCGCAGGTGCGGCAGGTCGAGCATGCGGCCGTCGAGCGCGAGGGCCGCGACGCCGGGGTTCGCGGCGAACAGCGCGACGATGCGCCGCGCCTGCTCGAGCTCGGCGGCGCTCGGCATGAAGCATTCGTTTATGATGCCGACCTGGTCCGGGTGGATCGCGAGCTTGCCGGTGAAGCCGTCACGGCGCGCCTCGGCGCAGCTGGCGCGCAGGCCCGCGTGGTCGCGGAAGTCGGCGTGCAGCGTGTCGATCGCGGCGACGCCGGCTGCCTTGGCGCCGAACAGGCACAGCGAGCGCGCCAGCTGGTAGGGCGCGGTCCAGGCGCCGTCCGCGTTGCGAGTGGCGGTGGCGCCGACCGCGGCGCTGAGGTCCTCGGCGCCCCAGGTCAGGCCGTAGAGCCGCGCGCCGCATTGCGCATAGCCGCCGAGCGCGAACATCGCCGCCGGAGTCTCGGTCGCGATCGGCAGGATGCGGATCGCACCCGCAGCGAGGCCGTGCCCCGCCTCGAGCTCGTCGAGCCGGCGCACGAGCCGGATCACGTCCTCGGCCGAGCGGGTCTTGGGCTGGACGATGCCGTCCGGCCGCGCGGCAACCACGGCGTCGAGGTCGAGCGCCGACTCAGGGCTGTCGAGCGGATTGATGCGCACCCAGCAACGCGTTGCCCGGCCGGTCGTGCGCGCCGCGAACCAGGCGGCGACGCGCGCGCGCGCCGCCGCCTTGTGCTCGGGCGCGACCGCGTCCTCGAGATCGAGGATGATGAGGTCGGCGCCGCTTTCGGCTGCCTTGGCCAGCTTGCGGTCGCTGTCGCCGGGGACGAACAGCAGCGAGCGCGCGCTCACACTTGCGGTTTCCGCAGCATCAGCGCCGAGCGCTTGCAGCTCGCCACCAGCACGCCATGCTGGTTGTAGGCGCGGTGCGCGAAGATGACGATGCCATTGCGCGGGCGCGAGCGGCTGTCGCGCAGCTCGAGCACCTCGGTCTCGATGCGCAGCGTGTCGCCGTGGAACACCGGCTGCGGGAAGCGAACCTCGTCCCAGCCGAGGTTCGCGACCGTGGTGCCGAGCGTAGTGTCGCCAACCGAGATCCCGACCATGAGCCCGAGCGTGAAGGCGCTGTTGACGATGCGCTGACCGAACTCGGACTCGGTGCGGCAATACTCGGCGTCGAGGTGCAGCGCCGCCGGATTGTGCGTCAACGCCGAGAAGAACACGTTGTCGGCCTCGGTGACGGTGCGGCGCAGGGCGTGCCGGAAGGTCTGGCCGACGTGGAATTCCTCGAAATAGAGTCCGGCCACAGTGGCGCTCCGGTGCGGGCCTGCGCAATCGGCGCCTATCTTACTACAGGCGGCGGCGGCGCCCCGCGGCGCGGCCGCGGCCGCGACCGTCACCTGCGGCGATGTGCCTGTGATCGCGCCGATCTGCGAACGGGCTCGCTTTCGTGCTCATACCGACACTGTTATAGTTCCGGCGATGCAGCTCACACATCTGCAGCGGCTCGAAGCCGAGAGCATCCACATCATGCGCGAGGTGGTGGCCGAGGCCGAGAAGCCGGTGATGCTCTACTCGGTCGGCAAGGACTCAGCGCCGTGATGCTGCACCTGGCGCGCAAGGCCTTCTATCCCTCGCCGCCGCCGTTCCCGCTGCTGCACGTCGACACGACCTGGAAGTTCCGCGACATGTACGAGCTGCGCGACCGCATGGCCGCGGAAGCCGGGCATGGAGCTGCTCGTCTACCAGAACCCCGAGGCCAAGGCGCGCGGCATCAACCCGTTCGACCACGGCCCGCTGCACACCGACATGTGGAAGACCGAGGGCCTGAAGCAGGCGCTCGACAAGTACGGCTTCGACGCCGCCTTCGGCGGCGCGCGCCGCGACGAGGAGAAGAGCCGCGCCAAGGAGCGCATCTTCTCCTTCCGCTCCGCCAACCACCGCTGGGACCCGAAGAACCAGCGCCCGGAACTGTGGAACCTCTACAACGCGCGCAAGGCCCAGGGCGAGAGCATCCGCGTCTTCCCGATCTCGAACTGGACCGAGCTCGACATCTGGCAGTACATCCACCTGCGAGCGACATCCCGATCGTGCCGCTCTACTTCGCGGCGCGCGCGGCCGGCGGTGGAGCGCGACGGCCTGCTGCATCATGGTCGACGACGAGCGCTTGCCGCTGCAAGCCCGGCGAGAAGCCGGCCGATGCGCTCGATCCGCTTCCGCACGCTCGGCTGCTATCCGCTGACCGGCGCGGTCGAGAGCGAGGCCGCGACGCTGCCCGCAGATCATCCAGGAGATGCTGCTGACGACGACCTCCGAGCGCCAGGGCCGCGTCATCGACCACGACCAGGCCGCGAGCATGGAGAAGAAGAAGCAGGAGGGCTATTTCTGATGCGCGCCACAACCGACGCGATCTACGTCACCGGACCTCGATCGCCGAGGACATCGACGCCTATCTCGCTGCAGCACCAGCACAAGACGCTGCTGCGCTTCATCACCTGCGGCTGCGTCGACGACGGCAAGTCGACGCTGATCGGCCGGCTGCTCTACGACTCGAAGATGATCTTCGAAGATCAGCTGGCCGCGCTCGAGGCCGACAGCAAGCGCGTCGGCACCCAGGGCCAGGACATCGACTTCGCGCTGCTGGTCGACGGCCTCGCCGCCGAGCGCGAGCAGGGCATCACCATCGACGTCGCCTACCGCTTCTTCGCCACCGACAAGCGCAAGTTCATCGTCGCCGATACGCCGGGCCACGAGCAGTACACCCGCAACATGGTCACCGGCGCCTCGACCGCCGACCTCGCCGTGATCCTGATCGACGCGCGCAAGGGCGTGCTGACGCAGACCCGCCGGCACAGCTACCTCGCGCACCTGATCGGCATCCGCCACGTGGTGCTGGCGGTCAACAAGATGGATCTGGTCGGCTACGACCAGGCGCGTGTTCGACGCGCATCGTCGCCGACTACCGCGAGTTCGCCGACCAGCATCGGCATCGACGACTTCGCTGGCGATCCCGATCTCGGGCCTCGAGGGCGACAACATCACCGCGCGCTCGGCCAACATGCCCTGGTACGCGGGCCCGACGCTGATCGAGCACCTCGAGACCGTCGAGGTCGACGACGACCGCCGACGCAGGCCAGGCCGTTCCGCATGCCGGTGCAGTGGGTCAACCGCCCGAACCTCGACTTCCGCGGCTTCTGCCGGCCTGATCGCCGGCGGGCGCGTGCGGCCGGGCGACGCCGTGCGCGTGCTGCCCTCGGGCAAGACCACCACGATCAGCGCGCATCGTCACCATGGACGGCGACCTCGACCGAGGCGGTCGCCGGCCAGTCGGTCACGCTGACGCTTCGCCGACGAGATCGACTGCTCGCGCGGCGACGTCATCGCCGCGGCCGACGAGCCGCCGCGAGGTCGCCGACCAGTTCGAGGCCACCATCGTCTGGATGGCGGACGAGGAGATGCTGCCGGGCCGCCCCTACTGGCTGAAGCTCGGCACGCAGACGGTCACGGCGCACGGTCCAGGCGCCGAAGTACCAGGTCAACGTCAACACGCTGGAGCACCTGGCGGCCAAGACGCTGGAGCTGAACGAGATCGGCGTCGGCAACCTCGTCGACCGACCAGCCGATCGTGTTCGAGCCCTACGCGACGAACCGCGACCTGGGCGGCTTCATCCTGATCGACAAGCTGACCAACGCCACCGTCGCCGCCGGCATGCTGCACTTCGCGCTGCGCCGCGCGCAGAACGTCCACTGGCAGGCGCTCGACGTCACGCGCGAGGCGCACGCCGCGCTCAAGAACCAGACGGCCGGCGGTGCTGTGGTTCACCGGCCTCTCGGGCGCCGGCAAGTCGACCATCGCCAACCTGGTCGAGAAGAAGCTGCGCGCGCATGAACCGCCACACCTTCCTGCTCGACGGCGACAACGTGCGCCACGGCCTCAACAAGGACCTCGGCTTCACCGACGCCGACCGGGTCGAGAACATCCGCCGCGTCGGCGAGGTCGCCAAGCTGATGACCGATGCCGGGCTGATCGTGATCACCGCCTTCATCTCGCCGTTCCGCGCCGAGCGCGACATGGTGCGCGAGATGATGGCGCGCGGGCGAATTCATCGAGATCTTCGTCGATACGCCGCTGGCCGACGGCCGAGGCAGCGCGACGTCAAGGGCCTCTACAAGAAGGCGCGCGCCGGCGAGCTCAAGAACTTCACCGGCATCGACAGCCCCTACGAGGCGCCGGAAGACCCGGAGATCCGCATCGACACCACGCGAGCTGACGCGCCGAGGAGGCCGCCGACGCTGATCGTCGAGCCGCTGCTGGATGACCGCCGATGAGACGACGCCGAGCTCGCCGCGCAGCTCGCCGAAGAGCGCGGGCCGCTGCTGGTCGAGCTGCGCAGCTCCGGGCTGTTCGCCGGCAAGGCGCTGGGCAAGGCGGGCGACGCAGCTCGCCAACGCCTTCCTCATGCACGCGCTGCGCCGACAGCGGCCCGACGACGGCCTCCTGTCCGAAGAGGAAAGGACAACGCCGCGCGCCTCGCGCACAGCCGCGTCTGGATCGTCGATCCGGTCGACGGCACCCGCGAATATGGCGAGGCGCGCACCGACTGGGCGGTGCACGTCGCGCTGGCGATCGACGGCGTTGCCACGCATCGGCGCGGTGGCGCTGCCCGGCCTGCCGCTGACGCTGCGCACCGACGAGCCCGCTGAGCCGTGCCGCCCGCAGCGGCAAGCTGCGCATGGTCGTCAGCCGCACCCGCCCGGCCGCGAAGCGGTCGCGGTCGCCGAAGCGCTCGGCGCCGAACTCGTGCCGATGGGCTCGGCCGGCGCCAAGGCCATGGCCATCGTGCGCGGCGAGGCCGACATCTATCTGCACTCGGGCGGCCAGTACGAATGGGACAGCTGCGCGCCGGTCGCGGTGGCGCAGGCCGCACGGACTGCACGTCTCGCGCATCGACGGCAGCCCGCTGCGTCTACAACCAGCGCGACACGCTACTGCCCGACCTGCTGATCTGCCCCAGGGAACACGCTGCGCGCGTCATCGAGCTGGCCGCGCGCCATCACCGCTAGGGCGCGTCGCCCGGAGCACCGACCCCGGATGAGCCCACAACGCCAGGCCTTCGAAGTCCTCGAATTCTGGTTCGGCAGCCGACCCTACGCGCCCGAGGCCGTGCTGCGGCGCATGCGGCTGTGGTTCGGCAATGCCGACGCGCCGGAACTGCGGCCGCAGGCCGACGAGATGCTGCGCCAGCGCTACGGCGCGCTCGCCGCCGCCGCGGCGCGTGGCGATTGCGACGCCTGGGAGTCGAGCCCGCGCCGGCGCCTGGCGTTGATCCTGCTGCTCGACCAGTTCCCGCGCCACATCCACCGCGGCACGGCGCGCGCCTACCAGCAGGACCGCCGGGCGCTGGCGCTCACGGTCGGTGGCATGCAGCTCGGCGCCGACGCGGCGCTCGATCCAGTGGAGCGCATCTTCTTCTACCTGCCACTGGCGCACGCCGAGTCGCGCGACCTGCAGGAGGAATCGGAGAGCGCGTTCCGGCGCCTGGCCGTCGAGGGACCTGCCGGGCTGGCGCCGCTGTTCGAGGCGGCAGTGCGGCGCGCGGAGCAGCTGCGGGCATTGATCGAGCGCTTCGGCCGCTTCCCGCATCGCAATGCCGCCCTCGGGCGGGCGTCGACGCCGGCGGAAGCGCTGTGGCTGGCTTCCTCCGCGGCACGCGCCGCGCCGTAGGCCCGTCTCGCCCGGGTTCGCATCGCGTCAGGTCGACTCGCGCCAGCTAGCGCGCGCGCTTTGCGACGGTGGCCCGGGGCGGCGTGAAGTCGCGATCCGCGAGCGCCATCGTCGTCACCGGCCCGAGCCTCGCCACCGTATCGTGGATGCGCGCGGCGTCGCCGATGACCACGACGTCGAGGTCAGCCGGGGTTGGAAACGCCGTCGCGACGACTTCGCGCACCGCCGCCGCGTCGACCGCGAGCAGGTCGGTGCCGAACTGGCCGATGTAGCTGTCGGGCAGGTCGTAGAGGTCGAGGTCGCCGAGGGCGATCGCCCAGTCGCCGGCGGTCTCGAACGCGAGCGGGTACTGCCCGAGCAGGTAGTTGCGCGCGGCGTCGATGGCCGCCGTGTCGAGCGCATCCTGCTTGAGCCGGCCCAGCGTCGCCAGCGCGAGTTCGAGCGCGCGCCCGGTGTTGTCGGTCTGCGTGAATGAATAGATGGCGAATTCCCCGGCGACGGCGCCGCGCGTGAAGCGCGAGCTCGCGTCGTAGGTCAGGCCGGCCTTGACGCGCAGCTCCTGGTTCAGCAGCGAGCCGAGGCTGCCGCCGAAGGCCATGTTGGCGATGTTGAGCGCCGCGCGCTGCGGGTAGCGCCGCGGCACGCCGACGTTGGCGAGCCAGAAATAGCTCTGCGCCGAGCCCGGGGCGTCGACCAGCAGCACGCGCCGCCCGCTGCTGCGCGCGGGTGGCGGCAGCGGCGGCAGCGGCTCGGCGGCGCGCGCCCAGCCGCCGAAGACCTGCGCCACCTCGGCGCTGATCCGCGCTGGGTCGAAGTCGCCAGCGATCACCAGCGTGGCGCGGTCGGCGCCGGACTGCGCGGCGTAATACCTGATGACGTCGGCGCGCGTGATCCGCGCCAGGCTCTGCTCGCTGCCGCCCACCGGGCGGCCGTAGGGATGGCCGGCGAACAGCAGCGCACGGCCGTAGTTGCCGAGCAGGGCGTCGGGCGAGGAATCCTTCGTGGCCTTGAGCCCCTCGATGCGACGGCGGCGCAGCTCGGAGAAGTCCGCGGCCGCGAAGTGCGGCCGCAGCACCGCGTCGGCCAGCAGCTCGAGCATCAGGCGGCTGTCTCGCGCCAGGAACTGTCCCTGCAGCTGCAGGTATTCGCCGCGCGCGGAGGCGTCGAGGCTGCCGCCGGCGCCCTCGACCGCGTCGGCGAAAGCGTGCGCGTCGCGCGCGCCGGCGCCGTGCGTGAGTAGGTCGGCGGCCAGGGCGGCCGTGCCCGAACGCCCCGGCGGGTCGAGCCGTGAACCACCGCGCAGCAGCAGGTTGCAGGCCACGAGCGGGATGTCGTGGTTCGGCACCAGCATCAGCCTCAGCCCGTTGGCGAGCGTCGTGGATTGGTGCGCGGGCACGGGAACGTTGACGTGCTCGGCGGACGCGGCGCCGGCCGCGCTGCTGCCGACGGCGTTGGCGCCAGCCGCAGCGGCGATTCCGCCGCCGGCGGCCAGGGCCGCGATCAAGGTTGTGGCCACCAGCACCCGCCTCACTGCGCTCGCCCGGCGTCGGCGCGCGGCTGCAGCACGCCCACCGTGCGCTGCTGCGGCTTGAACACGTCGCGCGCCACGGCCAGCACCTGGGCGGTGGTCACGCTTTCATACGCGGCCGGGGCCGCGAACAGCTTGCGGTAGTCGCCATGCAGCACCGCGTATTCGCCGAGCAGCTGCGCGCGCCCGTCGAGCGTCGCCACGCCGCGCCAGAACGAGGCCGCGACCTGGTTCTTGGCGCGCGCCAGCTCGGCGGGCGTCACGCCGGTGGCGACGAGGCGCGCCAGCTCGTCGTTGAGGGCGCGCTCGAGGGCGGCGGTCGAGGCGCCGCTGGCGAGCGTGGCGTAGACCGTATAGATGTTCGGGTCGAAGCCCTCCGACCAGCCGCTGCCCACGTCGATCGCGAGCTTGCGCTCCTCGACCAGCAGCCGGTGCAGCCGCGAGGCGTCGCCCCCGGTCAGTATGGTCTGCAGCAGGTTGAGCGCCGGGGCGCGCGGATCGTCGGCCGAGATCGCGTGCCACGCGACCTGCAGCAGCGGGTTCTGCCCGCGCCGCTCGACCACGACGCGGCGCTCGCCCTGCTGTTCGGGCTCCACGGTGCGCACCGGCGGCGCGTCCGGCCCACGGGCCAACGGGCCGAAATATTTCTCGGCCAGCGCGAATACCTGCTCCGGCTCGACGTCGCCGGCGATGGCGAGCGTGCAATTGTTCGGCGCGTACCAGGCGTGGTAGAAATTCTGCAGGTCGCCGAGCGTCCACGCCTTGATGTCGGAAGGCCAGCCGACGGTCGGCCGGCGGTAGGGGTGCGCAAGGAAGGCCGTGGCCTGCACCTGCTCGCTGAGGTACGACGGATTGCTGTCCTCGACGCGCAGCCGGCGTTCCGAGTAGACGACCTCGCGCTCCTTCTCGACCACCTTGGGATCGAAGGCGAGGTTCGCCAGCCGGTCGCTCTCGAGATCGAACACGAGCTCGAGGCTCGCGCGCGGGAAGGAATCCTGGTAGACGGTCACGTCCTGCGTGGTGTAGGCGTTGTTGCTGCCGCCGCTGCCCTGCAGCAGGCGGTCGAACTCGCCCTGCGGCCGGTGCGTCGTGCCGTTGAACATCATGTGCTCGAAGAAATGCGCCAGGCCGGTGGCGCCGCTGCTCTCGTTGCGGCTTCCCACGTGCACCCAGTTATAGAGCGAGACGCTCGGGATCCGGTGGTCGGGCCAGACGATGACCTGCATGCCGTTGGCGAGCGTGCGCGCCTGGATCGCCGCGCCGGCTTCGGCAAAGCTCATGGCGGCGGCCGTGGCCGGCGCATGCAGCAAAGCGTCAGCGAACGCCGCGGCGCCCAGCAGCGCCGCGGCCGTGAAGCTCGCAGCCCGGCGCGGCTGGTGGCGGCTGCGGAAGGCCACGCGGTTCTCAACTCAGCGGTATGCAGGGCTGCGACTGCTGCTTCAGTTGCGTGCACAACTGGTGCACGCGCTCGGCAGTCGGCAGCGCGACCTGCAGCCGCACCAGCGGCTTGGCGCCCGTGGTGGCGGAATAATGCGGCTGCAATGACTTGAGCTGGGTCGGGAAGCGGCCGCTGAGCTTGTGCCAGGCCGATTCGGCGCTGGCCTTCGAACTGTAGGCGCCGAGCTGCGCATAGTGCTTGCCCGAAGGCTTGCCCGAGGCCGTGCTGTCGTGCTCCGCCGGCTTCGCCGCACTGGCGGCCTTGGGCTTCGGCGGGCTCGCGGCCGCCGGCTTGGCGGCAGCGGCTCCCGCGGCGGCAGCTCCCGTGGCAGCGACTGCCGCCGGGGCGCCGGTGGCGGGCGCGCTGGCCGCGCCCTCGGCGCCGGACGCGGCCCCCGGGGCCTGGCCGCCGCCATTGAGCTGGAAATTCTCGATGCGCACGCGCGCCTCCGGCGCCCACTTGCCGTCGGCGTGCGCGGCCACGAACTGCTGGTAGGCATCGAGCGTATCGGCCTTGGCGGCCTGCTGCCAATCGCGATCCTCGGCCAGCTGGCGCACACGCTCCTGCGCGGCCACGCCGAATTCGCTGTCGGGGTGCTGGCGCAGGAAGTCCTGGTAGGCCTCGGTGGTGTCGGCGGCCTGCGCGGCCTTCCAGTCATCCTTGACGCGGCTGCAGCCACTGACGACAAATGTGACCAGCGTCAGCAACACGATCGATCCAATCTGAGACTTGCGCATCCTTCCCTCCGCAGCCGGGCGGTTATTGTAACAGCATGTCGCAATTGCCTCGCCGCCGCCTGCTCGACCGCCTCAGCTCGACGCCCTCGCTGATCGCCCAGCACACGCGCCTGGTCGGCGACATCGACACGCAGGGCGCGTTGCTCATCAACGGCAGCGTGCAGGGCAACGGCCGCGTCGGCGGCGAGCTGGCGATCGCGGCCGGCGCGAGCTGGGAGGGCGACGTGCAAGCCGAGCGCGCCGTCATCGCCGGCTCGATGACCGGCGACCTCAAAGTCACCGACAAGCTCGAGATCGGCGCCAGCGCGCGACTGCGCGGGCGCGTGACGGCGCGCCGCATCGCGATCGCCCTCGGTGCGCAGGTCGAGGGCGAGATGGTCTGCACCGGCGCCGAACCCATCGTCGAATTCACCGAACGCCGCGCGGCGGTGCCCGAAAGCTGAGCGCGGAGGCGGGGGGCGCACCCGGGCGGCCGGCCTCGCTATAATTCACCACGGTACCGGCCGTGGACCCGAATCCTTGAACGCAGCGCGACTGATACACCTGGTGGCGCATCGCGGCAACGCCGCGGAATTCCCGGAGAACACCCTGCCCGCCTTCGTCTCGGCGCTGGAGCTGGGCGTGCGCTTCCTGGAGCTCGACGTGCAGCTGAGCCGCGACGGCGTGCCGGTTGTGATCCATGATCACCTGCTGTTGCGCACCACCGGGCTCCCGGGCAGCGTCTTCGACCACGACGCCGCCGAGCTCGCGGCGATGGAAGCCGCGGAGACGCAGCGTTTCGGCGACCGCTATGGCGGCACGCGCCTGCCGCTGCTGCGCGACGTGCTGGGCCTGCTGGCGCGCCGCCCGGAGATCACGCTGTTCATCGAGCTCAAGCGCGCCAGCCTCGGTGAATTCGGGCACGACCAGGTGGTCTCGCAGGTTCTCGAGGTCGTCAAGCCCTGGCGCACGCAGTGCGTCATCATCTCCTTCGACCTGGCCGCCGTGCATCGCGCGCGCAGCATCGGTGACGCGCCGATCGGCTGGGTGCTCGACAGCTGCGACGACCACAACCGGCTCAAGTTCGAGGCGCTGCAGCCCGAGTTCCTGTTCTGCAACCACGACAAGCTGCCCGCGCGCGGCAAGCTGTGGCAGGGACCGTGGCGCTGGGTCATCTACGAGGTCGCGGAACTGCCGCTGGCGTTGGAGCTCGCCGGCCGCGGCGCCGACTACGTGGAGACGATGGCCGTGCGCGCCATGTCGGACGCGCTGCGCGGCATGCGCACGGCATGAGCGACAGCTGGGACGTGGTCGTGGCCGGCGCCGGCATCCACGGCGCCGGCGTCGCGCAGGCCGCCGCCGCCGCCGGGCACTCGGTGCTGGTGCTCGAGCAGCGGGCCATCGCCGCCGGCTCCTCGAGCCGCTCGAGCAAGCTGATCCACGGCGGGCTGCGCTACCTGGAGTCGGGCCAGTACCGGCTGGTGCGCGAGAGCCTGCGCGAGCGCACGCTGCTGCTGCGGCTGGCGCCGGAGCTCGTGCGGCTGCAGAGCTTCTACGTGCCAATCTACGAGCGCAGCCACCGCCGCCCGTGGCAGCTGCGCGCCGGCCTGGCGATCTACGCCCTGCTCGCCGGGCTCGACGCCACTGCGCGCTTCGGCACCGTGCCGCGCAGCGATTGGGGGCGGCTCGACGGGCTCGACACGCGCGGGCTGCAGCAGGTGTTCCGTTACCACGACGCGCAGACCGACGACGCGCTGCTGACGGCGGCGGTCGTGCGCTCGGCCCAGTCGCTCGGCGCGCGGCTCGAGCTGCCGGCGCGCTGCACCGGCGCAAGCCTCGAGCCCGACGGCGTGCGCGTGCGCTACGTCGCCGGCGGCAGCGAGCGCGAGTGCCGCGCGCGCGTGTTCGTCAACGCCGCGGGTCCCTGGGCCGAGGCGGTGGCGCGCACGATCACGCCGGCGCTGGCGATACCTGCCCTGGAACTCGTTCAGGGCACGCACCTGCTGCTCGACGGGCCGCCGCAGGCGGGCGTGTACTATCTCGAGAACCCGCGCGACGGCCGGGCCATCTTCTCCATGCCCTGGCGCGGCCAGTTGCTGCTCGGCACCACCGAGGTGCGCTTCCGCGGCGACCCGGCCGCGGTGGCACCGAGCGCGCATGAGATCGAGTACCTGCTCGCCGTGCTGCGCCATTATTTCCCCGGCCACGCGCAGGGTGCGACGGCGCAGCCGCGCGGCGCCTTCGCCGGGCTGCGCGTGCTGCCCGCGAAGAGCGGACGCGCTTTCAACCGCTCGCGCGAAACGCTGCTCGACACCGACCGCGCGCGCCGGCCGCGCGTGCTCACAATCTACGGCGGCAAGCTCACGACCTGGCGCGCGGCTGCGGCGAAGGTCGTGGCGCGCATGTCCGGCTCGTTGCCGCAGCGACGCGCGCTGGCGCGCACCGACCGGCTGGAGTTGCGGCCCTCGTGAGCCAGGCCGTGCTCGCCCTCGACCAGGGCAGCCACGCGAGCCGCGCCTGCATCTTCGACGAGCGCGGCGCGCTGCTCGCCAGCGCCAGCGTGCCGGTGGCCACGCGGCACGAGGGTCCGGTGCGAGTCGAGCAGGACCCGGTCGAGCTCGTCGAGTCGGTGCGCTCGGCAGCCACGCAGGCGCTGCAGCAGGCGCGCGCGCTGCGGCCCGGCCTCGAGCTGCTCGGCGCCGGCCTTGCCGTGCAGCGCTCGACAATCGTCTGCTGCAATCGCCGCGACGGCGCGGCGTTGTCGGCCGCGCTGTCCTGGCAGGACCGCCGCCACGCGGACTGGCTCGAGGGCCTGGCGCCGCAGGCGCCACGGGTGCGCGCGATCACCGGCCTGCCGCTGGCGCCGCACTACGGAGCCAGCAAGATCCGCTGGTGCCTGGATCAGCTGCCCGAGGTGGCGCGCGCGGCGCAGGCCGGCGAGCTGCTGGCCGCGCCGCTGGCCTGCTATCTCGCGCTGCGGCTCGGCGGCCGCGCGGCCGCCAGCGCGCGCGTCGACGCCGCCAACGCCGCGCGCACGCTGCTGTTCGACCCGGAGCGACTCGACTGGTCCGCGGAACTGCTGGCATTGTTCGGGCTCGAGCGCCGCTGGCTGCCTGAATGCGCACCGACCTGCGGCGACTGGGGCGCACTGCGCGTCGCGGGGCAGGAGGTGCCGCTGTGCGCCGTCACCGGCGACCAGTCGGCCGTGCCCTACGCCGAGGGCATCCCCGACCTCGACACGGTCTACGTCAACCTCGGCACCGGCGCGTTCATACAGCGGCCGCTGGCCGCGCGCCCGCGCTCTCCCGCGCCGTTGCTCGGCAGCGTGCTCAGCAGCGGCGGCGGAAGTGCGGTGTATTCACTCGAGGGGACGGTCAACGGCGCCGGCAGCGCCGTGAGCTGGTTCTGCGAGCGCGAGCGCTGCGCGGAGGCACCGCTCTGGGCCGCGCTCGAGGCGTTGCCGCTGCAGGCGCAACTGCCACTGTTTCTGAACGGTGTCGGCGGCCTTGGTTCGCCGTGGTGGCGCGCGACGATGGAATCACGCTTCATCGACGCTCCGGCTGGCGTCGTCGACGCGAGGCTGGCGCGCTTCGCGGCCGTGGTCGAGAGCATCGCCTTCATGATCGCGGCGAATGCCGGGCTGCTGCGGGCCCAGGCGGGGCCGCCGCGGCGCGTGCTGCTGGCCGGAGGCATGAGCCGCTCCGGCTGGCTGTGCCGTCGCCTGGCCGCGCTGCTCGAGCTGCCGGTGCAGGTCATCGACGCCGAGGCCAGCGCGCGCGGCGTGGCCCGGCTCGCCGCGCCGGAATTCGCGGCCCGCTGGGAATCCAGTCCTGACCCGCCATTCCTGCCCGCGCCCGACGCGGCGCTGCGCGAGCGCTGCGCGCGCTACTCCGCGCTCGTCGGCGCGGCCTCCTGAAATGCCGCGAATTGCTCGAGCACGAAGCGGTCCGCGTAGGCGTGGGTCATGGGCCAGCGCAGGAATCCGCAATGGCCGCCGTGCGCCGTGCGCCGCACGCGCAGCAGCAGGCTCGGCGCCAGGCGCGCGAGGTCGGCGGCCGGGATGATCGGGTCGTCGGCGGCGATCAGCACGCGCGCCGGCACGCCTAAGGTAAGCAGTCGCGCGCCGGTGATGGCGTAGCCGTCGAGGTAACTGGCCGTGTCGGCGAAGTCGGTGCAATCGCGCACCAGCACGTCGGTCATGATGCGCAGGCTGCGGCTGCGCAGCAACTCGCCGAACTCGTAGTGCTGCGGCCAGCTGCGCTGCTTGCGGCGCAGCGAGCGCGACCAGCGGCGCACGAAGTAGCTGTGGTATACCGGCCAGCCCTGCTCGAGCGCGCGCAGCGCGCGTTCCGGATCGAGCACCGGCGAGATCGCCGCCACGCCGGCGACGCAGGGCGGCAGGCCCGGCTCGGCGCAGGCGCGCAGCAGGAAGTTCGCGCCCAGCGAGAATCCGGCGAGGAACAGGCGCTGCCCCGGGCAGCGCGCGGCGATCGCGCGCAGCGCGCCCGTGACGTCGGCGAGCCGGCAGGAATGGAACAGGTCGCGGTTGAGCGCGTGCGTGCCGCCGTGATCGCGCAGGTTGAGCCGGACGATACCGTAGCCATGTGCGTGCAGCAGCGCCGCCAGCGACAGCACGTAGCCGGAGTCGGCGCTGCCTTCCCAACCGTGCAACAGCACGGCGGTGCGCGCGCCGGGTTGCCGCGGCGGGCTGTGCCAGGCCAGCAGGCGCACGCCGGCGCCGCAATCGAGCTCCCAGGGCCGGCCCGAGGCCAGCACCGCGCGCGCGCGCCAGCGCGCCCAGTTGCGATGCGGCGGCAGGCTCGGCAGCACGGACTGCAGGTGCGTGCCACGCAGCCAGCGCGGCGGCCGAAAGCCAGCGTCCGGATCCGGTCCGGGATTGGCGGCCGGCGCCTGGCTCAAGGCTGCGGGCGGACGCGCACTTCGACGCGGTTATTCGCCGCCGCCGCGCGGTTCCATTCGCCGGTCGTGAGGAAGGTCGTCACCAACGGATAAGGCGTAGCCACCTCGTCGGCGCTGCCCACCGCCAACTGGACCTCGAATGCGCCGCGGGCGCGGCTCTGCTGTGCGCTGAGCATGTTGGCGAACGCGACCGATTCGCGCCCGGCGACGCCGGCGTTGTCGACCGGATTGCCGATCTGGTCGCACTGGGAGTAGCTGAGTTCGGCGGGTGGCAGCGCCACGGTGTCGCCGGCGCCCTGCAGGCAGTAGCGGCCGGGGTAGCTGCGGATCTCGACGCTGCCGCGGAACCTGCTGGCGACCAGTCGCGCCAGTGCGGCCTGCACGGCGTCGATGCGCGCGCCGCTGAAGGGCGAATCGCCGAATGGCACCGGCACCACCAGCAGCGGCGCCGTGGCGCCGCGGCCCATGCCCGGCCCCGCCGATGCACTCGCCGCCGACGCGACGGCTCGCGTCCCGGCTGCGGGCGCGGCGCGCGGACGCATGTCCGCGGTGGCGTGGCGACCCTGGTCACTGAAGCGGTACCAGAGCAGTCCGGCGAACAGGGCGATAAACGCCGCGGCGGCGCCCAGCCACACCGCCGCCGCGCCGCCCGGCGCACCCGGCGCCGGCTCCGCCGGTGGCGGCGCTGCCGCGGGCTCGCCGCCGCCCTCGAGCAGCGTGCGCACCTCCTTGATGATCTGCCCCGACTGCTGCGCGAGCGAGCGGGCGACGAAGCGACGCAACTCCGTGCCGTGGTCGCGCAGCAGCAACTCGAGCTGCGCGCGCATCTGCGGGCTCAGCCCGATCGGCGCGGAAAGGGGTGGCGCACGCGTCAGCAGCGATTCGACCTCGTCCTCGGCCGCCTCGGCCGGCTCCCCGGGTGCCGCGGGCGCAGCAGGCTCGGCAATGCCGCTCAACGAGGGCACGCGCACCGTGGCGATCTCGCTTTCCGGTCGCCGCTCGCCGAGCAGGCGCAGCTGCTCGAGCGCGTGGCTCACGTCGGCGGGCCGCGTCTGCTTGGGCAGCACTCCCATCGCGCCCAGCGCACGCGCCTGACTCAGGTACAGCTCGCCCTCCTGCGACGTGTACATCATCACGGGAATCGTGGCGGTGCGCGGATCGTTCTTGATCGCCGTCAGCGCCTGGAAACCATCCATGCCCGGCATCAGGTGATCGAGGAAGATGACGTCGGGGCGCTGGCGGATCAGGTAGTCGATCGCTTCCTCGGCCGACGCGGCCCCGTCGACCTGGAGGTCGTAGCGCTCGAGTATGCGAGTCAGGAAGCTGCGCGCGGACCGCGAGTCATCGACTATCAAGGCACGCTTGGCGCTCATGCGGCTCCCCGGGCGCCGCCGGTGGCAGGCCCCGGGCAATCTTAGCGCGGGCGCACAATTCCGCGTAGAACTCCTGCAGCCGCCCGGCCATCCGGGCCTGGTCCCAGCCCCGCGCGTAGCGCCGGGCCTCGGCGCCGCAGCGCGCGGCGCGCTGCGGGTCATCGAGCAGCTCTATCACGGCCTGCGCGAACGCGCCCGGCAGCTCGGGCGCGATCCGCGCGCCGCATCCGGGTTGCAGGATCGAGGTCGTGCCAAGCCGCGCGGTCGACACCACGGCGCAGCCCTGCGCCATCGCCTCGAGCAGCACCAGACCCTGGGTCTCGGTGCGCGAGGCGAATACGAACACGGCGGCGGCCGCGTAGCTATCGGCGAGCCCGCGCTCCCGATCGAGGTAGCCGACGAAGGCCACGTCGCCGCCGAGGCCGAGCCGGGCCACCTGCGCGGCAAGCGGCGCGCGCGCCGGGCCTTCGCCGGCGATCACCAGCATGGCCTCGGGACGCGCCCGCCTGACCTCGAGGAAGCTGTGCAACAGGAAGTCGAGGTTCTTCTCGCGCGCGACGCGGCCGACGCAGAGCAGCAGCGGCCGCGTGTCGGGCAAGCCGTACCGACGGCGGAAGCGCGCGCCGACGCCGGGGACGAAGCGGTCCGCGGGCAGGCCGGTAGGTATCACGCGCGGCCGCTCCCGCACGCCGATCGCGGTCAGCAGCTCGGCCATCGGCTGCGAAGGTGCGATCACGCCGTCGGCGGCATTGCACTGCGCGCGCGTCAGGGCGCGCGCCATGCCCCGGCCCAGCGGACGCGGCAGCAGCGGCACGTAGAGGTGCAGGTATTCCTCGAACAGTGTGTGGAAGGTCGTGACGAGCGGTATCCCCGCGCGGCTTGCAAAGCGCAGTCCCGCGTAGTGCGCGAGGAATGGGGTGTGCACGTGGACCAGGTCGAAGCCCTGGCCCTGGAGCGCGCCCATGCACTCCTGCAGTGGGCGCCAGTGCATGCGCCGATCCTCCGGATCGAAGGGGACCGTGCCGGCCGGCACGCGCAGCACGCCGGTGTCAGCCGTGGTATCGGCACCGGTATCAGCGCCGGCGTCGGCGCCGCGACCGTCGCCGGCCCCGGATGCCACCTGGTAGCGCGGGCAGACCAGCGTCGTGGCCACGCCGGCCTCGGCCAGGCCGGCGCGGAAGCTCGCAATCGAGGTCGACACGCCGTTGACGCGCGGGAAGTAGGCGTCCGAGACCATCAGTACCCGCATCGGCGTGGATCAGCCCAGCGCCAGGCCGGCGGCCGCCAGCAGGGCGCCGATCGCCGCGCCGGCGATGACGTCGGTGGGATAATGGAGCCCCAGCGCCACGCGCGAGAGCGCGATCAGCGCCGCCACGGGCACCAGCAGCCAGGCCAGGGCGTGGTCGAAGGCGCTCGCCTGCAGGCTGAAGCACACCGCGTGCAAAGTGTGGCCCGAGGGAAAGCTGTAGCGATCGAGGGGCGCCATCTCCTGGTTGATGCCCGAATGGCGCATGAACGGCCGTTCGCGCACCAGGGTCGACTTGAGCCGGCTGTACACCAGGTGCCCGGCGAGCCCGGTGGCCGCCATGGCCAGCACCGGGCGGATCGCCGTCGCGCCGCAGGCCAGCGGCAGCGCCACGAGCAGCAGTCCCCAGAGCGGGCCGTCGCCGGCGCGGCTGGCGAGGCGCATCAGTCCCCGGAACGGCGCCCGGGCGGCCGCGCGATTGAGCCCGCGGCAGAAGCGGTACTCGGCGGCATCGAAGCGGGCCAGGACGAGCTGGGCACGGTTCATGGCGCGCATGCTGCCGGCGCTTTGCTACGCCGCGGTTACGGCGGCATGACCGCTGCGTTACATGGGGCTGCACTCCGTTGCAGCGAGAAAATGTAAGATGGGAGTTCGGTCGATCCCGTTCCCTCTGAGCAAAAAGTCCGGAGCCAAGCCACCATGTACACCAGCCGCGCCACACTTTCTGCCGTCATGCTGCTGGCCGGCGCCGGCGCGCAAGCTGACGTGAGCGTGCAGGAGCAAATGAACCTCGAAGTCGCCATCATCAAGGCGCACGGCACAACGACCCGCCGCGTCACCAGCGACAAGCAGCGGACCGAGACCGAGTTCAGCTGCGAGGGATTCATGTCGATGCTGTGCGGCCACAACGGCAGCCTCGAGATCATTCGCCTCGACCGCGCGGTGATCATGTCGGCCGATCCCGGGAAGAAGAGCTACGTCGAGAAGCCGCTGCCGACGCCGGAAGAGCGGCGCGCGCTCGAGGAGCGCATGCAGGCCGTGGCGGAGAAGCTCAAGTCATGCCCGGCTCCGGCGCATGGCCCCGCGCCCGCAGGCGTCGACACTTCGAAGTGCCAGATGTCGCCCCCGGTCGTCAACGTGACCAAGGCCGACGACGTGGCCAACATCGCCGGCCACGACACGCACCACACGATCGTGGCCATGACGCAAAGCTGCACCAACCCGGATACCAAGGATTCCTGCGACATGGCCTATACCTTCGACGTCTGGACGGCGAACGAGGACTTGCCCGGCATGGCCGATCGGCGCTCTTTCCAGCAGAACTACATGCGCAAGCTCGGGCTCGACGACGCCGCCGCCGCCGGGCCGCCGGCGCAGCTCAGCCAGTTCCTCGCGCCCTACCGGGATGCATTGCGCAAGCTCGGCGACCAATCGGGCGAACTCAAGGGTTACCCGCTGAAGACCTCGTTCAAGGTGGCGATTGGCGGGCCACATTGCGCGGCCGCGGCCAAGGCGCAAGGCGACGCCGCGGCTGGCGCGTCGACCGGCGACACGGCAAGCAACGTGGGCAGCCTGATCGGCGGCTCGGCCGGTGCCGCGGCCAGCAAGCTGCTTGGAGGCCTGTTCGGCAAGAAGAAGCCGGCCGAGGCGCCGGCGGCCAAGCCGGCCGACGCGGCCGGCACCGCCAGCACGACCGGCACAACCAGCGCGGGCAGCACCAGCGGCGCCGGCGGCGCGGCTGGCGCCCCGGCCGCGTCCGCGCCAGCGATGACGACGATCGCCCAGTTCAGCGTCGTCACCACCAGCATTGGCACCGAGGCGATCCCGGCCGACCAGTTCGAGATGCCGACGGACTGGAAGAAGCTCCCCCCCAAGGAACAGGCGCCGCCCGAAATGCCGAGTTGCCCCAAGACCGGGAATTGAACGAACAGGTGACCTGGCGCGCAGCAGCCGGCAATCGTCGGCGGCGCAACTGCTGCGCGCCGAGCGCGGCCGCAGGCGCCGTCCGGTGCGACGCCCGGCAGAAGCATTGACACAATTGGGCCAAGGCGCCCGGCCGCGCGAGGGAACGGCGCCCCGCAGGGCGGCTTTGGGAACAGCGGGGCGACCCGCGCGCAACCGTGAGCAGTCCGACGATTGCCGGCAGCCGCGCGTCAGTCTGCCTGCCCTTCAGTCTCTGATTCCGGCCCCCCGATCCATGAGCCACAGCGCGACCAGGAACAACGCCGCCACGAGCCCGACCATGATGGCAAAGGCGCCGACGACGTGGACGTCGCTGACGCCCAGGAAGCCATAGCGGAAGGCGTTGACCATGTGCAGGATCGGGTTGACGTGCGAGAGCGTGCGCGCCCACGGCGGCAGCATTGACACCGAGTAGAACACGCCGCCG
Organism: uncultured Gammaproteobacteria bacterium; assembly: GCA_963778855.1. Lineage (GTDB taxonomy): Bacteria > Pseudomonadota > Gammaproteobacteria > Steroidobacterales > Steroidobacteraceae > FEN-1191. The sequence goes on along the minus strand of CAVZWC010000004.1, from coordinate 175,951 downwards.
AAGTAGGTCAGCGGCGTCAGCACGAAGGCCGGGATCCAGTTGACCTGGTCGAAGTTCTTGGCGAACACGGCGTTGATGAAGCCGCCGAGCGAGAACACCATCGCCGTCAGCAGCACCGCGGCGACGATCAGCGCCAGGTGGTGCACCGGCAGGTGCGCGAACACCAGCGACACCAGCGTGACCACGCCGCCGACCATGAGGCCGCGCAGCAGCCCGCCGGTGGCGTAACCGGCGACGATGATCCAGTTGGGGAGCGGCGAGACCAGCAGTTCCTCGACGTGCTTGCCGAACTTGGCGCCGAAGAACGAGGACACGGTGTTGGCGTAGGAATTGGTGATGACCGACATCATGATCAGACCCGGGGCGATGTACTGCATGTACTCGAAGCCGTCCATGCGGCCGACGCGCCGGCCGATCAGGCTGCCGAAGATCACAAAGTAAAGGATCGCCGTGACGGCCGAGGGCACCAGCGTCTGGCCCCAGATGCGGATGATGCGGCTGTACTCGCGGATGACGATGGTCATGAAGCCCGTCCAGCGGGCCGCGTTCAGCGACGGCAGCGCGCCACCAGCGGCCGGTGCGCCCTCAGCCACCGTTCCCCCGATGCTCCACCAGGCGCATGAACACTTCCTCGAGCCGGTTGACCTTGTTGCGCATCGACAGCACGTCGAATCCCTGCGCCGCGAGCTGCGCGAACAGGCCGTTGAGGCTCTGCTCCTTTGAGACCTCGGCCTCGAGCGTGTGGTCGTCGACACGGATGACCTCGAAGCCGGCGACCTGCGGCGCCACCGCCACCGGGTGGCGCAGGTTGAGCACGAAGGTCTGGGTATGGAGCCCGCGCAGCAGGTTGCTCATGCGGTCGCGCTCGACGATGCGGCCGTTGTCGATGATGGCGATGTTGCGGCAGAGGTTCTCGGCCTCCTCGAGGTAGTGCGTCGTCAGGATGATGGTCGTGCCGCGGGCGTTGATGTCGTTGAGGAACTCCCACATCGAGCGGCGGATCTCGATGTCGACGCCCGCGGTCGGCTCGTCGAGCACCAGCAGCCGCGGCTCGTGCATGAGCGCGCGCGCGATCATGAGACGCCGCTTCATTCCACCCGACAGGCCGCGCGCCATGCCGTTGCGCTTGTCCCAGAGCTGCAGCTGGCGCAGGTACTTCTCGGCGCGCACGCGCGCCACCGGGCGCGGGATGCCGTAGAAGCCGGCCTGGTTGATGACGATCGTCAGCGGGCTCTCGAACTGGTTGAAGTTGAGCTCCTGCGGCACCACGCCGATGCAGGACTTCGCCCGCTCGAGCTGCGTGTCGAGGTCATAGCCGAAGACGCTGGCGGTACCGGAGGTCTTGTTGACCAGCGAGGTGATGATGCCGATCAGCGTGGTCTTGCCGGCGCCGTTCGGGCCCAGCAGCGCGAAGAAATCGCCCTGCTCGACGTCGAGGTCGACGCTGCGCAGCGCCTGGACGCCATTGCGATAGGTCTTGGTGAGGCCACGGATCGACAATGCCTGCATTCTGGGACGGATTATCGCATACCGGGCGTGGGTCGCCGGCCGACGGCGTTCAGCGGCCCCGGCGCGCGAGGTCGGCGGCGATCATCTGCAGGCCCCACAACTGCATGAGCTCAAGCTCGAGCGGCGATTCCAGCGCGCCCGCGGCCAGCCACGCGCGCCACAGTTCCGGCCGCTCGGCCCAGCGCGCGCGGATCCAGGGCGGGCGCCGCTCCGCCAGCGCCTCGAGGTCGGCGAAGCGGCAGGCGGCGACGACGCCGAGGCAGCGCTCGCCCATGCCCAGGGTCATGCGCGCAGCCAGCGGGCTGACGCGCGCCAGGTGCCAGGCGTACAGCAGCACTCGTCGCAGCAGCGGCGTCGGCAGCACGCAGCGCTGCGCCTCGCCGGCCTCGGGCGGCTGCGCCTCGTGGACGCCCGCGCGCGGCAGCGTGGCCCACCGCCGCGGATCGGCGAAGCCGGCGTCAGCCAGCAGGTAGGGGCATTGCGCGAGGCGCGCGCGCGCCACCTCGCCGAGCGCGCGCCACTGCCATTGCAGGCCCGCGCTGCCCCCGGCCAGGACCTCGAGGATCCCGGCGTTGAGCTCTGCCAGCGGGTTGGACGGCGCCTCGACGGTCGGATTACTGGCCTGGGTCATGTGTTCCTCGCAATTCCGGTGCGATATTCACCGCCGCAGGCTCTGGCACGCCAGCGCGTAATTTGGGATATTTATCCCAATTCTACCAACAAGCCGGAGAACCGGCGAGCGAGGCCCACGATGCGCATCTCCGACGACCGCTACAGCCGCGACCGCCTGCGGCTCGACGTGGCCATGCAATTCATCCGCCACGAGGCGCGCACGCGCACGATCCGCCTCTGGACCGGGCTCAGCGACGATCGCATCCGCAAGCTCTACCGCTCCTACCTGCAGGGGGGCGGCCGCGGCCTGACACGCCATCGCGGCAAGTCGCCGCAGCAGGCCACGTTCTTCATGCGCACCACCCGCCTGCGGCAGGAGGCTGGGGCGCTGGCCGCCCTGTGCTGCCTGGCTGGCCTGCTCGAGCCCGGCCCTGGCCACGTGACCGCAATCGGCGACGCGTGGCCCATGCCGTCGTCACCACCGGGACACGGCGTCGGCCGCGCCGGTACCTTGTGCCAGGCCTACGAGGCCTATCGTGCGCTGCTCGGAACTCCGAGCATCGGCTTCGAGCATGCCGTGCTGCTGGTCAACGCGCTGGCCCGCGGCGGCGAGCTGCGCCTGGGCGAATGCCAGGGCTGCGGGGCCCTGCTGGTCGTCGATTCTCTGGCTCTGCGCCCCGCGCGTTGCGCCCTGTGCACGCCGGTGGGCCTCGAGCGCGAGGCGGCCTGCGCCGTCGGCCGCCGCGGAGGCCGGCGGGGCCCCGGCTTGAGCAGGCCCTAGGAGCCCACCCGCCGCCTGCTGATAATATCGGGCCATGCAAGCGGTGGCCCGATGACGGCGGATGCCGGCCAGAATCCCTTTACAGGCGCCTGGCTCGACCGCCGCTCGGAATCGCGCAGCGAGGCCGATTGGGCGGCACGCGCGGCGGCCGAGCCGGGCACTCGCTACCTGCTGTCGATCGGCACCCTGCACCTGGTGCGGCACGGGCCGGGCGCCGGGATCGCCTTCCTCGACGCCGGCCATCCGCTGGTGCGCGACGCCGACGCCGGCCAGTTGGTGCTGCTCGGCTGGTACCAGGGCGCGCGCTGTGTGCTGCTCGACGCGCTGACCGCACCACCCGCCCTGCCTGAGGGCACGCAACTCGAGGAGCTGCGCCCGCTGCTGACCGAGCTGCCGGCGGCCGAGGCCGCGGTACTGGCCTGCGCCCGCGCGCTGCTGGTCTGGCGTGCCCGCCACCAGCACTGCGGGGTCTGCGGCGCGCCGACGGCGCCGCGCCACGCCGGCCACTGCCTGCGCTGCACGAGCAGCGAATGCGGCAGTGAATTCTTCCCGCGCCTCGACCCGGCCGTGATCGTGCTGGTCAGCGACGGCGAGCGTGCGCTGCTGGGGCGCCAGCCGACCTGGCCGCCGGGCCGGTATTCGGCCCTGGCCGGCTTCGTCGAGCCCGGCGAGAGCCTCGAGGACGCGGTCGCGCGCGAGGTGCTCGAGGAAACCGGCGTGCGCACGAGCTCGGTCAGTTACTACGCCTCGCAACCCTGGCCGTTCCCCTCCTCGCTGATGCTCGGCTTCAACGCCACGGCCAGCAGCGCGGGGCCGCTGCACCTCGACGGCGAGCTCGAGGACGCGCGCTGGTTCAGCGCCGCGGAGCTCGCGGCCGGCGCGCCGCGCGTGCTGCCGCCGCCGTACTCGATCGCGCGTCGCCTGGTCGACGCCTGGTACCTGCGCGTTACGGGCACCGCGCTCGTCGCCCCGCAGTGAGGCACGGAACCCCGGGCGGGCGCGCCGCTCCCACAGTCATGGGCCCGCAACACCGCCGCGCCGGGGTACGCACCAGCCTGCCGTGGCTGGCGCTGGCGGGCCTGGCGGCGCTGGCGCTGCCGGCCGCGGCCGCGATCCGCGTCGAGGTCAACGGCGTCGACGCCACGCTCAGGCGCAACGTGCTCGCGCTGCTGAGCCTCGAGCGCTACAAGGATCGCGACCGCATCGAGCCAGACGCGGTGCAGCGGCTCTACCGTCGCGTCGACAGCGAGGTGCGCGACGCACTCAAGCCCTACGGCTATTACAGCCCGATCGTGCAGTCGACGCTGACCGAGGAGGCCAACCACCGCAACTGGCGCGTGCAGATCGACATCCGCCCGGGCGAGCCGGTGCTGGTCGAGGAGGTCAGCATCCTGGTCCACGGCCCCGGCGCCACCGATTCGGTGTTCACGCGCATCATCGCCGCGCCGGCGCTCATCAAGGGCAAGCGCCTCGAGCACGCCGCCTATGACAGGACCAAGTCGGACCTGCAATCGGCGGCGGTCACCTTCGGCTACCTGGACGCGCGGCTGCTGCGCAACGAGCTGCAGGTCGACCCGCAGCAGCGCCAGGCGCGCGCCTTCTTCGAGCTCGAGACCGGCGAGCGCTACAAGTTCGGCCCCACCACCCTCGAGCAGGCCTCGATCCGCGAGTCGCAGCTGCGCCGCTACCTGCGCTACCAGGAAGGCGACCCGTTCGACGCGGGCAAGCTGCTGCGCACGCAGTTCGCGCTCGACGACAGCCGCTTCTTCGCCGGCGTCGAGGTCGCCACCGGCGAGCGCGACCCGGTCAAACACGTGGTGCCGATCAACATCAGCGGCAAGCGCGCGCGCAACACCTATTCCTTTGGCGCCGGCTACGGCACCGACACCGGCGTGCGCGGCACCATCAGCTGGCTCAATCCGCTGGTCAACGACCAGGGCCACCGGCTGCGCGTGTGGCTGCAGGTTTCCGAGATCGGCCAGAACCTCAACGCGCGCTACGACATTCCATTCGGCGATCCGGTGCTCGAGAAGTTTTCGGTGCAGTTCCTGACGCAGTCGGAAAAGACCAGCAGCGCGGTCGACACGCACGAGGATTCGGTGACGCCGAGCGTCACGCAGAACCTCGGCCGCTGGCAGCGTGTGCTGTCGATGGCCTTCATGCATACCATCACCGACGACGCGGTCAACGGCCACGTGGTCGACGACCTGATCGTGCCGGGCATCACCTATGCCTCAGTGCCCCAGGGCTACCTGGGCGAGGAACTTTTTTCGCACACGTTGTATGCCGAGCTGATCGGCTCGAACCACGTGCTGGGCTCGAACTCGAACTTCCTGCGCCTGGACATGCGCTCCGAGCGCGTGCTCAACATGACCGAGCACTGGCACCTGTTCCTGCGCGGCGAGGTCGGCGCCAGCGCGGTCGGCGATTTCCAGGACCTGCCGGGCACCTTCCGCTTCTATGCCGGCGGCGACCGGAGCGTGCGCGGATTCTCCTACAACTCGCTCTCGCCGGTGCAGACCGCGCCCGACGGCTCGCAGGTCCGGGTCGGTGGCCGGCACCTGATAACGGGCACGGTCGAGGTGGTGCGGAACCTGCCGCGGCTGATGGGCATCGCGGCCTTCACCGACTTCGGTAACGCCATCAACAACCTGGGTGAGCCGCTGGCCGCGTCGGTCGGCGTTGGACTGCGCTGGCGCCTGCCGGTGGTCACGGTCGGCTTCGACATCGCCAAGGCAGTGCGCGCCCCGGGGTTCGCGACGCTTCCTGGCCCGCGCCTGCACATCAACATCTCCCCGCAACTATGATCCGCCGCCTGCTGCATACCTCGTGGATCCTGGTGGTGGCGCTGGCGCTGCTGGCCACGCTCGGCATCTACTACGCCGGCTGGACCGAGAGCGGGCTGCAGCGACTGGCGTCGCTGGCCAGCCGGCGCCTCGGCCCGGTCACGCTGGCGATCAGCGGCGCGCGCGGCACGTTGCACGGCGGCCTGCACGCCGATCGCGTCGAGGTCGACCACGAGCGCGTGCGCGTGATCGTGACCGGCATCGACGGCCGCGTCACGCTGCTGCCGCTGCTCTGGCAGACGATCCGCGTTTCGCGGCTCGAGCTCGGCAACGTTCGGGTCGAGGTGCTGCCGCATACCGGCCCGGCCGGCGAGCCGTGGCAACCTCACTTCCTCGCCGGGCTCCTCGGCATCGAGCTTGCGAGGGTCGAGGTCGGCCACGCCGCGATCGTCGCGCCCAGCGGCACGAGCGTCGAGGCCGACCGGCTCAGCATCGCCGCCCAGCTCGGCGCCAGGGAGATCCGCGTCTTCGACGGCACGCTGCACTACTCGGGCTTCGTGGTGCACGCCACCGGGGTGCTGCACGCAACCGCCGCGCTGCGCATGCACGCGCAACTGCGGGTCACCAGCGAAGCGGCCGCGCAGCCCGCCTGGCTGGTCGACGGCCAGATCAATGGCGACCTGGACCGGCTCGGGATCAACGCGGTACTGCTCGAACCGTTCAGGGCCGATTTTCACGGCGCGGCCAGCGCGCTGGCCGGCGACTGGCATTGGCAGGGCCTGTCGCAGGTGCATAGCTTTGAACTGCGCCCCTGGGGCGTCGGCGACGCGCTCGGCAAGGTCAGTGGCGAGTTGCGGCTCAGCGGCAATCATCACGGCTTCTCGGCCAGCGGCGAGCTGACCCCTGCCGGGCTCAAGTCCGGGCCGCTGGCGGTGGATTTCGCCGGCAATTACGCCGCGCACGTGCTCAGCATCGCGAACCTGCAGCTGCGCCAGCGTGCCTACGGCGTGCAGCTCAGCACCGCCGGCACCGTCGGCATCGTCGAGGGCGGGCCGCGGCTCGAGCTTTCGGGTCGCTGGCAATTGTTCCGCTGGCCACTGGCCGAGGCCGCGCCGCTGGTCCGCAGCAACGCGGGCAGCTACACGCTTGCGGGCCTGAAGCCCTACGCGCTCACGGCCGAGGGCGACCTGCTGCCCTACGCCGGGCACTCGCTGCAATTCCAGGCGGCAGGACGGCTGGCGCACGACGGCGTGGAGATCCCGGCCGCGACCGTCGAGGCCTACGGCGGCCACGCGCAGCTGCATGGCGAGGTGCGCTGGTCACCGCAAGTGGCCTGGTCGGCAGGCGGCGCAATGCGCGGCCTCGACGTCGCCCACTTGCGGCCCGGGATCGACGGCCACCTCAACTTCAACGTCGCCGCCGAAGGCCACAACGAGGGACCGAGGCACCCGTTGCAGGTGCGCGTCAGCGAGATCAGTGGCGCCGTGCGTGGCCGGCACGCCAGCGGGCACGCCGGCATCGCGCTGTCGGGCGAGGATTGGCTGCTCCAGGACGTGCGCCTGCAGCTCGGCGAGACGCGCATCGAGGCCGACGGGCGGCTCGGCGCGCACCCGGACCTGCACTTCGCGCTCGACACCCCGGACCTTGCGCTGCTGCAGGTCGGCGCGAGCGGCCGCGTCCGCGCCGGGGGCCAGCTCGGCGGCGATGAGCTCAATCCCGTGGTGCGCGCCCACGTGAGCGGCAGCGAGCTGGCCTACGGCGCATCGAGCCTGCACGCGCTCGAGGCCAGCATCGACTTCGACCCCGGTGGCAGCGGGCACGCCACGACCAACTTGAACCTCGCCGGGCTGCGCCTGGCCGATCACGGCTTCGATCACCTGCGCTTCAGCACCACCGGCACCGCCGCCGCGCACCGCTTCGCGCTCGACCTCGACGCCGCGCCGGTGGCGCTGCACGCCGGCGGCACGGCCAGCTTCGCGCAAGGCGCCTGGCACGCGCAGTTTGGCGAATTCACCGCCAGCGATGGCGCCGAGATGAACCTGAAGCTGGCCTCACCAGCCGCGGCGATGGTGGCCCTCGATGGCCAGCTGCTGCGGCTCGAGCGCCTGTGCCTGCGCGATGCGGTCGCGGCTTTTTGCGCCGCCGGCGAGCACGAGCTCGGCCGTAGCGAGCTCGAGCTCAACGCGGCGCGCGTGCCGTTGCGGGCGCTGACTGCCGGCCTCACCACGGACACCACCTTTGACGGGCAGGTGTCGCTGGACCTGCGCGCGCAGGCTCCGGCCGGTGCGCCGTGGACGGCATCGTTCATCGGCGCGCTCGCCGAGGCCAGCGTGCGCCATCGCCTCACGAGCGGACGCGTTGAAATCTTCAATCTCGGCAACGGCGATGTGCAGCTGAAGCTCGACTCTGCGGGACTCGTCGGCAGCGTGGGCCTCGAGGCCGGCGCCGCCGGCAACATCGTCGGGCGGATGCAGGCACACGGGCCCGGGACCATCTCCGGCAGCTGGCCGCTGCAGGGCGAGCTCAAGCTCGAGACGCACTCGCTCGGCTTCATCGAGTCCTACGTCGCCATGGTCGACCGCGTCGCCGGCCAGCTCAACGCCAACCTGACCGTGGCCGGAACGCTGGCCGCGCCGGAGTTCAACGGCGAGCTGCGCCTCAGCAACGCCGAGGTCGACGCCTACCAGGTGAACCTCGCCCTGCGCGAGCTCAATTTCGCCGCGCGACTCAACGGCCCGGTGCTGCAGCTCGACGGCAGCGCCCGCGCCGGCGCCGACGGTCGCGGGCGGCTGAGCGGCCAGCTCACCTGGCGCGATTCCCTGCCCTACGGCCAGTTGCACCTGACCGGGGACAACCTGCGGATCATCAACCTGCCGGAAGCGCGCGTGCAGGCTTCACCCGACGTGACGATGAAGCTCGACGGGCACCGCATCGACATCACCGGCACCGTCACGCTGCCCTACGGGCGCTTGCTGCGCCCCGACCAGCTGGCCAACGCCGCGCGCACTTCGAGCGACGAGGTCATCGTCTCCGCCAACCAGGCGCCGGCGAAGGAGGGCTTCCACGTCTTCAGCGACCTGACGCTGCGGCTCGGCGAGCGCGTGACGATCGACACCTTCGGCCTGGTCGGGCGGCTGAGCGGGAGCCTGCGCGTCGTGGCCGACGACTCCGGCTTCAACCGCGGCACCGGCGAGCTCAAGGTCGAGGAAGGCAAGTACACGGCCTACGGCCGCAAGCTCGACATCGAGCTCGGCCGCCTGCAGTTCCGCGATGGTCCGCTCAACGACCCGGCGATCGACCTGCGCGCGGTCAAGCAGTTCCCGGACATCAGGGCCGGCGTCAACGTGCGCGGCACGCTGCGCCAGCCCCGCCTGACCTTCTTCTCGGACCCACCGGTGTCGCAGTCGCAGATCGTCTCGCTGTTGCTCGCCGGCGGGTCGCTCGAGAGCGTCCAGAACACCAGCGATTCGCAGCAGGGCAAGGACCTCGCCCTGATGCAGGGCAGTGCGATGCTGTTCCAGCAGTTCGGCAGCAAGGTCGGCATCAGCGACGTCAGCGTCGAGTCCGACCTCAACAACGAAACTTCGCTCGTGCTTGGCCGCTACCTGTCGCCGCGCCTTTACGTCAGCTATGGCGTGAGCCTCGCCGAGGCCATCAACACCTTCAAGATGCGCTACACGCTCGGCAACAGGTGGACGCTCAAGACCGAGGCCGGCTATGCGCGCAGCGCCGACCTCGTCTACACGATCGAGCGCTAGCGACGCGCCGCGGGGCTCCCCATGGCGAGCAGCCGCTCGAAGCGGCGGTCGGGCACGAGCCAGATCACCGCGACCAGCACGTAGAGCAGGCCCGACAGCCACGGCAGCCGGAACGAGCCGGCAATGGCCACGAGGTAGATCAGGATCGAGACCCGCCCCTTGAAGTCGCGGCCGAGCGCGCGCGCCAGCAGCGAGTCGGGCGCGTGGCTCGCCAGCAGCACGCGCGTCATGACGTAGTAGGCGCAGGCCGCGGCCAGCAGCACGACGCCGTACAGCGCCACCGGCGCAGCGGCGAACTCGTTCTCGCCCATCCACGCGGTGGCGAAGGGCACGAGCGAAAGCCAGAACAGCAGGTGCAGGTTGGCCCAGAGCACGCTGCCGTTGACGCGTTCGACCGCCTGCCAGAGGTGGTGGTGGTTGTTCCAGTAGATGCCGAGGTACATGAAGCTCATGCCGTAGCTCAGGATCTTCGGCCACAGTGGCCACAGGGCCGCCAGCGTGGTGGCGTGCGGCGCGCGCAGCTCGAGCACCATGATCGTGATGATGATCGCGAGCACGCCATCGCTGAAGGCCTCGAGGCGCGATTTGCCCATGCCGCCGCCACTCCTGTCGTTCACGTGCCGCCCTCCTGCGCCGCGTGCAGCGGCAGCCGTGCGCGCTGCGAGCGCCACTGGGCGCGGGTCTGGCCCCAGCACTCCGCCTCGAGTTCGGCGAGCGGCGCCGGCAGTGCGGCCGGCCCGCGCCGCACCGAGCCCAGTCGCCGCGCTACCGCCTGCGACGGCAGGTTGTCGGGCGCGATCACGTGGATCGCCTCGGCCCAGCGCAACGACCCGAAGGCCCAGTCGATCGCGGCGATCGCCGCCTCGGTCGCGTAGCCCCGCCCCCAATACTGGCGCCGCAGGCCCCAGCCGATCTCGGTGCCGGGCCAGCCCTCGGGACACCAGGGACCGACCCGCCCGACCCAATCACCACTGGATTTCTCGAGCACCGAGAACATGCCGAAGCCCGCCAGGCTCCAGGCGCCTGCCATCATCGCCAGAGAGCGCCAAGCCACGGCGCGCGGCTGCACGCCGCCAATCGGGTTGGCGGATTCGGGATCCGCCATCAACGCGGCCCAACCGTCCAGGTCGCGCAGCTCCGGCGGGCGCAACAGCAGTCGCGGTGTCTCGAGTTGCATGGCGGTGTCGACCTGCAGTTTGCCGGATCCGGATAATATGCGGAATGCGTCGTTTCCCTGGGGCATCGTGAGGCCGAGGATCCGCTGGCCATGGCCGGGCCTGGCCTGCCTGCTCGTGGGTTGCGGCGGCGGACAGAACCCAGCCCCGCCGCCCCCGCCCCCTCCTCCGCCCCCGGTGCTGGATTCGCTCCCATTCGTGACCCTTTCGGCGCCGACGCCCTTCGCGCTGGGCTGCGGCGGCATTGCGCCGACCGGCACCGTGTACCCGAACGCGGAGGTCGAGCCCGCGGTGGCCGTCAATCCGATCAACCCGAGCAATGTCATCGCCGCCTGGCAGCAGGACCGCTGGTCCGACGGCGGCTCACAAGGACTCATGACGGCCGCCTCATTCGACACGGGCCACAGCTGGAGTCGCAGCGCCGCGCCGGTCTCGCGCTGCGCCGGAGGATCGCCGGCGAACGGCGCGGACTACGAGCGCGCCTCGGATCCCTGGCTGGCCGTCAGCGCCGACGGCACGGCCTACCTGCTGTCGCTGTCGATCTCGGGGGCGACCCTGGCGACCGGATCCTCGAGCGCGATGCTGGTGCTGCGCTCGACCGACGGCGGCGCCACCTGGGGTGCGCCGCTGACCTTGATCAGCGACGGTGACGCCTTCTTCGACGACAAGGGCGCCATCGCCGCCGATGCCGTCGACGCGAACTTCGTCTACGCCACCTGGGATCGCCTGGACCAGAATGGCAACGGCCCGACGATGTTCGCGCGCACGACCAACGGCGGCACGAACTGGGAGGCCGCGCGCGCGATCTACGATCCCGGGCCCGGCAACCAGACGCTCGGCAACATCCCGCTCTCGCTGCCCGACGGCACGCTGCTGGTGGTGTTCACGGAATTCGACGCCGTCGCCGGCGGCGTGGCCGCGAAGCTGCGCGTGATCCGCTCGAGCGATCGCGGCGCGAGCTGGGGCGCGCCGGTCACGATCAGCAGCGAACAATCCGCCGGCATCCACGACCCGAACACGGGCCTGGTCGTGCGCGACGGCGCCGACCTGCCCTCGGTCGCGCGCGATGCGGCTGGCACCGTGTACGTGGCCTGGCAGTCGTCCGCCTTCAGCGGCGGAGCGCGCGACGCGATCGCGATCGCGCGCTCCAGCGACGGCGGCTCGAGCTGGACCATGCCGACGCGCGCCAGCGGCGACCTCGCGGCCGCGGCCTTCATCCCCAACGTGCAGCTGCGCGCCGACGGCCTGATCGGCGTCGGATACTACGACCTGCGCTACGACCAGCCCAGCACCGGCGTGTTCCGGGCCGACTACTGGCTCGCGACCTCGACCGACGGCACGACCTGGACGGACACGCATGTCAGCGGTGGGTTCCCGCTCGGCAACGCGCCCTACGCGCAAGGACTGTTCCTCGGCGACTACCAGGCCCTGGCCACCAGCGGCAGCCAATTCCTGCCGCTGTTCGTCACCTCGGGCAACGACAGCGCCAACCGCACCGACGTCTACATGGCCTTCGCGCCCTGAAGCGCTGCCGGCCTGATAGCGGCCGAGTGGCACTCGACAATGAACCAGAAGATCAATGCAAGTCCAAAGAGATTCTGATCATCGACATTCGCGATCCGCGACTACTTTGTGCCTCCACAAATTCCAAAGGGCGCCTGGATCTCCGGTGAAGCGCAGCCTGTTCACCGACAATAATGGAAGTTAGCCGATTTCGGCAGTAAATCCGATGCCCCGGCGCTTCGTGGCCAGGGGCTGCATCAACTCCCGAATGGCCGATAGGATGGCGGTGATCGCCTTGTCGTGGGTAGCGAGTTTCTTGCCGATGCGGGCTTCGAGCTGATCAATGCGCTCCGCAAGCTCGTGGTCGGAGGCGAGCATCTCGCGCATGCGGACGAAGGCACGCATGATCTCGATGTTGACGGAAATGGCCCGAGGGCTACGGAGCACCGACGACAGCATGGCCACGCCCTGCTCGGTGAACGCGTATGGCAGGTATTTGCGGTGCTGGCCGCGCCTGTGCTTTAAGGTCACAGATTGTGACCTTAAAGCGCTCCATTCCGGGGCGGTGAGCTGGAACATGAAATCCTCCGGAAACCTGGCCGCGTTGCGCCTGACGGCTTGCACGAGAACCTTGGTCTCGACGCCATAGAGGGTGGCCAGATTCTCATCCAGCAGGACCTTGTAACTACGCAGAATAAGGATGGCGCGAGCGATGTCGACACGTGGCGCCAGGGTCTTGGAGCGCGCCACTGGGCTTACCGCCTGGCCTGTGCCAGGACTCCGTTGAGGATCTCCATGGCGAGCCGCTGCTCTTTGGAGTGGGGCCCCGTTGGGCTGAAAGGCGCAATCAATGCCTGCAGTTATCTTGATTCGGCCCCGGCGAATTCCCGACTCGCATTAGCGCCCTATTGATAGTATTTCTCATGCGAGCAGGCCGCGTCACCCGCCCGTCTCCTGCCGATGGGCAGCGGCAAACGCCGCCAGGGTCTCGAAGCGGAAGTCGTACTTCGGCGTGCCGGGCGGGGCCACGGTCGCGCCCCAGCCGCTGGCGGCGTGGCGGCGGTCGATCCAGGCCGTGGCCAGGCCGACGCGCTTGGCCGGCACGTGGTCGTGGAACAGGCTCTGCGCCGTGTGCAGGATGTCGGGCTTGCCGAGGCCGAAGTCCTCGCGCAGCCGCCGCAACAGGTAGTCGAAATTGCGCGCGTCCGGCTTGTAGGAACCGATGTCATGCGCGGTGTACACGGCATCGAACTCGACGCGCAGCCGCGCGTTGCTGGAGCGGAACGAGATCCGGTCGACGTTCGAGAGGATCACCAGCCGGTAATGGCGCTTGAGGTACTGCAGCGACTCGGAGGAATCCGGGAACTCCGGCCAGTCGGGCACCGAGGCGCCGAAGATGTTGGCCTGCTCGCGCGTCACCGGCACGCCCCATTCCCGCGCCAGCCGCTCGTACACCACCGCCAGCAGTTGCGAGTACGGCATCGCGGGAGTCGCTTCCTCCTGCGCCACTTCGTGGCGCGCGAAGTTCTCGAGCACCACGTCGCGCGTGCGGCCACCGCCAGACTTGCCGACCAGCGGCGCCAGGGCATTCCAGATGCCGGTCTCCCAGTCGATCAGCGTGCCGTAGCAGTCGAAGGTCAGGACCTTGAAATCAGTGAGCTTCATCGCTGCATGATAACAACAGCGCTGCATCAGCGCGCCGGACTGTGATGCAGCTAACACCGGGACGGTTGCGCGCCCTGCGACACTGCGCGCATGGATGACGGCGACACCGCGTTGCAGGTCCGGGCAGACGACTACCGCGCCACCTCGGCGGACGTCGTGCTCGGCGCGCGGCTGCAAAGCTCGCTGGCCGTGTGCCTCTACGATGAGTCCGAGCCCGACGGCGCGTTGCTGCACCTAAGGCTTGCCGCACCCGGGCAGGCGCGCAATCCCGACCTGACCGACAACACGCTCTCCGGCGACCTGGCGCTGCTCGATCGCGCGCTGCGCGAGCTCACGGTCGCGAATCCGCGCGCGCAGAACTGGCGGGCACGGCTGGTGGCGCAGTCCGAGGACCAGGAAACAGCGCGGCAGCGCTGCGAAGGACTGCAGGCCTTCATCGTCGCCTTCCTGCAGGACGCGGGCGTCACGGTGGTGGGCTCGGCGATGCACGTCGCCGCCAGCGTGTGCGTGCGCTTCCGCCCGGCCATGGGCCAGGTGGACACTGCAACCTCGGACCCGGTCGCGTAGCCCGCAGCCGGCTGGCGACGGCACGCGCCGGGCCCGATCAACCCAGCGGCAATTCGCGCTGCGCGAGCGCGCCCTCGATGCGCAGCAGGCGGAACTTCGTGCCCACTCCCCCGGGCGCCGAGAATCCGCCGGCGCCGTGCGCGGCCAGCACGCGGTGGCAGGGCACCAGCAATGGGAACGGATTGTGCGCCATCGCCTGTCCCACGGCGCGCGCGGCGCGCGGGTTGCCGGCGCGCACGGCGAGCTCGCCGTAGCTCAGCGTCTCGCCACGCGGGATGGTGCGCGCGATCTCGTAGACGCGGCGATGGAACGGGCTGCAGTGCGACAGGTCGAGCTTGATCGCGGCCAGCTCGTCGCCTTCGCCCGCCAGCAGGCGCACGATCGCCGCACGCGCCCGGCGCACCGCGCGCGACAGGGCGAGGCGCCGGCGGGCGCCGGGAAAACGCTTGCGCAGCCGCGCCGCCGTGGCCGCCGCGCTGCGCTCCGGCAGCTGCACGGCCACGAGGCCGGCGTTGGTCCAGGCGAGGCCGCAGTGGCCGATGGCGGTCCGAAACGTCGTGTAGGCCACGCGCTCCATGGTGCCGCTCATGATACTCCTGCCGGCGCGCGCAGCAGGTAATAGAGCGCGAGCGCGAGGCCCAGCGACACGACCACGCGCCGCAGCCAGCGCGCCGACAGCCGGCGTGCGAAGCGTCCGCCGACCGCGCCGCCCAGCAGCGCGCTGGCACCGAGCAGGGCCGCGAGGCTCCAGTCGACGCTGGCGTTCAGGGCCAGCCAGGCCGCGGCCGCGAAATTCGCCGCCAGCGCCAGCAGCTGCTTGAGCGCGTTGAGGCGCGGCAGGGCATCGATGCAGCCCAGCCCGAGCACGGCCAGCAGCAGCACGCTCATGCCGGCGCCGAAGTAGCCGCCGTACACGGCGGCGAGCGCGATGCCCAGCGGCAGCCAGGGACCCGGCGCACCGCCGATATTGCGCGCCATGCGCAGCGCAAGCACCGCACGCAGCGGCTCCTGGACGGCGAGCAGCCCGCAGGCGGCCAGCAGCAGCCAGGGGATCAGCGCGGTGAAGCGGGCCTCGCTGGTATGCAGCAGCAGCATCGCCCCGCCGAGGCCGCCGGCGAGAGCGGCAGGCAGCAACTTCAGCGCTCGAGCACGTTGCCCGGCAAGGTCCGCGCGCTGCGCGAGCGTGGCGCCGAGATATCCGGGGCACAGGGCGATGGTGCTGGTCAGGTTGGCCACGACCGGAGGCAGCCCGGCGGCCAGCAGGGCCGGGAAGCTCAGCAGCGTCCCGCCGCCCGCGAGCGCATTGACCGCGCCGGCCGCGAATCCCGCGAGGCCGACCAGCGCGAGCTGCGCGTGCGTCATCGCTCAGTGGCGCTGCTGGTGGCGGGGCCCGACCTGCAGTGCGAGCCAGTTGTGCAGCTCGGCGAGCTTGAGCCGCGGATCCTGCAGCGCCGGCCCGAGGCCGTGCTTCCAGTTCAGCGCCCGGTCGTGCGGCTGCGCCTGCAGCGCCCGCAGTTCGGCGACGTAAGCCTCGAGCGCGGCGCGGTCGGCGAACAGCCGCTCGCGCACCAGCACCTCGCCATAGCGCAGCGCGGTCGCGGCGATCTCGGCGTAGCTGTACTCCGGGTGATATTGCACGCCCCAGAATACGCTCGCCCCGAGCCGCAGTTCGACGGCCTGCAGGCCCATGTCGCTCGCGGCCAGCACCACGGCGCCCGCGGGCAAGCTGCCGATGTCGTCCTTGTGCACCGTGACGGCCTCGAACACGGCCGGCTTGCCGAGGTACAGGGGATGCGCGCGCCCGGACTCGGTCAACGCGATTCGGCGCGCGAAACCGAACTCGCGGCCCAGCGGATTCGGGCGCACCGTGCCGCCGAGCGCCGTCACGGCAACCTGCATGCCCCAGCAGCTGCCGAAGCAGGGCACGCCGGCCTCGAGCACGGCGCGGACCAGCTCGACCTGGCGCGTGATGTGCGCACCGCCGTCATAGACGTTGAGGGCCGAGCCCGTGATCGCGACGCCGTCGTAGTCGGCGAGGCCGACGCCAGCAGCGAACCGCACTTCACCGTCGGCCGGCCGCGCGATGTCGCAGTCGACCGGGCCGAGCTGCGCCAGCACGGCGGCGTAGCCCTCGCCCGAAGGCTGGCCGCCTGCAGCCACCTGCTGCTCGCGCGTCGCGGCCAGGTTACCGTCGATGATCAGCACGCGCGCGCGACTCATTTCAACCTTGCAGCCCGAGGTCGCCCTTGACCGCGGAGCGGAACAGCCGCGCGTAGGTCGCGGCGTCGGTCGGCAGCGGGTTGCCGCCGGCCGATGGGTCGATCGCGGCCTCGCGGCCGATGAGCTCCGGGTCGTCGAGCGTGACGCCGATCTCTGCCAGCGTGTGCGGGATCTGCAGCCGCTTGCGGAACGCGAGCACCCAGTCGAGCATGGCCGCGCCAGGCTCGCCGCGCAGGTCGAGCACGCGCGCGATGACCGCGAGCTGCGGCGCGATCGCCGCGGCGTTGTGCACCAGCACGTAGGGCAGGATCACGGCGTTCGTCAGACCGTGGTGGGTGTTGAAGTACGCGCCCACCGGATGCGCAAGCGCGTGCACGCCGCCCAGGCCCTTCTGGAAGGCCGTGGCGCCCATGCTGGCCGCCGCCAGCATGCGCGAGCGCGCCTCGAGGTCGCGGCCGTCGTCGAAGGCGCGCGGCAGGTATTGCTGGATCAGCCGCATGCCCTCGAGCGCGACGCCGTCGGCGAGCGGATGGAAGCCCGGCGTGCAGTAAGCCTCGAAGCAATGCACGAAGGCGTCGAAGCCGGTCGCCGCAGTGACGCTGGGCGGCAACCCGACCGTGAGCTCCGGATCGCTGATGACGACGCCGGGCATCATGCCCGGATGGAAGATGATCTTCTTCTGGTGCGCCTCGTTCGTGATCACGCCGGCGCGGCCGACCTCCGAACCGGTGCCCGCCGTGGTCGGCACGGCGACGACTGGGGCGATGCCGCGCGCGTTGGCGCGCGTCCACCAGTCGCCGACGTCCTCGAAATCCCAGATCGGGCGCGTCTGCCCGGACATGAAGGCGATGAGCTTGCCGACATCGAGCGCCGAGCCGCCGCCGAAGGCGACGACGCCGTCGTGCCCGCCGTGGGCGTAGGCGGCGAGCCCCGCCTCGACGTGCGCAGCGACCGGGTTGCCGCGCACGCCGGCGTAGAGCCCGGTGCCCGGCACGAGCGCGCGCGCCGCCGCGATCATCGGCGCGTCGCGCAATCCCTCGTCGGTGACCAGCAGCGGGCGGCGGATGCCGAGCGCGGCGCAGGCCGCCGGCAGCTCGGCGATGCGGCCCGGGCCGGCCCAGACCTTGGTGGGGTAGTTCCAGTTCGCCTTGAGGATCGCGCTCACGTCTTCACCCGCAGGTGGAACGACTTGGGCCGTGTCAGGTGCTCGTAGCCGATGCGCGAGAGCGTGCAGCCGCGCCCCGAGTCCTTGACGCCGACCCAGGCCAGGGCAGGGTCGAGGTAGTCCGCCCGGTTCTGGAAGAAGGTGCCGGTCTGCAGCGCGTCGCCGATGGCGAGCGCCGCCGCCTCGTCGCGCGTCCAGACCGCAGCCGTGAGCCCGTAGGCGTTGTCGTTCATGAGCTGCACGGCCTGCTCGTCCGAGCGCACCTTCATGACGCCGGCGACCGGGCCGAAGATCTCCTCGCGCATCACCAGCGAGTCAGGCGGCGCATCGAGCAGCAGCTGCGGCGCGAGGTAAGGCGTGCCGGCGCGGCTGCGCGCGAAGGCGCGCTCGTCGATCACCGGTTGCGCGCCGGCCTGGATCGAGTCCGCGACCTGCGCGCGGATCGCGTCCGCGGCGCCCGCGCGCACGACTGGCCCGAGCGTGGTCGCAGGGTCGAGCGGGTCGCCGAGCACGTACTGGCGCACGAGCTCGGTGGCGCCGGCCGCGAAGCGCTCGTAGACGTCCGCGTGTACGTAGATGCGCTGCAGGCCGCAGCAGGACTGCCCGGAATTGAAGTACGCGGCGTCGACGATGTTCTCGATCGCGTGCGCGACGTCGGCGTCGTGGCGCACGTAGACCGGGTCGCAACCGCCGAGCTCGAGGCCGACGCCGATGAAGCGCTCGGACGCGGCGCGCTGCACCGCGCGGCCACCGGCCACCGAGCCAGTGAAGGCGACGAAGTCGACGCGCGGGTCGCGGATCACGCGCTCGGTGTCGGCGTGCTCGAGGTGCAGCAGCTGGAACACGCCCGCCGGCAGCCCCGCGGCGGCGAAGCACTCGGCGAAGCGTTCGGCGCACAACGGGGTCTGCGCCGAGTGCTTGAGCAGCACCGCGTTGCCCGCCATGAGCGCCGGCACCACGCTGTTGACCGCGATCAGGTAGGGGAAATTCCAGGCCGCGACCGTGAACACCACGCCGAGCGGCTCGCGCCGCAGAAAACGGTGGAAATCCGGCTTCGGGCCGACGTCGATGTCGGCGAGCGCGGCAGGCGCGATGCCGATCATGTAGCGCGCGCGCTCGATCGTGCTGCGCAGCTCGTTCGGCGCGTAGCGCAGCGGCCGGCCCATCTGCCAGCTCAACTCGGGGGCGAACTCGGCGGCGCGCGCCTCGAAGGCGGCACAGAAGCGTTCCATGAGCCGAGCGCGCTCAGGCAGTGGCACCGCGCGCCACTGCCGCTGCGCGACCTGCGCCCGCCCGAGCGCGGCCTCGATCTGCGCGCCACCGTCGGTGGCCCGCTCGACGTATACGCGCCCGTCGACCGGGCTGATGGTTCGCGTCGTGGTCATTCAGATGATTTCGAAGTAGCGCGCCAGCTCCCAGTCGGTCACGGCGCGGCGGAACTCGCGCTCTTCCCATTCGCGACTGGCGGCGAAGTGCTCGACGAACGGCTCGCCGAACAACTCCTTCGCCGCGTGCGAGCGCCGCAGCGCCGCGGCGGCCTCGGTCAGCGTGCGGGGCAGCTGGCGCTTCGCAGGGAGCTTGCGGTCATAGGCGTTGCCGACCATCGGCGCGTCAGGCTCGATGCGCCGCTCGATGCCCCACAGTCCCGAGCCGATCGCCACCGCGATCGCCAGGTACGGATTGATGTCGGCGGCGGCGATGCGGTATTCCACGCGCTGGCTCCTGGGCCCGCCCTGGATCACGCGCAGGGCGCAGGTGCGGTTCTCGACGCCCCAGGTCGCGCTGGTCGGCGCCCAGAAGCCCGGCACCAGCCGCGAATAGCTGTTGACGGTGGAGGCGACCATGGCCAGCAGCTCCGGCATCAGCGCCTGCTGCCCGCCGACGAACCAGCGCATCTCGTCCGACATCGTGTGCGGCTTGGCGGCGTCGTGGAACACGGAACTGCCGTCCTGGCGCGCCAACGAGACGTGCAGGTGGCCGCTCTGCCCGGGCAGCTGCTGCGACCACTTCGCCATGAACGTCGCCATGAGCCCGCGTCGCTGCATCATGACCTTGGCGTAGGTCTTGAACAGCGCCGCGCGGTCGGCCGCCTCGAGCGCCTCGCAGTACTGCAGCGCGGCCTCCATGACGCCCGGCCCGGTCTCGGTGTGCAGCCCTTCGATCGGCATGCGCATCTCGGCGCTGAGCTGCAGCAGCGCCTGGTAGAGCTCGGCGTGCACCGAGCTGCGCAGCATCGAGTAGCCGAAGTAGCCGGGCGTCAGGTTGCTCAAGGCCCGATAGCCCTTGGCGCGCACGCTCTCGGGCGTCTCGTTGAAGACGAAGAATTCGAATTCCGCGGCCGCTGCGGCGCTGTAACCAAGGCCGGCGGCGCGCTCCAGCACCCGCCGCAGCGTCGCGCGCGGGCACACCTGCTCGGCGGTGCCGGTGAACTCGAGCAGGAACAGCAGCATGTTGCCTTCGAGCGGCAGGCTGCGACAGCTGCCCGGCAGCAGCCGCAGTTGCGCGTCGGGGTAGGCGGTGTGCCAGCCGGTGAAGCGCGCGTTGTCGTAGAGCTGGTCGTTCGAATCCCAGCCCAGCACCACGTCGCAGAAGCCCAGCCCCTTGTCGAGCGCGGCGAAGAACTTGGCGCGGTCGATGTACTTGCCGCGCAGGATGCCGTCGTTGTCGAACACGCCGACCTTTACGTGTTGCAGGCCGCGCTCCTCGACGATGGTGCGCGCCTGCGCCGCGCTGCGGACCTCTCCGGGTTGCATCACGGCGCGGGCCCGCCGTCGACGTTCACGCGCGCCACTCGGTCAGCCCCTCGAGGTCGCAGAGCTTCTGCCAGCTCGCGCGCGCGCGCATCCGCGTCGCGAAATCCTTGAGCGCCGGCCACTGCAGCGCCGGCCGCGGCATGTTGCGCGACCAGCGCAGGTACATCAGGAGCAGCAGGTCGGCCGCCGAGAGCTGCGCGCCCAGCAGGTACGGGCCGCGCGCGGCGAAGCGCGCGTCGAGCCGGTCCCAGACGGCCTCGATGCGCGCCTGGAGCGCCGCGCGCACGACCGGGGAGTGCTCCTCGGCACCCAGCTCGGGCGGATAGAACCAGAACCGGTAGGTGGCGCCGAGCGCGCTGCCCAAGTACACGAGCCACTGGTACCACTCGTTGCGCTCCGCGCCGCCCACGGGCGGGGCCAGGCGCGAATCCGGATGGCGGTCGCTGAGCATCATCAGCAAGGCCACCGATTCGGCGTACGGCTGGTCGTCGATCAGCAGCGTCGGCACCGTCCCCTGCGGATTGAGCTTGAGGTAGGCCGGGCTGCGCTGCGCCTTCTTCTCGAAGTCGACGAGTTCGAGCCGGTAGGGCGCGCCGATCTCGAGCAGGGCGAGATGGATGACGAGGCTCGCGGTACCGGGGGAGTAATAGAGCGTGTACATGGGGCGCCGGCACCAGTGGAAACTGGGAGGCGGCTACTGTAGCAAACCACGTTGGCAACCGCGCTGGCACGCGGGGTACGCCGAGCCTGTTCCGTGCGACCGGCAACCGCGCAAGGGCTGCCCGCCAGCGTGGCAGGCTATACTTTGCAGAGGTCCTCGAGGGGGAATCCATTTCCATGACGGCCGGCAGGGGCACGCCGACTACCGGCCCGCAGCCTTCCGAGCGGCTCAACACGCGCGCGGCCGGGATCATCGGCCTCGCCGTCATGTGCAGCCGCGTGCTGGGCCTGGTCGCGCGAGCAGGTCTGCGCCGCGCTGTTCGGCGGCGGCGGCGCCATGGACGCCTTCACCGTCGCCTTCCGCATCCCGAACCTGCTGCGCGACCTGTTCGCCGAGGGCGCGCTGTCGACGGCCTTCGTGACGACCTTCAGCAAGACCGCCGCGCGCGGCAGCGACGAAGCCGCCTGGCGGCTCGCGAACAAGATCGCGACCATGACCGCCGTGGTCCTCGGCGCGATCTGCGTGCTGGGCATCGTCTACTCGCCGCAGCTGGTGGCGACGCTCGCACCCGGCTTCGATCCGGCCAAGGCGGCGCTGACGGTCACGCTGACGCGCATCATGTTCCCGTTCATCCTGTTGGTGTCGCTGGCGGCGCTCGTCATGGGCATGCTGAACGCCAAGGACGTGTTCGGCATGCCGGCGATGGCCTCGAGCTTCTTCAACCTGGGCTCGATCGCCGGCGGGGTCGTGCTCGGGTATTGGCTCGACCCGCATTTCGGCACGCTCGCGCTCGTGGGGCTGGCCATCGGCACGCTGATCGGCGGCGCGCTGCAGCTGGCCGTGCAGCTGCCCGGACTGGGCCGGCTCGGCTACCGCTTCCGGCCCGACTTTCACTGGCGCGACCCGGGGGTCGCGGCCGTGCTCGCACTGATGGGTCCCTCGGTCATCGCCGCGAGCACGACCCAGCTCAACGTGCTGGTCAATTCGATCTTCGCCTCGCACCTCGGCGACGGCCCGATCTTCTGGCTCGCGATCGCCTTCCGGCTCATGCAGCTGCCGCTCGGCCTGTTCGGCGTGGCGCTCGGCACCGTGACCCTGCCGCTGCTCTCGCGCCTGGCCGTGACCGGCGACTGCGCCGCCTTCCGCGGCGAGCTCGCGCGCGGCATGCGGCTCGCCTTCCTGATGACGATCCCCTGCACGGTCGGGCTCATGATGCTGGCCGAGCCGATCGTCTCGCTGCTCTACCAGCACGGCCGCTTCGACGCCCACCAGACCGACGAGGCCGCGGGCGCCCTGCGCTACTACGCGATCGGCCTGGCCGGCTATGCCGCCCTCAAGGTGCTGGTCAAGGCCTTCTACGCGCTCGACCACCGGCGCACGCCGATGTTCGTGAGCTTCCTCGCCGTCGCGCTGAACCTGCTGCTCAACTGGGTCTTCACGCGCCACCTGGGCTGGGGGCACCGCGGCCTTGCCTTCTCGACCGGCTGCGTCGCGACCTGCAATTTCCTCGTGCTCTATGCGCTCATGCACCGCCACCTCAAGCGCCTCGAGGGCCGGCGCATGGCCACGCTCCTGCTCAAGGTGGCCATCGGCTCGGCCGCCCTGGGGCTGGTCTGCTGGGCCTCGGAGCACTGGCTCCTGGCGGGCTGGGTGCAGCAATCCTTCGCGCTCAGAACGACGTCGTTGCTGGCGACGATTGCGGTCGCGATCGGAGCCTTCCTCTGGTGTGGACTGCGGCTCCGGATCGAGGAACTGCGCGAGCTGCAGGAGGCCCTCCGGCGCCGCCGGCGGGCTGCTGCCTGAACGCGAAATGTGCGCCACACAGCTACAATATTGCTACTTGCGGTCCTATTGTCACACGAGTGATGCAATTGCCCTTAAGGAAGCCTTGCCCACGAACCCGGATTATCATGGCGGCCCACGCGGATCCCCGCAGCCGAGCGGCAGGCGGTTCCCATGAGCGATGCGCACGAGCAGACCTTTGTGGTGGAGCCCGCAGCGGGGCTGTTCAATTACACGCAGTGGATCTACGGCCTGCACGCCTGCGCCGTGCTGACCGGCGTGCTCACGAGCTCGAGCATCGCCGGCCGGTTCCTGTTCGGCCTGCCTTCGATCGTCGCCGTCATCCTCAACTATGCGCGCCGGTCGGAGGTGCGCGGCACCTGGCTCGAGTCCCACTTCGGCTGGCAGATCCGCACCTTCTGGTTCGCGCTGCTCTGGGTCTGCCTGACGCTGCTTGTGGGCGCCCCACTGACCCTGATCGTCGTCGGCATCTACATCGTCATCATCGGCTTTGCGATCGTCGGACTGTGGGTGGCCTACCGCGTGGCGCGCGGCTGGCTCACCCTCCGATCGCGGCGGCCGATGCCGCCGTCGGCGCCGCTGGCGCCAGCCGGGAGTTGAAGCCATGAGCGACCAGGACTGGTCTCGTCCGTCCCCGATCGTGGCCGTGTGCTTGCTGTCGATCCTGGGCGGCTGCGGACAGAAGGGCGGCCTGTACCTGCCAGACGAGGCGCCGGCCAGGGTGCCGGCCAAGCCACCCGCGGCGGCCCCGGCCGTACCACCCGGGACGCCGCCCGCCGACGACCCCGCCACGCGCCGCAAGTTGCCGCCGGCACCGGACCCCTCGACCGCGCAGTAGTCAAGCGCGTCCCCTGATGCCTCCCAAGCCGAACCTGATCCTCGTCGACGGCTCCTCCTACCTGTACCGGGCCTTCCACGCCCTGCCGCCGCTGAGCAACTCGCGCGGCGAGCCCACCGGCGCCGTGCTCGGCGTGCTCAACATGCTGCAGAAGCTGGTGCGGGAGTATCCGGGCACGCGGCTCGCGGTGGTCTTCGACGCGCCGGGCAAGACCTTCCGCGACGACCTGTTCGCGCGAGTACAAGGCGCACCGCCCGCCGATGCCGGACGACCTGCGCGCGCAGATCGAGCCGCTGCTGCAGACCGTCACCGGCGCTGGGCCTGCCGCTGCTGCGCATCGCGGGCGTCGAGGCCGACGACGTCATCGGCACGCTGGCCTCGCGCGCGGCCGCGGCCGGCGAGCAGGTGCTGATCTCGACCGGCGACAAGGACATGGCGCAGCTCGTCGACGAGCGCGTCACGCTCATCAACACGATGACGGACACGCTGCTCGACCGCGACGGCGTCAAGGCGAAGTTCGACGTCTAGCCCGAGCAGATCGTCGACTACCTGGCGCTGGTCGGTGACAGCTCGGACAACATCCCCGGCGTCGACAAGGTGGGGCCGAAGACCGCGGCCAAGTGGCTCACGCAGTACGGCACGCTCGACGCGATCCTGGCGCACGCGGCCGAGATCACGGGCAAGGTGGGCGAGAACCTGCGCGCCGGCACTCGACACGCTCGAGCTGTCGCGCCAGCTGGCGACGATACGCTGCGACCTCGACCTGCCGCGATCGACGAGGCGGCGCTGCGGCCGCGGCCGGCGGACGCCGAGGCGTTGCGGGACCTCTACACGCGGCTCGAGATGCGCTCGCTCCTGCGCGCGCTGGACGGCGGCGAGGGCGCTGCGGGCACACCCGGTGCTGCCACCGGCGCCGCAGCCATGCGCGCGATGCCGGCTGCCGCCGCGGCCACAGCCCTCGGGCCGGGGGCGGCCGCCAGCTCCGCGCCGCCGATCACGGGCGCCGACCCGGTCGAGCGGCATTACGAGATGATCGACGACTGGACCGTGTTCGCTGGGCTGGCTCGAGCGCCTGCGGCGCGCAGCCTGTTCGCCTTCGACACCGAGACCACGGGCCTCGACTACATGAAGGCGCGAGATCGTCGGCGTCTCCTTCTGCGTCGAGCCGGGCGCGGCCGCCTACGTGCCGCTCGCGCACGGCTACCCGGGCGCGCCCGAGCAGCTGGCGCGCGAGCGCGTGCTCGGCGCGCTGCAAGCCAGCTGCTCGAGGATCCCGGCCACGCCAAGGTCGGCGCGCACATGAAGTTCGACACGCACGTGCTCGCCAACCACGGCATCACGCTGCGCGGCCATGCGCTACGACACGATGCTCGAGTCGTACGTGCTCAACAGCATCGCGACCCGCCACGACATGGACTCGATGGCGGCAAGCGCTACCTCGGCATCGAGACCATCCACTTCGAGGACGTGGCCGGCAAGGGCGCCAAGCAGCTCAGCTTCGACCAGGTCAGCGTCGAGCAGCGCGACCGAGTACGCCGCCGAGGACGCCGACGTCACGCTGCGGCTGCACCAGGCGCTGTGGCCGCAGCTCGAGGCCGTGCCCGCGCTCGCGCGGCTCTACGACGAGATCGAGCAGCCGCTGGTGCCGGTGCTGCAGCGCATGGAGCGCGGCGGCGTGCTGGTCGACCGTGCGATGCTGCAGGCGCAGAGCGGCGAGTTCGCGAAGCGCCTGGCCGAACTCGGCGCGCAGGCGCAGCGCGAGGCGGGGCAGGAGTTCAACCTCGAGTCGCCGAAGCAGCTGCAGCAGATCCTGTTCGAGAAGCTGCAGATCCCGGTGCTGCGCAAGACGCCGACCGGCCAGCCCTCGACCGCCGAGGACGTGCTCGAGGAGCTCGCCGCCGAACACGCGCTGCCGCGGCTGATCCTCGATTACCGCGCGCTCGCCAAGCTGAGCTCGACCTACACCGACAAGCTCCCGCAGCAGATCGACGCGGCGCACCGGCCGCATCCACACCTCCTACCACCAGGCCGTGGCGGCGACCGGGCGGCTGTCCTCGACCGACCCGAACCTGCAGAACATCCCGATCCGCACGCCCCGAGGGCCGGCGCATCCGCCAGGCCTTCATTGCCCCGCCGGGCTGGCTGCTGCTGGCGGCCGACTACTCGCAGATCGAGCTGCGCATCATGGCGCACCTGTCGGGCGACGAGGGGCTGCTGCGCGCCTTCGCCGAGGACCGCGACATGCACCAGGCGACCGCCGCCGAGGTGTTCGGCGTCGCGCCCGACGCGGTCAGCGCCGACCAGCGCCGCTCGGCCAAGGCGATCAACTTCGGGCTGATCTACGGCATGTCGGCCTTCGGCCTCGCGCGCCAGCTCGGCATCGACCGCGCGGCCGCCGCGCAGTACGTCGAGCTCTACTTCGCGCGCTACCCGGGCGTGCGCCGCTACATGGACGACACGCGCGAGCGCGCGCGCGCGCGACGGCTACGTCGAGACCGTGTTCGGACGGCGGCTGTACCTGCCCGACATCCGCTCGCGCAATCGGCAACTGCAGCAGTACGCCGAGCGCAGCGCGATCAACGCGCCGATGCAGGGCACGGCGGCCGACATCATCAAGCGCGCGATGATCGCGGTCGACGCGTGGTGCCAGCGACCCGGCACCGCGCGCGGCTGCTGATGCAGGTGCACGACGAGCTCGTGCTCGAGGTGCGACGCGGACGTCGCTCGAGCAGGCCAGTGCGCGCGTGCGCGCGCTCATGGCGGCGGCGGCCGAGCTGCGCGTGCCGCTCAAGGTCGACGTCGGCCTCGGCGCCAACTGGGACGAGGCGCACTAGGGCCGGGACGCAAGACCTCCACGCCGACCCTGCTCTCGGTGGGCCCCAGCCGGTCGTTTTTCTGAGCCGCGGCGGCCCCTTGGCCCCACGATGCCAACCGCGGGAACTATTCTGCGACGGCCTGCTCCAACTTCCCGTGAGTGCGACAAGCGCTCCCCGCTCCCTCCCTAAGCGGGTCGCTGTGCCCCGGTGGCCAATCCCCCCCAATCTGCGGCCACCGGGGCCTTTTTATTGGCCCAGGTTTTCAATCTTCGCCGGCTTGACCGCTGTCGCGAAGCCAACGTTCGAGCTGCCGCCGGGCGTCCTCGAGGCCCGTGCCGTCGACGGCCGAAAAAGGCTGGATCGTTGCCCGGCCGGACAGCATCGCCGTCGCGGCGCGCCAGCGCCTGCCTGGATTCCGCCCGCTTGAGCTTGTCGGCCTTGGTGAGCAGCACGTGCACCGGCCGCTGCGCGGCCTCGGCCCAGTCGAGCAACTCCCAGTCGCCCCGCATCAGGCCGCGCCGGCGTCCACGATCAGGAACAGACCCCGGAGCGAGGAGCGCGCGGCCAGCGCCGAGATCATCGGCGCCCAGTTCGCGCGCTCGGCCGCGACCCGCGGACGCGTAGCCGTAGCCGGGCAGGTCGACGATGCGCCGCAGCGGCGCCAGCTCGAAGAAGTTGAGCAGCCGCGTGCGCCCCGGCGTCTTGGTCGTGCGCGCCAGACCGTGGCGCGCGGTGAGCGCGTTGATCGCGCTCGACTTGCCGCGTTCGAGCGGCCGGCGAAGGCCACCTCGGCCCCAAGGTCCGCGGGGAAACTGGCGCTCGTGCGCGGCGCTGACCAGCAGGGCGGCGCGAGGATAGGTGCTCATCGGCGGGGTCGATCCGGCTTGCGGCGGGACGGCAAGTCCTAGTGTACAATCCTGCGTCCCACGAGGCACGGAAAACACGATGACCGCGACGATACGAATCGCCTGCTGCGCGCTCGCCCTGCTTGGCCGCGCCGCAGTTCCTGGTCCGAAGGTTCGGCCGAGGCGGGCGCCGCGGTGGCCGCCACCTGCCACGCCTGCCACGGCAGCAACGGCAACAGCGTCGAACCCCGAGTGGCCGAACCTCGCCGGCCAGAACGCCGACTACATCGCCGCACCAGCTGCACCTGCTGCACGACGGCATGCGCCCCGGGATGCCAGGCGACGCGTCCGCGGCCATGATGCCGCCGATGGCGGCCACGCTGACCGACCAGGACATCGAGGACGTCGCCGTGTACTTCGAGCAGCAGACGCCTGCCGGCCTCGAGGCCGACCCGTCGTACTGGAAGGCGGGCCAGAAGCTGTACCGCAGCGGCGATCGCGAGCGCGCGATCCCAGCCTGCTCCGCCTGCCACGGGCCGACCGGGCGCGGCAATCCCGGCTGCCGGCTATCCCGCGCTGCGCGCGCAGCAGTCGATGTACGTGGTCAAGCAGCTCAAGGCCTACGGCGCCGGCGAGCGCTACACCAAGGACACCAAGGGCACGAGCATGGGCGGCGAGAACTATCTCATCATGCAGACCATCGCCGCGCGACTGAACGCCGAGGACATGCGCGATGTCGCCTCCTACGTCCAGGGCACTGCGCTGACATGAGGCGCTCGCTGGCGGCGGCCGCCCCAACCCTGGCCGCCCTGGCGGCGGCCCTGCTTGCCGCCTGCTCGGGCCCGCCGAGCACGCCGCCGCCGGCTGCAACGCCGCCGGCCGCGACGGCCGCGACGGCCGCGACGGCAGCGGCACCGAGCGCACCCGCACCCACGGCCGAGGCGCCGGCTTCCAAGACGGCCGCAACTGCACCGGCCGAGGAATCCAAGCTCGAAAAGGCTTCCCCGCTCGCACCCGCCGGCCAGCTGCCCTCCGGCAAGTGGGTCGCCGGCGTGAACTACCGCCCGCTGGTGCCGGCGCAGCCGACCGATGCGCCGCCGGGCAAGGTCGAGGTGGTCGAGGTGTTCTGGTACGGCTGCCCGCACTGCTACGCGCTCGACCCGTATGCTCGAGAGCTGGCTCAAGACCAAGCCTGCCTACGATCGAGTTCCACCGCGTGCCGGTGACCTGGCAGCCGGTGCACCAGTCGCACGCGCGGCTGTTCTACACGCTTCGAGGCGCTGGGCAAGGAAGAGGCCCTGCACAACGCCGTGTTCTCGGAGATGCACGACAAGAAGAACTACATGTTCATGCAGGGCGACGAGAAGGAGACGCTGGCCTCGCAGCTCACCTTTGCCAAGGCGCACGGCATCAGCGAGGCGGATTTCACCGCCGCCTGGAACTCCTTCTCCGTGCAGACCGACATGCAGAAGCGCCGACGAGCTCGTGCACCGCTACCACGTCGACGGCGTGCCGCTGCTCGTGGTCAACGGCAAGTACGTCACTGACGTCAACATGGCGGGCAGCCAGGCCAACGTCATGAACATCGTCAACGACCTCGCCGCGAGCGAAAAGCCGCGCTGAGCGGGCGCAGTCACGCCGTCAGCGTGAACAGGCCCTAGCATGCTCTATCGCTACGTGCTGCAGGGCCCGGGGCTGGTCGCCGCGGGCAACGCGGCGCTCGGCGACATCATGTGGATCGACCTGCTCGAGCCCACCGCCGAGGAAGAGCGCGCGGTCGAGTCACAGTGCGGCATTGACGTGCCGACGCGCGAGGAAATGCGCGAGATCGAGTCCTCGAATCGCCTGTACGAGGAGGACGGCGGGGTCTACCTGACGACGACCATCGTCACCAAACTTGACGCCGATCTGCCGCAGAACTCGCAGGTCACCTTCATCCTCAAGGACGGCCGGCTGATCACCAACCGCTACACCGACCCGCTGCCGTTCCGGCGCTTCATCAGCTACGCCGAACGCCACGGCCCATCCTGCAGCTCGGGGCCGGCCGTGCTCGCCGGCCTCGTCGAGGCCATCATCAACCGCGTCGCAGACGTCATCGAGCGCGTCAGCGCCGACCTCGACGCGATTTCGGCCGACGTCTTCACGCGGCCGCCGCGCCGGCGCCGCGGCCGCGCGCGCGACTACCAGGTCGTGCTCGAGCGCGTCGGCCAAAGCGGCGAGCTCATCGCCAAGACCCGCGAGAGCCTCGTAAGCCTCGGCCGTGCGCTCGCCTTCGTGCAGCAGGCGAGCAGCGTCAACCTCACCAACGACGTGCGCACGCGCCTGCGCACGCTCTCGCGCGACGTCATCGCCATGAGCGACCACGCCTCCTTCCTCGGCAACAACGTCTCGTTCATCCTCGATGCCACGCTCGGCATGGTGAACATCGACCAGAACAACATCCTCAAGATCTTCTCGGTCGTGACCGTGTTCCTGCTGCCGCCCTCGGTCATCGGCGCGATCTACGGCATGAACTTCGACCACATCCCCTGGGCCCACGAATCCTGGGGGTTCATGGCCGCGCTCGGCATTGATGCTGGCCTCGGCGCTGCTGCCGTACTTGTTCTTCAAGCGCCGCCGGTGGCTGTAGCGCAGCCGGCGGCGCGGGCCGCGGCGCGCGCCACGGGAATTTAGGGTAATCTTGCGCGCCTGCGCCCGTAGCTCAGATGGATAGAGTGGCAGCCTCCGAAGCTGCAGGTCGCTGGTTCGAATCCAGTCGGGCGCGCCAACTCAATTCACTGCGATCAGTACGAGCCCACCAGCATGACCTGGCCACCTGAGTAGCCGAGCGTCACGTTGCCGTTGAAGCTGGCCTTGTCCACGGTCACGTTGACGTGGAAAGCGTCGTAGCCCAGGCCGACGCCCCAGTGGCGGGTGAACATCCACTTAGCGGCGAGGCGTGCGTCCCACCAGTTGCCGTTGTAGGCATCGTACTTGAACGCGAACCACTGCACCTCGGGCTCGATGAAGATGTTCGGCGTGACGGCCCAGGTGGCGCGTGCGCCGATCACCGGGAACGGCGCGGGCAGGTTGCTGTTCGAGGTCGAGAGATCCGCCGGGTGGACGGTGCCGTCGGCGTCCGTAAACGTGGCATTACCCGAGAGCTTGATCGACATGTTCGTCATGTGGATGCCGGCCCCGGCGGCCACCTCCAGGGTGGGCTTGCGGATGAAGGCGTATTCGTAAGACAGCTCGTAAACGCCGAACTTGGTCTCCGCCGAGACTTCGGCGTTGGCCTGGAAAGTGTAATCGCCCCAGGCCAGGTCCTTTTCGAGCGTCTTGGTGCGCGTGATGTTGTTCTGGAAGTACACGAAGCGCAAATGATGCTTCGGCGTGATGCGCCACAGCCCGTCGAGCCGGAAGCGGGTGAAGTCCTTGTTCATGTCGAAGGTGCGTGCAAAGTCGACCCGGTCGCCTGAGCCGACCGCCGTGCCATCAAAGGTGGACTTCAGGTTCGAGCCCACGACGTAGGTGCCGAAGCTGAACTGGTATTTGTCGTTTATGTAGCCGCCGGCCGAGGTGCCCTCGACATACGCGCTCGTGCCACCCACCGACACCGGCTCAGCCAAAGCTGGAATGGCCATGAGCGTGCTCGCGAGCACCAGCGTGGCCAGCGGCGCGATGCTTGTTGGGAGTCTTGCAGTCACGGGCGTCCTCCTCGGATTCACTGGCATCCCGGCACGCCAGGATTTGTTGTTGTTGCAACTCCCCAGCTTTTTACACCAGCGTCGGATAATCCTCAATGTGGGAATTACGCAGGTAGCGGCGCCCAGGCGGCCAGCCGCGGCGCGCCAGCGCGGGAACACCACCGCAGCGCGGCGCATCCGCTATAATCGCGCCCGTTTCCGAACCAGCCTTTGGACCATCCGTGAGCAAGCACGACACACACTTCTTCAATAACTTCAGCGTGGTCATCGGCGGGCTGATCGTGGTCGCGCTGGTGATATTCGCGCTGGCGCGCGCCGTGGCCGGCCATACGCAGGAGCCGCAGGTCTACTCAGACCCGAAGTACGTCGCCAGCGTCGAGGAGCGCACCAAGCCCTTCGCGCGCGTCGCCGTGGCTGGCGCCGACAACTCGGCGCTCAAGATCGAGGCGCCGGCGCAGGCCGCGACCGTCGCGCTCGCCGTGCCGAAGGATGGTCCGGCGCTCTACGAGGCGGTCTGCAAGACCTGCCACGCCACGGGGCTCGCGGGCGCGCCCAAATTCGGCGACCACGCGGCCTGGGCGCCGCGCGTCGCGCAGGGCAAGCCGACCTTGTACGACCATGCCTTGAAAGGCTTCCACGGCAGCGCCGGCGTCATGCCGCCGAAGGGCGGACGAACCGACCTCAGCGACGACCTGGTCAAGTCGGGCGTGGATTACCTGGTATTGAAGGGCCAGTAAACCCTGAAGTGCCCGTAGCGGCGGGCTCTCCGGGTGGCCGCAGGGTAGCCGCCTCGGTCACATGGGCCACGCCGATCGGTCCCACGCCCTCGAGATCGGCGATCGTGCGGGCCACTTTGAGCAGGCGATGATAACCGCGGGCGGACAGGCGCAGCCGTTCACCCAGGAGCTCCAGCAATTCACCGGTAGCCGGGTCGACGTGACAATGCGCCTCGATGCCCGGCTGGCCGAGCCGCGCGTTGCAGCAGGATTGCCGCTCCATCTGAAACCGGCGTGCGCCGCGGACGCACTCGGCCACCGCGCTGGACTGGTGCGCGGACGCGGCGCCACGCAGGGCTCGGAGTTCGACGCGCGGCACCTCGAGATGCAGGTCGATGCGGTCGAGCAGCGGCCCGGACAGGCGATCGCGGTAGCGGCGCACGCGGCGCGGCCCGCAGCGGCAGCGGTTCGCCGGGTCGCCAAGGTAGCCGCAGGGGCAGGGATTCATGGCGGCCACGAGCTGGAACTCGGCTGGCAGCGTGAGGCGGTCGTTGGCGCGCGCCAGCGTGATCGTCCCGGTCTCGAGCGGTTCGCGCAGCGCCTCGAGCACGCGGTGGTCGAACTCAGGCAACTCATCCATGAACAGCACGCCCCGGTGCGCGAGGCTGATCTCGCCGGGTTGCAGTCGCGAGCCGCCGCCGACGATGGCATTGGCCGAAGCAGCGTGGTGGGGCGAGCGGAACGGCCGCTGGCCCCAGCGCGCCGGATCGAAGCCCGGGCCGCTGATCGATGCGATGCCCGCGACCTCCATGGCCTCGTTTTCGTCGAGTGGTGGCAGCAAGCCCGGCAGGCGCGTCGCGAGCATGCTCTTGCCGCTGCCCGGCGGGCCCATCATGAGCAGACTGTGCCCGCCGGCGGCGGCGATGGTCAGTACCCTTTTGGCCCGCCACTGGCCCCTGATATCGTCCAGAGAGCTATTTTGTAACACTGGTGATACAGATTTAGGTGATTCCGGGCTGAAGCCTGGAGCCGCCTGGGCAGCGTCGCCAAGATACAGGCAAACGTTCCGAAGATCCGAAAAGCCAGCCGCGCAGGGCAGGCGTGCCAGCCCGACTTCGTCGAGATTGCCGCGCGGCAGGATCATTTCGTGGCCTGCCCGGCCGGCGTGAATCGCCGCCAGCAGCAGCGCACGCACCGGGCGCAGCTGGCCGTCGAGGCCGAGCTCGCCGTAGCACTCCGGGATGGCCGGGCGGCGAATTTGGAGCTGCCCGCTCGCGATCAGCAGGGCCAGCGCCACGGGCAGGTCATAGCGGCCGCCTTCCTTGGCGAGCTCGACGGGAGCGAGATTGACCGTGATGCGCCCGGGCGGGAAATCGAAGCCGCTGTTGAGCAGGGCCGAGCGCACGCGCTCGCGACTCTCGCGCACGACGGGGGCCGGCAGACCGACGATGCTGAAGCCCGGCAGCCCGCTGCCGAGGTGGGCCTCGATCTGGACCAGCGGCGCCTCGAGCCCGAGCTGGGCCCGGCTCAGCACCTGCGCGACAGGCATGGCTGACCAGCCGTCGCTACCTGGGACCCGGGGCCTGGGCGGGCTGGAGTCAGCCCGGTGGCAGCGCCTGAAGCAACTGCTCCAGTCGTGCCTCGACGGCCTGCAGGCGCGCCTCGAGCAGCGCCATGCGCTCGCGCGAGCGCTCGAGCACCTTGCCCTGGACCTCGAACTCGCTGCGGGTCGTGAGGTCGTAGCGGCTCGCGGCGCCCTGCAGCGCGGCGCGAAAGTTGGCCTCGAGCTCCGTGCGCATGTCGTGCAGCGCCGCGGGCAGGCCCGCCATGAACCGCCTCGCCATTTCCTCGACCTGGGTGCCCTCGATCGCCATATGTCTCCCCGAATATGCCCTGCCGCAGCGCGACAACCTCGTTCAACAGGGGGCAGGATACGCGCAGCGCCGCGACGCCGGAATAGCGCATTTGCGCCGGCTATGCAGCAATAATCTGTGATATCGCTCACCTTTATGCTTCCGCGCAACGCTGATACTCTCGATTTGACGCGGGAGGCATTGATGCGGCATCGATCGACCCTGTCCCTGGCCATCGTGGCGTTGGCGGCCTGCCAGGCTGTCGGGGCGGGCGAGATCTATTGCAACAACCAGGGCCGCGACTGCAGCGATCGCCCCAGCCCCAACGCCACCGTCGTCCACGTGGCCAGCGCACCCATGGGCGCCGCGAGCGAGCCCGCGCCCGCACCGGCCAACAAGGCCCCGATCGACGCCAACGCCAACGCGCAGCTCAAGGACGAGGCCACGCGCCAGGCCGTCAACAAGGACGTCGCCGCCAAGCGCGCCGAGGATTGCAAGGCGGCCAAAGAAAAGTACCAGCAGACCATCGATGCGCATCGCATCTACAAGGTCAACAAGGCCGGCGAGCGCGAATACCTCTCCGACGCCGAGCTCGACCAGGCGCGCCTGAACGCCCGCACGCAGATGGATCGCAGCTGCGGCACTCCCGGCAGCTGAACGGCTGCACACCCACGTTAGCTGTGCAGAGCTTCCCCGGCGCCTGCTAAATTGCACGGGCGGCGACGGGAGCCAGGTCAATCATGCGAACCGGAATCATCGGACTGGGTGCGATGGGCAGCGGCATGGCGCGCAACCTTCATCGCGCAGGTCTATTGCACGCGGTCTGGAACCGCAGCCCCGCCAAGGCGCAAGCCTTGGCCGCCGAACTCAAGTGCGCGGCCCCGGCGCGGCTCGCCGACCTGGCGCGCGACTGCGACGCCGTCATCATGTGCGTCTCTGCCGACCAGGACGTGTTGTCCGTCGTCGCCAACCTCGCGCCCGCGCTCCGGGCCGGCACGGTAGTCATCGACTGCTCCACGGTCAGCGCCGACACCGCGCGCGCCGCCGGCGCGCAGCTGGCCGCGCGCGGCGTGGATTTCCTCGACGCGCCGGTCAGCGGCGGCGTCGAGGGCGCTGCGAAGGGCACGCTCGCGATCATGGTGGGCGGCGCGGCCGCGGCGCTGGAGCGCGCCCGGCCCGTGCTCCAGGCCCTCGGCGCGACGATCACGCACTTCGGTGAGCAGGGAGCGGGTCAAGCCGCCAAGGCCACGAACCAGATCATGGTCGCGGGCATCATCCGCGCCAACGCCGAGGCCCTGGCCTTCGCCGCCGCGCAGGGGCTGGCGCTCGACAAGGTCATCGGCACGCTCGGGCAGGGCGCCGCCGCCAACTGGTACCTCACGCACCGTGGCCCGTACATGGCCCGGGGGGCCTATCCGGCCGGCTTCCGGGTGCGGCTGCACCAGAAGGACCTGCGCATCTGCCGCGCGATGGCGCGCGATTGCGGGGCCGAGCTGTCGGTCGTCGAGGCGACGCTGGCCGACTACGAGCGGCTCATCGCCGCGGGCCACGCGGACGAGGACATCTCCTCGATCTACACGCTCAAGGCGGCGCTGTTCGCGCATGCGCCCGCTGGCGTCAATGCAGGCGCCAATGCAGGCGCCGGCCGGACCGAGCAGACCTAGCACCCGTGCGCACGGACGGCGCCAGCCCTAAGGACGCGCGCTCGCTGAACCTGCCGGATTTCTGCGCCGCGCGCGCCGTGCTCGCGGTGGTGCTGATCGTCACGCTCACGGCCGTGGTGCTGGCGGTCGCGCGCCAGGACACCGGCATCAACTTCTGGCTCGACCTGGCGCGCACCTCGCTGTTCCTGCTCTGGGCCGGCATGGGCAGCGCTGCCGTGCTGTGCCTGCTGCGCGCGCGCCTGGCGCGCATGCCGCTCGCGACCGCCAGCGCGCTGGCGCTGGGTAGCGTGGTGGCGGTGATCGCGCTGGTCTCGCTCGGCGTGCTCTGGCTCGGCAGTAGCGCGGTGCTGGGGCCGCGCGCCACCAACCTGCTGCTGCCGGTGGCGCCGCAGCGCTTCTTCGCCGCCAACCTCGGCATCGGCGCCATCATCGGCGCGCTCGCGCTGCGCTACTTCTACGTAAGCGGCGAGTGGCGCCGCAACGTCGAGCTGCAGGCGCGCGCGCGCGTGCGCGCCTTGCAGGCGCGCATCCGGCCGCACTTCCTGTTCAACAGCATGAACACGATCGCCGCGCTCACGCGCTCCGACCCGGCGCGGGCCGAGGAGGCGGTGCAGGACCTCGCCGACCTGTTCCGCGCCAACCTCAGCGAGCAGCGCAGCAGCATCACGTCTCAAGGAGGAGCTCGAGGTCGCGCGCATCTACCAGCGCATCGAGCAGCTGCGGCTCGGCGAGCGGCTGCACGTGGTCTGGGACGTGGCCGAGCTGCCGATGCGCGCGCAGGTGCCCGGGCTGCTGATGCAGCCGTTGCTCGAGAACGCGATCTACCATGGCATCGAGCCGCTGCCCGCGGGCGGCATCGTCACGATCAGTGGTACGCTTCGATGACGGCGTGATCGGCCTGGCGGTGCGCAACCCGCTGCCGGCGCAGGGCGCGGCGGCGCCGTCGGGCAACCGCATCGCGCTCGACAACATCCGCGAGCGCATGGAGCTGATCTACCCGGGCCGCTCCTCGGTCGAGGCGAGCCGTATCGACGACGAGTACGTGGTGCGGCTGCGCTTCCCCTACGTCGCCGAAGAGACGCGAAGCTCCGCCCTGTGACGCAGCGCGTCCTGATCGTCGATGACGAGGCGCCAGCGCGCGAGCGACTGCGTCGCCTGCTGGGCGAGCTCGGCGAGACCGAGGTCGTGGCCGAGGCTGCCAACGGCGAGCAGGCGGTACGGCTCGGCGGCGAGCTGCACCCGGACGTGGTGCTGCTCGACGTGCGCATGCCCGGCATGAACGGCCTCGAGGCGGCCCGCCACCTCGCACTGCTCGACGAGCCGCCAGCCGTGGTGTTCACGACCGCCTACGACGCCTACGCGGTGGAGGCCTTCGAGGCGCAGGCGATCGGCTACCTGCTCAAGCCGGTGCGGCCCGAAAAGCTCGGCGCCGCACTGCAGCGCGCCGCGCGCCTGGCCGGCGCGCAACTGGCGCGCATCGCCGCGCGCGACCCGGCGCGCACGCCGCGCACGCACGTGGCCGCGCGACTCGGCGACCAGGTGCGCCTGATCGCGCTGCCCGAGGTCTACTACTTCGCGGCCGACCAGAAGTACACGACCGTGCGCCACGTGCGCGGGAGCGATCTGATCGAGGATCCGCTGCGCGCGCTCGAGGAGGAGTTCGGCTCGCAGTTCGTGCGCGTGCACCGCAACGCCCTGGTCAACGTCGCCCGGCTGGCGGCGATCGAGCGCGACGACGCCGGCCAGTACCATGTGCGACTGCGCGACATCGACGAGCGCCTGGCCGTGAGCCGGAGGCTGGCCGGCGAGCTGCGCGAGCGCTTCGGGCTGTAGCGGGGGGAACATGGATCCGGCTGAAAGCCAGGCCACGGCCACCGCGGCCGATGACGACGTCCGGCTGCTGCACGGCATGGGCTACGCGCAGGAGCTCGCGCGCCGCTTGAGCCGCTTCTCGAACTTCGCGATCTCGTTCTCGATCATCTGCATCCTCGCGGGCGCCATCAACTCGCTCGCCCAGGCCACCTCCGGCGCCGGCGGCGCCGCGATCGGCCTCGGCTGGCCGCTCGGCGTCGCCATCTCCGGGGTTTTCGGCCTGGCCATGGCGCAGATCGCCTCGGCCTTTCCGACCGCGGGCGGGCTCTACCACTGGGGCTCGATCCTCGGCAATCGCTTCACCGGCTGGCTGACAGCCTGGTTCAACCTGCTCGGGCTGATCACGGTGCTCGGATCGATCAACGTCGGCGCCTACTATTTCCTGCTCGGCGCCTTCGGTCCTGCGCTCAAGCTGACGGACTCGCTGCCGGCGCTGGTGGCCTTCCTCGGCGTCGTGACCGCCGCCCAGGCGCTCATCAACCATTACGGCATCTCGCTGACGGCGAAGCTCACGGATTTCTCTGGCTACCTGATCTTCGGCGCCTCGCTGCTGCTCGCGCTCACCTGCTTCGCCTGCGCGCGCGGCTACGACTACTCCCGTCTCTGGACCTTCGCCAACTACACCGGCGCCGCGGGCGCCAACGTCTGGCCGCGCGTGTCGACCGGCTGGGCCTTCGCGCTCGGGCTGCTGCTGCCGATCTACACCATCACCGGCTACGACGCCTCGGCGCACACCTCCGAGGAAACGCGGCAGGCCGCGCATTCGGTGCCGCGCGGGATGGTTGCGGCCATCGGCTGGTCGGGCGTGTTCGGCTTCCTGTTCCTGGTGGCCTTCCTGCTCATGATCCCCGACATGGATATGGCCGCCCGGCAAGGCTGGAACGTGTTCTTCTGGGCCATGGACCAGCGCGTGCCGCTCCTGCTAAAGGACCTGCTGTACCTCCTGATCTTTGTTTCGCAGGTGCTGTGCGGGTTGGCGACCGTGACCTCGACCTCACGCATGATCTACGCCTTCGCGCGCGACGGCGGCTTGCCGGCCTCGCGCACGCTGGCACGGGTGTCGCCCGTGCATCGCACGCCCGACGCGGCAATCTGGACTGGCGCGGCGCTGTCGATGCTGTTCGTCATCGGCGCGAAGTGGTTCGAGGCCGGCGGCACGCCGGTCTACACGGTGGTCGTGTCCTGCACCGTCATCTTCCTGTTCTTCTCGTTCGCGATCCCGATCGCGCTTGGACTCGTGGCCTACGGCGGCCCGCGCTGGCCGCGCATGGGGCCGTGGAATCTGGGGCGGGCCGGCTACTCGCTCGCCGCCGTGGCCTCGATCGCCTCGATGGTGCTGATCTTCGTCATTGGCGTGCAGCCGCCGAACCAGCTGGCCCTGCGCACCACGATCGGCTTCCTGGTGCTGACCGCCGTAGTCTGGCTCGCCTTCGAGCGGCGCCGCTTCCAGGGTCCGCCCACCGGCGCGACGATCGCGCGGCGGCAGGCGCAGATCGCCGCCACCGAGGCCGCGCTCGAAAAACCGGCGTCCTGATCAGGCGCGCACGCGCTCCATGCGCGGGTCGTACGGTGGCTCGAGGTGCAGCTCGCAGGGCAAGCGCTCGGTCGCGACCTCGAGCTCGTAGCGGCCGGATCGCAGGTACTCGCGGTCGATGCCTGCGGCGCGCCGCACGTAGCCGTAGCCGATGGCCCGCTGCAGCGTGTGGCCGTAACCGCCACTGCCGAGCCAGCCGACCCGCTCGCCGTCGCGATAGATCGTCTCGCGGCCGTGCAGGTTCACGCCCGGGTCGTCGACCGTGAAGCCGCACAGCCACTTCGCCAGCGGCGAGCCACGCTGCGCCAGCAAGGCCTCGCGCCCCAGGAAAGGCTTGCCGCCCGCGAGCTTCACCGCCCAGCCGAGGCCCGCCTCGAGCGGGGTGTGGTCCGGGCCGATGTCGGCGCCCCAGGCGCGGTAGCCTTTCTCGAGCCGCAGTGACTCGATCGCGCGGTAGCCGGCGTTGACGATGCCGAATTCGTCGCCAGCGCCCATGAGCGCGCCATAGACCGTGGCGGCGAACTCCACCGGCAGGTGCAACTCCCAGCCGAGTTCGCCGACGTAGGTCACGCGCAGCGCCGTGACCGGCGCGCCGGCGACCTGCAGCGCGCGCACCTGGCCAAACGGGAATGCCTCGTTGTCGAGCGCGCCACGCGTGAGCCGCCCGAGTACTTCTCGGGCGTGCGGACCCATGAGCGCAAGCACGGCGTTGGAGGAGGTCACATCGATCAGCCGCGCGTCGCAGTCCGCGGGCAACGCGCGGCTGATCCAGTCGAAGTCGTGGGTCGCGAAGCCGGTGCCGGTCACAAGGTAATAGCGGTCGGCCGCGAGCCGCGCCACCGTCAGGTCGCACTCGATGCCGCCGCGCTCGTTGAGCATCTGCGTGTAGACGAGGCTGCCGACCGGGCGCGCCACCTCGTTGGCGCAGATCCAGTCGAGCGCGCGCCCGGCGTCGCGGCCGAGCAGCAGGAATTTCGCGAACGAGCTCTGGTCGAATAGCGCGACCCGCTCGCGCGCCGCCTGGTGCTCGCGCGCCACCGCCGCGAACCAGTTCGGGCGGCCGAAGCCGTACTCGTCCGCGGCGCGCTCGCCCTGCGCCGCGAACCAGTTGGGCCGTTCCCAGCCGAGTTTCTCGCCGAACACGGCACCCTGCGCGCGCAGATGCTCGAACAGCGGCGAACGGCGCAGCGGCCGGCCGCTGGCGTGCTCCTCGCCCGGCCAGGCGATGCTGTAGTGCTTGCCGTAGAGCTCGAGCGTGCGCGCGCGTACCCAGTCGACGTCGGCGTGCGGCGCGCCGAAGCGGCGGAGGTCAACCGGCCAGAGGTCGAAGGGCGCCTCGCCGCCGACGATCCACTCGGCGAGCACCTTGCCGGCACCGCCGCCCGAGGCGATGCCGAAGGCATTGAAGCCGGCGCCGACGTAGTAACCGCGCAGGCCCGGCGCCGGTCCGAGGATGAAGTTGCCGTCAGGCGTGAAGCTCTCGGGGCCGTTTACGAGCTGCTTCGCGCCGGCGCCCGCGAGCGCCGGCACGCGCGCGATCGCCTGCTCGAGCATGGGCTGGAAGTGGTCCCAGTCCGGCGGCAGCAGCTGGAAGGCGAAGTCGCCGGGCGCGCCGTCCAGCGCCCACGGTCGTGGATTGGGCTCGTAGCCGCCCATGACCAGGCCGCCGACGTCCTCCTTGTAGTAGGTCAGCCGGTCCGGGTCGCGCAGTGTTGGCAGGTTGCGGCCGATACCGGGAATTGCGTCCGTGATCAAGTACTGGTGCTGCACCGACACCAGCGGCACGTTGACGCCCGCGAGCGCGCCGAGCTCGCGCGCCCACTGGCCGGCGCAGTTGACCACGACTTCGCAGGCCACGCGGCCCCGGTCGGTCAGCACCGCGACCACGCGCCCGCGCTCGAGCTCGACGCCGAGCACGCGCGTGTCCTCGCAGATGCGCGCGCCGCGCAGGCGTGCGCCGCGCGCCAGTGACTGGGTGATATCGCTGGGATTGACCTGGCCGTCGGTGGGCAGGAAGGCGGCGCCGACCAGGTCCGTGATCTCCATCGGCGGCCACAGCTCGCGCGCCTCGCGCGGCGTCAGCAGCTGCATCTCCAGCCCGAAGGAGCGGGCCGTGGTCGCCTGGCGCTTGAGCTCGGTCCAGCGCGCGTCGTTGCAGGCGAGGCGCAGCCCGCCGTTCATCTTCCAGCCGCTCGCGAGGCCGGTCTCGGCCTCGAGTGAATCGTAGAGCGCGACCGAGTAACCGAGCAGCTGGGTGATGTTGGCGCTGGTGCGCAGCTGGCCGACAAGCCCGGCCGCGTGGTGCGTCGAGCCCGAGGTCAGCTTGTGGCGCTCGACCAGGAGTGTATCGCTCCAGCCGAGCCGGGCGAGATGGTAGGCGGTCGAGCAGCCGACGATGCCGCCGCCGATCACGACGGCGCGTGCGTGCTGCGGGAGCTCAGCCATCGGCGGGATTGATCATGTCGTACCGGATCCGGGTGCGGCTCATTATACTGGGGCGCATGAGTTTCGCCCGGCACCGCGACTGTCAGCGCGCACTCGCACTGGCGGAGCGGCTCGCCGACGCGGCCCGCGAGATCGCGCGCAGCCACTTCCGGCGCCCGCTCGCCGTGGAGCAGAAGGCCGACCTGAGCCCGGTAACGATCGCCGATCGCGCGATCGAAACCGAGATGCGGCGCCTGATCCGCGCCGAGTTCCCGCAACATGGCATCCAGGGCGAGGAGTTCGCCGCCGAGGGCGGCGGCGAGTTCATCTGGGTGCTGGACCCGATCGACGGCACCAAGAGCTTCATCAGCGGCATGCCGCTGTTCGGCTCGCTGATCGCGCTCACGCGCGACGCGCGCGCCGTGCTGGGCGTGATCGAGGCGCCGGCGCAGGGCGAGCGCTGGCTCGGCGTCGAGGGAATGCCCGCCCGCTGCAACGGCGCTCCGGTGCGCGCCAGCGACTGCCGCGACATCGGCAACGCGCGCGTGTACAGCACGACCACCGACGCCTTCAGCGCCACGCGCCTGCGCCGCTACGACGCCTACTCGCGCCGCGCCGCGCAGCGACGCTTCGGCGGCGACTGCTACCTCTACGGCATGCTGGCCTCGGGCTATTGCGACCTCGTGATCGAGGCGGCGATGAAGCCGCACGACTTCCTGGCGCTGGTGCCGGTGGTCGAGGGAGCTGGCGGGCGCATCAGCGACTGGAACGGGCGCGCGCTCGACGCGGATTCGGGCGATGCGGTGCTGGCGGCGGCGACGCCGGAGCTGTGGGAGCAGGCGGTCGCGGCGCTGGCGGGCGACTGACATCGGATAACATTCACGCATGCAACTCGCCTTCACCAAGATGCACGGCCTCGGCAACGACTTCCTGGTCGTCGAGGCGCCGACCGGCGGCGCGCGCCCCGACGGCGCGCAGTGGCGCCGGCTCGCCGACCGCCACGCCGGCGTCGGCTTCGACCAGGCGCTGCTGCTCGAGCCGCCGCGCACGGCGCAGGCGGCGGCCGGCTACCGCGTCTACAACGCCGACGGCAGCGAGGTCGAGCAATGCGGCAACGGCGCGCGCTGCGTCGCGCGCTACCTGCACCTCAAGGGGCGCGGCGGCCCCGACGGCGCCGTGCGGCTCGACAGCGCCGGCGGCCCGGTTGCGGCGCGCGTGCTCGCCGACGGCCGCGTCACGGTCGAGCTCGGCGTGCCCGACTTTGAGCCACGTTCGTTACCCTTCAACGCGGGCAGCGCCGCGTCGCAGTACGTGCTCGAGACGGGCGGCGAGCGCGTGGAGTTCGGCGCGGTCGCGATCGGCAACCCGCACGCGGTGCTGCGGGTCGCGGCGATCGAGAGCGCGCCCGTCGAGCGCGTCGGCCGCGCCCTGCAGCAGCACCCGGACTTCCCGCGCCAGGTCAACGTCGGCTTCATGGAGATCGTCGACGCCGCTCACATCCGCCTGCGCGTCTACGAGCGCGGCGCGGGCGAGACGCTCGCCTGCGGCACCGGCGCCTGCGCCGCGGTGGCGGTGGGGCGCAACCTCGGCCTGCTGGCGCCGGA
Source organism: uncultured Gammaproteobacteria bacterium (assembly GCA_963778855.1). Classification (GTDB taxonomy): domain Bacteria; phylum Pseudomonadota; class Gammaproteobacteria; order Steroidobacterales; family Steroidobacteraceae; genus FEN-1191. Next base: position 133,141 of record CAVZWC010000004.1, on the reverse strand, counting down.
GGTCGAAGTGCATGTTCCGGGCGGCCGGGTCGGCGTACACTGGCAGGGTCCGGGCCACGGCATCTGGCTGACCGGGCCGGCTGAGGTGGCCTTTACCGGCCAGGTCGAGATCTGAGCACCGGCACCTATGATGCGAGAGGAAGCACGAGGATGACCAGCAGCAGCGCACCGGGCCTGCAACTCGAGGCCATTGACGAGCAGGCGGTCTCGCAGTACCTGCAGCAGCATCCGGACTTCTTCGACCGCCATCCGCAGCTGCTCACGCGCCTGCGCCTGCAGCATCCGCGCCACGGCACTACCGTTTCGCTGATCGAGCGCCAGGTCGAGGTGCTGCGCGAGAAGCACGCCGCGCTCGAGCAGAAGCTGGCCGAGTTCGTGCGCGTGGCGCGCGGCAACGACGCGCTCGCCGAGCGCATCCACCGTTTCACGCGCCGGCTGCTGCGCACCGCGACGCGCGAGCAGGCGCTGGCGCAGGTCGAGGCCGGGTTGCGCGAAGACTTCGACACCTACCACACCGTGCTGGTGCTGCCCACGGCGGCCGGCGCTGCGGGCGCCGCCGGCGCCAGCGTGGATGGCGAGCCCGCGAGCCGCTTCCTGCGCGCGGTGCCCGCCGATAATCCGGCCTGGCGCAGCTTCGAGACCCTGTTCAGCAACGCCCGGCCGCGCTGCGGCCAGGTGCGCGACAGCCAGCGTGACTTCCTGTTCGGCAGCGAGGCTGCCGACATCGGTTCGGTGGCGCTGATCCCATTGACCACGCTGACGCCACCGGGCCTGCTGTCGCTCGGCAGCGTCGACCGCGACCGCTTCCATCCGGGCATGAGCATCGAGTTCCTGGCGCGCATGGCCGAACTGATCGCGGATTCGCTGTCGCGGCCCTGAGGTCCGCGCACCGCACCGCCGCCGCGGGCCGCGCATGACCGCCGCAGCGGACTGGATCGCGCGCTTCGAGCGCCACCTCGCCACCGAGCGCCGCCTGTCGCCGCACACGGTCGCCGCCTACCTGCGCGAGCTGGCGGCGCTGCAGGCCTGGTGCCGGCGCAATGACATCCGCGACTGGACCCGCGTCGACACCGAGCAGCTGCGCCGCTTCGCCGCGCGCAGCCACGCCGCCGGCCTGCAGCCGCGCAGCGTGCAGCGGCGCCTGTCGGCGCTGCGCACCTGCTTCGCCTTCCTGGTGCGCGAGGGCCGGCTCAGGAACAATCCGGCCACCGGCATCCGCGCGCCCAAGGCCGGCAGGCGCCTGCCGCACACGCTCGACGTCGACCAGATGGGCGCACTGCTCGCGTTGCAGCCGCGCGGCCCACTGCAGCAGCGCGACCTGGCCATGATGGAGCTGCTCTATTCCTCCGGCCTGCGGCTCGCCGAGCTCGTGGGCCTCGACGTGGCCGACCTCGATCTGGCCGATCGCACCGTGCGCGTGCTCGGCAAGGGCAGCAAGACACGGATCGTGCCGGTCGGCAGCCAGGCGCTGGCGGCACTGCAGCGCTGGCTGCACGAACGCCACTCGCTCGCCGCGCGCGGCGAGAGCGCGCTGTTCCTCGACCACCGCGGCCGGCGACTGGGTGGGCGCGCCGTGCAGCTGCTGGTGGCGCGGCACGCGCGCGCGCAGGGCCTGCCGATGGGCGTGCATCCGCACCTGTTCCGCCATTCCTTCGCCACCCACCTGCTCGAATCGAGCCGCGACCTGCGCGCGGTGCAGGAGCTGCTCGGCCACGCCAGCATCGGCACCACCCAGGTCTACACCCATCTTGATTTCCAGCACCTCGCCCGCATCTACGAGAGTTCGCACCCGCGCGCCCGCCGGCGCGGCTGAGCCCTTGAGGCCTGCCCGGAGGAGCCGCCGATGAGCCCCAACTTCGATCCGCACAGCACCACGATCCTGGCCGTGCGCCGCGACGGCGCCATCGCCCTCGGCGGCGACGGCCAGGTGACGCTCGGCAACACCGTCATGAAGGCCAACGCCCGCAAGGTGCGGCGGCTCGCCGACGGCAAGGTGGTGGCGGGCTTCGCCGGTGGCACCGCCGACGCCTTCACGCTGTTCGAGCGCTTCGAGGGCAAGCTCGAGAAATTCGGCAACCTGACGCGCGCCGCGATCGAGCTCGCCAAGGACTGGCGCTCCGACCGCTATCTCAGGCGGCTCGAGGCGCTGCTGCTGGTCGGCGACCCCGGCAGCCTGTTCGTGATCTCGGGCAACGGCGACGTCATCGAGCCCGAGCATCCGCTGGCGGCGATCGGCTCCGGCGGCCCCTACGCGCAGTCTGCGGCGCTGGCGCTGCTGCAGAACTCGACGCTGACGGCACGCGAAATCATCGAGCGCGCGCTCAACATCGCCGCCGACATCTGCATCTACACCAACCGCAACCTCGTCATCGAGGAGCTGCGCGCGTGACCCCGCAGCAGATCGTCGCCGAGCTCGACAAGCACATCGTCGGCCAGGCCGACGCCAAGCGCGCGGTCGCGATCGCGCTGCGCAACCGCTGGCGGCGCATGCAGGTCGACGAGCCGCTGCGCCACGAGATCACGCCCAAGAACATCCTCATGATTGGCCCGACCGGCTGCGGCAAGACCGAAATCGCGCGCCGCCTGGCGCGCCTCGCCGGGGCGCCGTTCGTCAAGGTCGAGGCCACCAAGTTCACCGAGGTCGGCTACGTCGGGCGCGAGGTCGACTCGATCATCAAGGAGCTCGCCGACGTCGCCGTCAAGATGACGCGCGAGGCGGAGATGGCGCGGGTGCGCGAGCCGGCGCTGCAGGCGGCACAGGAGCGCATCCTCGACGTGCTGCTGCCCAGGCCCAAGCTGACCGGCTTCTCGACCGATGAGCCCACGCTGCCGCGCGACGCCGAGACGCGGCAGAAGTTCCGCGACCTGCTGCTGCGCGGCGAGCTCGACGAGCGCGAGATCGAGCTCGAGCTGCGCGCGCTGCCGGCCGGCGTCGAAATCATGGCGCCGCCCGGCATGGAGGAAATGCAGCAGCAGCTGCAGTCGATGTTCCAGAACCTCGGCGGCGCGCGCACCAAGCCGCGGCGCGTCAAGGTCGCCGAGGCGCTGCGGCTGCTGACCGAGGAAGAAGCCGCCAAGCTCGTCAACGAGGACGAGCTCAAGGTCCGGGCACTGGCCAACGCCGAGCAAAACGGCATCGTCTTCATCGACGAGCTCGACAAGATCTGCCGCCGCCAGGAGACCATCGGCGCCGACGTCTCGCGCGAGGGCGTGCAGCGCGACCTGCTGCCGCTGGTCGAGGGCTGCACGGTCAGCACCAAGTACGGGCAGGTCAAGACCGACCACGTGCTGTTCATCGCCTCGGGCGCGTTCCACATGGCCAAGCCCTCCGACCTGATCCCCGAGCTGCAGGGCCGGTTCCCGATCCGCGTCGAGCTCGAGGCGCTCAAGGCGGCGGACTTCGAGCGCATCCTGACCGAGCCCGACGCCTCGCTGACCAGCCAGTACCGCGCGCTGCTCGGCACCGAGCAGGTGCAGCTCGAGTTCAGCGCCGACGGCGTGCGCCGCATCGCCGAACTCGCCCACCAGGTCAACGAACGCACCGAGAACATCGGCGCGCGCCGGCTGCACACGGTCATGGAGCGGCTCCTGGAGGCGATCTCGTTCGAGGCCGGCGCCGGCCGCGGGGGCACGCTGCGCGTCGATGCCGCCTACGTCGACGCGCAGCTCGGCAATCTCGCCCGCGACGAGGACCTGAGCCGGTACATCCTCTAGCGCCGCCTCCGTTGCGGGCCGGCGGCCGGCCGCATGACGCCGGTCACAGTTTTCGCAGCCAGGCGCGGCGGCGATTTGACTATCGGCGCCGGCGCACTATGTAAATCTTGCAATCCGGTTAGTGTCCGCGGGTAAGCCGTAGGCAGCCCGAGAGCCATGCGACGATCGACCGACAACCTGATTGCCCTGCAGTTCCTGGCCGTGATCCTGCCGGTTTCGCTGGTGCTGTTCGCCCAGCTGCTGGGCGACGCGCGGCGCGCGACCGCGCTCGCCGAATCGCGGCCGCTGCGCAACCTGGCCAGCGAGGCGCGCGCCAGCTACCGCACCTTCATCAACGGCGTCACCGACGCGGTCGACTCCGGCACCCTCAGCCGCCAGTCCGCCGAGGCGCTGCAAGGCTCGGCCGACCAGCTCGCGCGGCTGGCGCGGCTCGGCCAGACCCCGGTGCTCGGCAACACGCCGGCCCTGGTCGCTTCGCTGGCGGGCTCGATCCACGCCGGCGCGCGCCTCGACGCGCTGATGCCGCTGCGCCCTACGATCCTGCAGGCCGACCAGCAGACGCGGGCCATCGACGCCAACTTCGTCAACCGCGACCAGGCCGTGGTGCGCGAGGTCATCGACTCGGCCAAGTTGCAGCAGCGGTTGCTGGTCGCGGCGCTGTTCGTCAGCGGCGCGCTGACGGTGTACTTCGTGCTGCTGACGCGCCGCCGGCTCAAGCAGCAGATCGAGGCCGACGCTGCCATCGAGCGCGCACGCCGTGCCGAGCTCGAGAGGCTGTCGATTCGCTTCGGCGCCGCAACCAAGGCGGCGCACGCCGGCGTCTACGAATTGCAGGCCCAGTCCGAGCAGGTCTGGTGGAGCGAGACCATGAGCGAGCTCTATGGCCAGACGGCGCCGGACTTCAGGCCGACGCTGGCCAGCTGGCTGGAGCTGATACACCCGGAAGACCGCGCGGCCGCGGCCCAGGCCATGTCGACCGCACTGCGCGCGCACCAGCAGCTGCGCACGCGCTACCGGGTGGTGCTGCCCGACGGCACGGTCCGCCACATCGAATCGCTCGCCGCCGCGGTGGTCGACTCCGCCGACGGCGGCTCGCGCCTGGTCGGCATCGATCTCGACGTCACCGAGCGCGTAGGCGCCGAGCAGCGCGAATCGGCGCTGCAACAGCAGCTGCGCGACGCCTCGCGCCTCGCCGGCATGGCCGAAGTCGCCGCCAGCGTGCTGCACAACGTCGGCAACGTACTCAACAGCGTCAACGTTTCGGCCAGCCTGCTGGCCGACGGCATCCGCAGGTCGAAGGCCGCCGGCCTCGAACGCGTGGCCGCGCTGCTGCAGGAGCACCGCGACGACCTCGGCCAGTTCATCGCCGCCGACGAGCGCGGCCGGCACCTGCCGGCCTACCTCGAGCAGCTGTCGAAGCAGCTGGCGGGCGAGCGCGTCGAGACGCTGCAGGAGCTCGACGCCCTGCGCGCCAACGTCGAGCACATCAAGGAGGTCGTGGCGATGCAGCAGAGCTACTCCAGGCTCGTGGGCGTCGCCGAGAGCGTCGACGTCCACAAGCTGGTCGAGGAGAGCCTGCGCCTGAACGCCGACGAGCTCGAGCGCCAGTCGATCAGGCTGCAGCGGGACTTCGCCGAGGTGCCGCCGGTCACGGTCGACAAGCACCGCGTGCTGCAGATCCTCGTCAACCTGCTGCGTAACGCCAAGCACGCCTGCCAGGCCACGAGCCGCAGCGACAAGTGCATCAACGTGCGCGTCAGCCGCCGCCAGGACGGAGTCGCCATCGCCGTCAGTGACAACGGCGTCGGCATCCCGCCCGAGAACCTGACGCGGATCTTCAACCACGGCTTCACGACCAAAAAGAACGGCCACGGCTTCGGCCTGCACAGCGGCGCGCTGGCGGCCCGCGAGCTCGGCGGCGCGCTGCGCGTCGAGAGCCAGGGCGCCGGCCACGGCGCGACCTTCGTACTGGAACTGCCAACCCGACCGAGCGAGAGATCCCATGGCCACTAATTCCCACGCCGGCAACCGCCGCGTGCTCGTAATCGACGACAACCCGTCGATCCACGAAGACTTCGTCAAGATCCTCGGCCCCGAGCAGGGCGCCGAGTCGGCGCTGCTCGAGGCCGAGCGCGCCTTGCTCGGCGAGCCGGTCGCGGCCAGCACCCGCCAGTGCTTCGAGGTCGACACCGCGCTGCAGGGCCAGCAGGGCGTCGAGCAGGCGCGGCGCGCGCTCGAGGCCGGGCACCCTTACGCGCTCGCCTTCGTCGACATGCGCATGCCGCCGGGATGGGACGGCCTCGAGACCATCCAGCGCCTGTGGGCGATCGACCCGAACGTGCAGGTCGTGATCTGCTCGGCGCACTCCGACTACGACTGGACCGAAGTGGTCGCGCGCCTCGACCACTCCGACAAGCTGCTGGTCGTCAAGAAGCCCTTCGAGCCGATCGAGGTCATGCAGTGCGCGAGCGCGCTGACGCGCAAGTGGCAGAACGAGCTGACGCTGCGGCGCCACGTCGAGAGCCTGGAGCGCGTGGTCGAGGATCGCACCCGCGGGCTCGAGGCCGCCAACCGCCAGCTGCGCCACCTCGCCACCCACGACGCGCTCACCGGCCTGCCGAACCGCATCCTGCTCGAGGACCGGCTGTCGCAGGCGATCGCCCACGCCGCGCGCGACGGCCACAGCTTCGCGGTCGCGGTCTTCGACCTCGACCGCTTCAAGGTGGTCAACGACTCCTTCGGCCACGGCGCCGGCGACACCCTGCTCAAGGAGGTCGCCGCCCGCCTGCAGGGCGTTGCACGCAGCATCGACACCGTAGTGCGCCTCGGCGGCGACGAGTTCGTCATGATCATCGACAACCTGGCGCAGCCGACGGACGCGCAGGCGGTGGCGCAGCGCGCGCTCGCGGTCCTGCACCAGCCGCTGCGCATCGGTGAGCAGGAGATCCACACTTCCGCCAGCATCGGCATCGCGCTCTATCCGCAGGACGGCAGCAGCGTCGAGGCGCTCATGGCGCACGCCGACGCGGCGATGTACTGCGTCAAGCAGCAGGGCCGCAACGACGTGCAGTTCTTCACGCCCGGCATGGATGCCGCCACCCAGGACCGCGGCAAGCTCGAGAGCGACCTGCACCACGCGCTCGCGCGCGGCCAGTTCGTGCTCCACTACCAGCCCAAGGTCGACGCCCAGAGCGGCCTGGTGCGTGGCGCCGAGGCCCTGATCCGCTGGCTGCACCCCGAGCGCGGCCCGGTCGCGCCGGCGGTCTTCATCCCGCTGGCCGAGGAATGCGGCCTGATCGAGTCCATCGGCAACTGGGTGATACGCGAGGCCTGCCGCCAGGCCCGTGCCTGGCAGGACGAGGGCCTCACGCCCACACGCGTGGCCGTCAACCTGTCGGCGTTCCAGTTCCGCAACGGCACGCTGCTGGCGACGATCCGCCAGGCGCTGGAGGAATACCGCCTCGACCCGGCCTTCCTCGAGGTCGAGATCACCGAGAGCGCGCTCATGAGCGATCCGGAGGAGTCGGTCAGCATCCTGCGCAAGCTCAGCGAGATGGGCGTGCTGGTGTCGGTGGACGACTTCGGCACCGGCTACTCGAGCATGAGCTACCTGCAGCGCTTCCCGATCGACAAGCTCAAGATCGACCGCACCTTCATCAGCGACGTGACCTCGAGCAACGACGACGCCTCGATCGTCAGCGCGATCGTCTCACTCGGCCACACGCTCAAGCTCAAGGTCATCGCCGAGGGCGTCGAGACGCCGGAACAGCTGGAGTTCCTGCAGATGCTGGGCTGCGACCAGTACCAGGGCTACCACTACAGCAAGCCGATGCCGGCGGCGGAGTTCGCCGCGCTGATCCGGCGCGGCGGCCACTCCCAGGACCTGGCGGCGGACGACCCCGGCCGCACCCAGAGCCGGCTGTCGCTCAAGCGCCCGGCCTGAAGCGGCGCGCGGCCTGAAGTCGCGCCCGGCGCGGGATCGCGGCTACCTTCGCGTCCGCTTCGCCGCCGCCTTGCGCTTGGCCGGATCCTTGGGGCGCGACTTGCCAAAGGAACCGGCGTAGATCTTGCCGCGACGCGTCTTGCGATCACCCTTGCCCACTTAAGCTTCTCCAGCTGCTGACGAAGGGCGCCGAGTCTAGAGATTCGCGCGCCGTGGCGCAAACGTCAGCGGAAGCGCGCCAGGGTCTTCGCCAGCGCCGCCGCGCCCGGATTGAGCCGCGCGTAGGGCATCGCGTTCAGCGGCTCGTCGGGCGTGACATTGAGCTCGTGGAACTCGGGCTGCGCGGGCTCAATGTGCAGCAGCCCGGTCAGGTATTCCTGCGCCTGCAGCCGCTCGTGGATGTGCGCCAGCGCCGCGCTGCGATCGGTGGGGTCGTAGGCCGGATCGAGCTTGCGCAGCACGATGCGGCTGCCGTCGTGCATCGTCACCGGCAGCGCTCTCGCCCTCGCGCGTAGTCTGCCGCTGATCTCGCGGCGCCGGCGGCACGAAGTCGGCGTGCACGACCCGGCTCGTAGTGCTCGCGCGTGTAGGCGTAGCTCTTGGTCGAGCCCTCGTGGTCGTTGAAGGTCACGCAGGGCGAGAGCACGTCGATGAGCGCGAAGCCCTGGTGCATGCATGCCCGCCTGGATCAGCGGCACCAGCTGCGCCTTGTCGCCCGAGAAGCTGCGCGCGACGAAGGTGGCGCCGAGCGTCAGCGCCAGCAGCACCGGGTCGATCGGCGGCTGCTGGTTGGCCTCGCCCTTCTTGGCCTTGGTGCCGATGTCGGCCGAGGCCGAGAACTGGCCCTTGGTGAGCCCGTAGACGCCGTTGTTCTCGATGATGTACAGCATGTTGAGGTTGCGGCGGATCGCGTGGCAGAACTGGCCGAGGCCGATCGACAGCGTGTCGCCGTCGCCGGAGACGCCGATGTAGTGCAGCTTGCGGTTGGCGGCGTTGGCGCCGGTGGCGATCGAGGGCATGCGGCCGTGCACGGAGTTGAAGCCGTGCGCGCCGCTGACGAAGTAGGCGGTGGTCTTCGAGGAGCAGCCGATGCCGGAGAGCTTGACCAGCTGCTGCGGCTCGCATCGACAGGCCCCAGCAGGCCTCGACGATCGCGGCCGTGATCGAGTCGTGGCCGCAGCCGGCGCACAGCGTCGACATGCGCGCCCTCGTAGTCGCGGCGCGTGAGGCCGAGCGCGTTCTTCGGCAGCGACGGGATGGGCGACCTTGGGTTTGGCCATGAAGCTCATTTGCGCACCAGTTGCGCCGTCGGGCGCGGCGTCGTCCTGCACCTCGGCCATGACGCCGTCGACGATGAAGTCGGCGGACAGCGGCATGCCGTTGTAGTGCAGGATCGAGCGCAGCTTGGCTCTTCGCGACGCCGGTCTCGAGCGTCAGCAGCGCGCGCAGCTGCGCGTCGCGATTCTGCTCGACGACGAACATTGCAGCTGGTGCGCGGCGAGGAAGTGCTCGACCTCCTCGCCGAACGGGAAGCCGCGCACGCGCATGTAGTCGAGCGTGCACGCCCTGCGCGGCCGAGGCGCGTCGATGCGCCTCGCGGACGGCGCCGTCGCAGCTGCCGAGCGTGACGATGCCGAGCTCGCTGCCCGCCGGCGACTCGATCACCGCGCTGCGGCACCAGGCGTCGCGGCCGTGATCCACTTCTTGCGCAGCCGGTCGAGCACCACCTGGTACTCGGCCGAGTCCTCGGTGTAGGCGCCGTACTGGTTGTGGCCGGAGCCGCGCGTGAAGTACGCGCCCTTGGGGCTGCACGCCCGGGAGGGTGCGGTAGGGGATGCCGTCGCCGTCGTGGTCGACGTAGCGCTAGAACTTCTCGAGCTTCGTCGAGCTGCTCCTCGTCGAGCACCTTGCCGCGATCGGGCACGTAGGCGTCGTCCCACTTGAGGTCGCGGCACATCCAGTCGTTCATGCCGATGTCGAGGTCGGACAGCACGAACACCGGCGTCTGCAGGCGCTCGGCCAGATCGAAGGCCTGCGGCGCGACATGTAGAAGCATTCCTCCGGGTTGGCCGGGAACAGGCACACGTGGCGCGTGTCGCCGTGCGAGGCGTAGGCGCAGCCGAATGATGTCGCACTGCTGGGTGCGCGTCGGCATGCCGGTGGAGGGTCCGACGCGCTGCACGTCGAAGACCACCGCCGGCACCTCGGCGTAGTAGGCGAGCCCGAGGAACTCGTTCATCAGCGAGATGCCCGGGCCCGCTGGTCGGCGGTGAAGGCGCGCGCGCCGTTCCACGATGGCGCCGATCACCATGCCGATCGCGGCCAGCTCGTCCTCGGCCTGGATCACCAGCGAAGTTCTTGCGGCCGGTCGCCGGATCGACGCGCAGCGGTCGCAGAAGCCCTTGAAGGCGTCCATCAGCGAGGTCGACGGGCGTGATCGGATACCAGGCGCCGACCGTGGCGCCGGCGTACACGCAGCCCAGCGCCGCGGCGGTGTTGCCGTCGATCATGATGTGGCCGCGCGGTCTTGTCGAGCTGCTCGACGCGCAGCGGCAGCGGGCAGGTGAAGTGCTCGCTGCGCGTAGTCGTAGCCGAGCTGGATCGCCTTCATGTTGGTGTCGACGCAGCTTGCGGCTTCTTGGCGTAGGTCTCGGCCAGCAGCGTCGCGGATGACGCCCGAGGTCGAGGTCGAGCAGCGCCGCCAGCACGCCCGCGTAGCAGATGTTCTTCATCAGGATGCGGTTGCGCACGCCGTTGAAGTTCTCGTTGCACAGCTGCGCGAGCGGCACGCCGAGCACCGTGATGTCGTCGCGCTGCAGCAGCGCCGGCGCGCGGCCAGGTGGAGTCGTAGATGAGGTAGCCGCCGGAGCGCGACCTCCTGCACGTCGCGCGCGTAGGTCTCGGCGTTCATCGCCACCATGATGTCGACCGCGCCGCGGCGCGGCGCAGGTGGCCGTCGCGGGTGACGCGGATCTCGTACCAGGTCGGCAGCCCCTGGATGTTCGACGGGAAGTAGTTCTTGCCGATCACCGGCACGCCGCTGCGGAAGATCGCCTTCATGAGCAGCGAGTTGGCGCTGGCCGAGCCGGTGCCGTTGACGTTGGCGATCTTGATGACGAAATCGTTGACGCGGTTTGGCGCTGCGTAGCTGGCATGCGGGTTCACCGTCGTCCGGCGTGGGGCCAATGGATCGTCGACTTCTGCATGTCCCAGGCGGCCGTCGGGCAGCGCTCGGCGCACAGGCCGCAGTGCACGCAGAGGTCCTCGTCCTTGACCATGACGCGCGCGGTCTGCGGCAGCGCGCGCGGACACGTACAGCGCCTGCGTCGCGATTCTTGGCCGGCGCCTTCAGGCGCGTGCGCAGCTCGGCCTCGGTGCCGTTCGGCGTGATCGTCAGGCAGTCGACCGGGCAGATGTCGATGCAGGCGTCGCACTCGATGCACAGCTTCGCGTCGAACACCGTCTGCACGTCGCAGTTGAGGCAGCGCTGCACTTCCTGCGCCGCCTGCTCGGCGCGTGAAGCCGAGCTCGACCTCGATGTTGATCTTCTTGAAGCGCTCCTTGAGCGAGACGTGCGGCACCAGCCGGCGCTCGGCGGCGTTGTAGTCGTTGCTGTAGGCCCACTCGTGCATGCCCATCTTGCGGCTGCCGAGCTTCACGCCGCGCGCCGGCCGCTCGGTCCAGCGGCTTGCCCTGGCAGATACTGGTGGATCGAGATCGCGGCCTGGTGGCCGTGCTCGACCGCCCAGATGATGTTCTTGGGGCCGAAGGCGGCGTCGCCGCCGAAGAACACGCCCGGGCGCGTCGACTGGAAGGTGGCTGGCGTCGACCTTCGGCACGTTCCACTTGTCGAACTCGATGCCGAGGTCGCGCTCGATCCACGGGAAGGCGTTCTCCTGGCCGATGGCGAGGATCACGTCGTCGCAGGGAAGCAGTTCTTCGCCGAGCACGCGCTCGGCGGTGATGCGGCCGTCCTCGAGCTCGTATTCCATCTTGTCGAACAGCATGCCGGTGAGCTTGCCGTTCTCGATCACGAAGGCCTTCGGCGAGTGGTTGACGACGATCTCGACGTTCTCGTCCTCGGCGTCCTCGAGCTCCCAGTCGGAGGCCTTGAAGAAGCCGCGCGGCTTGCGCGCCATGACCTTCACGCTCTTGGCGCCGAGGCGCAGCGAGGTGCGGCAGCAGTCCATCGCGGTGTTGCCGACGCCGATGATCAGCACGCGCTCGCCGATCTTGTCGATGTGGCCGAAGGCGACCGACTCGAGCCAGTCGATGCCGATGTGGATGCGGTCGGTGTCGTGGCGGCCCGGCAGCTCCAGCTCCTTGCCCTTGGGCGCGCCGGAGCCGACGAACACCGCGTCGAAGCCCTGTTCGTCGCAGCAGCTCGCGCATGCTCGTGACCGGCGTGTCGAGCCGCAGGTCGGCGCCCATGTCGAGGATCATGCCGATCTCCTCGTCGAGCACCGTCTGCGGCAGGCGGAACGAGGGGATGTTGGTGCGCATGAGGCCGCCGGGCGTCGCCGAGCTGCTCGAAGATCGTGACCTCGTAGCCGAGCGGCACCAGATCGTTGGCGACCGTGAGCGACGCCGGCCCCGCGCCGATGCAGGCGACGCGCTTGCCGTTCCTCTGCTCCGGCGCGCGCGGCAGCCGGCCGGTCAGGTCGTCGCGGTGGTCGGCGGCGACGCGCTTCAGGCGGCAGATCGCGACCGGCTTCTCCTCGACGCGGCCGCGGCGGCAGGCGGGCTCGCAGGGGCGGTCGCAGACGCGGCCGAGGATGCCCGGGAAGACGTTGGACTCGCGGTTGACCAGGTAGGCGTCGGTGAAGCGGCCCTGGGCGATCAGGCGGATGTATTCCGGCACGTCGGTGTGGGCCGGGCAGGCCCACTGGCAGTCGACGACGCGATGATAATAGTCGGGATGCGAGGTATCAGTAGGGTTCACGGGTCTGTTTGTATAGCAAAAGGCCAGGGTTTAGGCGAGCGCGTGCGATGAGTGTACCTGCCCCAACGTCGATCCGCCTGCGCACCCGGTCGCGCCTGCTCGAGGTCGAGTTCGCCGACGGTGCCCGTTTCGAGCTGCCGGCCGAGTACCTGCGCGTGCACTCGCCCTCCGCGGAGGTACAGGGCCACGGCGCCGGCGGCGGCGTGCTGGTGTCGGGCAAGGAGGAAGTGGGCATCAAGACCGTGGAGCCAATCGGGCATTACGCCGTCCGCCTGCTGTTCGACGACGGCCACGACACCGGGCTGTACACCTGGAAATACCTGTACGAGCTTGGCTCGGAGCAGGATGCGCGGTGGCTCAGGTACTTGCGGCGGCTGGAACAGGCGGGCATCACGCGGAGTGTGGGGTCACCATAAGCAGCCACAAAGAAAGGCCGGGCAATGCCCGGCCAGTTCTCAAACAAGACCCCCACTGATTGGACCTTTTGGGTTGCCAACCGGGTCGGAATTCTAGACGACTGCCGGCAAAATGATACGGGCCAGGGCAAATAGTTTTATTATTGCAGCGCATTGAAATTCCACCCGTGAATCCGATCGATCCCCAGACCACTGACTTCGGCTACGCGACGGTGCGCAAAGAAGAAAAAGCGCAGCGCGTGCGCGCGGTATTCGACTCCGTCGCCAGCCGCTACGACCTGATGAACGACCTGATGTCTGCCGGCGCGCACCGCCTCTGGAAGCGCTTCACGCTGGCGCTGACGGGCCTGCGCCCGGCGAGCGAGCGCTCGACGTGGCCGGCGGCACCGGCGACCTCGCCGCGGGCCTGGCGCGCCAGGTCGGCCAGTCGGGGCTCGTGGTGCTGACCGACATCAACGCAGCGATGCTCGAGGCGGGCCGCGACCGGCTCATCGACGACGGCCTCGTCGGCAACGTGCTGTGCGTGCAGGCCAACGCCGAGCGCCTGCCGTTCGCGGACGAGAGCTTCGACTGCGTGACGATCGGCTTTGGCCTGCGCAACGTGACCGACAAGGCGCGCGCGCTGGCCTCGATGCGTCGCGTGCTCAAGCCCTGGCGGACAGCTGCTGGTGCTGGAGTTCTCCAAGCCCGCCGCCCCGACGCTCGAGACTGTCTACGACGCCTATTCCTTCAAGGTGCTGCCGCTGCTCGGCCGCGTCGTGGCCGGCGACGAGGACAGCTATCGCTACCTCGCCGAATCGATCCGCATGTCATCCCGACCAGGAAGACGCTGCTGGCGATGATGCGCGCGGCCGGGCTCGAGGACTGCCGCTACCACAACCTGATGGGCGGCATCGTCGCCGTGCACCGCGGCTACCGCTGCCAGGCCTGACAGTGCTGGCCGCCTCGCTCAATCGCCTGCTCGCGCGCTCGCTCGAGCGCTCGCCGCGCGCGCGCGAGCTGTGCGCCGGACTCGAGGGCCGGCGGCTCAGGATCGACGTGCGTGGGATCCCGGCGAGCTTCGAAGTCTGCGCCACGGGCGGCCGGCTCGAGGTCGGGCCCGCCGCCGACGCGACCGCCTCCGCGGACGCTACGCTGACGGGCAGCCCGCTGGCGCTGCTGGCGATGGCGGGCGCCGACGCGCGCGCGGTCGTGGCGCGCGGCGCCGCCAGCCTCGAGCGGCGACGCAGAGCTCGCGCAGCAATTCCAGGAGCTGCGCGGCTGCTGCGCCCGGACCTCGAGGAGGCGCTCGGCGGCCTCGTCGGTCGCGTGCCGGCGCACTTCGCCGCGCGCGGGCTGCGGCTGCTCGGCCGCTGGGGCCGCGACGCCGGCGAATCGCTGGCGCGCAACGTCGCCGAGTACCTGGCCCACGAGAGCCGCGACCTGGTGCCGCGTGCGGAGGTCGAGGAGTTCCTCGGCGGCGTCGACGCGCTGCGCGCCCGGCTGGCCGACGCCGAGCGGCGCACCGCCGCGCTGGCAGAGCGCCTCGCCACGCTCGCGCCGGCCGCGGGACGGCGCATGACAGCCGCGCGTCGCCGCGCGGCTGCTCGAGATCCAGCGCGTGCTGGTGCGCCACGGGCTCGACGACTTCGTGCGCGCGACGCACCTGTACCGGCCGCTGCGCTTCCTGTTCTTCCTCTCGCCCTGGACCTGGTTCGAGCGCCGCCGCGGCAGCACGCGCGGCGAGCGGCTGCGGCTCGCGCTCGAGGAGCTGGGGCCGATCTTCGTCAAGTTCGGCCAGGCGGTGTCCACGCGCCGCGACCTGCTGCCGCGGACATCGCCGACGAGCTGGCGAAGCTGCAGGACCGGGTGCCGCCCTTCCCGGGCACGCAGGCGCGCGCCAGCCGTCGAGGCGGCGCTACGGCCGGCCGCTCGCGGAGCTGTTCGCGCAGCTTCGACGAGAGCCGCTGGCCGCGGCCTCGATCGCGCAGGTGCACGTGGCGCGGCTGCTCGACGGCCGCGAGGTCGTCGTCAAGGTGCTGCGCCCGGGCATGCGCGAGCTGATCGCGCGCGACCTCGAGGTGCTGTACGCGCTGGCCGGCTCGCGGAGCGCTACTGGCCGCGAGGCGCGGCGCCTGCGGCCGATCGAGGTGGTGCGCGAATACGACAAGACCATCCTCGACGAGCTCGACCTGATGCGCGAGGCGGCCAACGCCGCGCAGCTGAAGCGCAATTTCGCCGGCTCGACGCTGCTGTACGTGCCGGAGGTGCACTGGGAGCTGTGCCGCGCCGACGTCATGGTCATGGAGCGCATCCACGGCGTGCCGATCAGCGACCTCGGCGACGCTGCGCGCGCGCGGCACCGACATCCAGCGCCTGGCCGAGAACGGCGTCGAGATCTTCTTCACCCAGGTGTTCCGCCACAACTTCTTCCACGCCGACATGCACCCGGGCAACATCTTCGTGCTCGTCGACGACCCGAAGCAGCCGCGCTACGCGGCGGTCGACTTCGGCATCGTCGGCACGCTCGAGGCGCGCGACCAGCGCTACCTCGCCGAGAACTTCCTCGCGGTCTTCGACCGCGACTACCGGCGCGTCGCCGAGCTGCACCTGCGAAGCCGGCTGGGTGCCGCCGGCCACGCGCGTCGACGAGCTGGAGTCCGCGGTGCGCACGATCTGCGAGCCGATCTTCGACCGCCCGCTGAAGCGAGATCTCCTTCGGCGCCGTGCTGCTGCGGCTGTTCGAGGCGCTGCGGCGCTTCGACGGGCAGATCCAGCCGCAGCTGATCCTGCTGCAGAAGACGCTGCTCAACGTCGAGGGACTCGGGCGCCAGCTGTACCCGGACCTCGACATCTGGAACACGGCCGCGCCGGTGCTGCGCGCCTGGAAGCGCGAGCGCGTCGGCCCGCGCGCGCTGCTGCGCGAACTGCGCCGCGGCCTGCCCGACGTGCTCGAGGTCGTGAAGGCCCTGCCGGCGCTGGCGCGCGCCGCGATCGAGCGCGCCGAGGAGGCGGCCGCGACGCCGGCCTCGGTCGCGGCGCCGGGTGCCGGCGGCACGACCGCGCCGGCAGCAACCGTTCCAACGAGGCCGGACAACGACCGGCGCGACCTGCTCATCACCAGCGCGGCGCTGATCCCCGGCGGAGTGTTGTGGCTGGGCCTGCCGCTCAGCCCGCAATGGCCCGGCACCCTCTCGATAGCCGTGGGCGTCGTGCTGGCCGTGGTGGCATGGCTGCACCGGCGCGGTTAGCCGACCGGAGCCCGCCGCGGGCGGCTCAGCCCGATGGCGTCACCTGGGTGCGCGCGCGCAGCTGCCACCACAGCGGCAGGCTGATCGCCGCGCACAGAAAGGCCCCGGCGGAGAGCCACCGCAACGAGCTGGCGAGCCAGGGCGAGACCAGCCCCATGCCGACCGCGCTGCACATAATCGCGAATCCCGACAGCGCCGAGGCCGCGGCGCCGCGCGTATCCGGGAACAGGTCGAGCACGCGCAGCATGGCCACCGGGTACATCATCTGCAGCCCGAGGGTCATCAGCACCAGCAGCGCCTGCTGCGCCAGCACGGGCAGGCCGGGCACGGCGAGCTGCAGCAGCAGCATGAGCGCCGCGGCGCCGGTCAGCAGCACGTAGCCCGTGCTGGCCTGGCGCTCGGCCGCCCAGCGCCCGGCGAGGCGCCCGGAGACGAACGCGCCCAGCATGTAGCCGAGGATGATCGGGAACATCAGCAGCGCGAAGCCGGTCTCGCTGCTGTGCCAGTGGTCGAGGATCACCCACGGCGCCGCACCCACCCACAGCTGCGGCACCAGCCAGATCAGGCTGCTGCCCGCGGCGAGCAGCAGGAACTCGCGGTGGCTGCACACGCGCGCGATGTTCGAGGCGATGCGCACCGGGTGCGCGGGCACGCGTTGCGCGCGTGGCAGCGTCTCGGGCAGGCGCCGTACCACCATGAGCGCCAGCAGCGCCGCGGCCAGCGCCATGGTCGTGAACACGGCGCGCCAGCCCAGGCTCACCTCCAGCCAGCCGCCCACGGTCGGACCCACCGCCGGCCCGAGGCTGAAAGTGATCGAAATCGCGCTCATGACGCGCTGCGCCTGCGCGCCCGAGTAGCAGTCGCGCACGATCGCGCGGCCGACGACCACGCTCACTCCCACGACCATGCCCTGCAGCGCGCGCATGGCCAGCAGCATGCCGAAGCTGGTTGCCAGGGCGCAGCCCATGGTCGCGGCCACGTACAGCAGCAGCCCCGTGAGCAACACGCGCCGCCGCCCCCAGGCATCCGACAGCGCGCCGTGCAGCAGCGCCATGCAGGCGTGCGGCACGAGGTAGACCGTAAGCAGCTGCTGGCTCTGCCAGGGCTCGACGCCGAAGTCGCGCGCTATGGCCCGCAGCGACGGGAAGAAGGCATCGACGCTGTACGAGCTCAGCATCGCCAGCAGCGCCAGCATCAGCGCCAGGCGCGGCGGCGAACCCGGTGCGGGCGGCGGCCGGCTCACCCCGTAGCGGCCGCGCCGGCGCGCAGCGCGGCCAGGAAGTTCCGCGCCGGCTCACCGCGCTCGAGCACCTCGACCAGGGCCGAACCGATCACGACGCCGTCGACGACGCCGCGCAGTCCCTCGACCTGGGCGCGCGTGCGGATGCCGAAGCCTGCGCACACTGGCACCGGCGAGGCCGCGCGCACCTGTTCCAGGTAGCCGCGCAACTGCGCGGGCAGCGCCCCGCTGGCGCCGGTGGTACCGGTCATGGTCACGGCGTAAACGAAGCCCTGGCTCGCCGCGCACAGCCGCGCGCACCGCTCCGGCGGCGTGACCGGCGTGACCATCTGCACCAGCGCGAGCCCGTGCGGCGCCAGTGCGGCGCGCAGCGGCTCGCTCTCGTCGAACGGCAGGTCGGGCACGATGAAGCCGCAGACGCCGGCCGCCGCGCTCACCGCGGCGAGCCGGTCGTAGCCGTAGTTGAGCAGCGGGTTCAGGTAGCTCATCAGCAGCAGCGGCGTGCGCATCGGCGCGAGCGCGGCCAGCTCGTCGAGGATCCACTGCAGAGTCACGCCCTGCTCGAGCGCGACGCGGCTCGAGCGCTGGATCGTCATGCCGTCCGCCATCGGGTCGCTGAAGGGCACGCCGATCTCGACCACGTCGGCGCCGGCGGCCACCTCGGCGAGGTCGGCGCGAAAGCGCTCGCGGCGCGGGTAACCGGCCGTCATGAAGGCGACCAGCGCCGGTCCGTCGCCGGCGCCGCCTGCGGCGCCGCGGATCGCGGCGGCTATGCGCTCGTGCGGCCGCATCAGCCTGCGCCCGCGCTCGCCGCCTCCGGCAGCAGCGTCATCAGCGTCGACATGTCCTTGTCGCCGCGCCCGGACAGGCCCACGACGATGCGCCCGCCCGCGTGCTGCTGCGCCCAGCGCCGCGCGCCGGCCAGCGCGTGCGCGCTCTCGATCGCCGGCAGGATGCCCTCGCACTCGCAGCACTCGCGCACCGCGGCCAGCGCCTCGGCGTCGCTCGCCGCCTCGTAGCTCACGCGCCCGCAGTACTGCAGGAATGCATGCTCCGGGCCGACGCCCGGGTAGTCGAGCCCGGCCGACACCGACTGCGTCTCCTGGATCTGGCCGTCGGCATCCTGCAGCAGCATCGAATAGCTTCCGTGCAGCACGCCGGGGCGCCCGTAGCTCAGCGTCGCGGCGTTATCGCCGAGCCCGGCGCCGCGGCCGCCGGCCTCGACGCCGATGATCGCGACGCCCGCGTCGGCGACGAAGGGGTGGAACAGGCCGATGGCATTCGAGCCACCGCCGACGCAGGCGATCACGGCGTCGGGCAGGCCGCCGGCTTGCTGCTCGAACTGCGCGCGCGCCTCGCGGCCGATCACGCTCTGCAATTCGCGCACCAGGTACGGATACGGATGCGCGCCGACCGCCGAGCCGAGCAGGTAATAACTGCCCTCCGGGTCGACCACCCAGTCGCGCATCGCCTCGTCGATCGCCGCGCGCAGCGTGCGGTCGCCGCTCGTGACGCGGACGACCGTGGCGCCGAGCAGGCGCATGCGGCCGACGTTGGGCGCCTGCCGCTCCATGTCGACCGCGCCCATGTACACGGTGCAGGGCAGGCCGAGGCGCGCGCAGGCCGCGGCGCTGGCGACGCCGTGCTGCCCGGCGCCGGTCTCGGCGACGATGCGGCGCGCGCCGAGGCGCTGCGCCAGCAGCGCCTGGCCGAGCGCGTTGTTGATCTTGTGCGCGCCGGTGTGCGCGAGGTCCTCGCGCTTGAGCCAGACCTCGGCGCCCCAGCGCTGCGAGAGCCGCGGCGCGCGGCTCAGCGCCGTCGGCCGCCCCGCCCAGCTGCCGAGCTCGCGCTGCAGCTCGCGCTGGAATCCGGCGTCCGGCAGCCAACGCCGCACTCCCTGCTCGAGCCGCTCGTGGGCAGGCACCAGTGTCTCGGGCACGTAGCGCCCGCCGAAGGGGCCGAAGCGCCCGTGTGCGTCCGGGAATTCGCCCGCGATCAGCTGCGCCAGCAGGCGCGCACGCGTGGCCGCGTCGGGCGCAGCGAGCGCGGCGGGCCCCCCAGCGGCACCTTGTCCCGGCTTCATGAATCGAGCTCCGCGAAGGCCGCGCGCGCGGCGCGCACGAACGCGAGGATCTTCTCCTCGCTCTTTTCGCCCGGCCGCGACTCGACGCCGCTCGAGACGTCGACGCCGAAGGGCCGCACGGTCCGGATCGCCTCGCCGACGTTGCCCGCGTGCAATCCGCCCGCCAGCACCAGGCGCGTCTGCTTCGCGAGCGCGGCCGCCTGCGACCAGTCGGCGCTCTCGCCGCTGCCGCTGCGCGCACCCTCGAACAGCAGCCGCGCGGGCCAGCCTCCGGCCGGCTCGCGCGGCGTGCGCGCCACCGGCAGCCGCGCCATGCGCTGCGGCAGGTGCAGCGCCGGGAAATCCTCGAGCTCGGTCTGCAGCATGTCGGGCCGCAGCTCGCGCACGACTTCGTCCACCTCGCCTTGCCCGGGGTGCTGCATGACGGCGACGCAGCTGAGCTGGCGGCGCACGCCGTGCGCCAGCTCGGCGGCCCGCTGCGCCGAGACGCGCCGCACCGAGGTTGCCAGCACGAAGCCGATCGCGTCGGCGCCGGCCGCCGCGGCGGCGGCGACGCCCGCGGCGCTGGTCAGGCCGCAGATCTTGATCCAACCACTCATGCGATGGCGCTCACGAACGCCGCGCGCGCTCGTTGCGCCCGGCGGACAGCATCGCCCGCACCAGCGGCAGCGGCTCGAGCGCGCTCATCAGTGCGCTGCCGACCAGCGCCACGTCGTAGCCCGATCGCGACGCGGCCCGCATCCGCCGCAGTGGTCACGCCGCTCTCGGCGACCCGCGGCACGGCGTCGGGCAGCAGCCGCACGAGCTCCTCGAGCCGCGGCGCCGCCACCTCGAGCGTCGTCAGGTCGCGGCAGTTGACGCCGACCAGCAGCTGCGTCGCGGACGGCGTAGCGCGTGGCGAGCGCCGCCGCGCGCTCGATGTCGGCCGCGTCGAAGCACTCGAGCAGCACGAACAGCCGCAGCTTCGCGGCGCACTCCAGCATGGCTGCGGCGGCCGCCTCGTCCAGCATGCGCAGGATCAGCAGCACGCCGCCGGCGCCCGCGAGCCGCGCCTCCGCGACCTGATAGGGATCGACGAGGAAGTCCTTGCGCATCGCCGGTATCCGGCCCGCGAGCGCGTGCACCGCGGCCTGCAGGTGCTCCATCGAACCGTCGAAGCGCGTGGGCTCGGTCAGCACCGACACGCAGGCGGCGCCGGCGTCGGCGTAGCCGGCGACGCGCGCGGCCACGTTGCCCTCGCCACCCTTGCGCAGCTTGCCGGCGGCGGGCGAGCGGAACTTCACCTCGGCGATCAGGTCGAAGCGCCGCACCGACAGTTGCAGCCGCGGCGGCGCTGCGCTGTCGCCGGCGCGGGCCATGAGCTCGGCCTCGGCCAGCTTCGTGCGCGCGGCGGCCAGGCGCTTGTGGCTGCTCGCGGCCATGGCCGCGAGGAAATCACCCTGCTCGCCGGATTCAAGCACCATGCACCTTCCTCACACGTTGGTCCGGGGCTTGTTCAAGCCCCGGCGGGAAACCGCGCCAGTTTAGCCAGCCAATCCGCCGCCGCGCCCGAATCGATCGCGCGCGCCGCCGGGCCACTGCCGTGCGCGGTTCCGGCTCGAGGCCGGCAGACCTCGAGCGCCAGCGCCGCCCCGAGCAACAGCGCATCGCGGTGCGGCCCGGGCTCGCGCTCCACGAACACGCGCCGCAGCGCCCGGCATTGTGGACGGCGTCGCCGCCCGCGAGCTCGCCGGCCGCGCAGGTCGCGAGCCCGTAGTCGCCGGCCTCGCGGCGCTCGTGCCGCACGGCGCCGGCGCGCACGTCGTACAGGTCGAAGGGGCCGATCGGCGTCGGCTCGTCCCAGCCGGCGGCGCCGTGGACGACGAACGCGCGCTCGACGGCCATGCCCGCAAGCGTCTCCGCCATCAGCCCGGCCGTGGGCAGATCGAAGGCGCCGATCACGTGGAACGGCGGCGCGGCCGGATTGGTCAGCGGCCCGAGGATGTTGAACACCGTGCGCACGCCGAGCGCCGCGCGCACCGGCGCGATCTTCTTCATGGCCGGGTGGTAATGCGGCGCGAACAGGAAGGTGAAGCCGGTGGCCGCGAAACAGTCCCCGGCGCGCTGCTCGTCCAGCGGGACCGGCAGGCCCAGGGCCTCGAGCACGTCGGCGCTGCCGGCGCGGCTCGAAACCGAGCGGTTGCCGTGCTTGACGACCGGCACGCCGGCCGCCGCCGCCAGCAGCGCCGCGCCGGTCGACAGGTTCAGGCTCCCCGACGCGTCGCCGCCGGTGCCGACGATGTCGACGGCGCGCAGCGGCGCGGGCAGCCGCGGCTTGCGCGCGAGCGCGCGCATCGACGCGGCGAAGTCCGCGCACTTCCTCGGCGGTCACGCCCTTGGCGCGCAGTGCCGCGAGCAGCGCACCGGCCAGGCGCCGGATCGACACCCGGCGCGGTCAGGGCCGCGAGCAATTCGCCGGCCGTCGGCTCGTCGAGGTCGAAGCCGTCGAGCAGCTGGTCGAGCAGCGCGCGCAGCCTTGCGCTCATTGCCCGCGGCCCCGCTCGGCCGCCGCGCTGGCGGCACGGCCACCGCTGGCGGCCAGGAAATTCCTCATCAGCGCGGGCCCGAGCGGCGTCAGCACGCTCTCGGGATGGAACTGCACGCCCTCGACGATCAGCGTCGCGTGCCGCAGCCCCATGATCTCGCCCTCGGCGGTGCGCGCCGTGACCTGCAGCTCCGGCGGCAGCGATTGCGGCTCCGCGATCAGCGAGTGGTAGCGACCCACCTCGCAGGGATTGCGGCAGGCCCGCGAACACGCCGCGCCCGTCGTGCTCGATGACCGAGGTCTTGCCGTGCATCAGGCGCGGCGCGCGCACCACGCGGCCGCCGAAGACCTCGGCGATCGACTGGTGGCCGAGGCAGACGCCGAGCACCGGGATCTCGCCGGCGAAGGCGCGGATCATGGCCATCGACACGCCGGCCTGCTGCGGCGTGCCCGGCCCCGGCGAGATGCACAGGTGCGTGGGCCGCCACTCGCGCGCCGCCTCGACCGTCAGCGCGTCGTTGCGATGCACGCTGCACCTCGGCGCCGAGCACCAGGAAGGCCTGCACCAGGTTGTAGGTGAAGGAGTCGTAGTTGTCGATCAGCAGCAGGCGCGTGCTCACAGTCCCTCCTCGGCAAGCCGCAGCGCCTGCACCGCCGCCGCGCTCTTGGCGAGCACCTCGTCGTGCTCCCTCTCGGGCACGCTGTCGGCGACGATGCCGGCGCCGGCCTGGTAGCTGTATTCGTCGCCGTGGAACACGAGCGTGCGGATCGTGATCGCCTGGTCCATGTCGCCGCGCGCGCCGAAGTAGCCGACCGTGCCGCCGTAGAGCCCGCGACGCACCGGCTCGAGCTCCTCGATGATCTCCATCGCGCGCACCTTGGGCGCGCCGACCAGCGTGCCGGCCGGGAACGCGGCGCCGAACAGGTCGAAGGCGTCGCGGCCACGTGCGAGGTGGCCGTGCACGCCGCTGACGATGTGCATCACGTGGCTGTAGCGCTCGATCGCGCGGTAGGGCTCGACCTGCACGCTGCCCGCCTCGGCGACGCGGCCCAGGTCGTTGCGCGCCAGATCGACGAGCATGACGTGCTCGGCGTTCTCCTTCGGATCGGCGAGCAGCTCAGCGGCACGCGCCTCGTCGGCGGCCGCCTCGCCGGATCGCGGCCGGGTGCCGGCGATCGGCCGCAGCTCGGCGCGCTCTCCCGCGAGCCTGACCAGTGCCTCGGGCGAGGAGCCGACCACAGTCAGCCCGCCGAATTCGCAGTAGTACATGTAGGGCGAGGGATTGACGAGCCGCAGCGCGCGATAGGCCTGGAAGGGATCGAGATCGTGGCGCCCCGAGAAGCGCGCCGACAGCACCAGCTGGTAGACATCGCCGGCGGCGATGTACTCCTGCGCGCGTCGCACCCCGGCGATGAAGGCCTCGCGTCCGAGCGCCGAGGCCGGCTCGCGATAGCCGCCGCTGCGCCCCGGTCGCGCCGGCATCGGCCCGCGCAGTGCAGCGACCACCTCGCGGCGCAGCGCCGCGTGCTCCGCCTCCGAACCGGCATGCAGCAGCGCGAGCGCGCGCGTCAGGTGGTCGAACACCAGCATCGACTGCGGCGCCACGTAGTGCAGCAGCGGTGGCGCATGCGGCAGGCGCGCGGCGCGCTCGGGCAGGCGCTCGAAATAGCGCACCACGTCGTAGGAGGTGTAGCCGACCAGGCCGCCGGCGAGCGGCACGCTGCCCAGCTCCGGCAGCGGCCGCGGCGCCAGCGCCAGCGCGCGCCGCAGCCCGGCAAGCAGCTCGCCGGCGTTGCGCGGCACCGGCAGCCGCTGCGCGCCGATCGTGAAGGCCTGCTCGTCGAGCCGGACCTCGAGCGCATCGCCGAAGCCGATGAAGGAATAGCGTCCCAGCCGCTCGCCGCCCTCGACGCTCTCGAGCAGGAAGCGCGGCTGGAAATCGGCCAGCTTGGCGTACGCCGACACCGGCGTATCGAGGTCACCTGCAATGTCGAAAGGCGGCTTCATTCAACGGTTTGCGTCCAAAGAAAAGGCCCATCACCGGAGGGTTCCGGAGATGGGCCTGGTGCTTGGGAAAATTCAGCGTTCGATCGACAATAGCCCAGTGCCCGCTCCGGTCGGGGAGCAGGGCCACCACCAGCAGTGCGCCGCGGTCTGGGCAGGAACGTGCATGCCGGGGCAGTATGGCGACAGCCCGCGGCGGGCGTCAAGGGACCGGGATCCAGGCCATGAACAGCGACTACGAAAAATTGGGGATGTTCTACCTCGGCCGCGAGGTCGACGCGGCCAGCGGCAAGACGCACCCCGAGCCGCTGCTGATCGACTCGCGCGACCTGACGACGCACGCGGTCTGCGTCGGCATGACCGGCAGCGGCAAGACCGGGCTGTGCCTCGGAATGCTCGAGGAGGCGGCGATCGACGGCATCCCGGCGATCTGCATCGACCCGAAGGGCGACATCGCCAACCTGCTGCTGACTTTCCCGGATCTCGCGCCCGCGGATTTCATGCCCTGGATCGACCCGCAGGAGGCCGCCCGCAAGAGCCTCCCGGTCGAGCAGCTCGCGGCGCAGACGGCCGCGGGCTGGAAGCAGGCGCTCGCGGACTGGGACCAGGCTCCCGGGCGCATCGCGCGGCTGCGCGCGGCGGCCACCGTCAGCGTCTACACGCCGGGTGCGGACACGGGCCTCGGCTTGTCGGTGCTACGTTCGTTGGCCAGTCCCGATGCCACCGTGACCCGCGACGCTACCGCATTGAGTGAGGAGGTCGGCTCGGTCACCGCGGCACTGCTGGCGCTGCTCGGACGCGACGCCGACCCGGTCAAGAGCCGCGACTACCTGCTGCTCGCGCGCCTGATCGGCAAGAGCTGGCAGGACGGCGTGAGCCTCGACCTCGCGGGGCTGATCCAGGCGATCCAGAAACCCGGCATCGAGCAGATCGGAGCCTTCGACCTCGAGACCTTCTACCCGGCCAAGGATCGGCTCGAACTCGCCATGGCCGTCAACAGCCTGCTGGCCTCGCCCGGCTTCGCGGCCTGGACGCGCGGCGAGCCGCTCGACGCGCAGCGCCTGCTGTTCGACGCCGCGGGCAAGCCGCGCATCAGCATCATCTCGATCGCGCACCTCAACGACGCCGAGCGCATGTTCATCGTCACGCTGGTGCTCAACGAGCTGGTCGCGTGGATGCGGCGCCAGGGCGGCACCTCGAGCTTGCGCGCGCTGTTCTACATGGACGAGATCTTCGGCTACTTCCCTCCGAGCGCGAACCCGCCCTCCAAGCTGCCGATGCTGACGCTGCTCAAGCAGGCGCGCGCTTTCGGCCTGGGATGCCTGCTCGCGACGCAGAACCCGGTCGACCTCGATTACCGCGGCCTCGGCAACGCCGGCACCTGGCTGATCGGACGTCTGCAGACCGAGCGCGACAAGCTGCGCGTGATCGAAGGGCTCACGAGCGCGGTGGATGGCAACGCCCCGGATCGCGGCGAGCTCGACAAGCTGCTGGCGGCGCTCAAGCCGCGCACCTTCCTGATGCGCCGCGCGAAGGACGACGCGCCACGGCTGTTCTCGAGCCGTTGCACGCTCTCGTACCTGCGCGGCCCGCTGACCGGCGCGGAAATCGGACGGCTCATGGCGGCGCAGCGCGCGCAGCAATCGGCGAGCGCGGCAATGACAACGGGCGCGACGACGGCGGGCACGGCCCCAGCCACGACGCCAGCTGCGGCGCAGGCATCTGCAGGCGGCAATGGCGCCGGCGGCACTGGCGCGGGCGCGCGCCCGGCGCTGCCCGCGGGCGTGCGCGAACTGTTCCTGCCTGCATCCGGCGCTGCCGGGGCGGTGCAATACCGGCTCAACCTGCTCGCCGCCGCCAAGCTGCACTTCGTCGAGCCACGCTACGGCGTCGACGCCTGGCAGAACCTGCAGCTGCTCGCGCCGCTCGCCGGCGACGGCAAGGATGCGCTCTGGTCCGAGGCGCAGGACGCCAGGGCGCTGCGCGCGCAGGCGAGCGCCACGCCGGCGGCCACCGCGCGCTACGTCGCACCGCCGCCCGCCGCGCTGCGCGCTGAGTCCTACGCCGGCTGGGGCAAGTCGCTGGCGATGCACCTGTACGAGACCGGGCGTGCAAGCCTCTACTACTGCGCGGAAGAGAAGCTGGCCTCCAACCCGGGCGAGAGCGAGGGCGACTTCCGCGCGCGCCTGGCGCTACGCCTGCGCGAGGTGCGCGACGCGCAGCTCGAGGCGCTGCGCGCCAGCTTCGCGCCGAAGCTGGCGGCGCTTGAACAGCGCTTGCAGAACGCGCAGGGTCGCGCCGCGCGCGAACACTCGCAGGCCACACAGCAGACCCTGCAGACGATCGTCTCGGTCGGCTCGACCGTGCTCGGCGCCCTGCTGGGCCGGCGCGCGGTCTCGGCCACTACCGTCGGCCGCGCCGCGACCGCCATGCGCAGCGCCACGCGCATCGGCAAGGAACGGCAGGACGCGGCCCAGGCCGATGACAGCGTCGCGGGTCTGCAACAGGCGGCGCAGCAGTTGCAGGCCGATTGCGATTCGCAGCTGGCCGCGCTCCGCGCCCGGCTCGATCCGGCCGCGATCAGCCTGCAGACGGTGCAGCTCGCGGCGCGCAAGTCGGACATCGCCGTCAGCGAACTCGCGGTCGGGTGGTTGCCCGGCGGCAGCGCCTAGTTCACTGCGGCGGCAAATCCACCACGGCCTGAAGGGCACCTTCGCGCGCGGCTTACGGCACGGGTGTTCGCGGCGTCGGCGCGACCTTGGCGAGCTTCTCACACAGCGCCTCGGTGGCGTCCACGGTCTCGGGTCCCATGCGGCTCAGGCGCGCGTCGACGAAGCTGACGACCCAATGCTTGCGCACCGCGCGCAATGCTGGCAGCGCCTGCCAATGCTCGAGCCACTGTTGAGCGGTGCGCTCGTCCGAGGCCAGCGCGAGGATCACGTCGGGATCGCGGGCGACGATCGATTCCAGCGACACGGCCGGCGCGGCATCGTGCAGCTCGGCGTAGACATTGCGGTACCCGCAGGCTTCGGCGGCATCGGCGGTGAGCTGCCCGGCGCCGAGCGTGTAGACGGGGCGATCCCAGACCTGCAGCAGCATGCTCGGTTCGCTGGCGCGGCGATAACGGGCGTGGATGGCTTCGATGCGCGCGGCCAGGGCGGTGGCCGCGCGCTGCGCCTCGGCTTCGGTGTGCAGCAGCGCTCCCAGGCGCTCAAGGCTGCGCGGCAGGTCGTCGAGCCGGGTGACGCGGTGGTGGTACACCTTCAGCCCGGCGCGTTCGAAGGGCACGAGCTGCGCGGCCGAGGCGCCGCCGCTCCAGGCGACGAGCAGGTCGGGGTGCAGCGCGAGGATGCGCTCGAGGTCGAAGCCATGGCTGTCGCCGATGCGGGTGATGGCGCGCGCGGCCTCAGGCTCGACGGAGAACTCCGGCGTGCCAACGATGCGCGCGCCGCCGCCGGCGGCGAACAGCATCGCGGTGGCGCCTGGAGCGAGGCTGACGATGCGTTGCGGCGGGCCCGGCAGCGACAGCAGCCTGCCGTCATCGTCGCGCAGCTGCAGATCCGCTGGCCACGCCAGCGCCGACGCTGCCAACAGCGCAGCCGGCACCAGCGCGATCGGCAACAGCGCGCGGCGCATCAGGCTACGGCGGCGGACCGGGTCGTTGCGGCACCCGTCACGGGGGCCGCACCGGCCGCGGGAGCGGCGCTGAACACGCAGCTGACACGCAGTCCGGGCGCCATGCTGCGCAGTTCGAGCTGGCCGTGGTGCAGGCGCACCACCGCGTTTACGAGGCTCAGGCCCAGGCCGCTGCCCGGCGCGCCCTGGTCGCGCTCGAGGCGCCGGAATGGCAGCAGCATCGAACCCTGCGACAGCTCCGGAATCCCGGGACCGTTGTCGCTGACGCTGAGCTCGATGCGCCCCGCACTCACTGCCACCCGCAGGTCGATGGTGCCGCCCGCCGGCACGTACTTGATGGCGTTCTCGAGCAGGTTGGCCAGCAGCTGCGCGAGCAGCTGGCGGTGGCCGATCATGGTCGCCGGCCCCGGGGTATCCACGCGCAGCTTCAGCCCGCGCTCGCGCGCCTCGAGCGCGTAGAGCTCGCCGAGTTCGCTGGCCATCTGCGCCAGGTCGACCGGCTCGGGCGGCATGCCGCCGCCGCCCGCCTCGGCCTGCGCGATCTGCAGCAGCGTCGCCAGCGTGCGCTGCACGCGCTCGAGGTCCTCGAGCGTCGCCTGCAGCGCCTGCCCGGTTGCGCCGCCGGCCTCCTCGGCCTGCAGCACGCTCTCGAGGCGCGCGCGCACCCGGAACAGCGGCGCGCGCAGGTCGTGCGCGGCGCTGTTGAAGGTCACGCGCACCGCGGCGGTCTGCTGCTCGATGCGATCGAGCATGCCGTTGACCGTGCCCGCGAGCTGGTCGAACTCGTCGGCGCTGCCCTCGGTCGGCAGTCGGCGCGCCAGGTCGCCGGAGATGATTCTGTTGCAGGCCTGCGCGACCGCGCGCACGCGCGCGGCGAGCCGACGGCTGAACCACCAGCCGGTGGCCGCAATCAGCGCCACGGTCAGGCCGATGCCCCATAGCGTCATGGCCCGCAGCCGCAGCATGAAGCGCCGGCGCTCGGAGACGTCGGTGCCGACCAGCAGGCGGTTGCCGTCGAGGGCGACCACCTTGGCCCGTACCGGGTGACTGACCGTGCGGCCCTGGTCGTCGACGGTGATGTCGAAATCCCGCCACGCGCCCTCGGCCCTGGTGATCGCCGGCCAGGCGGGCAGGTTGCCGGCCAGCGGCTCGCCCTGCTTGTCGACCAGAAGGTAGGCGGCGCCGAGGCGTCCCCAGTCATCGGTACGCTTGTCGAGCACGTCGATCAGGCGCTTGCGCCCCCCGCCGCGGTAGTCCTCGCTGAGCGATTCGATCTCGGTGTCGACCACGAGGTCGACCTGGTGCTCCATGGCGCGCTGCGTGAGCAGGTAGACGCCGGTCAGCAGCGCGCTGACGCCGACGGTGACGCCGCACATGTACCAGATTGCAAGCCGCGCGGTCGAAGAGAAGACACGCGGTCGGCTCAAGCCGCATCTCCCGGGGCCTTGATGCAATAGCCCGCGCCGCGGACCGTATGCAGGAGCGGCGGGCTGAAGTCGCGGTCGATCGCCTGGCGCAGCCGGCTCATGTGCACGTCGATGAGGTTGGTCTGCGGGTCGAACTGCAGGTTCCAGACGGCCTCGAGCAGCATGGTGCGCGTGACGGTCTGGCCGGCGCGGCGCGCAAGGTACTCGAGCAGCTGGAATTCCTTGGTCGTCAGGTCGATGTTGCGCCCGGCGCGCGTGACGCGCCGCGCGAGCGTGTTGATCTCGAGGTCGGCGACACGCAGCGTGCCGACGTGGCGATCGTCGCCGGAGGCGCGGCGCAGCAGCGCCTCGACCCGGGCCAACAGTTCGGCGAAGGCGAAGGGCTTGACCAGGTAGTCGTCGCCGCCGGCGCGCAGGCCCTCGACGCGATCGTCGATCGTGCCGAGCGCGCTCAGCACCAGCACCGGCGTGCGCACCCCGGCCTGGCGCAGCGCCGCCACCAACGCCAGGCCGTCGAGCTGCGGCAGCATGCGGTCGACGATCAGCAGGTCGTAGCGCGCGGCCCGCGCCGCCGCCAGGCCGGCCGCACCGTCGATGCAGTGATCGACCGTATAGCCGGCATCGCGCAGCCCGTTGCGCACGTGGGTTGCGGCCTCGGCATCGTCCTCGACCAGCAGTATCTGCACCGCTTCCTCCAGAGTCCCCGCGATCCTAACCCTAGACGGCCGCGCCGGGCGAATGTTCCCGCAACGCGCGCCCGGCTGCTATCGTCGATGACATGGTTCCACCGATCCCGGCCGCTGTCGCGTGAACGCCGGCGCCACGCCCGCGGCCTCGGTCTACGATCGCCTGCGCCGCAGCGACGAAGAGCTCACCACCATGCTGGCCGGCGGCAGCGGCCGGCGCGAGCTCGTGGCCGTGTTCGGCGCGAGCGAATACGCGCTGCTTGCGGCGCTGGCGCGCCGCGCGGTGCGCGCGCCGCGCCGGCACGCCGCGCCGGTCTACCTCCTGCCCGGCATCATGGGCACGCAGCTCGGCAGTGCGCGCGCCGCGCCAGCCCCCGCTGACCTGCTGTGGCTCGATCCCCACGACGTCATCCATGGCGGCCTGGAGCGCATGCGGCTGCCCGGAACCGAGCCCCTGCAGGCGCTCGGCGGGATTCCCTACAGCTACCTCGCGCTGCAGTTGCGGCTGCGAGCCGCGGGCCACGCCGTCGTCATGCACGACTACGACTGGCGCGTCGACCTGCGCCAACTCGCGCAGGCGCTGGCCGCGCGGCTGCGCGCCGAGACGGCGGCGGAGGTTGCCATCGTCGCCCACAGCATGGGCGGCCTGATCGCCCGCGCCGCGCTCCAGCTGCCGGGCGGCGAACGCGTGCGCCGCCTGATCACGCTCGGCGCACCGCAGCGCGGATCCTTCGGCGCGGTGCAGGCGATCCGCGGCACCTATCCCGTGGTGCGGCGGCTGGCCGCGCTCGACCGGCTGCACGACGCGGAATTCCTCGCGCAACAGGTGTTCGCGACCTACCCCAGCATCCACCAGCTGCTGCCCACGCCCGGGCTCGGTTCCTCGCCGGACCTGTGGCGAGCGGACAACTGGCCGGCGCGCGGGCCGCAGCCGGATCCGCGGTTGCTGGATTCAGCGCGCGAGTTCGCGACGACCCTGGCCGAGCCCGACGCGCGCTTCATCGCCATCTGCGGCGTGCAGCAACGCACCGTCGTCGGCCTGGAACCGGCCGCGGACGATTTCCACTACCGCGTCAGCGACGAAGGCGACGGCACGGTGCCGCTCGCCAGCGCACAACTCGCGCACGGCGACAACTACTTCGTGCGCTGCGAGCACAGCGCGCTGCCGCGCAGCGCCAGCGTCGGCCGCGCGCTGGTCGAGCTGCTGCGGCAGGGCCGCACTTCGCGCCTCGCGGCGCAACGCGCCCCGCGGCCCGGGCGCGAAGTCACGGTCAGCGACGCGCAGCTGCGCACGACCTGGAACGAGAAGGTCGACTGGGCGCGCCTTGGGCCCGCCGCGCATCGCAGCTACCTCAATCGCCTCAACCAGGCCCCGCCGCAATACGCGGCGCGCGCGCACCGGCGCGGCTGAGCGCTTTGCCTCGCCGCGCCTGGCGGCGTAGCATCGATCGCAATTCACACCGAGGTGCTGCCATGAACACCAGCCATCACGCCGACACGATCACTCGCCTCAGCCGACGCGACCTGTTGCTCGCCGCCGCCGGCGGGCTGGCCGTGCTTGGGACGCCCGCCACCGGCCGCGCCGCCGAATCCGCGGCCACGACGCCCGCGGCTCCGCCGGCGCCGGCTGCGCCCGCCGGGCCGTTCACGCTGCCCGCGCTGCCCTACGCCGACAACGCGCTCGATCCCGTGATCTCGGCGACCACGCTCGGCTTCCACCACGGCAAGCATCACCAGGCCTACGTCGACAATCTCAACAAGGCGGTCGCGGGCACGCCGTTCGCGGCCATGCCGCTCGAGAAGGTCATCGCCGGGACCTATGGCGTCGCCGACAAGCTCGCGGTCTACAACAACGCTGCGCAGCACTGGAACCATAGCTTCTACTGGCGCAGCCTCAAGCCACAGGGTGGCGGCGAGCCGCCCGCGGCGCTGCGGCAGAAGATCGAGGCCTCGTTCGGCAGCATCGACGCCTGCCGCAAGGAATTGCTGGCCGCAGCGACCACCCAGTTCGGCAGCGGCTGGGCCTGGCTGGCGCAGGACGGCGCGCAGCTCGTCGTGGTCAAGACCGGCAACGCCGACTCGCCGCTCAACAAGGGCCAGAAGCCGCTGCTGGCGATCGACGTCTGGGAGCACGCCTACTACCTCGACTACCAGAATCGCCGCGCCGACTACGTCAATGCGCTGCTCGCGAAGCTCATCAACTGGAATTTCGCGGCCGAGAACCTCGGCGCCTGAGCTGCGCCGGCGCGACGCGCCGGCCGTTCGCGGTTCGCCGTCGCAGGCCCTCAGGCGCGCCGGACGTCGTCGCGCGCGGCGACGATCAACGCGGCAAACGCCGGCCGGCCCGATGCTTGCGCCCGCAGCTGCGCCAGCAGCTCGTGCACGCCGGCGGGCTCGCCGAACAGCCGTCCCTGCGCGAGGTCGCAGCCCCAGGAGCGCAGCGCCTCGAACTGCGCCGGCTTCTCCACGCCTTCCGCCACGACCTGCAGGCCGAGGCCGTGGCCCATATCGATGATGGTGCGCACCAGAGTGGCGTCGGCCGGATCGTCGGTCAGGTCGCGGATGAAGGACTGGTCGATCTTGAGGGTGCCGATCGGGAACTGCTGCAGCGCCGACAGCGAGGAGTAGCCAGTGCCGAAGTCGTCGATCGACAGGTGCAGGCCCATGGCCGCGAGCTGGTCGAGCAGCTGCACGGTGCGGCGCGGATCGGCCATCAGCGTGCTCTCGGTGATCTCGAGCTCGAGGCTCTGCGGCGACACGTTGTGCCGCTCGAACAGCGAGCGGCAATTGAGTATGAACCCGGCGTGGCGCAGCTGCTTGAGCGAGAGGTTGAGTGCGATGCGCCCCGGATCCGCGACCGCGCTGCGCAGCAGGTTGAGGTCGAGGCAGACCCGCTCCAGCACCCACTCGCCGATCGCGTCGATGAGGTTGTTTTCCTCGGCCATCGGGATGAACTGCGCCGGCGGGATGTCGCCATGCCCGGGCAGGCGCCAGCGCAGCAGCGCCTCGGCGCCGCAGACGCTGCCGTCGCGCAGGCTGACCTTGGGCTGGTACTGCACCAGGAACTCGTCGCGCTCGACCGCGCGCCGCAGCTTGCTGCGCAGCATGAGCCGCTCGACCGCCGCCGCGTTCATCTCCTGCGAGTAGAGCGCGTAAGTGTTGCCGCCGTTCTGCTTCGAGTGGTACATGGCGGCATCGGCGTTGCGGATCAGGTCGATGACGTTGTCGGCGTCGCGTGGACACAGCGCGATGCCGATGCTGACCGTCAGGATCACTTCCTGCTGGTTGATGTGGAACGGCGCGCCGGCGGTGTCGAGCACGGTGCGCGCGAGCTGCGTGACCTGGTCGAGCGTATCTTCGGCCTCGGCGCTCAGGCCGTCGACGAACAGCGCGAACTCGTCGCCGGCCAGCCGGCCGAGCACCGACTCGCTGCTCAGCACGCGCGTCAGGCGCTCGGTCAGCGCCTCGAGCACGCGGTCGCCGGAGGCATGGCCGAAGGTGTCGTTGACCTCCTTGAAGTGGTCCATGTCGATGTACAGCAGCGCCACGCCCTGGTTGACGCGCCGCGCGCGCGCGATCGCCTGCTGCAGCAGGTGCTGGAACTGCATCCGGTTCGGGATCTTGGTCAGCGCGTCGTAGCGCGCCAGGTAGCGGATGCGGCGCTCGGCGCGCTTGCGCTCGGTGATGTCGCGCGCGACGTAGATGTCGCCGGCGAACAGCGGATCGGGGCTCGCGATCCCGGAGACCACGAACGACACCGGGATGGTCTGGCCGGCGCGGGTCCGCAGCACGGTCTCGCCGGCATCGCGCGCCGCCGCCACCGGGTCGGCGACGCCCGCGGCGGCCGGCGCCAGCAAGGCCGCGACGCGCGTGCCAAGCAGCTCCTCGTCGGAGTAGCCGGTCATGCGCCGGCCCGCGTCGTTGACCATGCGGATGGTGCCGTCGGGATCGGCGACGAACACGCTGTCGCCCATGCTGTTGAGCACGCTGTGCAGGAAGTCGCGGCTGAAAGTGGTGTCGTTGAGCGCCAATCGCGTGCGTTCGAAGGCGCGCTCGAGCCGGCCGAGGTGGCCGGCCAGGTCGCCGGCCGAAGGCTGGGAGAATTCGCCGCGCCCGAGGCGCTCGAGGGCGCCGATGAGCTGCTCGACCCCGTCCTGCAGGCGCTGGCGCTCGCGCCAGGACCAGAATGCGGCGATCGAGACGCCGAGCAGCGTCAGCAGTGCCGCACCCCAGATCATGGGTCCCGGGGAATCGGGCTGTTCGATGGCGAGCGCCACCCAGCCGCCGAGCGACAGACCCAGGGCCACGGCGGCAACGTATCGGCTGGAAAGATGCGGACTCCGCACTGGTCCCCCGGGTCGGCAGGCTTAGAATCATGCCCCATGGATGGACAAACCGCCAACCCGGATTCCCCCGGCAGCGTGCTGTCACCGCTCGAGCTCACCGGCCGGGCCCGCACGCACGTGCGCATGGTGGCGCGCTTCGGCTGCGTGCTGCATCCGCAGGCCGCCGATGCCCTGATGGCGCTGCGCGCCGCGGCAGCCCGGGAAGGCATCGACCTGCAGCCGGTTTCGGGATTCCGTGACTTCTGGCGCCAGCTCGCGATCTGGAACGACAAGTACTCCGGCACGCGCGCGTTGCTCGACGCGCGCAGCCTGCCGCTCGACGTCGCCGGGCTCGCGCCGGAGCAACGCGTCGCGGCGATCCTGAACTGGTCGGCGCTGCCCGGGGCCAGCCGCCATCACTGGGGGAGCGATTGCGACGTCATCGACCGCAGCGCGCTCGAGGCGGGCGCGCGCGTCGAGTTGCTGGGCGCGGATTACGCCGAGGGCGGCCGCTACGAGCGGCTCGCGGACTGGCTGGTGGCGCACGCCGCGGACTACGGCTTCTATCGCCCCTACGATCGCGATCGGGGCGGCGTGCAACCCGAGCCCTGGCACCTGAGCTTTGCGCCGGTGGCCGAACCCGCGCTCGCGGCGCTCGGCGTCGACGTGCTGGCTGCGGCGCTCGCTGGCGCGGAACTGGCGGGACGGGACGAGGTGCTGGCGCGCCTGCCGGAGCTGTACAGGCGCTTCGTGGTCGCGGTGGCGGCAGCGCCGCCGGCGGCGCTGGCGGCGGCCGCGGCCGCGGCCGCGATCAGTCGCGGAGCCACGCCCGCTTGAAGTAGCCGAGCATCTGCCCGCGCACCTGCGACAACGTGTCGGGGTCGGCGGCGTACAGCGGCGGATTTCGTTTCAGCATGCGCCAGCTCTCGCTGCGCAGCACCTGGCCGAGGAACTCGAGGTTGCGCTCGATCGACTCCATGTACGGGTTGCGGCCGTCGAACAGCACCTCGAGGTAGCGGTAGGCGCCGTTGAACTCGCCGTCGAGGCGCTTGGCGCGCGTGTCGGCGACGAACTCCGGCGTCTGCCGCAGCAGGTCGAGGCCCGAGGCGTACGCCACCTTTTCGGCGCTGGCGTTGGTGTAGGGCAGCGCCATGCCCGCCGAGCACGAACTCCGGGTACAGCCGGTCGCGGCATTTCTCGAGGTAACAGCGATCGGCCATCTGCGCGATCATGTCGGCGGTGCCGAGCAGGTGCCCGAGCGCGCACGTCGCGCGCGTCGTTGAGCACGATGCTCGCTGAACGGTATCTCGTAGCCGGTGAAGTGCAGGACCTGGCTGGCGAGCTCGGCCCAGTCGGCGAGCCCGATCTGCGGCAGGTACTCGCGCAGGAACTCGACGCCGCGCGAGACGTGGGTGCGCGTGAACTCGGCGCCGTTGCGCTGCGCGGTCTCGCTGCTGCGGCGCAGGTAGCCGACATCGTGGAACAGCGCCATGACGACGCCGGCCAGCGCGCGCTCGGCCGCCGAGCTTCCACAGCGGCTCCACCTGGCGCTCGTAGCCGGCCACAGCCGCGCCATCGTCAGCGTGACGTCGAGCGTGTGCTGGCGATCGTGGTAGACGGTGTCGACGCCGGAGTAGCCCGGCGCGCGTCCGGAGAACATGCGCATCGAAGTGCGCGAACGCGCGCCGCAGCGGCTCGGTCGAGCAGTCGGGCCAGGCTAGCGGCAAACAGCTGCTCGACGGCGCGCTGCACCGACGGCCGGCGAGCTGACCCGCACCGTGTTGGTGATGTCGTAATCGCTGCGCCGCGCGCCGTCATCGGCAGTGCCCAGCCGCGGGCTGGCGGGTCGGTCTGGAGCCGGGTCAGCCATGGAGCCGACAGTCTAGGCCAGCCCCCGGGGGGCTGCCAGCGACCTGCCGCACAGTAACGCCGGCGCCCGCTGCGGCGGCTTCGGCCGCGACCGGGGCGCCAAGGTGCCGCGCAGCCTTATATGTCAAACGTGGCGACGACCGGAGTGTGGTCGGAGGCGCGCTCGGCGCGCCGTGGCTCGCGGTCGATCCGCAGGCCGTGCAGCGCTCGGCGAGCTGCCGGCGAGGCCAGCATCAGGTCGATGCGCAACCCGTGGTTGCGGCGGAAGGCCCCGGCGCGATAGTCCCACCAGCTGTAGGACTGCGGCGGCTGCTCGAAGCGGCGGAACACGTCGACCAGGCCCAGTTCGAGCGTCGCGCGCAGCGCCGCGCGCTCCTCCGGGCTCACGTGCACCGAGCCGGCCCAGGCGGCCGGGTCGTGCACGTCGCGATCCTCGGGCGCGATGTTGAAGTCGCCGAGCACGACCAGCCGCGGCTGCGCCGCGAGCTCCTGGCGCAGCCAGTGGCGCAGCGCCCGCAGCCAGCCGAGCTTGTAGTGGTACTTGTCCGAGTCGACGCTCTGGCCGTTCGGCACGTAGAGGTTGACGACACGCACGCCGCCGCACGCTCGCCGCCAGCACGCGCCGCTGCGGATCGTCGTAGCCGGGCATGTCGCGCACGATTTCGAGCAGTTCCTGGCCCAGCTCCGCGCGCGCCAGCGTGGCCACGCCGTTGTAGGTCTTCTGCCCGTGCAAGCACGCTGTGATAGCCGGCAGCGCGCAATTCGTCGGCCGGGAAGGAATCGTCGGCGAGCTTGGTCTCCTGCAGCGCCACCACGTCCGGCGCGCTGGCCTCGAGCCACGCGAGCAGCTGCGGCAGGCGCACGCGCAGCGAGTTCACGTTCCAGGTGGCGATGCGCAACGGCTGGAGCGCGCCGGCGGCTCATGCGCGCGATGCCGTCCTGAGCGCAGCAGCGGCCCGATCCGCGGCTCGCGGCCGCGGAACTCGACGAAGGCCGTCGAGCGCGTCGCGGCTGCCGCCCCGCGCGAGAATGCAGTCGAGGAAGCGCCGCGCGGTCGGCGCGGTCGAACACGCCCGCGCTCGCGGAACGCGGCGAAGGCGTCGGCCGCGAGCACCTCGGCCCACTTGTAGCTGTAGTAGCCGGCCGCGTAGCCGCCGGCGAAGATGTGCGCGAAGCTGTGCGGATAGCGGTTCCAG
Source organism: uncultured Gammaproteobacteria bacterium (assembly GCA_963778855.1). Lineage (GTDB taxonomy): Bacteria > Pseudomonadota > Gammaproteobacteria > Steroidobacterales > Steroidobacteraceae > FEN-1191. Next base: position 95,905 of record CAVZWC010000004.1, on the reverse strand, counting down.
TCCGGCGACGCGCGTACCACCGCGACCTCGGCGCGCACCTCGGCGAGCATCTCGTAGACGCGGCCGCCGCGCGGCGGGTCGTACTCGGCGTGCAGCCGCAAGTCGAACAGCGCGAACTCGACCTGGCGCAGCGTCGTGCAGCCCGGCGTGGAAGCTGCGCGTCGCGATCAGCGCCGCTGCTAGCGCCTCGGGCAGCGGCGCGCCGCTCGCGGCGTGCGCGCGAGATGCGCGGCAGCACCTCGGGCAGCCAGGCGTAGTTCTCCATGAACTGGCTCGGCAGCTCGACCGCGTCCCAGGCGACGCCGTTGATGCCGGCGAGGCTCGGGTAGTCGACGCGCGTCAGCAGGTGGTGCAGCGCCGTGGCCGAACTCGTGGAACAGCGTCACCACGTCATCGTGCGTGAGCAGCGCCGGCTGGCCGCGCGCCCGGGCGGCAGCGAATTGCACACCAGGTAGGCGACCGGCAGCGCGCTGGCCGCCGTCGAGCCGCTTGCGGCCGACGCAGCTCGTCCATCCAGGCGCCGCTGCGCTTGTTCGGCGCGCGCGTAGGCATCGAGGTAGAAGCTCGCCGAGCGGCGCGCCGTCCGCGGTCGCGCATCTCGAAGTAGCGCACGTCCGGGTGCCAGCACCGGCACGCCGCTGGCGCTCGCTGGATGCGCACGCCGTACAGCCGCTCGGCGACCTCGAACAGGCCCGCGAGCACGCGCGGCAGCGGCAGGTACGTCGCGCAGCTCCTCCTGCGAGACCGAGTAGCGGCTCTGCTGCAGCCGCTCGGAATAGTAGGCGACGTCCCAGGCGCTCGAGCGCGCCGGCCGGCGAAGGCCTCGAGCTCGGCGAACTCGCGCCGCGCCGCCGGCTCGCGTGGCCGCGCGGCGAGCTCGCCGCAGGAAGTCCGATGACCTCGGCCACGCGTGCGCGCCATGCGGTCGGCGAGCGCGTACTCGGCGTAGTTCGGCGAAGTCGAGCAGCCGCGCCGCCTCGTGCCGCAGCCGCAGGATGTCCTCGATCACCGGCGCTGTTGTCGAAGCGGCCGGCGCTCGGCCCGCGATCGGAGGCGCGCGTGGTCCAGGCCTCGTAGAACGCGCGCCGCAGCGCCGGCGGACTCGGCGTCGGTGACGACCGCGACGTAGGTCGGCTGGTCGAGGCCGCAGCACCCAGCCCGCCGGCGCTCGTCGGCGCGCGCGCGCGGCGCCGCCTGCTCGACGATGCCGGCGTTGAGCCCGCGAGCTGCGCCGCGTCGGTCACGTGGTGCGACCAGGCCTTGGTCGCATCGAGCACCTGCTCCTCGAACCGCGCCTGCAGCCGCGCCAGCTCGCTGCATCAGCGCCTTGAAGCGCGCCTTGGGCGCGGGCGGCAGCGCCACGCCGGCGAGGCGGAAGTCGCGCAGCGCGTGCTCGAGCACCGCGCAGCTGCGCGGTGCCGAGCTGCGCGGCCTCGCGCTCGCGGATCGTCGCGGTAGGCCGCGGTACAGCGCCTCGCTCTGCGCCAGCTCGGTGTGATACTCCGACAGCAGCGGCAGGCAGGCGTTGTAGGCCGCGCGCAGCGCCTCGGAGTTCATCACCGCGTTCAGATGGCCCACCGGGCGAACAGGTCCGAGCCAGCCGGTGCTGCATCTCCTCGAGCGGCTCGACCACGCGTCGCGAAGCTCGGCGCTCGAGCGCGCGTCGATGGCAGCGCCACGCGCTCGCGGCTTCGCCGAGCAGCGCGCGCATCGCGGGCTCGACGTGTTCGGGCGGATCGCGGCGAAGTCCGGCAGCGCGCGAGCCGGACGAGCAGCGGGTTGGCCGGCGTCGGGGGCCGGCAGCGTGGCGACGGGCATCCGGCTAGACTGCCAGAGCCCGGCGGGAATGGCGAATGACCGCGCGCCGCAGCGGCGCGCGGCAGGATGCGGCACATGGCGACGACTACGACCTCATAGTCATCGGCGGCGGCAGCGGCGGGCTGGCCTGCGCGCAGCGCGCCGCCGAGTACGGCGCGCGCGCGCTGGTGATCGAGTCCGGACCGGCTCGGCGGCACCTGCGTCAACGTCGGCTGCGTGCCGAAGAAGCTCATGTGGAACGCGGCGGAGCTGGCGCACGCGGCTCGACGACGCGCACGACTACGGCTTCGACCTCACGCTGCCGGCCACGACTGGGCCGCGCTGCAGGCGCAAGCGCGACGCCTACATCGAGCGCCTCAACGGCATCTACGCGCGGCAACCTCGAGCGGCGCAACGTGCAGCTGCTGCGCGCGCGCGCGCAGCTGACGGCGGCACGGACCGTGCTCGGCGGGCGGCGGCTGAGTACCGTGCGCCGCACATCGTGCTCGCCACCGGCGGGCGGCCGGTGGTGCCGGCCATCCCCGGCGCCGAGCTCGGCATCACCTCGGACGGCTTCTTCGAGCTGCCGGGGCGGCCGGCGCGGGTGGCGATCGTCGGCAGCGGCTACATCGCGGTCGAGCTGGCGGGCGTGTTCGCGGCCCTGGGCTCGCACACGACCCTGGTGCTGCGCGGCGAGCGGCTGCTGCGGCACTTCGAGCCCTTCCTCGGCGAGCACCTGCGCGAGTCGATGGCGGCGGAAGGCGTCGGAGATCGTCACCGCACGCGGCTGCCCACGGCGCTGCAGCGCGGCGGCGACGGCGCCTGCAGCTCGAGCTCGCCGACGGGCGCTGGCTCGGCCCCTTCGACTGCGTGCTGTGGGCGATCGGCCGCATCGCCGCCTGCGCCGGGCTCGGGCTCGAGTCGCTGCCGTGGCGCGCGACGCCGCAGGCTTCGTGCACGTCGACGCCTGCCAGGACACCAACGTGCCCGGGCTCTACGCGATCGGCGATGTCACCGGGCGCGATGCAGCTGACGCCGGTGGCGATCGCCGCCGGCCGGCGCCTCGCCGACCGCCTGTTCGGCGGCCAGCCGGAGCGCCGGCTCGACTACGACAACATTCCGACCGTGATCTTCAGCCACCCGCCGATCGGCACCGTCGGGCTGACCGAGGCCGAGGCGCGCGGCCGGCACGGCGAGGAGGTCAAGGTCTACACGCGCAGCTTCGTGCCGATGTACCACGCGATCACGGCGCGCAAGCCGAAGACGCTCATGAAGCTCGTGACCGTGGGACGCGAGGAGCGCATCGTCGGCCTGCACTGATCGGCGCCGGGCGCCGACGAGATGCTGCAGGGCTTCGCGGTCGCGGTGCGCATGGGCGCCAGCAAGCGCGACTTCGACGACACCGTCGCGATCCACCCGACTTCGGCGGAAGAACTCGTGACGATGCGCTAGGGCTTGCTCGCACCCGGGGCGTCGATGCGCGCGACGAGCTCGGTCAGCGCTGAGCCGGCCGCGGACTGAAACGCGGCCACCACCGCTTGCATGCGATTCTCGGCCGCGGGAACCGAGCTGTCGGCGCTGACGGTCGCGAGCTTGCCGGGTTCACCGCGGCGGCCGAAGGTGGCCAGCAACTGCACCTGCACGACCGGCGGCCCGTCACCCCGGTACACGGCCTGGCAGCGACGAACCTCGAGTTGCAGCACGAGGTCGGTGGCAAAGGCGCTGCTGTCCGGTTGCACGCTGCGGAACTTCCCCGACGCGCGCAGCGCATCGACCGCGAGCGACTGCACGAGCTGCGGGAGCGGCGCCGGCCAGCGGCTGGCCGCGTAGTAGTCGAGTCGCTGCCCGTCGCGTGTCAGCGCGATGCCCGCGGTGTCGAGCCCGGGCGCGGCCAGCGGCCGCAGCACCCGCAGCGTCGATGCGGCAGCCGTCTCACGCGCCGCCGCGGCCGCTTCGTCGAAGCGTGGTTCGAGATTATAGACCTGCACCGGCGCCTGCTCGCTGTGGAACCCCACGCAGGCGCTGGCCAGCATCGCGGCCGCGGCGCCGGCTGGAAGCCATCGTGCATTCATCGCGGGATCTCCACGGCGGCGTTCGCCGGCTGGTACAGCAGCTGCCCGGGATTCTCGCGCAGGCTTTGCGCGAGCCGCTGCAGCTCGCGCGCCGCCTCGCGGCTGTCACGCACCAGCGCCTCGACCTGCGGCAAGCTCTGCTGCAGGAATCCGTGCACGGCGCCACGATCCTCGGCCAGCATGCCATCGAGCTGCTCGCTGGCCTTCGCGAGGTGGGCGGCCGAGACCCGCAGCTGCGAGAGCGTTTCGACCAGGTCCGGGGTCGCGCTGGCGCTGGCGGCCTTCAGTTCCGCGACCAGCGCCTGGCTTGCGGCGGTGGCCGAGCGCAGCTCGGCCACCAGCTGCCCCGCGGCCTGCGCGGTCTGCGGCAGCGTCGCGCCGGCGCGGTCGAGGTTGGCGACCAGGCGGCTGAAGGCGGCGATGTTGTCGTTGGCGAGCAGCTTGTTGCCGCGCGCCGCCAGCTCGCCGACCTGGCTCATGACCTGCGGCAGTCCACTGAGGAAGACGTCGAAATTCGAGCGCACCGAGCGGATCACCGGGTACTGCTCGCTCGCCACCGGCGCCATGAGCCCCTCGGCGGGCGCGCCCTCGCGCTGCAGCAGCAGGTCGATGTTGAGCAGGCCGGTCACGCCCTGGATCGCGAGCTGCGCCAGCGTGCGCCCGGAGATCGGCGCGCTGGAGTCGATGTCGACGATCACCTGCACGCGATCGGCGGTGCGCGAATCGAGCTTGATCCGCACCACGCGGCCGACGTCGACGCCGAGGTAGCGCACCTGGCTACCGATCGCCAGGCCGCCGACGCTGCCGTCGAAGTAAATTTCGTAGCGGTTGAAGCTGCGCTGGTCGCGCGTGTCGCTGTACCAGTAGACGAACAGCGCCGCCATGGCCGTGATCAGCAGCACGAAGGCGCCGACGGCGACGTAATTGGCCTCACGCTCCATGGTCGATTCCCCGGCGCCGCCCCCGCGCCCCCTGGAAGTATGCATGAATCCACGGCTGGGGATTGCGCGCCATGTTTGCCAGCGTGTCGCTGATCATGCGCCCGTCGACCAGCACGCCGACGCGCCTGCAGGTCGCGAACAGGCTGTCGAGGTCGTGCGTGATCATGACCACGGTGAGCCGCAGCTCGCGCTGCAGGTAGACCACGAGCTCGTCGAAGGCCTGCGCACCGATCGGGTCGAGCCCCGAGGTGGGCTCGTCGAGGAACAGCAGCCGCGGGTCGAGCGCCAGCGCCCGCGCCAGCGCCGCGCGCTTGACCATGCCGCCCGACAGCTGCGACGGATACTTGCCGGCGGCATCGGCCCCGAGTCCCACGAGCCGCAGCTTGAGGTGTGCGAGTTCGTCGAGCGTCCTCCGCGACAGTCGCAGGTGTTCGAGCATCGGCAGCTGGATATTCTGCAGCACCGTGAGTCCGCTGAACAACGCGCCCTGCTGGAAAGTCACGCCGTAGCCGGCCTTCACGCGTCGCAGCTCGGCCGGGCCCATCTGCGTGATGTCGCGGCCGTCGAGCAATACCTTGCCGGCACGCGGCTTCTGCAGCCCGAGGATGGTCCGCAACAGCACCGACTTGCCCGCGCCCGAGCCGCCGACGATGCCGAACACCTCGCCCGCCTCGACGCGCAGGTCGAGGCCGTGGTGCACGACCTGGCGGCCGAAGCTGTTGGCGAGGCCCCGCACTTCCACCACCGCGGTCATTGGCGACAGCTCACGTCAAAGGTCCAGCTTCATGAACAGCACCGCGAACAGCGCGTCGGCGAGGATCACGAGGAATATCGCCTGCACCACGGCCTGCGTGGTCAGCCGCCCAAGCTCGCGCGAGGAGTCGCGCACCCGCAGCCCGCACCAGCTGCCGACGAGCGCGATCAGCACCGCGAACACCGGCGCCTTGAACAGGCCCACCCAGAATGTGCTCGAGGCAATGGCGCTGTTGGCGCGGTTCAGGAACTGCGTCAGCGGCATGTCGAGCAGGAAGCGGCACAGCAATCCGCCGCCGGCGAGGCCGATCACGTCGGCGATGACCGTCAGCAGCGGCAGGGCGATCAGCAGCCCGAGCAGCCGCGGCACCACCAGCACCTCGATCGGATCGACGCCGATCGCGCGCAGCGCGTCGACTTCCTCGTTCAGGGCCATGGCGCCGATCTCGGCGGCAAAGGCGCTGGCCGAGCGGCCGGCGACGATGATCGCGGTCAGCAGCACGCCCAGCTCGCGCAGCACGCCGACCGTGACCAGGTCGACGACGAAGATGTCGGCGCCGAACTTGCGCAGCTGCTGCGCGCCCATGTAGGCCAGGATCACGGCGATCAGGAAGGCGATCAGCGCCACGATCGGGATCGCAGCGATTCCGGTGTCGTAGACGTGGCGCGCGACCGAGATCGGCCGCCAGTGCTGCAGGCGCGGCCCAACCCTGCCCAGCGTCAGGCTGACCCGGCCGAGGAAGTCGAGCGGCGATTCGAGCTGTCGCCAGGCGCGGACGGTGCGCCGGCCCAGCCCCTCGACCGCGGCGGCCGGATCCAGCCACTGGGTCTGTTGCGTCACGTCGTGGCCCACGGCGGCCGCCTCGCCCGCGAGCGTGCGCTCGACCAGCGCGAGCGCGGCGGGCTGCGGGCCTTCGAACTCGCTGCGCGCGCCCGCCGCTGCGGCGTTCCTCAGGAAATCGCGCAGCAGCCAGGCCCCGGAAAGGTCGAATTCGGCCGCCACTGGCGCGCACCCGCAGGCGCGCGGCGCCGGCGATCTGCACCGATGCCAGCTCGGCCTCGATGTCGCCGAGGCGCGCCGCGCGCCAGTCCCCCTGCAGCGCGAGCTCCAGGTGATCGGCATGATGCTGCAGCTTGCAGTACACGGCTCCGCAACTCCCCGGCAAGGCGCCGCAACGGCCCAATGCTATAGAATCAGCGTTCTTTTTGCCCACCCGGCCCGGAGCCGCTCCATGAAACAGCCCCTCAACGTCGCAATCACCGGCGCCGCCGGACAGATCGGCTACCAGCTCGCCTTCCGCGTCGCTTCCGGCCAGATGCTGGGCGCCGACCAGCCCGTGAACCTGCACCTGCTCGAGATCACGGCCGCGCTGCCGGGCCTGGCGGGCGTGGTCATGGAGCTCAACGACTGCGCCTTCCCGACGCTCAATCGCGTCGTCGCCACCGACGACGCCCGGGTTGCGTTCCGCGACTGCCATTCCGCCCTGCTCGTGGGCGCGCGCCCGCGCGGGCCCGGCATGGAGCGCAAGGACCTGCTGCTCGCCAACGCGCAGATCTTCTCCGCCCAGGGCAAGGCGCTCGACGCGGTCGCGAGTCGCGAGGTGCGCGTGCTGGTGGTGGGCAATCCAGCCAACACCAACGCGCTGATCGCGCGCGCCAACGCGCCCGGGATCCCCGGCGGCAATTTCACCGCCATGACGCGCCTCGATCACAACCGCGCGATCGCGCAGCTCGCGGAGAAGACCGGCGTGCACGTCAGCGCGATCCGCCGCATGATCATCTGGGGCAACCACTCCTCGACCCAGTACCCGGACCTGCGCCACGCGCTCGTGGCCGGCAAGGCCGCGGCCGGGCTTGTCGACCGCGACTGGATCGAAAACAGCTTCATTCCGACCGTGCAGCAGCGCGGCGCGGCCGTGATCAAGGCACGCGGCTCCTCCTCGGCGGCCTCGGCCGCCTCGGCGGCGCTCGATCACATGCGCACCTGGTTCAGCGGCACGGCCGACGGTGACTGGGTCAGCATGGGCATTCCGGCCGACGGCAGCTACGGCATCCGCGAGGGCGTCATCTATTCCTATCCGGTGACCTGCCGCGGCGGCAGCTACCGCATCGTGCCGGACCTCGCGATCGATGAATCCAGCCGCGCCCGCATGGACGCCAGCGACGCCGAGTTGCGCGAGGAGCGCGCAGGCGTCGCCGCACTGCTCGGCTGATAGCGCGCCCGCATCCGCACGCAGGCCTGCCCGCGCTGACGGCCTGACCCGAGGCGGTGCGCAGGCTCGCGCCCCGGGAGCCTGCGGGCTAGTATTGCCGACATGTATGGAGCGCTGCTGACTCTGGTGTTCGTGCTGGCTGCGGTCTACCTGGCGTATCGCCGGCTGTCCCTGCTGACCTACACGCTGACCTTCACGGTGCTGGTGGCGGCCTACATGCCAAGCGGCAACCCGGGCGGCATCTGGCAGGGCTCGCTGTGGCTGTTGCTGGCGGCCCTGTGGCTGCTCAACCTGCGGCCGCTGCGCAAGGCGGTCATCAGCCGCCGGTTCCTGCGCGCCTACCTGCGCCTGCTGCCGGCCATGTCCGACACCGAACGCGAGGCGCTCGAGGCCGGCACGGTCTGGTGGGACGGCGAGCTGTTCAGCGGCAATCCCGAACTGGTCGAAGCTGCGCAGCACGCCGCCGCCGCGTCTGACAGCCGAGGAGCAGGACTTCATCGACGGCCCCTGCGCCGAGCTGTGCCGCATGCTCGACGACTTCGACATCACGCACCGGCGCGGCGACCTGCCGCCGGCGGTCTGGTCGTTCCTGAAGTCGCGCGGCTTCTTCGCCATGATCATCGACAAGCGCTACGGCGGGCTCGGCTTCTCGGCTTATGCGCACTCCTGCGTGCTGGTGAAGCTCTCCGGGCGCAGCGTCACCTGCGCCTCGACGGTCGCGGTGCCGAATTCGCTCGGCCCGGCGGAACTGCTGCAGCACTACGGCACCGAGCAGCAGAAGGACCACTACCTGCCACGGCTGGCGCGCGGCGAGGAAATCCCCTGCTTCGCGCTGACCGGCCCGCGCGTCGGCTCGGACGCCGCCTCGATACCCGACACCGGCGTGGTCTGCCGCGGTACGTGGCAGGGGCGCGAGGTGCTCGGTCTGCGGCTCAACTTCTCCAAGCGCTACATCACGCTGGCCCCGGTGGCGACCGTGATCGGCCTGGCGTTCCGCATGTTCGATCCCGAGCGCCTGCTCGGCGGCGAGGCCGACCTCGGCATCACCTGCGCGCTGGTCGCGCGCGACACGCCGGGCGTCGAGATCGGCGCGCGCCACCTGCCGCTCAACATCCCGTTCCAGAACGGCCCGATCCGCGGCCGCGACGTGTTCGTGCCGCTGGACTCGCATCATCGGCGGCGTCGGCATGGCCGGCCAGGGCTGGCGCATGCTGGTCGAGCAGCTCGCCGTCGGCCGCTGCATCTCGCTGCCCTCGAACGCGACCGGCGGCGCCAAGGTCGCGACCTTCGCCACTGGCGCCTACGCCCGCATCCGCCGCCAGTTCAACACGCCGGTGGGCCGCTTCGAGGGCGTCGAGCAGGCGATCGCGCGCATGGCCGGCCTGACCTACATCATGGACGCGGCGCGCAGCGTCACGACCGCGGCGATCGATGCCGGCGCGCGCCCGGCGGTGCCGGCGGCGATCCTGAAGTACCACGTCACCGAGCTGGGCCGGCGCGTCGCCAACGACGCCATGGACGTGCAGGGCGGCAAGGGCATCATGCTCGGGCCGCGCAACTACCTCGGCCGCGGCTACCAGTCGATACCGATCGCGATCACGGTCGAGGGCGCGAACATCCTGACGCGCAACCTGATCATCTTCGGCCAGGGCGCGGTGCGCTGCCACCCTTACGTGCTGCGCGAGATGAGCGCGGCGCGCAACCCCGACCGCGCACGCGGCGTCGACGACTTCGACCGCGCGCTGTTCGGCCACGTCGGCTTCACGATCTCCAACGCCGCGCGCTCGCTGGTGATGGCCCTGACGCTGGCGCGCTTCGAGCGCGTGCCCGGCACCGGCGCCGGTGCGCCGCTACTTCCAGCACATCGAGCGCTTCAGCGCCTCCTTCGCCTTCGCCACCGACGTGGCCATGCTGACGCTTGGCGGCTACCTGAAGAAGAAGGAGAGCATCTCGGCCCGGCTCGGCGACGTGCTGTCGGCGATGTACCTGGCCTCGATGGTGCTCAAGCACCACGAGGACCAGGGGAGCCCCGGGGCCGATCTGCCGCTGGTCGAATGGTGCTGCCGCGAGCTGCTCTACCAGGCGCAGGAACAGCTGCACGGCATGCTGCGCAACTTCCCGGTGCGCCGCATGGCCTGGCTCATGCGCGCGCTGATCTTCCCGCGCGGCCGGACCTACTTCGCAGCTTCCGACCGGCTGGGCCGCGCGGTCGCCGGCCTGGTGCAGGAAGCCGGCGCGCCGCGCGACCGGCTGGCCGCGGGCGTGTATCGCGAGGAGCACGCGGGCAACCCGCTCGGCCAGCTGCAGCGGGCGCTGGAGCTGGCGCCGGCCGCCGAGCTGATCGAAAAGAAGCTGCGCGTCTCCGGCGTCAAGATGGGGCTGGTCACGGCGCTCGACCTGCCCGGCCAGATCGACCAGGGCCTGGCGCTGGGCATCATCACGGCGCCCGAGGCGGCGGCGCTGCGCGACTACGACCGCCTGGTCATGGACATCGTCAACGTCGACGAGTTCGCGCCCGGGGAATTCGAGGCGCGCGTCGCCGCAGCCGACGCGCCGGCGTCGGCGTCCGCTGCGGCGCCAGCGTGAACGGGCTCCCAGGCAGCGACTGATACCGCCATGTACCTCGCCTTCTTCGGCATCGCCGAGAAACCGTTCGCGATCACGCCCGATCCGCGCTACCTCTACCTCGGCCGCCATCACGCCGACGCGCTCGCGCACCTCGTGTACGGCATCAACGACGCCGGCGGCTTCATCCAGCTGACCGGCGAGGTCGGCACCGGCAAGACGACGACGATCCGCTCGCTGCTGGCGCGCGCGCCGCAGAACGCGGAGATCGCGCTGGTCATCAACCCGCGGCTCTCGCCGCTCGACTTCCTGCAGACCATCTGCGAGGAACTCGGCATCGGCGTGCCCGACGGCGCGCAGAACAACGCCAAGGAGCTCGTCGACCTGCTGAACCGCTACCTGCTGCGCTCCCACGCTGCCGGGCGGCGCGTGGTGCTGATCGTCGACGAGGCGCAGAACCTCGGCGTCGAGGTGCTCGAGCAGGTGCGGCTGCTGACCAACCTCGAGACCGAATCGCAGAAGCTGCTGCAGATCATCCTCATCGGCCAGCCGGAGCTGCGCGAACTGCTCGGCCGCAACGAGCTGCGCCAGCTCGCGCAGCGGGTCACGGCGCGCTTCCACCTGCAGCCGCTCGGGCGCGAGGACACGCTGGCCTACGTGCGCCATCGGCTGCGCGTGGCCGGCGCCACGCGCGAGATCTTCTCGCGCGCGGCGCTGCTCGAGGTGCACCGGCTCAGCGGCGGCGTGCCGCGCGTCATCAACATCATCTGCGATCGCGCACTGCTCGGCGCGTACAGCGAGGACCAGCATCAGGTGGGGCCGGCGATGGTGCGCCGCGCAGCCAGCGAGATCTTCGGCGAGCGCCTCGCCCCGGCCTGGCTGACGCCGGCGATCGCCGTCGGCTGCCTGTTGCTCGCGGCGGCGGCGGCGGCGCTGTTGTGGCGGCAGGCGCCGCGCCCGCACCTGTCCGCGCCGGCGCCTGCGGCGAGCGTTGTTGCGGCTTCGGCGCGGCCGCCCGCGCCGCTGCCGGCGCCTCCCGCGCCGACGCTGGCGCAGCTGCTCGCGGCCAGCGCCGCCGACACCTCGGCGGACACGGCCTTTGGCGCGCTGTTCGCGCTCTGGAACGCTCACTACCAGCCGGGCGCCACCGATGCATGCACGCAGGCCGAGGCACAGGGCCTGTACTGCGTGACGCTGCACACCTCGCTCGCGCAGCTGCGCCAGTTCGCGCGCCCGGTGATCCTGATGCTGGGCGACAGCAGCGCCGGCACGCAGCAGGCGGTGTTGACCGGCGTCGGCGCCGACTTCGTCAAGCTGCAGCTCGGCGCGCGCAGCGCGCGCGTGTCGATCGCCGACCTGACGACGCTCTGGTTCGGCGATTGCGTGCTGCTGTGGCACCCGGCCACGCCACCGGTGGCGGAGCTGCGCCCCGGCATGCGCGGCCCGGCGGTGCGCACGTTGCGCACGCAGCTGCTGCAGGCGACCGGGGCGGCGCCCGCGAGCGCGGCGGCCAGCACGCTCTACGACGCCGGGTTGTCGCGGATGGTGGAAGACTTCCAGCGTGAGCATCATCTCAACGTCGACGGTATCGCCGGCATGGAAACGCAGCTGATACTCGACGGCGTCATGGCCGCGCCCGGATCGCCGATCCTGCAAACCCTGAACGCCGCGCCCACCACGAGCACAGGCTGAACCATGTCATTCATACTCGACGCGCTGAAAAAATCCGAGGCCGAGCGACAGCGACAGGCCGGGCCTGCCCTGCTCGAGATGCGGATCGTGCGCCCGGCGCGCAGGCTTCCGTCCTGGGCCATCGTCGTCGGGACACTGCTGGTCGGTTGCGTGCTGGCCCTGACCTGGGTGGCGCTGCGGCGCGGCGGCGCAAGCGGCGCCACGGCTCCCGCAACGGCCGCGGCCGTCAACCCGGCCACCACTGCCGTCGCCCCGGCCAGTGCGACTGGTGCGCCGGCGGGCGCGAATGCCGGCGCAGCAGCGGGCGCGCCCGTCGCAAGCGCGCTCACTGCGGGCGCCCAGGTTGCGCCGGCCGCGTCAGCGACGCCGAGCGCGGCGGCGCCGCAGCCGGCCGCGGCGAACGGCGAGGACAATCCCGCCGACGTCGAACCCGCGGAGGCGCCGTCGTCCAGCGCGGCGCGCGCGCGCGCCGACACGCGCGCGCTGCGCAGTTACTCCGAGCTCGGCGGCACGATGCCGGAGCTGCGACTCGACCTGCACGTCTACGCCGCCAAGCCAGCGGAGCGCTACGCCTTGATCAACATGCACAAGGTGCGCGAAGGCGACGTCACCGTCGAGGGCGCGGCGGTCAAGGAGATCACGCCGGACGGCGTGGTGCTCGAATACCACGGCACCGAGTTCCTGCTCGGCCGCTAACAGCGCGTGGCGCGGGTCAGTTGCGCTCTGGCTGCGCGGACCAGCCTTTTTTTCGACCCAGATTGACCCGGAACGGCCGGTCGCGAACGGCCGCTCCGGGGCGACCCATCGTGCGCTCCCGCATCATATTGTGTCAGGCGTGCAGTTGTGCTACTTTTGTGCCTCATGCTGAATAATGAGGAGAGCCATCATGGCAGCGACCACTACCATCCGCCTACCGCCGAAATTGCGCGCCCGGCTCGGCTCTCTAGCCAAGCAAACCGGACGATCCGCCCATAGTCTAATTGTCGAAGCGGTCGAACGGCATGCCAACTACGAAGAACAGATGCGTAGCCTGGTCAAGGAGGCTCTGGCCGCCGACGCGGAAATCGAGAAGTCCGGAGAGGTCTTTCGCGCCGAGGATGTGCATGCTTGGATGAACAGACTGGCAGCCGGCGGGTCCACTGAGCGACCTAAGCCGTGGCGCAAGTAGTTTATTCGGGGCGGTCGCTTGAGCATATCGAGCGCGCATTTCAATTCCTGCGCGACAAGAATCCGACAGCCGCTTTACACGCCGTAGCAGCGATTCGGTCTGCCGTCGACAATCTGGCGGCGCACCCGCTTGTTGGCCGGCGCATCGAGGGCGAATTGCGCGAGCTTGTCATTTCCTACGGCCAAACGGGTTATATCGCCCTCTATCGTTTCGTCATAGCCCGGGACGAGGTGCGCATTCTGGCGCTTCGCCACCAGAGAGAATTGGGATTTCTGCCATAGTGGCAGCAGTTGACCCGAAGCTGACGGTGGCGAACGGCAGCTTAGGGGCGCGAGTCTGTTAGCTCACCGACCCTAGTGCCGCGTGGCAATCCACCGATTCACTTTCTTTTCCAAAGCCCAAAACGGTAACGGACCATCACTGAGCAACATCTGATGAAATGCACGCGTTTCAAAATTCCTCCCCAATACCGCTGCAGCCCGCTTCCGAATCTCCTCATACCGCATGGCACCGATCGGATACCGCTCGGGCCACCCCACCACGTCGACGATGGCGGCAATGGATTCCTTGTCTCCTGATGGCAAACTGAACGGCATCTCTTCTCGAAGGTAGGTGCCTGCCTGATCCTCGCTCCAACCCGCAACCTGCATACCCATTTCGGCAACCGCCAACGGCGTCAGTGAATTCACCAAGCCTCCCATCTCGTCGAAGGGACCGCTGTACAGGCCGAGTTCGGCTGCCCAGGTCTCAGCATACGTGGCCCACCCTTCCATGGGGCCTAAGACCATGACCACTCGGGCGATGGGGTGCAGCGGCACCGCGTGAGCCTGCTTGCGCACGGTGTCCTGCAGGTAGTGACCGGGTATGGTCTCGTGCATGGCCAGGCTCTCGGCCACTTCACGATGCCCGTCAGGACCGGCGTATAGAAAGGTCGCCGGGTGCGTCCCGTCGTCGGATGCCGCCGAAAACATGTCGGTGCCTGACCCGGCCTTGACTAGAATATCTCCCGTGGGTGGAGTCAGCACCATCTGCGGCAATGCCTGGCGGGCACGCGCGATGATTCCCTCATACGTCTTGCGAACGTCCTCTGAGCTGGCAAATTTGTCGCGCGGGTCCGCGCGCAGCTTCTCGCCGAAGGTCTCCCAAGTCAGTGTCGGATCGGCGTATGCCCTCCGCGCCAACTCCAGTATCCGCACGCGCTCCGCTTTGCGACGAGCTACCAGCAATTCGAACATGGCCTTGGGGTCCATGTCGACCGTCAGGGAGGACGAGAGTCTCGCACGCAGGCACGCCATGCCGTCGGGCAGTGTCAATGTGGAGGGTGTGGTTCGCGCGTGCGGCAGATACGTCGTCTTAAGGAAATCGCGATACCGCCTGGCGGCCGGCCCTATTTCCTGGGTCGCGATCCGGTTGAGCTGCAGCGTGAACTCTGTATCGTTAGCACGCTTCGCCAGCACCGTGGTCGGCCATTGCTCATAGGGTGCGGCAATAAAGGATTCTATCTGCGCCAACTCCCCTTCTACGCCAGCTCGGTAGGCGGCGTACCCTTGGCGCAGGCCCTCTTCCAGATTGGCAACGTCCTGATCGAGCCAGGGGGCAATGCCATGCCAGCGAATCAAGGCTTCTCGACGGTCTTCTGCCGTTACCACGGGCTGGGCATCCACAATTGTTGGCAACTGGAAAACCCATCCGAAGGAACCCACGTTCCAGAGTTCGCCGCGGCAGGTCTCTTCCGCACGACTCGTAGCAATTCCAGCGATCAAGTAGGCACGTGTTACCCATTCGGGCTTCCCCGCTAAGTCATTTTCCGGGACTTTCTCAATTTCGTCTTTGATGCCACGTACGAATTGCCGCCAATGCTCAATCTCTTCGGGACCATTGATATCGAGTCCCGTCTGTTCCCCGAGCCGCACCCCGGTGTACATCACTTGTATGGGGAAGCGCCGCTTGTACTCGGCTACGAACGCATCAGCCAGTCGCGTAACTTTTGTTGCGGCCGATTCCGCTTGCGCTGCCCGCAGACAAGTCGATGAAAGCGCGAACAATACGACGAAGGTGGCGCGATATAGGCTCTTCACGTGGGCTTCCGCGGGTCGAGTAGGGGCTGCCCGCCGAATGTCAGCTTACGAGCAATCTAACTGCATTGCTAAGAGACAGCTTCGGGCCGAAAGCGGACACCACGACAGCGCCTTCTTTTCGGATTGCAGCAGCTTCGTGGTAGCCTCGTCTTCGCGACGGCAGGAGTGCGATGACCAACAGAGCGGGCGGTGCCCCGTATCATGCTCACATCTACTACTCCGCACAGGAGCGCCCCCTGGCCGCGCAGCTTCGGGACACGCTGCGAACACCGCGTACCGATGATCCGCTTGCCGGATTGCTCTTTGTCGGGGAGTTGCGGGATCACAAGGCGGGACCGCACATCACGTCCCAGTTCGAGATCCACTTCGGCGAGCACTTGCTGCCCTTTGTGGAAGCAGAATTGGCCCGCTCAGGGCTCCGCGTCCTGATCCATCCGCTCACCCTCGATGACCTGGGTGACCACACTCACCTGGGGCGCTGGATCGGTCAGCCGGTCGAGCTTGATCTGACGGTGCTGGATCCTCCCGGCGTGAATCAGGGATTGGCCCGTTTCGGAAAGACCGATTTCTGAGAGTCGGGAAATGGCACACGTACTGGTCATCGGTGCGAGCAAGGGCATCGGGCTCGAAACGGTTCGCCGGGCGCTCGAGGCCGGCCATTCCGTGCGCGCTCTGGCACGATCGGCCGCCAGCATCGACATTGCAGATCCCAGGCTCGAGAAAGTGCGTGGCGATGCGCTCAGTGCCGCTGATGTCACCGCCGCCCTGAAGGGCGTGGGCGTGGTGATCCAGGCGCTGGGTATCCGCCTTGGCGAAATGTTCAGGCCGGTCCGGCTCTTCTCAGACGCGACCCGTGTGCTGATTGACGCGATGGCGGGCAGTGGGGTCAGGCGCCTGATCTGCGTGACCGGCTTCGGCGCGGGTGACAGCCAGTCGAGCATCGGACTGCTGCAACGGATCCCGTTCCAGTTGGTCTTCGGTCGCGCCTACCAGGACAAGAGCATCCAGGAACGCCTGCTCAAGGAGAGCACGCTGGAGTGGACAATCGTTCGCCCCGGCATGCTGACCAGCGCAAGACGTACGGGGCGCTACCAGGCGCTCGATCAACCGTCACAGTGGCGCAACGGAATCATCGGTCGCGCCGATGTCGCCGACTTCCTGGTCAGGCAGATCGACAATCCGGCCAGCATCCGCAAGGAATACGTGCTGGTCAATTAACGATCTTCAGGCCGCGAACAGCCGGTGCAGATCGAAGTCCGGGTCGGCCGCCTGCTCCGGGCTGGGCGACAGGCCGTGGTCGAGCAGCTTGCGACCGACCATGTGGTCGGGAATGCGGTTGAGTGAATCCACCGCCAGCAGTTTCGCGGCGCGAAAGTAGAACGCCGAGAACGCCGGCTTGCCGGTATCGCCGCGCGTGACCACCTGGTCGTAGCCGGCACTGAGCCCGACCATCTGCAACTTGACGTCGTACTGGTCGGACCAGAACCAGGGGGCGGCGGTGAACGGACGCGCATGCCCGAGCAGCGCGGCGGCGGCCGACCGGGCCTGCTCGGACGCATTCTGCACCGACTCGAGCCGCAGCAGGTTGCCGTCGGCGCGCCGGCGCGCGCAGCAGTCGCCGGCGGCGACGATGAGCGGGTCGGAGCTGCGCGAGCATTCGTCGACGACGATGCCGCGGTCGCAGTCGAGTCCGGCCGCGCGCGCCAGTGAATCCTCGGGATCGATGCCGACGCCGAGGATCACGCATCCAGCGCGGTATTCCTGTCCGTCGGCGCAGCGCACTGCGCGCACCTGGCCGTCGGCGCCCAGTAGCTCGGTTACGCGCACGCCGAAGGCGAGCTGCACGCCGTGGGAGGCGTGCAGCCGCGCGGCGGCTTCCGACACGATCGGCGCCACCACGCGCGACATCAGCCGCTCGAGGCCCTCGAGCACCGTGACCTCGAGGCCCTGCTTGCGCGCGGCGGCCGCGACCTCGAGGCCGATGAAGCCGCCGCCGATGACGACCACGGGCTCCGCCTGCGCGGCGCAGCGCTCGAGCGCCGTGGCGATGCCTTCGGCGTCGTCGATCGTTCGCAAACTGTAGACGCCGCGCAGCCCGGCGCCCGGCACGCTGAGCGTGCGCAGCCGCGCGCCGGTCGCGAGCGCGAGCCCGCCGTAGGAGAAGCTGCTGCCGTCGGCGCAATGCACCACCCGCGCGGCGCGGTCAATGGCGCTCGCCGTGGCCTGCAGTCGCAGGTCGATGTGACGGCGCGCGATCGCTTCGGGACTGCGGATGTAAAGCGTCGAGGTCGGGCGTCGCTCGCGCAGCCATTGCTTCGAGAGCGGCGGGCGGTTGTAGGGCGCGTGCGCCTCGGCGCCGAGCAGCGTGATCGGGCCGTCGTACTTCTCGTGTCGCAGCGACTCGGCGATCTGCAGGCCGGCCAGGCCGGCCCCGACTATGACGAAGGGTCCGCTCACGCGGGCAGATTAGCCGTGTCAGCCCCGAAAGGCGACCTCGGCCACAGCCAGGGCCGCGCTGCCGGCGACCGCGGCCGGCGCCGCGGCGCGGGCGGCCGCAGGTGAGCTGCGTCACAGTTCGCGGCGCGGCGGGCTCACGCGGGTCACAGATTGGGCCGCGTGCGGCTCGGGCCGATGCCAGAAAACGTAAAGTCCGGGCATGACGCCGCGGATCCTGATCGCCGGCCGCGACAAGCAGCAGCGCCAGTGGTTGCGCCATCACCTGCAGACCCTGTGGCCGGACGCCGAGCCACCGAGCCTCGACCTGCAACAGCTCGAGATCCATCTCGATACCGTCACCCGGCGCAACTACGACGTGGTGCTGCTGTGCGCCTACTTCGGCGGCACGGCCCAGGAACAGGTCGAGGGCCTGGAGTTGCTGCGACGACTGCGGCGCGAGCGTGCGCTGCCGCCGGTGGTCGTCGTGGCCGCGAGCGGCAACGAGATCGCCGCGGTGCGCTCGGTGCGGCTGGGTGCCGCGGCCTACCTGCCCCGCGACCTGCTGGACGCGCAGCTGCTGGAGCGCACGCTGCGCAAGGTGCTGCAGGCCGGCAACAGGCGCCAGCGCCGCGAGGCCGGCGCTCGCCGCCGTCGCGCCACGCGCGCCGCGGCGGGCCTGGAGATCCCGAACTACACGCTGCTGCGCCGCCTCGGCCGCTCGGCCCGCGCCAGCGTCTGGCTGGCCTACAGCGCCTCGCTCCAGCGCCACGTGGCGCTCAAGCTCAGCCAGCCGCTCGACGGCACGCCGTCCGACCAGCAGCAATTCGCGCGCGAGTACGCCGCCATGGCCGCGCTGCGCTCGCCGGCGATCGTCGACATCTACGACCACGGCATCCACGACGGGCGCGAATTCCTCGCCATGGAATACTTCCCGTGCGGCGACCTCAAGCAACGCATGCTGCAGCCGATGAGCAGCGCCGAGGCCCTCGGCTACGCGCGCCGCATCGCCGCGGCGCTCCAGGTCGTGCACGGCAGCGGCATGATGCATCGCGACCTCAAGCCGCCCAACGTCATGCTGCGTCCCGACGCCTCGGTGGTGCTAATCGACTTCGGCCTGGCCAAGCTCGTCAACTCCGACACCCAGAGCACCGCGGTCGGCGTGCTGCGCGGCTCACCTTATTACATGAGCCCCGAACAGGTGCAGGGCCAGCCGCTCGACGCGCGCAGCGACCAGTATTCCCTGGGCGTGGTGCTCTACGAGATGCTCGCCGGCCGCAAGCCCTACACCGGGCTGACGGCGATGGACCTCATGCAGCAGCACGTGTCGGGCGAACGTGCGCCGCTGGCGGATGGGCTGGCCTCCTTCGAACCGCTGGTCGCGAGGCTCATGGCGCGTGAGCGCGAGGATCGCTACCCCGACATCGGCGCCGTGCTCGGAGAACTCGATCGGCTGCAGCCGGTCGCGGACGCCAGCGCCGGCCCAAGGTCCGAACCCGGCGACGACGCAACTTCACCGACGCAGAACGCACAGTCACCTGCGGAGGACGACGCCGCCAACGAGCTGCGACAGTTGCGCGCCGAACGCAACCTGCTCGCGGAACTGCTGCCGCTCGAGCGCAGCGCGCTCGCGAACTTCATGCCCATGGCCGCGCGCGTCATGGCGCGCGTACGGCAGCTGCTGCGGCAGCGCGCCCACGAGAGCGCGCAATTCGCGCACAAGCTGGCTCGCCTGCAGCGCTTGTACGAACGGCTGCGCCGCCGCGCCGCGGCGCTGCCGCTGTCCTCGCTGGCCAGCCTGGCCGACGATACCCTGGCGGCGCTGGCCCCGGCGCTCGCTGATCCGGCACGCAGCGGCGACACGCTGCTGCCCGTGCTCGAGCGCCACGACGCGGTCTTCCTGGCGCTGGCCACGGTCGCGGAATGCAGCGGCATCCCGCTACGCACGCGCCGTTTCCTGCCGGGCCGCGTGCGGCTCGCGGCCGCCGCCCGCGGCAGCGCTCCGGGCGAGCAGCCGCCCTCGCAACTGGCGCTGGCGCTGCAACAGCTCGCGGACCAGCTGGCCGCCGAACAGGGCAAGCACGTCGAGCTCACGACCATTGGCCTTGAGAAGGTCCCCGAGAGCCAGCTGACCGCCTGCTACGACATGCTCAGCCAGATGCTGCGCAACTCCATCGAGCACGGCATCGAGATGCCGGCGCAGCGGCGCGCGGCGGGCAAGAGCACGCGCGGCTCGCTGCTGGTCGAGTTTCAGTGGCGGCACGGCGGGCTGTCGGAGCTGAACTTCCAGGACGACGGCCAGGGTCTGGACGCCGACCGCATCGTCCAGGCCGCCGTCGCCAACGGCCTGGTCACCGACGACACTTCGCTCGAGCAGAACCGCCGCCAGGCCTCGGCGCTGATCTTCCGCTCCGGCCTCAGCACTGCCGCCGATGCCGCCGGGCGCGGCATGGGCATGCGCATCCTGCGCGACAACGTCAAGCGCCTGCGCGGCCAGATCCAGGTGGCAACCAAGCGTGGCCAGTTCACGCGCGTACGCATCCGCCTGCCAGCGCCCGCGGACGCCGCGTTGGCACCGGCGACCGCCATGGCCTGAGATTGCGGCGGTGCGCGGCGCCGCTCGTCGGCAACGCACGGGCCGCGCGACCCGCTACGCCCGCAGCGCGTACAGCTTCAGGTTGCCGCCGCGATCGGCGGCCGCGAGCTGCGCACCGTCGCTCGACCAGCGCAGCACCGCCACCTCGTCGGCGAGCAGGTCCGCATCGAGCGGTTGCTGCGGCTGCGCCGGGCGCCACAGCGTGAGCCGATGGTCGCGGGCGCCGGCGGCGAGCAGCGCGCCGCGCGGCTGCCAGGCGAGCTGTGTCACGCGCGCCGTGTGCGCGGCCAGCTGCAGCGGTTCGCTGCCCTCCGGGCCGCGGCCGGAAAAATCCCAGATCACGATCTGCTCGTCGGCGGCGGTCGCCAGCAGGCGGCCATTGGCGCTCCAGCCCGTCAGCGCCACCTTGGCGCCATAGCCGCGCATCTGCGACTGCGTGCCCGCGGCGAGGTTCCAGTAATGCACGGAACCGTCCTGCATGCCCGCGGCGAGCAGCCTGCCGTCGGGACTCCAGCTCGCCGTCAGGCAGGCGCCGGCCAGCGGGAATTCGCGGGTCTGGGGCTGCGGCTCCAGGCGATGGATGCGCGCGCCGCCGTTGCCCACCGCCGCGAGCTCGCTGCCCTTCGCGCGCCAGGCGATCGCGGCGATGACGCCGGGCTGCGGCGGCAATCGCGCCTGCAGTTCACCATCGCTGGAATAGACCTGCAGCTCGCGGCCGGTGGCGACGGCGAGCAGCCGTCCATGGCCCGCGTACGCCAGGCGCTCGCTCCAGCCGGGCGTGGCCTGCAGCAGCCGGGATTCGCGCGTGCGCGCGTCCCAGAGGCGCACTTCGCCGTCCTGGCCCGAGCTCGCGAACTGGGATCCGCCGCCGCGCCAGGCCACCGCGAGCACTCCGCCAGCGTGCGTGCCGAGCCGCTGGACGCTCGCGTTGGTGGTGACGTTGGCGCCGGCGCTTGCGGACAGCTCCACCCACAGCAGCGCGCCCTCGCCGCCGGCGACGACCAGCGCGCGACCGTCGGCCGACCAGGCCGCGTCGACCGGGTAGTCGTCGAGCTGGACGCGCGCGCGCAGCTCGAGCCTCGGCAATCCCGCGTTCACGCGACGCAGGACTCGAAGCCCGCCTCGAGCTCCGCCCGATCGAGCTTGCGGCCGATGAACACCAGCCGGCTGCGGCGCGGCGCGGCGCCCCAGGGGCGCTCGAGCTGGCCGTCGAAGATCATGTGCACGCCATGGAACACGTAGCGACGCGGCTCGTCGCGGAAGTTCAGCACCCCCTTCATGCGCAGGATGTCCTGGCCGCGGCTCTGCAGCAGGTACGAGAGCCAGCTGTTGAACTTGTCCGGATCGAGCGAGCGTGCGTCGTCGATGCCGATCGATGCTATCTCGGTCTCGTGATGATGAGATCCGAATCTGCGCTCGGCGCTGGGGTCAATGCCCGGCAGCCGCCAGCCGAATTCCGCGGGCGCGTGCTCGCAGAAGGCCACGAAGTGGCCGGCAGCCGCGGTGTGCAGGCTGAAGTCGGCGTGCGCGCCGAGTTGCAGCCGCAGGTGCCGGCCGGGCTCGAGCCGCTCCCCCGGCCGCACCGGCGCAGCGGGCTGCGCAAACTGGCCGGTGACGGATTCGAGCAGCGCCTCGATGCCGGCGGCGCCGGCGGACGGCGCCGGCAGGATCACGAGACCGACCTCGCGCAGGCTTCCCTCGACGGCGCCGTGCTGATGGTGGTGTTCGTGGACATGGTCGTGGTCGTGACCGGTCGTCGCGCCCGTGTGCACGAGGTGGGTGCCGGCGACAAGGCTGTAGCTGCCCGCCCACTCGAAGGGCCGCTGCGGCTCCAGGAAGGCCGCGTCCCCGGCCAGCGCGCGCGCCAGGTCGAAGGCGCCGATATCGAGCACGCGATCGAGCGGCAACTCGGCACGACTGGTGCGCAGCAGCGGCGCCGCGGCGTTGACCGCGCGCAGCTCCTGCTCGACGCGCGCCAGTTCCGCCGCCCCGACCAGGTCGACCTTGTTCAGCAGCAGCACGTCGGCGAAGCCGACCTGGTTGGCAGCCGCCGCCACTTCGCGCAGCTGCCGGCTGACGTGCGCCGCGTCGACCAGCGTGACGACGGCGTCGAGGCGGAAGTCCTCGCGCAACTCCTCGTCGACGAAGAAGGTCTGGGCCACCGGTCCCGGGTCGGCGAGCCCCGTGGTCTCGATGAGCACGTAGTCGAAGCGATCGCGCCGCTTGCGCAGCTGGTTGAGCACGCGGATCAGGTCGCCGCGCACCGTGCAGCAGATGCAGCCGTTCGCGGTCTCGAAGATCTCCTCCTGCGCGCCGATCACGAGCTCGTGGTCGACGGGCACTTCGCCGAACTCGTTCTCGATCACGGCGATGCGCTTGCCGTGACGCTCCGAGAGGATGCGGTTGAGCAGCGTGGTCTTGCCGGAGCCGAGGAAGCCGGTGAGCACGGTCACCGGGATGCGCCGATCCACGGCGTTCAACGCGGCCCCCGGGATCGCAGCCAACCCAGCAGCCGCGCCATTCCCGGCAGGCGCAGCAGGTTCAGCAGCAGCCACCAGCCCGCGCGCACCCGCAAGGGCGCGTCGAAGCGCGGCAGGGCGATTGCGAAGGCCGCGGCCGCGCCGCGATGCACCTGCACGGCGCGTGCCCCGGTCGGGATCACGTGGCCGGCGCTGCGCAATTCCCAGCGCGCACCGCCGTCTGCCTCGTCCACGTAAAGCTCGGCGCCGGCCAGCTGCGCAGGCAACTGCAGCGCGTCCGCCCCGCTCAGCAGCACCTCGAGCGGTACTCCGCTGTCGCGATCCACGCCCGCGAGACTCCACTGGATCGCTCCGGACTCGCGCCGGCACTGCGCGTGGCCGCGAAAGGCCGCCACTTGTTGCGCACTCATAGGTGGCGCAGGGCCTCGACCTGCTCGTGGGTGCGCCAGGTCATGACGCACAGGAACCCGAGCAGGAGCACGTAGTAAGCGGCGTAGCGCACCCGCGCCTCCAGCGGCACCTCGTAGTAGCGCGGGTTGTGCGCCGGCGGCACGCCGTGCCAGGCGGCGCGCAGCGCCGCCATGATGGTCGGCGCGAGCAGCAGCAGGATCATCAGGAACATCGGGCTCGGGCTCAGGATGAAAGCTCCGACCAGCACCGGTACGCCGAGGAACCAGACCTTCGGCGAGAGTATGGCGACGATGCGGCCGCCGTCGAAGGGCGAGACCGGAATCAGGTTGAACAGGTTCAGGAAGAAGCCGACGTAGGCCAGCGCCATCAGCAAGGCGCTGTGCTCGCGCAGCGCGAGGGCCAGCACCGCCGCGGCCGCGACCGTGCCGGCGAACGGACCGGCGAAGGCGATCTGCGCCTCCTGCGCCACGGTCAGCGGCTGGTCCTTGAGCTCTATCCAGGCGCCGACGAAGGGGATGAAGGTCGGCAGCCCGACGTTCATGCCGAGCCGCCGCGCGGCCACGTAGTGGCCGAGCTCGTGCACCAGCATCAGCAGCACGAAGCCGACCGCGTAGCGCCAGCCGAACAGCAAGGCGTACGCACCCACCGACAGCAGCATGAAGCCCGCCGATTTGAGGGCCGGCCCGAACTTCGCGAACTTGAGCAGCGTCAGCAGCAGCTTGATCATGCCTTGGCCCGCTCCAGCTCCCACAGGGTCACCGGCGCGCCACGACGCAGCCACAGGCCGCAGCCGAGCGGCTCGAAGCCGCGCGCCAGCTCGCGCCGGTACCAGGCGGCCGAGCGCAGACCCGGCGGCCGGTCGGTGCGCGACTGGTCGCAATTGTGGCGCCAGTCGCCGCTGGTCAGCGCGCTGAAGTAAAGCAGCCCGCGGCAGACCGCGGTCAGCTTGCGCAATGCGCGGCGCGCCGCCGCGGCGTCGAGGTACTGCAGCACGTCGTAGCAGACCACGAGCTCGTACTGCACGCGCGTCGGCAGCGCCTGCAGCTCGCCCCGGCGCCAGCCGTAGCGCCGGCACAGGTACGGGCTCGACTCGAGGCCGACGTAGCGCGCCCGGGGCAGGAGCCGCAGCAGCGGCGCGCGCAGCAAGCCGACGCCGCAGCCGGCGTCGAGCACGCGCCGCACCGGCAGGCCGAGGTGCTGGACCGCGGCCGCGATCAGCGCCGCACGCGCGCGCATCTGCGCACGCGAGGTCACCGCCGTGCCCGGGTCGTGGTAGTAGCGCTGGTAGTAGGCGCGGTCGAACACGGACATGCGCCCGGTGTTAAGATGATGCGCCCATTGTACCGGACACGCCGCCCGCCGGCCCGCCTAGGGCCTGTTCACACTTAATACGTCGATGCGTTGCTGCTCAAAAGGCTTTCAGACAAGGCGCGAGGCGCGCAGCGTGGTTGTTCCACGTAAGCGCCGAGCAACGCCGTATGAAAGCCTTCTGAGCGCAACCCCCGTTTGTGCCTGTGCCTATGCCAATACCAGCGGGCACGCATCGATACAGGCGGGCCGGCCCGATTCTGCGCAGGGCGGCGTTGCTCCTTCCTCATGTACATCAAGTACATATCGGTCGTCGCGCCTTGCCCTGCGCAGAATCGGGCACGGCCGCATCGACGTATTAAGTGTGAACAGGCCCTAGCCCATGAATGCAGCCACCCGCACCGCGGCCGTCGGTTTCGTCAGCCTTGGATGCCCCAAGGCGCTGGTCGATTCCGAGCGCATCATCACCGAGCTCAAGCTGCGCGGCTACGACATCGCGCGCGAATACCGCGACGCCGACCTCGTGGTCGTCAACACCTGCGGCTTCATCGACTCGGCGATCGACGAGTCGCTCGAGGCCATCGGCGAGGCGCTCGACCAGAACGGGCGCGTCGTCGTGACCGGCTGCCTCGGCGTGCATCCCGAGCGGATCCGCGCGCGCCACCCCAAGGTGCTGGCGATCACGGGGCCGCACGCCACGCGCGAGGTGCTCGCGGCCGTCAACCAGCACCTGCCGCAACCGCACGACCCCTTCGTCGACCTGCTGCCGCCGCAGGGCATTCGGCTGACGCCGCGGCACTACGCCTACCTGAAGATCTCCGAGGGCTGCAACAACAAGTGCAGCTTCTGCATCATCCCTGCGCTGCGCGGCCGGCTCGCCAGCCGTCCGGTGGACGAGGTGCTGCGCGAGGCGGAGATGCTGGTGCGCAGCGGCGTGCGCGAGCTGCTCGTGATCTCGCAGGACACCAGCGCCTACGGCAGCGACCTGCGCTACCGCAAGGCCGAGTGGCGCGGCCAGCCGGTCGCCACCCGCTTCCTCGACCTGGCGCGCGCGCTCGGCGAGCTCGGCGCGTGGGTGCGGCTGCACTACGTCTACCCCTATCCCCACGTCGACGAGGTCATTCCGCTGATGGCCGCGGGCAAGGTCCTGCCCTATCTCGACATCCCGTTCCAGCACGCGAGTCCCGCGGTGCTCAAGCGCATGCGCCGGCCGGCGCATGCCGAGGATACGCTCGCACGCATCGAAGGCTGGCGCCGCGCCTGCCCGGAACTCACGCTGCGCAGCACGTTCATCGTCGGCTTCCCCGGCGAGAGCGAGGCCGACTTCGAGCTGCTGCTCGAGTGGCTGGACGTCGCGCAGCTCGATCGCGTCGGCTGCTTCAAGTACTCGCCGGTCGCGGGCGCGCGCGCCAACGAGCTCGACGGCGCGGTGCCTGAGGAACTCAAGCAGGAACGCTACGCGCGCTTCATGGAGCGCGCCGCCGCGATCAGCCGCGCGCGGCTGGCGCGCCGCGTCGGCCAGCGGCTGCGCGTGCTCGTCGATCGCGTCGCCGACGGAGTCGCCTGGGCGCGTGGCCCGGGCGACGCGCCCGAGATCGACGGCGTGGTGCGCATCGAAGCCACGCCGGCGACGCGCGAGGGCGAGTTCGTCGAGGTCGAGATCGTGGCCGCCAGTGACTACGACCTCGAGGGTCGCGCCTGAGAAGCGGGGTGAAGTCGCCGCTGGCGCGGCTTCAGGCCGCGCCGGGCAGCAATTCGGCCGGGAGCGACTCGAGCCACTTGCGGATGCGCTGGGCGTCGGCGACGCGGGTGTAGCGGCCGAAGGAGTCGAGCAGCACGATGACGATCGCGCGTCCGCGGATCAACGCCTTGACCACCAGGCAACGGCCGGCCTCGGTGATGTAGCCGGTTTTCTGGACGATGATGTTCCAGGCCGGGCTGCGCACCAGCAGGTCGGTGTTGCGGAATTCGAGCGTCTTGCGCCCGACGCGCACGCTGTGCGCTTCGTCGGTGGAATAATCCTGGATCAGCGGCTGGTGCGAGGCCGCGATCACGAGCCTGGAGAGGTCGTCCGGGCTGGCGACGTTGTCGCTCGACAGGCCGGTCGGGTCGACGAAACGGGCGTTGTCCATGCCGAGCGCCCTGGCCCGGGCATTCATCGCCGCCACGAAGGCCTCGACGCCGCCGGGATAGTTGCGCGCCAGGGCGTGCGCGGCGCGGTTCTCGGACGACATCAGCGCCACGTGCATCAGGTCGCCGCGGCTCAGGCGCGTGCCGACGCGCAGCCGCGAGTAGGCGCCGCGGCCGTGCTCGCAGTCATCGGGGGCGATCTCCAGCATCTCGTCCATGGGCTGCTTGCCGTCGATGACGACCAGCGCGGTCATGAGCTTGGTGATCGAGGCGATCGGCGCCGCTACGTGCGCCTGGCGCGCCAGCAATACGGTGGAGCTGGACTCGTCGAGCACCAGCGCCGCGCTGGACCTGATGTCGGGCTCGCCGCTTGGCGCATGGCGATGGGCGGCCTGGCAGGTGCCAGAACCCAGGGCCACCAGCAGCAGCACATACGGCAGTAACAGGGAACCGCGGATGGTCGGGAGCATGGGACTCCAGCAATTCGGCGCGCGGAGTGTAGCAGTTGCGCCGCTCGGCGCGGAAGTGCAGATTAGTGAGTAACGCGTCACAACGCCCGGAGCACCGATGAGCGAGCACTACACCCGCACCGCCGTGGCCCTGCATTGGATGGTGGGCGCCCTGGTGGTGGCTGCGCTGACCATCGGCTGGATCATGGCCGATATGCACACCAGCCCGGCGAAGCTCCAGATGTTCAGTTACCACAAGTGGATCGGCATCACCGTGCTCGCGCTGTTCTTCGTGCGCGCGCTGTGGCGCCTGACGCATCCGGCACCCCCGCTGCTGCCCATGGCGGCCTGGCAGCATTACGCCGCACAGGCCGCGCACGGCCTGCTGTATGCGCTGCTGCTGGTGCAGCCGCTCACGGGCTGGCTCTACAGCAGCGCCGCGGGCCACTCCGTCGTCTATCTCGGGCTGATCCCCCTGCCAGACCTCGTCGCCAAGAACCCGACACTGGCGCCGAGCCTGAAAGAAGTGCACGAGACCGGCGCCTGGCTGTTGGTCATCGTTCTCGGGTTGCACGTGTTGGCGGCGCTCAAGCACCACTACGTCGACCACGACGACACGTTGCGGCGCATGTTGCGATGGCGGGCAGGCTGAACCGGGCGGCCGCGGCGCTGGCCGCCGCGGGCCTCGCGCTCACGGCGTCGGCCGCCGAGCGCAA
The DNA here is from genome assembly GCA_963778855.1 of uncultured Gammaproteobacteria bacterium. GTDB lineage: Bacteria > Pseudomonadota > Gammaproteobacteria > Steroidobacterales > Steroidobacteraceae > FEN-1191. The sequence goes on along the minus strand of CAVZWC010000004.1, from coordinate 68,103 downwards.
CATCAACGCCGCCGCCAGCAGCCTGGTCGCGACCTTCCGGCAGCAGCATGTCCCGGTCGACGCCCCGTTCCGCCGTTTCAGCGGCACGATCAGCTACGACGCCACCCGGCCCGAGGCCACGAGCGCGACGCTGGCCGTGGATGTCGACAGCCTCGACCTTGGCGACGCGGACGCGAGCGCCGAGTTGCGCAAGCCGGCGTGGTTCGACTACGCGCGCTACCCGCGCGCGAGCTTCCAGTCCACCGCGGCCAGGCACGGGGCCGCCGGGCAGCTCGAGATCAGCGGCACGCTCACCATCAAGGGCCGCTCGCAGCCGGTCACCGTCACCGTGCAACCGGGGGCCGCCCCGGGGGCGTTTGATGGCAGCTTCGAGATCTCGCGCAAGGCCTTCGGCATCGGCGATCCAGCCTGGGACGGGGTGCTCGACGACCAGGTGCGGGTGCGCTTCCACATCGTGGCCGCCGTCGCGGCCACGCCCTGAGCCTGAACCAGCCCTCGCCGGCGGGTGGCGGGCGCGGCTACTCGGGCAGGGTCACGCCCGAACCGCCCATCTCCGCCGGGAAGTCCTTCATTTTCGGCAGGCCGTCCTTGACGCTCAGCACCTTCTCGCCGTACGAGACGTGGATGCCCGGCTTGAACGGCAGCTTGGGCAGCACCGCCGCGTAGACGTCGACGAGCTTCATCGGCGGGTGATCGGTGAACAGGTGGCCGCCGCAGGTCTTGCACCACTTGCGGAAGCTGTTCGGCGTCTTGTTGTAGGTGCCGATGTTGCCGGCGCCCTTTGTGACCTTGAGCGCGTCCGGCTTCCAGAGCGTGAACGCATTGACCGGCCCGGCCGACCAGTGCCGGCAGGATTCGCAGTGGCAATATCCCATCGCCACCGGATCGCCGGTTACCGTGAACTCGACCGCTCCACAAAAACACTTCCCGCTGTACTGGCCCATCGTCATCTCCGTCAGTGGCGTGGCAGGATGGACATCGTACTACACGCCCGGCGCGTCCGCGCCGGGGGCATCCGGCAGCTGCAACTCCAGCGTCATGTAGGCGCTGTGCGGATCGGGCCCGTAGTCGGCGAAGGGCTCGCAGTCACGGAAGCCGAATTCGGCATAGAGCTTGCGCGCCGGCGCGAAAGCCGCCATCGAGCCGGTCTCCAGGCTCAGCCGCCGGTAACGACGGCGCCGGGCCTCGGCCATGATGTGCTCAAGCATACGCCGCGCCACGCCCCGGCGCAGGTGCGCGGCCGCGGTCCGCATCGACTTGATCTCGCCATGCTCGGGGTCGAGCTGCTTGAGCGCCCCGCAGCCCATCAGGCCACCCTCGCCCCACATGCTCCAGAAGCTGATCCCGGGCGAGCGCAGCGCCTCGAGGTCGAGCGCATGGATGCTCTCCGGCGGCGTGTGGCGGTGCATGTCGCGCATATGCTCGCCCAGCAGCGCAGCCACCTCCGGGCTGTCGAGGCCGCCGGCGCGGATTTCGCCGCGTGCCCGCACCGCCGCTATGCGCCGCGACGCCATTCGTCGCGCAGCAGCCCGTAGATGATCGTATCGTGCGCGTGCCCCTTGTCGACCCAGCGCTTGCGCAGCAGCCCCTCGGGCGTGAACCCGACCTTTTCCAGCAGCCGGCGCGACCCCAGGTTCAGCGGGTCGACCTCGGCTTCCAGCCGCCGCAGCGCCAGGGCGTTGAAGGCGCTGTCGACGAGCGCCACGATGGCCTCGTTCATGTAGCCGCTGCGCCAGTATTTCCGGCCCAGCACGTAGCCCACCTCGGCGCGCGCGCTCGATTCCTCGTGCCGGAACAGCAGGCAGGTGCCGATGGCGAGCTCGCTGCGGCGCTCGACGATGACGTACTGCGCGCTCTCGCCGCGGGCTCCGAGGATGCTCATGCGCTCGAACCAGGCCTGGGCGTCCGCCAGCGATCGCCAGCTCGGGTAGGGCAGGAAGCGCGTGACCTCGTCGTCGCCGTTGACGGCCAGCAACGCGGGCAGGTCGGCGGCCACTACCGGCCGCACGACCAGGCGCTCGGTGTCGATGGCTACGGGCGTTCTCAGCGGCATCGTGGCTAGCGGGCGCTCATCGCAGCGACAATTCGTAGTAGGTCGCGCCGGGCAGCGGGTTGAAGCGATAGGCCGCGATCTTGCGGAAGCCCAGCGACGCGTACAACGACTGTGCCTCCTGCATGGCAGGCAGCGTATCGAGCAGCAACCGAGCATAGCCGAGCCGCCGCGCCTCGGCCACGATGGCGCGCGCCAGCATCACGCCGAGCCCGCGGCCGCGCGCCGCAGGCACCACGTACAGACGCTTGACCTCGCCATCCCCGTCGGCGAAGCGGCGCACGCCGACGCAGCCCAGGCAATTGTCCTGCTCGCAGGCCAGCAGGAAGGCGCCGTCGGGCGCCGAATATTCGGCGGCCAGGTGCTCGAGCTCGTGAGCGAAATTCTGGAACGACAGGTCGAAGCCGAGCGAGGCCGCGTATTCCTCGACCAGCGCGCGCGCCCGGGCCCAGTCCTGCGCCGTCTGCGGCTGCCACAAGTTGACCGTCGGCGCGCCCACTCAGCCGTTGCGGAACAGGAAGCTGTAGGCGCTGAGCGCCGGCACGCCGCCGAGGTGCGCGTACAGCACGCGCGCGCCGCGCGGGAATTCGCCGTTGCGCACCATGTCGATCATGCCCTGCATCGACTTGCCCTCGTACACCGGGTCGGTGAGCATGCCTTCCGTGCGCGCGCACAGCCGGATCGCCTCCAGCGTCCCGGCGCTCGGCAGCCCGTATTCCGGACCGCCGTAGCGCGTGTCGAGCACGACGTCCTGCTCGCCGATCTCGCGCCCGAGTTCCACGAGCTGCGCCGTGTGGCGCGCGATGCGCAGCACCTGCGCGCGCGTGGCGGCCGGCTTGGCCGAGGCGTCGATGCCGATCACGCGCTGCGCGCGGCCGTCAGCCGCGAACCCCACCACCATGCCCGCCTGCGTGCTGCCGGTCACGGAGCAGACCACGATGTAGTCGAAGCGGAAGCCGAGCTGCGCTTCCTGCGCACGCACCTCCTCGGCAAAGCCGACGAATCCCAGCCCGCCGAGCGGGTGCTCGGAGCATCCTGCCGGAATGGGGAACGGCTTGCCGCCGGCGCGGCGCACGTCGTCCATGGCCTGCTCCCAGCTCGGGCGGATGCCGATGTCAAAACTGGCCGCGTCCAGGCGCACGTCAGCGCCAAGGATGCGCGAGAGCTCGATGTTGCCGACGCGATCGTAGACCGCGTCCGAATAATTGACCCAGTTCTCCTGCACCAGCACGCACTTGAAGCCGAGGTGCGCCGCGACCGCGGCCACCTGCCGCGTCTGGTTCGACTGGATGCCGCCGATCGACACCAGCGTGTCGCAGCCCTGGGCGAGGGCCTCGGGGACCAGGTACTCGAGCTTGCGCGTCTTGTTCCCGCCGAAGGCCAGCCCGCTGTTGCAGTCCTCGCGCTTGGCATAGAGCTCGACCTGGCCGCCGAGCTTCGCGCTCAGTCGCGGCAATGCGTGGATCGGCGTCGGGCCAAAGGTGAGTGGGTGCCGGTGAAAGCGCTCGAGGTTCATTCAGATTTCATTGTCGCACGCGGCCGCCGGCCGAGCCAAAGGCTCAGCACGCAAACGATCGCGAGTGTCAGCAGCGAACTCCAGGCCATGGCGGCGACCGAAGGCGGTGGCGGCGCGACCGTCATCCCCACGATCGTGAACGCGAGCAGCAGCAGGCACAGCACGCACAGCGCGATCGCGCGCGGCCGCGGCCAGGCGCTGTCGCGCAGGTACAGCCACAGTCCCGCAACCACGAGCAGCGACTCGACGGCGAGCGCGGCCGGCATGTGCTGCCACAGCGAAAGACCCAGCCTCGGCGAGGCCGGGCCCGCCACCGGCAGCTCAGGCAGGTGCACGAGCGCATCGAGCAACCAGTGCGATATGACCGCGGCGGCAATGAGCGCGGCCGCACGCAGCGGCCGTGGATCGCGCGCCTGCCCGGATCCGCGCACCCGCAGCAGCAGGCAGGCCGCCGTGGCCGCCAGCAACGACCAGGCGGCGCTGGCCAGCAGGCCGTGCGACCAGGGGAACTCGAACCTGGCCTGATGCGTGAGCGCGAAATCGGGCGGCACGAAGGCGCGCTCCCAGCCCAGCAGCACGAACATCCACAGCAGCAGGTCGAGCAACAGGGCCGCGGCGATGAACACGCCGGCGTTGACCTCGCGCGCCCCGCGGCCCAGCAACAATCCGGCTCCGACATGACCCGCGAACATGCGTCCTCCGTGGCCTGCGCCGATCCTAGCCGAGCGGCCGCAGGTCCGGCTCGACCCACTGCCGGCGCGCGGCCACGGAGAACAGCCGCTCGCGCGTATAGAACTCCAGCGGCCAGCCGCTATTGGCCAGCGGGCTGCGCAACAGCAGCCGCAGGCAGTCGCCGAACTCCGCCTTGCCGTGGCGTTCCCGGTGCGCGGCGATGCCTTCGAGGTAGAGCCGCGTGATGGTCTCGTGGTACCCGCTGTCGTCGGTGTTCGGCGTGCCGACCGCCTCGTTGTGCGCGCGGATGCGCTCGCGAACGATCGCCAGCGCCTCCGCCGACGGATGCCGCCACAGGTACCACAGGCCCACGAGCAGGTGCGCCTGGTGCGTCCAGCGCGCCTTGGGCAGTCGCCGGGCCTCGAAGTCGGCGATGAAGGCCGAAACCCCCTCGGCGCTCAGCGGCAGATCCGGCGGTAGCGACGGCTGCGGCACGCTCATCCCGCCGCGCCCGCCGCGCCCACCGGCTCGAAGGCCACGTCCCCGATCCAGTTGCGCCGGCGGCGCTCCAGCCGGCCGGCTTCGGCCTCGCCCTCGAAGTCCGCCGGCGACCGGCGGATGATCGCGGCTTCCACGTTCTCGAAGGCATTCACGTTGACGACCGCGTAGACGCGCCCGTCGATGCGGCTCGTGACCACGGGCACGACGCCGCAGCGGCCGCAGACCAGGAACTCCGCGGTGCGGGTACCGAAGGCGTAGCGGCCCAGCTGTTCCGGGTCAGCGATGGAAATCCGGAGCCGGCCGCCGGGGTTGGAGGTCCATACGCCGCCGTGCTTGCAGCAGAAGCTGCAACCGCAGGCGCGCGCGCGGATCTCGGCCGGATCGGGCTGCCAGTCGAGCGCGAAGCCAATGTTGCCGCAGTGGCACCTGCCGCGTATGAGCATGGATTCACCTTGTCACTGGCGCAGGCGCCGCGTGCGCGGCACGGGCGTCCGCGATCGTCGAGCCTGCCTCGGCCGGTCCTGGGCCAGCCCTAGGCCGGCTTGTTGCCGCGACGCATGAACGCGACCGCGACGCCCAGCACCAGCAGCACGACGGTGTCGCAGACGATCTGCTTCGCGACCGTCTGCGCCGGCATTGGCTGGACGGCGTAGTACATCAGGTAGATCGGCACCACCGCGAGCATCGCGATCGCGAGCCCGAAGCGCAGCCCTTGCGCCAGCCACGGCCGCGCCTGCCGGCCGCGGTCGTAGATCCAGACCAGGGCGCCAGCCATGATCGCGTGGGCGAGCAGCATGTAGGGCATGTACTGCTGCGCGTCGGCGTCGGTGCGGAACAGGTTGGGCAGGCTCGCGTAGTCGGCCTGCAGGATCAGCCCATGCACGACGAAACCGCCCAGCATCCACAGGACGAACACCACGATCCAGGCCAGGAGCCACTGTTTGTTCATGACCGACCTCCCCATCGCCGGCAGCGAACGCGACAGCCCTTATAATTTAGGCGGGCGGTGGTGGCAAATCGGGTGCGCAGGTGACCATGGAACGCAGGAAATTCGGCGCGAGCGGATTCGAGGTGCCGGCCATCGGCCAGGGCTCCTGGCAGATCGAGCAGGCTAGCGCGGGCGAGGCGATCGCGGCACTGCAGCTCGGGCTCGACCTCGGGCTGCGACACATCGACACGGCCGAAATGTACGGCGCCGGCGCCTCCGAGCGGCTGGTCGGCGAGGCGATCCGGGGCCGGCGCGACGAGGTGTTCCTGGTGTCGAAGGTGCTGCCGTCCAATGCCACGGCCTCCGGCACGGTGCGGGCCTGCGAGCGGAGCCTGCGCAACCTCGGCACCGACCGGCTGGACTGCTACCTGCTGCACTGGCGCGGCAGCTACCCGCTGGCGGAGACGCTGTCGGCCTTCGCGCAGCTGCAGCGCGCGGGCAAGATCCGCTGTTGGGGCGTCAGCAACTTCGACGTCGCCGACCTCGAGGAGGCGCATGCGATCGCCGGCGCCCCCGCCTGCAACCAAGTGCTCTACCATCCCTGGCAACGTGCCATCGAGCACGCCGTCATTCCCTGGTGCGCAAGCCACGGCACGGCGGTCGTGGCCTACACGCCCTTCGGCACCACAGTCGCGCACTACGATCCGAAGACGCGCCGCGGACAGGTGCTGCAAGCCATCGCCGCCACGCATGGCGCCACGGCGCGCCAGGTGGCGCTGCGCTTCCTGCTGCGCCACCCGCAGCTGTTCGTGATCCCCAAGGCCGCGCGCGCCGCGCACGTGCGCGACAACGCCGCCGCGATGGGCTTCGAGCTCGATGCCGCGGAGATCCGCACGCTCGAGGCCGCCTTCCCGCTTGGGTCGCGGCCGCGGGAATTACCGACGAACTGAGTCCCGGGTTCAGCGCGCGCCCCCCCGGCCGACGGCACGCTCCCAGGCTTCGACGCCGCCACGGCGCCGGCGCATCAGCGGATGGACCTGCGGCCGCGCGATCACGCGCCGCTCGCGGTGCTGCGCGGGACTGCGCCGCGCGAGCTTGCGCAGGAGGTGCCGCCACTCGAGGGCGACCTGCCCGGCGTTGACCGATATGCGCACCGTCGTGCGGGCTTTACCGGCCTTGCGCGCGTCGAAGGAGTAGCCGCGCCGCGCCGCCTCGCCTTGCACGCCGCGCAGGTAGGTCGAGATGGCCGCGCGCGGCGACGGGTGCGCGCGGAAGCGCTGCAGCTGCGGATGATGCCGATAGCCCCGGGTCCTGCCGCGCAGCACGGCGCGCGCGAGCAGGGCCTCGCGCCAGAGCGCCACCAGGCCCTGGCTGTCGAGGTAGCGTGGATGGATCGACCACAGCCGCATCCCGGGCATGATACCCGCGCCACGCCACCTGGTGCGCGGCGCTGGCGCCGCCGCAGGCCTTGCACTAACCTTGGGTGCATAACCCATGACCGGAGGCCGGCGCCGCGCGCGCGGACCGGTTCGAACCCATGTCCCCCAAGCCAAGACCTGCCTCGGCTGGATTCCCGCGACGGCTCGTGCTGGCGCTCGCCATGGGCTTGCTGGCGGCTGTTGGCGCGGCCCCAGGTTGGGCCGACGGCGAGCGGGTGATCGCGATCGGCGACCTGCACGGCGACTTCGACGCTTACCATGCCCTGCTGACGCAGGCGGGACTGATCGACGCCAAGGGGCACTGGTCGGGCGGCAAGTCCGTATTCGTGCAGCTCGGCGACGCGGTCGACCGCGGCTCGCGCTCGCGCGATATCGTCCTCGACCTGCAGCGGCTGCAGAAGGAAGCGAATCACGCGGGCGGCAAGCTGATCGCCATGATCGGCAATCACGAGGCCATGAACATGGAGGGCGACCTGCGCTACGTGGCGCCTGCCGACTACCAGAACTACACCACGCGCAACTCCGAGTCCTTGCGCGAGCAGAACTTCAAGGCCAACAGGGACAAGCTCGAGGCGGCCTACCGGAAGGAGAATCCGCAGATCACGGATGCGGAGATCAAGGCCAAGTTCCAGCAGCAATATCCGCTCGGCTACTTCGAGCAGCGCCTGGCCTGGGCGCCGAACGGCGACATCGGCCGCTGGGTCATCGGCAATCCCGCGGTCGTCATCGTCGGCGACAGCCTGTTCGTCCATGGCGGCATCAGCGCCAAGTACGCGGCGCTGACGGTCGACCAGATCAACGACCAGGTGCGCGCCGCGCTGGGAGGGGCGCCCGGCGCCGACAAGGCCATCCTCGAGGACGAGCTGGGACCGCTCTGGTATCGCGGGCTGACCGAGGAGACCGAGGCCTCGAAGCTCGACGTCGCCGCCGCGCTCAAGGCCTATGGTGTGAAACGGATCATCATCGGGCACACGCCCCATCTCTCCGGCATCAAGGTGCTGCACCAGGGCCACGTCATCCTGGTCGACACCGGCATCATGCATACATATGGCGGCACGCGCTCCTTCCTCACCATCGACGGCGCCAGCATCAACGCCCACGACGACGATCGCGTCACGGAGCTCAAGGACGCCGAGAACCCACCTCCCGCGGACCAGGGCGGCGGTGCGCAGCCATGACCGACCACAATCGTGCTGCACGCGGGGTTGCGGGCGTACTGGCCCTGGCCTGGCTCGCGGCCGCAGCGGCGCAGGCCGCACCCAAGCCGTTGTTCGCCTCGGATTCGGTCCTGCAGCTGCGGATCGAGGCGCCATTCTCCGACCTCATCCGCGCAGCGCCGCACTCGACCGATGCCTTCGAGGCCAGGCTCATCGTCATCGCGCCAGCCGCCGAAACCCTGGCCATCAAGCTCGCCCCGCGCGGCATCTCGCGCCGCACCACCGAAGCCTGCGACTTCCCGCCGCTGCGGATCGAGTTCAAGGACAAGCCCGGCCCCGACTCGCTGTTCAAGGGGCAGAAGGAACTCAAGCTCGCCACCCACTGCCGTGGCGACTTCAACTACCAGGATTACGGCCTGCTCGAGTTCGTGGCCTACCGGCTGAACAATGTGGTCACGCCACTGAGCTTCCGCGTGCGCCTGGCCGAGATCGATTACGTCGAGGCGCGCAGCGGCTCGGTCCGGATCCATCGCCGAGGATTCCTGGTCGAGGACGAGGGCGAGATGGCGGAACGCAACGGCCTGAAGCAGGTCAAGACGCCGAAGATCGATCGCGGGCAATTGAACGGTGAGGCGACCGCGCGATCAGACCTGTTCCAGTACATGATCGGCAACCAGGACTGGTCGGACGTCGCGGCCCCGGCCGGCATGCATTGTTGCCACAACATCAAGCTGCTTGGGAAGGACGCGTCGAACCTGAGCGAGCTCGTGCCCGTCGCCTTCGACTTCGATTCCTCGGGCCTGGTCAACCCGCCATACGCCCTGCCGCCGGTCAACGTACCGATCAAGTCCGTGCGCACGCGCTTCTACCGCGGTTACTGCCAGTTCAACGCGCAGGCGAGCGCCGCGGCGCAGGACATGCTGGCCAAGCGTGACCAGTTGCTGGGCGTCATCGACGCCACGCCGGCCTTGTCGACGCACGGCAAGACGTCGGCGCGCCAGTACCTGCAGGATTTCTTCGACGAGATCTCGGATTCCGCGAAGTTGCAGAAGCGCATCTTGGACCGCTGCCGCGGTTAGGGCCTGCTAACAGGCCCTAGCGCGGCGGATCGTAAATCGAGATCTTGCCGTGGCCGCGCGGCCCCTCGTCGCTGAGGACGAGGCGACCGTCGGGCATCAGCGCCAGGCCTTCGGGCTGTGGATGCACCTGCTTGTCGAGCTTGACGCGATCGATGAGCCGGCCGCGCTCGTCGACCTCGAGCGCGGAATGGCCCTTGGCCGAGACGATCATGAAGCGGCCCAGCTCGCGCCGCCAAAGGAACGCCGACGGGTGGAAATTCGCCTGGTCGAGCGGTTCGACCAGTCCGTCGAGCGACACCTCGAGCCACGGATTGGCCACCGGCGTGCGACTGTTGAGGCTCCAGAGGTAGATGACGAGGCGGTCCTTGAGCTTGTCCTGGTGCGGCTTCTTGCACAGGACCAGGAAGTCGCCATCCTCCGGCCCGTTGGCCAGGCCCTCGGTCTCGCAGTGCGTGCCGACGCCGGTGTCGTAGATGTTGTAGCGCACCCGCTTGCGATGCTCGCCGATCGGCGCCTCGAACAGGCGCCCGTCGCTCGCGAGCAGGTAGACGAAGCCGCCGCGGACGGCGATGTCCTCGAAGTCTTCCTTGACCGTGGGCTTGCCGAGCGCGAAGGCCTTGAGGACCTTGCCCGAGCCGAGGTCGAGCTCGTAGACGATCCCGTAATTGTCGTCGTGGGCGTAGACGGAATTGCCCGAGGCGACTGCAAGGCCCGAGATCTCGCTCAGGCCCTGGGGCAGGTAGAACTCGTGCGCAGCGGGCCTGGAAAAATACGCGGACAGCGTTGCCGTGCCAGCGGCAGGCGCCACACCTGCGCCGGGGGAGCCGGCTGCCGCGGCCAGGCCCGCTGCCGCCAGCGCCAGCGCGGCCAGGAACCGCCGCGTCATTCCTCGTCCCCGGCCCCGCCGTCGTCCTCGTCGTCGTCCTTGTCATCGCGCAGCGACTTGCGTGCGCGGCGCATGTAGCGGCGCGTGCCGCGGTGGCTGCCGTAGTCGGTGATCCACAGGATCAGGAACAGGTAGTTGAAGGCCAGCGACATGACGATCGCGATTTCCATCGCGCCGATACCAGCCGACAGGCCGATGCCGATCGCCACCAGCACATAGAGCGCGTCGCCCGTGCTCTTGAGCGTGTTCCGGAACCGGACCACGGCGACGATGCCGGTCAGGCCGAAGGCCAGCGCCAGGCTGTTGTGCACCAGGGTCACGAGCGATGTGACGGCGATCGGCAGGATCATGATCGTCTCGACCAGCGACTGGTCGTAGTCGCTGCGCTTGCGGATCGACATGTAGGTCCAGCTCACGGGCAGGATCGTCAGCACGGCGCTGGTGATGGCAATCGTTATCCACAGCAGGAGTCCGCTCAGGGTTGTGATCCGGTCGGCGCCGGTCTCGATCGCCGTGAAGGGATCCTTGCTGACATCGCCGATCAGCGACTTCGCGCCTCCGATCGGCATGTATTCACTGAGGCCGGGAAACAGCGTCAACGCCGCGGCGACGAAGGCCGTGACCGCGCAGTAGTAGATCGTCAGCTTGAGGAACAGGTGGACCACGCGGTGCCGTGCCCAGATCGGCGCCAGCTGCTCGCCCGCGTCCGCCTGCTTGCCGCCGGGCGGCGTGAGCGCGGCGCCCACGGGCGCCGCGGGCGCGTGATTCGCGGCGCTGCCGAGCGCGGCCCTGGTGCTGTTGGCTTCGACGACGTCCTTCATGACTGCATCACTCCACGGCCTTGCCGCTCACCGGACCAGCCCTGCGCCCGACGGCGCCACCTGCCTGTGCGCCGGAGTTTACCTTGGTCGGCGCGCCAGCGGCAGCTTGGGCGCGGCCGCGGTGGCATACATGACGGTCACCCTGATCATCGTTCAGTTCCCCGCTGCGATCTCAGGGCGCGCGCCACCCGCGACGCGGGCGACGAAGCGCCGGATATCGGGCTCGTAGCTCGCGGCCTGGTAGCCGTCCTGGCAATTGGCGTTCAGCAGCCCGCCGTAGCGCATGCCGAGGTACTCGAAGGTGTCGCGGAAGGCGCCGATGAAGGGCGGCGCCACCTCGTCGACGATCGAGGTGCAAACCACGAAGGCCATCTTGCCACGCAGCCTGCGACCCTGCGGCAGCAGTTCCTCGATGTCGAGCAGGTCGGACAGGCGGTCGAGGAACACCTTCATCGGCGAGCTCACCGAATACCAGTAGACCGGCGAGGCAAAGATGACCTGGTCGAATTCGAGCACCCGCGCGATCAGCGGCTCGAAGTCGTCGTCGCGGTTGCGATGCCCGTAGTCGTAGGCCGACATTCGCAGCGCCCCGAGGTCGACGACCTCGACGCGCAGCCCTGCCGCGACCCGGTCGATCAGCCGGCCGGTGTTGCCGTGGCGGCGCGAGCTCGCGAACAGCGCGATTGTGCCGGGCATGCCTGCCTGCCGTGCGCCGGATGCCGCCGTAGCGAGCCCGCGCTCAGTGCGCCGCGAGCCGCGCCTCGGCGTCGACGATCGACAGGCCGCGCCCGCGCGGATCGGAGCCCGCGCTGACGCTGCCCGCCGGGTCGACCTCGATGACCTGCATGTCGCCGAATTCCCAGGGCGCGCGTTCCGGCTTGTAGCCGAGCGCGCGCAGTCCGGTGAGGGTGTCGGCGGGCAGCGCGCAACACTGCGAATAGATGATTTGATCGGGCGGCAGCAACTGGTGGTGGAAGCGGCCCGCGGCCACGGCTTGCTGCGCCGTCATGTGGAAGTCGTAGATGTTGAGCATGGTCTGGAACACCGAGGTGAAGATCGTGGTTCCGCCGGGCGAGCCCGCGACCAGTGCGACGTGGCCATCCTTCAGCGCAATGGTCGGGGTCATGGACGAGAGCATGCGCTTGCGCGGCTCGATCGCGTTGGCGTTGCCGCCGACCGCGCCGTACATGTTGGGCACACCGGGCTTGACGCTGAAGTCGTCCATTTCGTTGTTCAACAGGAAGCCCGCGCCCTCGACCACGACGCCGTCACCGAACCAGTCGTTGAGTGTGTACGTGTTGGCGACGGCGTTGCCATGGGAGTCGATGATCGAGAAGTGCGTGGTGTGCATGCTTTCCGCTAGGCCGGGCCTGACGCTGGCCACCGGCGAGATCGAGTGCAGCTGCACCTCGCTGGCGCGCCGCTTGATGTAATCGGGCGCGATCAGCCGCTCGATCGGCACGTTCACGAAGTCCGGGTCGCCGAGGTATTCGGCGCGATCGGCGAACACGCGCTTTTCCATCTCGGCGATCAGGTGCACGTACTGCGTGGAATTGTGCGCCAGCCCGGCGAACTGCGCCGACAGCGCGTCGTGCATCTCGAGCAGCTCGATCAGCGCGAAGCCGCCGGAACTCGGCAGCGGCGCGGTCAGCAGCGACATGCCGCGCCATTGCGCCACCAGCGGCGGGCGCCACTTGGCGCGGTAGCCGGCGAGGTCGGCGAGCGTGATCAGCCCGCCAGGGCGCATCTGCGCCACGATCATCTCGGCCGTCTTGCCCTGGTAGAAGCCGCGCGCCCCGTCGGCCGCGATGCGCTCGAGCGTGGCGGCCAGCTCCGGCTGCCTGAACAGCACGCCGGCGCGCACCACGCCGCCGAAATACCTGTCGAAATTCGTGATGCCCACGTAGCTGACGCGCGCCTCCGCGATGTTCTTCGCCATCTTCGCCGACGGCGTGAAGCCGTCGCGCGCGTACTTGATGGCCGGCTGCAGCAGCTCGCGCCACGGCCGCTTGCCGTAGCGCTGGTGCGCCTCCCAGAGCCCGGCCACCGTGCCCGGCACGCCCGCGGCCTTCGGGCCGATCGTGCTCGAGTTCTTGATGACCTCGCCCTTGGCATCGAGGTACATGTCGCGCGTCGCGGCGGCCGGCGCCATCTCGCGGTAGTCGAGGCAGGCGGGCTTGCCGTCCAGGTAGATCATCATGAAGCCGCCGCCGCCGAGGTTGCCCGCCTCCGGATAGGTCACGGCCAGCACGAAGGCGGTGGCGACGGCCGCGTCAACCGCGTTGCCGCCGTGCCGCATGACTTCCATCGCCGTGCGCGCACCGTATTCGTCGGGCGAAGCCACCGCAGCCTGGTGCCTGGCGACAGGCGCTGCCGTGGTAGCTGCCGCCGCCGCCGTGCCAACCGGCAGGGCCAGCGGCAGCAGCGCGAGCAAGGCAGCAGCCATGAATCCGTGATTGGGACGCGTCGGTCGCCATGAATCGGCATTGATCGTCATTTCTTTTCCCCGGCTAATGTGCGAACAGTCGCGCCGGATCCCTGAAGGCCTTGAACTCGAGCGCATTGTCGGAAGGATCGTGGAAGAACATCGTCGCCTGCTCGCCGACTTGCCCGGCAAAGCGGATGCCGGGCTCGATGACGAAGCGCACGCCACCCGCGCGCATGCGCCCGGCGAGCTCCTGCCACTGCTGCCATTCGAGCACGACGCCGAAATGCGGCACCGGCACCTCGTGCCCGTCGACGAGGTTGTGGTGCGCGCGCGGCTTGCGGCCCGGATCCAGGTGCGCGACCAGCTGGTGGCCGAAGAAGTCGAAATCCACCCAGCTGTCGGCACTGCGACCCTCGGGGCAGCCCAGCAGCCGGCCATAGAAGGCGCGCGCCGCAGCCAGGTCGTGCACCGGAATCGCGAGGTGGAAGGGTTGCACCGGATTGCCCACTAGGGTTCGTCGGCGCTGGCGGCGGGCGCAGGCGTGCCGGCCGCATTGGCGTCGAGCCGACCGAGGTCCTGCTCCGTGACCACGGGTTCCGGATCGCCCGGGAACATGGCGCGCGCCAGCGCGCGCGTGTTGGCGCCGTTGGCGCCGCTGATCGTGATGACCGGGCGCGCCTGCTGCAGCAGGGGCGCAAGCTGCGCGTCGCTCAATGGCTGCGCGCGCTCGTGCCCTCTGAGCCGTGCTTCCGCCATGCCGCGGAACAAGCTCGCCATGAGCGCGCCCTGGGCGATGAAATGGGTGCCAGCCGCGCCGGGCGCGCGGCCGGCCAGGTCGGCGCGGATCATGCCGTCGAAGATCGGGTAATGAGTGCAGAAGTAACCGACCACGTCGGGGGCGGCGTGGCCGGGGAGCGCTGCCAGCAGCAGGCCCAGGTCGCGATGCACCGCCTCGTGCTTCGCGGCCAGGTCGGCGCCATGCTCGATGAGCTCGACCCAATTGGCCGGGGCCAGCTGATAGACCTCGACGCGCTGCCCGGCGGGCAGCGTGATGAGGCTGTGCTGCACCAGGCTGTCGATCGTGGCGCCCGGCGCACCGTGCCAGCGCGGCTGCCTGTAGACGCGCGGCGCCTGCTCGACGATCGTCGCGCCGTACAGCGCCGCGAGCCGCCGCGGATACACCATGCTGCGCACCGTCGCCGGCGTGGCGAGGATCGCGAGGCTCGCCGCCGGCTTGTGCGCGAGCGCAGCATCCAGCAAGCGCCGCGCCTCGGCCGTCGAGACGTCGATGATCGACACGACGGGCTTGTCCTGCCCGGGATAGGCCGCATCGACCGCGCTGCGGATGCTCGCGTACTGCGTCGAGGCCGTGTTGCAGGCGATGAACACCATGTCCGCGCCTTCGTCGAAGGCCTTGAGCACGCCGGCGCTGCCGAGCGCGGCGATCTGCGCCGGCGTCTTCTCGCCGTAGGGCAGATTCTTCGTGTCGCCGTAGTGGTGGACGGTGATCGTCGTGTCGTAGTCGCGCAGCAGCGGCGTCGCCGCGGACTCGATGCTCTTCGCCGTCAGGTAGCCGCCGAAACCGGAGTCGAAGGTCGCGACGTGCAGCGCCTGCGGCGCCGGCGCGGCAGGCGCACCCGGCGCGGCGGATGAGGCATCGGCCGCCACGACCCATGGCGCCGCAATCGCCAGCAGCAGCGCGCCGATTGCGGCCCCACCGCGGTAGCGATGCCAGGTCGGCGCACGTGGCGCCAGGGCGAGGACGGTCGTGGGCATGCAGGGTTCGGCAGGAGCTGGAAAATACGCGTGCCGATACTAAATGGGGCCCTCGGCAGGCGCAATCGCGCGCCCGGCCAACCCTTAAGTTTTCCTTAACTATCGCTCAAGCATTGCGTTTGCTGCCGTGGCGCCGAGCGCACAGACTTTCCCCCACGGCACGAGGCCAGGCAGCGTGAAACTTCGGAACCGATGCCGGGTTAAGTGGACGGGAGCTCGGAACAATCACTGCATTACGTAAGGAGAACTCACATGAACTCGCACAAGGCACTGGGACTTCTGGCCGCGATCCTCGTCACCGCCGGGCAGGCGCTGGTATTCGCGGCGGACACGGCGGCGGCCAACGGCAGCTATGACTCGCGCGGCGGCTACGAGACCGTCGAAGCCAGCCCTGCCGCGGCAGTTGCCGGCGACAGCGTGGCGACCGATCGGCTGGCCGGCTAGGGCGCGTCCGTGAGCACCCTGCGGCTCAGGCTGCTGGCATCGAACTGGAACGCGCCCCGGGTCCTGGCGCGCTGGCGCTTCGCCCCGAAGCGCCCGCCCGAACTGCGGGCCCTGCAACGCCGGCTCGCGGCGGCGCGGCTCGGGATCGATGCCCCGCGACGACCCACCAGGCTCGCGCCCTACGACGACTTGCAATAGGGCGGCAGCATCAGCTGCCGCCCTCGCGGGCACCGAACCTGATCACCATGTAGATCATGAGCAGCATCCCGGTCAAAATGGCCAGGGATGCCACGGCCAGGACCGGCTCGACCTTCTCCACGGCCCCGTGGCTGCCATAGACCAGGAACAGCCCCACTGACATCGTCAGCGTTGCCGCCTGGTGCAGCCCGAACTGGAAGTTAGCGACACCGCGCGCGGGCTGGCGCAGCCACAGGCGGTGGATCAGCCCGTAGATGAAAGGCATCACGAAACCGATCAGCAGGATGTGCGCATGCGCCACCAGCTCGGAATGGTTTCCCGACGCCGCCATGTAGATCCCGAGCACCAGGCCCGGCACTGCAAAGCCCAGCGACCACACCAGGTACCTTCTGCCCAGGTTCCTCAACTCCCTCCTTGCAGTTGCCTTTGGTACTCGCTCTCGTCGAAGTGACCCAGCGACGCAGCAATCAGCCCGTCGGCGCCCAGCGTCCACTCCTCGTAGCCGCTGATGCGCACTGCCTTGCCGGTGCCGCCGGGCCCGGTATTGGTGCCCGTCAACGTCCAGTGATAGACGGCGTGCTGCCCTGACCCGGTCGTGCCATCCATCGTCACCACAAGGTCTGGGAAAGCGCTCATGAAGCCCTGAGCCGCGGCGGCGATGGCCTCGCGACCGACCGCGGGAGTGCCGCCATTGATGGTCAGCGAGCCGCCGGCAGCGAAGAATTCGGCGACCCGGGCCGGGTCGTGGCTGCACCAGGCCGCCGTGTAGCGGCTCGCAAACTGCCCGAGCACCGATGCGTTCGTCACGACCTCCCCCGACTTGCAGCCACCGAGCATGGCCAGGCAGGCCGCCGCGACACCAACGCGGCGCATCACGTTACGGTGCATCCGGGATCACGGGCTCGACCAGCTGCGCAAGCTGCTGCAGCGACTCCTGCCAGCCGAGGTAGCACATCTCGACCGGGATCATCTCGGGGATTCCTTCCTGCACGACCTTGAGCTCGGTGCCGCAGGATACCTGCCTGAGCGTGACGGTGGTGCGCATCTGGCCCGGCAGATTCGGGTCATCGAAGCGATCGGTGTAGCGCAGCAGCTCATTCGGCACCAGCTCGAGGTACTCGCCCCCGAATGAGTGGCCGTGCCCGGTGCCGAAATTCGTGAACGACATCCGGAAGCCGCCGCCGACCCGGGCATCGAGCTGGTGCACCTTGCCGGTGAATCCATAGGGCGGCAGCCACCGCGCCATCGCGTCGGCGTCGAGGAAGGCGCGATAGACACGCTCGGGACTGGCGCGCAGCACGCGATGCAGTCGGACGGTGCCGGTGGGCATGTTCGGGTCTCCTCAATCCGGGGTGGCGCCCTGCCGGAATCGTTCCGGGATGGCGTCGGCGAACGGATAATGCCTGAACCAGGGCGCGGCTTCCGCGATCACGCGCCGGACCGAGGGCCGCGCCACCAGTCGCTCGAAGTAAGCCTGCAATGCGTTCTGTTGCGCAGTGATCGGCTCGAGCGTGCTGGCGAAGAACAAGGCCGGCGCCGCGGCGCAGTCGGCCATGCTGAAGCCGGCGCCCGCGAGCCACTGCCGCGACGCCAATTGCCGATCCATCATGCCGTAGGCGGTGCACAGCATGGCGCGCGCGGCCGTCATGTCGCCGCCCGCGCCCCGCAACCGGTCGCCGACGATTTCCTGCATCGGCCCCTGCACATGCAGGTCGCAGATGCGGTCCCACAATCGAACATCGAGCGCGGCAGCGCGATCCTGCGGGATCATCGGTGCGCCGCCATCAGCGTGCAGGTCGAGGTACTCGATGATGATCGTGGACTCGGCAATGTCGAGCCCGCGCGCGTGGTCGCGGATGACCGGGAATTTTCCCACCGGCCAGAGGGCGCAGAGCTCGGCGCGCTGCGCAGCGTCGGCCAGGTCGACGACGCGGCGCTCGAAGTCGACGCCGCGCTCGTAGAGCGCGATCAGCACCTTGTGGCAGTACGAAGACAGCGGATGGTAGTAGAGGGTCAGCGCCATGGCGGGGACCTCAATAGGGACCCGGCTGGAGGCGTTGCGAGATCCACCAGTAGTTGCCCTGGGCATCCCTGACGCCACCCTGCCGGTCCCCGTAGGGCTTGTCCTCGACGGCCATCACGAGCGTGGCGCCGGCCGCGAGCGCGCGCACCACGGCGCTGTCGGCATCCTCGACGTACAGATAATAGGAGCCCGGCATCGGTGGATAGTCCGTCGTGGCCTCGCAAAGCATCAGCATGCTGGCGCCGAGCTGTACTTGCGCATGCTTGATCCGGCCGTCGTCGTCCAGGTGCCGCAGCACTTCCCTGCCGCCGAGGCCGCTGACAAGGAAGTCGACGAAGCTCGCGGCGCCGCGGACAATGCAGTAAGGCGTGACCGTGCCGAAGCCGGGCGGTGTGTGCATGGCGGACTCCGAGTTCCTGCAGCAGCGCGTGCGCGTCTCTCAGCGCACCTGCGCCGGGTTGAAGTGCGGGTTCTCGATGATCCCGAAGCGGTTGCCGAACGGATCGCGCACGGCGGCGACCTTGATGCCCTCGCCCACGTCCGTCACCGGTTCCACCAGGGTGGCGCCCAGGCCCAATAACCGCTGCAGCTCCGCGGCAGCATCCGCGACGCCCCACAGCGGGCGCGCCCCGGTGTCGCCCGGCGTGCCGTCGGGCAGCAGGCCCAGCTCGAACCCGCCGACGGCGAAGCCGACGTAGAACGGCTGGTCGAAGTACGGCGGATGGCCGACGACCTGCGCGTACCAGTCCCGCGCGCGGGTGATGTCGCCGACCGGATAGATGGCGGTTCTCAAGCCGAGCAGCATGTTCGTCTCCGTCAGCGGGAGAGGTGATCCTGAAACTACAGCACCGGCTTCCTGCCGCGTCAACCTGGATCCGGTGGATTCCATGCCGTGACTCCTAACGCGTACGCCGGGATTTGGGTTTGGCTTTGGGCTTCACTTTCCGTTCCGGCAGCGCCCGCGCCGTAATCCGCAGCGCCTCGCTCAAGCGGTCCGGGTCATCGAGTATGGCCGAGAGCAGGAAGAAGTTCTTCGCCCCGGGGAACGGCGGTTTCTCCGTCACCTCGCCAAGATAAGCCTTGCACTCCGGCGTGGGCTTCAGGAACAGTTCGTCATCGCAGATCAGGCCCAAGACCTTGCCGTCCAGGTAGAGCGCGAATTCGCCGAACATCTTCCGGTAAGTCAGTCGCCGACCCAGTCCGGCCTGGTCACAGATGTACTGAGCCGTCTCAACCCTCGATGCCATGGCGCGCCGGGCATGAAACGTAGGCCCACGTCAGTATCAGCAACAGCAACGCCGATAGCACGGCGGGCAGCGGAAGTATCAAGCGCCAGCTGATGAGGGCGGTGGCCAGCGCTGTCAGCGTGAACACCATGATCATCGGTCGCAGCTGAGGTCCGTTGCTGCGAGCCAGCGAAGCCACCTGCCACAGCAGGACGGCCTGCATCAGCATCGCCACGCTCAGTGACCAGCCAAAGCCCATGTAGAAATCGAGGTATGAACGGCTCACCCCCATGGCCTGGAAGCGAACGGACCCCATGGCGTTCAGCACCTCGTTGGCGCCCATCGGTGACCACTTCCTGAGGCCACCGAGCGAGTGGCCCACCGCGATCAGCAGGGAAAGGATCGAGGCGACGCGAAGCAGTGATGTTGTCCGCACGATTGCCCTCAGTGCTCGGTATAATCCAGCAACATTCTAGTTCAAATGGAGTTCCGTGCGTATTCGCCCGCGCATATGGATGCTCCGCGTCGCGATGGCGCTGACGGCCGTCACGCTTGCCCAGCCTGCAGCTGCCGCAAACAGCCGACATGAGCTGCGTCCGCAGCAGGTCACCGCGCTGCGCGCCCTGATTACGACACTTATGACCGAGCAGCGCGCTCCGGGCGCCAGCTTCGCCATCGGCCTGGACGGAGAGCTCCTTTGGTCGGAAGGCTTCGGGCTGGCCGATGTCGAGAACAACGTGCGCGCGACGCCCCTCACGGCGTACCGCTCCGCTTCCATTGGCAAGCCCATGACGGCGACGGCAGTAATGGCACTTTCCGAGCGGGGTAATCTCGACCTGGATGCCCCGGTCCAGAAGTACTGTCCGGCCTTTCCGCAGAAAGCATGGCCGATCACGACGCGCGAACTGCTATCGCATACCAGCGGAATCCGCGAGCCGAATGAGGATTCTGAGCTCTACAACACGAGGCACTATGAGCGCATCGCCGACGCCCTGGCGATCTTCGCGCAAGACCCGCTGACGATGGAGCCGGGCACGGACTTCCGCTATACGTCCTGGGGCTACGTCCTGCTCGGCTGCGTGCTCGAGGGCGCTACCGGAGAGGAGTACCGGGCGCTGATGAAGCACGCGATCTTCGTACCCGCAAAGCGAATCGCCATCGCTGGCCTGTTCAATCTGCAGGACATCTCCGGCGACAAGCGGATAGCGCTGGCTCGCGCAATTGCAGACGTCGTACTGGGCACGGCACCTGCTGTTCACCGGCAAGCTCAGGGCTCCTCGGTGCGGTCACGCGCCGGCAGGGAATCGCGGAACTCCGCGAAGGTTTTCCAGGCGGGGACGGGCGGCGTGTACTCCGGGCGCGGCGCGTAAACCGAGTGCTCGACGAGCTGCATCCTGTGGATGTAGCGCGGGCAGTTCGGGAAGATTCGCTCAGCCCTTACACGGACGATGAACACCGAGCCCGGGCACTCGCTGCGCAGTGGATCATGCTCGCTGATGTGCGCGGTGCCATTGACGCGTATCCGCTTCGGGCGTTCGAAATCCACGAACAACAAGCCCACGTGGGCATTGACCAGCACGTTGCCCCAGGTGCGGTACATGCCGTTGCCGTCGTAATCGGGAATGCAGAGCGTGCCATCGTCGAGCACACGGACGAAACCGGGTAGTCCTCCCTTGTAAGAGCAATCGGGATTCCCGTGCTCATCTGCCGTAGCCACGAAGACCATGGCGCATCGCTGGATGAACGCCCGGTCCTCGTCGGTAAAGGAGCTGCGGACGGTCACTTGCTCCAGTCGATCAGCCAGCCGCCGGGTATCGCGGGTATCCTGCAGGCACCGCATCCCGTCGTGGTACATCGGATCGTCCGTCATGGTGCCTCCCGTCGCATCACCAGGTCGCATCAGCCATCTGCTTGCGCCGCGCCAGCTCACTTGCGCTCGGTTCGAGACTCGCGAACGACCCGGGCCGGATGTCGCCATCGGGGACGTAGGTACTCATGACTACGCCGCTGTTCGAAACCGCGGAGCGCACGAGCCGCAGCGCGGCTGGCCTGGCGGTGTCATCAAACAGGCGCTTGCCCCGCCCGAGCACCACCGGTGAAAGTCGCACTCGCGGTGGCTCCGACGATTTGCATGCAAATCGGGAACACCAGTTCTCATGGCCACCCCCTAGTTTGTGCAGTTCGTGTTGGCTGCGCCCCCGGCGGCGGCGATCGCATTTCTTGTCACTGATGTCGCCGAGTTACATGTGATTGCGAGGGCGCCCCCGCTGCCAGTCACGCTTACCGTGCCGTGGAAAATCGAGGTCGTCAAATCACCGACAAAAACCCCAAGTCCGGCGCCAAAGCTGCTTATCACTATCGGCCCTGCGTTCCCTGAAAACTCGGCCACAGAACCGGAATCCAAATACACGCCAACATCCTGATCGCCGGTCACCGTACAAGGGTTGCAAGTCAGGTTCGAGCCCTGTACCCAAATCCCGTAGCCCTGGTTGTCATTACTCACCGATCGAGTGAAGGAAAGTCTGCCGCCGCGACCCACACTTACCCCGATACCGTCGTTATCTTGCACAGCCAAGCTTCTTGCATTGACATCCGCGCCCCACACTCCGAGTCCGCCGCCATTGTGCTGTAGCACACCCCCATTAATCGTCGCCCTGGACGTTAGAAAAATGAAAATGGCGTTATCGCTAGCTCCTTCAATCGTGTTTCCAAGAAGCTGGCAGTAGGTTCCGTTGTAGCACGAGATCCCGTCAATCCCGCCATTGATCGTGAATCCGCTGATTGTGACGACCGAATTGTCCACGTCTATGGCATCTGCGTTCCCGTTCGACGCGTCACTGATAGATGCACCATTGACTCCGTTGAGCGTTAGTTGTTGCGTGTTATGAATTACCACGTTCTCGTGACAAGCTCCGGACACGTTGATCGTGCTCGGACCGTGGCCTTCCGAGTACTGCAACGACTTTAGCGCTGCCCCAATGCTGGTAAAGCCGGATTTTCCTCCGCAATTCACATTGAGAGTCGTCGCCCGGACAGTACTCGCTGACAGGACAAGAATGAGTACCAAGAAGAGTCTCGTGCTTGGTTCCAATCGCGTCATGACATTACCCTCCAAATGGTTTCGAAGTGGTCCACCTAGACCTTAATGAGTGGGCAGAAGCCCTGTTGGGCCCCAAAAAATCATCTGCCAGAGGACCAGTTGGCATTCATTGCGGTGGAACCGGCCCGGCGTCGACGCCGCTGTAACCGCGCTTCCAGCCGTCGAGTCGTACGCAGGGCGCGCCGCCCGCCGGTTCAGGCGCGGCGGCATCAGGCGGCGTGCACACGAAGGTACTGGCGGAAACGCACAACGCCTGGACATCGATGCTCCGCGCCTTGGCGCCGGCGACCTCATCGATGATGGACAATCTCGAGTGGTAGATGCTTGAGGAAGCCAACGCCGCATCGATATCCCCTGGCGTCAGGCAGGAGGGTGGCTTGCTGGGAATGCGATACCGATGCCCGGCGACCGCCTCGAACTCGAACGCGTACTTCGTATCGACGTCGCGAGGCGGGATCATATGCGTCGTCCCGGCCCCGACCTGAATCCAGTGTCGCCCGGGTTCCAGCGCGATCGGCACGCCCGGCAGACGAGCATAAGTATTGACGGGCAGACCATCCAGATTGGTCACCTTGACCTTCGACCACATCGCACCGTTGGTCGGCTCGAAGATGCCGACATGGTCGGACGGCAGGTCGTCGGGCGTACTGGCGGCTGCAATAGTGGCAGGCGCCGGTGCCAGGCCATCAGGCGCTGTCGCAACGGGTACCCATCGCACAAAAGTCTCATCGGTCTCGTGGTACGGAATCAGCAGTATGGCGCCGGCCTCGGACTGGGTTACCGCCATGACGAGCGACCCATCGGATGCCACGTTGAAGCGCCTGGTCAGAGTCCTGACGCCACCGCTGAGATAGACCATTGCCACCCCCGCGCTGGCGATCGCGTTGTAGGTGTCGCGCCCTGCCGCCGCTTTGTTCGAGTTATCGCCGATGCTCGGGGCACTCACATGCAAGTGGCGCTCGAGGCCCTTCCCCGAACAGCTGAAATCACCGTTCTTGTGGTGCAACTCCTGCACCGCGACCGTCGGGTCGCTGGACACGACGATCAGCGTGTCATCATTCGGCTGGCGCAACTCGACCCAGTCGCCTGAGGCCATGTTGCCGATGTTCTGCGACAGTGCGGATTCGCCGCACCACGTGGCGCGAAAGTTGGTGTGGCTTCCACAGAAGAATTCCTTCGTTCCCGGTGCGGCTTCGCCCGCGTTCACGTAGCGCCCGGCCAGTAGGGGACACTGTGCGGTGGGCGCTGACCTGGTGGGCGACCAGGTCTCCGGGTAGCTCGCCTTGGCCACGCGGCTGACGCAGCCACCGGTGGAAACGCCGACCGCACACAGCAGCACGGCCGTGGCGGCGGTCCTTCGGATTGACATAAATGTGTTACGTCTTTCGCCGGGAATGTGTGCTTTCATGGGGCTAAGCATCCCCCGCCCGGAGTTGCACCCGGCATACCGCGCTCTTACAGATGGCTTACAGCCGTCACCGTGGCACTCGATGTTGGCGCCGTAATGCTGCGTTGCAGCAGTACAGCCACCATCATTCAGGTGGACGTGCAAATTGAGGTGTCTGGAATTCGCCGATCCCCCTCTTGGCAGTAATGCCCCGCGCGTCCGCTGAGACTTCGATCGGCGTTTGAAAATGTCGGAGACAGCGAAGCAATTAGTGGAGCGGCTCTTTGCGGGCAACCGGACCGCGCTGCTGTCGTTTTTCCGTCGTTTTGTCCGGGAACCATCGGACGCGCGGGACCCTGGCCCAGGAAGGCTACCTCCGGATGCTCCAGGTTCGTGACACCGGGAAGATCCGGAATCCGGAAGGATACCTCTTCACGGTTGCGGCAAACCTGGTCAGGGAGCGGCGCGCCATGGCGCGAAGGCAAGGGTTGGAGGTGGATGCGGTCGATGAGGATATCCAGTGGTATCTGAGCGAAGTCGCAAACGTCGACAGCGAGATCGACCATGCCGCGCGGGTCAGGCGCTTGCGCGAGGTGCTCAAGCAGCTACCACCGCAGGGGCAGGCGGTATTCATGCTCCAGTACATGCACGGTATGACTCACAAGGAAATTTCTGAGCGCCTCGGCTTATCACCGAGGATGTGAGCCGCCCCTGAAATCCTGGTCCAGTTTCCGATCACGTAGTATGGAAGTGAAGGAGACTGGAGCATGTCGAAGAGAAAATACTCCTCTGACTGTCTTTACGCTGTCCTTCGTCCCCTAATCGCCACGAGCGAAGGCTGAGCCGATGAAGGCGGACAGCCACAGGGCGGGAAACAAAATCCGGTAGGCGAGTGACATGGGCGGTCTATTCGACCGTGACGCTCTTGGCAAGGTTGCGCGGCTGGTCGACGTCGGTGCCGCGCAGGATAGCGACGTGGTAGGCCAGCAGCTGCAGCGGCACCGTATACACAGCCGGCGCCTGGAACGGGTTGACGTGGCGCGGCATCTGGATGACGTGCACGCCGTCGCTCGATTCGAAGCCGGAATCGGGATCGGCGAACACGTACAATTCGCCGCCGCGGGCGCGCACTTCCATCAGGTTCGACTTGAGCTTCTCGAGCAATTCATTGTTCGGCGCGACCGTGACCACCGGCATGTCGGCATCTACGAGTGCCAGCGGGCCATGCTTGAGCTCGCCGGCGGCATAGGCCTCGGCGTGGATATAGGAGATCTCCTTGAGCTTGAGCGCGCCCTCCATCGCCACGGCGTGCAGTGCGCCGCGCCCGAGGAACAACGCGTGTTGCTTGTCGGCGAAGCGCAGCGCGAGCTGCTGGATCACGCCGTCGAGCTCGAGGGTCCGGTCGATCAGCCCCGGCAGCTCGATCAGGCGGGTCACGAGCTCGCGCTCACGTTCGGCGCCGGCGCCGTTGTGGCGCGCCAGCGCGATCACGAGCATGCCGAGCGCGGCCAGCTGGGTCGTGAAGGCCTTGGTCGAGGCGACGCCAATCTCCGGCCCGGCGCGGGTCAGCATCACGAGGTCCGACTCGCGCACCAGCGAGCTCTCGGGCGCGTTGCAGATCGCCAGCGTCGCCAGGTAGCCGAGCTGCTTGCCGAGTCGCATCGCCGCCAACGTGTCGGCGGTCTCGCCCGACTGCGAGATCGTGACCAGCAGCGATTTCGGCTGCACCACCGGGTTGCGGTAGCGGTATTCGCTCGCGATCTCGACGCGGCACGGCAGCCGGCAGTATTGTTCGATGAAATAGCGGGCGACGATGCCGGCGTGGTAGCTGGTGCCGCAGGCGACGATTTGCACGCTCTCGGCGCGGCCGAACACCTGGGTCGCCGCCGGGCCGAAGGCCGCCTCGAGCAAGCGCCCGTTGGCGACGCGCTCCTGCAGCGTGTCGGCGATCGCGCGCGGCTGCTCGTGGATTTCCTTGAGCATGTAGTGCCGGTACGGCCCCTTCTCGGCGGCGTCGGCGGACAGTTCGCTCTCGTGCACCGCCCGCTGCACCCGCTGGCCCTCGCGGTCGAGCACGCGCACTTCGGTGCGTGTGACCTCGGCAACGTCGCCCTCCTCGAGGAACACGAAGCGCCGCGTGACCGGCAACAGCGCGGCGACGTCCGAGGCGACGAAGTTCTCGCCGTCGCCGAGGCCGACGACTGCCGGGCAACCCATGCGCGCGACGACCATGCGCCCCGGCTCCTGCTGGCTGATGACCGCGAGCGCGTAGGCGCCCTCGAGCTCGGCAACCGTGGCGCGCACCGCGCGAAGCAGGTCACCGAGTCGCGCCAGGTGGAAGTGGATGCGGTGCGCAACGACCTCGGTGTCGGTCTCGGAATCGAACTGGTAACCGCGCGGCCTGGAGCTCGGCGCGCAACTGCTCGTGGTTCTCGATGATGCCGTTGTGGACGATGGCGAGGCCGTCGCGCGAGACGTGCGGGTGGGCGTTGCGCTCGCTCGGCGCGCCGTGCGTCGCCCAGCGCGTGTGGGCGATGCCGAGCTGCCCGGCGATCGGGTGGGCCCTGAGCTCATCCTCGAGCGCGCGCACCTTGCCGACGGTGCGCCGCCGCCCCACCAGTCCGTCGGCCGCCAGCACCGCGATGCCGGCCGAGTCGTAGCCGCGGTACTCGAGCCGCTTCAGGCCCTCGATCAGCAGCGGCACGATGTCGCGCCCGGCGACGGCGCCGACTATGCCGCACATGTGCGTTCGCCGCCTGCGCCGTTCATTTCTTCGCCGGCCGCTGCCAGTGCTCGACGGTGCGCTGCGTGGCGCGCTCGAGCGTGAGCTTGCCCGCGGGCGCGTCGTGCGTGATGGTCGAGCCGGCGCCGATGGTGGCGCCATGGCCGATCCGGACCGGCGCCACGAGCATGGTGCCCGAGCCGATGAAGGCCCCATCGCCGATCTCGGTGCGCCACTTGTTGACGCCGTCGTAGTTGCAGGTCACGGTGCCGGCACCGACGTTGACCCCGGCGCCGATCACGGCGTCGCCGAGGTAACTCAGGTGGTTGGCCTTGCTGCCAGTGCCGAGCTCGCTCTTCTTGACCTCGACGAAGTTGCCGACGTGCACGCCGTCGCGCAGCGTCGACTCGGGGCGGATGCGGCTGAACGGCCCGATCTGGCAGCGCGCACCGATCTCAGCGTGCTCGATGACGCAGTTGGGCTTGATGAGCGTGCCGGCGCCGACCTGCACCTGGCTCAGCACGCAGTTGGCGCCAATGTACACGCCGTCGCCAAGCTGCAGCGGGCCCTCGAGCAGCACGTTGACGTCGAGCACGACGTCGCGGCCGCAGCTCACCGCGCCGCGCACGTCCAGTCGCTCGGGGTCGGTCACGGTCACGCCGGCCAGCATGAGCTCGCGCGTACGCATGCGCCGGTACTCGCGCTCAAGCGCCGCGAGCTGCAGCTTGTCGTTCACGCCCAGCACCTCGGTCGCGGTCGGCGCGAGCAGCGGCGTGACGCTGAACTTGTCCTTGACGGCCATGGCGATGATGTCAGTGAGGTAATATTCGCCCTGCGAATTGCGGTTGCCGAGCCGCATCAGCCAGCGCTTGAGCGGCTTCGCCATGACGGCGAGCACGCCGGTGTTGCCCTCGCGGATCCTGCGCTGCTGCGCGCTGGCGTCGCGCTGCTCGACGACGCGCAGCACCTTGCCGCGCGCATTGCGCGACGATGCGCCCGTAGCCGCTGGGATCGTCGAACTGCGCCGTCAGCAGGCCCATGCTGCGCGGGCCAGCGAGCGCCAGCAGCGCGCGCAGCGTCTCGGGCCGCACCAACGGCACGTCGCCATACAGCACCAGCACCAGGTGGTCGTCCGGCACGCCCGGCAGCGCCTGCTGCACGGCGTGCCCGGTGCCGAGCTGCTCGGCCTGCAGCACCCAGCGCAGCGCGGGCGCGCGCACCGCGGTGCGCACCAGCTCGCCACCATGGCCGTAGACGACGTGGACCAGCGACGGCTCGAGCGCGCTTGCGGCATCGAGCACGTGCGCGAGCAGCGGATGCCCGGCGAGCGGTTGCAGCACCTTGGGCAGGTCCGAGCGCATGCGCTTGCCCTGGCCCGCGGCCAGGATGACCACGGACAGCGGCGGCTGCTTCGGCGACTTGGCCGTCATGCGGGCGAATCTAGCACAGCGCGCGGCGTCGCGGCGTGGCGACCGGCAGTCCGCAGGTCCGCGCCGCATCGTGCCATGCGGCTCCCTAGGCCTTGATCTTGCGGAGCTTCTGGATCAGCTTGAGCTGCGCGGCGGCACGTATCAGCTCGGCCTGCGCCTCGGCGAGCTCGATCTTGTCGACCTTGGCGGCGAGCGCCTCCTCGGCGCGCTGCTCGCGCGGCCAGCGCCGCGGCCTCGTCGAGGTCGTGCGCGCGCGCCGCGGTGTCGGCCAGCACGGTCACCCGCGTCGGCTGCACCTCGAGCGCGCCGCCGCCGACGTAGAACGAGAGCTCGGCGCCCTCCGGTGGCTGCACGCGCACCTCGCCGGCCTTGAGCAGCGCCAGCAGCGGCGCGTGGCGCGGCGCGACGCCGATCTCGCCCTCGGCCGCCGGCAGGAACACCATCTTCGCCTCGCCCGAGTAGATCTCGCCCTCGGCGCTGACGATGTCGACGTTGATCGTGCCGGCCATTACTGCAGCGTCTTGGCTTTCTCGACCACTTCGTCGATCCCGCCGACCATGTAGAAGGCCTGCTCCGGCAGGTGGTCGTATTCGCCGGCGAGGATGCCCTTGAATCCGCGGATCGTGTCCTTGAGCGGGACGATCTTGCCGTCCTGACCCGTGAACACCTTGGCGACGTTGAACGGCTGCGACAGGAAGCGCTGGATCTTGCGCGCGCGGAACACCGTCAGCTTGTCCTCCTCCGACAGCTCGTCCATGCCGAGGATCGCGATGATGTCCTGCAGCTCCTTGTAGCGTTGCAGCACGGCCTGCACGCCGCGCGCGGTCGTGTAGTGCTCCTCGCCGACCACCAGCGGATCGAGCTGGCGGCTGGTGGAGTCGAGCGGATCGACCGCCGGGTAGATGCCGAGCGCCGCGATCTGCCGTGATAGCACCACGGTGGCGTCGAGGTGCGCGAAGGTCGTCGCCGGCGAGGGATCGGTCAGGTCGTCCGCCGGCACGTAGACCGCCTGGATCGAGGTGATCGAGCCGGTCTTGGTGGAAGTGATGCGCTCCTGCAGCACGCCCATCTCCTCGGCCAGCGTCGGCTGGTAGCCGACCGCGGAGGGCATGCGCCCGAGCAGCGCCGACACTTCGGTGCCGGCGAGCGTGTAACGGTAGATGTTGTCGACGAAGAACAGCACATCGCGGCCCCGTCCGTTGGCCTGCTTCTCGTCGCGGAAATACTCGGCCATGGTCAACCCGGTCAGCGCCACGCGCAGGCGGTTGCCCGGCGGCTCGTTCATCTGGCCGTAGACCATCGCCACCTTGGAGTTGCCGAGGTTGTCCTTGTCGATGACGCCCGACTCGATCATCTCGTGGTAGAAGTCATTGCCCTCGCGCGTGCGCTCGCCGACGCCCGCGAACACCGAAAGTCCCGAGTACTGCTTGGCGATGTTGTTGATGAGCTCGAGCATGTTGACGGTCTTGCCGACCCCGGCGCCGCCGAACAGGCCGACCTTGCCGCCCTTCGCGAAGGGCACCAGCAGGTCGATGACCTTGATGCCCGTGACCAGCAGGTCCTGGCCGCCGGCCTGCTCGTCGTACGCCGGGGCCGGGCGATGGATCGGCAGCTTGTCCCTGGATTCCACCGGACCGCGGTTGTCCTGCGGCACGCCGAGCACGTCCATGATGCGCCCCAGCGTGCCCTGGCCCACGGGCACCATGATCGGCGCGCCGCTGGATTGCACCGCGAGACCGCGCTTGAGGCCTTCCGAGGCGCCCATGGCGATGGTGCGCACCACGCCGTCGCCAAGCTGCTGCTGCACCTCGAGCGTCAGGTCGACGTCCTGCAGGCGCAGCGCCTCGTACACGTGCGGCACGGACTCGCGCGGGAATTCCACGTCGACGACCGCGCCGATGATTTGTGTGATCTTGCCAGTAGCATTCATACGGCCTCCGGCCGGGGTTTAACGCCGCCCGCTTGAAGCGGGCGGCGAAGATCAGAAACAAAAATAGGATCCATCAGACCGCCGCGGCGCCGCCGACGATCTCCGCCAGCTCCTTGGTGATCGCCGCCTGCCGCGCCTTGTTGTAGATCAGCTGCAGGTCGGATATCAGGTTGCCGGCGTTGTCCGAAGCGCTCTTCATCGCCACCATGCGCGCCGCCATCTCGCAGGCCACGTTCTCGACCGAACCCTGGTAGACCTGCGACTCGATGTAGCGCATCAGCAGCCCGTCCAGGATCTGCATCGCCTCGGGCTCGTAGATGTAGTCCCAGTGCTGCTGCAGGCCCGCGTCGGCGGCCGCCTGCGCCGGCAGTAGCTGTTGCACCAGCGGCTTCTGCGTCATGGTGTTGATGAACTGCGCATTCACCATGAACAGCCGGTCGATCCGGCCCTCGCGATACGCATCGAGCATGACCTTGACCGAGCCGATCAGGTCCTTGACGTGCGGGCGGTCGCCGAGGCCGCTGACGCTGCCCAGGATCGGCAGGCTCAGGCGCCGGAAGAATCCGAGCCCCTTGGAGCCGAGGACGCACAGGTTGATGGCCGCGCCCTTGCCCTGCCACTCGCGCAGCAGGTGGATGACGCTCTTGAAGACATTGGTGTTGAGGCCGCCGCACAGCCCGCGATCGGTCGAGATGATGATGATGCCGACCGACTTCGGCTCGCGCTCGTCCAGGAACGGGTGGCGGTAGTCGGGGTTGGCCTCGGTCAGGTTGCCGATCACGGCGCGCATTTTGGCCGCGTAGGGTCGCGCCAGCCGCATGCGCTCCTGCGCACGGCGCATCTTGCTCGCCGCCACCATTTCCATCGCCTTGGTGATCTTCTGCGTGCTCTTGACGCTGGCGATCTTGCTGCGGATTTCCTTGGTGCCGGGCATGTCGTCAACTCGGCAGGCACGTGGCCGCGCGTGCGTCTAGCGTTGCTGGGTGAGCGCCGTCGCTCCACGATATTCGCCTTGGGCGCTCACCCAGCAACGCTCCCGCACGCGCAACCATGCGCACGCTGGGCCGAGCGACATACCTGGCACCACGCGAGGTTCTCTCTCCCGGTGGCCGCGCCACGGGCCCGCGCTGCGCGTGATCAGCAGGTGCGGCTGAACCATCCGCAGCCGCAAGAAGGTGCGCCACGGGCGTGAGAGCGCGTGCAGCCGATTTTTCAAAGCGAATATCGTAGAGCGACGAAAATCGGTTGCGCGCGCCAGGCACGCCCGTGGCGCACCTGCCCGTCTCCGATGATTCGGCCTCTCTCGTCTTCATGCTCAGTACGTGCCCGTCTGCGCGAACGCCTCGCAGATCTTCTTGAGCGCCGCCTCATGCGCCTTGAGCTCCGGCTTGGCGTTGATGGCGGCGATCTCCGCCTTGAAGCTGCTGGTGGCGAAGCCCTGCAGCGCGGCCTCGAACTCGACCACCTTGTTGCGCGGCACCTTGTCCATGTAGCCGTTGTTGACGGAGTAGATCGACAGCGCCATCTCCGCCACCGACATCGGCGCGTACTGCTTCTGCTTCATGACCTCGGTGGTGCGCTGGCCGCGCTCAAGCTGCTTGCGGGTCGCCTCGTCGAGGTCGGAGGCGAACTGCGAGAAGGCCGCGAGCTCGCGGTACTGCGCGAGCGCCAGGCGGATGCCGCCGCCGAGCTTCTTGATGATGTCGGTCTGCGCGGCGCCGCCGACGCGCGACACCGAGATGCCGGCGTTCATGGCCGGGCGGATGCCGGAGTTGAACAGGTCGGTCTCGAGGAAGATCTGTCCGTCGGTGATCGAGATCACGTTGGTCGGCACGAACGCGGTGACGTCGCCGGCCTGGGTCTCGATGATCGGCAGGCCGGTCAGCGAGCCGGTCTTGCCCTTGACGCGGCCCTTGCTGACCATCTCGACGTACTGTTCGTTGACGCGCGCGCTGCGCTCGAGCAGGCGGCTGTGCAAATAGAACACGTCGCCGGGGAAGGCCTCGCGGCCCGGCGGGCGTCGCAACAGCAGCGAGATCTGCCGGTAGGCGACCGCCTGCTTCGACAGGTCGTCATAGATGATCAGCGCGTCCTCGCCGTTGTCCATGAAGAACTCGCCCATGGTCACGCCCGAGTACGCCGACAGGTACTGCATCGCGGGCGGCACCGAGGCCGAGGCGGCGACGATGATGGTGTGCGCCATCGCGCCATGTTCCTCGAGCTTGCGCACCACGTTGGCGATCGAGCTCTGCTTCTGGCCGATGGCTACGTAGACGCATTTGATGCCGGAGGATTTCTGGTTGATGATCGTGTCGACGGCGAGCGCGGTCTTGCCGGTCTGGCGGTCGCCGATGATGAGCTCGCGCTGGCCGCGGCCGATCGGTACCATCGCATCGATCGCCTTGTAGCCGGTCTGCACCGGCTGGCTGACGCTCTTGCGGTAGATGACGCCCGGGGCGACGCGCTCGATGGCCGCGCTGGCCTTGGCGTTGATCGGGCCCTTGCCGTCGATCGGGTTGCCGAGCGCATCGACGACGCGGCCCAGCAACTCGCGGCCCACCGGCACCTCGAGGATGCGGCCGGTGGTCTTGACGATCGCGCCCTCGGTAATCGACTTGTAGTCGCCGAGCACCACGGCGCCGACCGAATCCTGCTCGAGGTTCAGCGCCAGGCCGAACAGGTTGCCCGGGAATTCGATCATCTCGCCGTAGCAGACGTCGGCAAGGCCGTGGATGCGGCAGATGCCGTCGGTGACCGACACCACCGTGCCGACATTGCGCGCCTCGTGCGCGGCGCTGAATTTCTCGATCCGCGCGCGGATCAGGTCGCTGATTTCTGAAGCCTTGATCGACATTTAACTATCCCCTTGAAAGACTCCGGGCCCGCGCCCTAACTGGCGGTCGCGGCGGCCAATTGACTCAAGCCCGCGCGCACGCTGCCGTCGATCACGAGGTCGTCGGCGCGCACCACGGCGCCGCCGAGCAGCTGCGGATCGGTCTGGCAGTGCAGGCGCACCTGGCGGCCGAGCCGTCGGGCGAGCGCTTCGCTGTAGCGCTTGCGCTGCTCGGCGCTGAGCTCCACGGCGGAAGTCACGGTGACCTCGACAGTGCGCTCGGCGTCGGCGCGCAACTGCTGGTAGCGACCGGCGATCTCGGGCAGGTAGCCGAGCCTGCGGTTGGCGGCGAGCGTGGCGATGAAGTTGCGGCCCTGCACGTCGAGCTCGGCGCCGACGATGCCGGTCACGAGCTCGGCGAGCTGCGCCGCGCTCACGCCCGGGTTGCCGAGCAGCGGCGCGACGCGCGGGTCGGCCACGACCTGCGCGGCGAGCTGCAGCGCCGTGGACCACTGCGGCAGGCGCCCGGCCTGCTGCGCCAGTTCGAACACGGCCTTGGCGTAGGGCCGCGCGATCGTGATGCGTTCCGCCATTGCCGCTAGAGTCCGGCCGCCAGCTTGTCGAGCAGCTGCGCATGCGCGCGCGGATCGATCTCGCGCTCGATGATCTTCTCGGCGCCGCTGACGGCCAGCGCCGCGACCTTGCCGCGCAGTTCCTCGCGCGCCTTCTGCGCGTCGAGCGCGACCTGTGCCTGCGCCATCTCCAGGATGCGCGCGGCCTCGGTCTGGGCGCCCTGCTTCGCGGTCTCGACGATCTGGCTGGCGCGCGCCTGCGCCTGGTGCTCCATGGCCTGGGCGCGCTCGCGCGCCGCCTTGATGAGCTCCTCGACGCGCGTCTCCGCGCTCGCCAGATCCTTGCGGCCCTGGTCGGCCGCCGCCAGGCCCTCGGCAATGCGACGCGCCCGCTCCTGGATCGAGCCGGTAATCTCCGGCCACAGGAACTTCATCGCCACCCAGATCACGATGGCGAAGATCAGCATCTGCGCCAGTATCGTTGCATTCAGGTTCACGCCGGATACCTCGCGGTCAGTAGGATGCGCTGGCCTCAGCTGATGCCCTTGAGGAACGGGCTGGCATAGGTGAACAGCAGGCCGACGGCGACGCCGATCATCGTCACCGCGTCCAGCAGGCCCGCGACGATGAACATCTTGATCTGCAGCATCGGCACCAGTTCCGGCTGGCGCGCCGCGCCCTCGAGGAACTTGCCGCCCAGCAGGCCGAAGCCGATCGCCGTACCCAACGCGCCCATGCCGATCAGGATCGCGACCGCGACCGCCGTCATGCCCTGGATCTGCGCCAAACTCGCTACGTTACCCATGTCAACTCCTTGCAACGAAAACCTAGGTTCGAAACCGTGAAAGCGGACTCAATGATCGCCATGCTGGTGCGCCATCGACAGGTAGACGATGGTCAGCATCATGAAGATGAAGGCTTGCAGCAGCACGATGATGACGTGAAAGCTGCCCCAGAGGATGCCGGCGAAGAACTGGCCCACCCACGCGAGGGTGGAGCCGACGCTGGTGGGCCAACCCTGGGTGAGCGCGAACAGGCCGATCAGGATCATGACCAGCTCTCCGGCGAACATGTTGCCGAACAGTCGCAGCGCCAGCGACACCGGCCGGGCGATCTGCTCGACGAGATTGAGCATGACGTTGACCGGCGCGAACAGCCAGTGATTGAAAGGGTGGAGGAAGAACTCGCGGGCGTAGCCGCCGACGCCCTTCATCTTGAAGCTGTAGTACTGCACCAGCAGGAACACCGTGATCGCCATGCCGAAGGTGATGTTCGGATCGGTGGTGGCGACCGACTTGAAGTGCTCGAGGCCGATGCCGCGCTCGGCGACCATCGTCGACCAGAAATCGACCGGGAACAGGTCGATGGCGTTCATGAACAGGATCAGGCAGAAGATCGTGATCGCGAGCGGCGCGATCAGCGGGCCGGCGGAATGCAGGTTGTCCTTGACGTTGTTGTCGACCATCGTCACGACGCCTTCCGCGTACTTACGGAACCCGGTCGGCGGCGCGTCGACCGAGCGCTTCGAGGTCTTGACCGCGACCGCGAAGCAACCGAGGAACAGCAGGCCCATGAGCGCCGACCCCAGCACGCTGTCGACGTTGAGCGTCCAGAACGCGCTGTCGCCGAACTGCCAGGTCCAGTTCGTCAGGTGGTGCTGGATGTAGTCGGTGACCGTGGCCGGCCCCGCCGTGTGTTCTGCAACCATGTCGTCCGCTTACCTGTCCTCGACTCGCCCCACGCTCTCGCCCACCGGCCCGGCGCGCACCATGCGCGCCAACGCGACCCAATACACGACAAAGGTCGCCACGTAGCCCGCGAGCAGCGGGCCCGGCGCCAGCCGCCGCCCGCGCAGCGCGAGCACGAACAGCACCACCGTCACCGCGATCTTCAGCGCCTCGCCGCGGTAGAAACCGCTCGCAATCGCGCGCGCATCACCGCCCGCGCCCCGGCGGAATCCGCTCAGGACCTGCACCAGGCTCGCCAGCGCGCCGATGCCGCCGCCTACGCCTGAGGCCAGCCCGGCGTGCGCGCCCATTAATGCAGCGCAAAGCAGCGCAACCACGCCAGCGACCGCCACCTGGCCGGCCACCAGCATCAGCGCCTGGCGGCGGGCGAGCGCAAAGCTGTAATTCGCCAGCGGAATCCCCGTGACTTTGGACGGTGCTTCAGGCCCCGTCGCGAAGGCGGCGCATTATAGGGAGGAGCACACCGGGCTTCAACGGCACTGCTGCACGGCAACAAACGGATCGGCGATGACTGATGCCCCGGCGCCCCAGCGGCCCGCAAGTCAGCGTATGTGGGCCAGTATTCCGTCGAGCTCGTCGAGGCTGTTGTAGGCCACGATGAGCTTGCCGCGGCCGTTGCGGGCATGCTGGATCAGCACCTGGGCGCCGAGCTTGTCCGCGAGCTCACTTTCCAGGCGCTCGACGTTGGCGTCGCGAGCCCCGCTCTTCTGTTCTCCCACCTTGGCCGGAGCTCCAGCGGGTTGATTCAGGCGCCGGACCAAGGTTTCTGTTTCTCTGACAGATAGTCCCTTTTTCACGACCAATAGTGCAAGTTCGACCTGTTTTCGATGATTTTCGAGGCCAAGTAACGCTCGAGCATGACCCATATCCAGCTCCCGGCGCTCGACCATGCGCCCCACATCGGGCGCCAGGTCGATGAGCCGCAGCAGGTTCGTCACGGCGGCGCGCGATCGGCCGACGGCCTCAGCGACCTCCTGGTGAGTCAACCCGAATTCGGCGATCAGCCGCTCGAAGGCATGCGCCTCTTCGAGCGGATTGAGGTCCTCGCGCTGGATGTTCTCGATCAACGCCATCGCCACCGCGGCCTCGTCGGGAATCTCGCGCACGATCGCCGGCAACTCGAGTACCCCGGCCAACTGCGCCGCGCGCCAGCGCCGCTCGCCGGCGACGATCTCGTAGCGCTGCTCCGCACCGGCGCCCGCGACCGGGCGCACTATGATCGGCTGGATCACGCCCTGCCGGCGGATTGAATCCGCCAGATCCTCAAGCGTGTCGGTTCGCAGGTCCGTGCGCGGCTGGTAACGGCCCCGCTGCAACAGCTCGA
This sequence comes from uncultured Gammaproteobacteria bacterium, assembly GCA_963778855.1. Classification (GTDB taxonomy): domain Bacteria; phylum Pseudomonadota; class Gammaproteobacteria; order Steroidobacterales; family Steroidobacteraceae; genus FEN-1191. Next base: position 31,913 of record CAVZWC010000004.1, on the reverse strand, counting down.
CCGGCAGGCGCAGCAACCGCTCGCCGCTCGTTGTTGCGGCGCCCGCATCGCCGGCCGCCGCCACCGCCACGGGCGCCGCCGGCCGGGCCTGGCCCAGCAGGTCCGCCAGGCCGCGGCCCAGCGTCGGCTTCTTCTGTGTCACGTCGCCACCCCGGCGGCCTGCGCGAGGTCCTCACGCCGCAACATCTCGCCGGCCAGTGCGAGGTAGGCGAGCGCGCCGCGCGAGTCCTTGTCGTGCAACAGCGCCGGGCGCCCGAAGGAGGGCGCCTCGGCCAGGCGCACGTTGCGCGGCACGACGGTGCGGAACACCTTGTCGCCGAAGTGCTCGAGCAGCTGGCCGCCGACCTCGAGCGCGAGGTTATTGCGCGGGTCGTACATCGTGCGCAGGATCCCCTCTATCTCGAGTCGCGGGTTGACGGTCGCGCGGATCTGCTCGATCGTCGACACCAGCGACGACAGGCCCTCGAGCGCGTAGAACTCGCATTGCATCGGGATCAGCACGCTGTCGGCCGCGATCAGCGCGTTGACCGTGAGGATGTTGAGCGCGGGCGGGCAATCGATCAGCACCACGTCGAACCCGGAACGGACCGGCGCCAACGCCTCCCTGAGGCGCAGCTCGCGCCCGGCGCCGAGCGCGAGCAAGCGCACCTCTGCAGCCGTGAGGTCCTGGTTGGCTGGCAGCAGCGCGAGGCCCGGGCTGTTCGGAAGTTGCATGATCGCCTGCGCCGCGGTGCATTCGCCGAGCAGCACCTCGAGCGTGCCGCGCGGAAGCCGGGACTTGTCGACGCCGCAGCCGGTCGTGGCGTTGCCTTGCGGGTCGAGGTCCACGAGCAGCACCTGGCGCCGCGTGGCGGCGAGCGAGGCCGCGAGGTTGACCGCCGTGGTCGTCTTGCCGACACCACCCTTCTGGTTCGCCACTGCGATCACGCGCTTCATGCAGCATTAGTTTAGGGCAGCGCCGGCGCGCCGGCCACGAGGATCACGAGGCAGCGCTCGGCATCGAGCCCCGGCACCTGGAGCGTGCGCACGCCCGCGAGCTGCCATCCGGCCGGCAACGCGGCCAGCTCAGCCTCCGGGCGCCGTCCCTTGTAGGCCAGCAGCCGCGTGCCCGGGCGGGCCAGCGGCCGGGCCAGCCGCGCCAGCTCGGCGAGCGATCCGACCGCGCGCGCGACGATCGTGTCGAAGGGCGCATCGGGATGCATCTGCTCGGCGCGCGAGTGCACCGGCTGCACGTTCCCGAGCCCGAGGGTGCGCGCGGCGTGGGCCACGAAGCGCACCTTCTTCGCCGTGGCGTCGATGAGCGTGAACTGCCGGTGCGGATTGGCGATCGCGAGCGGGAGTCCCGGGAAGCCAGCGCCGGTTCCAAGGTCGGCGACGCGTTCGCCCTCGAGCTCACCGTGGGCGGCGAGGCTGTCGAGCAGGTGCGTGGCGACCATCGCCTCGCGGTCTTCTATTGCCGTGAGGTTGTAGGCGCGGTTCCACTGCTGCAGTTCGTCGAGCAACAGCAGCATCTTTCGCGCCATGCCCTCGTCGAGCACCACGCCCAGCTGCCGCGCCCGTGCGCGCAGATCGGCATCGGCTGTCGCCTGCATGGGTTGCCTTAACCGCCGCTGCAGGCACAATACCCGCAGTCTTCGCGGAGAACATAGCAAGGATGAGGCGACCGAACTACGCGCGCGCCGTAGCGCTCAGTCTCGGCGCGTGCGGCGCGCTGCTGTGCGCACCGCTGCAGGCCGGCCGTCTGGTGCAGGATGGGTTGCTCGAGGACGGGGTGCCTCCCGCCGACGCGCAGCTCGGCGCGGCGCTGGCGCGCTACGCCAGCGGCAGCGGGACGCGCCTGCTCGACTGGACCGGCGACGGCGCGCTGCTGGTCGCGGTGCGCGAGGGCGGCGGCGACCAGCTGCAGCGAGTCGGCGGCGACCCGCCGCAGCCGCGCACGCTCGGCGCAGCCGGCGGCCTGATGCGGGCCGCAGCGGTGCAATCCTTCCACGACGACTGGGTTGCGAGCCTCAGCGGCACTCCGGGCCCCGCAGTGACCGACGGCGCAGAGCTGTCGATCCACTCGCTCGGCGACGGCGCCGTGAAGCGGCTGGTCGAGGCCACGGCGCTGCCGGGCGCGCCGGCCTGGGCGCACGACGACCAGCGACTCGCGTTCAGCGCGTCGCTGCGCGACCCGCAGCACCAGGACCTCTACACGCTCGACACCAGCGCCGCCGCGGGCCCGCGCCTCGTCGCCAGCGGTGACGGGGGCGACTGGCAGGTGCTGGCCTGGACTACCGCCGACCACTCGCTGCTGGTGCGCCACCGGATGCCCGGGCACGGCGATGAGCTGTTGCTCGTCGACGTCGACACCGGCGCGGCGCGGCGCGTCGACGCGACCAGCGCCGGTGCCGCAGATGATGCCCGCATCACCGAGGCGCGGCTCACTCCGGACGATCGCGGCGTCTGGTTCATCGCCGATCGCGGCACGGAGCGCGGCGGGCTGCAGTACGCCGATCTCTATGGCAACGCCGCGCCGCAGTTGCCGCCCGACGCCGGACGCGCGATCGGGCACTTCGACCTCAGCGCGAACGGCCGGCTGCTCGCCTACAGCTGGAACGAGTCCGGCTACGATCGCATCGCGCTCTACGACCGCGAGACCAGCCGCCAGAGCACGCTCGCGAACCTGCCACCCGGAGCCGTGGGCGCGCTGCGCTTCGACCGTGCGGCGACGCGCCTCGCGATCGAGCTTGCACCCAGCGTCGCACCGCGCGATGTCTACGTCTACGATCTCGTGAACGCGAGCGCGGCGCGCTGGAGCGCGAGCCGGATCGGCGACATCAACGCCGCGCAACTGGTGGCGCCGCAGACCGTGCGCTTCCCGACCTGGGATCGCCCCGACGGCAACGCCCGCACGCTCAACGCGCTGTTCTACCGGCCACGCGGCGCCGGCCCGCACCCGGTGCTGCTCATGCTCGGTGGCGCCGACGGTGGCCCGCACGCGCAACTCGATCCCTTCGTGCAGTACTGCGTCAACGAACTTGGCCTGGCCGTCGTGCAACCCGCACTGCGCCAGGGCGAGGCCGGGACCCTCGACCTCGGCGCGCTGCTGGCCTGGCTGGGCGTGCAGCCCGACCTGCGCCGCGACCGCGTCATCATGCTGGGACGTGGCGAGGGCGGCACGCTCGCGCTCGCCGGCCTCGGCCTCTACGGCGAGCGGCTGCGCGCCGCGATCAGCATCGACGGCGCGGCGACGGCCGCGCAGCTGGCGCTGGTCCGCCAGCCCGTGCTGCTGTTGCGCGGGCTGGAGCAACCGGCGCTCGACGCCACTTCGGCCGAGCAGATGCTGTGGCGGCTGCGCAGCGCAAAGGTCGAGAGCTGGTTCGTCGCCCCGCCTGACCGGCGGGTCGCGCTCAGCACCGCAGCCGAGCAGGCGGCCGCCTGGCGCGTGATCGCGCAGTTCCTCGCCGCACAGGCCCGTGGGTGACGGCCGGGCCGGCAAGGTATGCCGGCGCGGCCCGATCCGCGCCGAGGCCGGCGCTACAGCCAGCTGCGGCGCAGTACGGTCTGTAGCGCGGGCTGCTGCATCGAGTAGTACTCGGCGATCGTCTTGACGTCCGCCGCCGACAGCTGCGTGGCGAAGGTCTGCATGACGGCGTTCTTGCGATCGCCCTTCTGGTACTCGACCAGCGCGCGCGCGAGGTAGTCGGAGTGCTGGCCGGCCAGCGTCGCGTAATCGCCCATGATGCCGACGCCGTCGGCACCGTGGCAGGCCGAGCACAGCGCGGTCACCTTGGCCGGCGCGGTGCCCGCGGCCGGCGTGCCCGCCGCGAGCGGCTTGCCCGCCAGGTAGGCGGCGACGTCCTCGATGTCCTGGTCGCTGAGCGAGCTGGCCTGCGCGTACATCGTCGCGTGCGAGCGCTGCTTGCCTCGGTAGGCCTTGAGCGCGGCGACGATGTATTCCGGATGCTGGCCGACGAGCTTCGGCACGCTGTAGGTCGGGTAGACGTTCTTGTAGTTTTCAATACCGTGGCAGCCGAGGCAGGTGTAGCCGATCTGCTTGCCGCGCTGGGCATCGCCGGCAGCCCGGGCCGGACCCGCGAGCGCCAGGGCGAGGGTGAGGCCCGCGACGCTGGCCCAGCTGCGCAACATGAAAGGCATAATCGGACTCCGCGGCAACGACCGGCGTGCTACGCCGTAAAATGGCGGCAAAGTGTACGGATTCAGCATCGGATTTGCCACTGCATGATCGCCCTGATCCAGCGCGTGTCCACGGCCCGCGTCACGGTGGACGGCCAGCTCTGCGGCGAGATCGGCGCCGGGCTGCTCGCGCTCATCGGCGTCGAGCGCGGCGACGGGCCGCCAGAGCTCGCCCGCCTGCTCGAGCGGCTGCTCGACTACCGCGTGTTCGCTGATGCCGCCGGACGCATGAACCGCTCGCTGCGCGACACCGGCGGCGGGCTGCTGCTGGTGCCCCAGTTCACCCTGGCGGCTGATACCGACTCCGGCAATCGCCCCGGCTTCTCGACGGCCGCGGCGCCGGCGCTGGCGGCCGAGCTGTTCGGGCAGCTCGTGGGCGCGGCGCGTGCGGCGCATCCGAGCGTGGCCAGCGGTGAGTTCGGGGCCCACATGCAGGTGTCCCTTGTAAATGACGGCCCGGTCACGTTCTGGCTCCAGGTGAGCCCAAAAGCGTGACGGCTGGCATAATCCCGACGCGCGACTGCTGCCCAGGCTGAAGTTCGCCTATCATGGCGGATCGGACAAATCCGCCTCGGGCCTGGAGGGCGCCATGGACCTGTTCTCACCTCGCCACCTGCTGATCATCCTGGTGGTCGTACTGCTGGTATTCGGCACCAAGAAACTGCGCAGCATTGGCTCGGACCTGGGCGCCGCCGTCCGCGGCTTCAAGAAGTCGATGAACGAGGGCGACCAGGAGCAGCAGGCCGCCCAGGCGCCGGTTCAGCCCCCTGGCGCCAAGGACGCCGAGTTCCACGAACCCGCTGGCGGCATCGAGGCGCCACGCCAGGACAACCGGCGCACCTGATCCTTTAGCGGCCTGTCGGCATGTTCGACATCGGCTTCTCGGAGGTCTTGCTGATCTTCGGCCTCACACTCGTGGTGCTGGGCCCCGACAAGTTGCCGCAAGTGGCACGCACCGTGGGCCGCTGGGCTGGCCGCGCGCGCGCCATGGCGCGACAATTCCGCGACCAGCTCGAGGCCGAGACCGAAGGCCTGAAGACCGACCTCAGGGTGACCCTGCCGACAGGCGAGGCGCTGTCCGCCGCACCGACCACCGCACCGACTACCGCACCGACTACCGCACCGACCACCGCACGGACCACCGCGCCGCCCGCCGCCGACCCCGCCGCCACTCACGCGGCGACCTCCACTGACTCCGCTCCGACGACGCCCGCTACGAACGGCACGCCTCATGACCGGCGAGACTGAGCCCCTGCTCGAGGGGACGCTGATCTCGCACCTGCTGGAACTGCGCACGCGCCTGATGCGCGCCTTCGTCGCCGTCATCCTGATCTTCATACCCTGCGCCTACTATTCCAACCGGCTATTCGAATGGCTGTCGCACCCCTTGCTGCAGCAGCTGCCGGCCCACAGCATGCTGATCTCGACCAGCATCACCGCGCCCTTCACCGCGCCGCTCAAGCTCGCTTTCGTCGTGGCGCTGGTGGTGGCGATGCCCTACGTGCTCTACGAGCTGTGGGCCTTCGTCGCGCCAGGCCTGTACCGGCACGAGCAGAGCTTTGCGGTGCCATTGCTGGTGTCGTCGGTGGTGCTGTTCTACGTCGGCGTCGCCTTCGCCTACTACCTCGTGATGCCGCTGATCTTCGCCTTCTTCGTCAGCACCACGCCGCACGGCGTGCAGGTCATGGCCGACATCTCCACCTACATGGAATTCGTGCTGGTGCTGCTGTTCTCGTTCGGCATCGCCTTCGAGGTGCCGGTAGCCGTGGTGCTGCTGGTGGCGATGGGCCTGGTACCGCTCGAGAAGCTGACGCGCATCCGCGGCTACGTGCTGATCGCCGTGTTCGTGGTCGCCGCGATCCTGACGCCGCCGGACGCGATCTCGCAGACCATCATGGCCATTCCGATGTACCTGCTGTATGAGGGCGGGATACTCTTCGCGCGGCTGCTGCTGCGCAGCCGCAACCGTCGCGACAGCAACCCCGGGAGCCCCGCATGAGCCAGCCGAGAGCAACGCCGTCGCGCGCCGCGGCGCGCACCGAGCTCACGCTCCGCGGCCTCGTGCTCGGGGTCCTGATCACGGTGCTGTTCACGGCCGCCAACGTCTACTTCGGGCTCAAGGCCGGGCTGACCTTCGCCACCTCGATCCCGGCGGCCGTGATCTCGATGGCGGTGCTGCGCGGCTTCCGCGGCATGACGGTGCAGGAGAACAACATCGTGCAGACCGTGGCCTCGGCGGCCGGCACGCTGTCATCGATCATCTTCGTGCTGCCCGGGCTGGTCATGATCGGCTGGTGGACCGGGTTCCCGTACTGGGTGTCGTTCGCGATCTGCGCGCTCGGCGGCACGCTCGGCGTGATGTACTCGATCCCGCTGCGGCGCGCGCTGGTCACGCAGTCCGACCTGCCGTACCCGGAAGGCGTGGCCTGCGCCGAGGTGCTCAAGGTCGGCGGCGGCGAGCACGCCGATGCCGCGGCCGTGGAAGAGAGCCGCGCCGGGCTTTCAGCCGTCATCTGGGGTTCAATCGTCTCCGCAGTGTTCGCCGTGGTCGTGGCGACGCGCGTCTTCGCCGGCGACGTCGCGCGCTACTTCCGCGTCGGCACGCAGGGCGGTGTGACCGGCTTCGACTTCCTGCTGTCGTTCGCACTGTTCGCGGTCGGCCACCTGGTCGGGCTCTGGGTCGGCGTCGCGATGCTCGTCGGCGCGCTGATCGCCTGGGTCTGGGGCGTGCCGCATTTCTCGGCGCTGGCCACCGGCGGCGCGGATTCGATCACGCACCTGGCGCTCGCGACCTGGAGCCACAAGGTGCGCTTCGTCGGCGCCGGCACCATCGGCGTCGCCGCCGTGTGGACGCTCGCCAAGCTCGTTGGCCCGGTGGTCGCGGGGCTCCGTTCGGCGATGGCCGCCTCGCGCGCGCGCGCCGCCGGCCAGGGCGCGCTGCTGCCGCGCACCGAGCAGGACATGCCGATCGGCTGCGTGGCGCTGGTCTCCCTGGTGTGCATGCTGCCGATCGGCGTGCTGCTGGCGCAATTCAGCAGCGCCAGCGGCCTGGGCGCGTACACCCTGCTGCTCGTGGGCGGCGGCCTGGTCTACATCGTGCTCATGAGCTTCTTTGTCTCCACGGTCTGCGGCTACATGGCCGGCCTGATCGGTTCCTCCAACAGCCCGCTGTCGGGCATCGGCATCCTGGTCGTGATCGGCGCCGCGCTGTTGCTGGTGTTCGGCGTGCCTGCGGGAGGCACGGCGACGGAGCGGCCGGCCATGGTGGCCTTCGCGCTGTTCGTGACGGCGATCGTGTTCGCGGACGCGGCCATCGCCAACAACAACCTGCAGGACCTCAAGACCGGCCAGCTCGTCGATGCAACGCCCTGGAAGCAGCAGGTCGCGCTGGTGATCGGCGTGATCGCCGGCGCGGCGATCATCCCGCCGATCCTCGATCTGCTCAACCACGCCTACGGCTTCGCCGGCGCCCCCGGTCCCCACCACGAGCACCCGCTGCCGGCGCCGCAGGCCGGCCTGATCTCGGCGCTCGCGCAGGGCGTGATCGAGAACAACGTCGACTGGAGCCTGATCCGGATCGGCGGCCTGATCGGCGTCGCCCTTATCATCGTCGACGAGCTCCTGCGCCGAACGACCCGCTCGGCCCATCTGTCGCCGCTGGCGGTGGGCTTCGGCATCTACCTGCCGACGCAGAGCACGCTGATGGTGGTCGTCGGCGCGGTCGCCGGCTGGTACTACGACCGCCACGTCAGCCGCGGCCCGAAGCCCGAGGCGCACAAGCAGCTGGGCGTGCTGCTGGCCTCCGGCATGATCGTCGGCGAGGGGCTCGTCGGCGTGCTGATCGCCGCGCTCGTCGCCTTCTCGGGCAAGGACTTCCCGCTGTCGCTGGTCGGCGACGCCTTCGCCGACGGCCCCGCGGTGTGGATCGGCGGCGGCGCCTTCGCGCTGGTCGTGTTCCTGCTGTATCGCTGGATCGCGCGCGTCCGGTTCTAGCGGAGCTAGCCGAGCTGCCGCTTGCCGCTGGCGAGCTGTTCGGTGCAGACCTTGAGGCGCGCGAGAGCCAGACCCCAGGCGCCGCGCGCGCGCTGGTAATAGCGGTCCCAGCTCTCGTCCTGCGGGAAGCCCGAACCCATCAGCCGCAGCGCGACCTCGCCCTGCTCGATGTCGAGGATGAAGTCGTCGACCATCACGGCCTCGGTCTCCGGCAGGCCGTAAGGCGGCATGTAGATCAGCCGCAGGCGGCGCGCGGGATTGAACACGTCGATGTGCGCCTCGCGCTCGAGCTCGTCGTTGATGCGCACGTAGTAGCTGCCGCCGGTGCGCGCGCTCACGCGTGCGCCCGGACCGCACCAGGTGTTGAGCAGCTCGGGCTCGACCAGCGCGCGCCACACCAGCTCGACCGGCGCGCTGACGTTGACGCGATGTGCGTAGCCGCGGGTCCGTTCAGCCACGGCGTGCCCCGGTAAGCCAGCGCTCGCGCACCAGCACCCACACCAGCGGCAGCATCGACACGACGACGATCAGCAAGGTCGCCAGGCCAAAGTTGTTCTTGACCAGCGGCAGGTTGCCGAACAGGTAGCCGCCGCCGAGGAAGCAGGTCACCCAGCTGGCGCCGCCGACGAGGTTGCAAAGCTGGAAGTGCGGCTGCGGCATCCGGCTCATGCCAGCGACGAAGGGCGTGAAGGTGCGCATGATCGGCACGAAGCGCGAAACCGCGACCGCAAGGCCACCGTGCAGGCGGAAGAACGCCTCCGCGCGCCGCAGATGATCAAGGCGGAACAGGCGGTGGCGGCCGTCGAACACGCGCTGGCCGAACAGCCGCCCGAACTGGTAATTGAGGCTGTTGCCGGCCACGGCGGCGCCACCCAGCAACAGCAGCAGCCACGGCAGCCGCAACGTGCCGCTATTGTCGACCGCGGCCAGCGCGCCGACGCCGAACAGCAGCGAGTCGCCGGGCAGGAAGGGCGTAACCACGAGCCCGGTCTCGCAGAAAATGACCACGAACAGCAGCGCGTAAATCCACACGTCATAGCGCGCCAGCACCTCGACCAGGTGACGGTCGAGGTGCAGCAGCCAGTCGCCGATGAACTGCAGCGCTTCCACGGGCTAGCGTGGATCGCGGGCGGCGGCGCGGCCCGCGGCAGGCGCGGCCATCGGTCTCGATTGCGGGAAGTTTCGCACCGGCGTCATGGGTGCGAATACTACATGGCCTGGGCGGACGGCGCGTCCTCGCAGAGCGTGATGTCTTCCACCGGGCCTTCGGCCACGGCCGCGTACAACGGCAGCTGCTCCAGCACGTCGCCGATCGGCGTCGGCTTGCCGATTGCGAAGCCCTGCCCGTAATCGACGCCGAGGGTGGCCAGGCGCATGCGGATCTCGTCGGTCTCGACGTATTCGGCCACGGTGATCAGCGACATGCCGCGGGCCAGCTGCGCGATAACCTGGATGGTCGACTCGGCCTTCGGGTCCTTGAGCACGTCGCGCACGAAGCTGCCGTCGATCTTGAGGATCGAGATCGGCAGCGAACGCAGGTAGGCGAGCGAGCTCTGTCCGGTGCCGAAGTCATCGAGCGCGATGCCGCAGCCGAGCTTGCGCAGCCGCCGCATCAGCGTTTCGGCGTGGCTCAGGTTGCCGACCGCGGCGCTCTCGGTCAGCTCGAAGCACAGCGCCGCGGGGTTGATGCCGCTGGCGGTGACCTCCGCCACCAGGAAGTCCGTGAACGCGCCGTCCTTGAGCGACTGCCCGTCGCAGTTGATCGTGAAGACGATGCCGCTGCTCGCCAGCAGCCCGGCGTGCGGCCGCAGTAGCTTCAACGCCTCGCTGACCACCCAGCGGTCGATCTCCGGCATCAGCTGGTAGCGGTGCGCGGCCGACATGAAGTGGCTCGGACCGACAGTGTCGCCGGTGCTGTCGCGCATGCGCAGCAGCAGCTCGAAGTGGGGGCGCAGGCCGGCGTTGCCGAGCGGCAGCAGCAGCTGCGCATTCAGGTGCAGCCGGCCGTCGGTGATCGCCGCGCGCAGGTCGCCGATGACGTTGATATCGGCGAAGCGACGGATGATGCTCTCGTCGGCCTCCTGGAACAGCTCGACGCGGTTGCGGCCGCGATCGTTGGCGGTCTTGCAGGCGGTCTCGGCGGCGGCGAAAGCGTGTGTGAATTCCTGCGCCCTCGGGTCGACGGCGGCGACGCCGACGCTGATCGACACCACCAGCGTGCCATCGCCGATGACGCTGCCGAGCTGCTCGGCGCCCTGGCGCAAGGATTCGGCGAAGGCCCCGGCCTCGTCGAGCCCGATCGGCAACAGCACCGCGAAGCGATCGCCGGAGATGCGCGCCGCGACCGCTCCCGGCGGCAGGCGGGAGCGGATCAGTTCGCCGATCTGGGAGATGACCTTGTCGCCGACGTGCATGCCGTAGTTGTCGTTGATGACGTGCATGCGGTTGGTGTCGATGGCGAGCGCGGTCCACCAGCGCTCGGTGCTGTTGGGTTGCCGCAACGCGCCCTGGACGCGATGCTCGAAGGCCGGGCGGTTCAGCAGGCCGGTCAGCGCGTCGTAACTTCCGGCAATGACGCTGGCCACGCGCTGCGCCAGCAGCTCGCCCAGCCGCGCCTGGCGCGCCTGGAATTCGGGCATGGTGAGCGGGCGGAACAGCGCCAGCACGCCGATCGCGCGCTCGTCGGAGCGCGAGATCGGGCAGGACAGCACGCGGTAGGTTTGGCCCTCGTCGCCGGCCTTGAGCTTCATCTTGTTGACGATGACCGGCTCGCGGCTGATCTGCGCGGTGGTCATGAGGTGCTTGTGGGCGCGCGCCACCAGGCTGGCGTCGATGGCGTGGTTGGCGTCCCGGCGTACCATGACCAGGCCCTTCTCGGGCACGATGATCGCCGCCAGGCCGCACTGGATGCGCTCGACCGCGGCGCGCAGGATCGCCTTGAGTTCGTCGCCGCCGCCGTCGTCGCTGGCGGCGTCGCCAGCGCTGACCGAGAGCAGCATGTCGAGGTCGCCGTCCTGCTCGGCCAGCGAGCCGCTCAGGCTCTTGATCCGCTCGCGGCTCAGCAGCTCGCGCGCCAGGATCTCCAGCGCCGGCCGCACCAGTGCGTGGACGAAGGCCAGCGTGCGCGCCTCGCCGGCGCTGGCCTTGCAGCTCAGCAGCACGGCGGCGTAGGGCTCGCCCGGCTCGGCATCCGTGCCGGGCCACAACCAGAAGATGTACAACGGCTCGGTGTCGCTGACCAACACGCCCGGCTCGCCCGGCTGCTCGCGCGCAGCGCGCAGCGATTCGGCGATCAGGCGCACCAGCGCGGGCTCTACCGCCATGTCGCTTGACCAGATGAGCGCGGCGCTGGCGTTGAAGATCGACACGCCCGTCAGCCGCGGTAGCAAGGCCCGCAACAGGCGCGCATAGGCCTCGAACTCGGATCCGCCGCCTGCTGCGCCCGCTGTCGTAGTGCTTGGAATCATCGCTTTTGCCGCATGCAAGCATCCGGCAAAAGCCCACCGATAACCTTGACCCGGTTCGCGCTTTAGTCAAATGGAGCCCGGCCCGTGTCCGCCGCGGCCGACACTCACTGTGTGACGCCGGTCACATCCGCACCCACCGTGTTTGCAGGGCTGCGCTAGGGTTGGCGCTGGCGGAACCACGGCCGCGGGTCGATCGGCTTGCCGCCGCGGCGGATCTCGAAGTAGAGCTGCGGTGCGGGGCGGCCGCCGGTGTCGCCCGCGGCGGCGATGACATCGCCGGCCTGCACCGACTCGCCGGCCGAGCGGCGCAGTTGGTCGTTGTAGCCGTACAGGCTCAGGTAGCCCGCGCCGTGGTCGACGATGGCCAGCAGGCCCAGGCCCGGCAGCCAGTCGGCGTAGATCACGCGGCCGGCCGCGACCGCCCGCACCGGCGCCGAGCGCTGCGTCGCGACGACCACGCCGTCCCAGTCCACGCCGCTGGCGCGCGTGTCGCCGAAGCTCGCGATCACGCGCCCGGCCACCGGCCACTCGAGCCGGCCTCGCAGCCGGCCGAAGCTGCTGTTGTTGTCGGGCGGCGTAACCGGCGGCACCGCGCGCGCGAGTTCGCGCAGCAGCCGCTCGAGGTCGGCCTGCTGCGCACGCAGGCGCGCCAGGCTCGCCTCGCGCGAGCGCGCCTCGACCTGCAGGTTCGCGAGCGCCGCCTGGCGTTGCGCCCGGCCGCTCTCGAGCTGCGCCAGCCGGACCTGCCTGGCGCTGCGCAGCTGCGCCAGGGCCTGTTCCTGTTCCGCCAGCTCGGCGTCGAGCGCGTCGATGCGTTGCACCTGTGCGGCGATGCCCGCGATCTGCGCCGCGCGCGCACGCCCGAAGTACCCGTACCAGGTAAATATGCGCGTGACCTCGGCCGGATCGCGCTGGTTGAGCAGCAGCTGCATGGGCTCGTGCCGGCCGATCTGGTAGGCCACCAGCAGCTGTGCCGCCAGGCTGGCGCGCTCCTGCGCCAGCGACGCGCTGACACGGGCGCGCTCGGCCGCCAGGCTGGCGCGTTGCTCGACGTGCGCCGCCTCCTGGGTCCGCAGGCCCTCGAGTTCGGACTGGGCCGCAGCCACCGCCAGCTCGGCGCTGCGCAGGTTGCGCGCCAGCCGGTCGCGCTCGATCGCATCGCGCCCGACCTCGCGGCTTACGCGCTCGATGCGATCCTTGAGCGCGCGCAACTGGGCCTGCGTCTGGTCGGCCGAGGCCGCCACGGCGCTGCCCGGCCCCGGGCCGCAGGGCAGCAACGACAGCGCTACCAGTAGCAAGATCAGTGGTCGTGCGGACGCCATGCGAAAAGTCTAACGCAGCGGGGCTATAATGCGCGGCCCGCGGCGACCAAGCCGCCCGTACCCCCGACAGGATTTGCCGCACCCGCCATGCAGCGATTGCTCGAATACGCCAGCCACCACCAGCGGCTGAGCCTGCTGGCCGTGGCCGCGGCCCTCGCGGTGCTGTTCTACGAGCTGCGCGAGCGCGCGCGCGCCGTCGGCGCGATCTCGCCGCAGGACGCGGTGCGGCTCATGAACCAGGGCGCGGCGCTGCTCGACCTGCGCAGCAGCGAGGCCTACGCATCCGGCCACATCCGCGGCGCGCGCAGCCTGCCGGCCGACAGGCTGGCCGAGAGCCTCGACGGCATCAAGCGCTACAAGGACAAGCCGGTCATCGTCTACTGCGATCGCGGCGCGGCGGCCGCGGCGGCCCTGCGGCTGCTGGCCGGCCAGGGCTTCGGCAAGGTCGTCAGCCTGCGCGGCGGCCTCAACGCCTGGCGGGCCGAACAGTTGCCGCTGGCGCGCGACTAGCGCGCCGGCACCCTGCGCGCGAGACCCCGCCCCCTCCATGGCCAGGCCGAAGATCGAGATGTACGCCAATTCCTGGTGCCCCTATTGCGAGTACGCGCGTACACTGCTGCGCCGCAAGGGCGCGGACTTTACCGAGATCAGCCTCGAGGCCGAGCCGGAGCGCCGCGCGGAGATGATCCATCGCAGCGGCCGCCACACCGTGCCGCAGATCTTCATCGGCGAGCGACATATCGGCGGCTCCGACGAACTCTACGCGCTCGACGACGACGGCGAGCTCGACGCGCTGCTCGCCGGCACCGAACCTGAAGCACAAGGAAGTACACGAAGATGAGCATCGAATCCCCGCAGCCGGCCGCCGGCGCCAGCACCGGCGCCGCCGGCCAGCTTTCCCTGCAGGCTGTCTACCTCAAGGACTGTTCCTTCGAGGCCCCGCAGGGGCCGCGCGTCAGCGGCGAATGGAACCCGCAGATCGGCCTCGACCTGAACACCGCGGTCAACCTCATCGAGGGCGACCTGCACGAGGTGCTGCTGACGGTCACGGTGTCGGCCAAGGCGGGCGAGCAGACCGTGTTCCTCGCCGAGGTCAAGCAGGCCGGCGCGTTCCTGATGCAGAACCTGTCCGAGCCCGACTTCCGCCGCGCCGCCGGCGTGCTCTGCCCGGGCGTGCTGTTCCCCTACGCGCGCGCGGTAGTCTCGCAGCTGGTCAGCCAGGGCGGATTCCCGCAGCTGCTGCTGCCGCCGGTCAACTTCGAGGCCCTGTTCGCCGCGAGCAGCGCTACGCCTGCGAGCGCGACCAGGAACTGAAGGTGAGCGTACAGCCGCCCTCGCACATCGCCGTGCTGGGCGCCGGTTCCTGGGGAACTGCACTGGCGATCCAGTGCGCGCGCGCCGGCAACCGCGTGCGGCTATGGGGACGCACCTCCGAGCAGCGCGCCGCCATGCAGGGCCAGCGCGTCAACCAGCGCTACCTGCCCGACGCGCCCTTCCCGCCCGGGCTCGAGGTGGCCGCGGAGCTGCACGCCGCGCTGGCCGGCGCCGACGACGTGCTCGTCGCCGTTCCGAGCCACGCCTTTCGCGAACTGCTGGCCTCGATACGCGAGCTGCTCACGCCCAGCCAGCGGCTGTGCTGGGCCACCAAGGGCTTCGAGATCAGCAGCGGCCGCCTTCCCGACGAAGTGGCGCGCGAAGTGCTCGGCACCGGTCGCCTGACGGCCGTGCTCTCGGGTCCGACCTTCGCGCGCGAAGTGGGTGCCGGACTGCCCACCGCCATGACCATCGCCTCGCGCGATGCCGACTACGCGGAACAGCTCGCGCACGATTTCTCGACCTCGAGCTTCCGCGCCTACACCTCGACCGACATCGTCGGCGTCGAGGTCGGCGGTGCGGTCAAGAACGTGCTCGCCATCGGCGCCGGGCTCTCGGACGGCCTGGGCTTCGGCGCCAACTCGCGCATTGCGCTGATCACGCGCGGCCTGGTCGAGATGATGCGGCTCGGCGTCGCGCTCGGCGCGCAACGCGAGACCTTCATGGGCCTCGCGGGCCTGGGCGACCTGGTGCTGACCTGCACCGACGACCAGTCGCGCAATCGCCGCTTCGGGCTGCTGCTGGCCCGCGGCCTGGACTGCGACGCCGCGCGCGCCGAGATCGGCCAGATCGTCGAGGGCTACCTGGCGGCGCGCGCGCTCAGCGAGGTCGCCGAGCGCGAGCGGGTGACGATGCCGATCTGCGCCGGCATCCACGCCGTGCTCTATTCGGGCATGCCGGCCGACGCGGTGGTGCGCGGCTTGATGATGCGGCCGATCCGGCCGGAGTTCGACTAGGGCCTGTTTACACTTGGGACATCGATGCGTTGCTGCTCAGGCGAATTCCTGCTGCCGCCAGGCTTCGTAGACGACGAGCGCCACCGCGTTCGACAGGTTCAGGCTCCGGTTGCCGGGCCGCATGGGGATGCCCAGGTGCCGCCCGGGCTCGAGCCCCGCCAGCAGCGCGGGCGGCAGTCCGCGTGTCTCGGGGCCGAACAACAGCGCGTCGCCCGGGCGGAAGCGTGCCGCGCTGTAGGGGCGCGTCCCCGAGGTCTCGATCGCGAACACGCGCACCCCAGGGAGTGAGGCCAGGCAATCCTCGAGCCGTGGGTGCACCCGCACCTGCGCCAGCTCGGCGTAGTCGAGCCCGGCGCGGCGCAGCTCCCGTTGCCCGAGGCCGAATCCCAGCGGCTCCACCAGGTGCAGCCGCGCGCCGGTGTTGGCGCACAGGCGGATGACGTTGCCGGTGTTGGGCGGGATCTCGGGCTCGAACAGAATGACCTCAAACACGGCGTGCAATCAGGCGATAATTGGCGCCCATGACCGCCGTACCCAGCGACCCGCAGGCCGCAGCCATGCTCGCGACGCGCTTCTGCGGCCTCGAGCTGGCCTCGCCGATCGTGCTGCTGTCCGGCTGCGTCGGCTTCGGCGAGGAATACACGCGCGTCGATGGCTTCTCGAACCGCGACGTCGGCGCGATCGTGCTCAAGGGCACGACCGGTGCGCCGCGGCTCGGCAATCCGCCGCACCGGCTGGCCGAAACGCCCGCGGGAATGCTCAACGCGATCGGCCTGCAGAATCCAGGCGTCGACCACGTCGTGCGCACGATCCTGCCGTCGCTCGACTTCAGCGAGACGCGCTTCTTCGCCAATGCCTGCGGCTCCACGATCGAGGAATACGTCGAGGTGACGCGGCGCTTCGACGACTCCGCGATCGACGCGATCGAGATCAACATTTCCTGTCCCAACGTCAAGGAAGGCGGGGTGCAGTTCGGCAATGTACCGGAGATGTCGGCGCGCGTGGTGGCGGCCTGCCGCGCCGTCACACGCAAGCCGCTGATCACCAAGCTGTCGCCGAACCAGGCCGACATCCGCGAGAACGCGCGCCGTTGCATCGATGCGGGGAGCGACGCGCTCGCGGTCATCAACACCGTAACCGGCATGGCGATCGACAGCCGCACGCGCCGCGCGGTGCTGGGCAACGTCCAGGGCGGGCTCTCGGGCCCGGCGATAAAGCCGATCGCGCTGCTCAAGGTGCGCGAAGTCCACGAAGTCGCCGGGCCGCGCAACATCCCGATCATCGGCCAGGGCGGCATCAGCAACGCCACCGACGCCATCGAGTTCATGCTCGCCGGCGCGAGCCTGGTCGGGGTCGGCACGGCCCTGTTTCACGAGCCGCTCATCTGTCCGCAGATCAACGCCGGGCTGGCCGAATACCTGCGCGGCGCGCAGCTCGGCAACGTGCGCGAACTCGTCGGCAGCCTGCAATCCAGCGCCCTCAGGGAATGCTCGCTGTGAGCGCCGCCACGGAGCCCGCGCGCGAGTGAAACCGGCCGACCTGATGCGCTTCCTGTCGCTGGCCGCGATCTGGGGCTCCTCCTACATGTTCATGCGCGTCGCTGCGCCGGCTTTCGGCCCGCTGCCGCTGGTGGCGCTGCGGCTCGCGGGCGCCGCGGCCTTCTTCCTGCCCTGGACGCTGAGCCCGCCGATACGCCCGCTGCTGCGCCCCAACGCCGGCGCACTGATCCTCGTCGGCGCCCTCAACTCGGCGATACCCTTCAGCCTGCTGAGCTTCTCGATGCTGCGGCTGCAGGCTGGCTTTGCCGCCATCCTCGGCGCCACCGTACCGCTGTTCGCGGTTGCCATCGACGCGCTCTGGTGGCGTCATCCGCTGAGCCGCTCGCGACTGTTCGGCTTGGGGCTGGGCTTCGGCGGCGTCGTGCTGCTCGC
Source organism: uncultured Gammaproteobacteria bacterium (assembly GCA_963778855.1). Taxonomy (GTDB): domain Bacteria; phylum Pseudomonadota; class Gammaproteobacteria; order Steroidobacterales; family Steroidobacteraceae; genus FEN-1191. The sequence continues at coordinate 14,691 of CAVZWC010000004.1, read as the reverse complement.
CTGGGACCACCTCGATTTCGGCGCCGGTGGCAGCGGCTGGGCGGTGCTGGCGACCTTGGGCGCCGCCGCGTGCTACGCCTGTGCCGCGCACTTCGGCAAGCATCATTTCGCCGGCAAGCCGGCGCTGCTGCCGGCCTCGGGCAGCATGCTGGCCGCGGCGATCCTGGTCGCGCCCTGGGGCCTGTACAACTGGCCGGCGCAGCTCCCGCCGGCGGTTGATTGGCTGTTCGTCGCCGTGCTGGCCTTCGTCTGCACGGCCCTGGCCTACCTGCTGTATTACCACCTGATCGCCAGTATCAGCGCCACCGCGCTGACCGGAGTGACCTACGTGATCCCGGTGTTCGGCGTGCTCTGGGGAGCAGGCTTCCTGCACGAGCAGATCACCGCGCGCATCGTTCTCGGCATGCTGGTCACGCTCGCCGGCACGGCCTTCACGACCGGGCTCATCGCCGGCGTACGCGCGAAGCCGGGCACAGCGCCCTAGGCCTTTTCAACATGCGGCGCCGCGGCAGCTGGCGCGGCGGCCTCCTCTTCGTCCACACCCGCCTCCGCGAGCCCGAGCTCGCGCAGCTTGCGAGTCAGCGTGTTGCGTCCCCAGCCGAGCAGGCGCGCGGCTTGCCGGCGCCGGCCGTGCGTGGCCTTGAGCGCTGCGCGCAGCAGCGCGCGCTCGAACTCGGGCAGCGCGGTCTCGAGCAAGGGAGCGGCGCCGCTGCGCAACTGCGCCTCGGCCCATTCAGCGAGGCCATCGAGCCAGGCGCCCGCGCCCGGCAACGCTTCGCGCCCGCTGACTGCAGCCGGCAAGTCCGCGAGCCCGATCTCGTTGTCGGGCGCAAGCGCGCTCATGCGCCGGCACAGGTTGACGAGCTCGCGCACGTTTCCCGGCCAGCGGTACGCCACCAGCTTCGCGAGCGCCTCGGCGCCGAGTGTCTTGGGCTCGATGCCGAGCTCGCGCGCGGCGACCCGCAGGTAGTGCCGCAGCAGGTCGGGGATGTCCTCGCGCCGCGCCCGCAGTGGCGGCAGCTCGATGCGCACCACGTCGAGGCGGTGCAGCAGGTCCTCGCGGAACTGGCCGCCACGCACGCGTGCATCGAGGTCCTGGTGGGTGGCGGCGATCACGCGCACGTCGACGCGTATCGGCAGCTGGCCGCCGACGCGATAGAACTCGCCCTCGGCCAGCACGCGCAGCATGCGCGCCTGTAGCGCGGGCGACATGTCGCCGATCTCGTCGAGGAACAGCGTGCCGCCGTCCGCCTGCTCGAAGCGGCCACGCCGCAGGCTGTCGGCGCCCGTGAACGAGCCCTTCTCGTGGCCGAACAGCTCGGACTCGAGCAGCTCGGCCGGCAGTGCCGCGGTGTTGAGCGCGATGAACGGCCTGGTCGCGCGCGGGCTGTGCTCGTGCAGCGCGCGCGCCACCAATTCCTTGCCGGTCCCCGACTCGCCGACGATAAGCACGTTGACGCTCGAGCGCGCCAGCCTGCCGATCGCGCGGAACACTTCCTGCATGGCGGCCGCGCGCCCGAGCAGCTCGCGGCCGGTACCGGCGCCGGCAGCGGCATCCGCGTGCGCGCGCGCGCTGCCGGCCGCAGCGCGCTGCACCAGGCCGACGGCGTGGTCGACGTCGAAGGGCTTGGGCAGGTACTCGAAAGCACCACCGGCATAGGCCGAGAGCGCGGTGTCGAGGTCGGCGTGCGCGGTCATGACGATGACCGGGAGCGAGGGATGGTTGGCTCGCACGCGCCTGAGCAGCTCGATGCCCGACGGCCCCGCCATGCGCACATCAGTGACCAGCACGTCGGGCGCATCGCTCCCGAGCGCCACCAGCACCGGATCGGCCGCGGCGAAGGCCTGGGTCAGCATGCCGGCGGCGCGCAGCGCGCGCTCGAGCACCCAGCGTATCGACGCGTCGTCGTCGACCAGCCAGACCCGCGGCGCCGGCTCGCTCACGCGACTTCCTCCAGCGGCAGCAGCATCGAGAACACGGTGTGCCCCGGCCGGCTCTCGAACTCGAGCGCGCCGCGATGGCGCCGCACCATGTCCTGGGCGACCGAGAGGCCGAGGCCGGTGCCGGCGGCGCGCGAGGTCACGAGCGGCAGGAACAGCGTCCGGCGCAGCTCCTCCGGCACGCCCGGGCCGTCGTCCTCGACCTGAACGCAGGCCAGCAGCCGGTGGCGGCGCGCGCCGATGCTATGGTTCGTGAGCGCGCGCGTGCGCAACACCAGGCGCCCGCTGCCGGAGAGCGCCTGCAGCGCGTTGCGCGCGATGTTGAGCAGTGCCTGGATGATCTCGTTGCGGTCGAAGCTGCCCTCCGGGACGCTCGGGTCGTAGTCGCGCTCGATGCGCACGCCCGGCGGCGCCTCGCTGCGCAGCAGCTGGTACACGTGCTCGCAGACCTCGTGCACGCTGAGCCGCTGCTTGCGCGGCGGGCTCGCGGGTCCGAGCATGGCGTCGACCAGGCTGCACAGGCGGTCGGCCTCGTTGATGATGACGGCCGTGTACTCGCGCAGCGCCGGGTCGGGCAGCTCGCGCTCCAGCAGCTGCGCGGCGCCGCGCAGACCCCCGAGCGGATTCTTGATCTCGTGCGCGAGCTGCCGGATCATGAGCCGGCCACCGTCGACGCTCGAGCGTTGCTCGGTCTCGCGCGCCAGCCGCGCGCGCGCGCGCGCGTCGACGAGCTCGAGCAGCAAGCGCGCTGCACCCACTCCGTTGTCGAGCGGCGTCACCGTGACGTCGACGATCGCCGGCGCGGCGGCCGCGGGCAACACCGCGGGTGTCGCCAGCTCGAGCTCGTGCGCGGCGCAGCCCTTGCCCTCGGCCAGCGCGCGCTGCAGCAGCGCCATGAATTCCTGCGAACCGGCGAGCAGGCTGGTGATCGCCGCGCCGTGCGAATGGCGGAGGCTGAAGCCGAGCAGCACCTGCGCGGCGACGTTGGCGTACTGGAGTCGGAGCTGCCCGTCGAGCAGCACGATGCCGACCGACAGCGCGTCCGGGAGCTCCGCGACCGGCGGGCGCTCGGCAGGCGGGGCGGGGCACAATTCGCCGCTCACGCCGCGCCCTGGCTGGTGGCGGCTGCAGCTGAAGCTGCGGCTACGATTGCGGTCGCGGTAACGTCGCGCGCGCGAAGCGGCGCTAGTGCGGCAGCGGCTGGACCCTGGGGCGGCCGAGGGCCGCCTGGTGCACGTGGAATTTCAGCGCCGAGGACTGGCACAGGTTGCGGCCGTCGCCACCGACGATCGACGCAGACACCGAGTGCGTCCCGCGGGTGACTGGCGAGATCTGGAATTGCTGCTGGCCGCTGGCTGCCTCGATGCTCTGGCCGTCGAGGTTCAGCACCACGTGGTCGTTGCCGCGCAACGGCGGCTGCGGCTGCACGGTGATGGCCAGCGCATCGATGTTCGTATAGACCTGGTCCTGCGCCGGCTGGATCACGGCGCAGCCGTCGTAGCGGAAGTCGTCGTTGTTGGTGGTGGTGGACTTCGGGCTCGCCGGCGTGCTTGGCCTGGTGTACTCGCTGCTGTAGGTCGGCGCGCGGCTGAGCGTGATCTGCTCGGCGCCCGGGTGCGGCTGGTCGGAGTAGTGCACGCCGTCGGCGTCCACCCAGCGATAGGTCGTGGTGCCGGCCGCGGCTACGGCCGTCACGAGCATCAACAAGGCCATCCGGGTACGCACGGAACACAGCATAGTCCTCCGGCGCGCCGGCGCGCAAAGCGGGGTGATGATCCTGTGAAGATCGTCACCCCGCCGCCGCGCACCGGGCGTTCAGGCCCAGTTCAGACGCTGTAATACATCTCGAGCTCGCAGGGGTGCGTCGACATGCGGTAGCGCGTGACCTCCTGGTTCTTGAGCCCGATGTAGGCATCGATCAGGTCGTTGGTGAACACGCCGCCGCGGGTCAGGAATTCGCGGTCCTTGTCGAGGCATTCGAGCGCCATGTCGAGCGAATGGCAGACCTGCGGGATGTGCTTCGCCTCCTCGGGCTCGAGGTCGTAGAGGTCCTTGTCAGCCGGGTCGCCGGGATGGATCCGGTTCTGGATGCCGTCGAGCCCCGCCATCATCATCGCCGCGAAGGCGAAATAGGGGTTCGAGGCCGAATCCGGGAAGCGCACCTCGATGCGCCGCGCCTTGGGATTCGGCACCCAGGGAATGCGGATCGAGGCGCTGCGATTGCGCGCCGAATAGGCCAGCATGACCGGCGCTTCGAAGCCCGGCACCAGCCGCTTGTAGCTGTTGGTGCCGGGGTTGGTGAACGCGTTGATCGCCTTCGCGTGCTTGATGATGCCGCCGATGTAGTAGAGCGCGGTGTCCGACAGGCCGCCGTACTTGTCGCCCGCGAACAGCGCCGTGCCCGCCTTCTGCAGCGACTGGTGCACGTGCATGCCCGAGCCGTTGTCGCCGACCAGCGGCTTGGGCATGAAGGTCGCGGTCTTGCCGTGCAGCGCGGCGACGTTGTGCACGCAGTACTTCAGGATCTGCACTTCGTCGGCCTTCTTCACCAGGCCGCCCGCGCCGACGCCGATCTCGGACTGGCCGCCGGTCGCAACCTCGTGGTGATGCACCTCGACCTTGAGCCCCATTTCCTCGAGCGCCTTGCACATCGCGGCGCGGATGTCGTGGAAGCCGTCGACCGGCGGCACCGGGAAGTAGCCGCCCTTGACGCCGGGCCGGTGGCCCATGTTGCCTTCGGGGTAAGCGGTGTTGGAATTCCACGCGCCCTGCACCGAGTCGATCGCGTAGCCGCAGCCGTGCATGTCGTTGTGCCAGCGCGCGCTGTCGAAGATGAAGAATTCGTTCTCGGGGCCGAAGAGCGCGCCATCGGCGATGCCGGTCGACTTGAGGTAGGCCTCGGCGCGCTTGGCCAGGGAGCGCGGGTCGCGCTCATAGCCCTGCATCGTCGCCGGCTCGATGATGTCGCAGCGGATGTTGACGGTCGCGTCGGCGACGAACGGATCGATCACGGCGGTCGTGGCGTCGGGCAGCAGGATCATGTCGGACTCGTTGATGCCCTTCCAGCCCGCGATCGAGGAGCCATCGAACATCTTTCCCTCGACGAAGAAGTCGGCGTTGACGAGGTCGGCGGGGATGGTGATGTGCTGTTCCTTGCCGCGCGTATCCGTGAACCGCAGGTCGGCGAACTTGAGCCCCTTCTCTTTAATGAGCTTCACTACTTCGGTCGCAGTCATCTCCCCTCCTTGGATGAAGAAAAACGTGTAAGCAGAGCCCGGCTAGCTTGCAGGACGCGTGCCAGACCAAGTGCCCGGGTGCAACCCTTGAAAATCAAGCGGATGAACAGTTTCTCCGGCCATTGCGGTCACGAATTGCACCAGTATAGGGCACAATGAGGGTGTTTGCCCTATTTTCGTGCACTGCAGCTGGAGAATTGCCCTGGCTTGGTGGCGATTGCCGCACCTTCTGTATACTCGCGCGCCAGTTCCCCCTTTCGAATCTGCGTGCGGAGCGGCCGAAACCTGCATGAAGACCCGCAAGATCGGCGCCAGGCCGCGCACCTTCCAGGAGCTCATCTTCGCGCTGCAGCGCTACTGGTCCAGCCAGGGCTGCGTCATCCTGCAGCCCTACGACATGGAGGTCGGGGCCGGCACCTTCCACACCGCGACCTTCCTGCGCTCGATCGGGCCCGAGCCCTGGGCCGCCGCCTACGTGCAGCCCTCGCGCCGCCCGACCGACGGGCGCTACGGCGACAATCCGTTCCGGCTCCAGCACTACTACCAGTTCCAGGTGCTCATGAAGCCCTCGCCCGCCGACTTCATCGACCTCTATCTCGGTGGCCTCGAGGCGCTGGGCTTCGACCCGCTGGTCCACGACATCCGCTTCGTCGAGGACAACTGGGAGTCGCCGACGCTAGGGGCCTGGGGCCTCGGCTGGGAGGTGTGGCTCAACGGCATGGAGATCAGCCAGTTCACGTATTTCCAGCAGGTCGGCGGCCTCGACTGCCGTCCGGTCAGCGGCGAGATCACCTATGGACTCGAGCGCCTGGCGATGTACCTGCAGGACGTCGAGAGCATCTACGACATCGTCTGGGCCGAGGGCCCGCAAGGGCGCGTGACCTACCGCGACGTCTATCACCAGAACGAGGCCGAGCAATCGGCCTATAACTTCGAGCACGCCGACACCGCGATGCTGCTGCGGCATTTCGAGGACCACGAGCGCGCCTGCAACGAGCTGCTCGCCGCGCACCTCGCGCTCCCGGCCTACGAGCAGGTGCTCAAGGCCTCGCACGTGTTCAACCTGCTCGACGCGCGGCGCGCGATCTCGGTCACCGAGCGCCAGCGCTACCTCCTGCGCGTGCGCACGCTCTCGCGCGGCGTCGCCCAGGCCTACTACGCCAGCCGCGAGGCGCTCGGCTTCCCGCTGCTCGCGCAAGCGCCGGCGGCCGGCACGCAAGCGGCCAGTGCGCCGACGGCCATCGGGCAGGCGCCCGCATGAAACCGACGTCGACGGTCGCGCGGCGCGACTTCCTGTTCGAGCTCGGCACCGAGGAGCTGCCGCCCAAGGCACTGCCGGCGCTGGAGCAGGCGCTCGGCAGCGGCATCGCCACGCTGCTCAAAGCGGCCTCGCTCCGCCATGGCGCGATCCAGACCTTCGCCACGCCGCGCCGGCTGGCGCTGCGCGTGCGCCGCCTCGCCGCGCAGGCGCCCGAGCAGAGCCTGCGCCGCCGGGGCCCGCCGTTGCGCGCGGCCTATGACGCCGCCGGCGCGCCGACGCGCGCGGCGCTGGCCTTCGCCGCGAGCTGCGGCGCGGAGCTCAGCGCGCTCGGTCGCGAGCGCGACGAAAAGGGGAACGAATACCTGTTTTTTGCCGGTTCCCGTCCGGGCGCGGAGGCGGTGGCGCTGCTGCCGGGAATCATCACTGAGCTGCTCGACGGGCTGCCGATCCCCAAGCGGATGCGCTGGGGCGCCGGCGAAGCGCAGTTCGTGCGCCCGGTGCACTGGCTGGTGATGCTCTACGGCGGCGAGGTCGTGCCGGCGACGATCCTCGGACTGGCCGCCGGCCGCGACACGCGCGGCCATCGCTTCCACGCGCCGCGCTCGCTGGCATTGCGCGCGCCCGCGAGCTACGAGCGCACGCTGCTCGGCCGCGGCCGCGTGATCGCGAGCTCCGCGGCGCGGGGCGCACGCGTGCGCGAACTGGTGGTCGCGGCGGCGGAACAGGCCGGCGGCCGCGCGCTCATCGAGCCGGCGCTGCTCGAGGAGGTCACGGCGCTGGTCGAGTGGCCGGTGGCGATCGCCGGCCACTTCGAATCGCGATTCCTCACGCTGCCGCGCGAGGTGCTGCTGGCCGCGCTGCAGGATCACCAGCGTTATTTTCCGCTCGAGTCCGCCGACGGCGCGCTGCATGCCGGCTTTCGTCGCGGTCAGCAACATCGACAGCCTCGACCCGTCGGTGGTGCGCGCCGGCAACGAGCGCGTGGTCCGGCCGCGGCTCGCCGACGCGGCCTTCTTCTGGGAGCAGGACCGGCGCGCGCCGCTCGCCAGCCAGGTCGAGGCGCTCGCGCGCGTCACCTTCCAGGCGCAGCTCGGCTCGCTCGACGACAAGTCGCGGCGCGTCGCCGCGCTGGCCGCGGTGCTCGCCGGCCCCTGCGGCGCCGCGCCGGCATCGCGTGGCGCGCGCTGCGCTGCTGTGCAAGTGCGACCTGCTGAGCGCCATGGTGGGCGAGTTCCCCGAGCTGCAGGGCGTCATGGGCAGCTACTACGCGCAGGCCGACGGCGAGGACGCCGAGACCGCGACCGCGATCCGCGAGCACTACCTGCCGCGCGGCGCGGGCGACGCGCTGCCGGCGACCGCCAGCGGCACGGCGCTCGCGCTGGCCGACCGGCTCGATACGCTCGCGGGCATCTTCGCGATCGGCCAGAAACCCAGCGGCACGCGCGATCCCTTCGGCCTGCGCCGGGCCGCGATCGGCGTGCTGCGCATCGTGCGCGAACGCGCGCTCGATTTCGACCTGCGCGCGCTGATCGGGCAGGCGGTGGCCGCGCAGCCGATCGCCGGCATCGAGGCGCGCTGGCCGCGGTGTGCGACGAAGTCTACGAGTTCGTGATGGAGCGGCTGCGCGCCCAGTACCTGGAGGAAGGCGCCGCCGGCGTCACCACCGAGATCTGTCGACGCGGTGCTGGCGACGCCGCCGCGCTCGCCGCTCGACGCCGACGCGCGCGTCAGCGCGCTCGTCGAACTTCCTGCAGCTGCCGGCGGCCGCGAGCCTGGCGGCGGCCAACCGGCGCATCGCCAATATCCTGAAGAAATCGGCGGCCGGCGCTGCGGTCGAGGTCGATGCGGCACTGCTGCGCGCGCCGGCCGAGCAGGCGCTGCACGCCGCGCTCCGGCAGCGTCGCTCGCAGCTCGCGGCCATGCTCGCTCGCGCGCGACTACGAGCGCGCCTTCGCCGAGCTCGCGCTGCTGCGGCCCGGAGGTCGACGCCTTCTTCGACGCCGTGCTGGTCAACGACCCGGACCCGCGGCTGCGCGACAACCGCCTGGCGCTGCTCGGCGAACTGCGCGCGCTGTTCACGCGCATCGCCGACCTGTCGCGCCTGCCCGGTTAGCGCCTGTTCACGCCCAGGATCGATCAGGCATGCAGTGGCTGGGTTCGCTGGCGTTCACGATCTTCCTGTTCCTGTGGACCGGCTGCTATGCCGTGATGTTCGTGCTCGTGGGCCTGTTCATGCCGTTCCGCGCCCGCTTCGCGCTGGCGCGCGGCTGGGCGCGTCCGCTGCTGGTCGGCGCTGCGCGATCTGCTGCCGCCTCGACTACCGCATCGAGGGCGCCGAGCGCATGCCGCCCGGCAACCACGTCGCGCTGCTCAAGCACTCCTCGAGCTGGGAAACCTTCGCGCAGGTGGTGCTGGTGCCGGCGCACGTCTGGGTGCTCAAGCGCGAACTCATGTGGGTGCCGTTCCTCGGCTGGGCGCTGTGGCTGATGCGCGCCATCGCGGTCGATCGCGGCGCCGGCGGCGCGGCCGTGCGCAGCGTGCGGGTGCAGGGCAAGAAGCGGCTGGCCGAGGGCGAATGGGTGGTGATCTTTCCCGAAGGCACGCGCATGGCTCCGGGCGAGACGCGCCGCTACGGCATCAGCGGCGCGCTGGTGGCGGCGGAGTACGACCGGCTGATCGTGCCGATCGCGCACGACGCCGGCTACTACTGGCCGCGCCGCGGCCTGTACAAGAAGCCGGGCACGATCCGCGTGGTCATCGGCCCGCCGATCGCCGCCGCCGGCCGCGATCCGCGCGAGGTCAACGCCGAAGCCCAGCAGTGGATCGAGGCGCACTCGCGCCACTGAAGGCCTCGCGTTACGCCCGAGCGCCGCCGGAGCGGCGTCGCTCCGGTCGCCGCGGCCGGGACCGCTGCGTCGGCGGCGGCGCCGCTGCGGATCGAAGAGCTTGCGCTTGAGCCAGAGCTCGAAGTCGTCGATCCAGGTGAACGCGGCCGGCACCATGACCAGCGTCAATGCGGTCGAGGTCACGAGCCCGCCGATGACCGCGATCGCCATCTGGCCCTGCAGCGACGCATCGCCCGCGAGCCCGAGCGCCAGCGGCAGCATGCCGGCGATCATCGCCACCGAGGTCATGACGATGGGCCGCGCGCGCTTGTGGCCGGCCTCGAGCAGCGCCGTCAGCGCGGTCCTTGCCGGCGCGCATCTCCTCGATCGCGAACTCGACCAGCAGGATCGAGTTCTTGGCCACGAGCCCCATCAGCATCAGGATGCCGAGCACCGTGGCCAGCGAGAACGGGCTGCCGGTGACCATGAGCCCCAGCACCGCGCCGCCGAGCGACAGCGGCAGCGCGCCCAGGATCGTGATCGGCTGGAACACGCGCGCGAACAGCAGCACCAGCACCGCGAACACCAGCATGATGCCGGCGACCATCGCCAGCACGAAGCTCGTGAACAGCTCCTGCATGTACTGCGCCTGGCCGACATCGACGATCTGCACCCCGGTCGGCAGGTTCTTGAAGATCGGCAGGTCGCGGACCTTCTTGAGCGCCGGGCCGAGCTCGGAATGGTTGAGGTTGGCCGCGAGCATGAAGCGGCGGTTCTGGTTGTAGCGGCGCACCTTGGACGGCCCCTGCCCGAAGCTGATTTCCGCCACCGCCTTGAGCGGCACGGTGGCGCCGCTGGCGGTGCGCACCGGCAGGTTCTCGAGCGCCGACAGGTTGCTGCGCGCCGATTCCACCAGGCTGACGCGGATCGGGATCTGCCGGCCGCCGAGCGAGAACTTGGCCTCGTTCTGCGCGATCTCGCCGAGCGTGGCCACGCGCACGGTCTCGCTGATGCTGGCCACGCTGACGCCGAGCTGCGCGGCCACGTCGAGCCGCGGGTGGATCACGAGTTCCGGTCGCGCCATGTCGCCGTCGATGTGCGGGTCGCGCAGTTCCTTGAGCGGTGCGCATCTGCTCGATCGCGGTGTGCGCGGTGCGTTCCACGAGCTCCGGGTCGCTGCCGACGACGTACAGCGTCAGGTCGCTGCCGCCGTCCGACTGGCTCCTGAAGGTCACGCGCGCGTCGGGAATCTCGCGCAGCTCCTTGGTGACCAGCGTCTCGAACTGCTTCTGGCTGCAGCTTGCGCTGGTCCGGCTTCACCAGCTGCACGTAGAGGTTGCCCGAGCGCACTTCGCCGTTGTCATCCTCGCCGATCGACTCGACCACGCTCATGACTTCCGGGTGGCGGCGCAGGATCTGGTAGGCCGCGGACGAGGCCGCGGCGGTCTGGCCCAGCAGCACGCCCGGAGGCAGCTCGACGGTCACCGTGGAGGAGGAGGAATCGCTGTCGGGAACGAAGGTCTGACGGCACCATCGCCAGCCCGACGACCGACAGCACGAAGAACACCAGGCCCGCGATCATGGTCTTGCCGCGGTGCCTGACCGTCCAGCGCAGCGTGCGCAGGTACCAGTCCATGATCGGGCCGTCGGCGCTGCGCAGGTCCGCGTGCGGCCGCAGCGTGTGCGCCGCGAGCAGCGGCGTGATCAGTCGCGCCACCACCAGCGACATGAACACCGCCACCGCCACCGTGAAGCCGAACTGGATGAAGAACTGGCCGACGATGCCGCCCATGAAGCTGACCGGCAGGAACACGGCGATGATCGCCATCGAGCAGGCCACGACCGCGAGGCCGATCTCGTCGGCGGCGTCCATCGCCGCCTGGTAGCCGCTCTTGCCCATCTTCATGTGGCGCGTGATGTTCTCGATCTCGACGATGGCATCGTCGACCAGCACGCCCGTGATCAGGCACAGCGCCAGCAGGCTCATCTGGTTGAGCGTGAAGCCGAACCACTGCATGAAGGCGAAGGTCGGCAGCGCCGCCAGCGGGATGGCGAGCGCGGCGATGCCGGTGGCGCGCCAGTCGCGCAGGAACAGGTAGACGATCACGACCGCGAGCAGCGCGCCCTCGAACAGCGCCTCGATCGAGGCGTGGTACTGCTGCTTGGTGAAATCGACCGTGGTGAACACCTGGCGCAGGTGGATGCTCGGGTTTTCCTTGCTGATCTTGTCGAGCTCGGCCTCGATGCGCTTCAGCGTGTCGACGTCGGAGGCGCCCTTGGCCTTGGCGACGCCGAAGGTCGTCGCCGGCCGGCCGTCGAGCCTCGAGACCGTGCGCACCTCGGCGATGCCGTCGCGCACGTCGGCGATGTCGCCGAGCCGCACCGTCCGGCCATCGCCGGGAGCCGAACGGGATGCGCCGGTCGGCGAGCTGCTGCGCGGTGCGCGCGCCGCCGAGCACGCGGATCGACTGCTCGCTGCCGCCGACCTGCGCGCGCCCGCCGGCGGCGTCGACGTTGATCTGGCGCAGCTGCTCGTTGACCTCGGCGGCGGTGACGCCGAAGGACTGCATGCGCGCCGGGTCGAGGTCGACGCGGATCTCGCGATCGACGCCGCCCGAGCGGTTGACCTGCGCCACCCCGGACACGGCGAGCAGGCGCTTGTTGATCGTGTCATCGACGAACCAGGACAGCTGCTCCTCGGTCATGCCGGTGGTGGTGACGGCGTAGTAGACGATCGGCCCGCCGTCGATCTCCTCGCGCCCGATGTTCGGCTCCAGGATCCCCTGCGGCAGCTCGCCGCGCACGCGCGCCACCGCATCGCGCACATCGGTCGTGGCGCGGTCGACCGGGGTGCCGATCTGGAATTCGACGAAGATCATCGCCTGGCCTTCGGTGGCGCGCGAGGTGATGTTCTTGACGTTGCCAACCGTGGCGATCGAGCCCTCGACCTTCTGCAGCACCTGGGTCTCGATCTCGGTCGGGGCGGCGCCCGGCACGCCGATCAGCACGTGCACGAAGGGCGCGGAGACATCCGGGTTGAGCGTGACCGGCATGCGCACGAAGGCGACGATGCCGAAGGTGGTGAGCACCGCGAACAGCACCAGCGGGAATACCGGGTGGGTGATGGCCCACGCGGATATGCGTCTCATGGCGCGCTCACCGCGGCGCCAGCGCTGCCGCCCTTGAGGTTGCGCCCGCTGTCGCCGGAGCCTCCGGAGGCCACGGCGAGCGGCGCGACCTTGACCTGCTCGCCGGCGCGCAGGAAGGCTCCCGCCACCGCGACCACGCGCTCGTCACCGGTGAGCCCGCTGTCCACGAGCAGGCCCTCGGAACGCGCGCCCGACCACGTTGACGGCACGGCGCTCGACGCGATCGTTCGCGCCGACGATGAGCGTGTAGCGTGCCATGCTCGTCGCTGAGCACGGCCGTCTGCGGCAGGATCACGCCGACCGTGGCGCCGGCCTGGATGTCCGCGCGCGCGAAGGCGCCCGGCCGCAGGTTCTGGTCATCGGCGGGCAGGGCGATGCGCACCGTGCCCTGGCGCGTGGTGCCGTCGATGACCGCGCCGATCTGCCAGATCTTGCCGACGAAGGGCTGCGGCACGCCGTCGAGCCTGACCAGCGCCGATTGGCCCACCTTGAGCCGCGGCATGTCCTGCTCGGCGACTTCGCCGCGCATCTCGATCGCGCCGTCGCGCGCCAGCCGGAACAGCGGCGGCGAGCCCGGCATCGCGATCTGGCCCACTTCGGCGGCGCGCACCAGCACGATGCCGTCGCTCGGGGCCACGACCGTCGTGCGCTGCCAGCGAGTGCGCGCCTCGGACAGCTGGGCCTCGGCCGCCTTGGCCTTGGCGACCGCGGTCAGCGCCGCGGTTCGCCGGCGCTCGAATTCCTCGACCGAAAATGAATCGCGGGCTTTCTCGGCGCGCGCGTAGTCCGCCTGCGCAGCAGCCGCGGCGGCCTTGAGTTCTTCAAGGGAGGCTTGCGCGCCCTCGACCTGGGATTCCGCGGTCAGCGGGTTGAGCCGCGCCAGCACCTGTCCGCGCTTGACCTTGTCGCCGGGCTCGACGAGCACGGCCGAGATGCGGCCGCCGTCGCCCTCGACGCCGATCGGCATGTCATTGGTCGCGCTGATCTGGCCGGTGACGGAAACCGTGGTCACGACGTTGCCGAGCGATGGCACGACGACCGTGACCAAAGGCGGCACGGTGCCGTCCTTGTCCATGGCTGCGGCGGCCGTGGGCGAGCGCGTCATGCGCCAGCCAGCGAAGGCCAGCACCACGATCACCGCGGCGGAAATACCTATGAGTTTGCGGCGCGAAGGCTTGCGCCCGGCCGGGCCCGATCCCATTCCCATCATAAATAGCGCTCCACCTGTTCGGGACCGACGGGCCCCCGCTTGCCGTTAGCCTATTAGACTCAGATAGGCGGCCGTAGGTTTCAAGGAAGGCGCCGGCGCGCCAGTGCGCGCATTCTAGGAGCGTGCGACGCAGCATCACAGTGGGTTCACAGCGGCGCGGGTTCGATGCAGCGCTCGCCCTGGTTGCGGGGCGCATTGACGTAGCGGCTCACCGGATAATACTCAAAATTACCTTCTGAATCAGCCACTTGTGCGGCCAGCCGCGCCGCGTGCCCATCCGGCCAGGGAGCCAGCCAGTCGTCCCAGGAGGCCGGGGGCAGCACGACCGGCATGCGTTTGTGGAGCGATTCGAGTTCCGGGGAAGCGGCCCGCGTGAGAATCGCGAAGCTGGGCTGGGACTCGCCCGCGGGATCCTTCCATTCGGACCAGAGACCGGCGAAGTACAGGCCCGCGCCTCCCGGGGGATGGATGTAATAGGGCACCTTTCCCGCCGGCTCGACGCGCCACTCGTACCAGCCCAGCGCCGGCACCAGGCAGCGGCTGTGCCGCAGGGCGCTGCGCCACATCGGCTTGGTGGCCGCCTCCTCGCTGCGCGCGTTGATGGTCGCGGTCGGCAGGGTCGGCTGCGACCACCAGCCCGGGATCAGCCCCCAGCGCATGGTCAGTGCCTCGCGCTCGGCGCCGGCGGTGCCTGCGCGTCTGGCGAATCACCGGCAGCAGCATCGACGGTGCGGCGTTGTACACGCGCTCGAAGGGATTGCGCACCCTGATGTTCAGCTCGCGCTCGACGGCGGCCTGTTCACGCGACACGAAGCGACCGCACATGGCGCAGCTTCAGGCGAGCGGCGCCACACCGAACAGGCGCAGGTGCGCCCAGTGCACGAACCACGCGTAGAGCAGCAGGCCGGCGGCCAGCACGATCGCGTCATTCCACTTCGAGGGCTGCGCTCCCGGCACTGCGCGCGGCGCGCGCCGCTTCAGCGAGATGCGATCGACCACCGCCCAGGCCAGGAACGAGCCGAACAGCAGCACGTCGGCGCTGCTGCCGTTGGCGAGCAGGTGCGCGAAG
>CAVZWC010000003.1:0-242446 GCA_963778855.1 uncultured Gammaproteobacteria bacterium | reverse complement strand
GCGCCGCCTGGCGCTGGCGGCCGACGCCACATCAAATCTTGTGAGGTCCATCATGTCCAGAAAAGGGAATCTGATTTCTTTCACCGCGGCGCTGCTGTGCAGCGCTGCGCTGTACGCCAAGGCGCCCGCGAGCGCTCCGGCCGGCACCACAGGCTTGTGCAAGGACGGCAGCTACTCCTCGGCCTCGGAGAAGAGCGGCGCATGCAGCGGGCATGGTGGCGTCAAGAAGTGGTACGGGGCGGCGACCGAGGGCAGCGCCGCAAATGAAGGCAGTACCTCCACGAAGGGCTCCAAGAGCAAGCACGAAGAGGAGTCTGCCGAGAGGGCGGAAAAGCCCGAGAAGGCAGGGAAGTCGGAGAAGGCTGAGAAGGCTGAAAAGCCCGCGAAGGCCGCGAAGGCTTCACCGGCGGCTCCCGCAGCCCCGGCGGCAGCGGCCGCGGCCGCCGCGACCGGCACCTGCAAGGACGGCAGCAAGACCACGGCGGCCTCGAAGAGCGGCGCTTGCAGTGGACACGGCGGCGTGAAGGACTGGTACGCCGGCGCTGCGGCTCCGGCTGCCCCCGCTACGCCGGCCACGCCGGCAGCGGCCGGCGCTCCGGCAGCTCACCCCGCGCCCGCAGCCCGCGCCGCCCCGGCGGCGGCGCCCGCCGCGCCGACGGCCCCGGCTGCGCCTGTGGCTCCAGCCAAGGCAACCTACTCACCCCCGGCGGTGGCGGCGGCCGGCGGCGGCAATGGCCAGGTCTGGGTCAACAAGGACACCAAGGTCTATCACTGCCCGGGCGACAAGTGGTACGGCAAGACGAAGGAGGGCGCGTACATGAGCGAATCCAGCGCGCAGGCGCAGGGGTATCATGCCGACCATGGCAAGGCGTGCCAGCGATAATTGAGGGGGCAGGATCATGGGACTTCTGGACGGTGTACTCGGCGGCCTGGTCGGCGGTGAGATGGCCACGGTCCTGAACGGCCTGATCGAGAAGCACGGTGGCGTTTCCGGCATTGTCGCGCAGCTCGAGCAGCAGGGCCTCGGCAACACGGTGAAATCCTGGGTCGGAACCGGGCCCAACCAGCCGATAAGCGCGGACCAGCTGCACAAGGCCCTGGGCTCCGGTGCGCTGCAGGAGCTCGCAGCGAAGTTCGGCCTCACGCCGCAGGACCTGGCCAGCAGGCTCGCACAGGTCCTGCCGCAGGCGATCGACAAGCTGACCCCCGGCGGGGTAATCCCGAAGGCCTGAACCGAGGACCCCCGGCGACGCCTGCTGCCGGGGGGCCTGGCAGTGTGGCCTCGGGGCGGCGGGCCGGGGAGAGCTGAGCCTTGCGGGCTACGCCCGCACGGCTCAAGATGCGGCGCAGCGAGTTCCTCGCCGCATGCACGCCGGAGCCTTGCCGCCTGCCATGGACACCCCTGCCATCCGGGTCTTCAACGACAGCCTGGCGCGCTGCCTCAAGAACGATCATTTCTTCGAGCGCTTCTACGACGTCTTCCTGGCCTCATCGCCCGAGGTGCGCACGAAGTTCCAGAACACCGACTTCCGCAAGCAGCGGCGCATGCTGCAGACCTCGTTCTACATGCTGATCGAGTACATCGCGCTCGACTGGCCCGAATGCCGCGCCTACCTCGAGCGCATTGCCGGGGCGCACAGCAAGCAGGGGCGCAACATCCCCCCGCACCTCTATGACTTCTGGCTCGACAGCCTGCTGCGCACCGTCGAGGAAAGCGATCCGCAGTACGCGCCGGAGGTGGAGGCGGCGTGGCGCTTCATGATGGGCGCGGGCATCGCCTTCCTGAAATCGCGCTACGACACCCCGTTGCCCAAGCCCGCTTGAGCCTCGCCACCACGCCGCGGTTCACGATCGCCGAGGCCGAACAGATCGCGCAAAGGGATTACGGGCTCGCGGCGCGGGCCAGCGAGCTGCCGAGCGAGCGCGACCAGAATTTCCTCATGAGCACGCCCGCGGGCACAAAGTCGGTGCTCAAGTTCGCGAAGTCGGACGAGGACCGCCCGGTGCTCGAATTCCAGAACGCAGCGCTGGCCTGGGTGGCCGCGCGGGCCCCGGCACTCGCGGTGCCGCGCGTGCACGCGATGCGCAATGGCTCGGTGCTGGGCGAGGCGCGCGACCACCAGGGCAGGCGCCATTACATCCGGCTGATCGGCTGGCTGGACGGCGAGATGTATGCCGCCGTCAGGCCGCAGGGCGAAGCGCTGCTGTCCTCGCTCGGCGTCGTGCTCGGCGAGCTCGATCGGGCGCTGCAGGGATTTTCCCATCCAGCGATGCATCGCGAGCTGCACTGGGACCTGCGGCACGCCGGGCTTGCGCTCGAGCACCTGCCGCTGCTTGCTGCCGCGCAGCGGGAGGTGGTCGTGGATTTCATGGCGGACTGGCGCCTGCTCGACTGGCGATCGTTGCGGCACGGCGTCATCCACGGCGACGCCAATGACCACAACATCCTGGTACGCGCAGGCCGCGTGGTTGGGCTGATCGACTTCGGCGACATGGTCCACTCGGCGCTCGTCTGTGACCTCGCGATCGCGCTGGCTTACGCGATGCAGTTTCAGCCGCGGCCGCTCGAGGCGGCCGCCCACGTCGTGCGGGCGTACCAGGGGTGCTTGCCGCTGACCGATCCGGAGATCGACGCGCTCTATCCGCTGCTCACCGCACGGCTGTGCATGAGCCTGTGCTACGCGGCGCACAATGTGCACGCCAAGAGCGACGATTCCTACCAGCAGGTCAGCGCGGCGCCGGCCTGGGAGTTGATGCAGCAGCTCGCCGCCCGGCCGGCGGAGTCGGCGCGTGCCGCGTTGCGCGCGGCAGTACGGAGTGCCTGATGGCGTCCAGGAATGAAGCTGACGACCGGGCGGTAGCTGCGGCGCTGCTGGCGCGTCGCCGCGAGCTGCTCGGCGGCAACCTGCGCCTCTCCTATCGCGAGCCGCTGCACATCGTGCGCGGTTCGATGCAGTACCTCTGGGACGCCACGGGGCGCCGCTACCTCGACGCCTACAACAATGTCCCGCACGTGGGTCACTGCCATCCGCGGGTCGTGGCGGCGGGGCAGGCGCAGATGGCGCGGCTCAACACCAACACGCGCTACCTGCACGAGCTCACGAACGCCTACGCGGAGCGGCTCGGCGCCTCGCTCCCGGGCGCGCTCCAGGTTTGTTACTTCGTCAATTCCGGGAGCGAGGCGAACGAGCTGGCGCTGCGGCTGGCGCGCGCCCATACCGGGCGGCGCGAGCTGATCGTGCTCGAGCACGCCTACCACGGCAACACGACGTCGCTGATCGATGCGAGCCCCTACAAGCACGCGGGGCCGGGCGGCTCAGGCCCCGCGCCCTGGGTGCACGTGGCCCCGCTGCCGGACCTCTATCGCGACTCAGGGCGGCAGGGTGGGCCCGAGTCCGGCGCCGGCGCCGGCACGCGCTACCTGCGGGCGCTGGAGGAGATCATTGGTGGCCTGCAACAGCGCGGCACGGGCCCGGGCGCGTTGCTGGCGGAGTCGTGGCCGAGCGTCGGCGGGCAGCTGCGGCTCCCGGCCGACTACGTGCAGCAGGCCTATGCGCTGGTGAGGGGGGCGGGTGGACTGTGCATCGCCGATGAAGTGCAGACCGGATACGGGCGGCTCGGTGGTCACTTCTGGGGCTTCGAATACTACGGTGTCGTGCCCGACATCGTCGTGCTCGGCAAGCCGATCGGCAATGGCCACCCGATCGGCGCCGTCATCACGACCAGCGAGATCGCGCGCTCTTTTGACAATGGCATGGAGTTCTTCAGCACCTTCGGTGGCAACACGGTCTCCTGCGCCATCGGGCTCGAGGTGCTTGACGTGGTCCGGTCCGAGGGCTTGCAGCAGCATGCGTGCGCGGTCGGCGGCGAGTTGCTCGCGCAGCTGCGTGCGCTGCAGCCGCGCCACTCGCTGGTCGGCGACGTGCGCGGCGCGGGATTGTTCCTCGGCGTGGAGCTCGTGACGGACCGCGACGCGCGCGCGCCCGCGACCCAGCAGGCCGGCGAGGTCGCGAACCGCATGCGCGGGCACGGCGTGCTGCTCGGGACCGAAGGGCCGCACCACAACGTGCTCAAGATCCGGCCGCCGCTTCCGTTCACGACGCGGGACGCAAGCTTCCTGGTCGAGGCGCTCGACGTCTCGCTTTCCGGACTTTCGTAGAAAGATCAGCGCCTGGCATGAGATAATGCCAGGCATGACAGACGTTATATATCCGGCCGGGCAGGCGTCGTGCCCCGGCCGCTCGCGGCGTATTGGCGTATCCGGCGCCCGACCCGGCCTGGCCCTGCTGTGCGGCGTGGTGCTGGCCGCGCCGGCCGGGGCAGCGCTGCCGTTCTCCTTTGCCAGTGCGCCCGGGCGCCTGCCCAAGGCCGTTGTCCCCGTCGATTACACGATTGCGATCACGCCCGACGCCGTGGCGCGCACGCTCAGGGGTCATGAGTCGATCGTGCTGGACTTCCGCGAGGCGAGCGCGCACCTGGTCTTCAATTCATTGAACGAGACCCTGAGCGACGTCCGCCTCGACGGACAGGCGGTCGCCGACGTCAACTCGAACGACGAGCAGCAGTTGACGACGGTGAAGCTCGCCGCGCCGGCGCCAGTCGGGCGCCACACGCTGAGCTTCGACTATGCGGGCAAGATCGAGACCATTCCGCAGGGCCTGTTCGCCCAGCCCTACGTGGCGCCGGGTGGTGGCAAGGGGCTGCTGCTGTCGACGCAGTTCGAGTCCACCGATGCGCGGCGCATGTTCCCTTGCTGGGACGAGCCCGCTTTCCGCGCCACCTTCGAGCTCACGGTCACCGTGCCCTCGGAGTGGACCGCGGTGTCGAACATGCCGATCGCCCGCCGCGAGGCGCAGGGCAGGCTGGCCTCGATCCGCTTCGAGCGCTCGCCGAGCATGCCTTCCTATCTCGTGCACCTGACGGCAGGCGACCTGGCCTCGGTCTCCGCACGCAGCGGCCCGACCCGGCTCGGCGTCTGGGCCGTGCGCGGCCAGGAGAAATACGGTGCCGTGGCGCTGGCGAACGCCGTGCAGATCCTCGCCGACTACAACGACTACTTCGACTATCCGTATCCGCTCGCGAAGCTCGACTCGATCGCGGTGCCCGGCGGCTTCACTGGCGCGATGGAAGACTGGGGCGCGATCTCCTACAACGACCAGGCGCTGCTGGTCACGCCCTCGAGCACGGTGGACGACATCCAGAACGTCTACAGCTACCAGGCGCACGAAATGGCGCACCAGTGGCACGGCGACCTCGTGACGATGGCCTGGTGGGACGACGTCTGGCTCAACGAGAGCTTTGCCTCCTGGCGCGGCGCGGCGCAGGCCGACGCGCGCCATCCCGACTGGCACTGGTGGGAAGGGCAGGACGAGGTCAAGGAACAGGCGATGCGCGCCGACGCGCGCGTGAGCTCGCACGCGATCGAGCAGCCCGTCAACAATGAGCTCGAGGCCACCAACGTCTTCGACCCCGACATCACCTACAATAAGGGCCAGGCGGTGCTGCGCATGCTCGAGGCGCACCTCGGCGCCGACCACTTCCGCGACGGCGTGCGCCGGCTCATGAAGGCGCACGCTTATTCGAACGCCAGCAGCGAAGACCTCTGGGCCGCGCTGGGCGCGGCTAGCGGGCGCAACGTCAGCGTCATCGCCCGCAGCTGGACCGAGCAGCCCGGCTTCCCGGTGGTGCGTGTCGCAGCGCGCTGCGATGCGCAGGGCCAGCGTACCCTGACGCTCTCGCAGCGCCGCTTCCTGCTGCGCGGCGCGGACTCGGCCGGCACGCGCTGGATGATTCCGCTCGAGATCCGCTCGGGCGCCAGCGGCGATTCGGTGCCCGAGCTGCTGGTGCGCGATGGCCAGACTGTTGCCGCCGGGAATTGCGATGAGCCCCTGAGCGTCAACGCGAATGCGGTCGGCTATTACCGCGCCGAATACGACGAGCCCACGCTGGCCGCCACCACCCGGGCCTTCGCGACGCTTCCCGCGGGTGACCGCATCGCGCTGCTCGATGACCAGTGGGCGCTGGTCGAGTCCGGCGCGGCACCGCTCCCCACCTACCTCAAGCTCGCCTCGGCGATGGGCACCGACCTCAATGAGCGCGCCTGGAACCAGGTCATCGGCGCGCTGGGCACGATCGAGTATGCCGAGCGCGGCTCGGCCGGACACGCCGGCTTCACCGTTTACGCGCGTTCGCTGGTCCGGCCCGTGTTCGGCAAGCTCGGCTGGGACGGCAAGCCCGGCGAACCGCCGGGCACTCAGCGCCTGCGGCGCACGGTCATCGGCAGCCTCGGACTCTGGGGCGACAGGGAAGTCATCGCCGAGGCCCGTCATCGCTTCGCAATGTTCCTCAAGGACCGCGCCACGCTGAAGCCGGACGAGCAGGCCGTGGTGCTGACGATCGTCGCGCGCCATGCGGACGCCGCGACCTTCAGGCAGCTGCACGCGGTGGCGAAGTCCGCCGCGAACGAGACCGAGCTGCGCCGGTATTACACGGCGCTCATGAGCGTGCGTGACCCGGCGCTGGCCGCGTCCGCGGCCACGATCGCGCTCTCGGCCGAGATCCCGCCGCAGGCGGATTCACTGCGGCTTTGGCTGGTGCTGGCGCTCAGCGACGAGCACCAGCAGCTCGCCTGGGACGCCTTCGTGAAGCATCTCGATGCCTTGCTCGCCCCGCACCAGCCATACGGCCCGCTCTACGTTGCGCAGTACGGCCCGGGCATGTTCTGGAGCTCCGTGCCGCTCGACCAGCTCGAGGCCTGGGTCAAGGCCAATGTGCCGGCGGAGATGACGGCCGACGTCGCGCGCGGCATGGAGACCGCGCGCTTCAGGATCGCGGAGAAGTCGGCGCTGGTGGCGGCAACCGACCACTACCTGGCGGCGGGCGTGCGTCCGCCGCGCGGGCAGTTGGTGGCGGTCGAAGTCGCCCGCTAGGCGGCGCGGCAAATACGGATGACAGGCGCTGCGGCCGCGCCGACAATGGCGCTGCCTTGGACTGCCGTGAGCTGCCAGATGAAGCCGCACGCCAATGCCCCGGTAAGCACCGTCAGCATGCACGTGCGCCAGTTGCTGCAGCTGTTCAATTCCCTGGATCCCGCGCCATTCTGGGATCGCGACCTCGACCCGGCGGCCGCGACCTTCATCGAGCAGGAGTTTTCGGACCGACGGCGCGACCGGCATTGGGTACTGGAAGTGACGACGGCCGAGACGGGCGAATTGAGTGCGCGCGACGTGCAGCAGGCGATCAAGGTCTACTACGAGCGCATGGCCATGTCGGCCAGCAAGCGGCTGCGCGAGAAGCTTTGGATCGGGCAGTGGGCGCTGCTGGTCGGGGTCGGCGTATTCGTGCTGTGCATGGTCACGCTGCAGTCGTTGCAGCAGAGGTATGCGCAGAGGGCGCCACAGCTGCTGGCCGAGGGCCTCGTGGTCCTGGCCTGGGTCGCCATCTGGATCCCGGTCGAGCAACTGTTCTATGACCTCGCTCCGCTGTTGCGCGAACGGCGCTTCTTCAGGCGCCTGAGCCTGGTCCGCGTGCACCTGCGCAGCGCGGCGGCTTCGGCGCCGGCGGACGCTCGCGGCTAGCCGCCCACTATGACTTTGAAGGCCCGCCGACACCAAGATTGGCGGCGGGTTCGAGTACTGGATGGCCTTGGCGATGTTTGCCGGGGCGCATCAAGACGTTGGGCTGGCGGTCAAGAACCTGGACGCTGCCCTGCGTCGTCGTCCCGATTCGGGTTTGCAGCCGATCCCGACCGAGTATCAATATGCCGAGGCTTGCGAACTGCTCTATCAGGAAACCCGCGATGAGCGTTTGCGCACTCGCCTGGTCGCCTGGGCCAGGCAGTGGCAGGTCCTGCACCCGGTGGACGCCTGGGCCTGCGCGCTACAGTACAAATACGATCTTGATGCCGGGGCGCGACAACGCGCACTGGCCATGACGCTGTATCTGGATCCTGCTTCGCCTCATATCCGCGGGGCATCCGCCGCGCAGACCGCGCGCGCCAGGATCTGGCTGAATGAACACAATCCGTTTCGCTCTGGATTGAAGTCGGCGCCGGCGGATACTTCATTGACGTTTGTCCCGGCTGACCGGGGCCGGACCGCAAGCGCTCGCTCGAATTCCCGAGCACCTTGAGACGGCCTAATCCATCCCTCGCGGTGGCGGCAGCGGACCCAGCAGTTGCGCGACGCTTGCGCCGAGTGCGAGCAGCCGTCGATCGGATCCGGCCGCGCCATCCAGTTCGATCGCGACCGGCAAACCTGCATCAGTCAGCCCAGCCGGCAGCACCAGGCCCGGCACGCCGACGGTGCTCCCGGGCGCGATGTTGCGTGAGATCGCCTCATCGAACGGCACCTGCTGCCCCCGGATCGTGACCGTCGTCGTGCCGATGGGCGTGGCCGCGATTCGCGTGGCCGGAAAAACAATCGCATCGACGCCGGTGCGCGCGTAGTAATCACGATAGCGCTGGCGCAGCGCCGGCAGGTGAGTCTCGACCACGGTGGCGTACGCCCGGTCCGAAACGAAGTGGATGCCGCCTGGCATGACCTCGGTGCGAAAACTCTCGCGGATGTCCGGGCTCGCGAGGCGCAGCAGCTCTTCGAAGCTGACACCCGCGGAGTAGTCGCCGAGGTAGCTTGTCAGTGATGGTCGCACGTCATGGTTCTGCACCGGATAGGTGATGAGCTCGATGAGGCCCGCGAGGCCAGGCAGTTCGGACTCGACCAGCGACGCGCCCGCATCCTGCAGGCGCTGCAGCGCGGTCGTCGTGATGCGTTCGACTTCGGGGTCGAGGCCGGCGAACCAGTAGTCCCGCACAACCCCGAGCCGTACGGCGCGCAACGGTGGCGGGCGTAGTGGCTGCCAGTCATTTGTGATCACGGAATCGAACAGGGCAAGGTCCGCGACGCTGCGCGCGTGCGGCCCCACTTGGTCGAACAGGGGCGAGATCGGCGCGCAACCCGTGGTCGGGTAGCGGCCCGTCGTCGGCCGGAATCCCAAGGTCCCACAGAGCGCCGCGGGAACGCGGATCGAGCCTTCGGTGTCCTCGGCAATCCCGAGCGGTGCCATGCGTGCAGCGATGGCGGCGGCGGTGCCGCCGCTGCTGCCGCCCGGGATCCGTGCCAGGTCGTAGGGATTGCGGACGGCTCCGAATGCGAGGTTGGTGCTGGTCCAACCCCAGGAGAGCTCATGCAGGTTCGTCTTGCCGAGTACGATTGCCCCGGCGGCCCTAAGCGCCGCCACCACAGGTGCATCGTCGTGCGGCCGGAAATTCCGCAGCGCGCGCGTCCCCGCGGTCGTGGGATAGTCGCGCGTATTGACGCTATCCTTGACTGGTATCGGCAGGCCAAACATCGGCCCCGGATCGGCCCCGGAGCGGCGTGCGAGATCGCAGGCGCGTGCCGCCTCGAGCACGCGCGGTGGATCAAGGGTAATGAACGCATTGAGTTCGTGTCCGGCCGCGCAGCGCGCGAGCAATGCCGCCGCGTAGTCCTCGGCGCGCAGCTCGCCGCGACTCATGCGGGCGACCGCCTCGACGGCCGTGATCTCCACGAGTCCTTGCCGGCCGGCGGCGGGGCTCATGGCGGCCATCGCCCGCGAAGGCCGCAGGGCGCCGGCCGCCACTGCGGCGGCGGCCTTGAGCACGAACGAACGGCGGGAGCGGTCGGCATGATCCGGCATCGGCGATCCGGCTTCAGCCGCCCTTGAGGTGCGCGTCGAGGAAGCGCTGGATCGCCGTGTAGACGTGGATCTTCATCTGCGGCGTCGACAGCCCGTGCTTGGCCCCCGGATAGGTCATGAGCTCGAACTGGACGCCGCGCTGCTGCAGTTCCGACATGAGCCGCGTGGAATTCGCGAACAACACGTTGTCGTCGGCCATGCCGTGCGCGAGGAATAGCGGCGAGCGCAGGCCGTCGAGCGCCGAGAACACGCCCGACTCGGCATAGCCCTGCGCGTTGGTCGCCGGCTGCCCCAGGTAACGCTCGGTGTAGCAGCTGTCGTAGAGCCGCCAGTCGGTCACCGGCGCCACGGCGACACCGGCGGCGATCAGGTCCGAGCCCTTGGCGAGCAGCATCAGGGTCATGTAGCCGCCGTAGCTCCACCCGAACACGCCCATGTGTTTGGCGTCGACCCAGGGCTGCTGGCCGAGCCAACGCAGGCCCGCGAGCTGGTCGCGTACCTCGATCTCGCCGAGCCGCCCGTGGATGGGATCGGTGAACACCCGGTCGCGCCGCGCCGAGCCGCGGTTGTCGAGCACGAACACGATGTAGCCCTGCCGCGCCATGTAGTCGTCGAAGAAGGAGTGGGAGTTCCAGCGCCGCTGGACCTGCTGCACGGTGGGCCCGCCGTAGACGTCGAGGAAGACGGGATAACGCCTGGCCGGGTCGAAGCCTGGTGGTTTCATGAGTTCGTATTGAAGCGCCTGGCCGTCCTCGGCACGGATCTGCCCGTATTCCGGGGTGACGTGGCCGTCGTGATACGGCCAGTACGGGTGCTGCGCGTCGAGGCGGTTCTCCTCGATCCAGGCCAGGCGCGCGCCGTCGGGGCCGTTGACGCTGACTTGCGGCGGCGTGTCCGGGTCCGACCAGGTGTCGACGTACAGCGTCACGCGCGGCGCATTGGTCGCGAACTGCGCCTCGTGCCAGCCCTCGCCGCGGCTGATGCGTCGCGGCTTTTCAGCCTCCTTGCCGTCGAGACGCGCCGTGTAGAGCTGCTTGTCGATGACCCGATCGCGATTGGAGGAGAAATACACCAGTCCGGCGGCTTCGTCGACCGCGAGCAACTCGTCGACATTGCCGGCGCCGGCGGTCAGCGGATGGCGCAGCTTGCCGTCCAGGCCGTAGAGGTAGAGTTGCTTCGAGCCTGACCGTTCGGAGGACCACACGAATGCGGGCTGGTGCCCGAGGAAGTGCAGGTCGTCGGTCACGTAGACCCAGGTCTTCGAGGTTTCCGAGAGCAGCAGGCGCTGCCCGAGATCGCCGGCATGGACCAGCACGAGCTCGAGGCGCTTCTGGTCGCGCGCCAGTCGCTGGAAGGCGAGCGCCTTGCCGCCGGGCACCCAGTCCACGCGCGCGAGGTAGATGTCGGGATTCGGGCCGAGGTCGATCCATCTGGGCTCGCCACCGCTGGGCGCCACGAGGCCAAGCTTCACGGCCACGTTGGGGTCGCCGGCGGCCGGGTAGCGCTGCTCGACGACATCGACGCGGTCGGCGTAGATCTCGAAGCGGCGCGCCACCGGCACGGCGCTCTCGTCGAAGCGCTTGTAGGCGATCGCCGAATCATCGCTCGCCCACCAGTAGCCGCTCGACTGGTTCAGTTCTTCCTGGGCGACGAACTCGGCCTCGGCATTGTGGACGCTGCCGCCGCCGTCGCGCGTCAGCTGCCGCTCCGCGCCGCTCGCGAGCTCGATGACCCACAGGTTCTGGTCGCGCACGAAGGAGACGTAGTGTCCGCCCGGCGAGACCTGCGGATCGATGACCGGCGCGCCGCCGTGCGTGAGCTGGCGCAGCGCCGCCTCGCCCCTGGCCTCGAGGTCGAACAGGTACAGCGCGCCCGAGAGCGTAAACAGCACGTGGTGGCCGTCGGGCGCCCACTTGTAGTCGACGATGCCGTGGAAGTCGGCGATGCGCTCGCGCTCGCGCCGGGCGCGCTCCTCGGCCGACAGCTTCTCCTCGGGGACGAGGCGCTTCGAGTCGACGCGCAACTTCAGGGCATGGTCGGCGACGTCGTAGCACCAGAAGTCCAGCTGGTGCTGGTCGTCGGTGCGGCCGCGCAGCAATCCCACGCGCCGGCCATCGGGCGAAACCTGCACATTCCTCGGCGTCGGGCCCGACAGCGCCGGATCGCCGATTAGCCTCTCGATCGTGAGTTCGGTGGCGGCGGCCGGCAGGGCGGCGATGCAGAGCAGCAGCAGGCAGGTTCTGCGCATGGTCGGAATTCCCCCGGACGATTCGGCGTTGCGGCCATTGTCGACCGTGTGCCCCGGCACGGCAACAGGGAGCTTTCCGCGTCTTGATCGATGAGCACTCATCGGCCAGTATCGCCGCCTTAAGGAGCACGCATGCAGGATCCACCCGGCGCTAGGGCGATCAAGGTTCCGGCCGTTACGCTGACTTTCTGGGTCATGAAGATCGCAGCCACGACTCTCGGCGAGACGGGCGGCGATGCCGTGTCGATGTCGATGGATCTGGGCTACCTGGTCGGCACGCTGATCTTCGCCGCGATATTCATCGCGGTCGTTGCGGTGCAGATCGCCGCCACGCGCTTCCGGCCGGGCCTGTACTGGACCACGATCATCGCGACGACGACCGTGGGCACGACGCTTGCCGACTTCGCCGACCGCTCGCTCGGCATCGGCTACGCCGGCGGCAGCAGCCTGTTGCTCGCGCTGTTGCTGGGCTCGCTGTACGCCTGGCACAGGAGCCTGGGAACGGTATCCATCGACAGCGTCTCGACCCCGAAGGCCGAAGCCTATTACTGGGTGACGATCATGTTCTCGCAGACCCTTGGCACCGCGCTCGGCGATTGGACCGCCGATTCGGCCGGTATCGGCTACCTTGGCAGCGCGGTGCTGTTCGGCGCGCTGCTGGCGCTGGTGGCGGCGGCCTGGTTCCTGACGCGCCTGTCGCACACGCTGCTGTTCTGGGCGGCTTTCGTGCTGACGCGGCCGCTCGGCGCCGTGCTGGGCGACTTCCTCGACAAGCCCATTGCGCACGGCGGGCTGGCGCTGAGCCGCTACACGGCCTCGCTCGCGCTGCTGGCGTTCATCGTCGGCTGCATTGCGCTGTTGCCACAGAGGGCAGCGCAGAGGGCTCATTAAATTGCCGCGCGGCAGATCGACTTGTGCCCGGAGCTTCGTGCGCGGCGCGCTGCGGTCGTTGGCGGTGTTGCCGTGGCTCGCCCTGCTGCCGGCGCGAACCGCGTGGGCCGGGCCGCCATATTTCACGGATGATCCGGTCCCGACCGAGCAGGGGCACTACGAGATCTACGCCTTCGCCGACAGTCTCCGCAACAGCGGCGGGACGAGCTCTGACGCCGGCATCGACTTCAACTACGGTGCCGCCCGCGATCTGCAGTTGACGGCAGTGCTGCCGGTCAGCCACGAGCAGTCGCGCGACGCGCAATCCACGCGGGGCATCGGCAATCCCGAGCTGGCGCTCAAGTACCGCTTCCTGCACCAGGACCCCGCAGGCTGGGACGTGGCCGTATTTCCGCGCGTGTTCCTCGCCAGCGCCTCGTCCTCCGTTGGCGAGCAGCATGTTTCCTGGCAGCTGCCGATCTGGGTGGGCCGGGATACTGGCGCGTGGTCGACCTTCGGCGGCGGCGGGTGCGTCCTCAACCACGGTGGCGACTCGCGTAACTACTGCTTCGCGGGCTGGGCGCTGGCGAAGAAGCTCGGCGAGCGCACGCAGCTTGGCGCCGAGCTCTTCCACCAGTCGGCGGACTCCACCGACTCCCGTGCCACGACCCTCGCCGGAGTGGGCGTGCGCTATGATGCGGGCGGGCACCTGCAGCTGATGGCCTATGGGAGCGGTGGCTTGCAGAATGCGGCCGCGGAGCACCAGTACTCCTGGTACGCGGCGTTGCTGTTCACCTTTTGATCATGTCGCCGATAGCAGGCGCGCGGGGATCCAGCCGATGAGAAGGCAGGCTTCAGGAGCGGGATCATGGCTGCGGCGCGTCGCGCCGCTGGTGGCGCTGCTGTTGCTGCCCGGCGCGTGGGCCGGCGAGCCGACCGGCCGCTTCGAGGTGCTCGATCGCATCAGCGGGCCCGACGGGCGCTGGGACTACACGCGGATCGATCCGGTCGGGCGCCGGCTCTACCTTGGGAGGAAGGCCGGCGTACTGACGATGGAGCTCGACAGCGGTCGGATCAATCCGCAGGCGGTCCCGGGCGAGAACGTGCACGGCGCCATGCTCGTGGGCGACAGCGGGCTCGTGCTGAGCACCAACGGCGCCTCGAACACGGTGACGATCTTCGAGAGCCAGGGCTACAAGGTCCGCGGCAGGGTCCAGGTCGGCGCTTCGCCTGATGACGCGGTCTACGATCCGGTCACGCGGCTGGTTGCCGTCATGAACCACGACGACGGCACGATCTCGATGGTCGATGCGGTGGCGCTCAGGCTCGTGCGGACGATCGAACTCGGGGGCGAGCTCGAAGCCGCGGCGGTCGCCTCCGGCGGCACGCTCTACGTCAATATCGCCGACCGGCACCAGATCGCCGTGGTCGACTTGCAGGCGGGCAAGCTGCTGCGGCGATACCCGCTCGCGGATTGCGAGCAGCCCTCCGGGCTCGCCTACGATGCCGCCGACGCCCTTATCGCCAGCGTCTGCGACAACGGCGTGACGAAGATCCTGCACGCCGCCGACGGCAGCGAGGTCGCTACGATCAAGACTGGTCTGGGCTCGGACGGGTTGATCTACGATGCGCGCCGCAGGTTGTTCTTCGTGCCGGCCGGAAGATCCGCAACGCTGTCGGTCATCGCGCTCGGCGCCGCGGGCAAGCCCGAGTTGCGACAGGTCGTCGCGACGGCGCCCGGCGCCCGGCTTGGGGCGCTCGATGAAAAGACCGGCCGCATTTACCTGCCGAGCGCGCAGCGCGGGCCGCCGGTCCCGCCTGATCCCTGGCCCAGCGTCGTACCGGGCACATTCGCATTGATCGTCGTCGGCGAGCGCTGAGCGCGCGCTCAGTGCGCGCCGCCGCCGGTGCCGGGTGCGCCGAACGGCGGGCGCGCGAACCACACCAGGGGAATCAGCACCAGGAAGGTAATCGCGAGCAGCGAGAACACGTCGTTGACGCCGAGCGTCATCGCCTGCTGCGTGACCAGGTGGTCGGTGTAGGCGTAGGAAGCGGGTGCGGCGACGCCCTGCTGCGCGAGCCCGTCCTGGAATGCGATCCAGGCCGGTGAATCGGGACGCACATGTTCCGTGAGCACGGCGTGATGGTAGTCGGTGCGCGTGTTCCAGAGATACACGCTCACGGCGGTCGCGATACTGCCGGACAAGGTGCGGATGAAGTTGCTGAGCCCGGCGGCGGAGGCGAGCTCGGCGGGGCTCACGCCCGACATGATGATCTGGTTGAGCGGCAGGAAGAACAGCGGCACGCCGAGCCCCTGGAACAGGCGCGGCAGCGCGAGTTGGTGGAACGAGGCCGTGTCGTTGAGGCCCGCCGTCCACCAGACGTTGACGGCGAACACCAGGAACGCGAACGATGCGGCCGCGCGCAGGTTGATGCGGTGCAGGTTGCGGCCGATCAGCGGCGCCAGCAAGAGCGCCAGCACGCCGATCGGCGCCATGGCCAAGCCGGCCCAGGTGCTGGTGTAGCCGAGGGTGGTCTGCAACCACAGCGGGAACACCACGTTGAGGCCCATGAAGGCGAAGTAAGCCACCGCGATCGTCAGGCAGCCGACCAGGAAATTGCGGCGCTGGAACAAGTGCAGGTCGACGACCGGATGCCGGTCGGTCAGTTCCCATGGAATCAAGAACGTGAGCGCCACCACGCTGACGATCGCCGCGACCACGATCTCGGGGGAAGGGAACCAGTCCTTGTCGTTGCCGTTGTCGAGCATGAACTGCAGGCTGCCGACGCCGAGCACGAGCAGCATCAGGCCGATGGCATCGATCGGTGCATCGGGTGCGCTTCGACTCGCGGTGGCGCAGCACCACGCCGATGATCGCCGCGGCGATGATGCCGACCGGCACGTTGATGTAGAACAGCCAGGGCCAGGAAAGGTTGTCGGTGATCCAGCCGCCCATGATCGGACCGAAGATCGGCGCGATGATGACCACCATGGCCCACAGGCCCAGTGCCAGGCCGCGCAGGTGCACCGGATAGTTGCGCAGCAGCAGCGCCTGGCGCCACGGACATCATCGGGCCCGACACCAGGCCCTGCATCAGGCGCGCCGGCGATCAGCATCGGCATGCTGGTGGCGAGCCCGCACAGGGCCGAGAATGCGACGAACAGCAGCGTCGAGATCACGAAGGTGCGTACCTCGCCGAAGCGGCGGCCGATCCAGCCGGCCAGCGGCTGCACCACGGCGGCGGCGAGCATGTAGGAGCTGATGGCCCAGGTGCCCTCGGTGGGGCTGACGCCCAGGCTGCCGGCGATCGAGGGCACCGAGACGTTGACGATCGTCATGTCGAGGATTTCCATGAACGACTCGACACGCCGATCGCGATCGTCAGCAGCACGAGCGCGAGCCCGTGCAGCGGCGGATATTCGCCGGATCGGTCGCGCGGTTCGGAGGAGGTCACGCTGGTCAGTCCTATCGCAGGCTTTCCGGTGCCACGCGGGCGCGTCAGAGCGCGCCGTCGAGGTTGCGCGCGATGATGTCGTCTGCCGCGGCGCTCGGCCGCGCGCGAGGTCGGCGGCGTAGACCGCGGTGCTCGCGCCGGCCGCGGTGCTGGGCGCAGTCGGCAGCATCGCGCCGCTGCGGTCATGCGTGTCGACCGTGACCGTGGTCGAGAGCCCGATGCGCAGCGGATGCTGCGCGAGGTCCTTGGGCGCAAGCGAGACGCGCACCGGCACGCGCTGCACGACCTTGATCCAGTTGCCCGACGCATTCTGCGCCGGCAGCAGCGAGAAGGCCGCGCCCGTGCCGCGGCCGACGCCGGTCACGTGCCGTGGAACAGCACGCTGCCGCCGTAGAGGTCGGTGCGCACCTCGGTGGGCTGGCCGAGGCGCAGGTGGCGCAGCTGGCCCTCCTTGAAATTGGCCTCGACCCACAGGTCCTGCAGCGGGATCACGCTCAGCAGCGGCTCGCCGGGCTGCACGTGCTTGCCGAGCTGCACGGCGCGCTGGGCGACGTAGCCGGTCACGGGCGCGACGATCGCGTTGCGGCTCGCACTCACCCAGGCATCGCGGTAGGCCGCGAGCGCGACCAGCACCTCGGGGTTCTCGCGCACGGGCACGCCGCCGACGAGCGCGCGCGAGGCCGCGAGCTGGCCCTGCGCCTGGGAGAGATTGGCGCGCGCGAGCGCGACGGTCTGCTCGGAGTGCTTGACCTCCTCGGAGGCCACGGCTTGCTGTTCGAGCAGCGGCGTGCGCCGGGCAAGATCCGCCTCGGCGCGCTCGAGCTCGATCTGGCGCGCGCGCACCAGCGCTTCGTACTGCCCGCTCATGGCCTGCTGCTCGCGCACCTGTCGTACCGACTGTGCGAGCGCGCCCGCGGCGCGGTTCAGGGCCGTCTCGGCGTCGGTCGGATCGAGCCGCACCAGCACCTGGCCGGCCTGCACGAGGTCGGTGTTGTTGACTGCGACGCCGACCACCGTGCCCGCGACCTGTGCGCTGACGGTGAGCTGGTTGCCGGTGACGTAGGCGTCGTCGGTGCGCTCGCGCTCGGAGAGCACGAGGAACCACAAGATGAACCACAGCAGGCCGAGCACCGCGAAGCTGCCGGCGACCAGGCTCATGATGCGGCGGCGCCTGCCGTTGGCCGGCGCGGGCGTGGAGGCTGCGGGGCCAGTGGGCGCCGGACCGGCCGGCGCCGTGTCGGTGGGGGTGGTGGTGGCGCTCATGGCGGGTACGCGGTTCCGCTATTGCCGGCGGAAAAGCTGAAGCCGCCGCCGAGCGCGCGCTGCAGCGCGCTGTCGGCCGACAGGCTCGCGGCGGCGAGCTGCACCACGGCATCGCGCTGCACCAGCACCGCGAACCGCGCGTTCAGCGCCGGGCGCGCGTCGGTGAGTCCCTGACGAACGCGGGCGTCGGCGTTGCGCTGCAGGTCGCTGGTCGCCTGAAGCTGCGCGAGCTGCTGCGTGCGCTCGGCCGCGGCCTGGTTGCCGGCCACGACGCTGCCGGCGAGCTCGCGCGCGGCCGTGATGACGGCGTCGTTGTAGCTGGCGACGGCGGCCGCGATCTCGGTGTCGGCGGCGTCGAGCTGCGCGGCGCGCAGCCCATTGTCGTACAGCGGCAGGTGGATCGCGATCCCGAGCTGTGGCGTGCGGTTGCCGGCCTCGAGGATCTTGTCCATGTCGATGCTCTGCAGGCCGAGCAGGCCCGAGACCGTGATGTCCGGGTAGTACTGCGCCGCGGCCACGTGGCGCCGGCGCCGGGCGGCCTCGACGCGCCAGCGGCTTGCGGCGATGTCCGGGCGGTGCGCCAGCAGGTCGAGGCTGATGTTCTCCGGCACGAGCGGTGCCAGCACCGGCAGCGGCCGCGCCGTGAGCGGCGGCAACTGCGCCACTGGGTGCCCGCACAGCGCCGCGAGCGCCACCAGGCGCATCTGCGCCGAGCCCTGGAGCGCGGCGAGCTGCACGCGCGCGGCGGCGAGGTCGGCGTCGGCCTGGCGCTGCCCGTCGGCGGGGTCGAGCTCGGCGCGCTGGCGCGCGGCGGCAATGGCATCGAGCCGCGTGAGCGTCGCGATGCGCTCCTGCAGCAGCTCGAGGCGCGCCTGGTCCGCCTGCCAGCCGAAGTAACTGTCGACCACGGCGCCCGACAGTGCGAGGGCCGCGGCCGCGTGGTCGGCCTCGGCGGCGCGCGCCTCGTTGGTCGCGGCCTCGACGCTGGCGCGCTGCTTGCCCCACCAGTCGAAGGTGTAGCTTGCCGCGAGGCCGAGGTCGGCCTGCGTGTACCAGCTGAAGCCGAGGAAGCTCGGCGGGATCAGGCCGTTGTCGCTCAGGCGCTGGCGTACGACCTGCGCGTTCGCATCGAGGTGCGCGCCGCTCGCGGCCGCCGTGGCGCGCACCTGTTCGCGCGCGGTATCGAAGCGCGCGTGCGCGGCCGCCAGCGACGGGCTGTCTCCCAGCGCCGTCGCGACCAGCTGGTCGAGCGTGGGATCCTGGTAACGGCGCCACCACTCCGCAGTGGGCCATTGCCCGCCCGCGGGCATTTCCGTGCCGGCGATCGGCGCTTCGTGCAGCGCCGGCGGGCCCGAGCCGGGCTCGAGGGCCACGCAACCGGCCATAGGGCCGGCGGCAAGCGCCGCCAGGAGGAACCGCGGCTTCATGTTTGCGCGCTTTCGCGGGCGGCAGGTTCGTCGAGCGTGACGCGGGCGTAGAGCTGCTTCAGGTCCGCAAGCAGGCGGGTCTTCTCCGCCCTGCTGAAGTCCTGGTAGAGGTCGCGCGTGTAGTCGAACATGCGCGGCAGCACTTCGCGCACCAGCGCCTCGCCTTGTGGCGTGATCTTGATGTCCATGCGGCGGCGATCCTCGTCGCTGAGCACGCGCGTGATGAGCTTGCGGGCCACGAGGCTGTCGCCGATGCGTGTCATGCTTGCCGGGCTCTGCGCCAGGCCCGCGCACAGATCGCGCGCGCAGGCCACGCCGTCGCCGACGGAAAACAGCGCCAGCAGCGTGCGGAACTCGGTATCGGTCAGCTGGTAGGGGCTGATGACCTCGTCGACGTGCGCCGCCATCACGCGCCCGAGCAGCATGATGACCCGGCTCAGCAGCGCCTCGGTCACGGGCAGGCCCGGCAGCAGCTTCGCCGTGCGCCTGATGTTGCGTTCGATGATGTCGATGCGATCCAAGCGGGCCACCCCGGGTGGAGCTATTACGATGCAAAATAATTTACAATGAAAATATATTTGCCGCAAGCAGTTCCGGCGAGGGCGCCCAGCCGGGCGCGCCCGGCAGGCTGCGGAGTCATGGGTGGCCCTCGCGGGCCGGGGATCAGGCGACGTGGATCAAGGCAGCTCTTTGCCCTCGTCGGGCTCGCCGGGACCGAGCTGGTCGGGCGGCGGGATGGCAAGCTCCTTGCGGCCAGCCTGGCGCAGCTGCTGGTTGAGCGCGGCCAGGTCGTGCTCGCGCAACTGCTGCCACTGGCTGGCGGCCTGTTGCGCACGCCGGGCGCAGTCCGCGGCCGCCGCGCGCTGCGCCTCGGTCGGCGCGCGATCGCTCCCCTGGACATCGGTGACGATGTCGGCCAGCGTCTCGTTGATGACGCTGAGGTTCAGCGTGTGTTCGGTATTCCCGCTGGTCCAGGGTTCGGTGCGCTCCCTGAACGCGAGCAGCGGCTTGCGCAGCGCGTCCTGGGGCGGTAGCGACTTCAGTTGCCCGTCGACCGCCTCGCGCAGGCTGTCGATCTCGCGGTGGTTGCGCCAGATCGCGCCGAGCGCAGCGCCGTATTCGAGCGCAAAGTCGAGTCCGGCCTGCAGCTCCGTCGTGGCGGCCTGCGCCCGGGGATCCATCGCCACCTCGAGCGTGGCCTCGCGCTGCTCGCCGCCGACGATCAGCGTCAGCTTGTAGCTGCCAGGGAGCGCGAGCGGTCCGCGCGGCTCGACCGGCGTGCCGGCGGCGCGCGAGGTCGAGATGCTGTACTTGTAGCTGCTGGCGCGCGGCCGCGGATAGCGCAGGTCCCAGACGAAGCGGTGCGCGCCGGGCTCGGCCGACAGCGCATGCTCGGGCTTGACCCAGTCGGCGGCAAAATAGCGCTCCGCCGGCAGCTTCGCCGGCTGGTCGAGGCTGGAGTAGCGGCGCACGAGGCGGTTGCCCGCATCGCGGATCTCGAGCGCCACCTCGCCACGGGCGCCCGGGGCGATCGCGTAGTCGATGATCGCGCCCTCGGGCGGGTTGGTGCCGAGCGGCGTCTCGGCCGGCGGTGGCGTGTCCTTGTTCTGGTTGCTGCGCCAGCGCAGCGCGGTGGCGGGCTTGAACAGGCGCGTCGTCCCTGCGTCGCCCGCGTTGAGTTGGCGCAGGCGCGAGAGGTCGTCGAGCACCCAGATTGCACGACCCTGGGTCGCGGCGATCAGGTCGTCGCCGTGCACCAGCAGGTCGTTGCACCAGGCCGGTGGCAGGTTGAGCTGCAACGGCTGCCAGTGCGCGCCGTCATCGAAGGACACCTGCACCCCGAGGTCCGTGCCGGCGTAAAGCAATCCTGCGCGCTTCGGGTCGGCGCGCACGACGTTGACGAAGGACCCACGTGGCAAGCCTGCGGATATGTCGGTCCACGTTGCCCCATAGTCGCGCGTGCGCCAGGCGTGCGGTGCGTACTCGTCCTGGCGGTGGTTATCGACCGCGACGTAGGCCGTGCCGCGCGCGAGCGGCGACACGTCGATGCGGCTGATCTTCGCCCACGGCACCACGCCGGGCGGCGTCACGTCGTGCCAGCTGCGGCCGCCATCGCGCGTGAGCTGCACGACCCCATCGTCGGTGCCCACCCAGGTCTCGTCGTTGTCCTGCGGCGCGGGCGCGAGGCTGTAGATGATGCCGTAGCCGCAACTGCGCGCCGCTGGCGGCTGCAGGTCGCCCGCGCAGGCCGTGAACGCCGGGTCGTGGTGCGACAGCTGCGGACTGATCTCCTCCCAGTGCGCACCGCGATCGAGCGAGCGCAGCAGCTTCTGGGTCGCGAAGTAGAACGGGTAGGGCGGCTGCGCGCCGAAGGCGATCGGCGTGAACCAGGAGTAGCGGTACTTGAAATCGGTCGGCCGCCGGCCGTAGCTACTGACCGGCCAGGGCGTGATGTTCTGTACTTCGCCGCTGCGCCGGTCCCAACGCGACAGCCGCCCGCCGAGCCCCGTGGCGTAGACGATATTCGGATCGGTGGGATCCGGGATGTCGTAGTCGCGCTCGTCGCCGCCGACCGGCGTCCAGTCGCGCAAACTCAGCGCACCGTAGTCGCTGCGGCTGGCGATGGCGACGGTGCCGCTGTCCTGCTGGCCGGAATAGACGCGGTACGGAAATGCGCTGTCGGCCGCGAGATAATAGAACTGGCCGGTCGGCACGTTGTACCAGCTGCTCCAGGTTTCCCCGCCGTTGACGCTCACGACGGTGCCCTGGTCGGAGGCCGCGACCATGCGCTCGGGATGGGATGGGTTGATCCAGAGGTGATGGTAATCATCGCCGCCCGGCGAGCCGCGCACGACGCTGAAGTGGTGGCCGCCGTCGGTGGATTTCTTGATCGACTGGCCGATGATGTAAACCGTATTGGCGTCGCGCGGATCGAGCGTCACGCGGCTGAAGTAGGAGCTCGTGACCGAGCGCGCCTCGTTGACGCGGCTCCAGTTCGCGCCGCCGTCGTCCGAGCGGTACAGGCCGCTGTCGTGTTCGTTGCGGGCGTCGATGCTTGCATAGACGCACGTGCCGGCCTCCGCATGCCCGACGGCCAGGCCGATGCGGCCCACGTCGCCGGCCGGCAGTCCCTTGCCCGCCACGCGCGCCCAGGTCCTGCCATTGTCGTGCGATTCGTGGATGCCGCTGCTGGTCCCCATCGACGGCATGAAATAACTGAGCCACGGCCACTGGCGGACCTTCCACGTGCTCGCGTAGAGGTGATCCGGATCCACCGGGTCGGCGGCGATGTCGACCGCGCCAGTGCTCGCGTCGACGTAGAGCACGCGCGCCCAGCTCCTGCCGCCGTCCGCCGAGCGATACACGCCGCGTTCCTCGTTGGTGCCGTAAAGGTGGCCGAGCGCGGCGACGAACACGACGTCGGCGTTGCGCGGGTCGACGTGGATGGCGCCGATGTGGCGCGATTCCGGCAGCCCCACCGGCTTCCAGCTGCGGCCGCCGTCGCCCGAGCGGTAGACGCCATTGCCCGCGCCGATGTCGTAGCGCTCCTCGGGCTGGCCGGTGCCAACGTAGACCACTTGCGGATCCGAGGGTGCGACTGCGAGCGCGCCGATCGTGACGGCCGGCTGGCTGTCGAGCACGGGCTTCCAGGTCTGGCCGCCGTCGGTCGTCTTCCAGACGCCGCCGCCGGCGTAGGCGCTGTAATACGTATCGGGCTGCTGGGCGACACCCACCGCCATCGTGCTCCAGCCCGAGCGAAACGGCCCGAGCAGGCGCCACTCGAGGCCGTCCAGCATCGAAGGCGCCACCGTCGCATCGCCCGCAGCCGGGACAGGTCGCGCGATGAGCGCGCAGCAGGCGAGTGCGAGGCCGGGCATCAGGCGTCGGATCGTGTGCATCATGGGAAGTCCCTGGGAAGCGGCGATCGTCGGCGACGGTCGGTTGGTGATCGAGCGCGGCATGCTAGCCGAAACGCCAAACGCGCACCACACGCGGCCTTGCTATGATGAACTGACTGCCCGCACTGCCATACCGGGCGTCCAGCACAGGCCATGTCGCCGGATTCGTTGTCGGTCATCGTCCGCACGCTCGAGTGCGCCGGCCTGCTGCAGGCTGCGGGCGCGGCCATGTTCATGGCACTTTTCGGCGGCTACCTCGAACGCAGCAGCGCCGCTGTGCGTCGTCTAGGCGCCATCACCGCCATCGCCACGGTGCCGCTGGTCATCGCGCACCTGTTGCTCGACGCAGCGCACATGGCGGGCGAGTACGGCGGCATGGCCGACGTCGAACTGCTGCGACTGGCGCTGTACTCCGGCAGCGGCGCGGCGCACCTGGTCCAGTTGGCCGGTCTGGTGTTGCTGGCGTTCGGCCTGCGCGGCGCTGCGGCCCGGGCCATGGTGGCGCGCGCGGGTGCCGCGCTCGTGCTCCTGGGATTTGCGCTGACCGGGCACACCTCCGTGCATCCCGTGCGCTGGATGCTGGGACCGCTGCTCGTGGCGCACGTCGGCATCGTCGCCTTCTGGCTCGGTGCGCTCGCGCCGCTGTTCCTGGTCACCGCGCGCGAACCGGTCGCCACCGCGGCGGGGATCCTGCGCGCCTTCTCGTTCTGGGCCGGGCGGCTCGTGCCGTTCATTCCCCTGGTCGGCCTCGGCATCGCGTTGGCGCTGATCCGCGATGCCGCCACGCTGCGGCAGCCCTACGGCCTGCTGCTGGGCGCGAAGCTGCTGGGCTTCGCCCTGCTCATGGTGCTGGCGGCGCTGAACCGCTGGCGCTGGGTTCCGGCGCTGACAGCTGATCCGGCGCCGGCGCGCTCGGCCCTGCTGCGCTCGCTGGTCGCGGAATACCTTCTAATCACCGCGGTGCTGGCCGTAACGGCGGCGCTGACCGCTTTCTATACGCCTGATCACTGAGCGCGGCGGTCGGGCGTGTTTCGACAAGCCCCCGGCGCCGAATTACCATGGGGCTTCGATGAGCCCACCTGCCGACAAGCCGGGTACCCATGCCGCATTGCGCATCAACCGCGAGCGCCTGTGGGATTCGCTCGAGCAATTCGCACTCATCGGCGGCACGGCGCGCGGCGGTTGCAACCGTCAGGCGCTGACCGACGAGGATCGCCGGGGCCGCGACACCTTCAGCGACTGGGCGCGGCAGGCTGGATGCGCCGTGACGGTCGACGCCGTCGGCAATCTCTATGCACGGCGCAACGGGTCCGATGCGGACGCTCCCGTGGTGCTGGCCTCGAGCCACCTCGACACCCAGGCCACGGGCGGGCGCTACGACGGCGTCTACGGCGTCCTGGCGGGCCTGGAAGTCCTGCGGGTGCTGGACGAGAACCAGGTCGAGACGCGACGGCCGATCGAGGTCGTGAGCTGGACCAACGAGGAGGGCTGCAGGTTCGTGCCGGCGATGCTCGGCTCCGGCACCGTCGCCGGGACGCACGAGCTCCAGTTCGCGCTTGGCCGCCAGGACGCCGCGGGCCGCACGTTCGGTGCCGAGCTCGAACGCATCGGCTATCGCGGCACGCGGCTGGCGCAGCCGTTCCCGGTGCACGCCGCCTTCGAGGCCCACATCGAGCAGGGGCCGATCCTCGAGCGCGAGGGCGTCACCATCGGCGTGGTCACCGGCATCCAGGGCCTGCATTGGCTCGACGTCGTCATCACGGGAGTGAGCTGCCACGCCGGCCCGACGCCGATGGAGCTGCGGCAGGATCCCTGGCGCGCCGCCACGCGCGTCATCGCCGGCGCGTTTGCGCTCGCCGAGGCGCGTGCGCCCTGGGCGCGCTGCACCGTGGGCGACGTGCGCTGCCTGCCGGGAGCGCGCAACACCGTCCCCGAGACGGTGCGCGTCTCGATCGACATCCGCCATCCGCAACGCGAGGTGCTGGAGCAGATGCGCGCCGAGCTGGCCGTGCTCGCGGACGCCGAGGCCGCGCAGGCGCGCGTGCAGGCGCGCGTCGAGCCGGTCTGGCACATGCCGCCGACGGCCTTCGCGCCGCGCCTGGTCGACCTCGTCGAGGCCACGGCCCGCGCTCTCGGCTATCGCCACCAGCGCATCACCAGCGGCGCCGGCCACGATTCGCTCAACCTCGCGCGCTTCGCGCCGACCACGATGATCTTCGTGCCTTGCGCCGGCGGCCTGAGCCACAACGAAGCCGAGCGCGCGAGCCCGCAGGACCTGGAGGCCGGCGCCAACGTGCTGCTGCACGCGGTGCTCGCGGCCGCTGACGAATGAGCGCCGCGGCTTCGCAGCGGCGACAGGAGTATGCGATGACATTGCGCACGCGCATCGAGGGCGGCGGCACGCCGCGGCCGCAGCATTGGGGCATCGACAGCGAGTACGGCCGGCTGACCGACGTGCTGGTCGGTCCGATCGACCACTTCAGCTGGCGCGCCGGCAATGCGGTCGCGCAGCGCTCCGAGCGCGTCGGCCTGAAATTCGACGCTGCCGCGGCCCGCCGGCAGCACGGCGAGATGATCCAGGCCTTCGAGCAGGCCGGCGCCCGCGTGCACCACCTGCAGGCCGACGAGCGCCTGCCTTACCAGGTGTTCGCGCGCGACAGCAGCGTCATGACGCCCTGGGGCGCTGTCATCATGCAGCCCTTCAAGCCGTTCCGGCGCGGCGAGTACGCGTACTGCCTGCGCTTCTACCTCGAGGCCGGCATACCGATCTACGACCTGGTCACGGCCGGCGTCGCCGAGGGCGGCGATTTCATGGTGCTCAAGCCTGGCGTCGCCGCCTGCGGCTATTCCGGCGAGCGTTCCTCCGAGCCGGCGGTGCGACAACTCGCGGCCTGGTTCGAGGCCGAGGGCTGGGAATTCCACGCTTATGCCTTCGATCCGCACTTCCTGCACCTCGACGTGCAGCTCGGCATGCTGGCGCCGGGCCTGGCGGTGGCCTGCGCCGAGGTGCTCGAGCCGGATATGCAACAGTGGTTGCGTTCGCGCGGCATCCGCCTGCTCGAAGTTCCCTATGCCGACGCCATGAACCTCGGCTGCAACGTGGTCGCGCTGGGCGCGGATCGCGTGCTGGTGCCGGCCGCGAGCGAGCGACTGGTCGCCATGTGCCGCGCCGAGGGACTCGAGGTCTACGACCCGGACGTGTCGATGATCAGCGCCGGCGGCGGGGCGGTGCACTGCATGTGCCAGGCGCTGCGGCGTGAACCGGTGGCGCCATGAACCTCAGCGTGTTCGAGATTTTCAAGATCGGCATCGGTCCATCGAGCTCGCACACGATGGGGCCGATGAACGCGGCGCGCGCCTTCGTCGACTCGCTGGCGGCGCAGGGACTGCTGGCGCGCACCGAAACGGTCACGGCCGAGCTCTACGGCTCGCTGGCGCTGACCGGGCGCGGGCACTGCACCGATCGCGCCATCCTGCTCGGGCTCGAGGGCATGCGGCCCGAGACCATCGACTCGGCGCAGGTCGAGCCGACCGTGGAGCGGATCCGGCGGGCGCAGCGGCTGCGGCTGGGTGGCGAGCGCGAGATCGGCTTCGACGAGGCGCGCCACCTGCTGTTCCACCATAACCGCGTGCTGCCGGGTCATTCCAACGGCATGCAATTCACGGCCCGCGACGCCGCCGGCGCTACGCTGGCGCATGAGGAGTACTACAGCACCGGCGGCGGCTTCATCGTCAAGGCCGGCGAGGCCGCGGGCCAGGGGACGCAGCGCGCCCAGGCGCCCCATGAATTCGACTCGGCGGCGGCGTTGCTCGAGCTCGGCACGCGCCATGGGCTCGAGTTACACGAGCTCATGATGGCGCGAGAGCTGACCTGGCGCAGCCGGGACGAGGTGCGCCGCGGGCTGCTCGAGATCTGGCGCGTCATGCGCGAGTGCGTGCAGCGCGGCTTCACGGCCCAGGGGTTGCTGCCCGGCGTGCTCAAGGTCCGGCGGCGTGCGCCGAAGCTCTACCGCTCGCTGGCCTCAGGAGGCGAGCGCGACCCCATGCACGCGCTCGACTGGGTCAACGCCTTCGCGCTGGCTGTCAACGAAGAGAATGCCGCCGGTGGCCAGATGGTCACGGCGCCGACGAATGGAGCCGCCGGCATCGTGCCCGCGGTGCTGCACTACTACCAGCGCTTCGAGCCGGGCGCCGACGACGAGGGCGTGATCCGCTTCCTGCTGACGGCGGCGGCGATCGGCATGCTCTACAAGAAGAACGCCTCGATCTCGGGGGCCGAGATGGGCTGCCAGGGCGAGGTCGGCGTGGCCTGCTCGATGGCGGCGGCGGGGCTGGTTTCGGCGCTGCACGGCACCAACGAGCAGATCGAGAACGCGGCCGAGATCGGCATGGAGCACAACCTCGGCCTGACCTGCGACCCGGTCGCGGGGCTGGTGCAGATTCCGTGCATCGAGCGCAACGCGATGGGTTCGCTCAAAGCGATCAGCGCGGCTCGCCTGGCGTTGCATGGCGACGGCTCGCACAAGGTCTCGCTCGACCAGGTCATCAGCACGATGCGGCAGACCGGCATCGACATGAGCACGATCTACAAGGAGACCTCGCAGGGCGGGCTCGCGGTCAACGTCCCGGAGTGCTGAGGCTGCCAGGGCCTGCCAGCAGGCCTAGGCCGCGTTCTCCCAGTCGAGGATCACTTTGCCGCTCTGGCCCGAGGCCATGATCTCGAAGCCCTGCTGGAACTTGCCGATCGGCAGCCGGTGGGTGATGACCGGGCCGATGTCGAGCCCGGACTGCAGCATCGCCGCCATCTTGTACCAGGTCTCGAACATCTCGCGCCCGTAGACGCCCTTTATCATGAGGCCCTTGAAGATCACCTCGTCCCACTGGATGCCGGTGTCGGCGGGCAGGATGCCGAGCAGG
The DNA here is from genome assembly GCA_963778855.1 of uncultured Gammaproteobacteria bacterium. Classification (GTDB taxonomy): domain Bacteria; phylum Pseudomonadota; class Gammaproteobacteria; order Steroidobacterales; family Steroidobacteraceae; genus FEN-1191. The sequence goes on along the minus strand of CAVZWC010000003.1, from coordinate 214,691 downwards.
GCAATGCTGCCGCCGTGGTGCATGCACTTGAGCATCTGGCGGAAGGCAGCGGGCGCGCCGCTCATCTCGAGGCCGACGTCGAACCCTTCCTCCATGCCGAGCTGCTGCATCGCATCCTCGAGCTTCGCGCTGCGCACGTCGATCGCCAGCGTAGCGCCGAGCTTGCGCGCGAGCTCGAGCCGGTAGGGATTGACGTCAGTCACGACCACGTGGCGGGCGCCGACGTGGCGCGCGATCGCCACCGCCATGGTGCCGATCGGCCCCGCGCCCGCGATCAGCACGTCCTCGCCGACCATGTTGAAGGACAGGGCGGTGTGGGTGGCGTTGCCGAGCGGGTCGAGGATCGCGGCGAAGTCGTCGGTGATGACGGGCGGCAGCTTGAAGACGTTGGAGGCCGGCAGCGACATGAATTCCGCGAAGCAGCCCGGGCGGTTGACGCCGACGCCGATCGTGTTGCGGCACAGGTGACGGCGCCCGGCGCGGCAGTTGCGGCAGAAGCCGCAGGTTACGTGGCCCTCGCCCGAGACCCGGTCGCCGAGCTTGAGGCCGCGCACTTCGCTGCCCATCTCGACGATCTCGCCGCAGTATTCGTGGCCCACGGCCATCGGCACCTTAATTGTGCGCTGCGCCCACTCGTCCCAGTTGTAGATATGGATGTCGGTGCCGCAGATCGCGGTCTTCTTCATGCGGATCAGCACGTCGTTGGGGCCGATCGTGGGCCGCGACACGTCCGCCATCCAGATGCCCGGTTCCGCCTTGGCCTTGACCAGTGCTTTCATCGTCGGGATTCCTCGCTCGAGCGCCGCAGCTTCAGGTGAGCACGCCGAATTCGCGGCCCGCGGTCGTGAACGCGGCCACGGCGCGGTCGAGGTGTTCGCGGGTGTGCGCCGCCGTGAGCTGCGTGCGGATGCGCGCCTGGCCCACCGGTACCACGGGGAACGAAAAGCCGATCACGTAGACCCCGAGCTCCAGCAGCCGGTCGGCCATGCGGCTCGCGAGCCCCGCATCGCCGATCATGACCGGCACGATGGCGTGCTCGCCCGGTACCAGTTTGAAACCGGCGGCCTGCATGCGCTCGCGGAAATACTGCGAGTTTGCCGCCAGCCGCTGGCGCAGCGCGGCGCCCGATTCGATCAGGTCCAGCACCGCCAGCGTGGTCGCCGCAACCACCGGCGGAATCGAATTCGAGAACAGGTACGGGCGCGAGCGCTGGCGCAGCCAGTCGACGACGGTGCGCGGGCCCGAGACATAGCCGCCGGAGGCGCCACCGAGCGCCTTGCCAAGCGTGCCGGTCAGCAGGTCGACGCGGCCGAGCAGTCCGTGCAGCTCATGCGTGCCGCGCCCGCCGGCGCCGACAAAGCCGGTGGCGTGCGAGTCGTCGACCGCAAGCAGCGCGCGGTGGCGCTCGGCCAGCGCGCTGATCTGGGCCAGCGGCGCGTAGGTGCCGTCCATCGAGAACACGCCGTCGGTAATGATCAGGCGGGTGCGCGCGCCCTGGGCTTCGACCAGCCGCGCCTCGAGCTCGGCGAGGTCGCGGTTCGCATAGCGGAACTTGCGCGCCTTGCACAGCCGGATGCCATCGATGATCGAGGCGTGGTTGAGGGCATCGGAGATGACCGCGTCCTGCTCGTCGAGCAGCGTCTCGAACAGCCCGCCATTGGCGTCGAAGCAGGATGAATACAGGATCGTGGCCTCGGTGCCGAGAAAGGCCGACAGGCGCGCCTCCAGCTCGGCGTGGATGCCCTGGGTGCCGCAGATGAAGCGCACCGAGGCGCAGCCATAGCCGTAGCGGTCGAGCGCGCGGTGCGCCGCCGCCAGCACCGTCGGGTCGTTGGCGAGGCCGAGGTAGTTGTTGGCGCACAGGTTGATGACCTCGGCGCCGCCGGCGACGCGGATGACCGCGCCCTGCGGAGAGTCGAGCACGCGCTCGCGCTTGAAGGTGCCCGCCGTGCGCAATTCGGCGAGGCGGTCGGCAAGTTGCGCCGTGAGGGCGTCGATCGCCCGGGCCGGGTGTTGCAAGGCGGTGGTACTGCGGTGGAAAAGCCCACCGTATCCTGCGCGCTTCGACGCTGTCAACACGCCGCGGTGGAACATACTCGACACGTGTAGACATGTGCGGCCGCGGTGTCACAATGCCGGGTGTGAAGCCCGGGCCAGCCCTCGTAGCGCTGCTTTCCATGGTCTGCCGCGCGGCGGTCGCGGCTGACCCGCCGCCCGCGGTCGCCGACCAGGTGCCGGGCACCACCGCGTCGGCCGAAGCGCCGGGCGCAGCCCCGCCGGCGGAAAGCCCCGGGGAAATCACCGAGATCATGGTCACGGCGCCCGAGCCACGCTACGTCGCGCCGACGCGCCGCGACCGGATCGGCCGCATCTGGGCGCCGGTTTACATCAACGACAAGGGACCGTTTCGCCTCGTGCTCGATACCGGCGCGAGCCGGTCCTGCGTGACCGCCAGGGTGGTCACGGCCCTGGGGCTGGTCCCCGATACCTCGCAAACGCTGCGCCTGCAGGCCGTGACCGGCAGCGCCACCGTGCCGACGATCAAGGTCGATTCGCTGCTGATTGGGGACCTGCTGGTCACCGGGCAAAGGCTGCCAATCATTCCTGACGCGCTTGGCGGCGCCGAGGGGATCCTGGGCAACGAAGGGCTCAAGGACCGGCGCGTCTTCATCGACTTTCGCCATGACCTGATCACCATCACGCACTCGCACAATCGCCCCGCGCCGCCGGGATTCATGACGGTGCCGTTCAAGCTCGAGCGCGGGCGGTTGCTGACGGTCGATGCCTGGATGGGGCGGGTACGCACCAAGGCCATCATCGACACTGGCGGCCAGAGCACGGTCGGCAACCTGGCGCTGCGCGACGCGCTGGCACGCCGGAGCCTGCATGGCGAAACCTCGGTCGATCACATCCAGGGCGTGACCGAAGAGGTGCAGGAAGGTGAAGGACGCCGCGCGCCGCCGATCCAGTTCGGGCCGATCGACATAAACACCTACCGCATGACCTTTGCGGACATGAAGATCTTCGAGTACTGGAAGCTGACGCAGGAGCCGACGCTGCTGATCGGCATGGACGCGCTCGGCCTGCTCGACACGCTGATCATCGATTACCGGCGCAACGAGCTGCAGCTGCGCATGCGCGAGAGATTCTAGCCCGATCGTCCACTGCGGCGCCGGCTCGACGCCGGCGCCGGCTACTTCGGAACCACGGCTCCATCGACCACGCGCACCGCGGCACCCACCGCGAGCGTGGGCTGCGTGGCCTGCGTCAGCGTGGTCTCGCCACCGTTGTCGAAATGTACCCTGATCTGGTACTGGGTCTCGGCGCGGATCTTCTTCTCCGCCATGTTGCCGAGGTAGGCGCCGCCCGCGGCGCCGGCGATCTTGGCGATGGTCTTGCCGCTGCCACCACCGATCTGGTTGCCGAGCACGATGCCGGCGACGCCGCCGGCGACGGCGCCCGCGCCCGAACCCTTGCCTTCGACCTGGATGGGCGTGATCGCGGTGATCACGCCGCAGTTCGTGCACGGCGGCGGCGGTGGCGGCGGTGCGTGCGCGACCGGATGCGGCGCGGGGGGTGCGGCCGCGGCGACCGTAGCCGTGTGCGCCGGTGCGGCGGGTGGTGACGCGGCCTTCTTCGGCGCCGCCTTTTTCGGAGCGGCGGCCACGGGCGCAGGCTCCGGCGCCGCCGGTGGCGCGGCCACGGGCGCTGGCGCGGGCGCTGGCGTCGCCGCCGGGGCGGCAGCGGGCGCGGGACCGTTATCGGCCGCTGGTGGCGGCGCCTGGCTGCAGCCCGCGAGCAGGGCGGCGGCACAAACCAGGCTGGCGAGCAGCTGCGGCGACTTGGTCCGGCTGGTGGGCGTATTCATGAGTCGGCACTCGTCGGTGTGGCGTTGGAGCACAATCTACCCGATTGCAGCGCGGGCGCAAGCCACGGCCAGGCGATTGTCGCCAGCTGCCGACGACTTATCGTTGAACACGGCGCTGAGCTTGCGCATTTGTCATCATTAATGAAATGAAATGCATTCCCGCGCGCCTGCGGCGCTACCTGGGCGTCGAACTGGCGCGCGTGCACCTCGTGCGCGGCACGCGCCGGGTGCTGCGCGGACTCGAATGGAGCATCGCCCCCGGCCAGCGCTGGGTACTGCTCGGGGATAATGGCGCCGGCAAGACGCAACTGCTGAAGCTGATCGCCGGCGACGTCTGGCCACAGCCGCGCGCGGGCACGAGGCGCCGATACCTCTGGCGCGGCGCCGCGCGCGATGAACCCGAAGGAGTCAAGGACGAGATTGCCTACCTCGGCGCCGAGCGCCAGGACCGCTACGAGCACTACGACTGGAATTTCCGCGTCAGCACCATCGTCGGCACCGGCTTGCAGCGCACCGATACGCCGTCGGGTCCGCTCGATGCCGCGCAGCGCGCGCGCGTGCAACGCCTGCTGCGCCGGCTCGGCATGGAATCGCTGGCCGGCCGGCGTTTCCTCGCGCTCTCGCAGGGCGAGCGACGGCTGGTATTGCTGGCGCGCGCGCTCGCCTGGCGGCCGGCGTTGCTGCTGCTCGACGAACCGCTCAACGGACTCGATGCGCCGCATCGTGCCGCCGTCATGATGGCGATTGAGTCCCTCGCCCGGTCCGGATTGCCCTGGGTGTACGCCACGCAGCACGCCACAGAGGCGCCCGCGAGCGCGACGCACTGGGCGCGGCTGCACGCCGGCCGCGTGCAGCGGCTGCGTCGGGCCAGGCCGGCCGGGGCCCGCGCACGACGCGCCGCGCGCGGGCCTGCCGTTTCGCCCCGCGCACCGCATGCGCTGTCGCGCGCAGCGCCGCGGCCGGTCGAATTCGAATTGCGCAATGCCACGGTCTGGCGCGGTGCGCGCGCCGCCCTGCGGCGGGTCTCGCTCCAGATCCGGTGCGGCGAGCGCTGGCTCGTGCACGGGCCAAACGGCAGCGGCAAGTCCACGTTGCTGGGCACGCTGTTCGGCGACCATGCGGTGGCGGCAGCCGGGTCGATCCGGCGACGAGGACGGGCGGCGGGCACGACGCTCGCCGATTTCCAGCGCCGCGTCGGCTGCGTGGGACCGGATTTGCAGGCGGCCCTGCCGCGCCGGGCGGCGGCATCGGACTGCGTGGTCGCGGCGATCCGTGGCGGCCTCGTACTCACGGCAGTGGCGTCGGCGCGGGAGCGCCGTCTCGCCCGGGGCGCGCTCGCGCGCGTGGGTGCGACGCGTTACGGGCAACGCAAGCTGGGCGAGCTCTCCTATGGACAGGCGCGGCGCGTGCTGTTTGCGCGCGCGCTGGCGCTCGACCCTGATATCGTGCTGCTCGATGAGCCCTACACCGGACTGGACGAGCGCACGCGTGCGCGGCTGCGACGGCTGGTCGAGGCCTTCGCGCGCCGTGGATGCACGATCGTGATGGCGACGCACCGGCGCGGCGACTGGCTACGGCAGGCGACGCATGAGCTCGAGCTGGCCTCGGGTACAGCCGTCTACTGTGGGCCGCTGCGCACTGCGCCGCGGGCTCGCGCCAGGTCGCGCGCATGAAGCACCGGACCGCGGCGAGCCTGGCCGCCATCGTGCTGCTCGGCGCAGCGTTCGGCGCCTGGCGCTGGGCGACACTCCATGGCAGTGACGGCGGCGGCATCCTCGTTGCGGGCGGTGGCGGAGGCGGCCTGCCGCGTGCTGCCGCCGGGCAGGAGGGATTTGACGAGCCGGCGCTGCAGGCGGCCGCCGACCAGGCGCGCGCGCAGGGCGCGAGCACGCTGCTGGTCACGCGTCATGGGCACCTCGTGCTCGAGCAGTACGCGGCCGGCGCCGGCGCCGAAACGCTCATCGCCGGCGGAGAGCTCGGGCACGCCCTGCTGCGCCTGGCCGCGGGTGTGGCGGTTGATCGCAGCGGCATGGCTGTCCCGGACCTCAGGCAGGTCGATGACGCGAGCCTGGTTGCGGCGATTACGGCCGCCAGCGGCCTGGATTATCCGCAGTTCCTGGCGCGCCACCTGTGGCGGCCGCTCGATGCCGGGCCTGCGCGCTGGCGTGATTCCGCGCTGCATGCCCGCGCCGGCGACTGGCTGCGGGTGGCGGGCCTGCTGCTGCACGACGGTCGCTTCGAGGGCACGCAGGTCGTGCCGCGAGGCTGGGTCGCGAGGCTCGGCGCGTTGCCGGCGCCCGCTGGAGCCGAACCGTTCCGGGCCGGGGAGATGTTCCTGCTCCACGGCGACGGGGCGACGATGCTGTGGCTCTCGCCGCGCCTCGACCTGCTGGTGCTGTGCGTCGCCGCCGCGCCGCCGCCGGGAGTCGCGGTCGACGAGACGCGTCTGGCGCGCATGGTCACGCGCTCGTTGCGCGACCTGCCCACCACGGGCGGCAGCAGCCTGAATGACCTGGTGCCCGGACATTGAACATGGATCCGCAGGAGGCGCCCGGAAGGCCGCTGCTGGCGATCTTCGTCGTCTGCGCCATTGACGTGCTCGGCTTCGGCGTCATCGTTCCGCTCGTGCCCTACATGGCCGATCGCTTCGGAGCAGCGCCGTGGGCGATCACCTGGATACTCGGCAGCTACTCGCTGTGCCAGTTGTTCGCGGCGCCGCTCTGGGGCCGGCTCAGCGACCGCTACGGCCGTCGCCCGATCCTCATATCGAGCATGGCGGGCGCCTGCCTGTCGTACTGCATGCTCGGCCTCGCGTCCGGGCTCGGGTGGCTGCTGCTCGCACGCATGCTCAACGGCTTCATGGCCGGCAACATCTCCGCCGCCATGGCCTACGCCGCGGATGTGAGTCCGCCAGCGCAGCGCGCGCGCGCGCTCGGCACCGTGGGCGCGGCGATCGCGCTGGGCTTCATGATCGGCCCGGCGCTCGGCGGCGTGCTGGTCGGCAACGACGTCGGGGCCGCGAGCTTCCTGCGGCCGGCGCTGGTGTCGGCCGCACTGAGCATCGTGGCGATGCTGCTCGTGGTCTTCCTGCTGCGCGAAAGCCAGGGCATGGAACAGCGCCTGGCCAATCGCGCCGGCGCGGCGCCCTCGAGCGTCTGGCACACACTGCGCACGCGCCCGGCGTTGCGCTGGCTGGTGCTGGCAGGCATGCTGGTCACCTTCTCGCAGGCCACGCTCGAGTCGATCGTGGCGCTTTGGGGACTGCGGCGCTTCGGCATCGGACCGATGACGATCGGCTACCTGCTGTTCGGGCTGGCCGCGATCGCCGTCGCCATGCAAGGCGGCCTGGTGCGCGTGCTCGCGCCGCGCTTCGGCGAGTTCCGCCTGGCGCTGGCCGGAATACTCGCGTACGTCGCCGGCCTGGCGCTGGTGGCCGTGACCGGCGCGTTCGGGATCGCCGTCGCCGGATTGGCGCTGGTGGGCATTGGCGCCGGCGCCTTCACGCCGAGCGCGGCCGCGCTGGCCTCGCGCCAGGCGCTGAGCGGCAATCGCGGCGTCGTCATGGGCGCATACCAGTCGGGCTCGTCGCTGGCCCGGGTACTGGGCCCATTGAGTTCCGGCCTGATCTTTGGTCGCTTCGGCCCGGGCGCGCCATTCATCGTCGGCGCGGTGGTGACGCTGCAAGCCGTCTGGTGCATGCTGGCGGCCCAGCGACTCAACCAGGACGGCGAGGCGGCGTGATCTTCGAATTCGAGGGGCGGCGGTTGGTGACCGCCAGCGATTATTTCTACGTGGCGCCCGGCGCGCAGCTCATCGGCGACGTGCGCCTTGGCGAGGGCGCGAGCGTCTGGTTCAACGCGGTGCTGCGCGCGGATGACGACCGCATCGAGATCGGGGACGGTAGCAACATCCAGGACGGCACGGTCGTGCACTGCGACCAGGGCCAGCCCACGATCGTGGGCCGCAACGTCACCGTCGGGCACTGCGTGCTGTTGCACGGCTGCACGGTCGGCGACGGCTCGCTGATCGGCAACGGCGTCATGCTGCTCGATGGCGCGCACGTGGGCGCCGGCTGCCTCATCGGCGCCGGCGCACTGGTCACGCCGGGCAAGGAAGTCCCGCCCGGCAGCGTCGTGCTCGGCTCGCCCGGGCGCGTCGTGCGCGCCGTTGGCGAACGCGAGCGGGCGATGATCGAGCGCGGCGCGCGCTCCTACCAGGAGCGGATCCGGCGTTACCTGGCGGAACCGCAGCTGCGCGCGCGGCCGGAGCCGGCGTGAGCGCGCGCGAGCCCACTGACCCGGCCGCAACGCCCGGCGCCGCCAATGAAGCGAGCCGGCTGCTCGGCCAGCTGCGCATCGACGCCTCGCAGCGCGAAGCGCCGCCTGGCGGTGGCGGATCCTCAAGGCGCGTGGTGCTGGCCGTCGCTGCGCTGTTGCTGCTCGGGCTCGGCCTGGGTTTCTGGAAGTGGCGCACGCGGGCGATCGCGGTCGAGGCCGCGACCGCGGTCGCGCCGAGCGCGGAGGCCGGGTCGGGCGCCACGTTGCAGGCCAGCGGCTACGTGACCGCGCGGCGGCAGGCGACGGTTTCGGCGCAGATCACCGGCACGATTCGCGAGGTACTGATCGAGGAGGGCGAACACGTCAAGGCCGGACAGGTGCTCGCGCGGCTCGACGACGCGGCCTATCAGGCCGGCGTCGCCCAGGCGCGCGCGCAGCTGCTGGCGGCGCAGGCGCTCGAGATCCAGTTCCAGGGACAACTGGCCCAGGCGCAGCGCGACACCCGCCGCAACCAGGACCTGATCGATCGCGGCCTGGCCTCGCGCCAGGCGCTCGAGCTCACGCAGACCGCGGAGGCGACGCTGGGAGCGCAGCTGCAGGCGCAGCGCAGGCAGGTCGAGCTGGCTCAGGCGGCGCTGCGCGGGGCGGAGGTGCAGCTCGGCTACTGCACGGTGCGCGCCCCTTTCGCGGGTGTCATCATCGCCAAGTCGGCACAGTCGGGCGAGATCATATCGCCGATCTCCGCCGGCGGTGGTTTCACGCGCACCGGTGTCGGCACGATCGTCGACATGGACTCGCTCGAGATCGAGGTCGACGTCAACGAGGCCTACATCCATCGCGTCGTGCCGCCGCAACCGGCGCAGGCCGTGCTCGACGCCTACCCGGACTGGACCATTCCCGCGCACGTGATCGCCATCATCCCCACGGCCGATCGCAACAAGGCGACCGTCAAGGTGCGCGTCGGCCTCGACCAGAAGGATCCTCGCATCCTGCCCGACATGGGGGTGCGCGTATCTTTCCTCGAGCGCGCCGCGCCGGGACAGGCGGCGGCGCCGGCAATCGTCGGCGTGCTGGTGCCGGGCAGCGCCATCGTCAGCGGCGCGGGTGGCTCGCGGGTTTACGTCATCGACGGCGAGCGAGCGCGAGCGCGGGCGGTCTCGCCGGGGCAGAGCTTCGGCGAGTTGCGGGCCGTGACCGGGCTGCGGGCAGGCGAGCGGGTGGTGCGCGCGCCGCCGGCGGCGCTCTACGACGGCGCCCGCGTCGCCATCGGCGCCGCCACCCGGGCAAATTAGGCTAGGCTGCGCGCATTCCGCAGGAAGGATTCCAATGGCCGAACAACTGGTCCGGATCGAGAACCTCAGCAAGACCTACGTGCGCGGCAAGCAACGGATCGAGGTGCTGCACGGCATCGACCTCGGTATCGAGGCCGGCGATTTCCTGGCGCTGATGGGTCCTTCGGGATCGGGCAAGACCACGCTGCTGAACCTGATCGGCGGTCTGGATGCGCCCAGTGGCGGGCGCATCACGGTGGGCGGCGTGCGCATCGACGAATTGCCCGAGAACGCGCTCGCGCGCTGGCGTTCGCAGAACGTCGGCTTCGTGTTCCAGTTCTACAACCTGCTGTCGACGCTCTCGGCGCGCGCCAACGTCGAGCTGCCGCTGCTGCTGACGCGGCTGTCGCGCTCGCAGCGCCGGCAGCGCGCCGACATCGCGCTGCAGCTCGTCGGGCTGGCCGACCGCGCCTTGCACAAGCCGGCCGAACTGTCGGGCGGCCAGCAGCAGCGCGTCGCGATCGCGCGCGCGATCGTCTCCGACCCGACGCTGCTGGTCTGCGACGAGCCGACCGGCGACCTCGATCGCCAGTCCGCCGCCGAGATGCTGAGGCTGCTGCAGGAGCTCAACCGCCGGCACGGCAAGACCATCATCATGGTGACCCACGATCCCAAGGCGGCGGAGTTCGCCCATCACATCGTGCACCTCGACAAGGGCACGCTGGTGGACGTCGTGGAGCGGCCGGCGGCGTGAGGTACTGGCAGCTGATCTGGGCGGCGCTGCTGCGGCACAAGGCGCGCACGCTGTTCACGCTGCTGTCGGTGGTGGCGGCCTTCCTGCTGTTCGGCCTGCTCGACTCGGTGCGCGGCGCCTTCGCCGGTGCCGGCAGCAGCGTAAATGGCCTCAACCGCCTGGTCACGGTCTCGAAGATCAGCTTCACGCTGCAGCTGCCCAAGAGCCTGCTCGAGCCGATCCGCGCGGTGCCCGGCGTGGCCGACGTCACCTACGCCAACTGGTTCGGCGGCATCTACCAGGACCCGAAGAACTTCTTTCCCAACGAGGCGGTGGCCGCCAACTTCATCGATGCCTACCCGGAATGGAAGTTCAGCGATGCCGAACGCGCGGCCTTCCGCGCCACGCGCACCGGCGCCGTGGTCGGCGCGGCGCTGGCGCAGCAGTTCCACTGGAAGCTCGGCGACCGCATACCGTTGCAGGCCACGATCTTCCCGCAGAAGAGCGGCAGCAACACCTGGACCTTCGACCTGGTCGGGATCTTCCACGTCACCGATCCCAAGCTCAAGGCGCAGGAGAAGCTGCTGCTGTTCAACTGGGATTATTTCGACGAGGCGCGCGCTTTCGGCGGCGGCAACGTCGGCTGGTACGTGATCAAGGTCGCCGACCCGGCCGCCGCGGATCGCGTCGCGCAGACCGTCGACGCGCTCTCGGCCAACTCGGACCACGAGACCAAGACCCAGAGCGAGCGCGCCTTCCAGATGGCCTTCGTCAGCCAGTTCGGCGACATTGGCCTGATCGTCGGCGCGATCATGGCCGCGGTGTTCTTCACGCTGGTCCTGCTGACCGGCAACACCATGGCGCAGGCGGTGCGCGAGCGGATCCCGGAGCTCGCGATCCTCAAGACCGTGGGCTTCACGAGCGGCAGCGTGCTCGCACTGCTGCTCGCGGAGTCGATCCTGCTGCTGGTGCTCGGCGGAGCGATCGGCGTGCTGCTCGCGGCCGTCGTCGCGCAGGGCCTCGAGGCCACGCTCGGCTTCATATTCCCGCCGATCGCCTCCTCGATCGCGGTCTGGGCGCGGTCGCTGGGGCTGATGGTATTGATCGGCGTCGTTGTCGGCGCGCTGCCAGCCTGGCGCGGCCTGCGGCTGCGCGTCGTCGACGCGCTGGCGGGACGGTGAGGAGGCCATGAGTATCCGACGCAGTCGCTGGCGGGCCGCGCTCGGCTGGACGGCGGTCTGGCTGCTGCTGGCGCTCGCGCTGCTGCTGCTCGTCTGGCTGCCGGGCTGGTGGCTGCCGGGTCTGCTCGTGCCGCTGGCCCTGTGGCTGTACATGACCCGTTCCGGGCGCCAGGCGCGCGCGGCCACGCAGCTGGGCATCGCCACGATCCCGCAGCGCCTCGGCTCCTCGGCAGTGGTCGTGGTCGGCATCGCCGGCGTGGTCGGCGTGCTGGTGGCGCTGCTGGCCATGGGGGCGGGATTCCGCGCCACGCTCGACCAGGGCGGGAGCGAGGACACGGCGATCGTGCTGCGCGCTGGCGCGCAGGCCGAGCTCAATTCGGTCATCAGCCACGAGACCGTCGAGCTCGTGTCCGAGCTGCCGCAGGTGCGGCGCGGCAGTTCCGGCCGGCCGATAGCTTCGGGCGAGCTGGTCGTGGTCGCGGCGCTGCCCAAGCGCACCACCGGGCTCGATGCCAACGTCGAGCTGCGCGGCGTCGGCGAGCGCGCCTGGGAGCTCCGGCCGGCACTGCGCATCATCAACGGTCGCAAGTTCACGCCCGGCCTGCGCGAGCTCATCGTCGGCCGGCGTGCGCGCGAGCAGTTCCGGGGCATCGACGTCGGCTCGACGCTCAAGCTCAACGGCCAGCTCTGGCAGGTGGTTGGCGAATTCGAGGCCAACGACGCCAGCGATTCCGACATCTGGGGCGACGTCGAGGTCGTCGGCCCGACTTACCGCCGCGGCAGCAGCCGGACTTCCGTGACCGTGCGGCTCACCGATGCGGGCGCCTTCGAGGCCTTCCGCGCGCAGCTCGCCACCGATCCGCGGCTCAAGGTCGACGTCAAGACGACGCGCGCGTATTACAGCGAGCAGTCAGCCAACCTGACGCGGCTGATCACCGGCCTCGGCAACGCCATCGGCCTGATCATGGGCATCGGCGCGGTGTTCGGCGCCCTCAACAGCATGTACGCGGCGGTCGCCACGCGCACGCGCGAGGTCGCCACCCTGCGTGCGGTCGGCTTCCGGGCCCTGCCCGTGGTGGCCTCGGTGATGCTGGAGACCATGCTGCTGGCGCTGCTCGGGGGCGCGCTCGGCGCTGGCGTTGCCTGGCTGCTGTTCGACCACTACACGGCATCCACGCTGGGCTCGAACTTCACGCAAATCGTATTCGCGTTCCGCGTCACGCCTGAACTGCTGTGGCGCGGGATGAAGTGGGCGCTGGCGATGGGCATGCTCGGTGGCCTGTTCCCGGCGCTGCGCGCGGCGCGCCTGTCCGTGACCGAGGGCCTGCGCGAGCTCTAGGAGCCATCCGGGGCTGCGACCGGCACCGGCTCGAGCCCTGCTTCCATGACGATGATCGCGCTGCCGGCCACGCGCACGCGTCGCAAGCCCCCGGCCCCGGCTTCCACGCCGACGACGAGCGAGCCCGGGCGCCCGATATGGTGGCCCTGGCGTGCCGTGAATTCGAGCTGGCGCGCGGTCGCGGGCCACCGGCCCACGGAATGCAGGTATGAGGCGAGCATCGCGTGCGCATTGCCGCTGACCGGATCCTCGGCGATGCCGATCGCCGGGCAGAACATGCGCGCCTCGGTGTCGCAGTCCGCCACCGCCGGTGACAGCGTGTAGACGAAGAATCCGGCGGGGCCGCCGTCCGCCGACAGCGCCGCGAGCGCCGCGAGATCGGGCCGCAGCCGCGCGAGCGTCGCGCCCGAGCGTGCGGCGACCAGCGCGCGCGTGCTGCCACTCCCGGCCACGACCGCGGGCAGCCCGCGATCGAGTTCATCGGTGTGCAGGCCAAGCGCCTCGAGCATGGGCGCCAACACCTCGGCTGCAAGCGGGCCTTGCACCGGGGGCGGCGCTTGGCTGAAGGCGTAGCGCCGGCCTGGCACCCCTTCGAGACGCTCGATCTCCACGATGCCACCACGCTGCTTCTGGCGCGGCGCCGGCGGCCGGTCCATGAATTCGAGTACCGCGTGCGCCGCGAGCGTGGCGTGGCCGATGAATCCGGCCTCGGCGCGCGGCGTGAAGAAGCGCAACCGCAGGTCGTGATCGGCGCCATCCGGCGGCAGCACGAAGGCCGTGTCGACGCCGCCGAGTTCGCGCGCGATCGACTGCATTGCGCCGTCGTCCAGGAGTTCCGCGTCCATCACCACCGCGGCGGGATTGCCCGTGAACGGCCGCTCGCTGAAAGCATCGACCCGGAAGATCCGCAATTTCCTGCTCATCGATGGTCCCGGTCCTGGCCCGGGCCCCAGGCCCGGATGGCCATGGTAGCGCGGCGGCCAGCGGGCCCGGCGGCGAAGTGCGCGCCGCCGCCGCCCTTGCCACGACGCGCGCGGCCATGGATAGTAGGGCTGAACCTTGGGGTGGCCCTGCGCATCGAGGGCCTGAGATGCCGGATGGACCGGCAAACCCGTTGAACCTGATCCGGCTAGTACCGGCGTAGGGAGCAGGTGTTGGATTCTGCAGGCCGATTGCTCATGTCTTGCGCGCTCGCAGCGGCGCTGACCCCGCTCGCGTTGCACGCCGCGCCCGCGTCGGGCAGCGATGCGCTCGAGCAAGTGGTGATCAGCGCCAGCCTGCGCGCAACGCCACTGGCCGAGTTGCCGCAGAGCGCGACCGTGCTCGATGCGGGTACGCTGCAGGCGGCCGGAGTGCAGCACTTCGAGGACGTGCTCGGCCTCGTGCCGGGCCTCAACTGGGCCTCCGGCACCTCGCGGCCGCGCTATTTCCAGCTGCGCGGTATTGGCGAGACCGAGCAGTACCAGGGCGCGCCCAATCCCTCGGTCGGCTTCCTGATCGACGACATCGATTTCTCCGGCGTCGGCATGCCCGCGACGTTGTTCGATCTCGATCACATCGAGGTCCTGCGCGGGCCAAGCGGGACGGTCTACGGCGCCAACGCGCTCGCCGGCCTCATCAGCGTGCGCAGCCGCGACCCGGGCCGCGCCCCGGAGCTCGCCGCGGAGGCCACGGCCGGCGATTACGGTACCGCGGCGCTGGGATTCGTGGCGGGCGATGGGCGCGATGACGGTACCGCCGGCTGGCGGCTCGCCGCGCAGCGCTACCGCAGCGATGGATTCCGGCGCAACGTCTACCTGCAGCGCACCGACACCAACGGCTACGACGAGTCCACGGTGCGCGGGAAGCTGGCCTGGGATCCCACGCCACGGCTGCAGGCGCTGCTGACGCTGCTGTACGCGGACCTTGGCAATGGCTATGACGCCTGGTCCGTCGACAACACGCGCATCACGCGCTCCAACCAGCCGGGACGCGATTCGCAGCGCTCCACCGGCGCCTCGCTGCGGCTCGAAGGCACGACCGATCATGGCCGCTGGCTCAGCGTCACGAGCGCCGCCAGTTCCGACATCGAATACTCATTCGACGGCGACTGGGCCAACGATCCATTCTGGGGCAGCAACGCGCCCTACGATTATTTCGAAGGCCACAGCCGCACGCGTCGCACGCTGGCGCAGGACCTGCGCTTCCTCGGTGACGGCGCGGCGCTGGCCGCCGGGCAGCTGCGGCCCACGCTCGGCGCCTACGTGCTGCAGCTGCGCGAGGAGGACACCCAGCTCGACTCCTGGAACGACCAGTATTACGGCCCCGGCCAGAGCACGCTCTACAGCCACTTCAAGTCCACGAACGCCGCGCTCTACGGCTCGCTGGACCTGCTGATGGCCGAGCGCGGCACGCTCACGCTTGGGCTGCGCGCCGAGCAGCACGGCGCCGACTACGCCGACACCGCGGACGCGCCCTTCCCGCACTCGAGCAACTGGCTCGGCGGCGGCAATCTGTCATGGTCGTGGGCCGCGAACGCGCAGCAGCGCTACTACGCCACGCTCGCGCGCGGCTACAAGGCGGGCGGATTCAACATCGGCTCCGGCATCGAGACCGCGCAGCGCGAGTTCGACCCGGAGGGCCTGTGGAACCTCGAGTTCGGCTTGCAGATGCACGCGCCGGTGGCCAGGCTCGAATTGCGCGCCGACGTGTACGCGATGCGGCGCACCTCGATGCAGGTCTACAATTCCCGCCAGCTGCTCGCCGACAATCCGCTGACCTACGTGTTCTATACCGACAACGCGGCCCATGGCGACAACGTCGGGCTCGAGGGCGAGCTGCACTGGCGGCCGCTGCCGCACTGGACGCTGGCGGCGACGGCGGCCGTGCAGCGCACGCGCTTCCTCGGCTACGTCAACGATGGCCTCGACCTGCGAGGTCGCGCGCAGGCCTTCGCGCCCGCCTGGCAGTTTTCCCTGAGCCCGGCCTGGGAGCACCCGGCAGGATTCTTCGCCCGTGCCGACCTGCAGGCGCAGGATGGTTTCTATTTCAGCTCGAGCAACGACCAGCAGGCGACCGCACGTACGCTGGTCAACCTCAGGGTCGGCTGGCAAGCCCGGTCCTGGAAGCTCAGCCTTTGGGCGCACAACCTGTTCGATGCACACTACGAGGTCCAGGGCTATTACTTTGGCCTCGAGCCGCCGGATTTCCCGGTCAAGTCCTACATCCAGAACGGCGATCCCCTGCAGCTCGGCGTGACGCTCCGATGGGAACTTTGAGCGCCGCGCTGGACGCCGTTCGGGCGCATTGGCAGGAGTTCATTGCCGTGGCACTGGGGCTGGTCTACGTGCTGCTGATCCTGTGGCGCAATCGTTGGGGCTGGGTGGCCGGAGCGCTGAGCTCTTCGATCTACGTGGTGCTGATGGCGCGCGCGCGGCTGCCGATGCAGTCGCTACTGCAGATGTACTACGTCGGCATGTCCGTCTATGGCTGGTTCAGCTGGAAGCGCAACGCTGAGCACGAGCAGGGGCGCATCCACCATTGGCCATTGCGCCGGCACCTGCCGGTGGCGCTCGTGATCCTGGTCGCGAGCGTGTTGAGCGCGCGGCTGTTGGCCGCCGAGACGCGCGCGGCCTGGCCCGTGCTCGACTCGCTGACGACCTGGACCAGCCTGGTCGCGACCTGGCTGCTGGCGCGCTCGGTGCTCGAGAACTGGATTTACTGGATCTTCGCCGACACGATCATGGTGGGGCTGTTCATCAGCCAGGGATTGCGCTACACGGCCGGGCTGTTCGTGGCCTACATCATCGTCTCCGCCCTTGGCCTGCGCAGCTGGCGGCGGCGCTACCGACGGCAGCCGCCGTGACGGCGGCGGGCGCAGCCGCAACGACACCGGGCGCCGCCGCGCTGGCGCTGGTCCCGGGGCTCGAGTACGGCGCGGCGCCGCTGCGGCTGGAGCGGCTGGCGGGCGGAACCGTCAACGACAGCTGGCGCGTCGACACGGCGCAGGGACGCTTCGTGCTGCGGATCGACGGCCCTGCCTGGCGCCGCCCGGGCGTCGACCGCGAGCGCGAGCGGCAAGTGCACGATGCCGCCGCCGCCGCCGGCCTCGCGCCGCACGTGCGGCGCCGCGCGGCGGGGCTCGGCGCCCAAGTCAGCGAATTCCTCGAGGGGCGCAGCTGGATCGCCGCCGACCTGGAGCAGCCCGAGGCGCTCGAGCGCCTTGGGGCGCGGCTGTCGCAACTGCACGCGCTCGGCGCGCCGGCCGGAGTGGCACCCTTCGATCCCGGTCATTACGCGCGCGAGTACCTGCAGCGGCTGGATCCCGCCGCGGCCGCGCGCAGCGGCGCGCAGGCCGTCGTCGACGGTGTGGAAGCAGCCGCGCGGCAAGTGGCCGCCGGCGGCCGTGGCCCGGCCATCATTCACGGTGACCTCGCGCCGGCCAACCTGCTCGAGGGAACGGCGCTCTGGCTGCTCGATTGGGAATACGCCCAGGTCGCCGATCCCCTCTACGACCTGGGATGCCTGCTCGCCTACCATCCCGAGCTGCGGCCCCGGGCGCGCTCGTGGCTCGCCGCAGCAGGACTGGCCGGCGCGGACGCGCCCCGGCGGCTCGGCGCGGCCATCCAGGTCTACGAGGCCCTGAGCTGGCTCTGGGTGCGGGCCCGGGGCGAGGATCCCGCCATGGGCACTGGCATCCGCGGCGGCCGATCGGCAAACTAGCGCGCCCCGAATTGGCCCCTGGAGTCGTGGATGCCCCGGTTGCGCGTCATCGATCGAGACGGCGTCGAGCGCGAGCTCGATGCCCCTGCCGGCACTTCGCTCATGGAGCCGCTGCGCGACATGGACGACGGCGTGACCGCGATCTGTGGCGGCATGTGTTCCTGCGCCACCTGCCATGTCTACGTCGACGAGGCCTGGGTGCCGAAGCTCCCGCCCGCGATGTCGGACGAGATGGACATGCTCAGGGACCTGAGCTCGTTCCGCCCGACCTCGCGCCTGTCCTGCCAGATCCAGCTCGTGGGCGCGCTCGACGGGCTGCGCGTCGCGATCGCCCCCGAGGAGTAGCCGCACCCCGCGGCCGGTGATCTCATGCAGTGGGCCGCCTGGTTGCTGGTGCTCGCGGCGCTCGTGGCCGTGGTGCGCGTCTACCTGACGGTGCGCCGGCTCAGCGCGCAGCGCGCTCACGACTGGGACGAGCGCCTGGTCAAGAACCTGCGAGCCCAGGGCGGCGACCTGTTCCGGCCCTACGAGGTGGACTTCTTCTTCGACCTGCCGGACGAAGCCGCTTGCGAACAACTGAAGACGCTGCTCGGTGCGCGCGAATTCGCCGTTGACTTCAAGCGTGTCGCACCCGACCGCGGCGATCGCTATACGCTGCACGCGCGCAAGGCGATCCGGATTTCAGTGACCGAGATGCAGGCCATGACGCGTGAGTTCCGCGAGCTGGCGGCGAGCCACCGCGGACGCTACGACGGCTGGGCGGCGGCCGGCATGTTGCAGCCCTCGGGCCGCTGAGGCGCCTCAGGCGCGCGCCTCGCCCTGGCGCCGCACGGCCTCGGCCGCCGCGGCGACCGCCGCCGCGTCGCCGAGGTAGCGGCTCGACAGCGGCTGCAGCGCGGCGTCGAATTCATACAGCAGTGGCACGCCGGTGGGAATGTTGAGCTCGACAATCGCCTCGGCCGACAGCCGGTCGAGCATCATGACCAGCGCGCGCAGGCTGTTGCCGTGGGCGACGATCATGACCTGGCGGTTGGCCCGCAACTGCGGCGCGATGCACTGCTCCCAGCAGGGCTTGACGCGCGCCAGCGTGTCCTTGAGCGATTCGGTCGCCGGCAAATCGGCCGCGGCGACACCGGCGTAGCGCCGGTCGAAGCGCGGGTGGCGCGGGTCGTCCGCCGACAGCGGCGGCGGCGCGATGTCGAAACTGCGCCGCCAGATGCGCACCTGCGCCTCGCCGTAGGCGGCGGCAGTCTGCGCCTTGTCGAGTCCCTGCAGCGTGCCGTAGTGGCGCTCGTTGAGCCGCCAATCGCGCGCTACCTGCAGCCACATCAGGTCGAGCCGCTCGAGTATGAGCCACTCGGTGCGGATCGCGCGCTTGAGCACCGAGGTCAGCACGTACTCCGGCGACAGGCCCGCGCGCGCGATCTCGGCGCCTGCGCGGCGCGCTTCGTCCACGCCCTGGGCCGAGAGGTCGACGTCGGTCCAGCCCGTGAACAGGTTCTCGAGGTTCCAGGCGCTCTGTCCGTGGCGCACAAGCAGCAACTTGCCGGGCACGATGTCTCCTTGGATGATGGCCTGGCGCGCCCGCTATTGCGCCAGGTTGCGCAGCGCCTCGGCGCCGGCCATCAGCGCCGCCAGGTCCGGCGCCGCGCTGACCCGCAGCTCGCGCAGCGTCAGCAGCCACTGTTGTCCCGGGGCGCCAAGGCGCTCGATCCAGCGCTCGCGCGCGGCACCGTCCCCGGCGCGCTCGCGCAGCGCGCGCGCGGCGAGGTTGCGCTGGCCGTCGAGGCAGGCGGTATAGAGCCGCTCGCGGGCGACGGCCTGCCAGGTGCCGGTCGTGCGCAGGCGGCGGATGGCGTCGGCCAGCCAGTCGATGCCGAGTGCCGCCGCGGTCTGGAAGTACTGCTGCGCGACCACCGGCAGCGGCCGGCCGAGCTCGTCGGCGACCGCCGCCATGTCGGGCGTCGCGCGCAGCGGCATCAGGGCGGCCAGGCGGTTGGCGAGCGCTTCCGGGAGTCCCGCCGCGAGCTGCTGGGCGCAGATGTCGCGGTAGTTGTCGCGCGCGATTCCCGGCAGCGCCGCGGGCAGCAGCCGCTCCAGGGCCTGGAACGCCGGCTTGAGGCGCGCGACCTCGGCGCCGATGTCGGTGTGCTTGCGCGCATGGCGCGCCAGCAGCAGCCGGCGCGTGAGCTGCTCAACGTAGTCGCTGGTGGCGAGCAGCGACTGGTATTGCGCCGCCGCCGGCACGCGGTTGTCGAGGGCCTCGATGCTGAGCCAGAGCTCGCGCAGGTTGGCGCTGTCGCGCGCGATCGTGTAGGCGCGGGCCACGGCAGCGGTTTCGGCGCCGGTCTGCGCGGCCATGCGCGTCACGAAGCCCGGGTCCATGCGGTTGAGGATGCTATTGGTGGTAGTGGTGGCGATGAGCTGGCTGCGCAGCCGGTGCGCGGCGATGCGGCGCGCGAAGCGGCGGCGCCAGCGCTGCGGGAAGTAGCGCCCGAGCTCGCCGGCGAGGTAGGGATCGTCGGCGATGTCGGCCTCGGTCAGCGAGCGGTCAAGCGCGATCTTGCCGTAGGCCAGCAGTACCGCCAGTTCGGGGCGCGTCAGGCCCTGGCCGCGCACCATGCGCTCGTCGATCTCGGAATCGCTCGGCAGGAACTCGAGCGCGCGGTTGAGCTCGCCGTCGCGCTCGAGCACGCGCAGCAGTTGCTGGTGCTGGCCCAGGTCGCCGACGCTGCGCTGCTCGAGCAGGCTGATGGCCTGGCTCTGCAGGTAGTTGTTGCGCAGCACCTGCGCCGCGACCTCGTCGGTCACGCCGGCGAGCAGCGCGCGGCGCCGTGCGCCCTTCGGCGCGGGGCCGCCGGCGGTGCCGGCCAGCATGATCTTGAGGTTGACCTCGATGTCGGAGGTGTTGACGCCGGCCGAGTTGTCGACGAAGTCGGTGTTGATGCGGCCGCCGTGCTGGGCGTACTCGATGCGCCCGCGCTGCGAGCAGCCGAGATTCCCGCCCTCGCCGAACACCTTCGCGCGCAGCTCCGCGCCGTTGATGCGCACCGCATCGTTGGCGCGATCGCCGATCTCGGCGTGGTTCTCGTCGCTGGCCTTGACGTAGGTGCCGATGCCGCCGTTCCACATCAGGTCGACCGGGAGCCGCAGCACCGCGCGCACCACTTCCTGCGGAGTCACGCGCTCGTGCTCGAGTCCGAGCAGCGCGCGCGCCTGCGGCGTCAGCGCCACCGACTTGTGCGCGCGCTCGAGGACCAGGCCCCCGGGCGACAGGCAGCTACGGTCGTAGTCGGCCCAACTCGAGCGCGGCAGGCGGAACAGCCGCATGCGCTCGCGGAAGCTGCGGCGCGGATCGGGATCGGGATCGATGAACAAGTGGCGGTGGTCGAAGGCGGCCTGCAGGCGGATGTGGGGTGAGAGCAGCATGCCGTTGCCGAACACGTCACCGGACATGTCGCCGATGCCGGCGACCGTGAAAGGCTGGCGCATGATGTCGACGCCGCACTCGCGGAAGTGGCGCTTGACACATTCCCAGGCGCCGCGCGCCGTGATGCCCATCTTCTTGTGGTCGTATCCGGCCGAGCCGCCCGAGGCGAAGGCGTCGCCGAGCCAGAAGCCGAACTCGGCCGAGATCGCGTTGGCGACGTCGGAATAGCTCGCCGTGCCCTTGTCGGCGGCGACCACGAAGTACGGATCGTTGCCGTCGCGGCGCCGCACCTGCGGCGGCGCCACGACCTCGCCGTCGACGATATTGTCGGTCAGCTGCAGCAGGCAGCGGATGTAGGCCTGGTAGCAGGCCAGCACCTCGCGCGCGCGCTCGTCGGGCGGAGCGCCGGGGCGCAGCCGGCGGGCGACGAACCCGCCCTTGGCGCCGACCGGCACAATGAGCGTGTTCTTGACGTGCTGCGCCTTCATGAGCCCGAGCACCTCGGTGCGGAAGTCCTCGGGACGCTCCGACCAGCGGATGCCGCCGCGCGCGATCCGGCCTCGACGCATGTGCACGCCCTCGACGTGCGTGCCGTGCACGAAGATCTCGAATTCGGGCCGCGGTTCGGGCAGCCCCGGCACCAGGCACGGCAGCAGCTTGAATGCCAGCGGCGCCGCATTGGAGTGGTCGCGGAAGTAGTTGGTGCGCACGATGGCGTGCACGAGCGCCAGGAAGGCGCGCAGGATGCGGTCGTCGTCGGGGTTGCGCACCTCGCTGATCGCATGGTTGATGCGTCGCTCGAGCGCGGTTGCCTCGCGCGCGTCGTGGCGGTCGGTGGCCACCGGGTTCAGCCGCCGGTCGAACAGCCGCCAGAGTTCGCGGGCGATGTGCGAATGGCTGTGCAGCACGCGCTCCATGTATTGCTGGCTGAAGGGCAGGCCGGTCTGCAGCAGGTAGCGGCAGCAGGCGCGCAGCACCCGGGTCTGCGCCACGGTCAATCCGGCGCTGATGATCAGGCGGTGGAATCCGTCGCTGTCGAGTGCGCCCGCGAGCACCGCGGTGTAGGCGATGTTGAGCTGCGCCTCCAGCGCCTCGGCGTCGGCCGCGTGCAAGCCCGGCGTCTCGAGCTCGAAGTCCTGTATCCAGAGCGCGCCGCCGCCGGCGGGACGCAGCTCATAGGGCCGCTCGGCGATGACGCGCAGGCCGAAGCTCTCGAGGATTGGCAAGGCCTCGGAGATCGGCAGCGGCTCGCCGTGGCGCAGCAGGCGCAAATGCGCGCGCGCCTTCCCGGCGTCGGCGGGCAGCCGCAATCGCAGCCGCCCGGCGCCGCGCGCGGCGGCGCTGCCCAGGTCGGCGATGTCCTGCACCGCCTGCGCCGCCGTAGCATCCTGCTGGTACGCCGCCGGGAACGCGTGTGCATAGCGCTGCGCGAGCGTGGCGCCCTCGGCTTCATCGTGGCTGGCGCGCAGCGCCTCGCGCAGGCGGTCGCGCCAGGTGACGAGCGTGGCGTCGAGCTCGCGCTCGAGCGCGCGCCGGTTCACCGGCAGCGCGGGATCGGTGGCGGCGATGCGCACCGTGATGTGCAGCTGCGCCAGCGGCGCGTCACCGACCGCGAGCGCGGAATCGGTCTGGCCGCCGCCGAGCGCCTGCTTGAGAACGCTTTCGATGCGGCCAAGGGCCTCGCGGTCCAGGCGTTCGCGCGCCAGGTACACGAGGCAGGACCAGAACCGCCGCAGCTCGTCGCGGCGCAGCACCAGGCAGACGTTGTGCGGACGCTCCTCGAGCGCCAGCACCGCGCGCGCGCAGCGCCGCAGCTCGCCCGTCGAGGCCTGGAACAGCTCGTCGCGCGGCAGGTTGTCGAGGATGCTCAGCAGCCGCTTGCTGTCATGGCTCGACGGCCGGTACGGAAATGCAGCCACGACGCGCTCGACCTTGAGCCGCAAGAGCGGCACGGTGCGTGGGTCGGCGTGGTAGGTGTTCGAGGTCCACAAGCCCAGGAACTGCGCCTCGCCGGTGATGCGGCCGCGGCGGTCGTATTCCTTGATGATGATGCAGTCGAGGTAACCCGGACGGTGCACGGTCGAGCGCCGATCCGCCTTCGTGACCACGAGCAGCTCGCGCTTGGCGCGCAGCGGCACCAGTTCGGCGGCGTGCATGGCGCGCATGATGCCGAGCGCCGTGCCCGCAATCGGTTCCAGGTGAGGTCCATCGGCGCGGCGGCGCAGGCGGCTGCGCCGGAAGCCGAGGAAGGTGAAGTGGTTGTCCTCCATGTACGCGATCAGCGCCGCGCTCTCGGCGACCACGGCCGCCGGGAACGGCGGCGGCTGGCGCAGCAACTGTTCGCGCACGACGAGCGCGGACCTGCGCATCGCCTGCCAGCCTTCGCAGGCGAGGCGCACGTCGCGCAGCACCGCGGCCAGCCGGCGACGCAGTGCGTTGCATTCCTGCGCGCTCGGCACGCGATCGATGCGCAGGTACTGCCAGGACTCGCTGGCCGGGGCCTTGCGCCCGCGGCGCTCGCGGAAGTGCAGCAGCCGGCCGTTCGCGCCGCGCACCGCGCCGAGGATCGGGCGGACGTTGAGCTGGACCCCGTAGCCGGCATCGCCCAGCGCCAGGTTCAGCGTGTCGACGATGAAGGGCATGTCGTCGACCACGAGCTCGACTACGGAGTAGCTGGCGCCGGCCGCGGCCTCGAGCGGCGGGCTATAGACGCGCAGCAGCGTCTGCCGCGAGCTGCGCCGTGCGCCAAATTGCACCTGTGATTCGGCCGCGGCCCGGAGGCTGGCGGCGCCGGCCGCCCGCCACTCGGCCTGCGGCAGGCCCATGCGCCAGGAGCGCAGCAACCGTGTTGCGAGCCGCCGGTGCCGGACGGAAACGCTCCGCGGCGCGCTCATCGAGACTGCTCGACCATCGCGAGATCCTAACATATTGAGTTAATCCATTGATTTCAAATGGGGTCTGGCGAGGTACTGCTCGCTCTGCATCTCGGCGAGCCGGCTCGCGGTGCGACGGAACTCGAAGGCGAGGCGCTCGCCGCGATAAAGCTCGGGCGGATCGGCGGCCGCCGAGACCACGAGCTTGACGCCGCGATCGTAGAACTCGTCGACCAGGCTGATGAAGCGACGCGTGGCGTCGTCCCGCGACGCGCCGAGCACCGGGATGCCGCCCAGGAACACGGTGTGGAAGTCCTGCGCGAGCTCGGCGTAGTCGGCGGCGCTGCGCGCCTCCTCGCAGAGCGCGGTGAAACTGAACCAGATCACGCCACCGGCGCGGCGCTGCGCGTGCAGGCGGCGGCCGTTGATCTCGACGTGGCGGGCGCTCTCGGCGTGGGGGTCGGCGAGCTCGGTGAAAAGCGCCTCGAGCCGGGCCGCGGTCGCGGCCTCGTCGCCGCGGACGTAGATCGGCAACTGGCGCAGCTGGCGCAGCCGGTAGTCGGTGCCGCCGTCCACCTGCAGCACCTCGAGCCGCTCCTCGAGCAGCGCGATTGCGGGCAGGAAGCGCGCGCGCTGCAGGCCGTCGCGATAGAGTCCGGCAGGCGGCAGGTTCGAGGTAACGACCAGCGCCACGCCCTGGCGCAACAGCTCGTCCAGCAAGCCGCCCAGCAGCATGGCGTCGGCGATGTCGGTGACCTGCAGCTCGTCGATGCACCACAGGCTGGCCTGGCGTGCCATGCGCCGCGCCACGACGCGCAGCGGATCCTGGCGCCGCTGTATGGTCGCGAGGCTGGCGTGCACTTCGCGCATCAGGTGGTGGAAGTGCCGGCGCCGGCGCGCGACCGGGCCGAGCGCGTCGAAGAACAGGTCCATGAGCCAGGTCTTGCCGCGCCCCACGCTGCCCCAGAGATAGACGCCGCGCGGCGCGTCGCCCGGCTGCGGCCACCAGCGCCGGCGCAGCCGCGCGTACAGGCCGAGTCGCGCCTGGCGCGCCAGCAGCTCCGCGCGCAGCCGCTCAAGCCGCGCGACCGCGCCGCGCTGGGCGTCGTCGCCGCTCCAGCCGCGCAGCTGCAGCTCGCACCCGTAGAGTGCGTTCAGGTCGCTCGCCGGTGCCACTTAAAGATTTTGGTAGTTCGGGCCTGACCCGCCCTCGGGCGTGGTCCAGGTGATGAGCCGGTACGGATCCTTGATGTCGCAGGCCTTGCAGTGCACGCAGTTGGCGGCATTGATCTGCAGCCGGCGGCTGCCGTCCTCGCCGGTGACCATCTCGTAGACGGCGGCCGGGCAAAACCGGGTGCAGGGATTGCCGAATTCACGCGTGCAACGGTCGACGCAGACGCTGGTGTCGGCGACGTGCAGGTGCACCGGCTGTTGTTCGTCGTGCGCAGTCGAGGCCAGGTACACGGCCGCGGTGCGATCGCGCGGCGGCAGCGTGCGCTCGACGTCGGGCTGCGGCGGCGCCGGGTGGTCGTCGAGGTGTCGCAGGGTGGCGTCATTCGCGGCGTGGCGCAGCGTCCAGGGCGTGTGGCCGCGCAGCGCGGTTTCGAGCGCCGCGTTGGCGAGGCCCAGCCACAGGCCGTGCTTGAAGCCTGGCTTGATGTTGCGCACCGCGTGCAGCGAGCGCCCGCCGGGTGAGGCACGCCACGCGGCGTCGAAGCCGGTGACCGTGCCGCGCGCGGCCAGATGCTCGGCGCACAGCATCCCCGAGCGCATCGCCTGGTGGATGCCCTTGATGCGCGCCGCGTCGAGCGTGCCGGCGGCGTCGCCGATCAACACCGCCCCCGGCATCTCCATGCACGGCAGCGCCTGGGCGCCACCGGCGGCAATCGAGCGCGCACCGTAGGCCATGGCCTCGCCACCGGTCAGCAGCGCGCGCACGCTCGGGTGGTGCTTGAATTGCTGGAAGGCCTCGAAGGGCTGGAAGCGCGGATCGCGGTAGTCGAGGCCGACCACGAGGCCGACGTAGACGCGGTCGGCGTCGAGGTGGTAGATGAACCCGCCGCCGAAGGTGTCGCGCGGCATTGGCCAGCCAATCGTGTGCTGGACCAGGCCGGGACTGCCGCGGCCCGCGGGCAGCTGCCAGAGCTCCTTGAAGCCGAGCGCGAAGGTCGGGGGCGAGCGCTCGGCGTCGAGCCGGTAACGGGCGATGAGCTGCTTGCTTACGCTGCCCCGGCAGCCCTCGGCGAGCACCGTGATCGGTGCGTGGATCTCGGCGCCCGGCGCGTAGTTCGGCGCCTCGGCGCCGTCACGCGTCCGCCCCATGTCGCCGAGCCGCACGCCGCTGACCGCGCCCGACGCGTCGATGAGCGCGTCCGCGGCCGCAAAGCCCGTGAAGATGTCGACCCCGGCCGCTTCCGCCTTGGCGCCGAGCCAGGGCACGAGTTGCGAGATCGAGACGATGAAGTTGCCGTGGTTGCGCTGCTGGGGCGGCGTCGGCAGCCGGTAGCTGCCACCCTCGGTCAGGAACCGGAACTCGTCGCGCGCGACTGGGACGCACACCGGCGGCGGCGCCGCGCGCCAGTCTGGAACCAGGGCGTCGAGGGCCACCGGGTCGAGCACCGCCCCGGACAGCGAGTGCGCCCCGAGGCTGGCCGCCTTCTCGACCACGCAGACCGTGCGCCCGGGCTGCAGTTGCCGCAATCGCAGTGCGCAGGCCAGCCCGGCCGGCCCGGCGCCGACGATCGCCACGTCGTATTCCATTACGTCCCGCTCGGCCGAGCTCATCCTTCCGCTCCCACATTCCCGGTCTCGCCCAAGGTGGCAAGAATGGCGGCGCGCGCGGCGTCGCGCAAGTTCGCGGCGCATTCAGGATGGCCGGGAACCGGCAGGATTGGCGCCAGCGTCTGCACCTCAATGCGGCCCGGCCGCGGCAGGATGCCCCCGGGCGGCAGGCAGTGGCGCGTGCCGAAGATGACGAGCGGCACGACCGGCGCGCCGGCGCGCTCGGCCGCGGCGAAGGCGCCGGTGTGGAAGCGCAGCAGGCCGGGATGCGGCTCGAAGGTGCCCTCAGGGAAGAAGGCCAGCGAGCCGCCACCGGCCGCACTGCGAATCACGCGCAGCGCGTCGCGCAGGCTCCCGGCGCGGTTGCCGCGCGTCACGAACTGCACGCCGATCCGGTTGAGCAGGAACGCTGCGAGCGGCACCGAGTCCATCTCGCGCTTGATGACGAAGTCGAAGCGCGGCGGCAGCACCGCGGCCAGGACCACGCCGTCGAGGTAGCTGCTGTGGTTGGCCACGACGATGCAGGGATCGGGCAGCGGCCCCTGCCAGTGCACCCGGACCGGCATGCCGATCAGCGTCAGTACCGTGCGCCCCACCCGGCGTATGAGCCGGCGGCGCCCGGAGAGCGTCGGCAGGATCGCCAGCGGCGGCAGCGCCAGCAGCGCGCAGGCCAGGAACACGGCCGCCGCGTAGGCCGCGTAGGCGAGGCGCAGCGGCAGCAGCAGGATTGCGCGCGTGGTGCGCCGCGGAATGCCCGTCCGCGCGCGGCAATTTGCGGTATCAGCCAAGGTTTGTGTGATCCAGTTCTCCGTATATTAACGGTTGCCGTGGTTGTGAGTCCCATCACATCGCCGCACGGTCCCGAGTTTGCATACTGAGCGCCTGAGGCAATCCGTCTCCGCACAGGGAATCGCCTTGAGCAGACCAGCGACAGTGAGCACAGAGCCGGCCGGAGAAGCCGTCGACCCAATCATCGGTCGCTTCCTCGACGCGGTCTGGATGGAGCGCGGCCTGTCACCGAACACGCTCGCCGCCTACCGCGCCGACCTGGCCGCGCTGTCGCGCTGGCTCGCGCAGCGCAACCTGGTGCTGGCGCGCACCGGGCGCGGCGACCTGCTGGCCTTCATCGCCGCGCGCGCCGCCGGCGGCTCGCGCCCGCGCTCGACCGCGCGGCAGCTGTCCTCGTTCCGCCGCTTCTACCGCTACCTGATGCGCGAGGGCATCGTGCACGAGGACCCGACCGCCCAGATCGCCATGCCGCGCATCGGCCGCTCGCTGCCGAAGTCGCTGACCGAGGCCGAGGTCGAGGCGCTGCTGCTGGCGCCGCTGGTCAGCGACCCGCTCGGCAACCGCGATCGCACCATGCTCGAGGTGCTGTACGCGACCGGCCTGCGCGTCTCCGAACTCGTCAGCCTGCGCGTCGACCAGGTGAACCTGACGCAGGGCGTGTTGCGGGTGCTGGGCAAGGGCAACCGCGAGCGCCTGATCCCGCTCGGCGAAGAGGCGGTGCGTTGGCTCAGCTCCTTCCTCGCCGGCCCGCGCGCCGAGATCCTGAGCGATCGCAGCACCGACTTCCTGTTCCCCACGCGTCGTGGCGACCGCATGACGCGCCAGGCCTTCTGGCACATCATCAAGCGCTACGCGCGCAAGGCCAGTGTCAACCACGGGCTCTCGCCGCACACCTTGCGCCACGCCTTCGCCACGCACCTGCTGAACCATGGCGCCGACCTGCGCGTGGTGCAGATGCTGCTCGGCCATAGCGACCTGTCGACGACGCAGATCTACACGCACGTGGCGCGCGAACGCATGAAGGACCTGCACGCCGAGCATCATCCGCGCGGCTAGGATTCCGGGGGGCCGCTCCACCGTCTGACGGGGCCCCGTTCTGCTAGAATTGCCACCATGAATTCCCGCCATCGCCTGCTCTGGTGCGTCGCCGCGCTGCTCGGCATCACGGGGCTGGCCGTGGGCGCCGCCTTGACGCCGACGGCGGCTCCCGCCGGCGCCGCCGCCAGCGCGCCGGCTGCCCCCGAGCCTACCGCGGCAGAACTGGCCGCCGTGGCGGCGCGCATTCCGGGCACCAAACCCGAGGATCTGCGCGGCACGCCGATACCAGGCATCTACGAGTTGCGGCACGGGGCCGAGCTCGTGTACGTGACCGCGGATGGCAAGTATGGTTTCGCCGGGGACCTCTACCGCCTGGCTGACACCAGCAACCTCAGCGATGCGCGCCGCCGCGAGCTGCGGCTGGCGCTGCTGGGCGGCGTGCCCGAATCCTCGATGGTGGTGTTCGCGCCGCCGGCGCCGAAATACACCATCACCGTGTTCACCGACGTCGATTGCACCTACTGCCGTGCGCTGCACCGGCAGATTGCCGATTACAACCGCCTCGGCGTCAAGGTGCGCTACATGTTCTATCCGCGCACCGGACCGAACACCGAGAGCTGGTCGAAGGCCGAGCAGGTCTGGTGTTCGCCCGACCGGCGTGCGGCGCTGACCGCAGCCAAGCTCGGCACGCCGCTCAAGGCCGCGGTCTGCAAGCCCAATCCGGTGGCCGATCAGTACGCGCTCGGGAAGCTGATCGGCGTCAGTGGCACGCCGGGAATCGTGACCGAGAAGGGCGAGCTGCTGCCGGGCTACGCGCCGCCGGACGAGATGCTGCAGCTGCTGCAGGAAGACGCGCAGCCCGGCAGGGGCTGATCAGCGCTCGAGCAGCTTGAGCTTGTCGGGCTTGCCGTCCCAGTCCTTGGCGTCGGCGGGTGGCGTGCCGCGCTCGGTGATCACCGGCCACGATTTCGCGAGTTCGGCGTTGAGCGCCGTGAACTGCTCCTGACCCGCCGGCAGCTCCTCCTCGGAAAATATCGCCTCGGCCGGACACTCGGGCTCGCACAGCGTGCAATCGATGCACTCGTCCGGGTCGATGACGAGGAAATTCGGCCCGGCGTGGAAGCAGTCCACGGGGCAGACCTCCACGCAATCCATGTACTTGCACTTGATGCAGTTTTCGGTGACGACGAAGGTCATCTGGGCTCCAAGGTAACCGCGCCGCGGCTGTGCAGCGGCCCCGGGACGGGGCTCATGCCAAAGCCAGCGAGGGGACGCGCTATTGTGCCAAAGCCCGGTGCCAGTGCAAGCGCCCACGTCAGCTTGCAGAGCTTCCCTGACATTCAGCGCGCCGGTGGCGCATGCGGCGGGCGCACGATGTCGTGGAAGTGGATGTCCTCGGCGTGCGCGCGCCGGTCGTGGAAGTAGTGCTCGAGCGCGAAGCGCACGCTGGCAAAGGCGATCTCGTCCCAGGGAATCTCGGCTTCCGTGTACAGGCCGGTCTCGAGGCTCTCGACGCCGGCACCGTGGGCCGGATCACGCAGCCGGCCGCGGAACATCACGTGCACCTGCGCCGCGTGCAGCACGTTGACGACGCTCAGGAGCGAGCCGACCTCGACCTGGGCGAGCGCCTCCTCGGCGGTCTCGCGCGCGGCCGCGGCCTGCATCGACTCGCCGATCTCGAGAAAGCCGGCCGGCGCCGTCCAGTATCCGCGCCGCGGCTCGATCGCGCGCCGGCACAGTAGGATCCGCCCCTGCCACTCCGGTACGCAGCCGACGACGACGCGCGGGTTCTCGTAGTGCACGGCGCCGCAGTGGCTGCAGACCGCCCGCGGCAGCTGGTCCCCGGCCGGAATGCGGACCTCGAGGCCGTAGCCGCAATTTGGGCAGAACTTAAGGCTGGGCATGGTGGCGATGCTGGAACCGATTCGGGTATCGTACTCGTATTGCCCACGGCCTCGTGGCGGAACTGGTAGACGCAGTCGACTCAAAATCGACCGGGCTTGCCCATCTCGGTTCGACTCCGAGCGAGGCCACCATCGGCGGATAAGGGCCTGTTCACACCCAGGACGTCGATGCGTTGCTGCTCAAAATGCTTTCAGACAAGGCGCGAGGCGCGCCGCGTGGTTGTTCCACGTAAGCGCCGAGCAACGCCGTATGAAAGCATTTTGAGCGCAACCCTCCGGGGCCGGCCCAGTTTTGTACGGGGCCGCGTTGCTCCTCCCTCATGTACATCAAGTACATATCGGTCGTCGCGCCTTGCCCGGTACAAAACTGGGCGCGGCCGCATCGATGTCCTGGGTGTGAACAGGCCCTAGCGCATGCGGCGCAGCGATTTCGACTATTCACTGCCCGCGGGGCTGATCGCGCAAGTACCACTACCGCAGCGCTCCGCGAGCCGGCTGCTGGTGCTCGACGGCGCCACGGGCCTGTGCTCCGACCACGAGTTCAGCGCGCTGCCGGCGCTGCTGCTGCCCGGCGACCTGCTGGTGTTCAACGATACCCGCGTACTGCCCGCGCGGCTGGCGGCGCGCCGCGCTTCCGGCGGGCGCGTCGAGCTGCTGCTCGAGCGGCCGCTGCCCGGCCAGCAGGCGCTGGTGCAGGCGCGCGCCAGCAACGCGATGCGCGTGGGCGAGACGCTCGCGAGCGCGGGCGGCCCGCTGCGGCTGCTGGCGCGGCGCGCCGACCTGTGGCAGCTGGAGCTGCCCGAGCCGGCCGTGGATTTCTTCGAGCGCTGGGGCGCGGTGCCGTTGCCGCCCTACATCATGCGCGCGCCCGAGGCTGCCGATCGCGAACGCTACCAGAGCCTGTTCGCACGCGTACCGGGCGCGGTGGCGGCGCCGACCGCGAGCCTGCACTTCGACGCCGGCGTGCTCGAGGCGCTGCGCCAGCGCGGTATCGACAGCGCCATGCTGACGCTGCACGTCGGCGCCGGCACCTTCCAGCCCGTGCGCAGCGAGTGGCTCGAGGAACATGTCATGCATGCCGAGTGGTACCAGCTGCCGGCGGCCACCGTGGCCGCGGTCGCTGCGGCGCGCGCCGCCGGGGGGCGCGTGATCGCGGTTGGCACCACGGTGGCGCGCGCGCTCGAGTCGGCCTGCGCGCCGGGGTCGGCGGCGCGCGAATCAGCGGCGGCGCCGGAATCCGCCGCTGCGGCCCTGCGCGCTGGCAGCGACGAAACGACGCTTTTCATAAGGCCCGGCTACCGCTTTCGCGTCGTCGACGGCCTGGTCACGAACTTCCACCTGCCCGGCTCGACCTTGCTGATGCTGGTGGCCGCCTTCGCCGGGCTCGAGCCGGTGCGCGCCGCCTACCGCCACGCCGTCGAGCGCAGCTACCGTTTCTTCAGCTACGGCGATGCGATGCTGGTCTGGCCCGCGCCCGGAGCGCGCGCATGAGGCTGCGCTTCGAGCTGCTGCACCGCGACGGCGCGGCGCGCGCCGGGCGGTTGACGCTGCCGCACGGCGTCGTCGACACGCCGGCCTTCATGCCCGTGGGCACCTACGGAACGGTCAAGGGCATGACGCCGGAGATGCTCGAAACGCTCGGCGCGCAGATCGTGCTCGGCAACACGCTGCACCTCTCGCTGCGACCGGGCGCCGAGGTCGTGGCCCTGCATCGCGACGGACTGCACGGGTTCATGGGCTGGCCGGGCCCGATCCTGACCGACTCGGGCGGCTTCCAGGTGTTCAGCCTGGCCACGCTGCGCAAGATCAATGAGGACGGCGTGCGCTTTCGCTCACCGGTGGACGGCGCCGAGGTGTACATGCGGCCCGAGGATTCGATGGACGTGCAGCGCGCACTCGCCGCCGATATCGCCATGGCCTTCGATGATTGCACGGCCTGGCCGGCGACCGAGCGCCAGGCGCGCGAGTCGATGGAACGCTCGATGCGCTGGGCGGAGCGCGGCCACGCGCACTATTACCGCGACGCGCCGCCCGGCGACCTGTTCGGCATCGTCCAGGGCGGCGTGTACCCGCAGTTGCGCAGCGCCTCGCTCGAAGCCCTGCTTAAGCGCGACTGGGCCGGCCTGGCGGTCGGCGGCCTCGCGGTCGGCGAGCCCGAGGAGGAACGGTTGCGCGTGCTCGAGCACACGCTGCCGCTGATGCCGGCCGGCAGCCCGCGCTACCTCATGGGCGTCGGCTACCCGCACGACATCGTCGCCGCCGTGCAGCGTGGCGTGGACATGTTCGACTGCGTGATGCCGACGCGGCACGCCCGCAACGGCCACCTGTTCACGAGCGCCGGCGTCGTCAACATCCGCAACGCCGCCTTCCAGCGCGACACCGGTCCGCTCGACCCGGAGTGCGCCTGCGGCACCTGCCGGCGCTACAGCCGTGCCTACCTGCGGCACCTGGATCGCTGCGGCGAGGTGCTCGGCGTGGTGCTCGGCACGGTCCACAACCTGCACTACTACCTCGAGCTCATGCGGCAGATCCGGGCGGCGATCGCCGGCGGAACGTTCGCCGGGCTCGCGGCGCGGATTTTGGCGATTCCGCGGCGCCTGCCGGCGCCTGTGGCATAATGCGGCGCTTTTTCGCAGCCCGGGATTGGTAGCGGCGGGCTTGGTAAGGTAAGCAAACAGTCGACAGGTAGGCCAATGGACTTCCTCATTTCACCAGCATATGCCCAGGCGGCGGGCGGCTCCGCGGGCGGCGGCTTCAGCCAGATCCTGATCCTCGTGGTGTTCGTCGCGATCTTCTATTTCATGCTGATCCGCCCGCAGCAGAAACGCATGAAAGACCAGCAGGCGATGCTGGCGAAGCTGGCCACGGGCGACGAGGTCGTGACTTCCGGCGGCATCCTCGGGCGCATCACCGAGGTCGGCGAGGTGTTCGTCACGCTCGAGATCGCCGACGGCGTGCGCATCCGCGTCCAGCGCGCCCAGATCACGCAGCTCATGCCCAAAGGCACGCTCAAGGGCGCCTGAGGCCGGTCCATGCTGGAATTCCCGCGCTGGAAATACCTGCTGGTGGCGGCCGTCATGCTGCTGGCCCTGCTGTTCGCGCTGCCCAACTTCTTCGGCACCGACCCGGCGTTGCAGGTGGCGCGCAAGAACCGGCTGCCGCTGGACGCGTTCGCGCAGCGCGAGGTCGAGCAGGCCCTGGGTGCGCACAGCGCGCCGTTCCGCGCCTCATTCCTCGACGACGGCAAGCTCGTGGTGCGCTTCGCCAGCGTCGCCGACCAGCTGCGCGCGCGCGACGCCGTCAACGACACGCTCGCCGCCAACTACATCTCGGCGCTGACCACGGCCTCGCGGGCGCCGGGCGTGCTGCGCCGCTTCGGGCTGCGGCCCATGCCGCTCGGCCTCGACCTGCGCGGCGGCCTGTACCTGCTCTACCAGGTGGACGTCAACGGCGCGGTGGCGCAGCTGCTCGAGAGCTACGACCAGGGCTTCCGCCGCACCCTGGCCGCCGCCAACCTGCCGTTCAGCGACATCACGACCTACATCGGCAGCAAGAGCAGCATCCCCAACGCGCTGCGGATCACGCTGCCGGCGGGCGCCGACGTCGGCGCGGTGCGCGACGCGCTGCGCAAGGGCAATACCGAGCTGACCTTCAGCATCGGCAGCGGCGACGCCGGGCCGACCTTGCTGATGGAGATGACGCCGACCCAGATCAAGGCGCGCCAGGACTACGCGCTGCAGAAGAACATCACCACGCTGCGCAACCGCGTCAACGAGCTCGGCGTCTCCGAGCCGATCGTCGCCCAGCAGGGCATCGACCGCATCAACGTGCAGCTGCCCGGCGTGCAGAACTCCGCCGAGGTCAAGGACATCCTCGGCAAGGTGGCGACGCTCGAGTTCCGGCTCGAGGACTCGCAGAACAGCGCGGCCGAGGCCAAGCAGCGCGGCCGCGCGCCGCTCGGCTCCAAGCTCTACGAGATGGAAGCGCGCCCGGTGCTGCTCAAGCGTGAGCTCATCGCCACCGGCGACCAGCTCACCAACGCGACCTCGAGCGTCGGCAATGAGGGCCCCGAGGTCAACGTCACGCTCAACGGCCAGGGCGGCGATTCGATGCTGCGCAACACGCGCCTCAACGTCAACCGGCGCATGGCCGTGGTCTACATCGAGAAGAGCCGCGAGACCCGCACCGTCAATGGTCAGAAGACCCAGCACGACGTCACCACCGAGAAGATCATCAGCCTGGCGACGATCCGCGCGGTGCTGTCGAACCAGTTCCGCATCACCGGCCTGACCGCGGTCGAGGCGCGCGAGCTCGCGCTGCTGATGCGCTCGGGCTCGCTGTCGGCGCCGATCTTCGCCGTCGAGGAGCGCACCATCGGCCCGAGCCTGGGCAGCCGAGAACATCCGCATGGGCGTGCAGGCGCTGGTGATCGGCATGCTGGCGGTGTTCGTGTTCATGGCGCTCTACTACCAGCGTTTCGGCTGGGTCGCGAACCTGGTGCTGCTGGCCAACGTGGTGCTGCTGACGGCGCTGCTGTCGATGCTGCGCGCGACGCTGTCGCTGCCCGGCATCGCCGGCATCATCCTCACGGTCGGCATGGCGGTCGACGCCAACGTGCTGATCTACGAGCGCATCCGCGAGGAGCTGCGCAACGGCGTGACGCCGCAGGCGGCGATCCGCGCCGGCTTCGACAAGGCCTTCTCGGCGATCTTCGACTCCAACGTCACGGCCCTGATCGCCGGCCTGGTGCTGTGGGTCATCGGCAGCGGCGCGATCCGCGGCTTCGCCGTCGTGCTGACGCTCGGCATCGCCACCTCGATGTTCACCTCGCTGCTGGGCAGCCGGGCGCTGATCACGCTGATGTACGGCGGGCGGCGCAAGCTCGAGCACCTGGCGATCGGTTGAGGAAAGCGCCGTGGAATTCTTCAGAAAGGCGACCAGCTTCCCCTTCATGTCGACGCGCAAGCTGTGGTACGGCTTGTCGTTGGCGCTGGTGGCGCTGGCGATCGGCTCCTTCTTCGTGCGCGGCCTCAACCTGGCGGTCGACTTCACCGGCGGCGTGCAGGTGCAGGCGGGTTTCTCCGGTGCCGTGAACCTCGACGCGCTGCGCTCCGGGCTGGCCGGAGCCGGCTTCCGCGAGCCGCAGGTGCAGTACCTCGGTTCCGCGCGCCAGGCCGCGATCCGGCTGCCGCCGCAGGCGGGCCAGGGCGGCGAGGCGATCCGCGGCCGCGTCGAGGGCGTGCTGCACGCGATCGATCCGAAGGCCGAGGTCACGAGCCTCGACGTGGTCGGCTCGCAGGTCGGCGATGAGCTCAAGAGCGGCGCCGTCAAGGCGCTGTTCGCGACGCTGGTGCTGATCTTCCTTTACATCGCGCTGCGCTTCCACACCTGGCGCCTGTCGCTGGGCGCGATCCTCGCGGTGCTGCACGACCCGATCCTGGTGCTGGGCGTGTTCTCGCTCTCGCAGACCTCCTTCGACCTGCCGGTGGTGTCGGCGATGCTGGCCGTCATCGGCTACTCGCTCAACGACACCGTCGTCGTGTTCGACCGCATCCGCGAGCGCTTCGAGGCCAGCCGCCGGCTCGCGCCGGTCGCGGTGCTCGACCAGTCGATCAACCAGACGCTGTCGCGGACCATCATGACCAAGGTCGTGACGCTGATCGTGGTGGTGGCGCTGTACGTGCTCGGCGGCCCGGCGCTCAAGGGCTTCTCCGAGGCGCTGATCATCGGCATCCTTGCCGGCACCTATTCCTCGATCTACATCTCGAGCGCGATCGCGCTCGACTGCGGCCTCAAGGCCGAGCACCTGCTGCCCACTTCGGTCAAGAAGCCGGTCGACGCGCTGCCATAGCCCAAGCGCGTGCCACAGCCCTGAAGCCCCGCGGGCCCGTCGATGACGTCAATGCTCGCTGAACCAGCCACCTGGATCGCCTTCGCGACGCTCTCGCTGCTCGAGATCGTGCTCGGCATCGACAACATCATCTTCCTCGCGATCCTGGTCGGGCGGCTACCGGCGCGCCGCCAGAAGCGGGCGCGCGTCGTCGGCCTGGCGCTGGCGATGTTCACGCGCATCGCGCTGCTGTTCTCCATCGTCTGGCTGACGCGGCTGACGGCGCCCTGGTTCACGCTGCTTGGCGAGCCGGTCTCGGGCCGCGACCTGATCCTGGCCTCCGGCGGCCTGTTCCTGCTCGCCAAGAGCGTGCTCGAGATCCACCACACGATGGAGGGCGCCGCCCAACAGCGCCAGGCGCGCGCGCACGCCAGCTTCGCCGCGATCGTGGTGCAGATCGCGCTGATCGACATCGTATTCTCGCTCGACTCGGTGTTCACGGCCGTGGGCCTGGCGCGGCCCGACCAGGTTCCGGTCATGGTGGCCGCGATCGTTATCGCGATCATCGTCATGATGTGGCTGTCGGGACCGATCTCGCGCTTCGTCGAGCACCACCCGACGGTGAAGATGCTGGCGCTCGCGTTCCTGATCCTGATCGGCGTGGCGCTGGTCGGCGAGGCGCTCGAGTTCCACATCCCGAAGGGCTACCTCTACTTCGCGATGGCCTTCTCCGTGGTCGTGGAGATGATCAACATCCGCCTGCGCAAGCTGCTCGATGCGCGGCGGCACCCGCACTAGGGCCTGCTCACACTCAGGACATCAATGCGTTGCTGCTCAAAATGCTTTCAGACAAGGCGCGAGGCGCGCGGCGTGGTTGTTCCACGTAAGCGCCGAGCAACGCCGTATGAAAGCATTTTGAGCGTAACCCCCGTTCGTGCCGGTATAAATGCCAAATTCAACGACAACGCACATTTACAGGCGGGCCGGCCCAGTTTTGCACAGGGCGGCGTTGCTCCTCCCTCAAGTACGTCAAGTACATATCGGTCGTCGCGCCTTGCCCTGCACAAAACTGGGCACGGCCGCATCGACGTCCTGAGTGTGAGCAGGCCCTAGGGTCGCGGCCAGGCGTCAGCCAGCGCGCGCGGCGCGCCGCCGGTCAGCCCTGTTTGGCCAGTTCGCTGTGGCGGTACGAGTAAATGAAGTAGATCGCGAGCCCCGCCGCGGACCAGATGAAAAACGCTTCCCAGGTGATCGCCGGTAGTCCCGCCATGAGGAATGCGCAGAAGCCCATCCCGAGGAGCGGCACCAACGGAACCCACGGTGTGCGGAACGGGCGCTTGAGCTCCGGGCGGGTCCTGCGCAGCACGATGACGCTGGCGCATACCAGGAAAAAGGCCGAGAGCGTGCCCAGGTTGACCAACTGAGCCACCTTGCCGATCGGCGACAGGCCGGCTATCAGGGCAATGGCGACGCCGGATCCCATAATGAGGCGCACCGGCGTCTGGGTCCTGGGATTGACCCTGGCCATTGGCGTCGGCAACAGCCCGTCCCGCGACATCGCCAGCACCACGCGGGTCAGGCCGAAATAGAGCACCAGCATGACGGTGGTAATGCCGGCCAGCGCGCCAATGGAGATCAGGGCTTCCGCCCAGCCGATGCCGAGCTGCCTGAGCGCATCGGCGATCGGCGCCTTGACGTCGATCTGGTCGTAATGCACGACCCCGGTGAGGATGCCGGACACCACGATGTAAAGGACCGTACAGATCACGAGCGAAGCGATGATGCCGATCGGCAGGTTGCGCTGCGGATTGACCGTTTCCTCTGCGGCGGTGGAAACCGCGTCGAAGCCTATGTAGGCGAAGAAGATGAGCGAGGCGCCGGTCAGGACACCACCCAGGCCGAAATGCGACTGGCCGGCAGCGTCCGTGACCTGCGGCGGAATGAATGGATGCCAATTGGCCGGATTGACGTGCGGCCCGGCAACCGCGATGAAGACGACGACCGCGGTAAGCTTTACGAACACCATCACGGTATTGAACCGGGCCGATTCGCTGACACCGATGGAGAGCAGCCCCGACAACAACAACACGATGACCATGGCCGGCACGTTGGCGATGCCGCCGTCGAGCGGGGCATTGGTCAGTGCGTGCGGCAGGTGCACGCCGATCAATTCCAGGATCTTGCCGAAATAGCCGGACCAGCCGATGGCCACGGTGGAGGTGGCAACGGCGTATTCCAGGATCAGATCCCAGCCGATGATCCACGCGATCAGCTCGCCGATCCCGGAGTAGGCATAGCCGTAGGCGCTGCCGGCGCCGCCGATCGCGCCAGCGAGCTCGGCATAGCACAACGCCGCGAACGCGCAGGCGATACCGGAAAGGATGAAGGACAGGACGATGGCCGGGCCCGAGTGCTGCGCGGCGACCACTCCGGTGAGGACGAAGATACCGGTGCCGATGATGCAGCCGATGCCGAGCATGGTCAGGTCAAAGGCGCCAAGGCAGCGTTTCAGTCCCGTGTTGGCGTTGACGTCGATCGGTCTGGTGCGGAACAGGCTCATGCGCTCTCCCTGTGAATTCGCGTCTTTATTATCATGAGCCTGCTATCCCCGTGCTGCGTGGTCCGGCCCCCGCCGTGGCCGCCGACTTTACACCGTCCCTGGCTGTGGCGACGAGCGGCGTGAGCGCGGCCACCAGCGCCGCGTGGATCCTGGGCGTACCGGCGCAGATGTCGCCGCCGTCGCGATATTCCTCGCCCGCCAGCGTGCTGACGTGCCCGCCTGCCTCGGTGATCAGCAGGATCCCGGCCGCGGTGTCCCAGGGCTTGAGCCCGAGTTCCCAGAAGCCGTCGACGCGGCCGGCGGCGACGTAGGCCAGGTCGAGCGCGGCCGAGCCCGCGCGGCGCACGCCCGCGACCTGCGGCATCAGCAGCCGCAGCATCGCGAGGTAGCTGTCGAGGTTGGCATTGGCGCGGAACGGGAAACCCGTGGCCAGCAGCGAACCCTCGAGGCCGCGGCGCTGGCTGACGCGGATGCGGCGGCTGTCGAGCTGCGCGCCGGCGCCGCGCGTGGCCGTGAACAGCTCCTGGCGCAGCACGTCGTAGACCGTGGCGACCTCGAGCCGGCCGCGCACCTCGCAGGCGATCGAGACCGCGTACACCGGGAAGCCGTGCAGGAAGTTGGTGGTGCCATCGAGCGGGTCGATGATCCAGCGCACCTCGTGCTCGCCGCTGGCGCCGCTCTCCTCGGCCAGCACGGCGTGCTCGGGGTAATGGTGGCGGATGATGCTGATGATCTCCTGCTCGGCGGCGCGGTCGACCTCGGAGACGTAGTCGTGGCGCTCCTTGGCGTGGATCTCGATGCTGTCGAGCCGCGGGATGCTGCGCGCGATGACCTCGCCGGCGCGCCGCGCGGCGCGTACGCCTATGTTCAGCAACGGATGCATCGTGAACTAGAATAGCATCCCTTATGCCGCCGCCGCCGATCCGCCTGGTCCTGGTCGACACCTCGCACCCTGGAAATATCGGCGCTGCCGCGCGCGCCATGAAGAACATGGAGCTCGGGGAGCTGGTGCTGGTGCGGCCGCGGCAGTTCCCGCACCCGGAGGCGACGGCGCGCGCCTCCGGAGCCGACGACATCCTGGCGCGCGCGCGGGTGTGCGCGACGCTGGCCGAGGCGCTCTCCGGCTGCGGCCTGGTGCTGGCCAGCACCGCGCGCGAGCGCGACCACTACTACCGCGTGCTCGACGTGCGCGCCGCCGCCGCGCGCCTCGTGGCCGAGAGCGCGCAGGCTCCGGCGGCCGTGGTGTTCGGCGGCGAGCACAGCGGTCTCAGCAACGACGACCTGGCGCCGGCGCACGCCCTGTTGCGGATC
Source organism: uncultured Gammaproteobacteria bacterium (assembly GCA_963778855.1). Taxonomy (GTDB): domain Bacteria; phylum Pseudomonadota; class Gammaproteobacteria; order Steroidobacterales; family Steroidobacteraceae; genus FEN-1191. The sequence continues at coordinate 174,805 of CAVZWC010000003.1, read as the reverse complement.
CCCACCGGCAGCGCCTACGCTTCGCTCAACCTGGCCATGGCCGTGCAGGTGGTCGCCTACGAAATCTTCCGCGCCCGCGCCGAACCCGTGTACGAACCGCGTCGCGAGCAGCCGCTGGCCGACCCGGCGGCGATGGAACGGCTCTACGCCCACCTCGAGACGGTGCTGGACCAGATCGACTTCCGCGACCGCACCCAGCAGGGCACCAACCTCATGAACCGCATACGTCGCTTCCTGCAGCGCGCCGAGCTCGACGCCAACGAGGCCAACATCCTGCGCGGCCTGCTCACGGCCGTGGAGCAGCGCCGCCGTCGCGCAGGGGCGGGACCAGCGTGAGCAGCGCGGAGCCGGTCTACTTCGACTACGCCGCGACCACGCCGGTCGAGGTGCGCGTGGCCGCTGCCATGGCCGAGTGCCTGTGCGCGGGGAGCGTGTTTGGCAACCCGGCCTCGACGCACGCCTACGGCCGCGCGGCCCGTGCGCGCGTCGAGGCGGCGCGCGCGCAGGTCGCGGCCCTGGTCGGCGCGCGCCCGCAGGAAATCATCTTCACCTCGGGCGCCACCGAGGCCGACAACCTGGCGATCCTCGGCATTGCACGCGGTGCGCGCGCGGCAGGGGCGGCGGGAGCGAAGGGCGCGAAGGACACCGCGCCGCCGCACGTGATCACCTCGCGCACCGAGCACAAGGCCGTGCTCGATCCTTGCCGCCAGCTCGAACGGGAGGGCTTCGCCGTCAGTTTCCTGACCCCGGCGGATGGTGGGCGCGTCAGCCCGGCTCAGCTGCGCGCCGCGCTGCGGCCAGAGACGGTGCTGGTCTCGCTCATGCACGCCAACAACGAGACCGGGATCGTGCAGGAGGTCGCCGCCTTCGGCGCGATCTGCCGCGCCCACGGCGCCGCACTGCACGTCGACGCCGCACAGAGCGCCGGCAAGCTGCCGATCGACGTCGCGGCGATGGGCATCGACCTGCTGTCCTTCACCGCGCACAAGCTCTACGGCCCGAAGGGCATTGGCGCGCTCTACGTCCAGCCTTCACGGCGCGTCGGGCTGCAGCCGCTGATGTTCGGCGGCGGCCACGAGCGCGGGCTGCGCTCCGGCACGCTGCCGGTGCACCAGATCGTCGGCTTCGGGCTGGCTTGCGAACTCGCCGCCGCCAAGATGGCCGCGGAGACGACGCGCCAGGCCGCCCTGCGCGAGCGGCTGTGGGCCGGGCTCGGGAGCCTCCCGGGCGCGCTGCTGAACAGCCCCACGGCGTACTCCCTGGCTGGCATCCTCAATGTCTCCTTCGCCGGCATCGAGGGCGAGAGCCTGCTGTTCGGCCTGCCGGAACTCGCCCTGGCCACCGGCTCGGCCTGCAATTCCGACAGCGACGAGCCCTCCTACGTGCTGCGGGCTCTCGGGCGCGATCGCGAGACCGCGCAGAGCTCGCTGCGCTTCAGCCTGGGCCGCGCCACGGAGGCGGCGGACATCGACCTGGCCGTGGGCGCGGTGCGCCGGGAGGTACTGCGCCTGCAGGCCGCCGCTGACGCCCCTGCGGCTGCGGCTACGGCGGGCACCGCCCCGGCCGTCAGCGGCGAAGCCGGGGCGCGCGAGCAGGGCACCTGGGTGCGATTTATGTTGAAAACCTCCGGTCCGCTGATCGAGCAGGCCGAGCACCAGGTCTACGGCTGCCCCCATACCATGGCGGTCTGCGACCGGCTCGTGGGCAGGCTCAAGGGGCGCCCCTGGCTCGAACCCGGGATCGGGGGACCTGAGGACTGGGCGCGCGAACTGGGCGTGCCCCTGGATCGGCTGACGCGCCTGCTGGTGGTCGAGGACGCCCTGAGGGCGGCCCTGGCTGCCGCCGGCAAGGCCGGGACCCAAGGGCAGTAGACAAGGGTAGTACAATGGGGCACTGACTACCTGAGGCCCCCATGAGCATCTCACTGACCCCCTCGGCCGCCGAACGCTTCCGCAACCAGCTGGCCCACCGCGGCCACGGCCTGGGCCTACGCCTGTCGATCAAGGCTACGGGCTGCTCGGGTTTCAGCTACGTCCTCGATTACGCCGACACCGCGGCGCCGGACGACCTCGTATTCGAGGACCAGGGGGTTAAGGTGTATGTGGACGCTGCCAGCTTCCCGGCCCTCGACGGCACGCGGGTCGACTTCGTCCGCAAGGGCCTGAACGAGTCCTTCGAGTTCGACAATCCCAACGCCAAGGCCGAGTGCGGCTGCGGCGAGAGTTTCACACTGTAGAAAAACCTTTAGCTTCCGGGGACTTCCGCCAGCCTTGCGATTGCTGGATCAGGCCCGGAACGGCTAAACTCCCCGGCCTTTTCCCTCAGGGCCTGTTCACACTCAGGACGTCGATGCGTTGCTGCTCAAAATGCTTTCAGACAAGGCGCGAGGCGCGCCGCGTGGTTATTCCACGTAAGCGCCGAGCAACGCCGTATGAAAGCATTTTGAGCGCAACCCTCCGGGGCCGGCTCAGTTTCGCACTGGGCGGCGTTGCTCCTTCCTCATGTACATCAAGTACATATCGGTCGTCGCGCCTTGCCCTGTGCGAAACTGGGCACGGCCGCATCGACGTCCTGAGTGTGAACAGGCCCTAAGGCTTCAATTTCCTGGGAGTACCGCCGATGGCGCTCGAGCGCACCCTTTCCATCGTCAAGCCGGACGGCGTGGCACGCAACCTGATCGGTGAGGTCTACCGCCGCTTCGAGCAGGCCGGGCTGCGCATTGTCGCCGCCCGCATGCTGCGCCTGTCGACCGCGCAGGCGGAGGCTTTCTACGAAGTGCATCGCGAGCGGCCGTTCTACCGCGATCTCGTGCGCTACATGAGCTCGGGACCGATCGTGGCCCAGGTGCTCGAGGGCGAAAGCGCCATCGTGCGCAACCGCGATATCATGGGGGCGACCGATCCGCGAAAGGCGGCACCGGGCACGATCCGGGCCGACCTCGCGCAGAGCATCGAAGCCAACGTCGTGCACGGTTCCGACGCCGCCGACACCGCCGCGCGCGAGATCGCGTTCTTCTTCAGCGGCACCGACCTTTGTCCGAGGGAGCAGGGCTGATCTCGCCCGGCAGCAGCCCAAGGCCACCGAGCATTGCCGTGGATACGAGGATCAACTTGCTGGGGCTGCCGCCCGCCGAACTAGAGGCCTGGGTCGAGGGCCTGGGCTCGCGCCCCTACCGCGCGCGCCAGCTCCAGCATTGGCTCTACAAGCGTGGCGTGGCCGGGTTCGAGGCCATGACCGACCTGGCGAAGGAGTTCCGGGCGCAACTGACCCAGCGTGCCGAGGTCAGGCTCCCGGAGATCCTGCAGTTGCAGCTGGCCTCGGACGGCACGCGCAAGTGGCTGCTGCGGGCCGACGCGACGCAGGCCTTCGAGATGGTGTTCATCCCCGAGACCGACCGGGGCACGCTGTGCATTTCCTCGCAAGTCGGCTGCGTGCTCGACTGCTCCTTCTGCTCCACGGCGCAGCAGGGCTTCAACCGCAACCTCTCGACGGCCGAGATCGTCGGCCAGCTGTGGCTGGCGAACCGCGAACTCGGCTTCGAGCCGGCCGGCGACCGGCCGGTGACCAACGTCGTGTTCATGGGCATGGGCGAGCCGCTCGCCAACTTCCGCAACGTGGTGCCGGCGATGCAGATCATGCTGCACGATTCCTGTTTCGACCTCTCGCGCCGCCGCGTGACGCTGTCGACGGCGGGCCTGGTGCCGCAGATCTACAAGCTCGCGACCGTCAGCAACGTCGCGCTCGCGGTCTCGCTGCACGCGCCGGACGACGCGCTGCGCGACCAGCTGGTGCCGATCAACCGCGTGCATCCCATCGCCGAGCTGCTTGCAGCCTGCTGGCACTACATCGACGAACAGAACGGTCGCAGCGTGACCTTCGAGTACGTGATGCTCGATGGCGTCAACGACGCGCCGGCGCAGGCGCGCGCGCTGGGACGGTTGCTCGCGGGGCGCCCCGCCAAGGTCAACATGATCCCCTTCAACCCCTATCCGGGCAGCCCCTACCGCTGCTCGGCCGACGCCGCGATCTGGCGCTTCCACGACGAACTGCTGCGGCAGGGCGTCATGGCGACGGTGCGGCGCACGCGCGGCGCCGACATCGACGCGGCCTGCGGCCAGCTCGTCGGCCGCGTGCGCGACCGGACCACGGCACGGCTCGGCGCGAGATTGCGTGCATGAGGCTGCGCCCGATCCTGGCGGCGACGACCTGCGCCTGGCTGGCCTGCGCCTGCGTGACCACGAGCAACGAAACGGTGCGCGAATCGCCGCAGGCGGCCGGCACGGCGAACCTGCAGCTTGGCGCCGCCTACCTGCAGCAGGGCAACCTGCCGATCGCCAAGGAGAAGCTCGAGCGGGCCGAGTTGCAATCGCCGCGCGATCCCCAGGTGCACGGCCTGCTGGCGATGCTCTACCACCGGCTGGGCGAAGACCAGAAGGCGGAGAAGGAATATCGCACCGCGCTCGACCTGGCGCCCAACGATCCGGAGCAGCTCAACAACTACGCGGTGTTCCTCTGCAGCACGGGACGCGTCGACGACGGCGTGCGCCGCTTCCAGGAGGCGGCGCGCAACCAGCTGTACCGCACGCCCTGGGCGGCCTACACGAACGCGGGCGTGTGCCTGCGCGGCGCCGGGCGCGACGCCGAGGCCAGGCCGCTGTTCCTGCGGGCGCTGCAGGTGCGCCCCGACTACGCCGAGGCCGCGGTGCAGCTCGCTGACCTCGACCTCAAGGACCATCGCCCCGCCGATGCCTACAGGCGCGTCACGGAATTCATGAAGGTCAACCCGCCGACACCGGACCTGCTGCTGTTCGGCTGGCGCGCGGCACGCGAGCTCAAGGACCCGATTGGCACCGCGCAGATGGCCTGGCGGCTGCAGTCCGACTTTCCCGACAGCGACCAGGCCCACGCCCTCGCACAGATGACGGGTGCCAGGAATTGATGCGTGGTCGCGGCCGCCGCCAAGGATGCCGACAGCGCCGGGGCGCGGCTGGGCCGCGCGCGCGCTCGGCTCGGATTGTCGGTCGATGAGGTCGCTGACCAGCTCAAGCTCGATCCGCAGACCGTGGTCGCGCTCGAGGCCGGCGATCATCGCGCGATCGGCGCCACGGTGTTCGTGCGCGGCTTCCTGCGGCGTTATGCCGCGCTGGTCGGTGAATCGCCGGCCGACATCGAGGCGCTCTACGCCAGGCTCCCCGACGCCGAGTTCCAGCCGGACCTTTCGAAGACTGGCATGCACCGGATTGCGTCCGCCCGTTTCCAGCCACGCATCCGCGCGGTGCCGGCGTTGATTGCGGCGCTCGCGCTCGTGATCGGCGGCGTTGCCTGGTGGGCGCTGCGGTCCAGGCCCCAGGCCGCCGCGCAGCTGTCCGGGCTCCCGGTGGCCGCGCCGGCGGCCACGCCCGCAGCCGCAGCCTTGCCCGTGGGCGCCGCGCCGCAGGCGGCCGTAGCGCCGGATGCCGCACAACTGCCGCCACCGGTCGCGGTGGTGCGCCGCCGGCTGCAGCTGGCCTTCAGCGGCGAATGCTGGGCCGAGGTTTACGACGCGCGCGGCTGGCGGCTGTTCTTCGGCTTCGGCCACGCCGGCACGGCGCAGGAGCTCGTCGGCGTGCCGCCGTTCCGCGTGGTCCTGGCCAACGTCGAGTCCGTGACCCTGGCGATCGAGGGCAAGCCGGTGCGGCTGCCCGCAAGCGTGCCGGGCGAGCGCGTGCGCATCACGCTCGGCGCCGGCGGCACGGCGACGGCGCTGCCTTGAGCAAACCGCTGCAAGCCGTACGCGGCATGAACGACGTGCTGCCCGCCGAGATCGGCGCCTGGCAGCACCTCGAACGCGAGCTGCGCGCGCTGCTGGCCGAATACGGCTACGAGGAACTGCGCGTCCCGATCGTCGAGTCAAGCGAGCTGTTCCGCCGCTCGATCGGCGAGCACACTGACATCGTCGAGAAGGAGATGTACACCTTCACCGACACCGGCGGCGACAGCCTGAGCCTGCGTCCCGAGGCGACGGCCGGCATCGTGCGCGCCGTGATCGCCAACGGCCTGCTGCGAGGTGCGCGATTGAAGCTGTGGACCGCCGGGCCGATGTTCCGGCACGAGCGCCCGCAGCAGGGGCGGTTCCGGCAGTTCTACCAGTTCAGCGTCGAGGCCATCGGCTTCCCGGGGCCGGACGTCGACGCCGAGCTGATCGCGCTCGGCGCGCGGCTGTGGCGGCGGCTCGGCATCGCGCGGGTGCGGCTGTTGCTCAACTCGCTGGGCACGAGCGCCGAGCGCAAAGTCTACCGGGCCGCTTTGCTCGACTACTGCCGCGCGCACGAGTCCGGGCTCGACGCCGACAGCCGGCGGCGGCTGGCGGGCAACCCGCTGCGCATCCTCGACAGCAAGAATCCGGCGATGCGTGCGCTCATCGACGGCGCGCCGCTGCTTGGCGATTACCTCGGCGAGGCCTCGCGCGCACACTTCGCGGCATTGCGCGCCATGCTCGACGGCCTCGACATTCCTTACAGCGTAAACCCGCGCCTGGTACGCGGCCTCGATTACTATTCGCACACCGTGTTCGAATGGGTGACCGACGCGCTCGGCGCCCAGGATGCCGTCTGCTCCGGCGGCCGCTACGACGGCCTCGTGAGCCAGCTCGGGGGCGAGGCGACCCCGGGCATCGGCTTCGCGCTCGGCGTCGAACGCGTGGTGGCGCTGATAGGGCAGGCCGGCGGCGTGCCGCCCGCCCCGAGCCCCGCGGTTTACGTCATCGCCAGCGGCGCGCGCGCCGAGGGCCTGGCGCTGCAGGTTACCGAGCAGCTGCGCGACAGCTTGCCCGGCGCCGGCGTCCACCTGAACCTCGGTGGCGGCAGCATCAAGACGCAATTTCGCCGGGCCGACCGCAGCGGGGCCTGTCTGGCGCTGATCCTTGGGGACGCCGAACTCGAGCGCGGCGTCGTGGCCGTGAAACCATTGCGCCGCGAGACCGGTCAGAGCGAATGCGCGCTCGCGGGGCTTGGCGAACGCGTGAAGCAGATGCTGCAGGAGGAATCGTGGACGAGTACATGAACGAGCAGGAACAATGGGAGTTCGTGCGCAATTGGGTGCGCCAGAACGGGGTCTGGCTGGCCGCCGGCGTGGTGCTGGCGAGCGGCGGCCTGTGGGGCTGGCGCAGCTGGCAGGCGCACCGTGAGGCCATGCTGCTCGAGGCCGGGGCGCAGTACCAGCAGGTGCTCACGGCCATGGGGCGCAACGACCTGCCAGCAGTCATCGCGGCAGCCGACAAGCTCGCGGCGGCGCATCCCCATACCGGCTATGCCGACCAGGCACAGCTCGCCGCGGCGCGCATGCAGGTCGAGAACAACGAGCTGCCGGCCGCGCTCGCGCGCTTGCAGAAGGTCGAGGCCGGTACGCGCGATGACGAACTGAAGCTGGTGGTGCGGCTGCGCGTCGCCAGGCTGGAGATCGAGCAGAACCGAATCGATGATGCCCTGGCGACGTTGAATGCCGTCCAACCTGGCGCCTTTGCCGGCCGCTACGCCGAAGTGCGCGGCGACGCACTGCTCGCCAAGGGCGATCGTGACGGTGCGCTCAAGGCCTATCGCGAGGCGCAGACGGCACTGTCGGAAGCAGGCGCGGGCGCCGGGGCCGGCGGGGGCGCCGGCGACCTGCTGACGTTGAAGATCAATGCGCTCACGCGCTCCTGAGAATCCGACGGTGCGGCGTTCCCTGGCAGTGGCGGCCGCCGCGCTGGCGCTCGTGGCGCTGGCGGCGTGCTCGACGACCAAGAAGGAAGACCGGCCGACCGAGCTGGTCAAGATCAATGCGCGCTTCCAGCCCAAGAAGATCTGGTCGGTCGGGCTCGGCCACGGCCAGCCGAAATTGCTGCTCGGCCTTGCGCCGGCGATCGATGGCCAGCGCGTATACGGCACGAATTCGGCAGGCGAGGTGGTGGCGCTCGAGCTGGCCAAGGGCCGTCGTATCTGGAAGCGACAGCTCAAGATGCCGCTGTCCGGCGGCACTGCGGCCGGCGGCGGCCTGGTGCTGGCCTGCGGAACCAACGGCACCATGGTGGCGCTGTCCGAGCAGGACGGCAGCGATCGCTGGCACGTTCAGCTGAGCTCTGAGGTGCTTGCGGCGCCGGTGGTGGCCGGGGACCTCGTCGTGGTGCGAACCGTCGACGGCAAGCTCTTCGGCCTCGAGGCCGCGAGCGGCAAGCAGCGCTGGGTCGTCGACCAGCAGGTTCCGCGGCTGACGTTGCGCGGCACCAGCCAGCCTGTAGTCGCGGGCGAACTCGTGATTTCAGGCTTCGACAACGGCCGGCTCATGGCGGTCACGCTCGCGGGCGGCAACACCGCCTGGGACATCGCCGTGGGTCAACCGCGCGGCAGCAGCGAGCTGCAGCGCCTGATCGACATCGACTCGCCGCCGGTCGTGGACGGCGACGACGTGTTCGCGGTGGCCTTCCAGGGCCGTGCGGTGCGCCTGGCGCACGACACCGGCCTCGAGATCTGGTCGCACGAGATCTCGAGCTATCGCGGCCTCGCGGCCAACGGCCTCGGCGTCTACGTATCGACCGCCGATGGCGACGTGATCAAGCTCGACCGGGCCAGCGGCGCCGAGCGCTGGCGCCAGCAGGGTCTGGAGCGCCGCTCGCTGACGGGCCTGGCGTTGCAGCGCGATGCCATCGTGGTGGCGGACTACAAGGGCGTGATCCATTGGCTGGACAGCGACGACGGCAAGTTCATCGCCCGCGCCAAGGGCAGGGCGCGCATCATCGGCACGCCGATCGTGGTGGGCGACCTGGTGCTGGTGCAGACCGAGACCGGCAGGATCGAGGCCTGGCGGGCGCAGTGGAAATAGGCACCATGCACGGTAGGGCCTGTTCACACTCAGGACGTCGATGCGTTGCTGCTCGAAATGCTTTCAGACAAGGCGCGAGGCGCGCCACGTGGTTGTTCCACGTAAGCGCCGAGCAACGCCGTATGAAAGCATTTTGAGCGCAACCCTCCGGGGCCGGCCCCGTTTTGTACAGGGCGGCGTTGCTCCTCCCTCATGTACAGCAAGTACATGTCGGTCGTCGCGCCTTGCCCTGTGCAAAACGGGGCACGGCCGCATCGACGTCCTGAGTGTGAACAGGCCCTAGGAGGGTCGCGCGCCAATGCTTCCGGTGGTGGCAATAGTCGGCCGGCCCAACGTCGGCAAGTCGACACTGTTCAATGCGCTGACCCGGACGCGCGATGCCATCGTCGCCGACATCCCGGGCGTGACCCGCGATCGCCAGTACGGCTACGCCCGCATCGGCGCCGTGCCCTGCGTATTGATCGACACCGGTGGACTGCTCGACAGGCCGAGCGGCGTCGAGGCGCTGATGCGCGAGCAGGCCGAGAAGGCCGTCACCGAGTGCGACCGCGTGATCTTCCTCGCCGACGCCCGCGCGGGCCTGACGCCCCAGGACCGCTACGTCGCCGACCAGCTGCGCCGTGCTGGCAAGCCCGTGACGCTGGCGATCAACAAGGCCGAGGGCCTGGACGCCGACATCGTCGCGGCCGACTTCCAGGCGCTCGGCATCGGCGCGCCGCACGCGATCGCCGCCGCGCACGGGCAGGGCTGCCGCGAACTCATCGACGCCGCGCTCGAGGGCCTGCACGCCGAGGCCAGTCCCGCCGAGGACACGAGCGCGATCCGCGTCGCCGTCATCGGCCGGCCGAACGTCGGCAAGTCGACGCTCGTCAACCGCCTGCTCGGCGAGGAGCGCGTGATCGCCAGCGACCAGCCCGGCACCACGCGCGACGCGATCATGGTGCCCTTCAGCCGCGACGGCCGCGACTTCCTGCTGGTCGATACCGCCGGCGTGCGGCGCCGCGCCAGGGTCGACGATGCGGTCGAGCGCGCCAGCGTCGCGCGCACGCTGCAGGCAATCGCCGAGGCGCACGTCGTCGTCATGGTGCTCGACGCCCACGACCAGGTCGGCGAGCAGGACGCGAGCGTGCTGGGCCAGGCGCTCGAGCGCGGCCGCGTGCTGCTGATCGCGATCAACAAATGGGACGGCATCCCGGCGGAACAGCGCGAGGAGATCCGGCGCCAGCTCTCGCTCAAGCTCGACTTCGTGCCCTTCGCTCCGCAGCATTTCATCTCGGCCCGGCACGGCACCGGCGTGGGCGAGCTCGCGCGCGACGTAGTGCGCGGCTACGACTCGGCCATGCGCGCCATGCCGACGCCACGACTGACCAAGGTGCTCGAGCGCGCCATCGAGGCCCACCAGCCGCCGCTCGTCAAGGGACGCCGCATCAAGCTGCGCTATGCCCACCAGGGCGGGCGCAACCCGCCGCGCATCGTCGTGCACGGCAACCAGACCGTGTCGGTGCCGGAGGCCTATCGCCGCTACCTCGCGAACGTGTACCGCGAGGCCTTCGACCTGTACGCCACGCCGGTGGCCATCGATTTCCGGACCGACGCCAATCCCTACGATCGGCTCAAGGCCGGGAAGCGGAAGCCACGGCAGGCAGGAACAATGCCGGGTCGACGAAAGCGCGGTTGAGCGTGACGCCGAAGTGCAGGTGCGCGCCGGTCACGCGCCCGGTCGCGCCCACGGCGCCGATGACCTCCCGCGCGGCGAGCGGCTGGCCCTGGCGCACGTCGATGCGCGCGAGGTGGCAATACATGGTCAGCAGGCCCGAGCCGTGGTCGATGATCACGGTGTTGCCGTTGAAGAAATAATCGCCGGTGTCGATGACCGTGCCCGCCGCCGCGGCGTGCACGGCGGTGCCCGCCGCCGCGGCGATATCCATGCCGCTGTGCGGGTCGCGGGCGGCGCCGTTGAAGAAGCGCCGCAGGCCGAAAGAGCTCGAGCGCCTGCCCGCGACCGGCGCCGCCAACCGCAGCGACTCGGGCGCGGATTGGGAGAAAGTCGCGAGCGCGGCGTGGATGCGCTCGTGCTCGCCCTCGACCCGCTTGAGGTCCGTGTCCGAGAGCTCGACCTGCGCGGGCGGTACCGTCAGGCGTTGCGTGCGATAGTGCGCTGGCTTGATCGTGAAGCTGCGGCTCACGGCCTGAGATCCCTCGCCGACCCTGATCTCGGCGTGGCCGGGCGGCTGCGACAGCGGGATGCCGACCACGGCGAGCCATTCGCTGCCGTGCGCGCCGCGGCGCTGCTGGAGCATGACCGGAGCGTCGCCGAAGTGAACCGGTGGCGGCCGCTCGTCACCGAGGGCATCCACCGCCGCGGTCACGTCGACGAGGGCCACGCCGCCGGGCACGGACCGCGCTATCGGCAGCCCCGCGGCGTTGGCCAGCGTCGCGCCGGCCATCGCCGCGCCGCCGCAGGCCAGGAGCAGCAGCGCGATCGACCGCCGCCGGTCGCGGCGCCCGCCCGCGGCGGGGGCAGCGCGTGCCAGGGCGCTGCGCGCGGGCACTCAGCGCCTGCCCGTGACGCGGGCGCTGACGATGCCGTCGGCCAGCCGCGCTTCGACGTCCTCGCCGATACGCAGCTCCGCCGCCCGGCGCACCAGCGGCGCTCCGCCCGGCCGGGCCATGATCGCGAATCCGCGCTCGAGCGTCGCCAGCGGGCTGACCGCCTGCAGGGCGCGCGCAGCCAGTTCGACCCGATTGCCCGCGGCCGTGAGCGCGCGCTGCCCCGCGGCGCGCAGCCGCTCCACGGCCGCCGCGGTGCGCAGCGCCTGTGCCTCCAGTTGCGTTGCCGTCGCGCGCAGCCGGGCTCCGAACCCGCGCCGCAGGCGTTGCTCGAGCTCGTCGAGCCGCTGCGCGTGCTGCCCCAGCCGCGCGCCCGGATGCGCGCGACCGAGTCGCTCGCGCCGCGCGCGCAATTGCGAGGCGGCCTCGAGCAGCGAGCGCTGCATGGCTGATTCGAAGCGCCGCGCGAGCAGGGCCAGCCTTTGCTGCCAGACGCGCCGGTCGGGCACCACGAGTTGCGCGGCCGCACTCGGCGTCGGCGCGCGCAGGTCGGCGACGAAGTCGGCGATCGTGACGTCGGTCTCGTGGCCGATGGCGGATACGACTGGCAGGCTGCAGCGCGCCAAGGCGCGCGCCACGCGCTCGTCGTTGAAGGCCCACAGGTCCTCGAGCGAGCCGCCGCCGCGCGCCAGGATCAGCACGTCGCACTCGGCGCGGGCGGAGGCCAGGTCCAGGGCGGCGGCGATCGCCGGCGCCGCCGCAGCGCCCTGCACCGGCACCGGGTAGACAAGTACGGCGGCCGCCGGAAAGCGCTGCGCCAGCACGTGCAGGATGTCGTGGATTGCGGCGCCCGTGGGCGAGGTGATGACCCCGATGCGGTCCGGCACGGCGGGCAGGGGGCGCTTGCGCGCGGCGGCGAACAGCCCCTCGGCGCCCAGGCGCGCGCGCAGTTCCTCGAAGGCGCGCTGCAGCGCGCCTTCGCCCGCGTCCTCGAGCTGCTCGACCAGCAGCTGGTAGTCGCCGCGCGGCTCGTAGAGGCTGACGCGGCCGCGCGCCAGCACCAATTGGCCCTCGCGCGGAGTGCAGCGCGCCAGCAGGTTGCGCTGGCGGAACATGGCGCAGCGCAGCTGCGCGTCCCGGTCCTTGAGCGTGAAATACCAGTGGCCGGAGCCGGGGCGGGAGAAGTTCGAGACCTCGCCCTGCACCCAGACCGTGCCCAGCCCGGACTCCAGCAACAGCCGGGCCTCGCGGTTCAGCCGAGCCACGCTGTAGATGTCGCGTCCGGCGGCGGCGCCCAGGTCCTGCATGGCCCATTGTAGGGCCTGTCAGGCCCAGGGGTGTCAACAGGCCCTGGCGTGACGCGACGCGGAGGTTTACCCCGGCGCCCCCGGTGCGTACAATGAACCGCTTCTTTTTGGGACGCCGCCATGCGAATTCTCGAAGAAGCGCTCACCTTTGACGACGTGCTGCTGGTGCCCGCCCGCTCCAGTGTGCTGCCGCGCGAGGTCGACCTCTCGACCCAGCTGACCCGCCGCATCCGCATCGGCCTGCCGGTGCTGTCCGCGGCCATGGACACCGTGACCGAGGCGCGCCTCGCCATCACCATGGCGCAGGAAGGCGGCATGGGCGTCATCCACAAGAACATGTCGATCGAGTCGCAGGCACGCGAGGTCGCGAGCGTCAAGAAGTTCGAGAGCGGCGTGATCGCCGATCCGATCACGGTCTCGCCCGACGCGACCATCCGCCAGGTCATCGAGCTGACGCGCGCGCGCGGCATTTCCGGGGTGCCGGTCGTGAGCGGCGCCAAGGTGGTCGGCATCGTCACGCACCGCGACCTGCGCTTCGAGCGCAAGCTCGACGCGCCGGTGTCGACGGTCATGACGCCGCAGTCGCGGCTGGTGACGGTGCGCGAGGGCGCCCCCAAGGATGAGGTGCAGCGCCTGCTGCACAAGCACCGCATCGAGAAGGTGCTCGTGGTCGGCGCCGACGGCGAGCTGCGCGGCATGATCACCGTCAAGGACTTCCAGAAGGCCACCGAGTTCCCGCGCGCCAGCAAGGACGCCACCGGTCGCCTGCGCGTCGGCGCTGCGGTCGGCACCACCCCGGATACCCTGGACCGCGTGGCGGCGCTGCGCGAGGCGGGCGTCGACGTCGTCGTCGTCGACACCTCGCACGGCCACTCGAGCGGCGTGCTCGAGATGGTGGCCGCGATCAAGAAGCGCTGGGGCGAGCAGGAGGTCATTGCCGGCAACATCGTGACCCGCGAAGGGGCGCTCGATCTCGTGGCCGCCGGGGCCGACGCCGTCAAGGTGGGCATCGGCCCGGGCTCGATCTGCACCACGCGTGTGGTCGCCGGCGTTGGCGTGCCGCAGATCAGCGCCGTGGCCAACGTCGCCGAGGCGCTCGCGGCCAAGGGCGTGCCGCTGATCGCCGACGGTGGCATCCGCTACTCGGGCGACCTGGCCAAGGCGATCGCCGCCGGGGCGCACGCCGTCATGATCGGCGGGCTGTTCGCTGGCACGGAAGAGTCGCCCGGAGAGGTCGAGCTCTACCAGGGAGCGTCGTACAAGTCCTATCGTGGCATGGGATCGCTCGGCGCCATGGGCGATCGCCACGGCTCGGCCGACCGCTACTTCCAGGACACCAATACCGAGCTCGAGAAACTGGTTCCGGAAGGCATCGAGGGCCGCGTGCCCTACAAGGGCAGCCTGGTGTCGATCCTCTACCAGCTGGCCGGTGGCCTGCGCGCGGCCATGGGCTACACGGGGAGCGGTGACATCGAGCAGATGCGCACGCGCCCCTCGTTCGTGCGCATCACCAACGCCGGCGTGCGCGAGAGCCACGTGCACGACGTCGCGATCACCAAGGAGGCGCCCAATTACCGCGTCTCGTGACGGAAAGCGCGCGGCCGTCGGGGCCGCGCCCGCAGCAGGGCCCGCCGCGCCCGCCGGGCTTGCGTCCGCCGCGGTTACGCCCGCCGCCGGTGCGGACATCCACGCGGATCGGGTGCTGATCGTCGATTTTGGCTCGCAGTACACGCAGCTCATCGCCCGGCGCGTGCGCGAGTTGGGCGTCTACTGCGAGATCCACCCCTGGGACATGAGCGATGCGGCCGTGCGCGCCTTCGGCGCCCGCGGCGTGATCCTCTCGGGCGGCCCCGAATCGGTGACGGTCGCGGGCGCGCCGTCCGCGCCGCGCGCGGTGTTCGAGCTCGGCGTGCCGGTGCTCGGCATCTGCTACGGCATGCACACCATGGCCGCGCAGCTCGGCGGCCGCGTCGTGCCCGGCAACGTCAGCGAGTTCGGCTACGCCGAGGTGCGCGCGCGTGGCCATTCGGCGCTGCTGCGCGACATCGAGGATCGCGTCAACGCTGAGGGCCACGGACTGCTCGATGTGTGGATGAGCCATGGCGATCGCGTTACCGACCTGCCGCCGGGCTTCCAGGCGATCGCGTCCACGAGCGATGTTCCGATAAGCGGCATGGCTGACGAACGGCGCCATCTCTATGCGCTGCAGTTTCATCCCGAAGTCACGCACACCCGGCAGGGCACGCGCATCTACGAGCGCTTCCTGCGCGGCATCTGCGGCTGCGCCAACGCCTGGACCGCCGGCCACATCATCGACGATGCCATCGCGCGCGTGCGCGCGCAGGTCGGCCAGGGCCGCGTGCTGCTGGCACTGTCCGGCGGCGTCGATTCCTCGGTGGTCGCCGCGCTGCTACACAAGGCGATCGGCGCGCAGCTCAGCTGCGTGTTCGTCGACCATGGCCTGCTGCGCCTGCACGAGGGCGATGCGGTCATGGACGTGTTCGCCCGCAACCTGGGCGTCCACGTGATCCGCGTCAACGCCGGCGAGCGCTACTTTGGCGCGCTGCGCGGGGTCGACGACCCGGAGGCCAAGCGCAAGATCATCGGCGCGCTGTTCATCGATATCTTCGAGGAGCAGGCGACCAGGATCGGAGGCGCCGAGTTCCTGGCGCAGGGCACGATCTATCCTGACGTGATCGAATCGGCCGGCGTCGGCGGCAAGGCGCACGTGATCAAGAGCCACCACAACGTCGGCGGGCTCCCGGACCGCATGAAGATGCGGCTGGTCGAGCCGCTGCGCGAGCTGTTCAAGGACGAGGTGCGCCGCATCGGCGTCGAGCTTGGCCTCCCCGCCGAGATGGTTCAGCGCCATCCCTTCCCGGGGCCGGGGCTCGGCGTGCGGATACTCGGCGCCGTCACGCCGCAGGCTGCCGAGACGCTGCGGCTCGCCGATCACATCTACATCGAGGAATTGCGCCGCGCCGGCTGGTACGAGCGCACCAGCCAGGCCTTCGCCGTGTTCCTGCCGGTGCGCAGCGTCGGCGTCGCGGGCGACGGCCGCCGCTACGACCCCGTGATCGCGCTGCGCGCCGTCGAGACCGTCGATTTCATGACGGCGCGCTGGGCGCATCTGCCCTACGAGCTGCTCGACGTGTGCGCGCGCCGCATCGTCAACGAGGTGCCGGGCGTGTCGCGTGTCGTCTACGACATCTCCGGCAAGCCGCCGGCGACGATCGAGTGGGAATGAGCAGGGCGCTCCCCAATCGTGGCACGGTCGGGCGAGGCGGTGAAGCCGGAGACTTGGGGCGAAAGTGGCAAGTACTGGTTTCGACCAGGAGCTGTCGTTTCCGCGAAAGTGTCCTGGTCTAGTCGGTTCGAGTGCGCAACCGGCCCTCGTAATCGCGCTTTCCAAGCGGCACTCCCCGCGTGCGCAGGATGTCGTATGCGGTGACGGCGTGGAAATAGAAGTTGGGCATTGAAAAGGAAAGGATGAGGGTCTCCGACGTGAAGGCCAGCCTCCGCGGGCCGATCTGAAGGTCCAGGTCCTTGCCCGCCCAGCTGTTGACCTCGTCGGGCGTGAACGCATCCAGCGCCGTCTCCGCCCTGCCGATCATGGCCTGTAGCTCGGCGAAAGGAACCGGTCCGACCAGTGCGGGCGGGGCGAACACGCCGGTCTTCACGGCCTCCAGCCCCCACACGGAATGATGCCACGCTGCTTCGATCTGGAAATGGAAGGGCGCCATATCGTCGAAGAGCCGGGCGCGCACGAAGTCGTCCGGGTCTGTGCGGGTATCGGCGCAGTGCTTGACCGCGAGGTCGAGGAAACCGCCGATGGCCTGCACCGTCTGCAGGAAGGTCGGCACGCTGAGGTCGTAGAGAGATGTCGCCATAAGCTCCTTCGCGATGCAGCAGAGTGCAACGCCGTCTGAGCAACGACCGGTCAACCGGGTTGCCATCGCCTTGGTTCGACCATCGATCAGGCTGCCAATCGTTTGACCTTCGGACGTCCGTGCTGCCTGACCTGCCATAGATCGTACTGAGCCTGGAGATTGATCCAAATGTCCGGCTCAGTACCGAAGACGCCGGCCAGACGGGCCGCCATATCCGGCGACACGGGCACCCGTCCGTTTACGATTCCCGATACGTGCTTACGACTCACTCCCAGGGCGTCAGCCGTTTGCGTGATCGTCACGCCGAGCGGTGCCATGTACATCTCCTTGAGGATCTTCCCAGGGTGGGCCGGGTTGTGCATCCGGCCCGAGCTCTCAATGGTAGTCTTCATAATCCACCTCGTACGCGTGCCCACCGTCGAAACGGAAAGTGACGCGGTAGTTCTCATCCACCCAAACGGAATAACGGTTGCCATGCAATGGATGAAACCGCATTCCTGGCATCGCCATCTGCGCCGCCTGGGTCGCGGCATTGAGGGCAGTAAGGATCAGATTCAGGCGTTGCGAGCACTCCCTGCATCGAAGAGCGCCGCGAGTCCCTTGTGCCGGAAATTCCTGAGCATCAATATTATTGTAACCGATGAGGTTACGCGACGCAACCTTTGTGGTTACAGCCAACTCCGCAGCGGTTTGCAGGGAGGGCGGCAGAAGAAGTACCAATGGCACGATCCCGAACACCGGTTATCTCACCATCACGACCGCCTCGAGAACCTCACACTACTCCTATGCTTCAGGAATGGGCGGACATGATCGACGCATGGGTGGCGGGCAGGACGCACACGCCGGTCTTGCTGCCGTCGTCAATGAAGGTGATTGCGACTCAGGCGGTTTCTTAGCGTAGCTTTGCAACGGACTGGGGACTGACAGGGAGTAGGGGAAATGGCGGAGCAAAAACGCGGGTCCACGGCCGAATTGGCAGCAGCGGCTGCCCGCTGCCTGTAGAGAGGGCGCCTCGACTCATGGCTCGCAAGCACCGAGGCACGATGCACGATCCGCTGGACCGTGCGATCGACGACGTAAGGTGACTGTCCATCCAACACAAGGCCTGACCTCGGCCGACGCGCGTCGGCGCCTCCAACAGGACGGCCCCAACGAGCTGTCCGCCTCCCGCCAGCGCGGGTCACTGGGCGCGTTGCGCGACGTTGTGCTGGAGCCCATGTTCCTGTTGCTGGTGGCATGCGGTGCGATCTATCTCGCGCTGGGCGATCGCCATGAGGCTTTGATGCTGCTCGGCTTCGTGCTGGTTGTCATTGCCATCACCTATGTCCAGAAGCGCCGCAGCGAACGGTCTCTGGAGGCACTGCGGGATCTGTCCAGTCCACGTGCACTTGTCATTCGCGACGGGGAGGCAATCCGCGTTGCCGGGCGCGAACTCGTCGTCAATGACATCGTAATGCTCGCCGAGGGCGATCGGGTGCCCGCGGACCTGCAATTGCTTGAGGTATCGAATCTCTCTATCGACGAGTCGCTCCTGACGGGCGAGTCCGTGCCGGTTCTCAAGCAGGCGGTTCAAACGGTAGGTGTCGTCGAGAATTCTCGCGCGCAGACTTTTTCCGGCACGCTCGTAACACAGGGGACAGGGCGGGGCGTCGTGCAGGCTACCGGCGAGCGCAGCGCGCTTGGCCGCATCGGCGCATCTCTGCGGGCCATCTCGACCGAGGGTACGCCGGTGCAGCAGGAGACTCGGCGCATCGTGACGTGGGTCGCTGCTGTCGGACTGAGCCTTGCTGCCGGTCTCGCTCTGGCGTGGGGTTTGGCAAGGGGCGATTGGCTGCATGGACTGCTGGCCGGCCTTACCTTCGCCATGGCCATCCTGCCGGAGGAGTTGCCCGTCGTGCTGACTATCTTCCTTGGGCTAAGTGCGTGGCGATTGGCGCGCGAGAATGTGCTCGCACGCAGCATGCCAGCGGTCGAGCTGCTGGGCGCTACTACTGTCTTGTGTGTCGACAAGACCGGTACGTTGACGATGAATCGAATGGCGGTGCGTCGCCTCTGGATCGATGGTGTGGCGCAGGACTTGAATGCCGTCGCTGCGACGGAATTGCCGGAAGTCTTCCACTCGCTTCTCGAGTTCGCGGTGCTGGCAAGTCACCGGCGCGCGTTCGACCCAATGGAGTCTGCCATCGCCGATGCTGGAAGGACCAACCTGGCCGGTACTGAGCATCTGCACGCCGATTATCAGCTGGTCGACGACTACCCCTTGTCGCGCGAGCTGTTGGCGATGTCGCGGGTCTGGCAGTCGTCGGATCGCCAGGAGCAGTTGGTCGCCGCCAAGGGCGCGCCGGAAGCGATCATCGATCTCTGCCACCTGGATCCGTCACGGCACGAGGCGATCACGCATCAGGTCGAGGCGATGGCGGGACAGGGTCTGCGCGTTCTGGCCGTGGCGCGCGCTTCGTTCCCTTCTGGACGCTTGCCGGAAGAGCAGCACGACTTCGATTTCGAGTTCATGGGATTGGTCGGCCTTGAGGACCCGGTGCGGCCTGATGTTCCCGCAGCGATTGCAGAGTGCCGGGAAGCGGGCATCCGGGTCGTGATGATCACCGGTGATCATCCCCAGACAGCCCTCTCTATCGCCCGACAGGCGGGTCTTGTGGCCGATGGTCGATTTGTGACAGGGACGGAACTCGACACGCTAGATGAAACGGCGCTTTCAGATCGGCTTAGGAATACGGATGTCTTCTGTCGTGTCCGGCCGGAACAGAAGCTGCGCTTGGTACAGGCCTTGCGGGCGCGCGGCGAAGTTGTGGCGATGACCGGTGACGGCGTGAACGACGCCCCGGCGCTCAAGGCGGCCCACATCGGTGTCGCGATGGGGGCGCGTGGTACCGACGTCGCCCGTGAGGCGTCGGCTTTGGTACTGCTGAATGACGACTTCGAATCGCTCGTTACCGCGGTGCGCTACGGCCGGCGCGTCTTCGCCAATCTGCGCAAGGCGGTCGCCTTTATCGTGGCGGTGCATCTGCCTATCGTCGGTCTGTCGATCGTTCCGGTCCTATTCGGCTGGCCCATGGTACTGATGCCGGTGCACATCCTGTTCCTTCAGCTGATCATCGACCCGGCCTGTTCTATCGTGTTCGAAGCCGAGCCACTTGAGGCCGGTGCGATGAGATTGCCGCCGCGGCACTCGGACGCCCACCTCTTCGACGGGCAGGTGATGTTGCGTGGCCTGGTGCAGGGAATCGGGTTATTCGGCATCGTGCTTCTGGCCTACCTACAGGCCCGAACGGTGACTAATTCCGACCAGGCTGCACGCGCGCTGGCGTTTTCCGTGCTGGTCGTCAGCAACCTGGCGCTCATCCACGTCAATCGGACATGGGGGCGGCGTAGCGAAGTGTCCCGGCCTTGGAACCCCGCCTTCACGTGGATCTCCGGAGGCACCTTCCTGCTGCTGGCCATAGTTCTGCTGGTGCCCACCGTTGGCAAGCTCTTCGCCTTCGACACGCCGTCGCCGACTCTCTTGCTGACCGGTGTCGGACTCTGCGTAGGCTCGTTCCTATGGTTCCTGGTCGCCAGGTGGCTGGCTGCCCTTCGCGAGCGCTGACCTCCGGGCTCGCATCGGGTGATGTGCCGCAGTTGCCGTTGATGCGCGCGCACGCCTTCGAGACTTTGACTGCGTCTTACAGCGCGACCTGCGGGCGCAGGTTGTCTCTCGATAAGACGCCGAAACATCGTATCCTATTGAACGGCGCCGGCAGGGGCGGCGAGCCATGTCGACCGATCAACTACGTGGAGCAACCCGCTATGAACAAATTGATTGCAGGCACCTCACGACGCTCTGGTATTGCCTGCACAGTGGTTGTCCTGGGCCTGCTTGTTGACGTTTCCAGCGCCGCCGGGAGCGCTGCACCACCCTCCATGCCACCCGTGTCGGCGCCTCCCGCCGGCCAGTACCAGCTCGACAAGTCCCACGCGAGCCTGCTGATGCGTGTGGACCATCTCGGATTCTCCACCTACACAACGCGATTCAGCCGCTTCGACTCGGACCTTAGGTTTGATCCGGGCAACATCCCGGGCTCGAAGCTCGTGACCACAATCGACGCCGCTTCATTCGAAATGGACGCGGCCCCACAGAGGTGCCTTGATATCATGAAGGGGCCTCAGTATCTCGACGTGACCAAGTACTCCGCGATTGTCTTCCGCTCGAACACAGTGCGGATGACGGGTCCAAATTCGCTTGAAATCGCTGGTACTCTGGATTTGCATGGGGTCACTCGTCCGCTGGTGCTCACCGCCACGTACAACGGCGGGTATCCGGGAAAGCCCCCCATGGACCCACACGCTCGCATCGGATTCTCGGCGCACGGCACTTTCAATCGTTCGGAGTTCGGGATGGTCAACGGTGTGCCCGCCCCGGGGACCACGATGGGCGTCGGCGATCTGATCGACGTGACCATTGAAGCCGAGTTCACCGGACCGCCGTTGGCGAGGGCGCCAGAAGGCGCGCACTGACCGCGTATCGGTGTCTTCGCCGCGTTGGTGTGAACTACTCCTCCAAGCGGCTCGTGGCGTCACGATCGCAGTCGTATCGTCTCGCCGCACGCGTCCGCCGGGTGCTGGAGAAGCGTGGCCTCATCGAGCGCGACATCGAGAGCGCCTGGCTGGCGGCGGGGGCAGAGCCCTATCGCCTGCTATCGTTCCCAAGCAGGAGTCATTGACGGCGTATCTGACGGTAAATTTTACCCGTACCGATACGAGGTTTACTGACTTCAGATGCTTGCAGGTGCAGGAGACGATTGAGTGGGAGTGAGCAGGGCGCTTCCCTCGCCAGCGGACGCCGGGACACAACCGGATTGCTCGAGGGTTGTCGACCGCGCGCTGCCAGCGCATGCGAAGCTCGTCGGCGACATCCCGGTGCTCAGGTCCGCCGTTCGCGCAGCCTGCTGCAAACGGCGTCCAGCATCGACTCGATGGTTGCGGCGCCCGTATCGAGGCTCAGGCTATGTGGCCGCTCGTCATCATCCAGCGGCCGGTACGCTGCGAGCTGCGAATCGAGGACCGCCGGCGTCGCCTCGGACGCGTCCAGGCCTCGCTCCATGCGCTGCCGCAGTCGAAGCCGCAGCGTAGCCTCGTCCGCCCGGCAGTCCAGTATCAGGAATGTCGCCGACCGGCGGCGTGCGAGCGCGTGCGCCGCGTCACGCCGGCGGCGGTCGAGGAAGCTTGCATCCACGATGGCCGGCAGCCCCGCATCGAGGACCGCTTCCGCGCAGGCGAGCACGCGCTCATAGGTCCTGTGGTTCATCCCGGGCGTGTAGGGCCTGGCACCGACGCCCTGGCTGCGGTGCGCAGCCGCCGCCACTCCCTCCAGGCGCTTGCGCTCGAGGTCGGAACGGATCCTCACGGCGCCGAGGACTGCGACCAGCGCCTCGCTCAAATGTGACTTGCCGCTGCCCGTCACGCCATGCATGATGACGAGCGCCGATTCACGCCGCTGCGTCAGGCTCAGCGCCGTCGCCAGCCAGTCGCCCAGGCCGCGCTGGCATCCCGAGTCAACACCCGGCTCCAGCTGCAGTCCCAGGGCGGTGACCTTGGCGCGCACCAGCGCGCGGTACACGGCGTAAAGTGGCAGCAACCGTACGCCATCGTAGTCGCCGCTCTCCTCGAGATATCGGCTCAGGAACGCGCCGGCCAGCTCGCGCCCGCCAATCCTGCACAGGTCGACGTACAGGAAGCCAATGTCGTTCATCACGTCGATCCAGCGCAGTTGCGGGTCGAACTCGATGCAGTCGAAGAGAATCCAGCGGCCCCGCCAGTGCACGATGTTCCCCGCGTGCAAGTCACCGTGGCATTCGCGTACCCAGCCTGAGCTGAGGCGCGATCCGACCAGGTGCCGCAGGTTCGGCAGCGCCAGCTCCAGCCAGCCCTGCAGCGTCTCGAGTTGCTCATGTTGCTGCGGCGCCTGCAGGCAAGCCCGCAGCGGCGGCAGGTTGTCCATGATGTGCCGATACAGTATCTCCGGGCTGCCGCACCTGCCTTCAGCGCGTGCACGAGGTGAGTCGGCGTGCAGGATGGCGAGATCCCTCGCGAGCCCGCCCAGTTCTGCCGTACTCACGCTGCCGGACTGAAGTCGCTGATCGAGTTGCTGGGTAGGGTCGAATTGGTGCATGCGCACGGCGTGATCGCGCGGCGTGCCCCTCCCGCCGATCCACAGATGGCCGTCCCGGGACAGGATCGGCACCACATCGAGGTACAGCCCCGGTGCGAAGCGCCCGTTGAGCCTGAGTTCCTCATGGCAAAGCTGCTCACGCCGCTGCGCCGAGGAGGCATCGAGGAAGTCGAAGCGCACCGGCTTCTTGATCTTGTAGGCGTACGGCCCGGTGAGCAGGACCCAGGAAATGTGCGTCTCCACCAACCGCAGGCCTGCGACTTCATGCGGATAGGCGTCGGGGCGCAACAGGTCGCGTACGTCGAGATCCTCTTGGCCGATCATGGGAGCATGATCATGCGGGTCAGTGCGCCGTGTTGGCCGAATTCAGGGCGCCTGTCGGGCCCTCGCTGGGGGAAGGTGCATCATCACCGCGGATTCCGGCTGGTTGACCAGGTCTTTCTCGACCTCGGCCACGATCAGTCCGCGCAGGCTCGCCGGCCAGGTCGAACGCAGCAGGCCGAGCAAGGGAGGTCCTGCCATTACCACGAACCGGTCGTCGGCCTGGTGCGCGTGCGTGGCCGTGAGCCATCGAACGATGCGGCGCGCGAACAGCTGGGCTTCTACGCGCCGGGGCGTGCGTTCGCCACCGGTGGCGTGGTGTGCAATGGCGCCCCGGCGATGCACGCCAGTCGGGGCACGATCGAAGACGCGACCGGGCCGATCCGACTTCAGGTCCCGATCATGCATGCGAGCGAGCGGGTCATTCAGCTCGCCGGCTGCATGCAAGATCCCATCCTCCAGCCGATAGAGCCGGGCCGAAGCCTGATTCGCCACCAGAATGCACAATGTCATGATGCGTCCTCAAGCTGCCTGCCGCATCCTGAGTCCAGGGAATCCTGACTCGATGGGCAATGAGAGATCCCTCGACCATTCGTTCCAGGATCCGAAATAGAGCCTCACATCCTTGATGCCGGCTTCCTCGAGCGCAACGAATGTATTCGATGCCCGCGCGCCCTTGAAACAGTACACGACGACGGGTGTCTCGGGCGTGATGCTGACCGTGGCGCATTCCGCCAGGATCTCCGCCGGCGATTTCAGCAGGGTGCCCGAGGGCGTGGGCTTCATCATGCGATACCACTCGATCCAGACCGCGCCCGGGATCCGTCCCTTGCGCGGGCAGAAATCCTTGCCATAGGGGGATGAACTCTCGCCGATCCATTCATCGACATCCCGCACATCGAGCTTGATGATCCCTTGGTCGGCGACGGCGTCTTTCATCTGCTCGAGGCCGAGCAATATGCGGGTGCCCCTTGGATCAACCGGAAAGGTGGCGACTTGCGGCGTGACCACTTCCGCAGTCGTGGGCAATCCGGCGGCAATCCAGGCCGAATAGCCGCCGTGCAGGATCCTGATGCGCGGATATCCCAGGTAGCGCAACAATACGTAACCGCGACAGGACTGGCCAAATCCGCCAGCCATCGACTGCTCGTAAATGACGGCCGTCTCGGACCCGGACAGCCCAGCAGCACCGAACTCCCTGGCAAACTTGTCGCGCAGGGCGGCTAAGCCCTCCGGGGTCGAACTCGCGAGATAGCTAAAGATGTCGCGCATGTTAACTGCGCCAGCGATATGCGCATCTGCGTATTGCTGCGGATCGCGGCTGTCGATCAGCACCACGCGCTCGGCCTTCATCCGGGCCGCGAGTTCTTGGGGCGAGATCAGGACTCTTCCATTCATGGCGTGCTCCTTGCGAACAGCAGCACGCTAAGCCCGATCAGGTTCCATTCCAATTCGGAGCATTACCTACACCGGGGCGCTGCAGTCGTCCCGGGCTCAGCGCCTAGAACGTGGCGGCCGCGCCCACCAGCAGCTGCAGTCGCTTGATGTCCTCGCCGTCGAGCGGGGCGGCCACGTCGATGTAGATGACGTTGCCGAGTGAGGAGCGGTTGTTGCCCAGGCGCACGCCAAAGCCCAGGTCGCGCAGCCAGCCCAGTTGCGGCGTGTCCACCGGATTGGCGCCAAATGTGCGTCCGGTGTCATAGAACAGCGCGCCGCCGACGTCGAACAGCCGCCAGATCGTCCAGTCAGTGAACAGCCGCTCTTCGATCCTGAACAGCGCGCGGCCGCTCCCCTGCTGGTATCGCAGCGGGTAGCCGCGCAGGCCGTTGTCGCCACCGAGCAGGTAGTAATGGTCCAGGTCGAGCGCATGCCCCGTGTCGCCGCCAAATCGGACGTGGGTCAGGGTGCGGCGCGAGGTGCGCCAGTACCACGCCGCATCCACGCTGGTGCGCAGGTCGACGACGCGGCCCTGCTCGACCCGGCCCGCGAAGCCGGCGCCTGCAAACAGCTGCTGTCGCCCGGACAGGTGCCAGCCGTAGTCGCCGCGGCCATTGGCGACCAGGGCGTGGCGATCGGCGCCAAAGGCTGGTGCGGCCACGCCGAGCTGGAGGGATGCCCTGGGGCCGAAGTGCAGGTCTTCGGTGCGCCCGATCAGGTTCAGGTTGCGGGTGGTATCGAAGTGGTCGACCAGCCACTCCGCCTGCAGGTAGGGGTAGACCAGGTCGCGGTCGGCGGGGATCGGCGCCAGGGCGGCGTTGACCGGTGGATTGCCGGCATACATTGGGCTGAATGTGTCGCGCTCGCTGTGCCAGCCCGCGCTGAGGCGCAGCGTCTGGCCCGAGCGCAGGCCCGGCGACCAGCCAGCGTACACGTCGGACAGGCGCAAGGCGTGATGGTAGTGATCGTATTCCTTGCCCAGTTGGTAACGGGTGTCCGTGCCGACGTTGTCGACGAGCGTCAGGCCGCCGCCGTGCCGGACCGCCAGGGCGTAAAACGGCCTGTAGACCAGCAGGCTACGGTCGTGACCGTCACTGTTGTTCGCCCAGTGCAAGGCATCCACCCAATGGCTACCCAGCACCGACGGATCCCGCCAGTCGAAGTAGGTGGAACGCCGGTCGACGTCGCTGCTGTGGCCTACCAGCAGCGTCTTGCCATAGCCAAACAGGTTCTCGTCCTTGACTTCAATCGAGGCCGCGTTCTTGCCGCCAGCGCGCGAATAGCTGGGACCAATCTGCAGCGTCCATACGTCGTGCGTCTCGACCAGGATGTCGACCACGCCATCGTGCCAGGCCACGGGGCGGACGCGCGGTTCGCGCAGGAAATTCAGCTGGCGCAGGTTGCGCTCGGTTTCCTTGAGCAGGCGGCCCTGGTACGGCTCGCCAGTGCGGAACAGCAGTTCGGCCTTGACGGCTCCGGCGTGCGTGTGCAGGTGCAGTCGATTGGCGAGCCGATACAGCCCGTAGTTCTCGCGCGGATCGCTCTCATCGAAGATCTGCGCGTTGCGGATGGTAATGGTGCCGAAGCGTGCGCCGGCCGCTTCGAGCGCCGCGTCGTCGGGCAGCGTCACCGCCTGCGCGGTATCGCCTCCCGGCGCAGGCGCGCTCGCGGCCGCGGAAGTGGCCGCGAGCGCCAGCAGCACGAGCGCCCAACGTGTGGTCTCCATCGCGACTATATGAACATTGTTTCGACGCTGCGGTAAACCGGAGCGACCAGACCGCGCTGCGAGCCGGCCGGCGCGCCGCCGTCACGACATCGGCGTGCACCGGGCCAAGGCTACTGCGGCGGTCCCATATGGCCTATCATCGCCTGCGCCGTCAGCTGCGCAGTCGCGGCGTCGGAATGGAGTGGGAATGAGCCTTATGAAGTGCCTGACCCGACTGTTTCATGTCACGCTCGCCGCCCTGTGCCTTGCTACGGCGCTGCAGGCTGGCGAACCGTTCCGCTTCGAGACCGCCTTCGGCCGCCTGCCCAAGAATGTGGTGCCACTCAGCTACGAGGTCGCGCTGACCCCGGACATGACGGCCATGACGGTGCATGGCGAGGAGACGGTCGTGCTGCAGTTCCGCTCGGCCGCGGAGCGCATCCAGTTCAATTCCTATCGCCAGGTGCTCAGCGCCGTGACGCTCGACGGCCAGCCGGTGTCGAAGGCCGATTCCGATGACACCACGCAGCTCACCACGCTGCAGCTCGCGCGCAAGGTCGCGGCGGGACGGCACACGCTGCGATTCACGTTCACGGGCCACATCGAGGAGACGCCGATCGGACTGTTCCGCCAGGATTACGTCGATCCGGCCGGAGCGAAGGGCACGATGCTGAGTTCGCAGATGGAGCCCATCTACGCGCGCCACATGTTCCCCTGCTGGGACGAGCCGGCGTTCCGCTCGAGCTTCGAGCTCAGCGTCACGGCGCCCAGGGCCTGGACTGCGGTCGGCAACATGCCGGTGGCCGCGCGCACGGAGCACGGCGAGCTCGCGACTACGCGCTTTGCACCGACACCGAAGATGCCGTCCTATCTCGTCCAATTGTCCATCGGCGACCTCGCGGCGATTTCGGCGCATTCCGCGGGCACCGAGTTCGGCATCTGGGCGCTGCGCGGCCAGGAGCAGGACGGCCGGTACGCGCTCGAAAACGCACAGCAGATCCTGGCCGACTACAACGACTACTTCGACGTGCCTTACCCGCTGCCGAAGCTCGACTCGCTCGCGATTCCGGGTGGCTTCCCGGGCGCCATGGAGAACTGGGGCGCCATCACCTACACCGACAGCTTGCTGCTGGTCACCAGCCACAGCACGCTCGAGGACCGCCAACAGGTCTACAGCGTGCAGGCGCATGAGATGGCGCACCAGTGGTTCGGCGACCTCGTGACCATGGGTTGGTGGGACGACATCTGGCTCAACGAGAGCTTTGCCTCATGGATGGCGGCCAAGCAGACCGATCGGCGCAATCCCGCCTGGCAGTGGTGGCTTGGCCAGGACGAGGACAAGGAGAACGCCATGCGCGCCGACGCGATCCCGGGCGTGCACGCGATCGAGCAGCACATCCGCGACGAGAACCTGGTCGGCAACTCCTTCGACCCGCAGATTACGTATAGCAAGGGGCAGGCTATCCTGCGCATGCTCGAGGCCTGGCTGGGTCCCGACGTGTTCCGCGACGCCATGCGGCGCTACATGAAGGCACGCGCGTACTCGAATGCAACCAGCGCCGACCTGTGGACTGCCCTGGGCACGGGTGGCAAGCACGACGTGAGCGCGGTCGCCGCCGGCTGGACGGGGCAACCCGGATTCCCGCTGCTCGCTGCGACTGCGCACTGCGCCGATGGCGCACGCACGGTCAGCGTCACGCAGCAGCGCTTCCTGCTCGATGGCACGCAGTCCGCACCATCGCACTGGAAGGTGCCGCTGCTGGTTCGTAGCGGCACGGCCGCGAAGCCGACGGCAGTCCTGCTCGATGACCATGCGGGCCCGATTCCCGCGGGCCACTGCGGCGAGGCGCTGAGCCTGGATGCGGACGCCGTCGGCTACTTCCGTGTGCACTACGACGCCGATACGCTCGCGGCCAATCGACAGGCCTACAACACCCTGCCGGCCGGCGACCGGCTGGTGCTGCTCGACGACCAGTGGGCCCTGGCCACGAGCGGTCGCGCACCCCTGGCCGACTATCTCGCATTCGCCGAGAAGCTCGGGCCGGATGACGAGCCGCGCGCCTGGCAGCAGGTGGCCGGCTCCATGGACGTGATCGAACTGGCCGAGCGGGGTTCACCCGGCCACGAGCCGTTCATTGCCTACGCGCGTCGGCTGCTCAAGCCGGCGCTGCTGCGGCTGGGCTGGGATTCCCCCGCCGGCGAGGCACCCGATCGCCGCGCCCTGCGCCGGCAGCTGATCACCGCGCTCGGCACCGCAGGTGATCCGGAAGTGGTAGGGCAGATGCGCACGCGCTTCCAGGCTTTGCTCGGAGATCGTTCCGCCGTTCCTGCCGACGAGCAACAGGCGGTGCTTGAGGTCGTGGCCAGCCAGGCCGATGCCGCAACATACGACCAGTTGCTCAGGATCGCGGGCGGCGCACGCGAAACCGCGGAGATCATCCGTGACTATGGCGCACTGGCCGCCGTGCACGACCCGGCGCTCGCGGCACGTGTCATCGACCTGGCGCTCGGCAAGCAGCTCCCACCGCAGGCCAACTACCTGCCCGAGCAGCTCGTGTTCAACGTGGCCGACCGCCATCAGCGGCTCGCCTGGCAGGCCTACATCGGGCACAGCGATCAGCTGCTGGCCTACAACCCGATGTTCGCCATGATGACGATCGCCCAGACCTCGCCGTTGGTCTTCTGGTCGGGCATTCCGCTCAGCGAGATCGAGGCTTTCATGCGCGCCAAGGTGCCGGCCGACATGGGGCCGGAAGTCGAGCGCGGCCTGCAGTCGGCGAAGGTGCGGCTGCGGCGTCGGGAAATCCTGGTGCGCGAAACTGACGCCTACCTCAAGCGCCAGGCGACCTGAGGGAAGCGAACGGCCTCGGGGGCGACGTTGCCGTCACACCCGAGGCCGCCCGGAGGGCTAGTAGCGGAACGAGACGAACACACCCACTTCGTCGTACTTGCCCGAGTAGGCGCCATTCGCGCCGCCGATGGTGATCGATTGTCCGGCGTCGAAGCCGCTCACGCTGGTGCTGCCGTTCTTCACTTTCTCGTTCTTGTAGACGAGCGCGACGTCGAGCGGCTTGATGGGCTTGTAGGCGACACCCATGTCGTAATAGGTGTCCTTCAGGTTCGGTGCCACGTCCTTGCTCAACTTGGTCGTGTCATAGCGCCCGAACACGGACCACTGCTCCATGAAGGCGTATGAAGCGAACACTGATAAGCCATCTGCCTTGTCGCTGACAGGCGGCGCGCCGGAGCTGGTGACGATCGAGGATGTGCCGAATGCGCTGGCCGCGAGGTTGTTGACGGTCTTGTAGTTCTTGGCCGTGAAGTACTCAACCCCAAGCTTGGCGCCCTGGAAGTTCACGGCGACAAGGGCGTCGAAACGCGAGGCCGTGTTGCTTGGGAAATCCTGGTTGGTGGCGGTGATCTGGCCGAGGTGGCCGCTGTAGAAGCCCAGGCCAAGGGTCAGCCAGTCCACGGGCTTGCTGCTGAGCCGACCCTCGAAGTCGACGTCCTTGGTGCGAGACGGGTTCCGGTAGCCACCGCCGTTGACTACTGACAGCGAGTAGCTCAGCAGATTGGACCCGAAGGTGCCGTTCGCATTGATGCCCCAGTCCGCGGTCGTGCCGAAGCCGAGGCGGTCAAGCGTCAGCTTTTCCACGTAACGATAGCCGTACACGCTCTCGACGAACGGTATCCACGGCAGGTCGGCCGAGCCGACCCGCAGCACGAAGCCCGGATCGAACTTGCCTTCGAGGTAGAGCTTCTTGATGAACACCTCGGTGACGTTGCCGCTGGAGTTCTGGTTGGTGAGCGCGTTGACCGTGCCGGGGTTGCCGCCGCTGGGGGCTGGCGTGACGACCGATGCGGTGCTCGCGCTGCTGTACTGGGCATCGGTGGTGAGGTTCGCCGACCAGATCTCGTTGAACCGGTGGTCCACGATCAGGTAGAAGCGCTTCACGTCGAAGCCGGTCCCCGTGGGCGGCGTATCAGTGTATACGCCCTTGGAATTCTGGTTCTGCAGGCTGATGTTGCTGAAATCGAACCAGGCGACGCCGCCGATCGTGGTGGTCGGGCTGGTCGCGCTGACCTCGGCAGTGGTGCCTGCGTCTGCCGCGATCGCGCTTGCGGCGAATCCGCAACCCGCGAACAGGGCGGCCGTGATCTTGAAGTTCCGCATGGACCTGTGCTCCTGGTGGAATTGAATGCAATTATTGAAATGCCGGACTTACATGCTAGCGGCGGGGCGGTGACTTTGCCGTCACGGGGCGGTGACTTTAGTGTCACTTCCTTTGCAAAGCGTCTGGCTCCCGCTTAGGAGGTTCGCAGCTTACGAAGCGTGTATTTCAAATTAATGACAATGGGTATACGCGTATTCTTACGTTGTATTTTGCCAACAGCTTGCTCAACTCGGCGCCGCGCGTCGCACCGGAATCACTGATCAGTTCTTCAGGCGTACCTTGGCAGAAGTTCCGTTCCGGCCAGAGACCCAGAATGCGCTTACCTGATGCTCGATCGTCACGCTGTCGCCCACCCGAAGGCCCAGGTCGACCGGAATGTCCTCGTCTTCCCGCCACACCTGCCCGTTATCCAGGTGCAGCACGATCCCGTCCGGGTACGTATCGATGCTGGTGATGCGCGCCTGCACGCGACGCGTGCCGTCGGCCGGGGTGCTGGTCGACGAATTGGCCACGGCGGGCGCCGTCGCCGCGGGCACGGTCGAGCGCGGGTGGGACAAGTAAGGGGCAACTTCGCGGTCAAAGCACGAGAGTCGCTTGAGGACGTCCGTCTCTGCGGCACACGCTGCGACGCCCGGCGGCAAGGACTGTGCCTGCGCGCACAGACTGGGCAGCAGGCAAAGGAACACCCTCGCTGTGAGTCCGGTTCGACCACAACGCAGCACCGCCTCCAGTTCCCTCGCTTCCGATTTCATTGACCTCACTTCAATCCCGGCGCCCGTGCGCTGCAGTTCGCATGAGGGGATATGGTGCCGGGCCCATGCCTCGCCGTCCAGACTGTGGGGCACGCATCAACATTGGCCGCCGCGCTCGACAACTGACCCTCAATGTGTTGCTTCAGCCTTGCGCTGCGGACTCAAGCCACGCCATCAGCGGCTCGCGCACGATGTCCATCTCGGAATACTGCCAGCGTTCTTCGGAGTAGCCCTCGAGCAGTGCCAGGATCGCCCGAATGCTATCCGGGTCCTGTTCGAGACAGGAAAGAGAATCGCTGTAGGTGTGGAGGCTGAAGGCCACGGCGCCGCTGTCCGGGAGCCTGCGCAGCGTCTGGCGTTCGACGCGCATCCACAGCAGGTCTCCGGCGCGTGCCGGGTCACGGCGCAACTCAGCAAGGACCTCGTGCATGGCCGCCGCATTGGCCGCGTGAGGATCGCCGTGGGGGAAGAAGACCGTCGCGAGCGGAGTGACCTGCCAGTTGAAGCGCTCGGCAGGCGCATTGGCATGGATGCTGCCCAGCACCCGCTCGATCCGGGGCCCCAGTTCGCTGGTCAGCTGCGGGACGCGCTCGTGCGCCCACTCCATGCCATGGCCGACCGCGGCCACCAGGCGACCCGAGCTCGAGTAGGCGTTTGAGGCAGCAATGATGCGGATCGAGCCCTGCGCCTGATCGAGCAGCATGAAGTCCTCCTCGATCAGGTAGCTTAACTGCAGCAAGGGTTCGTTCGAATCGTCATCGAGGTCAATGGCCTGGCCGGTCACCCGTGATAGAACCCACGAGCCGCGTCGCTCGAAGGAATCGGGATGATCTGCCAGCAGGTGCGCCGTCACTCGCTGCCGCAATTCCCGCTGGGCCGGAAGCGAGTCGGGCAGGGAGCCGTAGTAGAACTCCCGGTGCCGATCTAGCCGCTCGCGCTTCTGCTGCATCATGTCGGCGTGTTCTGCGCCGACCAGGATCCACGCTTCGGGGCGCATCGGGCGCAGGCCGAGCTGGAAATCCGCGGTGGCCCATCGGTAGGGCCGATAGAGCGGCTTATCCGGCGCAGCCTGGCTGGAAGAGGGCACTTCTCAGTTCGCGCTCTGCGATTCGACGTTCCAGCCTTGCACTTCCACATGCGCGGCTGCGGCGCCGAGCCCCGCCGTACGGTACGAAGCCGAGATGTCCCGCTTCTCCCCGGGCAGCAGAGAAATGTAGTTGTCCTGCCAGACAACGGGCAGGACCTCGTCCCCGCCCCGGCCTTTCGTCAGCTTGATTCTTACAAACAACGCCACGCTCGGCGACGGGTTTTCCAGCACCACGTGCGTAATGGATTGGTCGGCATCCCGGTTGGTCGTCGACGAAACCTTCAGGGCCACTTTCGGCATGCGCGCCAGCGAAGTGAAATCCGCAAAGCTCTTCGTTGGGGTCATCCACCAATTGGACTTCGGCCAGTCGAGCGTCTCGGGCTTCGTCGACAGCCAGTAGAAGTTCGATCCAACCAGCTTGCCCGCCGAGTCGAGCACGCGAAGATCCAGGAAGTAGGCCTGCGACAGTCCGTCCACGCGCGGCAATTCCAGGACCTTCGCCGTGCTGTCGGGCGCGGCGTCGACCATCACGTCCCTCGAATACCTGACGGTTGCATCCTGGTCCAGGATCTTCGCCGACACGCGCAGCCCCCTGGCGTCGCGATACTGGCTGCTCACCAGCCAGACCGAATTGTCGTCGTACCCGTACACGGGATTGAGCGCCTGCATCGCCTTCTTGGCCCCGAAGTAGCCGCCGCCTGGCTGCAGGTAGTAGTCGTAGAGATGCCAGATCATCGACGGCCAGGCGTTGTCGAGCATCCATTGGACCACGCCCGTGGACCGGTACTTGTTGCGGCTGTAGGCCTCGTACATCGCGCGCACGCCTTCGTAGGCCATGGCCTGGGCCTTGAACGCGTAATCCTCGGCGCTGTTCGCCGTTCCGTAGCGCTTGTCGAGCGCGTCGGTGAATACGTGGAGCGTGCTGAATTCGTTTCCGCCGGCGTGGTAGTTCCAGTAGTCGTCGATGGGCCACAGCTGATCCTGAGGGATCATGCGCCGCAGGCTCTCGATCACGGGCACCGCCGGCCCCATGCTGGTCTCGGTGTTGAACCCGTACGCGCCGCCGCATCCGCCTTCGTTGCAGGTCTGTTGTGTCGGCGGGCGTCCCACGTCCGTGGTCCAATAGGAAGGGGCGACATATTCGTAGGGACCGCTCATCTTGCCGCCCGATTCGCCAGTGACGGCGGCCTTCTTCGCCGTAGCCGATGAAATAACCGGATTCGGCCAGCGCAGGTCGCTCTCGATCTTCAGGTACGCCCGCTCGACCTTCGCCGGCGGCGGATTGTCGCTGCCGTTCAGCCAGGCCAGCAGGCTCGGGTGGCCGCGCAGCCGGTAGATCTGGTCCCGCAGCGACGCCTGCGCGATCTCGAGGTGCTTTTCGTTCCAGTGGGGCCACTGCTCCCAGAAGTCGCAGCAGCACCAGCCGGCCATCACCAGCACGCCCAGCCGGTCCGCCATCTCGAAGAACTCGTCTGGCTCCAGCTTGCCTTCGAGCCGCACGGTATTGAGCCCCATGTCCTGCACGTAGCGGAACCTGTCCGCCATGCGCTGCGAGTCGTCCCGCAGCATCATGTCCGGCGTCCAGCCCGCGCCGCGAATCAGGATGTTCCTGCCGTTCACCTTGAACAGCCGCCCGAACCGTTGCGGGGAAATCTGCCGCACCTCCGAGGTAACCTCGCGTATGCCGAACTGCGTTTGCGACTGGTCGGAAATCCTGCCTTCGGTTTCGAAGCTCAGTTTCAGGCCGTAGAGCTCGGGCGTGCCCATCTGCGCCGGCCACCACAGCCGGGGATGCCTGATGGTCAGCTGCGGATAGTCCTTGGGATCGAAGCTCACGTCCTTCTGCTCGTGGGGCGACAGTTCCACCGCCTGGGAAAACTCCGCGCTCTCGATATGGCCCTTGATCGTGCCTTTCACCCTCCGATCGCTCGAATTCCTGAGCAGCGCCGTGACCGTCAGGTGAGCGACGTCGTTGGCTGGCGCGTCGAGCCTCGTGAGCACCGCGGGATGGCGCAGCGCCACCGGGCCGCTCGTCGCCAGGTAGGCCTCGCGGAACAATCCCATGTTCTTGTCGGGCGGCGAAGGATTCCAGTCGACGAAAGTAATGCCAAGGTCGGTTTCAGTCTGCGCCCAGACTTGCAGCGCCAGCGCATTCTTTCCGGTCTTCACCGCCGGGGTCACGTTGAACTCGTAGGTACGCCAGGCACCGATCACCTGGCTGGCATCGGCGATCCGCTTGCCGTTCAGGTACAGGTTCGCCTTGTAATTGATCCCGCGCAGGTTCAGCCACACGGTCCTGCCCGCATATGCCGCTGGCAATGCAAATTCCGTCCGGTACCACCACGATGGCCGATACGGGCTGTCGGCAGGCATCGCAGTCAGGGAGAAATTGCTGCCAATCGGGTATGTCACGCCAGGCAGCCTTCGCAGGTTCATGCCGAAGTACGGATCCGGCAACAGCCCAGCCTTCACCTGTGCCGCTACCACCGTAGTCGGCACTTCCGCCGCGATCCAGCCGGACGTGGCATAGCCCGGATTCGAAATCGATTCGGCGCTTCCGCGCACTTGCGCTGAAGACTGCAGCACCCAGCCGTTGCCGAGTTCGAGCCGTTGCAGGGTGTCTTGCGTGAGCCCAGGTTGCGCCGCCAGGACGGCAAGCACACCACATTTCGATCCAAGCGCGGTGCGAGTCATGCAGGCATTGGTCCGCGTGAAGAATTCAGAAGTCGATCGCTCGCTTGCCATGGGGGGGTGAGGGGCGAACGGGAGTCGGCGGGACAAGGCTGATCGGGTTGTTCAGCGTTTGGGCGGCCCTCCGGCGCAATGTTCCGACGGCCCGCTCCTCACGGGCACCCGCTTCACGCAAGGCGTGATCGCCGACGGCGATGAAGTGAACCAGGCTGCCACGCGTCACCCTCAACTTGTCGATTCGGGGCTCATGCGTAGCTACCATGGCGCGCGCGTCCGAAGCGTGGCAGCACACGACGTGGAGCGTCCTGCGTTCGTTGTGGAGCCTGCCGTTGACGGTGTAGAGATAGAAACGCAGGCTGCGCACTTGATTTGAGCTGGAACGCCTGGGCGCGCTCCTGGAGGACTTCAGCCGCTTGCTCTTGGCCATGGGCGCTCTTCAATTGTCATGTTCTTCTAGTTGCACCAAAGATACCACTGCGCGACCCCGGCTAGCCAGAAGGAAGTGCCCGGGGCAGCCAGTGCCGGGGCACGAGAGGGTGTAGGCTGGAGCAAAGAGCACGGCTACGACATCTTCGTACGGCATAGGCAGGGAGGGTTTGCCGATGGAACAGCTGACCGCGTGCCCGTCCTGCAGCGCCTGGCGCATGGAGCGGTACTGCAGCCAGTGCGGCGAGAAACGTTGCAGCAATCACGACTTGTCGATCCGCCATTATCTGGGCGAATTGATCGAGACAATCACCCACCTTGATTTCAAGGTCCTGCGCTCGCTGTGGCTGCTGCTGCGGCGGCCCGGGACCCTGAGTGTCGAGCACTTCGCCGGGCGCCGTGTGCGCTATGTGACGCCCCTGCGGTTGTTTGTCCTGCTGAGTGTCGTCTATTTCTTCTCGAATTCCATATTTCCATATAACGCGTTCACGACGCCGCTCGAGACGCAGCTGCACCTGAACAACTTC
Source organism: uncultured Gammaproteobacteria bacterium (assembly GCA_963778855.1). GTDB lineage: Bacteria > Pseudomonadota > Gammaproteobacteria > Steroidobacterales > Steroidobacteraceae > FEN-1191. Next base: position 138,936 of record CAVZWC010000003.1, on the reverse strand, counting down.
TACCCGGGCTTCGCGCAGAGCCAGGTGGAGCTGGCCATGAGGCACAAGGGACTGGACCACGCGACCCTGGAGCGGCGGTACAATGCCCAGACTGCGATCCTGTCCAAGACCATGGTATTCGTATTGATCCCGGTATTCGCAGCGGTGTTCTGCGTGTTACTGGCCAGGAAGCGGCGGTACTTTTCCGAACACCTGATCGTCGCGACCCACTTCTGGTCGTATGCGTTGCTGGTGATCGGAGTTTTCATCGCGCTGCTCATGGCGTTGATCAATTGGCTGGGGGCTCTGCTCGGCGTACCGCCAGCCGTGCTCAGGGCGGACATCATTCCAACGACAGTCCTGCAGCTGAGTTTCGCCGCATATCTGTTTGTGATGCTACGGCGGGTGTATGCGGTCACGTATTGGTACAGTGGATTGGTCGCCGGCGCGATTGCCTGGTCGTTCTTCTTCTTTGTCTGGCTGTTTCGATTCCTGCTGTTCATGGTCACGCTGAGGACACTGTAGCGCTTGCCGCGATCCGAGCCAGCTGGAGGGCGCTACGCCCAATTCCGACCGGTCAGCTGCCGCAGGATCCCGCGTCGGGACCTTCGGCCAGCGCGCCCAGCAATCGCTCGAGCGTGGCCGCCTGGCGCGGCGACAGCCGCGCGCCGATGCCACCCTGGATTGCTGGCCGATAGACGACCCACATCCGGCGCCGGATCGCACGCCCTCGTGCGGTGATATCGACCAGATGGCCGCGGCCATCGCCCTGGCAGGCGCGCCGCTCGACGTAGCCCTTGCGCACCATGCGATCGATGAGCCGCGACAGGTTGTATTGTGGCAGCAGCAACGCGCGCTGGATCGCCACCGGCCGCCGCCCCGGTGGGCCCCCGCGCTCGAGCTCCCAGAGCACGTCGTACCAGGCCAGCGGCGGCAATCGCGCCTGCTTGAGGCGGCTTTCGATGCCTTCCAGGACCCGTTGCTGGGCGCGCACCAGCCGCGTCCAGGCGCGGACCACGGTTTCGCTCGGGACCTCGCTCATGAAAGTCATTATAACCTGATACATGCATTTGCATAGGGAACTGTGATTTAATGCAACCGCATGGAAAGCGCGGGAACGGCCCGCCGCCCATACCGACCTTCAATTGGGAGACAGCGATGACGCAGACACAACAGACCGACCTGGGTGCCGCCGTGCTCAGAATGAGCCTCGGCGCCATGTACCTGGCGCACGGGGTAATCCTCAAGTTCCTGACCTTTGGCCTGGCGGGCACCGCCGGTTTCTTCAGTTCGATCGGGCTGCCGGGCTGGCTCGGTTACGTGACCGCGTTCGCCGAGGCGATCGGCGGCGCTCTGCTGGTGCTGGGTATCCAGACACGGCTGGTGGCGCTGGCGCTGACTCCGACGCTGCTTGGCGCGATCATCTGGGTGCACGCCGGCAACGGCTGGGTGTTCAGTGGCAAGGGCGGCGGTTGGGAGTACCCGCTGTTCCTGATCGTGGTCAGCGCCGTGGTCGCGCTGCTCGGCGGCGGTTCTTACACGCTTGGCCGCCGTGATGCACGAGCGACCCGTCAGGGCGTCTGATCCTCCTGGCGTCCCTTTCAGTGTGGCCGCACGGCCTGGTTGAGCGGCACCCGCGCGTCGCCCATGTAGCCGGCGCGGCTGGTTGCGTTCGCGGATGGCGCTACAACGATCTCAGGTACTACGCCATCCAGATGGAAGTGACACTGCGCTGGATCCAGGCCGCCTCGAAGTGAGGGCGGAATTGTCTGGCGATCGATGTAGCCGGCAGTACCCGCTCTGGGCAGGTCATCGAGGTGCTGAACTGGCTGATGCGGGCGAACATCGAAACCACCCACGTCCATCCTGCCAATGCCTGGCAGAACGGCAATTCAGCGATCGCTAGAAACGCACGAAGCGGACGAGCAGGGCGCTCAGCCCCAGCAAGGCAATTAGGGCGGCGAGGATCCGGGCATGCGAACGGGGAATCGGCGGGTAGCCTGCCGCCACCGGATAGCGCAGGCCGAGATCACGCATCGCTACGCGTTGGCCGATAATGGCCAGGAACAGGGCGACCAGGCCGATTACCGTCATCACTGAACCAAGTTCGGCGGGCCCGATCAGCCGGTCGCTGGCGGCGTTGGCAATTCTGGTGGCCCGGAAGAACTGCTGAATACTGAATCCGAAGGAGATCAGGGAGGTTGCCGTCCGGACCCATGACAGCATGGTTCGCTCGTACGCCAGCACCATATTCTGCAGTGCCAGCTTGTTCCCGGCGTCTGCCCGCGGCGTCGCATCGGCGGAGAGTTCTTTCATGGCGGGATCTCACTGTCGTTTGTGCGTGCGTGGTTGCGGCCGCTGATGCTGACGCGTGGCCGTGGCCACGCACGGATCAGGCGGTTGCTCAAGCCACGAACCAGAGTGTAGGGCAGGACGGCCAGCGTAGTAGCCACGATGAGCGCCTGTCCCGGGTAGATCCAGCGAAATACCAGGAGTTCGTAGATCACGTCGATCGCTGCTGCCACGAGGAACGCGATACCCACGTGCGACCAGCCCTCGCGCAGCAGTGCGCCGCGGAGCTCGGAACGCGTAGCGACCAACCAGCCATAGGGCGCCTGGCCGACACGTGCGTCTTTATACCCCGCCCGGAGGCCAAACGCTGTCGCCACCAATGGCTGCACCAGAATGCGCAGCGAGAGCGGGCCATGGTGCCGTCCGGACAACATGTCCCAATGACCCAGCAACAGGCCCCAAAAGTCAAAGCCGCCGGATGTCATGCGTCGCCATGGTAAGCGCAGATCGTCGAGGCTGACAACAGGTCACCAACCTGCGAAAACGGTGCGTGCTGCGCGGCATGTAAACCAATTCAATTGCAAACAGCACTCATTGAGAACTGCGCAGGCCTGTTTCGCCAGGTACGCAAGCCCGACTTGAGTGATTGGCCGACAAATGCAAGGATGAGTAGCGACAAGATAGATACTGCTGTCGATATGATTTTCGACGATAACTAAAGAAACCCTGTCGTAACTTTGTTACGATTCGGCGCCGCGGCGCACATTCGCGGAAATCAGGCGGACGCGGAAGATTGATTGCCGAAGGACTCGCGATGACAATCAAACAGACAATGACGTTGCTCGTGAACGCGGTCGCTTGGGGTGCGGCCTTCGCGGCGAACGCACAGCAGCTCACCGGCACCCTCGGCTCGCCGAGCGCGACGACGACCATCAGCGGCCGGCAGCTGCCAGCGCCGGATCCGAAGTTCGGCGGCGTCATCAAGGCAGGTGCGCTGCAGTCGAAGCCCTGGTGGGCGCCGCGCATCGTGCCGCCCAAGAATGCCCCGAACGTGTTGCTCATTATCACCGATGACTCCGGTTTCGGGGTGCCGAGCACCTTCGGCGGCGTGGTTCCGACGCCGACCATGGATCGCATCGCGCAGATGGGCCTGCGCTACAACCGCATGTTCTCCACGGCGCTGTGCTCGCCGACGCGTGCCGCGCTGATCACCGGTCGCAACCATCACTCGGCGGGCTTCGGCGTGATCTCGGAGCAGTCCACGGGATACCCCGGCTACAACAGCATCATCCCCAAGGACAAGGCCACCATTGGCCGCATCCTGCGCGACAACGGCTACGCGACCGCCTGGTTCGGCAAAGACCACAACGTGCCGGCGTTCGCGGCCAGCCAGGCCGGGCCCTTTGACGAATGGCCCATCGGCATGGGTTTCGATTACTTCTACGGCTTCATCGGCGGCGATGCCAACCAGTGGCAGCCGAACCTGTTCCGCAACACGACCCAGATCTATCCCTTCGAAGGCAAGCCGGGCTGGAACCTGGTGACCGGCATGGCCGATGACGCCATCGACTACATGACGCGCATGCACCAGATCCAGCCGGACAAGCCGCTGTTTATCAAGTACGCACCGGGCGCCACGCACGCGCCGCACCACCCCACCAAGGAGTGGGTCGACAGGATCAGCCAGATGCACCTGTTCGACGAGGGCTGGAACAAGCTGCGCGAGCGCATCTTCGCGAACCAGAAGCGCCTCGGGGTGATTCCCCAGGACGCCAAGCTCCCGCCCTGGCCCAAGGACGTGCTCAAGGACTGGGATTCGCTCTCGGCTGACGAGAAGAAGCTGTTCATCAGGCAGGCCGATGTCTTTGCCGCCTACTCGGCCTATAACGATCACGAGATCGGCCGCGTGGTGCAGGCCTTCGAGGACCTGGGCAAGCTCGACAACACGCTGATCATCTACATCAACGGCGACAACGGCACCAGCGCCGAAGGCGGCCCACAGGGCACGCCCAACGAGGTCGCTTTCTTCAATGGTCTCAACGAGCTGCCGATCCCCGTGCAGATGAAGTTCTACGACGCCTGGGGCACGGAGCAGACCTACAACCACATGTCGGCCGGCTGGTCCTGGGCCTTCGACACGCCGTTCCCGTGGTTCAAGCAGAACGCCTCGCAGCTCGGCGGCGTCAACCAGAACATGGTGGTCTCCTGGCCGGCGCGCATCAAGGACGCGGGCGGCCTGCGCCAGCAGTTCGTGCACGTCATCGACGTGGTGCCGACGATCCTCGAGGCCGCGGGCCTGCACGCGCCCGAGATGGTTGACGGCATCCGCCAGGCGCCGATCGAAGGCACCAGTTTTGCCTACACCTTCGACAAGGCCAATGCCAACGTACCCTCGCGCCACCGTACCCAGTATTTCGAGATGATGGGGCAGTGGGCCCTGTACCACGATGGCTGGTTCCTCAGCACCAAGGTCAATCGGGCGCCCTGGCAGGCGTTCGGGCCCGCGAACCCTGATCCGCTGAACAAGCAGGTGCTCAACCTGTACGACCTCAATACCGACTTCAACCAGACCACCGACGTGGCGGCACAGCACCCGGACAAGGTCAAGCAGATGAAGCAGGAGTTCATCGCCGAGGCGAAGAAGTACCAGGTGTTCCCGATGGATGCCTCCGTGGCGGGGCGCATCGTTGCACCGCGGCCGAATATCACCGCCGGCCGCAAGGAGTTCGTCTACACGCGGCCCATGGTCGGCTTGCCGCAGGGGGATTCGCCGGTGCTGCTGAACACTTCCTACACCATCACGGCCGACATCGACGTGCCACAGGGCGGCGCCGAGGGCATGATCCTGACCTCGGGCGGACGCTTCGGCGGCTACGGCTTCTACCTGCTCAAGGGCAAACCGGTGTTCCTGTGGAACCTGGTGGACCTCGAGCGCCAGAAGTGGGCGGGCGATGAGGCCTTGTCGCCGGGGCACAACGTGGTCGAGTTCGACTTCAAGTATGACGGGCTCGGTGCCGGCACTCTGGCCTTCAACGACTTCAGCGGCCTGGGCCGGTCCGGCACCGGTACGCTCAAGGTCAACGGCAAAGTGGTCGCCACGCTGCAGATGCCAAAGACGCTGCCAATGATCCTGCAGTGGGACGAGAGCTTCGACATCGGCTCCGACACGCTGACCGGCGTCAACGATGCCGACTACACGCCGCCGTTCCCGCTGACCGCCAAGCTCAACAAGCTCACGGTCGCCGTCGATCGGCCGCAGCTCTCGCCGGCCGACATCAAGAGGCTCGAGGCAGCCATGCAGGCGCAGGCAGCGGCCGATTGAGGCGTGGAACTATGGTTTAGCGACCTTCTGGCCGGAGACCGCTGCCTGGATCGTGGCAACGTCGATTTTCTTCATCGGCATCATGGCCTCGAAAACGCGCTTGGCGAGGGCGCGATCGGGGCTGGCCATCGCCTTCGTCAGCGCGATCGGCGTTATTTGCCAGGAGATGCCCCATTTGTCCTTGCACCAGCCGCACGCGCTTTCCTGACCGCCACTCCGGACGATGGCGTCCCAGTAGCGATCGGTTTCGGCCTGGTTTTCGGTCGCTACCTGGAACGAGAACGCTTCGTTGTGCTTGAACTGGGGCCCGCCGTTGAGGCCAATGCAGGCTATGCCCATCACTGTGAACTCGACCACCAGGGTGTCGCCTGCCTTGCCTGACGGAAAATCCGCCGGTGCGCGATGGATGGCGTCGACCGATGAATCGGGAAATGTCCTGGCATAAAAATGCGCCGCTTCCTCGGCATCGCGGTTGTACCACAGGCAAACGGTATTCTTCGCAGGCTTCCGCGCCATGTCCTTGCTCCTTTCGAGACGGTCTCGACTTGGGGTTCGCAGTGCACTGTCCGTTTGCGCCGACAGTCCGGTGCCGATTGTTACAATCATGGCGAATGGCCGGTAGCCGGCGCAATATCAAAGTACAATGCGGCGCTCCCGGAGCAGGCTTTACCATGACAAGAGGAAGTGATTCGAAATGAACAAGGTTACGAAGGACATTTTTTCGGCGACTGTGCTGGCGGCAGCGGCCTTGCTGGCGGTGGCGGCAGTTCCGGCCGCAGCCCAGGACAGGCCCTCGGGCTCGGTAACCAGCAGTGAGACCCGCACTGCCACCGTCGTCAGCATCGACGCCAAGGATCGCTGGGTCACGCTCAAGCTCGCCGACGGCACCCTTATCGACGTGCAATGCGGGCCGGCCGTAAAGAACTTTGCCCAGATCAAGGTGGGCGACAAGGTGGTCGCCACGCAGCAGGACACCGTGTCCGTCGAAGTGGTGCCCGCCGGCCAGGCGGCGCCGAATGCAAGCGGCGGCTCAGCCACGGTCTCCGCGCCGCTGGGCGCGAAGCCGATGGGCGTGACGGTCGATACCGTGGTGGTATCGGGCAAGGTGACGGCCATCGACTACACCAAGCGCACCGTGACGCTGCAGGGCCCGGCGGGCAACTCTCATAGCTTCCTGGTCGGGCAGGCGGCGAAGAGATTTCATGAAGTGAAGCTCGGCGACGTCGTGGTCATCACGATCAAGAGCGCGACTTCGATCGCGGTGCAGTCGCCCGGGAAGTAATCTGCCGCCTTAGCGGGGCTGGATGAGAAGCCGGCTGCGCCCTTGCGGGTTCAGCCGGCTTCGCTCTTCTGGAAGCGCGCCTGCGCCAGCCAGTCGGGATTGATTTCCACGCCCCAGCCTGGCTCCGCCGGAATCGTCACGCAGCCACCCTCGATCGCGAACGGGTCGCCGCGGAACAGTCCCTGCTGCCAGGGATAGTAGTCCGGCCCCTCGATCGAGAATTCCAGGTACTTGCCGGCGTTGGGGATGGCGCCGAGCAGGTGCATCGTACAGACCGTCACCAGCGACAGGTTGGCGCTGTGCGGCGTGCAAGGCAGGCCGGCCGCAGCGGCCAGGCGCGCCACTTCCAGCGTGCGCGTAATGCCGCCCATGTACATGACGTCCGGCTGCACGACGTCGACTGCGCGCATATCGATCATGCGCTGCCAGGTCGCCAGGTCCCAGTCCTGCTCGCCGCCGGTGACGTCGATGTCGAGCGCGTCGGCGACGGCCTTGGTCTGCTCGAGTTTCCAGTAGGGGCAGGGCTCCTCGTAATGGGCGATGCCTTCGGCTTCGAGCCGCCGGCCGATCTCGATCGCGCGCGCCGGCGAGAAGCCGCTGTTGGCGTCGACGAGCCTGGCACAGCCGTCGCCCAGCGCACGCGCGACCACCGGGATGATCTCCTCCGTGCGGCCGGGCCATTCGTCGACGTCGCGGCCGCACTCGGCGCCGATGCGCCACTTGAAGGCATCGAACCCCTGGCTGTCGCGCAGGCGCTGGAACCGGTCGGCTTCCTGCGAGGGTGCGATGTCGCGCTTCATCGACGAGGCGTAGGCCCGCAACTTGCGCGGCCGCCCGCCGAGCAGCGTCACCACCGGCTGGTCCTCGATACGGCCGCGCAGGTCCCAGAGCGCGGTGTCGAGCCCGGCGAGCGCACGGCAGCGGTAGCTGCCCGGGAACTTGTGCTCGCGGCGCTCGACGAGATCGATGAGGCCAGCGACGTCGAAGGCGTCGCGGCCCAGCACCCAAGGGGCGACCTGGCGGTGGAAGATCGAGGCCGTGATGTCGGCGTTGTAGGTCGAGCATTGGCCCCAGCCCGCGGCACCATCGTTGGTCGTGACGCGCACGAAGCACACGAATTCGTTGCTGAAGGTCTCGAGCCTGGCAATGGTACGCACTGGACACCCGGGTCGCTTGGGCCGCGAATCGCCGCTGCGGCACGGTACGCTATTTTCAGTCAAGCCGGCAGGCGCTGGCATAGAATCGGCGCCTCGCATGCAGGCCGACACTGAATTCATGCAGCTGGCGCTCGAGGAGGCGCAGCGCGCGCTGGCTGCGGGGGAGGTGCCCGTGGGTGCGGTGCTGACGCTCGGCGATCGGGTCGTCGGCCGCGGCGCCAACCGCCCGATCGGCAACTGCGATCCGACGGCGCACGCGGAGATCGAGGCGCTGCGCGCCGGCGCCGCTGCTCTCGGCAGCTACCGGCTCAACAACACGGTGCTGTACGTGACGCTGGAGCCGTGCCTGATGTGCGCGGCCGCGATCGTGCATGCGCGCGTGCGCCGGCTCGTGTTCGGCGCCTGGGACCCGCGCGCCGGCGCGGCCGGCAGCATGCTCGATGCCTTCGCCCTGCCGGGCCTCAACCACCGTGTCGACGTGTTCGGCGGCGTGCTGCAGGACGAGGCCAGCGCGCTGCTGCAGGAATTCTTTGCCAGCCGGCGCGCGTGAGATCAGCAGGCATGGCGCGTCCGTGCTCTGGGCGCCGGCAATTCCCCGAAGGCTACTTCGTCACGGCGATCGATTTGCGGAACGCCCGCACGCTGTACATGAAGAAGCCCAAACCCACCACGGTGACCATCAGGAATTGTCGCCACACGGCGCTAAGGCCACCGCCGCGGTAGACGATCACCTGCGAAAAGCTGACGAAATGCCGCGAAGGCAGCAGGTAGGTAATCTTCTGCAACCACGCCGGCTGGCTTTCAACCGGAGTATTCCCGCCCGACAGCAGCTGCAGCACCATGATGACCAGGATGATCAGCAGCGCAAACTGCGCCATGGTGCGGGAGATGGTTCCCAGAAACACCCCGAGTGCGGTAGCAAAGAACAGGTACAGCACCACACCAGTGAGCCACAAAGCGACCGAGCCGGCGAATGGCACCTGCAGTGCCTTTTCCACCACGACGTACAAAGATACCGCGGTGGCGATCAGAATTACCAGGCCGTTCGACCATACCTTGGCCATGGCAATCTCGAAGGCGGTCAGCGGCATCACCAGCAGGTGCTCGAGCGTGCCGTGTTCGCGCTCGCGGATTACCGCGGCACCCGTCAGCACCACGGTCAGCAGGGTCAACTGGTTGATGATGGCCACCACGCCCGTGAACCAGGCCGAGACACCGTTCGGATTGAATAATTTGCGCACCACCAGATTGACGGGCGCGGGCGGCTGGAGGTCGGTGCGTCTGAGGTACGAGGAGACGCGATCGTTGACGATGTTCTTGATATAGCTGGCACCTATGCCCGCCTGTTGCATGGCGGTCGCGTCGATGCTCAGCTGAATTTCCGGGTTGCGTTCGGCCACCAGATCGTGTTCGAACTGCGGCGGAATCGTCAACACGAACATATACTTGCCCTTATCCATCGCGTCTTCGACCTCCGCCGTGGAGATCAACTCCGGATGCTTGAATCGCGGTGGATAAAAGGCATTGAACAGTTCTTTGGACAGGGCCGACTGGTCTTCGTCGGCAAAGGCAATCGAGGCGTTATTGACCTCATTGGACGTGCCCGTGGCCTGGGTATAGATCGCCAGCGTAAACGCATAGACGACGAACAGCATCATCGTCGTGTCACTCACCAGGCTGCGGAACTCCTTCAATCCGAGCCACAGGATGTTGCGCAGGGACCCGGACTCCATGGCTAGTGCTCCTGCTTCTTCAGGCCAATCATGCTGATGGCCCACAGCACCGGAATGCAGCAGGCCAGGAAGATAATGTCATCCATCATCAGCCGCGGTGCGAGCCCCTTGGTGTAAGCCCCGAGGCTGGAGTGCATGTAGTAGGCGGTTGGCCAGATCGAACCAACGAAGTGCGCGCTGCCTTCGAGCGTCGAGACCGGCTGCATCAGCCCTGAAAACTGCACGGTAGGCTGAATCGTCAGGATCGCGGTTATGAACACGGCCGCAACCTGGGTGCTGGTGAAGGTCGAGGTGACCATGCCGATTCCCGTCGTCGCAGTGACGTAGAGCAGCGTGCACAGTGTCAGGGTCAGGAAGCTGCCCTTGATCGGCACACCGAAGACGATCAGCGCCAGGCCGACCAGGATGAAGAAATTCATCATGCCGATTGCAATGTAGGGCAACTGCTTACCCAACAGGTATTCCAGCCGCCCGGTCGGCGTGACATAGAAGTTGATCATCGAGCCGAGTTCCTTCTCACGCACGATGCTGACCGTCATGAGTATCGCCGGGATCAGGATCAGCAGCAGCGCCGGTACGCTCGGTACGATCGAAAAGATACTCTGGAATGTAGGGTTGTACATGTACCGCTCCTGGACCTTGGCGGTGTACTTCGTGGGTCCGGAGCTCAGTCCGCTCGCCGGATCCTGCAGTGCTCTGTTGTGGACACCCTGCACGTACTGGGCGACGGTTTCGCCGCGGAATGTCATGGCGCCGTCGACCTGTGCCAGCACGTCCGGTATGGTTTTCCGGCGCAGATCCCGGCCAAAGTTCGGCGGGATCTCCATGACCAGGGAAATGTCATCCGCCTGCATGCGCGCCAGCGCCTCCTCGTCGGTGGAAGGCGACGCGGTTTGGGTAAAGTAGATCTTTGATCCGGCAAACTGGTCGAGATAGGCACGACTCTCCGGAGTCTGGTCCCGATCAAGCGTGGCATAACGAATATGCTCGACGTCGGTGGTAATGCCAAAGCCAAACACCAGCATCAACAGGGCCGAACCTCCAAAGGCGAAGGCCAGGCGCACAGGATCGCGAAGGATCTGCATCGTTTCATTACGGCTGTAGGCCAGCAGCCGGGTCAGCCGCAGCGCCATGCCAGCGGGCGGGGCATGTTTCGGCGCAGCCTCGGCAGCAGTGGCACCAGCAGCGGCGGCAGCCGGCACGGTGACGGCGGTCGGCGCGGTTGCGGGGCCCGGTGCGGCAGGCGCTGCGGCCGCGACCGGGGCCTTGGCGCCACTCTTGGCCGCGGCTGCAGCGATTGCGTCTTCCATGTGACCGATGAATGCATCTTCGAGACTGGCCGCACCCCGGTCGTCGATCAGCTTCTGCGGAGCGTCGCACACCAGCACCTGGCCCGCGTTCATGAGCGAGATCCGGTCGCAGCGCATGCCTTCATTCATGAAATGCGTCGTCACGAAGATCGTCACGCCCTGCTTGCGCGACAGGTCGACCAGCAGCTCCCAGAAGCTGTCCCGGGCGACCGGATCGACGCCCGAGGTGGGCTCATCGAGAATCAGCAGCTCGGGTTCATGCAACACGGCGACTGCCAACGACAGGCGCTGGCGCAGTCCCATGGGTAAAGACTCGGCCAGCGCGTCAAGATGCGGGCCTAAGCCGAAGCGCTTGACCAGTTCCTCAATACGCGCCTTCGCTTTGTCGGGCGCCATGTGATACAGGCGGGCGTCGAGCACCAGGTTCTCGCGCACAGTCAGCTCGCCGTACAGCGAAAAGGCCTGGGTCATGTACCCCAGCTGCTTGCGTACCTCCATGCTTCCGGCTTCGACCGAGTTGCCGAACAGCGTCGCGGTTCCCTCGGTGGGTGGCAGCAATCCCGTGAGCATCTTCATGGTCGTGGACTTGCCGCAGCCGTTCGAGCCCAGAAAGCCGAAGATCTCACCGCGTTCAATCGACAGACTGACGTTGTCGACGGCCGTGAAGTCGCCGAAGCGCCGCGTCAATCCCTTGGCGTCAATGGCGATTTCCGACTTGCCGGCGGCGCGCGGCGGAATCACCAGCTCGGTATGCCCCATGCGCTTCTCTTCGGGCAGCAGGGCGATGAAGCACTTCTCCAGGTCCTTGGTGTGGGTTCGTTCCATCAATTCCGCGGGCGTGCCCGTGGCCAGCACCTTCCCGGCGTCCATCGCCACGATCCAGTCCCATCGCTGCGCTTCGTCCATGTACGCAGTGGAGATCACCACGCTCATGCTCGGGCGACCGGCACGGATGTTGTCGATCAGATCCCAGAACTGGCGACGCGACAGGGGATCGACCCCGGTGGTAGGTTCATCCAGGATCAGCAGATCGGGATCGTGGACCAACGCGCCGCACAAGCCTACTTTCTGCTTCATGCCGCCCGAGAGCTTGCCCGCGGGTCGATCCTTGAACGGACCTAGGCCCGTGGCTTCGAGCAGTTCCTTGACCTTGACCACGCGCTCCTCACGGGACAGCCCGAACAGCTGTGCCATGAAATCCACGTTGTCGCCAACACTGAGTTCGAGATAGAGATTCTTGCCAAGGCCCTGGGGCATGTAGGCGATCCGTGGGCATACGACACGGCGATGCCGCACGTCGGCAATGTCGCCATCCAGCACAGTCGCCTGGCCGCTCTGCAGAGTCTTGCAACCAGCAATCAGTCCCATGAGCGTCGACTTGCCGACGCCGTCGGGGCCTACAATGCCGACCATCAGGCCACTGGGAATGTCGATCGAAATCCCGTCGAGCGCCACGACCTTGCCGTAGCGATGGGTGACATCCTTGACCGATACCACCGGCTTGGCGACAGCTGTGCCTGCGGAGTCCTTAGACACGGATGGCCCCATCGATTAGATCCCCAGCGCGGTAGTTGACGGGCCTCGGCTATCGGTAGCACCACCGTCCAGGACGGTGCCCGGCGTGTATCGCGGGCACTCCAGTCGTGTCACCCTTGCCCTGCCGCACCCGGCTGCGCCGGCTCTTTGGGCGTCGCCGTGTCCGGCACGATCAGGTTCTGGAGCCACGCTGGCCAGACCGCGGAATCGTCGATCTTGACGTAGCCGACCCCGCGTACGCCCGTCTTGATGTGATCGATAAACTGGACGATCACGTCCTTTGGCAATCCGATCTTGACCCGGAACATCAGCTTATCGCGCTCACTGCGCGTTTCGACCTGCTTGGGGGTGAACTGCGCCTCCGGGGACACGAACGTGACACGGCCGGCGGCCGCGCGGTTGGGAATGTAATCGACGGTGATGCGTGCCTCCGCGCCGACCTTTACCCGGGCGGCCTGTTCCGAAGGCAGAAAGATCTCCATGTAGACGTCATCCATGTTGACCAGCGTCAGGGCCTTGCCTCCGGCAGCGAGCACCTCACCCGGCTGGGACAGTCGATAGAGCACGCGTCCCAGCACGGGTGACTTGAGCGTCGCATCATCGATGCGGGTCTGGACGGTGTTGACGTTGGCTTGCGCTACCAAGACCTCCTGCTTCGCCGTGTTCAGCTTCGCGACCTCTTCCGACAAGGCGGCCGTATTGGACTCGACGGCGGTCGTGCGCACGTCATACTCGCGCTGCGATCCGGCGTTCTCCTTCAGTAGCTTGCCCGAACGCTCGGCTTCGATCTTGGCGAGGTTTATCTGGCTCTTTTGCCGGACGATCGCCGAATTGGCGATCGCCAGGCGCTCCTGCGCCGCCGCCACGTTCGCCTTGGCCTCGGCCAGTTGGGCATCCAGCGTAACGGTATCCAAATGCGCCAACACCTGTCCCGGCTGGACCACGTCGCCCTCGTCAACCAGGATATCCTTGACGCGCAACGATTCCTTGGACGTGGCATCGACCAGCTTGGCCTCGAGGCGCCCGTTGCCCCAGGCGATACCCTTCGGCACCGCGTTCTTCTGGCCCAGCCAATACTGGTAGCCGAGGTACCCCGCGGCCACCGCGACGACCGCGCCAATGGCCCACGGTAGGTACTTCTTGTTTAATGACATGATTTAGGACTCCTGGTGGGACGGCGGTCGATACCTGATTCAGGGCGCCGGCGCCGGCGAGAAATAACTATTGTCCCAGTTCGTGCGTTTCTCCATCACATCCCGCATCGGATCCGGCACGAACGGCTGCTCGAGGCGCAGTTGCCAACCGCCACCCAGCGCCTTGTACAGAGCGATCAGGTTCGTGGCCACGGATGAGCGCGTCTCGGCAAGGGTGTTCTCCTGCTGCAGCAGAGTGCGCTGGGAATCCAGTACGCGTTGATAGTCCGTCGCGCCTTCCCGGTACTGCACGAAAGCCAGATCCACCGAACGCTGGGCGGCTGCTACGGCCTTGCCCTCCGATTCCACGGCCAGCTGGGCGTCGACGAATCCGGTCATGCCATCCTCCACTTCCTGCGCCGCCTTGAGCACGGTGTTCTGGTAGCTGACGATCAATTGTTGAAAGCGTGCGTCCTCAATGCGCACCAGGTTCTTGGTGCGCCCGTAGTTGAACACGGACCAGGTGACGCGCGGACCGAACACATAGGTCAGGCTGTTGCTGTCGAACAAGGACCCGCTCGAACGGTTGCTGACGCTGCTGCTGGTTTGCAGGCCGATCGAGCCGAGCAGGGTGAAGCTTGGAAACAGTTCCGCCTTGGCAATGCCGATGCGCTCGGACTGCGCCGCAGCAAACATCTCGGCGCTGCGGATATCGGGGCGCCGGCGCAGCATTTCGGCCGGTATGCTGACCGCCACCTGCATGGGAGCAGACGGGATATCCTTCGGCCCAGTCAGCATCGCCTGAACGGCGCCGGTCGGTTGACCCAGCAGCGTGCTCAGGGCGTTCTCGGATTGCTGCAGGCTGGCCTCCAGTTTCGGAATGGTGGCGCGGGTACTTTCCAGCAACGCGGTGGCTTGTGTGACATCCAGTTCCGAGGTGGCGCCACCCCGGTAACGCGCGTCGGCAATGCGCAGCCCCTCGGTTTGCAGTTCGACGTTGCGGCGGGCCTGCTCGAGCAGCACCTCAAAGGTGCGAATCACGGCGTAGGTGCGCGCCACTTCCGCGGTAAGCGACACCAGCGCATCGTCGTAATCGGCCACCGTTCCGTAAACTGCAGCGCTCTCCGACTGCACACCCCGGCGATACTTGCCCCAGAAATCCATTTCCCAGGCCGCGTCAAAACCCACCTGGTAATCCGCAAACTCCGAGTCGAAGCTCGGAACGTAGGTGGCAGAATTCTTGCTGATACCCACAGCGGTCGCGCTGCCCCTCGCCACCTGCACCTGCGGCCAGCGCTTGCCGGTGGCATAGCCCAACTGGGCACGCGCCTCCAGGATTCGCAGGCCCGCGATCTGCAGCGAGAGATTCTGCTTGTAGGCGAGATCGATCAGTTGGTCGAGCGTCGGATCGTTGAATGCCTTCCACCAGGCGCTGTCGGCCGCGGTCTTCGTGCTGACCGCGGCATTGTCCTTCTGGCTCCACTCGCCATTGACCTTGGCTTCCGGCTTGACGAAGTCGGGACCGACGGTGCACGCGCCCAGCGTCAGCGTCGCGGCAACCAGCACCACTGCACGAATCACGCTCATATGGGTCCTTAATTTCCGGTTCATCACGCCGCAACTCAATAGGCGAATGTACGTAAGCCAAACTGTGGTGCAAGGCGACAATTTGCTGCTCGCACAACATCCGCCTCGGGTCCGGCGTGCCGCGTTCTTGCAATTTAGATCGCAATCTAGTCCTCGCTACTACATTAAGCAATAGCGCCAACAGTCGGCTCCAGCAGGCGACGATGCCCACCAATCCGGCGCTGGCGGCCAAGGAGCCCGCATGACCTTGTTTCGAGTCCATCGGGCAACAGGCGCGACCCAAGGGCCACGCACTCTCGCGAACCACTGGTCACAGGGTGTACATTGGGAGTCTGTAGGATCAGCTCTGGATGAAAATCATGCGTACAAATCTCTTGGCCCGGCACGGGTTGCGTCTGCGGGCAGGATCTCTAGTTGTCGGGACGCTTGGACTTCTTGCGGGCGTGGCGGCTCAGGCCGCGACATCGATGGAGATCTATGGCACGGCACAGGCCGATTACATCCAGGACTTCAATCGCGTCAATCCCGATTGGACATCCACCCTGCGTCCGTCGAAGATCGCCGTCCCCGAAGGCATTTATGGCAGCAATGGCCAGGCCATCATCAGCGTCAAGCAGTCGCGCTTCGGCGTGAAAGGCACCGCGCCGATCGAAGGCGGCGAGGAACTGACGTACAAGTTCGACTTCGACCTCTACGGCGTGGGCACGAATGCCGGGCAGACCACGTTCCGCCTGCAGAATATCTACGCCGAGTGGCGCGGGCTCCTGGCGGGTCAGACCGACAGCAACTGGATGGACGCCAGCATCTTTCCCGACACCATCGATTACTGGGGACCGTCGGGCATGGTCTACGTGCGCACCCCGCAGCTGCGCTGGACCGTGCCGACGTCCATCGACAAGTTCTACATCGCAATCGAGACCCCGAACACCGACATCGACCTCGGCAAGGCCCGTGAAATCGATCCCGGCCTCGCCGCGAACCTCCAGAGCGACAACAAGATGCCGGACTTCACCGCACGCTACCGCGCCGAGCGCGACTGGGGACACCTGCAGCTGGCGGGCATTGTGCGCTACCTCGGCTACGACACGACCGTCCCTGGCAACAATCCGAGCGGACACGTGACCGGCTGGGGCCTGAACCTCACGAGCAACATCAAGTCGATCGGCGAGGACATGGTGCATCTCGGCGTTGTCTACGGGCATGGCATCGCGAGCTACATGAACGACGGCGGCGTCGACCTGGCGCCGCAGTGCCAGCTCAACCTTGCCGGCACCAGCTGCATCGCCGGCACCGCGACGGCCGTGGCCGTGCCGCTGCTGGGCGTCACGGCCTACTACGATCACTACTGGCAGGACGGATTCAGCACCGCCTTCGGCTACAGCGAGACCCACGTCGACAACCAGAGTGGGCAGGAAGGCAGCGCTTTCCAGAGCGGGCAGTACGCTTCCGTGAACCTGCTGTGGCGACCGGCGAAGAACATCATGATGGGCGCCGAAGGACTGTGGGGCCGGCTGACGCAAAACAATGGCCAGTCGGGCAAGGACTCGCGCATCCAGTTCACCGTGCAGTACAAGTTCTCGAGCAAGTAACCGTCATCCGGGCTACCGGCAGAGCGACCGGCGGATCGACTATAAGGGCAGGTACCTAGTTTGGCTTGAGATCCGGAGATCTAGAATGGCGTACGATCCGGAGGTCTGAAATGTCCACGAGCGCTCCTGCAGGCAAGCCGCGTCGCAGCTTCCCGACCGCATACACGATCCTGTTCGGATTGCTGCTCTTCGTCGCGGCCCTCTCCTGGGTCGTGCCTTCCGGGCAATACGACCGGGTCATGAACGAGCAGCTCGGCAAGGAACTGCCCGTTCCGGGCACCTACCATGCCGTCCCGCCCGACCCCCAGCGCCTGCGCGACGTGCTGATGGCGCCGATCGCCGGCATGTACGACCCTACGACCGAGAAGGCGCGTGCGATCGACGTCGCCCTGTTCGTCCTGATCATCGGTGGTTTCCTCGGCGTCGTGACCAAGACCGGGGCGATTGACGCGGGCATCGGCAAGGTCACGGCGGCGCTCAAGGGGCACGAGATCTGGATGATCCCGATCCTGATGGCGCTGTTCGCCCTCGGCGGCACGACCTACGGCATGGCCGAGGAGTCGCTGGCCTTCTACGCGCTCATCATCCCGGTGATCCTGGCGGCGGGCTACGACGCCGTGACCGCGGTCGCCATCATCATGCTCGGCGCCGGGATCGGCACGCTGGGTTCGACCATCAACCCGTTCGCGACCGTGATCGCCGCCAACGCCGCACAGATACCGTTCACGCAGGGCATGAACCTGCGCCTCGCGATCCTGGGCCTGGGGTGGCTCGCCAGCGTGATCTACGTCATGCGCTACGCCCGGCGCGTGAAGGCGGATCCATCGAAGTCGATCGTGGCCGACCAGAAGCGTGCCAACGAGGAGCACTTCCTCAAGGGCAAGCAGAGCGTCGAAACCGTGGAGCTGACGACCACGCGCTCGATCGTGCTCGTGATCTTCGGCCTGACCTTCGCGATCATGATCTGGGGCGTCTCCTCGGCCGGCTGGTGGATGGGGCAGATGTCGGCGCTGTTCCTGGGTGCGGCGATATTGGTGGGGCTCGTGGCGCGAATGGGCGAGAAGGGTTTGACGAGCACCTTCGTCGACGGCGCCCGCGATCTGCTGGGCGTGGCGCTGATCATCGGAGTGGCGCGCGGCGTCGTGGTGCTCATGGACGAGGGCAAGATCACCGACACGATCCTCGAATATTCCTCGCAGTCGGTGCGCCACCTGTCCTCGGTGGCGTTCATCAACGTGACATATTGGGTCGAGATACTGCTGTCGTTCTTCGTGCCCTCGTCGTCGGGACTCGCTGTGCTGTCGATGCCGATCATGGCGCCGTTGGCGGACGTGGCCGGCGCGGGCCGCCACCTCGTGGTCACGGCCTTCCAGTCGGCGAACGGCATCGTCAACCTGATCAACCCGACCTTCGCGGTGGTGATGGGAGGACTTGCCATCGGTCGCGTCGGCTACGACCGCTGGCTCAAATTCATGGCCCCGTTGCTCGTCATCCTGACCGTGATCATTACGGTAGTGCTGAGCATAGCGGCCGCCTGACCGGAGGATGACCATGCGTGAATTCGGCGTCCATTCAGAAGTTGGGAAGCTCCGCACGGTCATGGTCTGCCGGCCGGGCCTTGCGCACCAGCGCCTGACTCCCGCCAACTGCCACGACCTGCTGTTCGATGACGTCGTCTGGGTGCACGAAGCGCAGAAGGATCACTACGACTTCACGCTGAAGATGAAGGAACGCGGCGTGGAGGTGCTGGACCTGCACGAAATGCTCGCCGAGACCATGGATCGGGCCGAGGCGCGCAAGTTCGTGCTCGACCGGCGTATCACGAAGAACAGCGTCGGCCCGGGCACCGCCGCGGCCATCCGTCCCTGGCTCGATGGCTTGCCCGGCAAGGAGCTGGCCGAGTTGCTGCTCGGCGGCATTGCCGTGTCCGATGTCCCGGACAGCGCCGTGCAGCGCATGCTGGCCGAAGTGCTGGGTGAACTCGAATTCCTGATCCCGCCCATTCCCAACACCCTGTTCCAGCGCGATCCATCCTGCTGGATCTACGGTGGCGTGACCTGCAATCCGATGTTCTGGCCGGCGCGCCAGCCGGAGACGCTGCTGCAGCGCGCGGTCTACAAGTTCCACCCGACCTTTGCTGGCGGCAAGTTCAAGATCTGGTGGGGCGACAGCGACGAGATCTACACCGGCGCCTCGATGGAAGGCGGCGATGTGATGCCGGTGGGGAAGGGTGTCGTACTGATCGGCATGGGCGAGCGCACCACCCGCCAGGCCGTGGTGCAGGTGGCGCAGCAACTCGTGGCCGCGAAGGCCGCGACGCGCATCATTGCCTGCGTGATGCCCAAGAGCCGCGCGGCCATGCACCTCGACACGGTCTTCAGTTTCTGCGACCGCGACGTCGTCACCGTATTCCGCGAGGTCGTGGACCAGATCCGCTGCTACAGCATCCATGCCTCCGACAAGCCGGGCGGTATCGACATCCGGAAGGAAGACAAGCACATCCTGGAGGTGGTTTCCGAGGCGCTCGGCATCGCCAAGCTGCGCGTCGTCGAGACTGGCGGCAATGCCTACGAGGCCGAGCGCGAGCAGTGGGACGACGGCAACAACGTGGTGGCGCTCGAGCCCGGCGTCGTCGTCGCCTACGACCGCAACACGCACACCAACACGCTGCTCAGGAAGGCCGGCATCGAGGTCATCACCATCCGCGGCGCCGAACTTGGCCGCGGCCGCGGTGGCGGACACTGCATGACCTGCCCGATCTGGCGCGATCCCGCGTACTAGCGCCTGGGCACAGCCCTGGCGCGCCTGCTGTACACCTACATCCGGAGCATCTTCCATGAGCTTTAATCTTCGCAACCGGTCGCTGCTGACGATCCAGGATTACACGCAGCGCGAATTTCGCTACATGCTGGACCTTGCCCGCGACCTCAAGCGCGCCAAGTACGCACGCACCGAGCAGAAGCACCTCGAGGGCAAGGAAATCTGCCTGATCTTCGAGAAGACCTCGACCCGCACCCGATGCGCTTTCGAGGTCGCCTGCTACGACCAGGGCGCCAACGTCACCTATCTCGACCCGTCCGGGTCGCAGCTCGGCCACAAGGAATCGTTCAAGGACACCGCGCGCGTGCTCGGTCGCATGTTCGATGCGATCGAGTACCGGGGGTCGTCGCAGAAGGGGGTCGAGCAGCTCGCGCAGTTTGCCGGCGTGCCGGTCTACAACGGGCTAACCGACGAGTACCACCCGACGCAGATGCTCGCCGACGTCATGACGATGCGCGAGCACAGCGACAAGCCGGTCAGCCAGATCAAGTACGCCTATTTTGGCGACACGCGCTCGAACATGGGCCATTCGCTCATGATCGTCGGCTGCCTGATGGGCATGGACGTGCGCATCTGCGGCCCGAAGTCGCTGTGGCCGGCGGCGGAGTACCAGAAGATCGCGCGCGACCTGGAAAAGAAGTACGGCGCCAAGCTTACGATCACCGATAACCCGAAGACGGCCGCCAAGGGCGTGGACTTCATCCACACCGATGTGTGGGTGTCGATGGGCGAGCCCAAGGACGTGTGGAAGCAGCGCATCAAGCTGCTGATGAAATACCAGGTCAATGCCGCGCTCATGAAGGCGAGCGGCAATGCCCACGTGCGGTTCATGCATTGCCTGCCGGCCTACCACGACATGGAGACCACGATCGGCAAGCAGATCGGGGAGACCTACGGCATCAAGGACGGCCTCGAGGTCACTAACGAGGTGTTCGAGTCGGAGTCGAACCTCGCCTTCGAGCAGGCCGAGAACCGCCTGCACACGATCAAGGCGCTGCTGGTAGCGACGCTGGGCGACTGAGCATGCGCGTCGTCGTGGCCCTGGGTGGTAACGCGCTGCTCAAGCGCGGCGAGCCGATGACGGCGGAAGTCCAGCGCGCGAATGTGCAGGTCGCTGCCAGGGTGCTGGCCCCGGTTGCGGCCGAGCATGAACTTGTGATCACCCACGGCAACGGCCCGCAGGTCGGACTGCTGGCCCTCCAGGGCGCGGCCTACAAGCCGGACGAGGCCTACCCGCTCGACGTGCTCGGCGCCCAGACCGAGGGTTCGATCGGCTACATGATCGAGCAGGAGCTCGGCAACCTGCTGCCGTTCGAAGTGCCCTTTGCCACGCTGCTGACCATGGTTGAGGTCGATCCGGACGACCCCGGATTCAAGAACCCAACCAAGTTCGTCGGACCGATCTACGACAAGGCCGAGGCCAATCGGCTCGCCGCCGACAAGGGCTGGGTCGTGAAACCCGATGGCCCCAAGTGGCGGAGGGTGGTTCCTTCACCCAAGCCAAAGCGAATCTTCGAAATTCGTCCGGTCAAGTGGCTGCTCGAGCACAAGACGGTCGTCATCTGCGGCGGCGGCGGCGGCATTCCGACGATGTACGAAAAAGGCGCCAAGCGCCGGCTGGTCGGCGTCGAAGCGGTCATCGACAAGGACCTGTGCTCGGAATTGCTGGCGCGTGAACTCGGGGCCGACCTGTACGTCATGCTGACCGACGCGGACGCCGTCTACCTCGACTGGGGCAAGCCGACGCAGAAGTCGATCCGGCGCACCTCGCCCGCGGCGCTCAAGGGCATCAGCTTCGCGGCCGGGTCGATGGGGCCGAAGGTCGAGGCGGCCTGCCACTTCGTCTCCGCGACCGGCAAGCGCGCCGCCATCGGCGCCCTGGCGGACCTCGGCAAGATCCTTGCAGGTACGGGCGGCACCACGGTCAGCCCGGACGGGCCCATGGAGTACGGCTCCTGACGCAGCGCGCATGAACACGCCGACGAAGAAGATGACCGTCACGCAGCTGACGATCATCGTCGCCGTGAACATGATGGGCTCCGGAATCATCATGCTGCCGGCCAGCATGGCGCAGGTCGGGGCGATCTCGCTGCTGTCGTGGATCGTGACTTCGATCGGTTCGCTGGCGATTGCCTACGGTTTCGCCCAGGCCGGCATCTTCAACCACCGTCCGGGTGGACTGGCGGCCTACGCGGAGGATGCCTACGGCAAGGCGGGTTACTTCCAGGTCTTTTTCCTCTATTTCCTGGCGACTGCCATCGCCAACGTGGCCATCGCCATTTCGGCGCTTGGCTACATTGCAGCGTTCGTACCGGCGCTGACAGCGACGCCGATGGCCACGTGCATTGGCGTCATCGGCCTCTTGTGGCTCACCACGGTCGCGAATTTCGGCGGCCCCAAGCTGACCGGCCAGCTCGGTGCGGCTACCGTCTGGGGAGTGTTGCTGCCCGTCGGGTTCATCGCCGTCGCGGGCTGGTTCTGGTTCAGCGGCGATACCTTTGCTGCGGCCTGGAATCCGCAGCGACTGAGCCTGGCGCAAGGCATGGGTTCGAGCATCTCGTTGACGCTGTGGGCCTACCTCGGCATGGAATCGGCGGCGCAGAACTGCTCTGCGGTCGAGAATCCGGAACGGGACGTGCCGCTGGCGTGCATGTTCGGCACGTTGGGAGCCGGAGTCGTCTACATCCTGTCGACCACCGTGATCCAGGGCATAGTGCCCAACGCGGAACTCGCGCTCTCGACCGGTCCGTTCGGCCTCGCCTTCACGCACATGATCGGTCCGCGAACGGGCGCACTGGTCATGGCGCTGGCGTCGCTCGCCTGTGTGGGTTCGTTGCTCGGCTGGCAGTTCGTGCTGGTGCAGACCGCCAAGGATGCCGCCGACAATCGCATGTTTCCCGCCATATTCGCGCGGACCAACCGCATGGGTGCGCCGATTGCGGGCATGCTGATCATGGGCATCGTGCAATCACTGCTGGCGCTGTCGACGATCTCGCCGAAACTCAGCGAGCAATTCGACATCCTCGCCAACCTGGCCGTGGTCACCTGCCTGGTGCCGTATATCCTGGCGCTTTCGGCGCTGCCGGTGATGATGCGCAATGCCGCGGCAGAACCGGGCGTGTACCAGCGCAATCTTGCTGTGGCGATGATCGCCATGGTCTATTCCATTTACTCGATTTACGAGGCCGGTAAGGATGCCGTGCTCGGCGGCATGCTGGTGCTGGCCATCGGCCTGGTCCTGTTCGGCACGCTCGCACCGCGCTTCATCGCCGCGCCGACACGCAAGATGGCGCTGGACGGTGCGTCATGATGAGCGCGCGTTTCGTGCGGGCCCACGGAACATTGCCCCCGGCTTTGGTGCTGCTGCTGTGCGGCGGCCTGCTGTCCGGGCCGGCGGGTGCCGCGGCCACGCTCGACCGCGTCGCGGAATCGGGCCGCCTGACGATCGGCTACCTGGCCGATGCGCAACCGTTTTCGTATACCGACGCCGCCGGAAAGCCCGCGGGCTACGGAATTGATCTTTGTTCAAAGGTTGGCGAAGCCGTAAAGACAGAGCTCAAGCTGCCGGGGATGTCGGTGAACCTCATCGCCGTTCCCTTCGACGGGCGTTTTCACGCCGTCGACCAGGGAGCGATCGACATCCTCTGCGGTGCCGAGCCCACGCTGCAGCGCCGCGCCATCGTCGATTTCTCGATCCCGATCCTGCTCAGTGGCATGGGCGTCGTGATCCGGAACGATGCGCCAGCGCGGCTACGGCAGCTGCTGTCGGGCCAGGACCCGCGCACGCAACCGGTCTGGCGCGGATCGCGGGGCCAGGCCCCGGAGCGGCACGTAGTCGCGGTAATCGGCGGCACGACGCTGGAGCAGGCCCTGATCGATCGCCTGCGCGCTACGCGCATCATCGTCGAGGTGGTGCCGGTCATCGACACCAAGTCGGGAATCGACCTGGTGCTGCAGCGCCGCGCCGACGCTTTCTTCAATGACCGCGCGCTGCTGCTCGATGCCGCGCGGCACAACACCGCGGCCAGCCAACTCGTGGTTGTGGACCGGATATTCAGGCGCGGCAAGGTGGCGCTGGCCGTGCCACGCAATGATGACCGGTTCCGATTGCTCATCGATCGCACGCTAAGCCACCTCATGCAATCGGGCGAGCTGGCAGCGCTCTATACGCGCTACTTCGGCGCGCCGGATCGCGGCATGCTCGACATGTTCCAGCTGGTCGCGCTGCCGGAGTAAGAGCACGGACCCATGCTTGGCGCGGCAGCCGCCGGCGAGTATTGTCTATGGAAGGATTTCGGAGCACGCATATGAAAAAGGACAAGAAGACAAAGGCCGGGAGCGACAAGGCGAATGCCGGGAGCGACGGCGACCTGAAGCGCAAGGACTATGAGAAGCGGCTGTCGAAGCTGCACGTCGACCTGGTCAAGGTGCAGGAATGGGTCAAGGAGAAAGGCATCCGTGCCTGCATCGTGTTCGAGGGCAGGGATGGTGCCGGCAAGGGCGGCACGATCAAGGCCATCACCGACCGGGTCAGCCCGCGAGTGTTCCGCGTGGTGGCGCTGCCGGCGCCGACCGAGCGCGAAAAGACGCAGATGTACCTGCAGCGGTACATCACGCACATGCCGGCCGCCGGCGAGGTCGTGATCTGGGACCGCAGCTGGTACAACCGCGCCGGCGTCGAGCGGGTGCTGGGATTCTGCAGCGAGGAGCGGGTGAAGCGTTTCCTGAGCCTGGCGCCGGCGTTCGAGAAGCTGCTGATCGAGGATGGCATCATCCTGCTGAAGTACTGGCTCGAGGTCAGCATGGAGGAGCAGACGCGTCGCCTCGAGGACCGCATCGACGACGGCCGCAAGATCTGGAAGCTTTCGCCGATGGACCTGGCTTCGTACGGCCGCTGGTACGACTATTCGCGCGCCCGCGACGAGATGTTCGAAGCCACCGACACGCCCTGGGCCCCGTGGCACGTCGTCAAGTCGGATCACAAGCGGCGCGCACGCCTGAACCTCATCACGCACCTGCTGGAGCAGATCCCGTACAAGAAGGTGGCGCGCGGCGAAAAGATCGTGCTGCCCAAGCGGCAGAAACGGCATGGCTATCGCGAGCCGACCGACCGCTTCAAGTACATCGCCGAGAAGTATTAGCGCCGCCGGGAGCCGCCGTTGAATGCGGATCATACCGCGGCCGACCCCGGCCAGCTGCGCAGTCCCGTGAGTGGCGGCGCCACGGGATGGCGACGCTGGCTCCCGGGCCTGCAAACCCTGCGCGATTACCAGCTCGCCTGGCTCCGGCACGACATCGCTGCGGGGCTGGTCCTGACCACGATGCTGATCCCGGTGGGCATCGCCTACGCGCAGGCGGCCGGCGTGCCGGGAATCTACGGCCTCTACGCCACGATCGCGCCGCTGCTCGCGTATGCGCTGTTCGGCCCGAGCCGCATCCTGGTGCTGGGCCCGGATTCCGGGCTGGCGGCGCTGATCCTGGCCGTCGTGGCGCCGCTGGCGGGCAGTGACGCTGGCCACGCCGTCGCGGTGGCTGCCATGCTCGCGCTCGTATCGGGCCTGGTCCTCGTCGTGGCCGGGCTGTTTCGCCTGGGCTTCGTCACGGAATTGCTGTCGAAGCCGATCCGCTACGGCTACATGAACGGCATCGCGCTGAACGTGCTGATCAACCAGCTGCCGACGCTGTTCGGGATCTCGGTCGATGGCGACGGGCCAGTGCGCAAGGCCTGGCAGATCGGCCGCGCGGTGGTCGGCGGGCAGTCCAACTGGACCGCGTTCGCGATCGGCGCCAGCGCGCTGGCGCTGATCCTGGCCTTGAAGCGCTTCCGGCGCATCCCCGTCATGCTGCTGGTCGTGGCGGCTGCCACGATCATCGTCGGCGTGCTCGACCTGGGCGCGACCGCCGGCGTGAGCGTGCTGGGCGCGGTGCCCGCGGGCCTGCCATCGTTCGCGATCCCGCGGATCAGCATTGGTGAGCTCAGCAGCATCGTGATCGCCGGCATACAGATCGCGCTCGTGTCCTTTGCCGACGCCAGCATCCTGTCGCGGACCTATGCCGCCAGGACCCGCAGCGTCGTCGACCCCAACCAGGAGATGGTGGGCCTGGGCGCTGCCAACCTCGCCGCCGGCCTGTTCCAGGGTTTCCCGGTCAGCAGCAGCGCCTCGCGCACTCCGGTCGCGGAGGCCTCCGGGGCGAAGACCCAGCTCACCGGCGTCGTGGGCGCGGTCGCGGTCGGCGTGCTGCTCATGTTCGCGCCACACTTGCTGCGCAACCTGCCCAACGCCGTGCTGGCCGGCATCGTCATTTCCTCGGCCATCGGCCTGTTCGAGATCACCGACCTGATGCGCATCTTCCGCATGCAGCGCTGGGAATTCTGGCTGTCGATCGTGTGCCTGGTCGCCGTGGCCACGCTGGGCGCGATCCCGGGCATCGCGCTGGCGATCTTGATCGCGGTGCTCGAATTCCTCTGGGACGGCTGGCGGCCTTACTCCACGGTGCTGGGCCGCGTGGACGGGATCCGCGGCTACCACGACATCACCCGTCACCCGGAGGCGCGCCGGATTCCAGGACTGGTGCTGTTCCGCTGGGATGCGCCGCTGTTCTTCGCCAATGCCGAGCTGTTCCGGGCGCGCCTGCAGCAGGCCATCGCGGAATCGCCGACGCCGGTGCGTCGCGTACTCGTCACGGCCGAGCCGGTCACGAGCATCGACGTGACTTCGGCCGACATGCTCGCCGAGCTCATGCAGGCCCTGCGTGCCGCCTCGATCGAATTGCAGTTCGCTGAGATGAAGGGGCCGGTCAAGGAGAAGCTCAGGCAATTCGGGCTCTACGACAGGCTCGGGGCCGTGAGCTTCCATCCGACGCTGGGCGCCGGCGTCGACGCCTACCTCGCCGACTACGCGGTCGACTGGAAGCCCTGAGCCCGGTATCCGGGCACCTAGCGCGCGAGCTCGCGCGGCAGCAGCGTCAGGTTCGGCGGTGCCAGCACGCCGCCCACGGGGTCGTCGCCGTACCACTCGAGCACCGCCAGGAAGCCGCGCACCTGCTCGACGAAGCGCACCGGCTCCCAGCCGCGCGCATAGCCGCGGCGCGCCTGCTGGTACCAGCGCTCCTGCGCCAGCCACGGCAGGTACTGCCTGACGTCCTCCCAGGAATCCGGGTTGCGGCCCTGGGTCTGCGCGAGCACGCGCGCGTCCTCAAGGTGGCCGTAGCCCACGTTATAGGCGGCGAGCGCGAGCCAGCTGCGGTCGGGTTCGGCGATCCGCGCCGGGATCATCTGCAGCACCTGCGCCAGGTAGGCTGCGCCGCCGGCGATGTTCTGCGCCGTATTGCGCCGGTCGGCGACGCCGACGGCCCGGGCCGTCGGCTCCGTCAGCATCATGATGCCGGCGGCGCCGTCGGCCGAGACCGCGTGGTCGTCCCAACGCGACTCCTGGTATCCGACCGCGGCCAGCAGGCGCCAGTCGAGCGCGAGCTTGCTGGCGGCCTGTTCAAACAGCGGACGCAACTCCGGCAGCCGCGCAGCGATGTCATCCTGGAAGCGGCGCGCCTCCTGGTACTCGAAATCGCCGGCCTCGGCGTCGGCCTCGCGGGCCAGGTGGTGCAGCAGGCCCGAGGCCGCGCCTGCGCAATGAATGCGTTGGCCGCGTCGCGCAATTCGAGCGCCGAGCGGCGCACCAACCACTGCACCGGCCGCGGGTCGGGCAGCGAGAAGGCGACGCTGGCTTCCGGGTACAGGTGCCGCGCAAACGCAAATTCGGTGCGGTCGACGATGGCAAAGTCCGCGTCGCCGGTGTTGACCCAGTCCAGCGGATCGGCCTGCTCGCGCGGCAGTTCGGTCCAGGCGAGGTAGGTGGCGCCGCCGTTGTGCAGTTCCCGCAGCAGCTCCAGCTGCGGGCTGCCCTCGCGCACGACCACGCGCGCGCCGTTGAGCCCGGCGATGTTGTGGGTGGCGGTGTGGCCGCGGCGCTGCACGACCAGCTGCTCGACGTCGCGATAAGTCGTGGTCGCCAGGCCGACTCGCTTCCAGCTCGAGTCGGCCGTGAGTGCGGCGGCGGCGATGTCGATGCGTCCGGCGGCCAGCAATTCGCGCAGGTTGTCACGGTCGCGGGCCGGGACGATGATCAGTTGAACGCCGAGGTGGTCGGCGAAGGCGCGCGCCAAACGGTAGTCGAAACCCTGCGGACCCTGCGCGCCCAGGTAATAGACGGTGGGCTCATTGACGGCGCCGACGCGCAGCTCGCCGCGCGCGCGCAGCTCCGCCAGGCCGGAAGGCTCGGGGCTGCAGGCGGCCAGCCCAAGAAAGGCCAGCACGGCCAGAGGACCCAGGCGAACCGTTGCGGAGGGCATTGGCGAGTTCACGGCGCGGTCACTTCAGCTAGAATACCAATTCACCTGTGCAGCCAGCACCGGAGAGGTACCGAAGTGGTCATAACGGCGCCGACTCGAAATCGGATGGTCGGGTAATTCCGGCACGTGGGTTCGAATCCCACCCTCTCCGCCATATTTGAGCATGCGTGCCGTCCTCAACAGGGTGGGATGAGAACCCACGTGAATCAACGACAGGGTTCGACAGCCCCGCCCAAGCGGGGCTGGGCGGAGGCGCGCGTGAGCGCGCCGACGATCCCGAGCGAGAGCGAGGGGCGAGCGGCGCAGCCGCGAGCAATCCCACCCTCTCCGCCAGCCTGGAGCCCTCAGCCCTCATCCTTGCCACCACCGCCGATCTCGCTGTCATAGAGGCGCGCCAGCGATTCGACGAACAGGTGCGGCAGGCGGCCGTCGGCCATGCCGGTAATGCTGCGGAATCGCTCGGCCGCCGAAGCGCCGGGACTCAACGAAGCCGGATCGAGACGCTGCGTGAACTCGATCAGCGCCGGCCGCAGCGCGCGCATGAGCGCGGCGTCGTGGCGGCTCGCAAAGCCGAACAGCTCGCGCAGCCACTGCACGGCGTCGAGCTGGCGTTGGTCGTGGCCCTGCAGCAACCGCACCAGCAGTTCCTCGACCGGCAGGCTCTGCAGCGCCAGGCGCTCGGGATCGTCAGCGGCGGCGCGCAGTCCTGCTTCCTGGCGGATCTCACGTTGCGCGCGCGCCAGTTCCTTGATGCCGACCAGCGACTCGCGCAGCAGTAGCCCGGCGAGCTGCAGCAGCCGCTCCTGGCCGTCGGCCGGCAGCGACTTGCCGTCGACGCCGGCGCCGCGGCAGAAGGCCTCGAGCGCTCCGGCCGGTCCGGCGCCGGTCGCGCGCGCGGGCTGCGGAGCCGGCACAGGCGGTGTTGGGCGTGGGTTGCGCGTGGCCGGGGCCTGCTCGTTGTCGAACTGCAGCAGACCGGGGTCGCTGACCGGGTTGCCCCAGGGATCGTAGGCGCGGCGCGCGGCGCTCTGGTCGGGGTCGCTGATCAGCAATGAGCTGATGTTGAGGTCGGCGCCGATGTCGCGCTGTGGCTCGCCGGAGTCATTGCCGTTGCCGGGAACTCCGTAGGAGACGATCGCACTGGCTTCGGGAGCCGGGGCGTCGCTGTCGCGCACGTTGATCCGGTAGGCACCCATGCGCAGCGTGTCGCCCGGCCGCAGCGGCTGCGGCCCGAGTCGGCCGACGGGCTCGAGCTCGTCGTTGAGGTACAGCCCGTTGGTGCTGGTATCCTCGACGATGTAGGCGCCGTCGCGGTAGTTGATACGGGCGTGGTGCGCCGAAATGAAGCGCTGCGAATCCGGGAGCACCCACTCGTTGTCCGCGGCGCGGCCAATGCGGATGCCCGCCTTGTCGACGAGCATGGTGGCGCGCTCGCCGAGCCCGGCGCCCTGGTCGCTGATGATGGTCAGCCGCAATGCCATCGAACCGTTCCCCGGCAAACAATCTGTCAACTCAATATAATAGACGGGCAGGGGTTATCCATACGCCTGCTACCGGTTACAGATGGCATCCAATCACATCTTCAAGATTATGTTCGTGAACCAGGGCAAGGTTTACGAGGTCTACGCCCGCAAGGTCAGCCATGGGACCCTGCTCGGCTTCGTCGAGATCGAGGAACTCGTATTCGGCGAGCGCTCGAGCGTGGTGCTCGACCCGGGCGAGGAGCGGATCAAGGCCGAATTTGCCGGGGTCAAGCGCAGCTTCCTGCCGGTGCAGTCGGTGCTGCGCATCGACGAGGTGCGCAAGCAGGGGGTCAGCAAGATCGTGGCGCTCGAGGGCGGCAACGTGACGCCGTTCCCGGCGCCGCCGTATTCGGTCCCGGCCGGTGACTCCGGCCCCAGGAAGTAGTTGGTGCTGATACTGCCGGGCACGCCGGCCGGATCGGCATTCCGGCGCGCGCGCCAGCTCGAGCGACTGCAACGCCTCGACGCCGGCATCCTGGCGCTGCAATCCCGTTACGTCTACTTCGTCGATTGCGCTCCGTCGCCGCCCGCTGCGGCGCAGCGCGCGCAGCTCGGGCGGCTGCTCGGGCTCGACGCCAACGCCGGCCTCGCCGAGGACGGTGCGACGCTGCTGGTCGTGCCGCGCCCCGGCACGATCTCGCCGTGGTCGAGCAAGGCGACCGATATCGCGCTCGTCTGCGGCCTAGATTTCGTGCGCCGCATCGAGCGCGGCGTGCAGCACCGGTTCGAGGGCCGCGTCGAGCGCGCCAGTGGCGCGGCTCGGCGCCGAACTGCACGATCGCATGACCGAGGGCGTGCTGCGCGCGAGCGGCGAGGCGACGGTGCTGTTCGCGGTGACAGCGCCGGCGCCGCTGGCGCACGTGGCGTTGGCCGGCGGGCGCGTCGCCCTGGTCGCGGCCAACGAGCGCCTCGGTCTCGCCCTCGCGGCGGACGAGATCGACTACCTCCACGCCTGCTTCACGCGCCTGGGCCGCGATCCGACGGACGTCGAGCTCATGATGTTCGCGCAGGCGAACTCCGAGCACTGCCGGCACAAGATCTTCAACGCCGAATTCGTCATCGACGGAGTCGGGCAGCCCAGGTCGCTGTTCGCGATGATCCGCAATACCCACGCCCGCGCGCCCGCCGGAGTGCTCTCGGCCTACCGTGACAACGCCGCGGTGATCGACGGTGCGGTCGGCGCGCGCTATTTCCCCGACCCGCAGACCCACGTGTACGCCGGCCATGAGGAGCCGCTCGACATCCTCATCAAGGTCGAGACGCACAACCATCCGACGGCGATCTCGCCCTTCCCGGGCGCTGCCACCGGCGCTGGCGGCGAGATCCGCGACGAGGGCGCCACCGGCCTCGGCGCCAAGCCGAAGGCGGGGCTGGTCGGCTTCTCGGTCTCGCACCTGCGCATCCCGGGCTACGAGCAGCCGTGGGAGCAGAGCATCGGCACGCCCGCCCGCATCGCCTCGGCGCTCGAGATCATGCTCGACGGCCCGATCGGCGCCGCGGCCTTCAACAACGAGTTCGGGCGCCCGAGCATCTGCGGCTACTTCCGCACCTTCGAGCAGCAGCTGCCGGCGACCCGCCCGGGCGCGCACGCGGCTACCACAAGCCGATCATGATCGCCGGCGGTCTCGGCAACGTCCGGCGCATGCACGTCGAGAAGGGTTCGGTCTCGGTGGGCGCGCAGCTCGTGGTGCTCGGCGGGCCGGCGATGCTGATCGGGCTCGGCGGCGGCGCGGCCTCCTCGGTCGGCAGTGGCGCCAGCAGCGCGGAACTCGACTTCGCCTCGGTGCAGCGCGGCAACCCGGAGATGCAGCGTCGCGCGCAGGAAGTCATCGACGCCTGCTGCGCGCTGGGCGGAAGAAGCCCGATCGAGCTCATCCACGACGTCGGCGCCGGCGGGCTCGCCAACGCGGTGCCGGAGGCGGTCGCGCACAGCGCGCGCGGCGCGCGCATCGACCTGCGCGCGATCCCGAGCGCCGAGCCGGGCATGTCGCCGCTCGAGATCTGGTGCAACGAGGCGCAGGAGCGCTACGTGCTGGCGCTGCGGCCGGAGCGGCTCGAGGCCTTCGAGGCGATCGCAGGCCGCGAGCGCTGCCCCTACGCGGTCATCGGCGAGATCACCGACGACGGCGTGCTCAAGGTTGGCGACCCGCTGCTCGGCGGCGAACCGGTGCACATGCCGGTCGACGTGCTGCTCGGCAAGCCGCCGCGCATGCGCGCGACGTGCGCAGCGAGCCTGCGCCGCCGCTGCGGGCCGACGAGTTCGCGGCGCGCTCAACCTGCGTGAGGCCTGCTACCGGGTGCTGCGGCTGCCGGCGGTCGCCGACAAGACCTTCCTGATCACGATCGGCGATCGCACCGTCGGCGGCCTGATCAGCCGCGACCCGTTCGTCGGGCCCGTGGCAGGTGCCGGTCGAGCGACTGTGGCCGTCACGCTGACTGACTACCGGCACCACGCGGCGAGGCGATGGCGATGGGCGAGCGCACGCCGGTGGCGCTGCTCGACGCGCCGGCCTCGGCTCGACTCGCGGTCGCCGAGGCCGTCACCAACATGCTGTCCGCCGACATCGCCCGCATCGGCGACATCCGCCTGTCGGCCAACTGGATGGCGGCCTGCGGCGAGCCAGGCGAGGATGCGGCGCTGTACGCGACGGTGCGCGCCGTGGGCGAGGAGTTCTGCCCGGCGCTCGGCATCGCGATACCGGTCGGCAAGGACTCGCTGTCGATGAAGACCGTGTGGCAGGAGGACGGCGCGACCCGGTCCGTGGTGGCGCCGGTGTCGCTGATCGTCTCCGCCTTTGCGCCGGTCGCGCGACGTGCGCCGCACGCTGACGCCGGAGCTGCGGCTCGACCAGGGGCCGACGTCGCTGTTGCTCGTCGACCTCGGAGAGAGCCGCAACCGCCTCGGCGGCTCGGCGCTGGCGCAGGTGTACGGCGAGCAGGGTGGGGCGCCAGCCGACCTGGACGACCCGGCGCTGCTGCGTCCGGTTCGCCGCGGCGCTGGCCGCGCTGCGCGAGCGTTCGCTGCTGCTGGCCTACCACGACCGGTCCGACGGCGGACTGTTCGTGACACTGGCGGAAATGGCCTTTGCCGGCCACTGCGGCCTCGAGGTCACGCTCGATCCGGCGCGCGGCCCGGCGCCGGCGCAGCTGTTCAGCGAGGAGCTGCGGCGTGGTGCTGCAGGTGGCGACTGCGCGGCTGCACGAAGTCTGGCAGGAGCTGGCCGCGCACGGCCTGCAGGACTGCAGCCGCGTGGTCGGCCGGCCGCTGGCCGAGCCGCGGCTGCGCTTCGCCGTCGGCGCCGAGCTGCTCGACGAGCCCTGGGCCGAGCTGCGCCGCGCCTGGTCCGAGACCTCATGGCGCATGCGCCGGCTGCGCGATGACCCGGACTGCGCGGACGAGGAGTACGCCGCCGCGGTCGACAACGCGGCGCCGGGCCTGCGCTGGCAGCTCAGCTTCGATCCACAACTCGACGTCGCGGCGCCCTACGTTTCGGCGGGCGCGCGGCCCGCGGTGGCGATCCTGCGCGAGCAGGGCGTCAACAGCCAGGTCGAGATGGCGGCGGTGCTCGAGCGCGCCGGCTTCGAGCCGCACGACGTGCACATGACCGACCTGCTGGCGGGCGCGGCCACGCTGGCGCGATTCCGCGGCCTGGTCGCCTGCGGCGGGTTTTCCTACGGCGACGTGCTGGGCGCGGGCGACGGCTGGGCGAAGTCGATCCTGTTCCACGACGCCACGCGCGCCGCGTTTGCGGAATTCTTTGCGCGCCGCGATACCTTCACACTCGGGGTCTGCAACGGCTGCCAGATGCTGGCGTTGCTGCGCGAGCTGATTCCGGGCGCGGAAGTCTGGCCGCGCTTCGTGCGCAATCGCAGCGAGCAGTACGAAGCGCGCCTGGGCCTGGTCGAGCTCCTGGAGTCGCCTTCGGTGCTGTTTGGCGCCATGCACGGCTCGCTGCTGCCGATCGTGGTCGCGCACGGCGAGGGGCGCGCGGCCTTCGACAACGACGCCGACCAGGCATCGTGCAGCGAACTCGGGCTGGTCGTGTGCCGTTACAGCGACGGGCGCGGCAATGCTGCGCGGTTGTACCCGGCCAACCCGAGCGGCACCCCGGCCGGCATCGCCGCGCTCACGACCCCGGACGGCCGCGCCACGATCATGATGCCGCACCCGGAGCGGGTGTTCCGCACGGTGCAGAATTCCTGGCACCCGCACGACGCCGGCGAGGACAGCGGCTGGATGCGGCTGTTCCGCAATGCCAGGGTGTGGGTGGACTGAACACCGGCTGCCCGAGCCTTGAGTTTGGATGAGTGGTATGTAACGCTTACTAACTCCGGGGGAGGAGCGCATGGCCGCGGTAACGCTTTATCACTGGGAGCCGAACGCCAATTCCGGCAAGCCGATGCTGGCGCTGATGGAAAAGGGCGTGGCCTTCGACAGCCATTACCTCGACCTGCTCAGGTTCGACCAGCACCAGCCCGGATTACCTGGCGATCAACCCGCAGGGCACGATTCCGGCCATGCGGCACGGGGAGCCGCGTGCTCACCGAGTCGACCGCCATCATGGAATACGTTGACGAGGCCTTTCCGGGCCCGCGCGCTGATGCCGGCCGGCCCGGTGGACCGCTGGCGCATCCGCTGGTGGATGAAATTCCTGGACCAGTGGCTGGGGCCCGAGCTTTTCGATGATCGGCTGGAACGTGTTCGTGGGCCCGGCGGTCCGCGCGCGCGACCCGGAGGAGCTCAAGGCCGCGATCGAGCGCATTCCGCTGCCCGAGCGCCGCGTCGCCTGGCGCAAGGCGATCTACGGGCTGTTCAGCGAGGAGGAGCTGCAGGAGTCGCAGCGCCGCGTCGAGCTCGGGCATACGCATGCTCGAGACAGCGCTGGCCAGGCGCGCCTGGCTCGCCAGCGACCAGTACAGCCTGGCCGACATCAACGGCTTCAACCTGGCGTACGCCCTGCCACTGGCGCAACCCGAAGCTGTCCAACGACGAATTGACGCCGAACATCCTGCGCTGGCTGCGTGCGATCTATGCGCGCCCAGCGACCAGGGCCTGCTGGGCGCTGGGCCGCACCGACATGGTCAAGCGCGTGGCGATACTCGAGCGGCCGCACATCGCAGCGGGGCAAGTCGCGTGAGCATGACCCTGTACCACGGCGAGCCCAACGGTCCATCGCTGTCGGTGCTCGCAGCGCTGTTCGAGAAGGGACTGGAAGCCACGCTGGTGTACATCGACCTGGCGGCGGCGCGCGCGTCGAAGCTGCCCTGCGCACGGCAGGCCGAGGTGGCGATGAGCGTCGAGGGCGAGGGCCCGGTGCTGGTGGTCGACGGCGAGGGCATGACCGATTCGGTGTTCATTGCCTGCTATCTCGATGAATTGGGGCCGGCCGGCGTGCTGCGCCCGATCGAGCCCTATGCCCGCTGGGAGTGCATGGCGTGGTGCCGGCAGCTGACGGAACGGACCGCGCCGGCGGCGGCATTCATTGGCTGCCACGCCTATCCGCCCAAGGCGGGCGCGGTGATCGCCTATACGGACGAGCGCCGGGCCGACAGCGAGGCCAAGATCAGGCAGGCGGTCGACCGGATCGAGGCGCGACTCGAGGCGCGCCAGTGGCTGCTGGGCGCCTTCACGATGGCGGACCTCGAGAGCTACGCGTGGCTCGCCGGGATGGTGGACCTGGTGCCGGCCGCATTCGCCGACCGGCCGCGCATGGCGGCCTGGATGCGACGCGTCAAGGATCGCCCGGCCGTCGCGCGCGCGCTGGCGATGGCCCGCGTCGCGGATCCGGCCAAATGCTGGGCGCCGGGGCCGGAGATCAATCGCTGGGGTTAGCGCCCGGGAGAAAAGCAATGGCGATTACGCTTTACACGGCAGCGACGCCGAACGGCTGGAAGATTTCGATCGCACTGGCCGAGATGGGCCTGCCCTATGAACTCAGGGTAGTCGATTTCGCGACGCACGAGCAGAAGGCCGAGTGGTACCTGAAGCTCAATCCCAACGGCCGCATCCCGACGCTGGTCGACGACGGATTTGCGGTGTTCGAGTCGGGCGCGATCCTGATCTACCTGGCGGAGAAGACCGGCCGGTTCCTGCCCGCAGACCTCAAGGGGCGCAGCCGGGTGATCCAGTGGCTCATGTTCCAGAAGGCGCACGTCGGCCCGATGATGGGGCAGGTGAACGTCTTCGCCCGCTACTTCCCGGAGAAGCTGCCGGCGGTCATCGACCGCTATCGCCGCGAGGTCACGCGTATTTTTGCCGTGGTGGACCGGCAGCTGGCCGACAACGAGTACATCGCGGGCGATTATTCGATCGCGGACATGGCTCACTGGCCCTGGCTGTCGGGCTACGAATACTCCGGCATGACCATCGACGAGTTCCACCACCTGCAGCGCTGGATCAAGCTCATCGGCGCGCGGCCGGCCGTGCAGGCGGGGCGCGACGTGCCGATCAAGCGCGACCGCGCCGCCGAGATCGAGGCGGCGTCCAAGACCGGTCCCGGGATGCTGGCGTGACGATCGGGGCTGTCGCGCGCTGGCCGTGCCCGGCGTGAACGACTTCCAGGACCGCCACCTGCTCGTGACCGGTGCCTCCACCGGCATCGGGCTGGCGACGGCGCAATTGCTCGCGCGCCGCGGCGCGCGGGTATTCCTGGTGGCTAGGACCGAGGCAAAGCTGGTCGAGGCGACCGGCTCGATCACACGCGCGGGCGGAACGGCGGCCTGCGCCGTGGCCGACGTGTCCGATCACCGGGCGCTGACCGCGGCCTTCGCCGCCGCGGAACGCGACTTCGGGCCGATCGCCGGGCTGTTCGCCAACGCCGGAATCGGCGGCAAATTCGCGCCAATCGGCGACTACGACGACGAATTGTTCGACACCGTGGTCCGTACCAACCTCAGCAGCGTATTCTGGTCGATCAAGCACGTGCTACCCGGCATGCTGGCGCGCAAGTCCGGCAGCATCGTCGTGACCGGCAGCCTCGCCAGCGAGCGCGGCATGCCGAACAACGTCGCCTACGTCGCCTCCAAGCACGGGGTGCTCGGGATTGCGCGCGCCGCGGCCATCGAGGCGGCGCCACACGGAGTGCGCGTCAACTGCGTGCTTCCAGGGCTCATCGAGACGCCGCTGCTGATGAACCTTGACCCGCACGCCGCCCCCGAGGCGATCCGCGCCATGCTCGGCAGGGCGGTGCCGCATGGGTCGCATCGGCACGCGCCGACGAGCTGGCGGAGGTCGCTTGCTTCCTGCTCTCGGACCGCGCCAGTCACATCACTGCCCAGGCCATCGCCGTCGACGGTGGTATCCTCGGCACACTCAAGCCCGGCTAGGAGCGTCATGGCACTCAAGTACTACCACGCCGAGCCCGCCGCGAACTCGCTCAAGTCGATGATACCGCTGCTCGAGAAGGGGCTGGCTGTTCGAGAGCGTCTACGTCGACCTGCACAAGTTCGAGCAGCACTCGGAGTGGTTCGTGGCCATCAATCCCGAGGGCCAGGTGCCGGTGCTCGACCACGACGGCCACATCATCACGCACACCACCGTCATCAACGAGTACCTCGAGGACGTCTTTCCCGACATACCGCTGCGCCCGCGCGATCCGCTGGGCGCGGCGCGCATGCGCTACTGGAACAAGTTCGTCGACGAGCAGGTCATGAACTACATCTCGATGCACGGCTGGCACCGCATGGTCGGCGTCATCGCGCGCAACATCGAGAGCGGCGAATTCGAGAAGCTGATGGAGCGCATACCGCTGCCCGACCAGCGCAAGAAGTGGCGCACGGCGCGCTCGGGCTTCAGCGACAGCGGATCTGGCCTACGCCACCGACAAGATCGTGTATCGCCATCGACAAGGTGGAGGAGCAGCTTGCGCAAGACGCCATGGCTCGCCGGGCCAGGACTACACGCTCGCCGACGTCAACTTCTACTGCGATGTGCGGCA
This sequence comes from uncultured Gammaproteobacteria bacterium, assembly GCA_963778855.1. Classification (GTDB taxonomy): domain Bacteria; phylum Pseudomonadota; class Gammaproteobacteria; order Steroidobacterales; family Steroidobacteraceae; genus FEN-1191. Next base: position 101,387 of record CAVZWC010000003.1, on the reverse strand, counting down.
TGATGGTCGAGCGCATGTTCCCGGAGCTGCAGGTCGCCACCGCGCTGTCCGCGCCTGGTCGCCTGGCGCGAGCGCATGACGGCGCGCCCGGCGGTGGCCAAGGCACTGGCCGGGGAGAACCGCACCGCGCCGGCCTTGCGCACCTTCACCGGCGAGGCGCGCTGAGGGAGCGGTGCGGCGATGAGGAGCTGGCGCATTCCGGTGGGCTGCAAGTCGATCGATCAGCTCGAACTGGTCGAGGTGCCCAAGCCTGTTCCGGCGCCGGGCGAGGTGCTGATCCGGGTGCACGCCTGTTCCATCAATTACCGCGACCAGGCCATCCCGCGCGGCCTGTATTTCGGCGGCGTGGTCGCGGTCCCCGGGAGCGCCGCTGTCGGATGGCGCGGGAGTGGTCGAGGCGGTGGGCGCGCAGGTCTCTGGCCTGGTCCCGGGCGACGGGTGGCGGGGCTGTTCTTCCAGGACTGGAGCGATGGCCCGCCGTCGGCCCGGCTGGGCGCGGCCCTTGGCGCCCCGCCGGCGCCGGGCATGCTCGCCGACTACGTGGCGCTGCCCGAGCGGGGCGTCATCAAAGTCGCGCGCAGCCTGAGTTTCGAGGAGGCGGCCACGCTGCCTTGCGCTGGGGTGACGGCCTGGAACGCGCTGATGATGGGAATACGTCCGCTTGCGGCCGGTCACACCGTGCTGCTGATCGGGACCGGCGGCGTCTCGTTGCTCGCGCTCCGGATTGCCAAGGCCGCCGGGGCGCGCGTGATCGCGACCTCCTCCAGCGAGGCGAAGCTCGAACGCATGCGCAAGCTGGGTGCCGACTGGACCATCAATTACCGTACCGAACCGGAGTGGGGCGCCCGCGCGGCGGAGCTCGCTGGTTCTGGCGTCGACCACGTGGTCGAGGTCGGCGGACTCGGCACGCTGGCGCAATCAATCAAGGCAATCGGCTTTGCCGGCGAGGTGGCCCTGATCGGCGTGCTGTCGATGCAGGGCGAGGCCAATCCCATGGCGCTCATGCAGAAGGGCGCGAGCATTCGCGGCATCTTCGTCGGCTCCGCCGCCATGGCGCGTGACCTGAACGAGTTCGTCGATGCCCACGGCCTGAAGCCCGTCGTCGATCGCGTGTTCGACTTCGCCGACGCCAAGGCGGCCTATGCCTACCAGTCATCGGCCGAGCTGTTCGGCAAGGTCGTGATCGCCAACCGCGCCTGAGCGCGCACGCGCATGCGGGCGCCAGCGCCGAACGCGCCGCGCTTACTTCCCCTTCAGGCCACGCCGCTGCTGGCGGTAGCTCTCGCGTCGCGTCTTCTCGAAGCCGGTCCGCTGCTCGAATCCCGGGTCGGCAGGGTAATCGCGGAAGTCGTCGATGATCTCTCCGAACAGCTCGCGCAGCTCGTCCTTGAACTCCGGGTGCGAGAAGATGTGGAAGCGGTCCTCGCGCATGGCCTCCAGCACGCGTGCCGCGATCACGTCGGGCTCCATGCCGAATTCGTGGATGTCAGCAAGGCGCTTGACCGCCTCGCGATCGACCGGCTTCGCGCCGGCCTTGAGGTTATCCGGCCGAATGTCGTCGCTGGCGTAGATGTAGGACTTGACGAGGCCCGGGCAGAGCACCGAAACGCCGATGTTGTGCGCGGCCAGGCTCGCACGCAGCGACTCCGACAGGCCGCGTACCGCGAACTTGGTGGTGTTGTAGATGCCGCAGACGCCCGCGGCCAGGAAACCCGCCATCGAAGCGGTATTGACGATGTAGCCGCCCTTGCCGGCCGCGATCATGCGCGGCACGAAGGTCATGACGCCGTTGATCGGGCCCTGCAGGTTCACGCCCAAGAGCCAATCCCAGTCGTCGAAACTCGAATCCTCGATAGTCTGGAAGATATTGACGCCGGCATTGTTGAACAGCAGGCTCACGGGCCCGAATTTCGCTTCCACGGCATCGGCGGCGCGCGCCAGCTCGGCACGCGATGAGACATCGAGCTGCGCGCCCATGGCCCTCGGGTTCTTGAGGTCGCGCAGCGCGCGATCGATCGACTCCTGCCGGATGTCGGCGATGGCGACGTTGCAGCCGGCGGCGAGCAGCGCCCGCGCCAGGCCGATGCCGATGCCGTTGGCGCCGCCAGTCACGAAGGCGGTGCGACCTGCGAAGTCCTTCATGGCTTGAGCCTCCGCTGCCGCTCGATTTCCGCGCCGTGGATGGGATTGCGGAACAGGAAGCCAAAGGCCTGCTTGTATTCCGGATTTTCCGGCAGCTTTGGCACCGCGGCGCACATGGCCTGGGCCCGATCCTCGATGCCTTGCCGGAACTCGCTGTGGGTCATGATGTAGAGCTCGTCGTTGAGGATGCCCTGCAGCACCCGCTCGCCGACCTGCTCCTTGGTCTGGAACAGATGGAAGAACTGGCCCAGCCCCTGGCGAGCGCGGTCGGCTTCGGCGTAGCCGGTCTCCGCCAGCGAGGCGGGCCGGGTCTTGGCGGCCTCGGCGATATTGGACTGCACGGCACCGGGACAGAAGGCCGAGCAGATGATGCCCTGCGGCTCGAGCTCGGCGCGCATGCACTCCATCAGGTGCACCGAGGCTCCCTTCGAGGTCGCGTAGATGGTCGCGCCCGGGTGCGGCATCAGGCCGGACATCGACGCGGTATTGACGATGTGGCCGCCCTCGCCGTGGCGGAGCATGCGCGGCAGGAAGGTGACGATGCCGTTGATGGTGCCGCCGAGGTTGACGCCCATCACCCAGTCCCAGTCGGCATAGGTCGCGAGCGCCGTCGGGCCCGACGACCGCGACGCCGGCGTTGTTGCACAGCACGTGAACCTTGCCGAAGCGCGCCTCGGCGGCGTCGGCGGCGCGCGCGAAGGCCGCCCGGTCGGTCACGTCGAGCTTGCAGCGCCAGCACGCGCTCCGGTGTGCCGAGCTCGGTCTGCGCCTCGAGCAGGTGATCGTCGCGGACGTCGGCGATGACCACGTTCATGCCCGCGCCCAGCAGCGCCTTGGCGATGCCGAGGCCGATGCCGCTGGCGCCGCCGGTCACGAAGGCAGTCTTGCCGGGCAGATTCTGCATTATTGCTTTCCTTCCTGTATCTAACACATACAATTGGGCGGTTGTAAAGTGGCGGCAACGGGGGGGAAAGCCATGCAGGAAGGGACTCCGGTGACCACGAGTGCGCAGGCGTGGCCTTCGCGCGCCGCCGCCTATTACGGCCTCGCCGTCATCATCCTGGCGACGATGCTGAATTTCTTCGACGCTGGGCGTATTCAACCTGATGGCCCAGCGCATCAAGGTCGACTTCGCCTTGAGCGACGAGGAACTCGGATTCCTGATCGGGCCGGCCAACGTGATCTTCTACGTGCTGGTCGGCATCCCGATGGCGCGGCTCGTCGACATCTACCCGCGCAAGATCGTGCTGGCCTGCGGCATCGCCGATCATCGGCGGCATCACCGCGCTCGGCGGGCTGGCGCAGAGCTTCAGACAACTGTTCTGCAGTCGCATGCTGGTGGGCGCCGGCGGCTCGGCGCACGCGCCGGGCGCCTACTCCATGCTGGCAGATTACTTTCCGCCGGCGAAGCTGCCGCGTGCCATCGGCATCCTGCAGCTCGGCTTCATCGGCGGCAGCGCGCTCGGCATCTTCTTCGGCGGGCAGCTCATCGGCCTGGCCTCCTCCTGGCCGGTGAGCCACTGGCATGGGCTGAACATACGTGGCTGGCAATGGGTGCTGATGATGGTCGGTGCGCCGGGCCTCGTGATCGCGCTGCTGCTGCTGCTGGCGCGCGAGCCGCCGCGGCGCGGCATCGCGGTCGCGGGCAAGTCGCTGCCCGTGAGGGAGGTGCTGCGCGAGATTGGCACGCGCCGCTCCACCTACCTGCCGCTGTTCATAGGGCTCGCGTGCAGCGCGATGCAGTTCCTGGGCGTGCAAGCCTGGTTTGCGCCGTTCATGATCCGGACCTACGGCTGGAACGAGGCCCAGATCGGCAAGTGGCTGGGCTTGGTGTTCCTGCTGTCTTCCCTGGTCGGCGCCGCGCTCGGCACCGCCTTCGTGGAATGGCTGGCGAAGCGTTACAAGGACGCCCACGTGCGCGCGGCGACGATCGTATTTTCCGTCGCCGTCCCGTTCGCAATCGCGATGCCACTCATGCCCACGGCAGCCCTGGCGCTGGCCTGCCAGGGCGCGCTGGGGGTGTGCGGCCTGGCCTCGTCGGTGCCGCAGAATGCGGCCATCCAGCGCATCACGCCGAACAACATGCGCGGGCAGGTCACGGCCGTTTACCTCTTCATGTTCATCGTCTTCGGCGCGCTCGGCGGCCAGATGATCGGCACCGTCGCCCAACGCGTGTTCCACTCCGATGCCGACCTGTGGAAAGCCATGGCGCTGACGGCCTCAGTGCTGACGCCGCTGGCGGCGTTCGCGATCTCCCGTGGCATCAAGCCCTACGGCCGCGAGGTCGAGCGGCTCGAAGCGCTCGAGGCCGCCGCGGGCACGGGCACGTGAGCTATCCCGAACTGCACATGATCATCGACGGTGAGAAAGTCGCCGCCGGGACTCGTCGCACGCATCGGGTCGTGAATCCGGCCACGGGCGCGACGCTTGGTGAGCTGCCGCTTGCCGATGCCGCCGACCTCGATCGCGCGCTTGCCGTCGCGCAACGCGGCTTCCGGCTGTGGCGCGATGCGCCGCCGCCGCAGCGCGCCGGCGTGCTGAGCGGGGCGGCACGGCTGTTGATGGAGCGCCAGGAGCAGATCGCCCGCAACGCGACGCTCGAGGAGGGCAAGACACTGGCCGAGTCGCGCCTCGAGGTGATGTTCGACGTCGGGCTGTTCAATTTCTACGCTGGCGAGTGCCAGCGCGGCTACGGGCGGCAGCTGGCGCGCCCGCCCGGAATGCGTTCGACCGTGACCTACGAGCCGGTCGGGCCGGTGGCGGCGTTCTCGCCCTGGAATTTCCCGATCGGCAATCCGGGCCGCAAGCTCGGCGCGCCGATCGCCGCGGGCTGCTCGGTGATCCTGAAGGCGGCCGAAGAGGCGCCGGCTTCCGCGCTCGCCGTATTGCAGTGCCTGCTCGATGCGGGCTTGCCGAAGGAAGTCGGACAGGCGGTATTCGGCGTGCCCGACGAGGTGTCACGGCACCTGCTGGGCTCGCCGATCATCCGCAAGTTGAGCTTCACTGGCTCGACCGCGGTAGGCAAGCACCTGATGAAGCTGGCGGCGGATGACTGCAAGCGCACGACCATGGAACTGGGCGGGCACGGGCCGGTGCTGGTGTTCGACGACGTCGACGTCGAACAGGTGGTCGGGGCATTGGTCGCATCGAAGTATCGCAACGCCGGCCAGGTGTGCGTGTCGCCGACGCGCTTCATCGTGCAGTCCGGCGTGTTCGAGCGCTTTCGCGACGGCTTCGTCGAGCGTGCCCGGGCGCTGCGTGTCGGCGACGGCCTCGAGGAGAGTGTGCAGATGGGCCCGACCGCCAATCCCCGCCGCCCAGAGGCGATGGAGCGGATGGTGGCGGATGCCGTCGCGGCCGGCGCCCGGCTGGAAACGGGCGGGCAGCGTGTTGGCGAGCAGGGATTCTTCTACGCCCCGACCGTGCTGTCCGACGTCCCGCTCACCGCCGAGGCCATGAACGAGGAGCCGTTCGGTCCGCTGGCGCTGATCAACCGTTTCGACAGCGAGGCGGCGATGATCGCCGAGGCCAATCGGCTTCCCTACGGGCTCGCCGCCTTCAGCTGGACGAACGACGCCCGGCGACAGAAGCGCCTGGCACGCGAGGTGGAGAGCGGCATGTTCTGCATCAACACCACGATCATGGCCGGTCCGGACGCGCCGTTCGGCGGAGTGAAGTGGTCCGGCAGCGGGCACGAGGACGGACCGGAGGGCGTGATGGCCTGCATGGTGATCAAGACCGTGCACGAGGGCTGAGCAGGCAGGGGGGACGATCATGACCCACGAACTCAAGACCGGCGGCGACCGGGGCTACCTGCGCATCGCCACCGAGGAAGCGTTCGCGACGCGCGAGCAGATCGATGCCTATCTTCGCATGGTCAAGGACGGCAGCGCCGATCGCGGGCTGGTCTCGCTGTGGGGCTTCTACGCGCGCAGTCCCTCCGAGCGCGCGACCCGGATCGTCGCCCGGCTGCTCGATCTCGGCGAACAGCGCATCGCCCACATGGACCAGACCGGCATCGACCGGGCGATACTGGCGCTCACGGCGCCGGGCGCGCAGGCGCTGCGCGACGTGGACGAGGCCAGGGGGCTCGCGCGGCGCGCCAACGATTACCTGGCGGAGCAGGTGGCGCTGCGGCCGACCCGCTACGTCGGCATGACAACCGTTGCGCCGCAGGACCCGGCCTGGTCGGCGGCCGAGATCGTGCGCGGCGCGCGGCAGCTGGGCTTCAAGGGCGTGCAGATCAACAGCCACACGCACGGCGAATACCTCGACGAGCCGAAGTTCGACCCGATCTTCCGCGCACTCGCCGACACCGGCCAGCCGCTCTACATCCATCCCCAGACGCCGCCCGATTCCATGATCGGGCCCATGCTCGAGGCCGGCCTGGACGGCGCGATCTTCGGCTTCGGCGTGGAGACTGGGCTGCACCTGCTGAGGCTCATCACCGCCGGCATCTTCGACCGCTACCCCGAGCTGCAGATCATGGTTGGTCACGGCGGCGAAGCCCTGCCGTATTGGGTCTATCGCCTCGACTACATGCACCAGGCCGGCGTGCGGTCTAATCGCCACCCGCGCATCAAGCCGCTCAGGAAGACGATACTCGAGTACCTGCGCACCAACGTCCTCATCACGACCAGCGGCATGGCTTCGCCACCGGCCATCCATCTGGCGCAGGAGGTGATGGGCGCCGATCGCGTGATGTACGCGATGGACTACCCGTACCAGTTCGAGCCCGACGAGGTGCGCATCCACGACCTGCTGGACGTCCCGCTGGCGGTGAAGCGGCAGCTGATGCAGACCAACGCGGAGCGATGGTTCAAGCTGTGAACAAGGCGCACATCAGCCGCGCTGGCTGGTACGCGGTGGCCTTGGTGGCGATCACGAACGCGGTCAGCCTGCTGGATCGCAACGTGCTGGCGATCCTCGCTCCGCGCATCAAGCATGATCTTGCCATCGGCGACGCCGAGATGGGCCTGCTGTACGGCACGGTGTTCGCGCTGTTCTATGCGCTGTTCTCGTTGCCGCTGGGACGCCTCGCCGACGGCTGGCAGCGCGCCAGGCTGCTGGCACTGGCGGTGGCGTTCTGGTCGGTGGCGACGGCGCTCGGCGCCGCGGCGCAGGGCTTCGCGCTGCTGGCGCTGGCGCGGCTGGGCGTCGGCGTCGGCGAAGGCGCGGTGTATCCGGCGGGCACCTCGCTGGTGTTCGACCAGGTGCCGAAGCCGCAGCGCGGCCTCGCCATGGCGTGGATCGCTGCGGCCATCGCCCTGGGGCTTGGCGGCTCCGCACTGCTGGGCGGCGTGACCGCCGACTGGTGGGATCACCGCTACGCCGCGAGCGCGGCGCCGTTCGGCCTTCGGGGCTGGCAGTTCGCGTTCCTGGTGGCGGCCTCGCCCGGCGTCGTGCTCGCCGCGTTGCTGTGGCGGCTGCCCGAGCCGGCGCGCGGGCAGATGGACGGCGTCGCTTCGAGCCCCGATCCGCAGCCGTTTCGCGCCAGCCTCGCGCTGCTGGGCGCGATCTTCCCGGTCTGCAACTGGTGGGCACTCGCCCGGCGCCGTGCCGCGCCACGCGAGTGGATGACGAACCTTGGGGCGCTGGCGCTGATCGTCGCCATCGTGGTGATGCTGACGCGGATCACCACCTCGCTCGCCGCCCGGCCGCCGTTGCACTTTGGATCCTTGAGCGTGAATCCGCACGCGCTGCAGTGGACCGTGGTGGGCATCGGCGCGTTCGTGGTGCTGAACCTGCTGCAAAGACTGCGCGTGGCGGACACACCGACCTTCGCGCTGCTGACGCGCTCGCCCTCGCTGCTGCTGTGCATGGCCACAGGCGCCCTGCAGACCATGATCAACTACGGCATCATGGGCTTCACGCCCTCGTTCATCATGAAGAACTTTCATTCCACGCCGGCGGCGACCGGCGTGCAGTTCGGACTGCTGTCCGCCGCGATCGGGGTAATCGGCCCGCTGGTCGCGGGGCACCTTTCCGACCGGATGCACGCGCGTTTCCCCGGCGCCGGCCGCGCCTACGTCACGCTGTTCGCCCTCGGCCTGTCGCCGCTGATCGCGCTCTGGGTCTACAGCGCGACGGACCTCGGCAGCTTCTACGTGCGCTTCGTGCCCTACGGCCTCGTGCTCACCGGCTGGCTGCCGCCGCTGTACGCGATCATGTTCGAGCAGGTGCTGCCGCGCATGCGCGGGGTCACGGCTAGCGTCTACGTCGTCGTCTCGACGATCTTCGGGCTTGGCATCGGGCCATTCGTGGTCGGCATGATCTCCGATGCCAGCGGCGGTAATCTCGCGAAAGGAATCCTGAGCATCAACTGGGTGGCACCGGTCATCGTGCTGATGCTGATCGTGCTGGCGCGCCGGGCATCGCGCGACGAGGCGCTGCTGCTGGGGCGGGCGCGTGCGGCCGGAGAGGCGGTGTAGGGGACTGCGGGCGACGGATCAGGCCACCAGGCCAATATCCGCCGCATTGACCCAGTTGCCGTGCAGTCCGAAGCGCATGCGGATCGGGATCTGGATCGTGGCGATCGGACCCTTGGCGATATCGAGTGCGTCGAACAGCAGCAGCTCGCTGCGGTGCTCGTCGAGCCGGTTGCGGATCTGCACGATCCAGCCGTCGCCCTCGTCGGCGGTCCTGCTGCGCGGAATGAAGCAGGGCTCCTGCAGGCTCGACACCGGGCCGCACCACCAGTGCTGCTCGCCGCCCGACAGGTCCTTGTGGAACAGGCAGTTCATGAGCACACCCGCGGCGCTGGCCCCGCGCAGCTCGACCGGCCGCTTCATGTCCATCTCGAGGAACCAGCCGTGGCGATACGGCAGGCCCGCGTAACGATCATCGATGCGCGGGAATTCCGCAGCCACGCCAGTCAGGGGCGTGATGCTGGTGAAGTCCTCGGACCTTGACTTCAGGTCGACCGTCCAGCGCGTCAGGTAGGTCATGGCTTCGGCGCCGTTGAAGGGCGCGCCATGCACGTCGGGGAAGAACGGGAAGAAGTTGTTCTTGGCCTCGGGCGTGTCGAAGTGGATCTTGCTGCCGTCCTGGAAGGCGTTCAGCACGTGGCTGGCGAAGCAGTTGCCGCGCTTGAACCAGCGGATCTCGGCGGCGGTTGCGCCCTCGTGCCGTGGCAGCACGCCAAGGTACACCGGTAGCGTGGTATCGAAGCCAAAATGCGGCAGGCCCTTGCGCAATCGGTCCCAGCTGCCGATCGAGGGCACGATGTGGAACAGCGCGTAGTCTTCCGTGATCGCGAAGTCGTGCATCATGCAGTAGTAGGGGGCCTTGAACCAGAGCTCGCGGACCAGTTCGCCCGAGGACGACACTTCGTAGTAGGTGCAGTCGTCCGTGCACAGGCCGGATGCCGCATATCCAAAGGCGATCATGTTGCCGGTCCTGGGATCAACCTTGGGGTGGGCGGTGAAGGTCTGTCCCGTCATCCTGCCGCCGAAGCGGGTGTAGCCGGTCGTGGCCATCGTCGCCGGATCCATGACCAGCGCCGGTGAATCTTCCTTCAGCGCGTAGAGCTTGCCGCCAAATATCCAGGCATTGGTGTTGGCCGTGCCCCGGATCCGGCCCTTGACCGCCTCGTCGTCGGTGAGCGGGTTGCGATAGGCGCCGAACAGTGCCTTGCCCGCGGCGTGCTCGAGCTGCCACTTGTCGGTCCGCGCCCAGCGCTGCCTGAAGTCGCACTGGCCGTCATGCAGGTGGAAGCGGCTGATCATGCCGTCGCCGTTGAATGAGATGTCGTCGCCCAACCGGGGCGGAAATTGTGGGTCGGGTTGCACCCGGTAGAAGGCGCCATTGAGCTGGGGCGGGATCGTGCCCTCGTGGGGCAGGGCGAAGGCGTCGGCCTCGACACGCGACGGCGCATTGAAGTCAGTGAAGCTTGGGGTGCCGGGATAGTGGGCCATGGCGCTGCGCTCGGGTACGGAGTTGTACGTTATACTGATCAATTATAGGGGACGGAAAGTCGATGCCAAAGCCGGCCCTGGCGCCACCGATGCAGCCCGGCATGAAAGCCGGCGCGGATTGCGTCGCGGCAATCGCCTATGCGGGCCGCGCCATCGCGCGGCCGCGCTACCACGCCAACGATTCCAGCCGCGACTTGCTGGAGATCGTCCCGGTGCCAATGCCCATCAGCAATGCGCGCGGGCGCAATACATCGCTGGACGACGCCGGCTTCACGCTCGTTGCGCACCGCAGCGACGATCGCCGACTTCGACGACCGCGCTCAGGTCGAGCGCAGCTATCGACGCGAGGTCACGGACCTGGTCAGCGTGCTGTCCGGCGCCGAGCTCGTGGTGGCCAATGGCCCTGCCATCCCGCGCTTCAGCGAGCGCTCGCCCCGGTCGGGAAAGCTGGACAATTCACGGCCGGCGCGCTTCGCCCACGTCGACGTCAGCGATGCCACGGCCGCCGCATTCGCGCGCCAGGCGGCGCCCGCGGATTGCACCGTGCGGCGCTACGTTCACTTCAACGTCTGGCGTTGCATCTCGGCGCCACCGCAGGATGTGCCGCTCGCCCTGTGCGATGCCCGCAGCGTCGCCGCCGCCGAGCTGATTGCGGCCGATGCCGTGTTCGATTCGCCCGGCCGGCCCGAGTGGTCATTCGAGGGCATCGTGGTGGCGCACAATCCCGCTCACCGCTGGCACTGGTTCGCCGACATGACGATCGGCGAAGCGCTGGTGTTCAAGACCCACGACAGCGATGCCGCGTACGCGCACTGCGTGCCGCACGTCGCCTTCGATAATCCGCTGGCGGACGCGGCCACGCCACCGCGCGCGAGCATCGAAATGCGAGCCATCGCCTTCTGGTTCGACTGAACGTCGCCCACCATCCGGGTAAGGAACGATGAACGGATTTCCGACCACTCCCGAGTACACGGGCCTGAATGCACCGGTAGGCGCGGAATTCGATTTCCACGCGCTGTCCGTGGATGGGCGCATCCCCGAGGATGTCGACGGCAGCTTCTTCCGCGCCGTGCCCGATCCGGCCTTCGCGCCCTTCACCGAGGACGGCGCCGCTATCCTGTCGGGCGACGGCATGGTCTCGGCGCTGCGCATCACCGCAGGCCGGGCAAGCTTCGCGATGCGCTTCGTCCAGACCGAGCGTCACCGGGCCGAGGTCGCGGCCGGTCGGGCGCTGTTCGGCAAGTACCGCAACCGCTACACCGACCGGCCCGAGGCGGCAGGCCTCGATCGGACGGTCGCCAACACCACGCCGGTGTGGCACGCCGGGCGGCTGCTGATGAGCAAGGAGGACGGGCGCCCGTACCGGGTCGATCCGCAGACGCTCGCGGACCGTCGGGCCGCCACGATTTCGGCGGCAAGCTCAAGTCGCGAGACGGTGACGGCGCACGTGCGCATCGACCCGGAGACCGGGGAGATGTTCTTCTATGGCTACGAAGCCGACGGCCTGGCCTCGACCAAGGTGGCCTACTGCATCGCCGACCGCAGCGGCGAGCTGATGCGCGAGCAGTGGTTCGATGCGCCGTACTGCGCGCTGATGCACGATTTCGCCATCACCGAGAACTACGTCCTGTTCCCGGTCTATCCGACGACCTGCGACGCCGCACGGCTGGCGGCCGGCGGCGACCACTGGGTGCACGAACCGGACCGCGACAGCTGGGTGGGCGTCATGCCGCGCTATGGCACGGTCGCGCAGACTGCGCTGGTTCCGTGGTCCGCAGCGGCGTGTCGTGTTTCCACATGATGAACGCCTTCGAAGACGCGGACGGCCGCATTCAGTTCGATCAGTGCCTGTCCGAACGTGAACTTGTTCCCGTTCATCCAGCGCGCCTCCGGGCTCGACGTGCCGCCCGACCAGGCCGGCAGCCGCCTGGCGCGTTGGACCATCGATCTCAATGACGGCAGCGACCGCGTCGTCGAGACGGTCATCGGCCCGCCGGGCGATTTGCCGGTCATCCCCGCGGCCGTGCAGGGGCGGCCCTACACGCAGGCCTGGATGCTGACGATGAACCCGGAGCTGCGCCGGCCCGCCGGTCGTCGGAGGACCCGATGGGCGCGATGTTCAACCTGCTGTTGCGGCTCGACTTCGCCGGCCGGCCGCCGCAGGCGCTTGCGCTGCCGCCCGCGCACGGCTGCAGCGAACCGGTGCACGTGCCGGCCTCACAGCCCGATCACGACGGATGGTTGCTGATGATCGTGGACCGGCAGACCGGCCCGTCGGACTTCGAGCACGCGGTGTGGATCATCGATGCCGGAAACCTGGCCGCCGGTCCGGTCGCGAGGATTGCCATTCCCCATCGACTGCGGCCGCAGGTGCACGGCTGGTGGGTGAGCGCTGCGCAGCTCGCCGCGGCCGCTGAGCCGACTGCGGCGGGCCCGGACGCCGGCGAGGCGGCGGGCTGACCTTCAGTCTGTCCGCGAAATAGGCGATGGAGCGATACTCGATCGAGCGGCGCGGGTGGGCGTCCGGCCGGCTGCTGTCACGAAATGCGGTGTGCGGACAGCGCCAGGCCTTGCCGTGATCGGAATCGTAGAACTTGATGAGGATCACCTCATCCGGCGTCATGTCGGGGAAGTACCACCAGCGATGGCCGGGCGAGTAGTGGAAGATGGTCGCGGCCGTCATGTTCTCCTCACCTTCGATCGGCGCGAACAGCGCCTCCCCGGTTGGGATTTCGTCCACGTCGACCTTGGTATTGGGCGTGCCTTCATCGTCACGGACCGAAGCCGCCTTCACACAGCGCCAGCGGCATGTCCTGCGGCGGCGGCGACAGCGCGCGCCACAGGCTGAAGGCGATGAAGCGGCGGTAGCCGTCCGCCCCGGGACGTGCGCGGCCGTAAAGTCGCTCGGCGATACGCTCGGCCGAGCGCTGCGTGAAGTCGACATGCGCCTCGGCCGCGGGAGGCTGGACCGTCGCGCTGGTCTGGTCCGACGCGCGCAGCATGCCGCCCAGCGGCACGACCAGGTCCGCTCCGGTCAGACGCTTGTCCCACCTCGACTGACCTGCGCGGCGTATGCGTGTATCCGGGCCGTAGTTCTGTTCCCAGTCGGTGATGTCGGTGTGGTGCCGGCCGAGGCAAAAGCCGTGCTCATCGAGCGTGAACGGGCCTGCGAGTCGCGCATTGCGGATCGGTCACTCCATACGGCGCGTAGATGCCGGTATTGAGCTCCTGCCGGGTGCCCAGAAGCGACGGTTGATGCGCGAGCTCGGCACCAGGTAGTCGATCTTGGCGCACATCGTCGGCGGTGCGACGGCTTGCTATCCTGATGTATGAGCCTCCCAGTCCGAGCGTGTTGAGCATGGCGTAACGCGTGATCAGTTCCGCGAGCGTGCTGCGCGCCAATGCGCGTCTCATCCATCCTTGAACCCTTCGCGCGCGCGGCTGTTGTCGAGCACGATCGGCTTGCCGGTGACCGGATGCGGGTAGTGGAACGGCACCGTATCGGTGGCCGGCCACAGGCGCGGCGTGCGGCGTGATCAACGCGTCCGGGCCCAGCGGATCCTGCGGGTAGAGCGCCTTGGCCATCGGGATGAAGTCGATCGGCGTCTTCTGCCAGCCGTCGGCAAAGCTGCCGTGCCAGAACGGGAAGTAACGCAGCGCCTTGATCTTCCACACGCCCCGCTCGCGCACGTATTCATTTTCGTAGATGCCGCCTTCCCACCAGGCGCGAGGTGTCGCCCTGCGGCCGTCTCGTGCAGGCCCGCCTGCATCATGAACGCCCGCGCGCCTTCGCGCCGTGCGGCGGTCGGCCGCCACGTCGATGACCATCTGCATTTGCGGATGATCGAGCAGCCAGCCATAGCGTGGACCGTTATGGCCCTGCGTGAACGTGCTTCTGGAAGCGCTCGATGTACAGCCGGCGCACGCCCGCCTTGCCCTTGTAGATGCCGCCCAGAAACCAGACGTCGCCCTCGTCCGAGAACAGGTCGACCACCTCGTTGTACTGCGACTTGTCGATGAAGTAGCCGTAGGTGTACTGCAGGCGACGGATCTGGTGGATGTCCTGCTGGATCGCGAGCTCGGCCTCGAGCTTCGCCACGCGGGCGCTGAGCTCGGACAGGGCGGCCGAATCGGCGTTCTTGGGCATGTGGTACTCCGGTTTACAGGCTCGACCAGTGCGGCGGCGGTGCCTGCAGGTTGCCTGACCCGGCGGAATCGTTCAACATCATCGCGCCATCGTTCGACCAGGAGAACCGCATGCGCCCAATATCATGCCTGCTGGCGGCCACGCTGGCGCTCGCTGCCGTTCCGGCCGGCGCCGCGGATTGCCACCTGACCCCGAAACAGGTGGTCGAGAAGTTCATGAACGAGTTCTACGTCGAGAAGAAGGTGCGCGCGGCCTTCGAGACCTGGGTGGACCCGGGCTACATCCAGCACAACCCACTGGCGGCGACCGGGCGCCAGGCCGCCATCGACTTCCTGGAGCCCTTCTTCGCCAAGAACCCGGCCGTCAGCTATTCGATCAAGCGCATCATCGCCGACGGCAACCTGGTGGCCGTGCATTCGCACGGCAGGTTCGCCGCCGATGATCGCGGCATCGCCGTGGTCGACATCCTGCGCGTGCAGGGCTGCCGCATCATGGAGCACTGGGACGTAGTGCAACAGGTACCGGAGAAGTCCGCCAACACCAACGGCATGTTCTGAGCCCGTCAAACAAGGCTCAGGTCAGGTCGGCGAGGCCGATGACCTTGCCCTGCGGCCGCGGCGCGATTGGCCGCGCGCCGCAGGCGCTCGATATGCGCCCGACCCTCCGGGACCGCCTCGCGCGGCAATGCCGCCACGCGGGTCGGCGTAGATTTCCGTGAAGTCGTCGGCGAACTCGGGATGCGTGAAGATCACGGCGCGATTCTCGATGATGCCCGCCAGCGTCTTCACGCCGACCTCCAGCGGGTCCATGCCGGCCTCGAACGCGGTGCCGAACTGCGCCAGCTCGGCACGATCCGACCGGCGCGAATCCGGACGCGGCGAAGGTGGCGGGGCGCTTCAGCGCCGAATCCCAGGCGTTGGTCCGGGTCAGGCCAGGGCACATGAGTGACACGCCGATGCCGTAGGGCGCGAGGTTGTAGCGCAGGCACTCGGTCAGGCCGCGGACGGCGAACTTGCTGGCGGTGTAGATGCCGGCCTGTGGTCCGGACGAGATACGCGGCCATGGAGGCGACGTTGACGATGTGTCCGCCCTGGCCCTGCGCCTTCATGCGCTGGAATGAAGCTCACCAGGCCATTGACCACGCCGCCGAAGTTGACGCCCATGATCCAGTCGTAGTCGGCGTAGCTGGCCTCGTCGGTCGGGCCGAAGACGCTGACGCCGGCATTGTTGACGAGGATATGGACCGGGCCGGCGGCGGCCGCGACCTCGGCCCACTGCGCACGGTCAGTGACATCCAGCTCCACGAAGCGCGGCGCCGGGCGGCCATGGTCGGCGAACCAGCGCGCGGCCTGTTCGCGGTAGTCCGCGTTGCGGTAGCTCAGTATCAGCTCGATGCCGGCCTCGCTGAAGGCGCGGGCGATGCCGAAGCCGATGCCGGATACGCCGCCGGTGATGAACGCGGTCTTGCCTTGCCAGTCCATGTCGCTGTCCCCTCGCTTCGCCCGCAGACATTCGTTAGCATGACATACGAGCAACAAGCGGGGGAGAACGAGCCATGCCTGATCTTGACTGCACGGCTCGCGGCGCTGGAACAGCGCGTCGGCGAGCTCGAGGACCTCAACGCCATCCGCCGCCTGCACTGGGCCTACGGCTACTACATCGACTTCAACCGCGCCGAGGACGTGGTGCAGTTGTTCGCGCCGGATGGCTGCGGTCGTGTTCCTGTCCGGCGAGTATCGCGGCCACGACGGGGTGCGCAGGCTCTATGGCACCTGGTTCCAGAATTTCTTCACCCAGGGCGTCAGACGGTCCGGTCTACGGCTTCCTGCTCGATCATTTCCAGATGCAGGACATCATCACGGTGGCACCCGACCGGCAGACGGCCAAGGGGCGGTTCCGCGGGCTGCTGATGGGCGGGTGCCACGAAAGCCGCCACTACAAGCCCGAAGGGCTGCCGCTGCAGTTCCTGGAGGCCGGCGTCTACGAGAACGACTATGTCCGCGATCAGGGCGTCTGGAAGATCAAGCGGCTCGACTACATGATGCAATGGCAGGCCGACTACGATCTCGGCTGGTCGAAGACGGTCGCGCACCTGCAGCCGGCCACCAGCACCTATCCCGACAATCCCGCTGGGGCCGGACGTGATCCTGCCGGCCGCCCAGGTCCGCAAGACCTGGCCGCATCGGCAGGACGTGCCGATGCACTTTGCGCACCCGCGCTTCGGGGCGGCTGCTCGCCGGCAAGGCCTGAGCGCGTGGCGCTGCTGCCCGACGGCAGCGAGCAGGGGCTGCGCGGCCATGCCGAGGAGCGCGTGCGTGCGCCGCCGCATCGGGCTCGCGCCGCCCGCGGGCGAGATCGATCGCCGCCGCGCCCTACAAGCGCATCGCCACCGAGGAGGCCTGGACCTTCCCGGAGCTGGTCAAGGCGCAGACCGACTACCTCGAACGCACCCGACGCGCCGCGTGACGATTCGCTGGCCATGGCGGGAATGTTCGCGGCCATGACCGCGGCTGCAGGCCATGCTGCAGGACATCGGCGCGGGCCGGCTCGCGCACATGGACGAATACGGCATCGACCGCCAGCTGCTGCTGCTCACCGCCCCGGGCGTGCAGGTGGTGCGCCAGCGCGACGGCACCGCACTGGCACGCGAGGCCAACGACCGCGCGGCGGCCTCCTGCCGCGCTGGCCGGATCGCTACTCGGCGCTCGCGGCCTTCGACCCGCGCGATGTCGCGGGCTCGGTCAGGGAACTCGAGCGCGCCATGACGCAGCTCGGGCTCAACGGCGCGGTGCTCAACTCCCACTTCCAGGGACGCTATCTCGATGAGCCCGCCTACGAGCCGATCCTGGAGGCGCTGCAGGCGCTGGACGCCGCCTTGTACATCCACCCCACCGCCCCATTCAACGGTCGCGCATTACCTCGCACGCGCGTTCACGGGCGCGCTGGGCGGCTTCCCGCACGATGTCTGGCTGCACACCATGGGCCTGGTCTTCGCCGGCGTCTTCGACCGCTATCCGCGGCTACGCCTCGTCATCGGTCACATGGGCGAAGCGCTGCCGCTGCAGCTGTACCGCTTCGACTGGATGCAGTCGAACGCCGACGGCGTCCCGGGCCTGCGCGGCGGCCAACCCGCCGTGACGCTGCAGCACCCGGTGAGCCACTACTTCCGCACCAACATCTGGGTGACGACCAGTGGCGTCGCCTGGGAGCCCGCGATCCGCTTCTGCATGGATACGCTGGGACCCGGCCGGGTGCTGTACGCGATGGATTACCCGTACCAGCAGAGTTCGGACGAGGTCGCCGCCTACGATCGCATGGATCTTCCGCCGGCGCACAAGCGGATGCTGATGCAGGAAAACGCCGAGGCCGTGTTCCGCCTGTCCAGGTAATTCGATCGAGGCAGAAACAAGCCGCGCCCATTGCTGGGCGCGGCTTGCTCGCGGATGGCCTTCAGAAATTCCGGCTGAACGTCAGGTACCACTCGGCCGGCCGGCCCGGCTGTCCCTCAACCGTGTTCTGCCCGAAAGGCGTGAGGTCGAAGGTGTTGAGCCAGTACTGCTTGTTGAAGACGTTGGTGCCACCCACGGCGATCATCCACCCGTTATTAGCCGTGTTGTACTGGAGCCTCGCGTCGGCCAGCACGTAAGCGGGCTGACAGGAGAGCGTGGAGGTGATGCTGGAGCAGATCTCGCTCTGCCCATAGACGTCCGCCCGGGGCATCAGCCTGCCGCCGTTGGGCAACGCAATTTCATAGGTCGTCGTGAAATTCCAGTTGTACTTGGGCACGTAGGTCGGGCGGTCGCTGCAGGTGATGCCCGGATCCGGCTTGCCGTCCTGGTTGAAGTCGCAATTGTTGATATCGGGCGAACTCCAGTCCGTGTAGCCGTAGGAGCCGCTGAGCGTCAGGGGCGCGATGGGACGCCAGGTGACTTCCAGTTCGGCGCCCTGGATGTGCGCGCCGTGCAGCTGCACGTAGTTGGTCAGCGAGGTCGTCGCGAAACAGATCTTGCCGTTGGAGTCCTGGATGGCGCCCGGGTCGGTGGCGTTGGCCGGCGGTCCGACGCACTCCGTGCCACCGATCGGCACGATGCGATCGTGGTAATCGGTGTAGAACAAGGCGAGGTTGGTGCGCAGCGTCTTCTGCAGCATGTCGGCCTTGACGCCGAGCTCGTAGGCCGTCGCCTCCTCGCCACCGACCGCCACCGCCTGGTCAGGGGTGAACGGACGCGGGTTGTAGGCGGGCGGACGATAGCCCGTGGCGGCGGATCCATAGATCAGCGTGTCGCCGTTGATCTGGTAATCGAGCGCGGCCTTCCAGTCGGTGTGGTGGTAATCGATGTTGATCGGCGCCACGACGAAGGTGTTGTCGAAAGAGACATCCTTGGAATCATGTGAATAGCGTATGCCTGCGGTCAGCCGTAACTTTTCCGTCAGGTCGTAGGTGCCGTTCGCATAGCCCGCGTAGGAATTGGAATCGGCAACATTGGCCGTGTTCACCGAGACATTCCCCGGGGCGTCGATAATGGAGGCCGCAATGGGGGCCGGCAGGCCGACGACGTTCCTGAATATGCCCCACAGGATCGGCGGGAAGCTCACCGCCTGGTAGTTCTCCGCGGCGCTCTGGTAGAAGAATGCGCCCGCCGTCCAGTGCAATCTATCCCAGGCCGTTCCGCTCAGGCGCGCCTCCTCGGTACTCCAGTAGAAATCCTGCTGTCCGCCGGTGGTCTGCAGGTTCATGGGCGAAGCGTCGGCGTCCGAGGAGATCTGTGACTTCAGGTCGGTGTACGCGGCCACCACCGTCAGCATGGTCTTGTCGGTCAGCTTCCATTCCAGCGTACCCGAGCCGCCGAGCTTGTCCATCGCCGAGGTCGGGGTGAACCGTCAGGCCGGAATAGGGGTCGCTGTAGGTCGCGTAGGTGTCGAACCGGGTCCTGGGAAGGAACCGGTTGTCGTAGGGAATGCCAAAGCCATAGTTATTGGTAAAACAAGCGGGCCCGAAGCCGTTTGAGTCGACGCCGGTACGTGCATGGCGTACTCGGTATTCCACAGGTAGTAGCCGGTGAGTCGGGCTGACGTTGCCCGACAGATCCTTCGGGTACTGGATCGCGATCAGCGTGTCGGCCTTGGCTTCCGAAGTGTCGTGTTCATAGTCGACGGTAAAGGTCGTCTCGATCGCATCAGTGAAAATCCAGCGCAGGGTTCCGCGCAAACCCTGCACATCGATCCCGCCCTGGGTTCCGGTCTTGCAATGACGGCCCTTGCTTGGATCCGTCACCGGCAGTGTGCCGGCCAGCGACGGATACAGGCAGGCGAAGTCGTAGACATTCTGGTAACCGTTGCTGTTCTTGGACACACCCGCGACCCGCGCGAAGACGTTGTCCGCGAGCTTGAAGTCGTAGCCGGCGCGCACGTCGACGCGGCGGTACGAACCGGTGGTGAGCTCGGCGTAGCCGGTGTCCGTGCCCTCCGGGCGCTTGCTGATGTAGCGGATCACGCCGCCGATCGATCCGCGGCCGAACAACGTGCCCTGCGGGCCGCGCAATACCTCGACGCGATCCATGTCGAGCAGGTCCATCTGGGTGCCGAGCGTGAACGGTTGGTAGACCTCGTCGACGTAGATGCCGACGCCGGGCTCGAAGGCCTGGTCGAAGTCATTCTGGCCGATGCCGCGGATGTACGCGGTCATCGTGTTGCCGAATGCCGCCTGTGCCGGCCGCAGCGACAGGTTCGGCACGGTATAGCCGATCTGGTACGACTCGGTGAATTCGCGCTGCTGGATCTCATCCGAGCTCAGCACCGAGATGGCGATCGGGGTCTGCTGCAGGTTTTCCTTGCGGTACTGCGCCGTGACCACGACTTCCTCGAGCCCGCTCGACTCGGCTTTCTCCACATAGACCTTGGGTGGAGTCGACTGAGTCGTCGTGGGCTGAGGCGGCGTGGATTGGCCAAAGGCGGCGAGAGGATCGAAGAGCGCGAGGCTGGGCAGGGCGATGACGGCTACGGCGACGCTGCGCCGAATTCGGTTCATCAGCTTCATGACCTTACTCCCCCCGGAGTTGCGAACTGACGACGCCGGACACTAAACGAAACCCTGTTTGCAATCAACAGTTAATCCATGTCCTGCCACCACTGGTGCACGCGCCGGTTGCGTAAAGGCCGCGCGTGGAGCGAGCGAGTTCGCGCATGGTAGAAGTGAGTTCGCGCATGGTGTAGGCGCGCTCGACCGTGAAGCCGTCGACGCGCTCGCGGAGCCGGGCCGCGACCCACGGCTCGCGGTCCCATTATTGTTTGTTTTACTTACAAAAAATGGATTGGGCCGGGCGCCGTTGCCGCGATCGCGGCGCTGCCGGCCGGTTCGGGCCGTGACCGGCCCTAGCCCGACTGGCTGTTCTTCGGCGCCGCCAGGTTGCGTATCGATTCGTCGGCGAAGAATCGGCGCATCATCATCGCCTGTTGCAGCCGGCCCTTGCGCACGTACACCTGGTAGAGCAGGTCCTTGACGACCTCGACCAGCACCCCGGCCTGCTGGTCGTCGAGCGTCGGCAGGTCGGGGTAGGGATCGTTGTCGCTGCCGAAGATCACGCGCTTGATGTCGGCGAATGCGGGCGGGTCGAGATCGGCCATGACGCGCACGTCGTTGAGCTGGTCGAACACGCGCAGCTTCCCGGTCTCGCCGAGGTCGGCAAAGGCGGCCTGCATGGTGCGGCGGCACATGCTCGCGAAGGCGTTGTAGCAGGCATTCGAGTAGCAGGCGAGGGTCTCGCGGAACAGCAGCTCGACCTCCTCGGGCAGGTAGGTGTAGCTGAACTTCTCGCGCGGTCGCTCGACCTCGCTGAACTGGGCGCCGAGCTCGAGCCGGTTGCTACCGAACATCTTGACCGGGAAGCGCAGGAAGATGGGCGCATTGCAGGAGTCGCAACGGTAGACCACGCCCACGTGCCGGGGGCGGTGCGTGACCAGCTCGTCGAAGCCCGGCACGGCGATCGGCGTGACGTGCGAGAGCACCTGGCAGTGCGGGCAGGTCAATGCCAGGTTCGCTTCCTGGTCGTGGTGCAGCCGGCCGCCGGCGTCAATGTACGTGGACATTTTGTCCTTCAGTGCCGCGCGGCCTTGAATCCCCTGGAGCTGCCGTCGCGGTGCGCCTCAGTCTAGCCGAACGCCGGTCGCACGCCATAGGGTAATTCCCTGTAGTGGCAAGTAGTTACATAATCTCGCTCAGGTCTGTTCTCATCCCTTGAGCCGCTTGTACCGGAGGCGGTGGGGCTGGGCGGCATCCTCGCCGCGGCGCGCGCGCAGGTCGGCAGCGTACTCCTGGTAGTTGCCCTCGAACCAGACCACCTCGGAGTTGCCCTCGAAGGCGAGGATGTGCGTGGCGATGCGATCGAGGAACCAGCGGTCGTGCGAGATCACGACCGCGCAGCCGGGAAAGCTCAGCAGCGCCTCCTCGAGCGCGCGCAGCGTCTCGACGTCGAGGTCGTTGGTGGGCTCGTCGAGCAGCAGCACGTTGCCGCCGCTTCGAGCACCTTGGCCAGGTGCACGCGATTGCGTTCGCCGCCCGACAGCTCGCCGATCAGCTGCTGCTGCTGCGCGCCCTTGAAATTGAAGCGCCCGACGTAGGCGCGCGAGGGAGTCTCGTAGTTGCCGACCTGGATGATGTCCTGGCCGCCGGAGATCTCCGCCCACACCGATCTTGGATCGTCGAGCGACTGGCGCGACTGGTCGACGTAGGCGAGCTTCACGGTGCTGCCGACGCGAATCTCGCCGCCGTCGGGCTTCTCCACGCCGGTCAGCATGCGGAACAGCGTGGTCTTGCCGGCGCCGTTCGGGCCGATGATGCCGACGATGCCGCCCGGCGGCAGCCTGAAGGAGAGCTTGTCGATCAGCAGCCGCTCGCCGTAGCCCTTGCGCAGGTCCTTGACCTCGATGACCAGGTCGCCGAGGCGCGGTCCGGGCGGGATGTAGATCTCGTTGGTCTCGTTGCGCTCCTGGAATTCCTGCGACGCCAGTTCCTCGTAGCGCGCCAGGCGCGCCTTGCTCTTGGCCTGGCGCGCCTTGGGGTTGGCGCGCACCCACTCGAGTTCGCGCGCCAGCGTCTTGCGCAGCGCGTCCTGCTCCCGCTCCTCGAGCGCGAGACGCTTTTCCTTCTGCTCGAGCCAGGAGGAGTAGTTGCCCTGCCAGGGAATGCCGTGGCCGCGGTCGAGCTCGAGGATCCACTGCGGCCACGTTGTCGAGGAAGTAGCGGTCGTGGGTGACGGCGATGACCGTGCTCGGATATTCCTCGAGGTAGCGCTCCAGCCAGGCCACCGACTCGGCGTCGAGGTGGTTGGTCGGCTCATCGAGCAGCAGCATGTCGGGCTGCGACAGCAGCAGCCGGCACAGCGCCACGCGGCGCTTCTCGCCGCCCGAGAGCTGCTCGATCTTCGCCTCCCAGGGCGGCAGGCGCAGCGCGTCGGCGGCGATCTCGAGCTTGCGCTCCAGCTCCCAGCCGCCGGCCGCGTCGATCGCGTCCTGCAGCTTCGCCTGTTCCTCGAGCAAGCTTGTTCATCTGCTCATCGTCCATCGGCTCGGCGAACGCCTCGCTGATCGCGTTGAAGCGCTCGAGCAGACGGAAGGTCTCGCCCACGCCTTCCATGACGTTGCCGCGCACGTCCTTGGCCGGATCGAGCTCCGGCTCCTGCGTCAGGAAGCCGACGCGGATGCCGGTCTGCGGGCGCGCCTCGCCGTCGATGTTCGTGTCGATGCCCGCCATGATGCGCAGCAGCGTGGACTTGCCCGAGCCGTTCAGCCCGAGCACGCCGATCTTGGCGCCGGGAAAGAAGGACAGGCTGATGTCCCGCAGGATCGTGCGCTTGGGCGGCACGACCTTGGAGACCCGGTTCATGGTGTAGATGTATTGCGCCATGGTTCCTGCTGAGTCACTACCGCGCACGCGGTGGGCGCGCATTATCGTTGAAGCGGGCCGTCGGCTGCCACGGGGCCCGGGCCGGTCCCGCAGCGCCGTGTGTTAGTCTGCGGCCCCAGGGAGGCGGCCATAAACCAGGTCCCGCAGACGGCTGTGGCCATGAGCGAGCGGCTGGGACGTTATGGCTTCCCGGGCGGGCACCCGTTCGGTCCCGATCGCTATGGCGCCTTCCTGCGCGACTTCGAGCAGCGCGCACTGGGCCCGCGCGTGACGGTGCTCGACCCGCCGCCGGCCAGCGTCGCTGAGCTGCAGCTGTTCCACAGCAGTGCTCACGTCGAGTTCGTGCAGCGCAGTTCCGAGCTCGGCAGCGGCGTGCTCGATGCCGGCGACACCCCGAGCTTTCGCGGTGTGTACGAGGCCGCCGCCGCCGTCGTCGGCGCGAGCCTGCGCTCGGCTGATTGGATCATGGCCGGAGCGCGGCGCCGCGCCTTCGTGCCGATCGGTGGCCTGCACCACGCCGCGCGCGACCGCGCCGCGGGCTTCTGCGTCTTCAACGACTGCGGCGTGGTCATCGAGTCGCTGCGGCGGCGTCACGGCCTCGGGTGCATCGCCTACGTCGACATCGACGCGCACCACGGCGACGGCGTGTTCTACGCCTTCGAGGACGACCCGCAGGTCGTCATCGCCGACCTGCACGAGAGTGGCGAGTCGCTCTATCCGGGCACCGGGGCGGCGACCGAGAGCGGCCGCGGCGCGGCCACCGGCACCAAGCTCAACATGCCACTGGCCGCCGGCGCCGGCGATCGCCGAGTTCCTGCGCGCCTGGCCGCGCATGCTCGAGCACGTCGCCGCCCTCGAGCCGCAGTTCATGATCCTGCAGTGCGGCGCCGACAGCGTCGCGGGCGACCCGATCACGCACCTGCGGCTGAGCCCGGCGGCGCATGCGCGCGCCGCGCGCGACCTGTGCCAGCTGGCCGACCGGCTGGGGCACGGCCGCGTGCTCGGCGTTCGGCGGCGGGGGCTACGACCGCGGCAACCTCGCCCAGGCCTGGACCGGCGTGGTCGAGGCGCTGCTGGCCGGCCGTAGCATCGGGTCGACAATCCCGCTGCCGTTTCCCGCCGGATTCAACGCCCATGTTCCCCGCCACGCCTGACAATCGCCGGCTTCGATCCGGAACTGCACGCCGCCATCGAGGGTGAGCGCCGCCGCCAGGAAGACCACATCGAGCTGATCGCCTCCGAGAACTACGCCAGCCCGCGGGTGCTCGAGGCGCAAGGCTCGGTGCTGACCAACAAGTACGCCGAGGGCTATCCCGGCAAGCGCTACTACGGCGGCTGCGAGTACGTCGACATCGCCGAGCAGCTCGCCATCGACCGGGCGAAGCAGCTCTTCGGCGCCGACTACGCCAACGTGCAGCCGCACTCCGGCTCGCAGGCCAACGCCGCGGTCTACCTGGCGCTGCTGAGCCCCGGCGACACCATCCTCGGCATGAGCCTCGACCACGGCGGCCACCTGACGCACGGCGCCAAGGTCAATTTCTCCGGCAAGCTGTTCAACGCCGTGCAGTACGGCGTCGACGCCGACACCGGCCTGATCGATTACGACGCAGGTCGAGCGCCTGGCGCGCGAGCACCGGCCGAAGATGATCGTCGCCGGCTTCTCCGCCTACTCGCGCGTCATCGACTGGCAGCGCTTCCGCGACATCGCCGACGAGGTCGGTGCCTACTTCTTCGTCGACATGGCGCACGTCGCCGGGCTGGTCGCCGCCGGGCCAGTACCCGAACCCGGTGCCGCATCGCCGACGTCGTCACCACGACCACGCACAAGACGCTGCGCGGCCCGCGCGGCGGCCTGATCCTGGCGCGCGCCAACGAGGACGGTCACGAAGAAGCTCAATTCGCTGGTGTTCCCGGGCACGCAGGGCGGCCCGCTGATGCACGTGATCGCCGCCAAGGCGGTGGCCTTCCTCGAGGCGCTGCAGCCGGAGTTCAAGGCCTACCAGCAGCAGGTGGTGGCGAACGCGCGCGCCATGGCGCGGCGCTGGTGGCGCGCGGGCTACGAGATCGTCTCCGGCGGCACCGACAACCACCTGTTCCTGCGTCGACCTGATCGCGCGCGACATCACCGGCAAGGACGCCGACGCGGCGCTCGGGCGCGCCAACATCACCGTCAACAAGAACGCGGTGCCCAACGATCCGCGGCCGCCGACGATCGCCAGCGGCCTGCGCATCGGCACGCCGGCGGTCGACCACGCGCGGCTTCCGCGAGCCGGAGGTCGCAGGCGGTCGCCGGACTGGATCGCCGACGTCCTCGACGCCGACCGGCGCGGACGCGGTCGTCGCGCCGGCGTGCGCAGTCGGTGCTGCGAGCTGTGCCGGCGCTTCCCGGTCTACGGACGCGTGACGCGGCGCCGGAGCGGCGCGCGTGTACTGCCCGTTCTGCGGTCACGTCGAGACCAAGGTCACCGATTCGCGCCTGGCCGGCGAGGGCCGGCAGATCCGCCGGCGCCGCGAATGCCTCGCCTGCGGCGAGCGCTTCACGACCTTCGAGACCGCCGAGCTGGTGATGCCGCGCGTGATCAAGAGCGACGGCAGCCGCGAACCCTTCGACGAGGCCAAGCTGCGCGCCGGCATGCGCAAGGCGCTCGAGAAGCGCCCGGTCGGCAGCGAAGCGGTCGAGGCGGCGGTGGCGCGCATCTGTCACCGGCTGCGCGTGCTCGGCGAGCGCGAGGTGCCCTCGCGGCAGGTCGGCGAGCTGGTCATGGAGGAGCTGCGCCACCTCGACGAAGTCGCCTACGTGCGCTTCGCCTCGGTGTACCGCAGCTTCCAGGACGTCGAGGCGTTCCACGAGAGATCGACGGACTGCGCAAGCAGCGTCGCCACCGCGAACACGCACCCGCAGCCGACCGTGACAGCTGCCGCTGCTGCCTGCCGAGCCGCCGAACCCGGGAAGCCGAAGCGATGAGCACTGCAGGCCGCCGCACGACGAGCAGCACATGCGCCGCGCGCTCGAGCTGGCCGCGCGCGGGCTCAACACCACGGATCCGAATCCGCGCGTCGGCTGCGTGCTGGTGCGCGACGGCCGCGGTAGTCGGCGAGGGCTGGCACGAGCGCGCCGGCGGGCCGCACGCCGAGGCGCGCGCGCTGGCAATCGGCCGGCGCGGACGCGCGCGGGCGCGACGGCCTACGTGTCGCTCGAGCCCTGCGCGGCGCACGGGCGCACGCCGCCGTGCGCCGACGGCGCTGGTCGCGGCCGGCGTGGCGCGCGTCGTCTACGCCGCGGCGGACCCGAATCCGGACAAGGGCGGCGGCGCCGCGCAATTGCGCGCGGCGGGCCTCGAGGTGGAAGCGGGCTTGCTGGCCGCCGAGGCGCGCGAACTCAACGTCGGATTCTTCAGCCGACATGAACGGCAGTTGCCCTGGGTGCGCGTCAAGCTCGGCGCCAGCCTCGACGGCCGCACCGCGCTCGCAAGCGGCGCGAGCCGCTGGATCACGGGCGAGCGCGCGCGCGCCGACGTGCAGCTTTACCGGGCGCGCAGCTCGGTCGTGCTGACCGGCGTCGGCACGGTGCTGGCGGACGACCCGGAGCTCAACGTGCGCCTCGATGGCGCGAGCCGGCAGCCACTGCGCGTCGTGCTCGACAGCGGCCTGCGCGCGCCGCCAACGGCGCGCGTGTACGCGGGTGGCGGCGCGGCGGCAGTATTCACGGCGTCGCAGGATCCGGGCGCGCGTGCGGACTTCGAGCGCCTGGGCGTGCGCGTCGAGCTGCTGCCGGCGGCGGAAGCGGCCTCGACCTGCCGGCGGTGCTGGCGCGGCTGGCCGCGCTGCAGGCCAACGAAGTGTGGGTCGAGGCCGGTCCGAAGCTGGCCGGCGCGCTGCTCGCGGCCGGCCTGGTCGACGAGCTCGTCGTCTACCTGGCGCCCTGCCTGCTCGGCCCGCAGGCCCAACCGCTGGCGCAGCTGCCACTGCTCGAGGACCTCGGGCAGCGGCTCGCATTGCGCTTCCACTCCGTGGATCGCCTCGGCGAGGACCTGCGCATCATCGCGCGGCGCGCGACGCGTGCGGGCGGCAGCGCGGGCACCGGCGGCGGCGCCAGCGGCTGAGTCGCGCGGTGTTCACCGGCATCATCCAGTCCGTGGGCAGCGTCGTCGCGCTGGAGGAGCGTGGGGGCGATGCGCGCCTCGAGATCGACGCCGGCGGCATCGACGCGCAGCGCATGCAGCTCGGCGACAGCGTCGCAGTGGCGGGCGTGTGCCTGACGGTGGCCGAGCGCCGGCCGCGCGGCTTCGTGGCCGACGTTTCGCGCGAGACGCTGGGCCTGACGACGATCGGTCAGTGGCGCGCGGGCACACGCGTCAACCTCGAGGCGGCGTTGCGCGCCGGCGACGCGCTCGGCGGCCACCTGTTGCTGGGCCACGTCGACGACCGTGCCGAGGTGTGCGCATGCACCGGCGACGCGCGCTCGCAGCGGCTGCGGTTGCGCGTGCCGCCGGCCCTGCAGCGTTACCTGGCGCCCAAGGGCGCGGTGGCGCTCGACGGCGTCAGCCTGACGGTCAATGAGGTCGAAGGCGTGGAGTTCGGCATCAACCTCGTGCCGCACACGCTCGCCGTGACCACGCTCGACGAACTGCGGCCGGCGCGCAGGTTAACCTCGAGGTCGACCTCATGGCGCGCTACGCCGAGAGACTGCTGAACCCGAAGTGAGACTGGGAGCCGCATGGAATTGAACAGCACTGCCGAGATCCTCGCCGAGCTGCGCGCCGGCCGCATGGTCGTCATCATGGACGACGAGGACCGCGAGAACGAGGGCGACCTGGTGATGGCCGCCCAGGGCGTCACCGCCGCCGACATCAACTTCATGGCGCGCTACGGCCGCGGCCTGATCTGCCTGACGCTGACGCGCGAGCGCTGCGCGCAGCTGCGCCTGCCGCTGATGGTCAGCGACACCGATCGCGAGCAGCGCACCAATTTCACGCTCTCGATCGAGGCCGCCGAGGGCGTGACGACCGGCATCTCCGCCTACGACCGCGCACACACCGTGCGCACGGCGGTGCGGCCCGATGCCCGCGCCGAGGACCTGCGCCAGCCCGGGCACGTGTTCCCGCTCATGGCGCAGCCCGGCGGCGTGCTGACGCGCGCCGGCCACACCGAGGCCGGTTGCGACCTGGCGCGGCTCGCCGGCTTCGAGCCCGCGGCGGTCATCGTCGAGATCATGAACGAGGACGGCACCATGGCGCGCCGGCCGCAGCTCGAGGAGTTCGCGCGCGCGCACCAGCTCAAGATCGGCACCATCGCCGACCTGATCCGCTACCGCCTGCGCAACGAGCGCTCGGTGGAGCGCATCGCCGAGCGGCCGGTCAGTACCGAGTACGGCGAATTCCGGCTCTACGCCTACGAGGATCACGTCAACCACGACGTGCACCTGGCGCTGGTGCACGGCACGCTCGACGATGTCGCGCCGCCGCTGGTGCGCGTGCATCTGGTCGACACGCTGCGCGACGTGCTCGGCGTGCGCGATGCCGGCAGCGCCTGGACGCTGCGGGCGGCGCTGGCGCGCATCGCCGCGGCGCCCGCAGGCGTGGTCGTGATCCTGCGCCAGGGCGAATCGCCGCGCGAGCTGGCCGACGCCGTGCGCGCGCCGGCGCGCGGCGACGAGGCCGGCGAGCGGCCGGACGCGCGCTACGGCGCGGTGCTGCGCACCATCGGCGTCGGCGCGCAGATCCTGCAGGACCTGGGCGTGCGCCGCATGCAGGTGCTGTCGGCGCCGAAGCACGTGCACGGGCTCGCGGCCTTCGGCCTCGAGATCGTCGGCTACATCGACAACGGCTAGGGCCGGGCGGCCGCGGTGCACGCAGGCGCACGCACCTGAAGGGCCGCCGGCGACCCGTTATACTCGCGACATGGGAAAGGCAGCTGTTCCAGCGCCCGTGAGCGCGGCGGGGCTGCGCGTCGCAGTGGTTGCCGCGCGCTACAACGCCGTGCTCGTCGACCAGCTGCTCGCGGGCGCGCGCGCGGCGTGGCGGGCGGCCGGCGGCGCCGAGGACGCGCTGCAGGTGCACGGGTCCCGGGTGCCTTCGAGCTGCCGCTGGCGGCGCAGTTCCTGGTGCAACAGGGTCGTTGCGACGCAGTGGTAGCCCTGGGCTGCGTGATCCGGGGCGAGACCGCGCACTTCGACTACGTGGCCGGCGAGTGCGCACGTGGGCTGCAGCGGGTCATGCTCGACAGCGGGGTGCCGGTGTCCTTCGGCGTGCTGACCACCGAAAACCTCCCGCAGGCCCAGGCGCGCGCGGCGCCCGGCCCGGAGAACAAGGGGGCGGAGGCGCTGCAGACGGCGCTCGCGATGGCGCGCTTCGTGCGCGCAGGCTAGCGCGATGGCCGTTCGCTACAACCCGCAGACCGCGGCGCGGGCCCTGGCGCGCCGCCTCGCGGTGCAGGCGCTGTATCGCTGGCAGCTCAATGACGCGCCGTGGCAGGACCTCGTGACCGAGTTCGCGACCCAGGCGGACATGGCGCGGGCCGACCGCGACTACTTCAGCGCGCTGGTGCGCCAGGCCGTCGAGCAGCGCGCCGAGATCGACGCGGCGCTGGCGCCGCTGGCAGATCGCGATCCCGCAAAGCTCGACCCGATCGAGCATGCGGTGTTGCTGGTGGCCGCGGTCGAGCTGCGCCACTGCCCGCAGGTGCCGTTCCGCGTCGTCATCAACGAGGCCGTCGGCCTCGCACGCGCTTCGGCGCCACCGACGGCCACAAGTTCGTCAACGCCGTGCTCGATCGCGCCGCGCGCAGCTGGCGCCCCGACGAGCACTGAGCGCGGGACGGCAATGCCGATGCCAGCCGGGGAGGCCGCCGTCATCGACCGGTACCTGCGCCACCTCGGCGCGGTGCGCCCGGACGTCGTGCTCGGCATCGGTGACGATGCCGCCGTGCTGCGGCCGGCGCCCGGGTTCGAGCTGGTGCAGACCACCGACGCGCTCGTCGAGCAGGTGCACTTCCCGGCGGGCAGCCCGCCACGTTCGCTCGGGCACCGCGCGCTGGCCGTCAACCTCAGCGACCTTGCGGCCATGGGGGCGAGCCCGGCCTGGGCGCTGCTTTCGCTGACTCTGCCGGCGATCGACGAAGCCTGGCTGGCGGAATTCGCCGCCGGCTTCGGCACGCTCGCGCGCACGCATGGAGTCGCCCTGGTCGGCGGTAACCTGAGCCGCGGCCCGCTGACGGCAACGGTGCTGTTGAGCGGCCAGGTGCCGGCGGGCACGGCCCTGCGCCGTAGCGGTGCACGCGCCGGCGACCAGATCTGGGTCAGCGGCACGCTGGGCGACGCCGCGCTCGGCCGCGAGTTGCCGGCGCATGACGGCAACCCGGCGCAGCGCGACTGGCTGCGCGCGCGCGCTGAGTTCCCGACGCCGCGCGTGGCCCTAGGTGATGCGCTGCGCGGCCTCGCCAGCGCCTGCATCGACGTGTCGGACGGCCTGCTGGCGGACCTGCCGCGGCTGGCGCAAGCCTGCGAGTGTGGCGCCGAGCTCGAGCTGGATAGGCTGCCGCTGTCGGAGGCCGCCATGGCCGTTGGCGGTGCGGAGGCCTGGCGGCTGGCCCTGGCTGGCGGCGAGGACTACGAGCTGTGCTTTGCCGTGCCGCCGGCGCGCAGCAGCGAGCTCGAGGCGGTCGCGGCGCGGCTGGCGCTGCCGCTGCAGCACTGCGGGCGCCTGCGCGCGCAGCCGGGACTGGAGCTGCGCCGCGACGGTGCTGTGATCGAGTTCTCGCAATCGCCCTTCGACCACTTCGCGCCCGAGCCCCGCTGAGCGGGCCGGCGCGGCGCGCCGACGGCCCGCCCGGGGGTTGCGAGGCGTGTCACAGTTTGCCGGCCGCGCCCTCCGTATCCTCGTTGCCGCAGCCCGCAGTTACAGCAGTCCCGGAACGATCCCCAGATGGCCGTCTCAGCCGCTTCCAGTCCCTCGTTGCGAGCCATCCCGGAGCGGATCGGCAAGTACCTCATCATCAATGAGGTGGGCCGCGGCAGCACCGGGACGGTCTACCTCTCGCACGACCCGTACTACGGCCGCGACGTGGCCATCAAGGTCTACAACATCGACACGACCGGTGACGAGGAGCGCGCGCGCGTCGCGCGCAAGATGTTCCTGTCCGAGGCGCACATGGTGGGCATGCTGCAGCATCCGAACATCCTGCCGATCTACGACGCCGGCGAGGAGAACGGCCACTGCTACGTCGTCACCGAGCACGTGCACGGCGCGCGCACGCTGGCCGCCTACTGCCGGCCCGACAACCTGCTGCGCGTCGACGACGTCGTCGAGCTCGTGTTCAAGTGCGCCAAGGCGCTGCACTACGCGCACTCGCGCGGCGTGATCCACCGCGACATCAAGCCCTCGAACATCATGCTGACCCAGTCGAGCGACGTGCGCATCATCGACTTCGGCATCGCGCTGGTGGCCGACTCGGACATCTCGCGCATCGAGGGCATCGCCGGCTCGCCGAGCTACATGTCGCCCGAGCAGGTGCAGAGCCTCGAGCTCACCAATGCCTCCGACCTGTATTCGCTCGGCGCCGTCATGTACGAGCTGCTGACCGGCAACCGGCCGTTTCGCGCCGGCAACCTGGCCAAGCTGCTGCACCAGATCGTGTACGCGACGCCGCCGCCGATCCACACGCTGCGCGAGGACGTGCCCGAGGAGCTCGAGGGCGTGGTCGCGACGGCGATGCAGAAGGAGCCGGACAACCGCCAGAAGAGCGGCCTCGACCTCGCGGCCGAACTGACGCGGGTGCACCAGAAGCTGCGCCAGAAGGACGCGCGCATCGACCAGCAGGAGCAGTTCGGAATGCTGCGGCGGCTCAAGTTCTTCCACGACTTCTCGCACGCCGAGATCGGCGAGGTGATGCGCGCCAGCCACTGGCAGGACTACGCCGACGGCGAGGAGATCGTCAAGGAAGGCGAGATGGACGACCGCTTCTACATCATCGTCAGCGGCAACTGTGTCGGTCGAGCGCAACGGCCGCGCGCTCGGCCTGCTGTCGACCGGCGAGTGCTTCGGCGAGACCAGCTACGTGCCCGGCGCCAAGCGCAACGCCACGATCCGCGCCGCCGGCGCGGTCACCGTGCTCAAGGTCAGCTCGACGCTGCTCGAGCAGGTGTCGGCCTCCTGCCAGCTGCGCTTCAACCGGGTGTTCCTGCGCGCGCTGATCGGGCGGCTGCAGGGCGCCGATTCGCGCGCAAGCTGACGCGGGCGCGCGCACCCACTTTCACACCTCGTTCGCCGCTCTGGCGGCGCGCGGATCGGGAAATGCCCAAAGGGCATTTCCCGCCGTTCCCTCGCGCGCCCTGGCGATGGCGCTCCATAAGGTCAATTGAGTATTGAGCCGTCGCACTGGCCATCGCCGACGGCCTCACTCGGCGCGTCTCAAGTCGCGGCGAACCAGGTGTGAAACTGGGTACGCGCAAGCGTGCAGGCCGCGGTTCCGGCTCGCGGGGTGCCGACGCAATTCAACAGACTGCGCGTGGTCGGACGGTGCAGTGGGCGTGATTTGCGGTGCGCTGAGCGCGGACGCAGGCGACGACCCGTGGCGCAATTCAGTCTTGGTATTAGCTCACGTGGCGTCGTCGCCCGTCCGCGCGAAGGGACGGCGGGAAGCGCGCCCGGCGCGCTTCCCGATCCGCGCACCGCCATGAACGCCCACTGCACCGTCTGACCGCGCGCGGGCTCGCGGATTACGCCGGCCTGGTCTTGTCCCGCTCGATCAGCGCATACGCCGAGTGGTTGTGGATCGACTCGAAGTTCTCGCTCTCGACCACGTAGGCGCCGATGCGCGGCTCGGCGTTCAGCCGCACCGCGACGTCGCGCACCATGTCCTCGACGAACTTCGGGTTGTCGTAGGCGCGCTCGGTCACGTACTTCTCGTCCGGGCGCTTGAGGATGCCGTACAGCTCGCACGAGGCCTCGCTCTCGGCGATGTCGATCAGCTCCTCGATCCACATGTGCTCGCGCAGCTGCGCCTTGATGGTCACGTGCGAGCGCTGGTTGTGCGCGCCGTGCTCGGAGATCTTCTTCGAGCACGGGCACAGGCTCGTGACCGGCACCACCACCTGGACCCACAGCGTGGTCTCGCCGTGGCGGCACTCGCCGATCAGCGTCGCCTGGTAGTCCATCAGGCTCTCGACGCCCGACACCGGCGCCTGCTTCATGACGAAGAACGGGAACGTCATCTCGATGTGGCCGGTGTCGGCATCGAGCCGCGTGGTCATCTGCAGCAGCATCGTCGCGGAAGGAATCGACCGAGATCTCGCGCTCGTGGTGCAGGATCTCGACGAAGCGCGACATGTGCGTGCCCTTGAAGTTGTGCGGCAGGTTCACGTACATGTTGAAGGTGGCGATGGTGTGCTGCTCGCCGGCGGAGCGGTCCTTGACGCGCACCGGGTGGCGGATGTCCTTGATGCCGACGCGGTCGATCGGCGATCTGGCGCGTGTCGGCGCGGCCCTGCACGTCCTCGACGGCGCTGCGCTGGCGGTTACGTTCGGCCACTGCGATATCCATGGGGCACCTTGGGGGTTGGATTCAGGCTGGCCTGGAGCGGGCCACCCCACTGATTCTGGTGGCGCCGGCCCGCTATTCAAGCCGCCGGCCTGCGGCCGCCACCAGCGCTCGATGCGCGGCCGCCACCGGCCGGCACTGTCGAGCCCGGCGGCGGCCAGGCACTCCTCGCGGCTGCCGTGCTCGATGAAGCGGTCCGGGATGCCGAGCTGCAGGAGCGGGCGCTGCGATGCCCTCGGCGGCGAGCGCACTCCGCAACCGCGCTGCCGGCGCCGCCGGCGACCGCGTTCTCCTCGAGCGTCACCAGGCCGCGTGCTGCGGCGCCAGTTCGCGCAGCAGCGCCGCGTCCAGCGGCTTGACGAAGCGCATGTTGACGACGCGTGGCGTCGAGCGCGCTCGGCCGCCGCCAGCGCGGCCGCGAGCATGGTGCCGAAGGACAGCAGCAGCAGGCCGCTGCGCCGCGGCGGCGCAGCTGCGCCTGCCCGAGCGGCAGCGCGCTCATCTCCTGCTCGACCGCGACGCCCGGGCCCTGGCCCGCGCGGGTAGCGCACCGCCGCCGGGCCGTCGAGCGCAGCGTGCCGTGTACAGCATCTGCCGGCACTCGTTCTCGTCGGCCGGCGCCATGACCACCATGTTGGGCATGCAGCGCAGGAACGATGAGGTCGAAGCTGCCCTGGTGCGTGGCGCCGTCGCCGCCGACGAGGCCGGCGCGATCGAGCGCGAACACCACCGGCAGGTTCTGCAGCGCGACGTCGTGGATCAGCTGGTCGTAGCCGCGCTGCAGGAAGGTCGAGTAGATCGCGACCACCGGCCGCAGGCCCTCGCAGGCGAGGCCGGCGGCGAAGGTGACGGCGTGCTGCTCGGCGATGGCGACGTCGAAGTAGCGCTCCGGAAAGCGCTTCGAGAATTCGACCAGGCCCGAGCCCTCGCGCATCGCCGGCGTGATGCGCGACGATGCGCGGGTCGCGCTCGGCCATGTCGCACAGCCACTCGCCGAACACCTGCGAATAGGTCGGGCCCGATGGTCTTTTCCTTGAAGATGCGTGCCGCTGCGCCGGATCGAAGGGGCCCGGCCCGTGCCAGGTGATCGGGTCGGCCTCGGCCGGCGCGTAGCCCTTGCCCTTGTGCGTGACCACGTGCAGGAACTGCGGGCCCGTGCAGGTCGCGCAGGTTGCGCAGCGTGCGCACCAGCGCCTGCACGTCGTGGCCGTCGATCGGGCCGATGTAGTTGAAGCCCATCTCCTCGAACAGCGTGCCGGGCAGCACATGCCCTTCATGTGCTCCTCGGAGCGGCGCGCGAGCTCGCGCACGTGCGGCATCTGGCGCAGCACGTTCTTGCCGCCCTCGCGCAGGTGCGCGTAGCAGCGGCCCGAGAGCACGCGCGCGAAGTAGTTGGACAGCGCGCCGACGTTCTCCGAGATCGACATGTCGTTGTCGTTGAGCATCACCAGCAGGTCGGCCGGCAGGCTGCCGGCGTGGTTGAGCGCCTCGAAGGCCATGCCGGCGCTCAGCGCGCCGTCGCCGATCACGGCGACCGCGCGCCGCTGCTCGCCCTGGTGCCGCGGCGGCCACCGCCATGCCGAGCGCGGCGCTGATCGAGGTGCTCGAGTGGCCGACGCCGAAGGTGTCGTACTCGCTTTCGCTGCGCGCTCGGGAAGGGCGCCAGGCCGCCGTGCTGCTTGATCGTGTGCAGCTGCTCGCGCCGGCCGGTCAGCACCTTGTGCGGGTAGGCCTGGTGGCCGACGTCCCAGACCAGGCGGTCGTGCGGCGTGTCGTAGACGTAGTGCAGCGCGATCGGTCAGCTCGACCGTGCCGAGGCCGGCGGCGAAGTGGCCGCCGCGCGTGCTGACGGTCTGGATCAGGAACTCGCGCAGCTCCGCGGCCAGCGCCGGCAGGTCGGCGCTCGGGCAGCGCGCGCAGGTCCGCGGGCGAGTCGATCGCGCCGAGCAGCGGGTAGCCGGCTGGTCATGGCTTCGTCGGTCGACCATAGGCCTGAGCGGTCTAGCTGCACGCGGTCCACGACGTAGACGCGCCAGCGCACGCAGCGGTCGGCGCGC
Source organism: uncultured Gammaproteobacteria bacterium (assembly GCA_963778855.1). Taxonomy (GTDB): domain Bacteria; phylum Pseudomonadota; class Gammaproteobacteria; order Steroidobacterales; family Steroidobacteraceae; genus FEN-1191. Next base: position 65,687 of record CAVZWC010000003.1, on the reverse strand, counting down.
CGCGCCCGAGCGCGCTCGAGCGCGGCCAGCGCCGCGGTCGCGATGCTCGCGCGCCAGCCGCCGGGCCGCGGCGAGGCCGAAGATGCTCGGATAGGTGGGCTTGCCGTGCGCCGCGTCGGCGCCGGCGCGCTTGCCGAGCACCGCCGTGTCGCCGGTGACGTCGAGGATGTCGTCCTGGATCTGGAAGGCGAGGCCGATCTCCGCGCCGTAGCGGCGCAGCGCCGTCGCGCTCGGCGCCGCGCGCGACGCCCGGCGCCGCGAGCGCGCCGAGCTCGACGCTGGCGCGGATCAGCGCGCCGGTCTTGCGCCGGTGCATCTGCTCGATGCGCGGCCGCGTCGAGCGTGCCGCCCGACGGCCGCGAGGTCGATGGCCTGGCCGCCGGCCATGCCGCCGGTGCCGATGGCGTCGGCCAGCACGGTCAGCATCCGCACGCGCGTGGCGTCGTCGAGGCCGGTGCCGGCGGCCCCGAGCAGCCCGCAAAGGCGAGCGCCTGCAGCGCGTCGCCGGCCAGGATCGCCGTGCCCTCGTCGAAGGCCTGGTGGCAGGTCGGCCGCCCGCGCCGCAGGTCGTCGTCGTCCATCGCCGGCAGGTCGTCGTGGACCAGGCTGTAGACGTGGATCAGCTCCACGGCCGCGGCCGGCGCGTCGAGGGCGGTCGCGCTGCGCGCCGAGCGCTTCGCCGGTCACGTACACCAGCAGCGGCCGCAGCCGCTTGCCGCCGCCGAGCACGCTGTAGCGCATCGCCGCGTGCAGCCGCGCTGCCGTCGCGTCCGAGCGTCCGAGCACGGCCGCGAGCGCCAGTTCGACGCGCTCCTGAGCGGCGCGCACGCGCTGCGCAAATGCCACGGTGTCCAGAGGCGCTCCGGGCCGGCTCAGGCTTCGGCGGTCGGGGGCGGCGGCGAATCGGCGGCGCTCGAATTCCTCGAGCGCCGGGCCGGCGGCACGCTGCGTCAGCACCTGCACGCGCTGCTGCGCGGCCTGGAGCGCCGCCTGGCACTCGCGCGTCAGCTGCACGCCGCGCTCGAAGCTGCGCAGCGCCTCGTCGAGCGGCAGGTCACCGGCCTCCATGCGCGCTACCAGCGCTTCGAGTTCGGCCAGCGTGCCCTCGAATCCGGCTTCCTTGGGTTTTCGTGCCACGATGTGGACCTCGCGCGGCGTGCCAGGGTCGCACCCTAGTAGCGGCGCCCGGGCGGTGGTCAACGCGGTTGACGGACGGCGCTTCATGATCGTACAGTCTCGATCCCTTAGACTTAGTCTAAATTTTCACCGGGCCGAGGAGCAGACCATGAATCTCAAGGGCAGCAAGACCGAGAAGAATCTGAAGGACGCCTTCGCCGGCGAATCGCAGGCCAACCGCCGTTACCTGTATTTCGCCGGCAAGGCCGACGTCGAGGGCTACAACGACGTGTCGGCCGTGTTCCGCTCGACCGCCGAGGGCGAGACCGGGCCATGCGCACGGGCACCTCGAATACCTGGAAGAGGTCGGCGATCCGGCCACCGGCCTGCCGATCGGCGAGACCCACGACAACCTGAAGGCCGCCATCGCCGGCGAAACGCACGAGTACTCCGACATGTATCCGGGCATGGCGAAGGCGGCGCGCGAGGAGGGCTTCGCGGAGATCGCCGACTGGTTCGAGACGCTGGCCAAGGCCGAGCGCTCGCACGCCAACCGCTTCCAGAAAGCACTCGACTCGCTGTAAGCGGCGTCGTGGCGGAAGGCGGCAGCACCGGCGGCCGGCGCGAGGGCAGTCTCGAGGCCCCGACCCGCCATCCGCTCGACTGGCACGCCCCGGCGTTCTACGACGAGGATGCGCTCGAGAAGGAACTCGAGCGCGTGTTCGACATCTGCCACGGCTGCCGGCGCTGCTTCAGCCTCTGCCAGGCATTCCCGACGCTGTTCGACGCCATCGACGCGACCGCCGGCGGGCGAGCTGCACGGCGTCGACAAGCGCGTCTACTGGAAGGTCGTCGACCACTGCTACCTGTGCGACATGTGCTACATGACCAAGTGCCCGTACGTGCCGCCGCATCCCTGGAACGTCGACTTCCCGCACCTGATGCTGCGCGCCAAGGCCGTCAGGTTCCGCAAGGGTCGGCTTCGTTCCGCGACCGGCTGCTGACCTCCACCGACCGCGTCGGCAGCCTCGCCGGCATCCCGGTGGTCGCGCAGCTGGTCAACGCCGCCAATTCCAGCAAGCTCGGGCCGCAAGCTGCTCGACAAGGCGCTCGGCGTGCACCCCGAAGCGCCGCTGCCGCCGTACCACGCGCGCAGCGCGCGCCGGCGGCTGCGCAAGCGCGGCCACGCCCGCCGCAGCGCCGCAACCGACCGCGGAGACCACGGGCGGGTCGTGCTGTTCGCGACCTGCTACGGCAACCGCAACGAGCCCGACCTCGCCACCGACCTGGCGGCGGTGTTCGCGCACAACGGCATCGAGCTGACGCTGGCCGCGAGCGAGCGCTGCTGCGGCATGCCGAAGCTCGAGCTCGGCGACCTCGAGGCGGTGGCGCGCCTCAAGGAGCACAACATCCCGCAGCTTGCTGCGGCTGGTCGATGAGGGCTACGACATCGTCGCGCCGATTCCCTCCTGCGTGCTGATGTTCAAGCAGGAGCTGCCGCTGATGTTCCCGGACGACGCCGGGGTGCAGCGCGTGCGCCGCGCGCATCTTCGATCCGTTCGAGTACCTGATGCTGCGCCACAAGGCCGGCCTGCTGCGCACCGACTTCAAGGCGCAGCATCGGCAAGGTCAGCTACCACGTGCCTTGCCACCTGCGCGTGCAGAACATCGGCCTCAAGACCCGCGACCTGCTGCGGCTCGTGCCCGGCACCACGGTCGACGTCATCGAGCGCTGCTCTGGCCACGACGGCACCTACGCGGTCAAGAGCGAGTTCCGCGCGGCGTCGCTCAAGATCGCGCGCCCGGTGGTGCAGCGGGTGGAGCAGGGCGATGCCGATTACTACTCGAGCGACTGCCCGATGGCCGGCCACCAGATCCGCAGCGCGCTGCCGGCCGCGGCGCGCGAGCCGACGCCGCCGCTGAAGCTGCTGCGCATCGCCTACGGAATCTAGCAGTGCCGCGCCTGTTGCACGCCGCCGACCTGCTGCCGCTCGAGCAATACGCGCGCGAGCGCGCCGCGATCCGCGAGCGCATGATCGGCTATCGCGCGGCGCGCCGCCTGGCGCTCGGGCCGGACTGCACCTGGAGCTTCGAGGATCGCGAGACCGTGCGCTACCAGGTGCAGGAGATGCTGCGCACCGAGCGCATCTTCGAGCCCGAGGGCATCGCCGAGGAGCTCGCGGCCTACAATCCGCTGATCCCGGACGGCAGCAACCTCAAGGCGACGCTGCTGCTCGAGTATCCGGATCCGCAGGAGCGCGCGCGCCGGCTCGGGCGAACTGCGCGGCATCGAGCGGCTGCTGGCTGCGCGTGGCCGGGCACGAGCGCGTGCTACGCGATCGCCGACGAGGACCTCGAGCGCAGCAACGACGAGAAGACCTCCGCCGTGCACTTCCTGCGCTTCGAGCTCAGCGCCGGCGATGATCGCCGCGCTCGCGGGCGGGGCCGCGCTCGCCGCGGGCATCGACCTGCCGGCCTACGCCACAGCGTCGAGCCCGTGCCGGAACGGCTGCGGGTCGCGTTGCTCGCCGATCTTGCCGGCACCGCGGCCGTTGCCGCCGCCGCGCCGCCGGCGTGAACGGGCCCTAGTAGATCGCGACCAGCAGGCCGAGGCTGGTCGCAGCCACCACGAGCGCTGCCGCCAGTCCCGCCAGCAGCGGCTTCAGTCCCAGCGAGCTGATGCCGGCGCCCGACAGCGTCATGCCGGTCGCCGCCATGCCGATCGTCAGGCACCAGTCGGCGGCGTGCGAGGCCTGCGCCAGGGCCGCTTCCCAGCCGGGCCGCCAGGCGGAATGGGCGAGCGCGGACGCGTCGCCGACCGTGCGCAGCGCGGCGCCGAGCACGAAGCCGACCACGAACCACGGCACGTAGCGCGTGTAGCGCCCGGCGACCGGGCCCGCGTCCGCACCGCGCGCGGCGCGCCACGCCAGCGCCGGCACCACGACCGCGAGCGACAGGTTGCGCAGCAGCTTGGCGACCGTGGCCGCGGCCAGCGCCAGCGGGCTGTGGAACTGCTGCGAGTAAACCAGGCCCGCACCGACGACCTGGGAAGTGTCGTGGATGGCGGTGCCGAGGAAGAAGCCCGCTGCGACCGGCGCCTCGGCGAACAGGTGGTGCGCCAGGAACGGATAGGCGACGACTCCGCACAGGCCGAGCAGCATGACGGTCGCGACCGCGTAACCGGTCTGCGCCGCGCTGGCGCGGATGATGGGCGCGATCGCCAGCACCGCGGTGCAGCCGCAGATGGCGGTGCCCACGGTCAGCAGCAGCGAGCTCTCGCGGCTGACCCCGAGCGCGCGGCACAGCCGCGGGATTGCCAACCCCGCCACCAGCAGGCAGCCGACCACGATCGGCGCGGCGCGCAGGCTCAGCGCGCCCAGCGATACCAGCGCGAGCCGCAGGCCGATCAGCGCTATCCCGGTGCGCAGCACGGCGGTGGCGGCGAAGCGCAATCCGGGAGCGAGGGCGGCGGGCCAGCGCAGGTTGGTGCCGAGCAGCGCGCCGGCCACTATCGCGACCAGCACCGGGCTGACCGGGCTGGTCGGCGTCGCGAACAGCAGCCGCCCGCCGCTGGTGGCGGCCCAGGTGCAGCCGGCGGCGAGCAGCACCGCCAGCGTGAGTCCGGGAATCGCCGCCGCGGACGCGGCCAGGCGGCTGTGTGGAATCGATTGCTGCAAGCGACGCGAGTCTAGCACGCGTGCCAGCGTGCCCGGTTTGCTAGAATCCGCGCGCCCCGCAGGAGCCGAGCCACCGCGCGCAATGACCCACTCGTACAACGCCGCCGATATCGAAGTACTCACGGGCCTCGAGCCGGTGCGCCGCCGGCCGGGCATGTACACCGACACCACGCGGCCCAATCACCTGGCGCACGAGGTCATCGACAACAGCGTCGACGAGGCCATCGCCGGCCACTGCAAGCACATCGACGTCACGCTGCACAAGGACGGCTCGCTCGAGCGTCATCGACGACGGCCGCGGCATGCCGGTCGACATCCACCCGCAGGAGAAGATCAGCGGCGTCGAGCTGATCCTCACGCGGCTGCACGCGGGCGGCAAGTTCAACGACCAGACCTACAGCTTCGCCGGCGGCCTGCACGGCGTCGGCGTCTCGGTCGTCAATGCGCTCTCGAAGCACCTCGAGTGCTGGGTGCGGCGCGACGGCAAGGAATACAACATCGCCTTCAAGGACGGGCGCCGGGCCAGCAAGCTCGAGGTCGTCGGCACGGTCGGCGCGCGCAACACCGGCACCACGGTGCGCTTCTGGCCCGACCCGAAGTTCTTCGACTCCGACCGCTTCGCGGTCGCCGGACCTCAAGCGCGTGCTCAAGGCCAAGGCGGTGCTGTGCGCGGGCCTGAAGGTCGGCTTCGTCGAACGAGGCGACCGGCGAGAAGGACGGAGTGGTTCTACACCGGGCACCTCGGCGAGTACCTGGTCGAGCAGCTCGACAAGCACGAGCGCATGCCGGCCGAGCCGATCACCGGCCGGCACGCCTCCGAGCAGGACGTGGTCGAGTGGGCGCTGGCCTGGTCGGGCGACGCGCCGCAGCTCATCGCCGAGAGCTACGTCAACCTGATCCCGACCGTGGCCGGCGGCACGCACGTCAACGGCCTGCGCGCCGGCATCGTCGATGCGGTGCGCGAGTTCTGCGAGTTCCGCAACCTGCTGCCGCGCGGCATCAAGCTGACGGCCGAGGACGTCTGGGACCGCGCCTGCTACGTGCTGTCGATCAAGATCCGCGACCCGCAGTTCGCGGGCCAGACCAAGGAGAAGCTCAGCTCGCGCGAGGCCGCGGCGCTGGTCGAGACGCACGCCCGCGATGCCTGCGGGCTGTGGCTCAACCAGCACCCGGATGCGGGCGAGGGCATCGCGCAGTTCGCGATCGCCAATGCGCAGGAGCGGCTGCGCGCCGCGCAGCGCATCAGCCGCAAGCGCACCGTCAACGGTCCGGCGCTGCCCGGCAAGCTCGCCGACTGCACCTGCCAGGACCCGGCGCGCTCCGAGCTGTTCCTGGTCGAGGGCGACTCTGCCGGCGGCTCGGCCAAGCAGGCGCGCGCCAAGGAATTCCAGGCCATCATGCCGCTGCGCGGCAAGATCCTGAACACCTGGGAGCTCGAGCCCGGTGCGATCGGTGCCTCGCAGGAGGTGCACGACATCAGCGTCGCCATCGGTGTCGACCCGGGCTCCACTGACCTGGGAGCGCTGCGCTACCACAAGATCTGCATCCTCGCGGACGCCGACTCCGACGGCCAGCACATCGCCACGCTGCTGTGCGCGCTGTTCCTGCGCCACTTCCGGCCGCTGGTCGCCAACGGCCACGTCTACGTCGCCATGCCGCCGCTGTATCGCATCGACGCCGGCAAGCAGGTGCTGTACGCGCTCGACGACGAGGAGCGCGACGCGGCCCTGAAGCGCCTGAGCGCCGAGCACTCGCGCAGCCGTCCCGTGGTCACGCGCTTCAAGGGCCTGGGCGAGATGAATCCCGCGCAGCTGCGCGAGTCGACCATCGACCCGCTGACGCGGCGGCTGGTGCAGCTGACGATCGGCGCGAAGGACAACACCGACAAGCTCATGGACATGCTGCTCGCCAAGAAGCGCGCTGGTGACCGGCGTGACTGGCTCGAGGCAAGCGGCAATTTAGCGCACGTGGGCACATGAGGGCGCGTGCACGGCAGCGTGGCGGCGTGCTCGGGGAAGGCCGGCTCGCGTCGCTCCCCGATACACGCTTTGGCTCGCCGGCCTTCCCCGATCACGCGCCACGCTGCGCTGCTCCACGCGCCCACATGCGCGCGCTCGGAATTCATGCGCGCGCGCTTGCCGCCTGCACACCGGCGCGCCCTTTCGACGGTATTCAGGGTGGGCGAGCCAAAGCGTGTATCGGGGAGCGACGCGAGCCCACCCTGAATAGCGGCGGAAGGGCGCAACGCCGCCTGACGGCGAGCGTGCGCTAATGAAGTCCGGGAGCTCAACTTCGAGGGCATCGAACAACGCCCACTCGCCACGTTCACCGAGAAGGCCTACCTCGACTACTCGATGTACGTGATCCTCGACCGCGCGCTGCCGGCGCTCGGTGACGGCCTGAAGCCGGTGCAGCGGCGCATCGTCTACGCGATGAGCGAGCTCGGGCTGTCGGCGGCCGCCAAGCACAAGAAGTCGGCGCGCACCGTCGGCGACGTCATCGGCAAGTTCCATCCGCACGGCGACTCGGCCTGCTACGAGGCCATGGTGCACATGGCGCAGGATTTCTCGTTCCGCTACCCGCTGGTCGACGGCCAGGGCAACTGGGGCTCGACCGACGACCCGAAGTCCTTCGCGGCGATGCGCTACACCGAATCGCGCCTGACGCGCTACGCCGACCTGCTGCTCGACGAGCTCGCGGACGGCACGGTCGACTGGGGGCCGAACTTCGACGGCACGCTCGAAGAACCGCTGTGGCTGCCGGCGCGGCTGCCGAACCTGCTGCTCAATGGCGCCTCCGGCATCGCGGTCGGCATGGCCACGGACATCCCGCCGCACAACCTGCGCGAGGTCGCCGCGGCCTGCATCCAGCTGCTGGACGATCCCGAGGCCACCACGCGCGCGCTGCTCAAGCACGTCAAGGGCCCCGACCTGCCGACCGGCGCCGAGATCGTCTCGAGCCGCGCCGAGCTGCTGGAATTCTACGAGAGCGGCAGCGGCAGCTTTCGCGCCCGCGCCGCCTGGGAGCAGGAACAGGAGAGCGGCGCGATCGTGATCAACCAGCTGCCGTTCCAGGTCTCCGGCAGCCGCGTGCACGAGCAGATCGCGCAGCAGATGCGCGACAAGAAGCTGCCGATGGTCGAGGACGTGCGTGACGAATCCGACCACGAGAACGCCGACGCGCCTGGTCATCGAGCCGCGTTCGAACCGCGTCGACGTCGGGCAGCTGATGGCGCACCTGTTCGCGACCACGGACCTCGAGCGCAGCTACCGCGTCAACCTCAACGTCATCGCGCTCGACGGGCGTCCGCGCGTGTGCGGGCTCAGGGAGCTGCTGGCGGAGTGGCTCGAATTCCGTCGCCGCACCGTGCGCCGCCGGCTCGAATTCCGGCTCGATCGCGTGACTCGGAGGCTGCACATCCTCGACGGCATGCTGATCGCCTACCTCAACCTCGACGAGGTGATCCGCATCATCCGCCGCGAGGAGGAGCCCAAGCCGGTGCTCATGAAGCGCTTCAAGCTCGACGACGAGCAGGCCGAGGCGATCCTCGAGACCAAGCTGCGGCACCTGGCCAAGCTCGAGGAAATGAAGATCCGCGACGAGCAGCAGCGCCTGGCCGTCGAGCGCAAGGAGATTGAGGCGCTGCTCGCGAGCAAGGCGAAGCTGACCAAGCTCATCCGCTCGGAGATCATCGCCGCGGCGGAGGAATATGGCGACGCGCGCCGCAGCCGCATCGTCGAGCGCGCGGCGGCGCAGGCGATCGAGGAGACCGACCTGGTCGCCAACGAACCGGTCACGATCGTGCTCTCGACCGGCGGCTGGGTGCGGGCGGCCAAGGGGCACGACATCGACCCGCGTGCGCTGACCTACAAGACCGGCGACGCCTTCCAGGCGGCGGCCCGCGGCCGCAGCACGCAGCCGGCCCTGTTCGTCGACTCCACCGGGCGCGCCTACACGCTGCCGGCCCACAGCCTGCCGTCGGCGCGCGGCGCCGGCGAACCGCTCTCGGGGCGGCTCGACCCGCCCGACGGCGCGCGCTTCGCCGGCGTGCTGATCGGTGATGCGACGGACCAGTGGCTGCTCGCCACGGACGCGGGCTTCGGCTTCACGGTCCGGCTGGGCGAGCTGCAGTCGCGCAATCGCGCCGGCAAGTCGGTCATCAACGTCAGCGCCGGGGCCCAGGTGCTGGCGCCGGTGCCGGTGCCGGGCGCCGACGCGCTGGTTGCGGCCGTCAACAGCGAAGGCCGGCTGCTGGTGTTCCCGGCCAGCGAAGTGCCCGAGCTTGCGCGCGGCAAGGGCAACAAGCTGTTCGGCATCCCGGGCAAGAAGGCGGAGGCGCGCTCCGAGTTGATGATTGCGCTGGCCGTGCTCGCACCAGGCCAGTCATTGCGCGTGCACTCGGGCGAGCGGCAGATGACACTCGGGCCCGCCGACCTCGAGCACTACCGCGGCCAGCGCGCGCAGCGCGGCGCGGTGCTGCCGCGCGGCTGGCGCACGGTCGAGCGGATCGCGGCCGTCGACTCTTGACGCGCTAGAAGTCAACCGTCGTCGTCATGTTGTTGGTCACGGTGACGGCCTGAGGGTAGGTCGTGAAGTGAATGGTCGGCGGCATCAGCGCCGTTTCGTCGATCGCGGGATCGTCGGCGTCGCAGCTGAAGGCCACGGTATAGGTGCCGGCCGGCATGAACGCGATCGTGTAGGCGTACAGGCTGCTGCTATTGAGCGCGGCCGTGGTCGTGACCAGCGGCTGGACCGGTGGCAGTGTGCCACTGTCCGGCACATAGATGTCATCGGGCGTCACCGATGCGCCTGCATACACGTAGACGACCGGCGCACGCGTGCCGCAGGCCGTCTGCGGCGGGCCGAGGGCAGCCGTCTGGATCGTGCCGGTGATCGTGCCCACCTGCGCGTTGTCGACCAGGCGCAGCACCGGCTTCAGCATGAAGTCGGGCGCCTGGCCGGGTGGCGCAATGATCGACCTGCTCAGGACGAAGTCGACCGTGAAGTTCGCCACGCCTCCCGCCGGCATCGTGAATCCGTGGATCAGCTTGAGCCCGGTCTCGGCGCCACTCGGTATCCGCAGGTCATGCTGGGTTCCCATTGAATCGATGATGTAGGAACTGCCCGCCGTCGGATCGATCATCAGGCGCACCCACTCGTATGGGCCGGCCGGGATCGTGGCGCCATTCAGGAACGAGGCGGTGGTGCCGCCGCTCAGGGTCATGAGGTCGAAGCCCCTGGCCGGGGAGAACGTGAAGTCAACGGGATTTCCATTCATCGGCTTGAGTTCTACGCCGGTGAACTGGATCCAGACCTTCTGCGCGCCGTCCACGGGCGAATCCGTGATGCCCATGTTGAGCGTCGAGGTCGACGAACTCGAGCTGTCCGAGCCGCCGCAGCCACCGAGCAACAACACGGCCAGGCTCGCTGCACAGCCGCCCGCCCGGATTCTTCGGATCTTCATGGTCGCCACCTGCAAGGAATCTTTGCCTGCGACCACGATAATCCCGGTCGGACTGCGATTTAAGGGCTGATGGCGTCGCCAGCCGCCGACACATGCATGCGGGTTCACAGATTTCGTCAAGGCGGCCGCGCCAGTGCCCCCGCCCATGACAAAGGTGGTCGACCGCGGCCTGCACAAGGCGACCGCGGCGACCGCGGCGACCGCGTTGCGGCCGGGACGCCGCGCCGTGATCCGGCTCTGCGCTACTTTGCCGGCGCTGCCACCGGCGGCGGCGCGGGCAGCGTCAGCTTCATTGCCGCCGCCGCCGCTTCGATCCTGGCCTTGGCGTCACGGGCGCTGGTGACGGCGGTTTCCACGTCACTGGACTTGAACGCCGCCTGTGCCTTGGTCCACAGTTCAGTGGCCGCAGCGGTGTTGCTCTGCGCGGCGGCCACGTCGACTCCCGCCGGCGCGTGCTTGCTCTTGGCGAGCGCGGCGGCGCGGTCCGTGACCTTCGACAGCAGACCGGGCAGGGAGGCGGCCAGCGCGGGCCACTCGGCGCTCATCGCCTTGACCACGGCGTCCTTCTTCAGCATCGCGGCGCCGAGCAGGTCCTGGGCATCTTTGAGCACGCCGGGTGCGCGTGTCAGCACCGCCTGGTAGTCCTTGGCGTCAAAGGCAGCCTTGAGCTCGGTCAGCTTCGACTGCACCGCGGCCAACTGGTCGGGCACGTACTTGGCGGCGTCGGGCGCGGCGGCGATTGCACCCTCGATGTTGGCGATCGCCTGTTTGGCGGGCTCGAGCTGGCTGGCGCAGGCGGCCAGCAGCAGGGTGGCGATGGCCAGGAAGACCGGGACGCGACGGGTGTGGACTTGCATTGCTCGACTCCTGGGTGACGGACGCCAGCGGCGCGGCGCGATTGTTGCTGTTGTTGGCGGGCAAATCTTAGCCCTTTGGCGCACGGCTTGCACGCGAACCGCGCCGGCGCCGCCGCGTGGCGCGAGCCTGGCCGGGTCATTCGCCGGCGCGATGACACGCGACCAGGCTGCCGCCGACCTCGCGCGGCAAAGGCCGCTCGTTGCTGCAGCGCGCGACCGCGAGCGGGCAACGGCTGCGAAACGCGCAGCCTTGTCCATCGGCGCCCGCGTTCGGCGCACCCGCCGCGCCCACCGTGGCCGCCGTGGCCAGCGGTCGCGGCGGTGGCCGCGACGGATCGGGCACGGGGCTCGCGGCGAGCAGTGCGCGCGTGTACGGGTGCTGTGGCGTCGAGTAGAGCGCGTCGCGCGCCGCCGATTCCACCACCCGGCCCTGGTACAGCACCAGCACGCGTTCGCACAGGTATCGCACCGTGGCCAGGTCGTGGGCGATGAACAGCAGCGACAGACCCAGCCGGTCGCTCATTTCGCGCAGCAGGTTCGCGACCTGGGACTTGATCGATACGTCGAGCGCGGCCACCGGCTCGTCGCAGACCAGCAGCCGGGGCCCGAGCATGAGCGCGCGCGCCAGGCCGACACGCTGCGCCTGGCCGCCGGAGAGCTCGTGGGGGAAGCGAGCCAGCAGCTCGGCGCCGAGGCCGACGCGCTCGAGCATCCGCAGCGCCTGCGCCTGTCGCGCCGGCGGCGCTCCGCGCCGGAATTCCAGCAGCGGTTCGGTGACCAGCTGCAGCACGTTCATGCGCGGATCGAGGGCGCCGAGCGGATCCTGGAACACGATCTGCAGCTGCGGGCGCAACGCCCGCAGCGCCGCGCCACGCGCGCATAGCAGGTCGGTGCCGCCAAACAGCGCCTGGCCAGTGGCCGGGACCAGCCGCAGCAATGCGCGGGCGATGCTGGACTTGCCGCTACCCGATTCGCCCACCAACCCGACTCGCTCGCCCGCCGCCAGCTCGAAGCTGACGCCGGCGACCGCAGCGCGCGCGCGCGCGGGCGCAAACCCGCGTGCGGCGTAGCGCACGCGCAGGTCGCGCACTTCCAGCAGCGGCGGTTGCGCGCCGCTGGCGCTCATGCCCAGGCCTCGCCAACCAGCCGGGCCGGTCCGTCGTAGTGGCAGGCGACCTCGTGCCTGGCGTCGGTACGCGACAGCAGTGGCGGAAGTTCGTGGCAGCGCGCGTGGCGCAGCGGGCAGCGGGGCGCGAACGCGCAGCCCGCGGGCAGCGCGGCCAGGTCCGGCGGCTGCCCCGGGATCGAGGGTAGTCGCGCCGGCAGCGGCTGGTCGAGCAGCGGCAGCGAACGCAGCAGCCCGGCGGTGTAGGGATGGAGCGGCGTCGCATAGAGCGTGCGGACCGGGGCCTGTTCCACGAGCCGCCCCGCGTACATCACGGCCACGCGGTCGGCCAGCGAGGCCAGCGCACCGAGGTCGTGGGTCACGAACAGGGTCGCCACGCCGGTGCGCGCCCGCACAGCGCGCAGCAATTCCAGCACCTGCGCCTGCACGGTGACGTCGAGCGCCGTGGTCGGCTCGTCGAGCAGCAGGATCTCGGGCTCGCACATCAACGCCATCGCCAGCAGCACGCGCTGGCGCAGTCCGCCCGAGAGCTCATGCGGATACTGCCGAAGGCGCACCAGCGGCTCGTCGACCTGCACCGTCGCCAGCAGCTCCGCGGCGCGGGCAAGCGCGGCGCGGCGCCCGAGCGCGAGCTGCCGGCGCGCGCCTTCGGTCAACTGGGTTGCGATCGGCAGGTACGGATTGAGCGCGCTCAGGGCCTCCTGGAACACTATGGCGATGCGCCGGCCGCGTAAGGCCTCGAGTCGGGCGCGCGGCGCGCCGACCAGCTCCTCGCCACGGTAACGGATGCTGCCGCTCACGCGCGCCGCCGCGGCGGACAGCCCGAGCGCGGCGAGCAGCAGCTGCGTCTTGCCGGAGCCGGATTCTCCGACCACGCCGAGGCACTCGTGCGCCTCGAGGTCGAGGTCGAGCCCGTCGAGCGCGCGCAGCTCGCGGTCGGCGCCGCCGAAGGCGACCGTGAGCCCGCGCACGCTCAGCAATCCTGCGGGCGCGCTACTCATGGCCGAGCCCGCCGCGCGGTTCGAGCGCGTCCCGCAGCGCGTCGCCCAGGTGGTTGAAGCAGGCGATTATCGCCGCGAGGAAGGCGGCCGGAAAAACCAGCAGCGGCGGATGCGCCTGCATCTCGTTGGCGCCGTCGGCGAGCAGCGAGCCGAGCGAGGCCAGCGGCGCCTGCACGCCGAGCCCGAGGAAGCTCAGCAGCGCCTCGAACAGGATCACGCCCGGTATCGTAAGCGTGGCATAGACTGCGACCAGTCCGGCCAGGTTGGGCAGCACGTGGCGCCAGATCATGGCCGGCGGGCGCAGGCCGAGCGCGCGCGCGGCCTCGATGTATTCCTGCGAACGGATCGCGAGCGCCTGTCCGCGGACCACGCGCGCGATGTCGAGCCAGGAGACGGCGCCGATGGCGACGAACACCAGCAGGAAATTACGCCCGAACAGCACCTCGAGCACAATGACGAGCGGGATGAAGGGCAGGGTGTATAAAACGTCCACGGTGCGCATCATCAGGCCGTCGATGCGCCCGCCGAGGTAGCCCGCGGTCGCGCCCCACAACACGCCGATGGCGACGCTGATCAGGCTGGCGGCGATGCCGACCAGGAGCGAGATGCGGCATCCCCACATGACGCGCACCAGCAGGTCGCGGCCCAGGCCGTCGGTGCCGAACAGCCGCCCGCCGCGCCACGAGGGCGGCCGGAAGATCTCGGTCCAGGCGGGCGTGGCGTAGTCGTAGGGCGAGAGCAGGGGCACCAGCAGCGCGGCCAGCACGATCAACCCCAGCAGCCACGCCGCCAGCCGTGTGACGCGCCGCGCGCGCAGCCGGCGCCAGCCTTGGCGCCACAGTCCCTCGACCCGCGCCGCTTCGCTCATGCGCGGTACCTCAGCCGCGGGTCGAGCCAGGCATAGCACAGGTCGACGAGCAGGTTGCAGGCGATGATCAGGGCGCCGTAGAGCACCGTGACGCCGGTCACCACGGTGTAATCGCGATTGAGCGCGCCGGTCACGAACAGCCGCCCGATCCCGGGCAGGCCGAACACCTGCTCGATCACGATCGAGCCGGTGAGGACGCCGGCCAGCGCCGGGCCGAGGAAGGAGACCAGCGGCACCAGCGTCGGCCGCGCGGCGTGGCGCAGCAGCACCAGGCGCAGCGGCAGGCCCTTGGCGCGCGCGGTGCGGATGAAGGGCTGCGCGAGCGCGTCGCAGGCCGCCGCGCGCACTATGCGGGCGATGTAGGCCGTGTACGGCAGCGCCAGCGCGATCGCGGGCAGCAGCAGGTGGCGCCACGAACCGCCGACCCAGTCGCCGGCCGGGAGCCAGTGCAACTGCATCGCGAACACCAGGATCAGCAGCGGACCGGTGACGAAGACCGGGACAGAGATGCCGAGCATCGCCACGCTCATCGCCGCGCGGTCGCGCCAACCATGTGGGCGCGAGGCCGCGAGCAGGCCGACGCTGCCGCCTGCCAGCAGGGCGATCAGCAGCGCGGTGCAGCCGATGGCGGCGTCGACCGGCAAGCCCTGCGCGATCAGTTCATTGACCGAGGTGTTGCGGTACTGGAAGGAAGGACCGAGGTCGCCGCGCGCCAGGTCGTGAAGGTAGCGCAGGTACTGGCGCCATACCGGCTCGTCGAGGTGGTAGTGCGCCTCGATGCTGCGCTGGATCTGCGGCACCAGCAGCTTGTCCGAGTCGAAAGGGCCGCCGGGCGTCAGGTGCAGCAGCATGAACGCCAGCGTCGCGATCACCAGCAGCGTCGGGATCGCGGCGAGCAGCCGGCGCAGGACATACACGCTCATTTATTGTCCCTGGTGCTCGAGCAGGTACATGTACTGCGACAGGTTGCGGTCCTGGATGTTGCTGGCCCAGCCGCGCACATAGGGCTTGATCAGGTGCCGCGTCGCATAATAATAGAGCGGGATGCAGGCGACGTCGTCGTCGAGCAGCGATTCGGCCTGCGCCAGCAGCCGCAGCCGGCGCGCGGCGTCGGGCTCGTTGCCAGCCGCGGTCAGCAGCGCGTCGTAGCGCGGGTTGGAATAGCCGCCGTCGTTGTAGCCGAAGCCGGTCTGGAACAGCTGCAGGAAGGTGTAGGGGTCAGGGTAGTCGCCGATCCACGCGTAGTGGAACAGCGCCAGCTTCTTCAGGTGGCGCTCGTTGAGCTGGACGCGGAATTCCTCGTTGTAGGTCTCGACCTCGGCGCCCAGGTTCGCGCGCCACATCGCCGCCACCGCCTCGTAGGTGCGGCGGTTGTCCGAGTCGGTGGGGTAGTGCAGCGCGACGCGCAGCGGGTGCTGGCGTGTATAACCGGCGGCGGCGTAGTAGCGCCGGGCGAGCTCGTGGCGCGCCGCTTCCGGCAGCCGCGCCCACGACGGTAGCGGCGCTGCGTAGCCAGACAGCGGCGGCACCGGTGTCCAGGCCGGTTGGTACAGCCCCTGGCGCACGTAACGCACCAGCGTCTCGCGATCGACGCCGAGCGTCAGCGCGAGGCGCAGGTCGCGGTTCCCGGCGAAGGGCGGGCGCAGCTGGTTCAGCCCGAGCACGAAGTTGCCGAGGTAGGGCGCGCTCACCACCTGGCTGCCGAGTCGCGCGCGCAGCCACGCCGTCTGCTCGGCCGAGAATGAGTCGGTGAACATGAGCTCGCCGGCGAAGAAGCGCGCGGTCTGCACCGCGCGGTCGAGCGGCAGGTAGACGACCCGCTGCAGGCGCACGTGGTCCGCGTCCCAGTAGCGCGGATTGCGCTCCAGGGTCACGCGCCCGCCGATGACGTATTCGCGCAGCACGAAGGCGCCGTTGCTGACGATGAACTCCGGCCGCACCCAGTCGTCACCGTGCTCGCGGATCGCAGGCTCGTACTGGGGGTAGGTGTAGGACTTGCTGAGCAAGCTCAGCAGGTAGGGCGTGGGCGCATTGAGCGTGACGCGCAAGGTGCGCTCGTCGGCAGCGGCGACGCCGAGCGCGCTCACGCGCATCTGCCCGGAGCTGATCGCCAGCGCGTTGGAGACCGGCGCCAGCGCCTGCGCGTAGTCGGAGGCCGTGGCCGGGTCGACCGTGCGCCGCCACGCATAGACGAAGTCGCCGGCCCGCACCGGCGCCCCGTTCGACCACTGCGCCGCGCGCAGGTGGAAGGTCCAGACACGGCCGTCGGCGCTGGTCTCCCAGTGGGTCGCGACGCCCGGGCCGGGCTCGCCGTTGACGTCGAGGCGCGTCAGCCCCTCGAACAGGTCGTCGAGCACGTGCGCGGCCGGCACGTCGGTCGAGATCGACGGATCGATGCTGCGCATGCCGCCGGCGTCGACCGCGCGCACCAGTACCTGCGATGCGGCCAGGGACTGGCCGACGACCGGGAACTGCGGCGGTGCGCCGCGGCCAGGGCCGTCGTCGGAGCAAGCCGCGAGCAACAGCAGCGCGCTCGCCAGTGCCGCGAGCGGCGGCCGGGCGCGCATCGGGCGCGGCGCCCGGATCACGACTTGAGCACCACCTCTTCCGTGGCGTGCACCAGGTAGCCCTGGATGTAATGCACGCCGAGCTGCCACACGACCGCCATCGTGTTCGCGTCCTCGATGCGTTCGGCGATGGTCTGGATCGCGCGCTTGCCGGCTGCGGCGGCGATGTCGCCCACGCGCTGCTGCAGCTCCGGGTTGCCGGCCAGTCCCTGCATCAGCGAACCGTCGATCTTCAGGTAGTCGACGCAGAGCGCCTCGAGCAGGCCGATCGAATCCGGTCCGCGGCCGAAGTCCTCGAGCGCCGCCTTGACGCGGCGCTTGCGCAATTCCTCGAGCAGCTGGCGCGCCGGCTGCTGGTAGCGCGTCGCCACCTCCTCGGTGAGCTGTACGCACAGGCGCTGCGGCTCGGCGAGCGTCGACTTGAGCTGCGCGTCGAGCCATTCCACCAGCGTGCCGTCGAGCACGCTGTCGCGCGACAGGCGCACGAACACCAGGTCCGGCTGGCGCCTGGCGATCAGGGCGAGCGCGGCCGCCAGCACCCAGCGGTCGATGTCGCGCAGCAGGTCGTTGCGCTCGGCGGCCGGCAGGAACTCGGAGGGAAGCACCTCGCGCCCCTGGTTGTCGAGCATGCGCACGGCGACGTCGAAGATCTTCTGAGCGCTGCCGGTGAGGCTGGCGATCGGCTGCTGCACCAGCTGGAAGCGGCCCTCGGCGAGCGCCGCCCTGATGTGCTTGACCCAGACCTGGTCGTAGGCCAGCACGCGCGTATCCTGGTTCATGCGCTCGTTGACGAGCACCTGGTTGCCGCCGCGCTCCTCGCCGCGGCGCACGGCCGTCAATGCCATCGCGATGGCCTCGTCGAGGCTGGCCCCGGTGCTGGCCAGCTCGGCCAGTCCGGCCGAGCTCGTGGCGCGCACGCTGCGCGAGCCGAGCGGGAACACGTGCTGCGCGATGCGCTCGAGGAGTCCCGCGCACCAGGCCTCGGCGTCGCGCACGTTGCCGCGCTCGAGCAGCAGCAGCAGGCTCGCCGCGCCGAAGTGGCCGGCGAGGTCGTGCGGGCCGAGCATCGCGCGCAGCTGCGCGGCGTGCTGCGCCAGGAATTCCTCGGTGGCGGTCGCGCCCAGCTCCGCGGCCAGCGCCGCGAAGCCATCGGGTCGCACGATCGCGAGGCAGCGCACGCCGCCCGCCGGCGCAGCCGCCAGGCGCTGCGCGCATAGCTGCAGCAGGTGATGCCGCTGCCACAGGCCGGTGGTCGGGTCGCGATGCAGGGCGTCGGCAAGCTCGGCCGCCAGCTGGCCCTCGTCGGGCCTGTGCGCCGGCACGATCAGCTGCACGCAGGCTTCGCCCTCATATTCGCCGGCGACCAGCAGCAGTTCCAGCGTAGCCGTCGAGCCGTCGGCGAGCAGGGCGCCGACCTTGAGCAGGTGATCGCTCCAGCGGCCCTGCAAACAGGCCGCCAGCGCCGCCTTGAGCGAAGCCTGGGTCCCGGCGTCGAACAGGTCCATGGCGGGCTGGCCGACCAGCGCGCTGGCCTCGGCGTGCCCGAACAGCTTCAGCCAGGCGCTGTTCACCTGGACCACGATGCCCTCCTGCACTTGCGCGATGGCGTCGTTGGACCGGTGCAGGACCGTCTCGAGCTGGTGGCGGAATCCCTGCGCCGCGCGCAGCGTGTCGGTCAGCGCCTGCTCCATGCGGCGCGCCCGCAACTCGCGGCGGATGACGGCCTGCGCGTGTTCAGGGCTCGCGAGCGAGATCGTGTCGCGGGCGCCGTGCGCCATGTCGGCGCCGGCCACCGCGCTGTCGGCCAGCTCGCGGATCACGATCAGCGGCACGGCCGGGGCCAGGTGATCGCGTAGCGCGGCGAGCTCGGCCAGCTCGCTGGCGGCCGGCGCCACCGCTACCAGCAGCTCGGGGGCGGGCTGCCCGAGGCTGTCCGACAGTTCGCGCGCGCTCGCGACCCAGCGGCAATGCGCCGCCACGCCACTGTTGCGCAACAGGCTGTTGAGCGCTTCGGCCGGATCGCGGGAAGCGCTGTGCACGAGCACGGCTACGGCGGTGGGCTCGCTCAATCGATGCTCCGTGGGCGTCGAGCCTCCCGGCCCGGCGAATAAGGTAAATGTTAGCACCATGGTTCCCCGCCGCCGTGCGCCAGGCCGCGGTTTGCGCGGGTCGGGAGCGGGGCCCCGGCTGGCAGCCCGGTGGTGATGCCGCTATGATACGCGGCCGCGCGCGAAGGCCCGGATTCCGGCGCCCCATGAGGCCAACGAGATGTCGAGCTACACCACCAGCGAGATCCGGTCGGGCATGAAGGTCATCCTCGAGGGCGACCCGTACGCGATCGTCGACAACGAATTCGTCAAGCCCGGCAAGGGCCAGGCCTTCAACCGCATCAAGGTGCGGAACCTCAAGAATGGCCGCACCATCGAGCGCACCTTCCGCTCCGGCGAGTCGCTCGAGGCCGCCGACGTCATGGATGCGGAAATGCAGTTCCTGTACAACGACGGCAGCTTCTGGCACTTCATGGTGCCGGAGAATTTCGAGCAGTATTCGGCCGGGCCCGAGGTCATCGGCGACAACGCCGTCTGGCTCAAGGACGGCATGAGCTGCACCGTCACGCTCTGGAACAACGTGCCGCTCGTGGTCACGCCGCCGGCGCATGTCGAGCTCAAGATCGTCGAGACCGACCCGGGCCTGCGCGGCGACACCGCCACCGGCGGCCAGAAGACCGCCAAGCTCGAGACCGGCGCCGTGGTGCGCGTGCCGCTGTTCCTCAACGAAGGCGAAGTCATCCGCGTCGACACACGCACCGGCGAGTACATCTCGCGCGCCAAGTCCTGAGCGCATGAAGCCCGACCGGCGCCAGTGGCTCGCGGGCCTGGGCGCCGGCGTGGTCGCGGGCGCGGTGTGGCCGCGCTACGCCGCGACGGCTACGACCCCGGCGACGACCGCGCGCGCGGCGCGCCCGGCAGCCGGGCCGGAGGCGGAGCTGCCGCTGCGCGATTTCGAGCCACGCAGCATGCTGCACGTGCCGGCAACAAAGGTGCCGCGCGCGCGCTTCCCCGTCATCGACGTGCACGCGCACCTTTCGAACACCCGCCACGTTGACCATGGCGTCGCGATCGGCGAGCAGCTGAGCCTGTGGACCTCGGCCGCGGCGGCCCTCGAGGTCATGGATCGCAGGAACGTGCGCACCATGGTCAACCTGACCGGCGGCCACGGCGCCGGGCTCGAGCAGGCGCTCGCCGCCTACGATCGCGTGGCCCCGGGGCGCTTCCTGAGCTGCGTCGAGCCGGCCTACGAATTGTTTCCCGAGGCCGGATTTCCGCAGCGACAGGCCGACGCGGTGCTGGCGGCGGCCCGCGCCGGCGCGCGCGGACTCAAGATCCTGAAGACACTGGGCCTGTACCTGCGCGAGCGCGTGAGCAGCGGGCCGCTGGTTGCGGTGGACGACAGGCGCTTCGACCCGACCTGGGAGGCTTGCGCGGCCGCGAACCTGCCGGTGTTCATCCACGTCGCCGATCCGGAGGCCTTCTTCCTGCCGGTCGACCGCTACAACGAGCGCTACGACGAGCTCGGGGCGCACCCCGACTGGTCGTTCCACGGCCGCGACTTCCCCAGCTTCGCTGAATTGCTGGCGGCGCGCGACCGCCTCTACGCGCGCCACCCGCGCACCCAGTTCGTTTCGCTGCACGTCGGGCACAACGCCGAGAACCTGGCCGCGGTGGCCGCGGCGCTCGAACGCTTCCCGAACATGTCGGTCGAGCTGGGCGCGCGCATCGGCGAGCTCGGGCGGCAGCCGCGCAGCGCGCAACGCTTCTTCGAGCGCTACCAGGACCGCATCCTGTTCGGCACCGACGCGGTGCCGAAGCCGGAGGGCGAGAAATACCCGCAGCAGGTGTTCAGCGACGAGCTCTACGAAATCTACTTCCGCTTCCTCGAGAGCGAGGACGAGCACTTCGACTACGCTCCGGCGGCCATTCCGCCGCAGGGCCGCTGGCGCATCTACGGGCTGGGGCTCGAAGCAGGCATCCTGCGCAAGGTCTACCACGACAACGCCGTACGGCTGCTGCGCCTCGACGCCTGAGCGCGCTCCTTGACGGCACACTCCCGGGAGTGAGGCGGGCTCAGGCGCGCGCGGCGTCGAAGGCCAGAACCTCGCCGATGTGCCGCGCGCCGCAGGCGATCATCGCCACGCGATCGAAGCCGAGCGCCACACCGGCGCAGGCCGGGAGCCCGGATCGCAGCGCGGCCAGCAGGAACTCATCGACCTGCGGCACGGCGAGCCCGCGCCGCGCGCGTGCACCCTGGTCGGCGCGGAAGCGCTCGAGCTGCTGGTCCGCGTCCGCGAGCTCCTCGAAGCCGTTGGCCAGTTCGACGCCCCGCAGGTAGAGCTCGAAGCGCAGCGCGACGCGCGGATCGGCCGCGTCGAGTCGCGCCAGCGCCGCCTGGCTGGCGGGATAGCGCTGCACGAACACCGGGCCGTCGAGGCCGAGGCGCGGGCCGATGTGCGCGCCCATCAGCAACTCGAGCAGCTCGTCGCGGCCGCAGCCGCGCACCAGCGCCTCGCCCGTGCCGTGGGCCCGGGCGCACTCGGCCAGCACGCGATCCGGGTCGACGAGCGGATTGCAGCCCAGGGCCTCGACGAAAGCCTGCTCGTAGCTCAGCACGCGCGTCGCGCCGCCGGCCGCCGCGCCGAGCAGCCGGCGCAGCAACGCGTCGACTTCCTGCATCAGCGCCGCCAGGCTCCAGCCGCGCCGGTACCACTCGACGAGCGTGAACTCGGCGTTGTGGTGCGCGCCTTGTTCCTCGCCCCGGAAGACATGGCACAGCTGGTAGATGTCGCCGCTGCCGGCCGCGAGCAGGCGCTTCATGGCGTACTCGGGCGAGGTATGCAGGTAGCGCGGGCGCGTCGCGGGCCCGGGCCAGCGCACCTCGGCGGAATGCAGGTGGACATCGGTCACTGCGTGATTGACGAGCTGCGGCGTGTCGACCTCGAGCACGCCGCGCGCGGCGAAGAATTCGCGCACGGCGGCCAGCAAGTCCGCGCGCCGCCGCAGGTTCGCGAGCGAGGCGAGCGGGCTCCAGTCCGGCCCGGGCGCGCTCATCACATGCCGCCTGACGCGCGCGCCGCGCCGCGAGTAGGGGCAGCGGCGGATCCAAGCGTGCCGATGCGCTGGCCGAGGCGCAGCGTCCGTGACGCGGTGACGGCCGGGTCCCACTGGCCGGCGCCCGGTGGCAACAGCAGGATGACCGTCGAGCCCATGTTGAAGCGGCCCAGCTCGGCGCCGCGTGCGAGGGCGGCGCGGGTGGCGTCCACGGGCAAGGACACGGCGCCGGCAGCGCGCTTCGGCGCGACTTCGCCGTGCCAGACCGTCGACATGCTGCCGACGAACAGTGCGCCGACCAGGACGAGGGCGTGGGGCGCGCGCTCGCTCGCGAATTCGAGTATCACGCGTTCGTTGCGGGCGAACAGGCCGGGCACGAGGCTCGCGGTCACGTCGTTGACGCTGAACAGCCGCCCGGGCACGTACCAGGCCCCGACGCAGCGGCCGGCCAGCGCCATGTGCACGCGGTGATAGTTGAAGGGCGCAAGGTAGATGGTCATGAACGACCCGTCGCACAGCCGCGCGGCCAGCGCCTCGTCGCCCGCGAGCAGTGCGCTCAGCGTGTAACCCTGTCCCTTGGCCTGGATCATCGCGCCCTGCTCGCAGCGTCCGCAGGCGCTGATGTGGCCGTCGACCGGGCTCAGCGATCGCCTCGTCGCCGAGCGCCAGCGGGCGCGCGTCCGGGCGCAGCGCTCGCGTGAAGAAGGCGTTGAAGCTCGCGTAGGCCAGTGGATCGGGCTCGAGCGCGTCGCCGAGGTCGGGCTGGTAGTGGCGCACGAACCAGCTCGATCAGCGGCCGTGCGGATCCAGCCGCTGCGCGCGCGCGCCACGCGGCCAACCAGGCGCGGAAGCAGCGTGCTGCGGCAGCAGGTACTGCAGCGCCACGAACAACGCGCGCCGCGATGCGTGGGGGCGGTGCTCACAGCACGTCCGCCTGCGCCACGCGCCGCAGGTCGGCGGCCAGCGTCGCCGCGTCGAGCGGCGGGCTGAACACGGCGACCAGCCGGGCGCGCGTGTCGAGCAGGTAGAGCGTGGCCGAGTGCTCGAGCGTATAGCCGCCACCGGGCAGGCTCGTCGCGTAGTGCAGCGGCCCCGAGGTCGTGCTGCAGTGGCGCCAGCTGCCCCGGTCTCGGCGTACAGGCCGATGATCCGGGGCCGAAGCGCGTCCAGGTAGGAGCGCAGCTGCGCCGGCGTGTCGCGTTCCGGGTCGACGCTGAGGAACAGAACGCGCAGGCCCGGGGCAGCGGCGCGGCGCGCAGCACGTGCCCGCAGGGTCGCGAGCGTCGTCGGGCAGACGTCGGGGCAATTGCTGTAGCCGAGGAACAGCAGTGCCGGGTGGCCGCGCGGCTGGCCGCAGGTCGAACGCCCTTGCCGTCGAGATCCGTCAGGCTGAGCGCCGGCAGCGAGCGCGCCACCGGCAGCCACGTGCCGCCCTGCAGCTCCGGGGTGCCTTTGTGCCAGCATGTCGGGCGGCGATCGCGCCGAGCGAGCAGGCCGCCGCCCGCGGCGCGACAGCAACCAGGGCAGGATACGCGGCAACTTCATGGCCCGATTATCACACACGGCGTGCGCGCGGTCGATTGCCGCCGGCCACGGTCGCGACGCTGCTCGGACGCGTGCGCGCGCCAGCTGCAGCGCGCGCGCCTGCACTACGGCCACGGCACCGACAACGCGCGCGACGAGGCGGCGGCACTGGTGCTGGCACGCGCTGCGGCTGCCGCGCCGACCCAGGCGCTGCACGGCTGCGTCGGCGGCGCGAGCCGCGGCGCAACGCGCGCGCGCTGCGCGCGCTGGTCGCGCGCCGCATCCGCGAGCGCATCCCGGTCGTGCCTACCTGACCGGCGGTCGCTGGTTCGCCGGGACTCGAGTTCTACGTCGACGAGCGCGTGCTGATTCCGCGCTCGCCGATCGCGGAGCTCATCGAGCGCGGCTTCGCGCCGTGGATCGACGCCGGCGCGCGTGCGGCGCGTGCGGACTGGGCACCGGCTCGGGCTGCATCGCCATCGCCTGCGCGCGCGCCCTGCCGCGCGCGCGCGTCGACGCCGTGGACATCTCCGCCGCCGCGCTCGCGGTGGCGCGCCGGCAACATCCGCCGCCACCGCCTCGGTCGGCGCGTGCGGCGCGCTGCATCCGATCATTTCGAGCGCCCTCGACGCGCGATGCTTACGATATCATCGTCAGCAATCCGCCCTACGTGGGGCGCGCGAGATGGCGCGCTTGCCGCCGGAGTACCGGCACGAGCCGGCGATGGCGCTGGCTGCCGGTGCCGACGGCCTCGACTGCGGTGCGCGGCACTCTTGCGTGGCGCCGCGCGCTGCCTGGCGCCTGGCGGCATACTGGTCGTGGAAGTGGGCAACAGCGAGCGGCGCGTGCGCCGGCGCTTCGCCGCGGCTGCCGCTTCGCCTGGCTGGCAATTCGCGCGCGGCGGCGGCGGCGTGTTCCTGCTCACGCGCGAACAGCTGCGCGCCGCGAAGGGAATCTGATGTCCGGCAACTCGATCGGCCGCCTGTTCACGGTCACGACCTTCGGCGAGAGCCACGGGCCGGCGCTCGGCTGCATCGTCGACGGCTGTCCCCCGGGCTCGAGCTGGCCGAGGCCGACCTGCAGCGCGACGTCGACCGCCGCCGCACCGGCACCTCCCACTTCGTCAGCCAGCGACGCGAGGGCGACCTGGTGCGCATCCTGTCCGGCGTCTATCGAGGGCCGCACCACCGGCACGCCGATCGGCCTGCTGATCGAGAACACCGACGCGCGCGCGCGCGACTACGACAAGCTCGTCGACAGGTTCCGCCCGGGCCACGCCGACTACACCTACGCCCACAAGTACGGCCACCGCGACCATCGCGGCGGTGGGCGCTCCTCGGCGCGCGAGACCGTGATGCGTGTCGCCGCGGGCGCGATCGCGCGCAAGTACCTCGCCGAGCGGCTGCAGGTGCGCATCAGCGGCTACCTGAGCCAGATCGGCGCGCTGCGCCTCGATCCGGTGCAGCCGAGGCAGCGGCATCGAATCCGTTCTTCTGTCCCGACCCGGCGCGCGTGCCGGAGCTCGAGCAGATGATCTGGGACTTGCGCAGCGCCGGCGATTCGGTGGGCGCGCGCGTCACGGTCTGCGCGACGGGACTGCCGCCGGGGCTCGGCGAACCGGTCTTCGACCGGCTCGACGCCGACCTCGCGCACGCCATGATGGGCATCAACGCCGTCAAGGCGGTCGAGATCGGCGCCGGCGTGGCCGCGGTCGCGCAGCGCGGCAGCGAGCATCGCGACGAGCTGAGCCCCGGTGGGTTCCTGAGCAACCACGCCGGCGGCATGCTCGGCGGCATTTCCACCGGCCAGCCGTTGCTGGTGCACCTGAGCTTCAAGCCGACATCCAGCATCCAGGTGCCCGGCCGCACTATCGATCGCGCCGGCCGGGCCGTGGAGATCGTCACCACCGGGCGCCACGATCCCTGCGTCGGCCTGCGCGCCACGCCGATCGCCGAGGCGATGCTCGCGATCGTGCTCATGGACCATTACCTGCGGCACCGCGCGCAGAACGCCGACGTCGTCGCAGCCGCGCCCGACATCGAGCACCGCGCGCCGACCGGTGAAGCACGGGAGCGAAGTACTTGAGCCGCACGTGGAATATCGCCGTGCTCGGCGCGACCGGGCTCGTAGGCGAGACCTTCCTCAGCGTGCTCGCGGAACGCAAGTTCCCCGTGGGCGAGCTGTTCCCGCTCGCCAGCGAGCGCTCGCTCGGCAAGAGCGTGCAGTTCGCCGGCCGCGAGCTGCCGGTCATCGATGCCGCGGGCTTCGACTTCGCGCGCGCGCAGCTCGGGCTGTTCTCGGCCGGCGGCGCCACCTCGGCGCTGTACGCGCCCAGGGCCGCGGCCGCCGGCTGCGTGGTCGTCGACAACAGTTCGCAGTTCCGCTACGAGAGTGACATCCCGCTGGTCGTGCCGGAGGTGAACCCGGGTGCGATCGCGCAGTACCGCGCGCGCGGCATCATCGCCAATCCGAATTGCTCGACGATCCAGTTGGTCGTGGCGCTCAAGCCGATCCACGACGCGGTCGGCATCGAGCGCGTCAACGTCGCCACCTACCAGTCGGTATCCGGCGCCGGCCGCCGCGCGGTCGAGGAACTCGCGGACCAGACCGCGCAGTTGCTGAACGGCCGTCCCGTCGAGCCGCGTATCATGCCGCGGCAGATCGCCTTCAACTGCCTGCCGCAGATCGACCAGTTCATGGACAACGGCTACACGCGCGAAGAGCTCAAGATGCACTGGGAGACGCGCAAGATCTTCGCCGACGAATCGATCCAGGTTAATGCCACCGCGGTGCGCGTGCCGGTGTTCTACGGGCACTCCGAGGCCGTGCACATCGAGACGCGTCGCAAGATCTCCGCCGTGGAGGCGCGCGCGCTGCTGGAGCGTGCGCCCGGTGTCGAGGTGCTCGACGGCCGCGAAAGCGGCGCCTATCCCACCGCAGTTACCGAAGCAGCGAACCACGACACGGTTTATGTCGGGCGCATCCGCGAGGATATGACTCATGAGCGAGGTCTCGACCTCTGGATCGTCGCGGACAACGTCCGCAAGGGCGCCGCGACGAACGCGATCCAGATTGCCGAGATTTTGGCTCGGGAGTATTTATAAGTTATATTGCCGCCCAAACGGCCACCGGGCCAAGGAAAACAGTGTAACTAACTGTTTTGTAACGGAGTAACCGCTCTGAAAGGCCACTGGGAGTTCTGATGCCCTTGCGTTATGTCTTATGCGCGCTGATTCTGGCCGCGCTGATGCCTGCCGGAGCGATGGCGCTGGGGTTGGGGGACATACACCTCAAATCGGCGCTGAATGCGCCGCTGGACGCGGAGATCGACCTCACGGCCAGCCCTGAGGAGCTCCGGGGCCTCAAGGTGGCACTGGCGACCAGGGAGAGTTTTTCCCGCTACGGTCTCGATTATCCATCCTTCCTCGATTCCGTGACGCTGGTGCCGGGCAAGGCCGCGGACGGGCACGACGTGCTGCAGGTGCGCTCCACGAGCCCCGTCACCGAGCCCTTTGCGACGCTGCTGATCGAGGCGAGCTGGGCCCGCGGGCGGCTGGTGCGCGAATACACCGTGCTGCTCGATCCGCCGGTATTCACGGGCGACAAGGCGAGTTCCGCGGCGGCCGTGAGCGCTCCTGCGGAGTCGGCTCCGGCCCATGCCGGCAACGTCGAGCGTACGGCACCGCCGGCGATGCCGGTTGCGCAAAGTTCCGGTGGCGGCGGTCCGGCTGCGTCGGCGCCCGCGGCGCCGACCGGGCCCATGGCGCCGGCCGCGACTGCGCCGGCGGGCGGATATGTCGTGCAGCGCGGCGAGACGCTGTCGTCCATCGCCGCCGGCCACTACCCGAATTCCGAGCGCGAGCGAGCCCTGCTGGGTATCTTCCGCGCCAATCCTGCCGCGTTCAGCGGCAACATGAACGAGTTGCACGCGGGTGCGACGCTGCAGCTGCCGGATGAGGCGGCGCTGGCCGCAATCGGGCCGGCCGAGGCCAGGTCCGAAGTCAGCTCCCAGTATCGCTCGTGGTCCGGCAACCCGGGCGCTGGCGGCGGCAAGCTGCGCCTGGTGCCGCCCTCGGAGCCCGGTATGGGCACGACCACCAGTGCTGCTCCGGGCGAGACCGCGGCGCTCCAGAAGCAGGTCACGACGCTGCAGGGGCAACTGGCCGAGTCGCAGCGCATGCTCGAGCTCAAGAACGCAGAATTGGCGCGGCTGCAGAAGCAGCTGGGCCAGGCCAAGGCGCCGGTCACGACAGCGGCGGTCCCACCGCCCCCTGCCGCTGCGCCCGCGCCCCCGCCTGTGGCCAAGGCCGCGCCGGAAACGCCCAAGCCGGCCGAGCAGGAACTGCCGCCGCCGCCGGCGGCCAAGCCGCCCACGCACGCGCCTGCAGTGACGGCGGCCAAGCCCTCGCAACCCCAGGCGGGCGGCGGCTCGCTGTTCGACTGGCTGCTGTCGAATTGGTACCTGCCGCTCGGAATACTTGCGGCGCTGCTGGCCGGCGTCTACGGCTGGCGCCAGCTGCGGGCCCACCGCGAACATGAATTTGGACGCACGCTCGACCGGCTCGCGACCATGCCCGCCGAGCCTGCAGCCGGCGCGGAGTCGCGGCACGCGACAACGCAGCCCATGCGCGCGCTGTCGGCGAAGCAGGATTCTTCCTTCGTCGTCGAGGAATCGGGCACGCACCCGGCGCCGCGCATCAGCGCCGCCGAATCGGCCGCCCTCCAGGTCGCGCCAGTCGCCGTCGACGACGAGGTGTCCGCGACCGGCACTGCGGTGCCGATCGACCAGGGCGATCCGCTCGCCGAGGCCGACTTCCACATGGCCTATGGCCTGTACGACCAGGCGGCCGACCTGGTGCGCATCGCCATCGCGCGCGAACCGCAGCGGCGCGACCTGCAGCTCAAGCTGCTCGAGGTCTACTTCGTCTGGGGCAACAAGGACCAGTTCCTGCAGCTCGCGCGCGAACTGTCGGCGAGCCGCGAGCAGGCCGCGGCGGGCGAGTGGGAAAAGATCGTCATCATGGGCCGCCAGATCGCGCCTGAGGACTCCTTGTTCGCGAGCGGCGCCGGACTGTCGGGCGCGGCCAGCGTCGGAGTCGACCTCAATCTCGAAGGCGGTCAGAACCGCGTCGACTTCGACCTGCTCGGCGAGCCCTCGATGGCTGCGGAGCCCGGCGGCGACGCCGTCGATCTGGACTTGGGCGCGGCGCTCGGCGCGCAGGACTCGACCGGCGAGGTGCGTGCGGTCGGCGATACCGGGGTCGACTTCGTGCTCGACGATCCCGCGC
Organism: uncultured Gammaproteobacteria bacterium; assembly: GCA_963778855.1. Taxonomy (GTDB): domain Bacteria; phylum Pseudomonadota; class Gammaproteobacteria; order Steroidobacterales; family Steroidobacteraceae; genus FEN-1191. The sequence continues at coordinate 37,094 of CAVZWC010000003.1, read as the reverse complement.
GCGGCGGCGACGCCACGGGTTCGACGCGCGAGATGCAGCAGTCGCCGACCGTCACGCTGGACTTCGCCGAACACAGCCCGGATTCGCCGACGGTCGAGAACCTGGTCACGCACGACGTTGAGAGCCCGACGATCCGCCAGAAGCTCGAGGCCAGCAGCCGCAACCTTCTGCAGGGCGCCGAGCCGACCGCCGAGCTGGCGATCGTCGACCTCGGCCTCGACCTGAGCACGGGCGACACCGGCAAGCATGACCTTCCAGGCGCCGAAGCTGCGCCGACGATGCTGGCGGGCCTCGACGAGGAGACGCGCGAGCTCTACGCGCAGGCGCAGGCCGCAGCGCACGACACGGAGATCATGCCCAGCCCCGGCAGCGCGAGCGGCACCTGGCTGTTCACCGACAAGGACATGGACGGCCCGCTGGCCGGCGCGGCTGCAGCCACCGATGCGCCGACCCAGTTGGCCACGGCGATCATGCCGGCTCCGGCCGAGGGCATGACGGCCCAACTCGAGGCCATGAAGGTCCAGGGCGGCAGTGACGTCGACCTGGATCTCGGCGGCCTCGAGATCACCGGCGAGCCGGGGGGCGCACTCGACCTCGACGTCGGCCAGGGCGCGGCGGCCAGCGAAGGGGCCTTCGCGGCCACTCAGCGCCTGACCGCCGACATGCCGCTCAACGAAGCGGAGCCGGCGACCATGAGCGAGGTCGGCACCAAGCTCGACCTGGCCCGCGCCTACATGGACATGGGCGACCCGGAAGGTGCGCGCAGCATCCTCGAGGAAGTGCTGGCCGAGGGCTCGGCGTCGCAGAAGACCGAAGCCCGCCGGCTGGTCGAATCGCTCCCCGGCTGAGCCCCGGGGAGCCCGCAGCGGCGGCGCGAGGCCATGGGCCGCATCGCCATTGGCGTCGAGTACGACGGCGCGGCCTACCACGGCTGGCAGCGGCAGCCGCACTGCCCCTCGGTGCAGGAGAGCGCTGCAGGCGGCGCTCGGACGCGTCGCCGATGCGCCGGTCGAGCTCACCTGCGCCGGCCGCACCGACGCTGGCGTGCACGCGCGCGCCCAGGTGGCGCACTTCGACACCGGAGCCGCAGCGCAGTGCGCGTGCCTGGCTGCTCGGCACCAACAGCCTGCTGCCGCCGTCGTCAACCTGCGCTGGGTGCAGCCGGTGACCGAGCACTTCCATGCCCGCTACGGCGCCCGGCGGCGCACGCTACCGCTACCTGGTCCTCAACCGGCCGACGCGCTCGGCGCTGGCCGCCGGGCGCGCGCTCGTCGTCTACCGCGCGCTCGATGTCGCCGCCATGCAGGCGGCGGCCGACGACCTCGTCGGCGAGCACGACTTCAGCGCCTTTCGCGCCGCCGAATGCCAGGCCCGCTCGCCGGTGCGCACGCATCGAGGCGACTCGGCGTGCGGCGGCGCGGGCGACTGGGTCAGCATCGAGGTCACCGCCAACGCGTTCCTGCAGCACATGGTGCGCAACATCGTCGGCACCGCTGCTGGCGATCGGGCGAGGGCGAGGCCGGCCCGCGAGCGCGCCCGCGAGCAGCTCGAATCCCGGCAGCGCAGCACCGGCGGAGGCCACCGCCGCGGCGCACGGCCTGTACTTCTGGCAGGTGGACTACCCGCCGGAGTTCGGCCTGCCGGACGATTCCGCTATGATCGGTCCCTTCGCGGCTGCCGAGGTCCGACGCCTTGACCTGGTTCGAGAAGATCGTGCCCTCGCGCATCAAGACCGAGCGCCGCTCGCGCTCGGTGCCCGAGGGCCTGTGGATCAAGTGCCCGGCCTGCGACGCGGTGCTGTACCGCGCCGAGCTCGAGCGCAACCTCAACGTCTGCCCGAAGTGCACCCACCACATGCGCATCGGCGCGCGCGCAGCGGCTGCAGTCCTTCCTCGATCCCGGCGACCAGCAGGAGATCGGCGCGCGGGTGCAGCCCGAGGATCCGCTGCAAGTTCAAGGACAGCAAGCGCTACGCGACCGGCTGCCGCAGGCGCAGAAGGCCACCGGCGAGCGCGACGCGCTGATCGCGCTGGCCGGGCGCGCTGCACGGCGAGGAGTCGTGGCCTGCGCGTTCGAGTTCCAGTTCCTCGGCGGCTCGATGGGCTCGGTGGTCGGCGAGCGCTTCCGGCGCGCGGTCGACCACTGCATCGAGCACCGCAGCCGGGCTGGTGTGCTTCTCGGCGACCGGCGGTGCGCGCATGCAGGAGGCGCTGCTGTCGCTGATGCAGATGGCCAAGACCAGCGCCGCGCTGGCGCGCCTGGCGCGCGCCGGCTTGCCGTTCATCTCGGTCATGACCGACCCGACCACCGGCGGCGTGTCGGCCAGCCTCGCGATGCTGGGCGACCTGAACGTCGCCGAGCCGCGCGCGCTGATCGGTTTTGCCGGGCCGCGCGTCATCCAGCAGACCGTGCGCGAGACCCTGCCCGAGGGCTTCCAGCGCAGCGAGTTCCTGCTCGAGCACGGCGCGCTCGACCTGATCGTCGACCGGCGCGACATGCGCGACCGGCTCGCGCGCGCTGCTGCGGCTGCTGCAGAAACGGCCGCCGCTCGCTGCAGCCGCGGCTGAGCTGCCCAAGGCCCGCCGTCCGACGCATGCCCGCCGGGCGCACGCTGGCCGAGTGGCTGTCCTACCAGCAGGACGCTGCATCCGCGCAGCATCGACCTGGGCCTCGAGCGCGTGCGCGCCGTCGCCGACCGGCTCGGCCTGCTGCCGCCGGCCGGGCGCGCGCGCTCATCGTCGGCGGCACCAACGGCAAGGGCTCGACGGCGGCGCTCCTGGCCGCGCTGGCGCAGGCCGCACGGCGAGCGCGTCGGGCTGTTCACCTCGCCGCACCTGCTGCGCTACCACGAGCGCATCCGCGTCGATGGACGCCGAGGTCCGACGACGCGCAGCTGTGCGCGGCCTTCGAGCGCATCGAGGCGGCGCGCGGCGCCGATCGCTGACCTACTTCGAGTTCAACACGCTCGCGGCGCTGCTGGTGTTCCGCGCCGGCGGCGGTCGAGTGCGACCGTGCTCGAGGTCGGCCTCGGCGGGCGGCTCGACGCCACCAACATCGTCGACGCCGACGTCGCGGTGCTGTGCTCCGTGGGCCTGGATCATCGCGACTGGCTGGGCGACACGCTCGAGGAGATCGGCGCCGAGAAGGCCGGCATCTTCAGGGCTGGCCGCCCGCGGTGCTCGGCAGCGCGCAGATGCCCGCGACGGTCGCGCGCCGCGCTCGCCGCGCTTGGCGTGCGCGCCACTCGTGGCCGACGCGGGACTTCGGCTGGCGGATCCACGACGACGGCCGCTGGGACTATCGCGCGGCCGGCCTCGAACTGCGCGGCATTGCCGCCGCCGGTGCTGGCCGGCAGCATCCAGTACCGCAACGCCGCCGTCGCGCTGCGCGCGTGCACGGCCCTGCACGCGCCGCGCGTGCCGGTCGCGGCGGCGGTCGCGGCGGCGCTGCGAGCGGTGCGCCTCGCCGGGCCGGCTGCAGATTCGTGCCGGGCGCGGTCGAGTGGGTGTTCGACGTCGCGCACAACGAGGCCGCGGCCGCGGTGCTGGCCGCGGAACTGCGGGCGCGACCGGTGCGTGGGCGCGCCCTCGCTGTGTTCGGCATGCTCGCCGACAAGGACGTGGCTGCGGTCGCCGCCACGCTCGACGCCGCTGGTAGATCACTGGCTGCTGTGCACGCTCGAGGGCGAGCGCGCGCTGGCCGCCGAGCAACTGCGCGCGCGCATGGGCCGGCTGCGCGGCAGCGTGGAACTGCGCGGCCGACGTCGCCACGGCCTGCGCGCGCGCCGGGCAACTGGCGCGGCCCGGCGATCGCGTGCTGGTGTGCGGCTCCTTCCACACGGTGGGGCCGGCGCTGCAGGCGCGTCGGCTATACTGAGCTGCAGCAACGAGAGGACGGAACGGGTTGCAGGATCACCTCAAGGAACGACTGACCGGCGCCGCCATCCTGGTCGCGATGGTCGTGTTGCTGGTGCCGGAACTGTTCCGCGGACGGCCGCCTGTCAGACTCGGGTGCCGCCGCCGGCTCCCCCGGCCGGCGCGCCGATGCGCTCGGTCACCATCGACCTGCGCGATGGTCGGAGTGCAGCCGCGCCGATGCGGAGAACCCGACTTGCCGGCGCGACGGCAAGCGCACCGGCCACGGCCGGTGCCGCGGCGCCGAGTGCGCCTGTGGCTGCGCCGCGCCGGTCCCCGCCACGCCCGCGGCCGCCGCGCCAGCGAGCTGCCGCGCCACCCGCTGCCATGCCGGGCGCGACCACTGGCTCCGCACGCGGGTAGCGTGCGAGTCGGGCTGGACCGTGCAGGTCGGAAGTTTCTGCGCGCCGCGACTACGCCGAGCGCATGGTCAAGGAGGTGGCAGCCAAGGGATTCACGGTCGAGGTCGCCGGTCCCGGACGATCGCGGCCTGTACCGCGTACGTAGCCCGCCGCGCGCCGATCGCGCCGCCGCGCTGGCCCTGAAGCAGAAGATGCAGGCCAGCGGACTCAAGCCTGTTGTCAACACAGACGCCCTGAGGCGGCGTGCTGCGTGTCTGCGGCATGCGTACTGGTAGAATTCGCGACCGGGCGCCGCGGGCGCCGAGACGAGGCCGGCTGACGTATGAATTGGACCGACTACGTCATCATCGCGTTGCTGGCCTTTTCCTGCGCGGCCGGCTTGTACCGCGGGTTGCTGCGCGAAGTGGTATCGCTCCTGACCTGGCTGCTGGCGGTGCTGTTGTCCTGGCACTTGGCTTCCCTGCTCGAGCCGCACCTGGGCGGCGCCCTGGCCAGCGCGGCGGTACGACCCTGGGCCGCGCGCACCATCATCTTCGTCGTCGTCATGCTGCGTCGGCAGCCGCCACCGGCGCGCTGCTCACGCATTTCGTGCGCCTGTCGCTGCTGAGCAGCGTCGATCGCATGCTGGGCTTCCTGTTCGGCTTCCTGCGCGGCCTGGTCGTGCTCGGCCTGCTGGCGATGCTGTGCCACGCGGTGCGACTGAGCGAGGAGCGCTGGTATCGGAACTCGACCCTGGTGCCGTACGCCGAGCACGCCGGCAATCTGCTGCGCGCTCTGGTCGGAGAGGGTAAGATCACGCCCCCTGCGGTGACGGGCTAGTAGGTTCTGACATGTGTGGCATCGTCGGCATCGTCGGCACCAGTCCGGTCAACCAGCGCATCTATGACGCGCTGACGGTGCTGCAGCACCGCGGCCAGGACGCCGCCGGCATCATGACCTGCGGACGGCGGCGAGCTGTTCGTGCGCAAGGGCGCGGGGCTGGTGCGCGACGTGTTCCAGCAGCACCACATGCTCGAGCTGCGCGGCAACTCGGCATCGGCCACGTGCGCTACCCGACCGCCGGCTGCGACAGCGCCTCCGAGGCGCAGCCGTTCTACGTCAATGCGCCCTACGGCATCTGCCTGGCGCACAACGGCAACCTGACCAACGCCGCCGAGCTCGCCGAGGTGCTGACGCGCGAGGAGCGCCGGCACCTGAACACCGAATCCGATTCCGAGGTGCTGCTCAACGTGCTGGCCTCCGAGCTGCAGCGCGTCGGCACGCCGCGCATGACGCCGGCCGACATCTTCGCCGCCACCAGCGCCGTCTATCGCCGCTGCCGCGGCGGCTACGCGGTGGTCGCCATGGTGATCGGCCACGGCGTGCTCGGCTTCCGCGACCCGAACGGCATCCGTCCGCTGGTGCTCGGCGAGCGGCGCACGGCGCGCGGCACCGAGTACATGCTGGCCTCCGAGAGCGTGGCGCTCGACATCCTGTCCTTCGAGCTGGTGCGCGACGTGGCGCCGGGCGAGGCGGTGTTCATCGACGAGCAGGGGCGGCTGCACTCGCAGCAGTGCGTCGCACCGTGCGCCACACGCCGTGCATCTTCGAATACGTGTACTTCGCGCGCCCCGACTCGATCATCGACAACATCTCGGTGTACCGCGCGCGCATGCGCATGGGCGAGCGGCTGGCCGACAAGATCCGGCGCGTGCGTCCCGACCACGACATCGACGTCGTGATCCCGATTCCCGACACCAGCCGCACCAGCGCGCTGCAGATGGCGCAGAAGCTCGCGCATCAAGTACCGCGAGGGCTTCATCAAGAACCGCTACATCGGCCGCACCTTCATCATGCCGGGCCAGGAGCAGCGCGAGAAGTCGGTGCGCCGCAAGCTGAACGCCATCGACCTCGAGTTCCGCGGCAAGAACGTGCTGCTGGTCGATGACTCGATCGTGCGCGGCACGACCTCGGCGCAGATCATCGAGCTGGCGCGCGAGGCCGGCGCGCGCAAGGTGTACTTCGCCTCGGCCGCGCCGCCGGTGCGCTTCCCGAACGTCTACGGCATCGACATGCCGGCCGCCAGCGAGCTGGTGGCCGCCGGGCGCAGCGACGAGGAAGTCGCGCGCCTGATCGGCGCCGACTGGCTCATCTACCAGGACCTGGACGACCTGGTGGCCGCCTGCCAGCACGACAACGCCAAGATCAGCGAGTTCGACACCTCGTGCTTCTCGGGCGAATACGTCACCGGCGACGTGACGCCCGAATACCTCGCGCGGCTGCAGCGCGAGCGCTCGGATGCCGAGCGCAGCCGCCGGCGCGGCGACGCGCCTGGTTCGCTCCGGGTCGTCAGCGGCGTTTGAGGGGCGGGCGCCATGCCGGCGCGGCTTAGCTCCAGCAACCTGCGCAATGCGCGCACCTCGCTGCTGCAGGGCCTGCAGGCGGTCGTCGCGCAGCGGCTCGCGCTCTGGCCCGAGCTGCTCGCGGGCGTGGCCACGGCGCACGGCCAGTCCTGGCAGTGGCACGGGCCGCTGAGCGAGGAGCCCGCGGTGGCGGCGGTGCGGGTCGCGCACGCCGTCGAGATGGGCCCGCCGGGCCTGCAGGGCTGGTACGCGGATTGGCCCTCGGTGCTCGAGTCGGCGGCGCTGCAGTTTGCCGTCGCCGCCGCCGGCCTGCTGGCGGGCTGCGACCCACTGCTGCTGCTGGCCTCGGCCACGGACGGCGGCGGCGCCGACGCCGGCGCGCTCATCGACGGCGAGTCCTGCGCGCGCATGAGCGCCGCGGGCTTCGATCCGGAGACCGAGGCGCGGCTGGGCAACTGCGTCGAGCTGCTCGGCAGCGCGGGCGACCTGCTGAGCGTGTCCGCGACCGGGGGCGGGCCGCTCGGGACCTCACCATTGCTGATACTGGGGTTGAAGTGGCATGCGCCTGTTGGTGATTGAGCAGGATCCGGGCGTCCAGTCGCTGATCCGGCACCATGCGAGTTGTCGCTGGCCGGCCGTGGAGATCGTGCCCTACGCGCCGGCCGAGCGCGGGCCGATCCCGCCCGAGTTCCTGGCGCAAGGCTACGACGCGGTGCTGCTGAGCCAGTCATGGCCCGGTGGCGAGGGCATGGAGTGGCTGCGCGACCTCGCCAATCGCGCCGGCTTCGCCCCGGTCGTGTTCCTGCTCGACCGCGAGGACGCGCGTGTGCGCGAGGCGGCGGCCGGCTGGGGCGCCTTCGCCGTGGTCTGCAAGCAGCGCTTCGCGCACGCCGAGCTCGTCGACGCGATCGAGCGCGCCAGCCACCGGCACCGGCTGGTGATGGCCGAGTGGCGCGTGTCCGAGGAAGCGCGCGAGTCGCACCGCTTTGGCGACGCGCACATTCCCGGGTACCGGCGCGCGCGCCTGCTGGCGCGCGGGTCGGTGTCGCAGCTCTACATCGCCGAGAGCGAGAAGGCCGACGGGCTGGTCGCGCTCAAGGTCACGCCCTCGCAGCGCGACGACTCGGGCATCGACCAGTCGTTCGAGCGCTTCCTGCAGGAATACGAGATCGCCGAGCGCATCCAGCATCCCAACATCGTGCGCCTGCACGAGCTCGGCATCGCCGACGACCACGCCTACCTGGCGATGGAGTACTTCCCGCGCGGCGACCTGCGGCGCCGCATGAAGGGCGGGCTGGTGCCGGCGGAGAGCCTGCGATTTGCAGGGCAGATCGCCGGTGTGCTGGGCGCGATCCACGACGCCGGCATACTGCACCGCGACCTCAAGCCCGGCAACGTCATGCTGCGCACCGAGGAGCAGCTGGCGCTGATCGACTTTGGCATGGCCAAGCAGGCTTCGCTGCAGATGGAGCTGACCGACAAGGGGCTGATCTTCGGCACGCCGCACTACATGAGCCCGGAGCAGGGCCACGGCCAGCGGCTCGATGCGCGTAGCGACCTGTACAGCCTCGGCGTGGTGCTGTTCGAGATGCTGACCGGCGAGAAGCCCTACCGCGCCGACAATCCGATGACGGTGCTGTACATGCACCGCAATTCGCCGATCCCGCGGCTGGCGCCTGAGCTCGCGCCGCTGCAACCGCTGGTCGATCGCCTGCTGGCCAAGGAGGCGGCGGATCGCTACTCCGCCGCCGCCGCTGCCGCGAGGGCCATCGAAGAGGCACGCGACCTGTGGCTCGAGTCCTCGACCGCCGCCGTGGCCGCCGGCTGATGGGAACAAGCACTGGGCTCGGCGGCCTGCTCGCGCCGACGCCACAGCGCTGGCTCGAGGCCGCGTGCGCGTGCTGGCAGGAGCTGCTGCTGGACCACGCCTATTGCGAGAAAAAGGCGGCCTCGACCGCGCTGGCCCTGATCTTCGCCTACCCCGAGTGCGCGCAACGCAACCTGGCACTGGCGCGGCTCGCGCGTGAAGAGCTGCGGCACTTCGAGCAGGTCACGCGCATGATGGCGCGCCTGGCGGTGCCGTTCCGGCGGCTGCAGCCGGGGCGGTATGCGGCCGGCCTGCGCGCCGCCCTCCGGACCAGCGAGCCGCATCGCCAGCTCGACCTGCTGCTCGCCGGCGCGATCATCGAGGCCCGCTCCTGCGAGCGCTTCGCACTGCTGGCGCCGCGGTTGCCCGGGCCGCTCGGCGAGTTCTATGGCGAGCTCGGCCGCGTCGAGGCACGCCACGGCGAGCTCTACCTCGACTGGGCGCAGCAGGCGGCCGCCGGGATCGGCGGCGCCGACTGGCGCGCGCGGCTGCTCGAGCTCGCGGGCGTCGAGGCCGGCCTGATATGCCGGGACGACTCGCAGCTACGCTTTCATTCCGGGCCGCCTGCAGGCAGCGCCACGGTGCAGTCCTGAGCGGCCGCGCGGATCAGGCCGCGCGCGGCAGCGTCAGCAGCTCGAATCCCTGCGCGTTCCAACGCAGGCAGCTGCCCTGCTCGTACCAGGCGCCGAGCACGTAGCGCCGCGCCGCCGCGCCGTCGATTGCGAATTCATGCACACCCGGCCGGTGGGTGTGGCCGTGCACGAGCGTGCGCAGGCCGCAGGCGCGCATGACCGCGATCACTGCGGGCTCGCTCGCGTCCATGATCTCGGCCGCGGCCATGCCGGTGTGGGCGCGGCTGCCCGCGCGCGCCGCGTCCGCAAGCGCGCGCCGCGTCGCCAGCGGCAGCCGCAGGAAGCGCCGTTGCCACGCGCGATCGCGCACCACCGCGCGCAGCCGCTGGTACGAAAGGTCGCCGGTGCAGAGCGCGTCGCCGTGCGTCAGCAGCACGCGCTCGCCATGGCGCTCGACCACGGTCGGGTCGGCGAGGATCCGGCAGCCGCTGCGGCGCTCGAAGCCGTGGTTGAGCAGGAAGTCACGGTTGCCGCGGAGGGCATGACAGGCCACGCCGGCCGCGGCGAGCGAACGCAGCGCTTCGCAGACACGCACGCGATCGGGGTCGACGTCGTCGTCTCCCACCCAGCTCTCGAACAGGTCGCCGAGGATGTAGAGCGCCTCGGCGCCGCGCGCCGGCCCGGCGAGGAAGGACTCGAACTGGGCGACTGCGGCGGGATGGTCGCCGTCGAGATGCAGATCGGAAATGAACAGCGTATCCAAGCCGGGTCCTCGGTCAGTCCACTGCTGGCGGCGCCGGGGCCCGGTGCGCCGATGAATGCGGCGCGCCCGCGGCGTGCGCGCCAAGCACCCAATACCGTACCATGTATTGATGGATGCCCCGAGTGCAGTGACGCGTTTCGCTCCCAGCCCAACGGGTGAAATGCACCTGGGCAACGCGCGCACGGCGCTGTTCAGCCTGTTGCTGGCGCGCCGCGACGGCGGCCGCTTCGTGCTGCGCATCGAGGACACCGACGCGGCGCGCACCACGGACGCCCACGTCGCGGCCCTGGAACAGGACCTGCGCTGGCTGGGGCTTGACTGGGACGAAGGGCCGGATCGGGACGGCGGCCATGGCCCTTACCGGCAGTCTCAGCGGGGCGGCGTCTACGCGCCTCTGCTCGAGCGCCTGGAGCACGAGGACCGGGCTTATCCCTGTTTCTGCAGCGCGGACGAGCTCGAGCTCAGCCGCAAGGCGCAGCTGGCCTCCGGCCACCCGCCACGCTACGCCGGTACCTGCGCCGCGCTGACGGCGGGCCAGCGGGCCGGGCGCGCGGCCGGCGGCGCGCGTCCTTCGCTGCGGTTTCGCGTCCCGCCGGCGCGCACGCTGCGCTTCGAAGACCTGGTGCACGGGCCGCAGCAGTTCGAGTGCGCGGATCTCGGCGACTTCGTGGTCCGGCGCGAGAACGGCACGCCGGCGTTCTTCTTCGCCAACGCGGTCGACGACTCGCTGATGCAGGTCACGCAGGTGTTGCGCGGCGAGGATCACCTCGCCAACACGCCGCGGCAGCTGCTGGTGCTGGAGGCCCTCGGCCTGCGCGTGCCGCGCTACGGCCACCTGCCGCTGCTGACCGGAGCCGACGGCGTGCCGCTGTCGAAGCGCAAGGGCGCGCAGTCGGTGCGCGAGCTGCGCGCGGAGGGCTACGGCGCGCTCGCGATCTGCAACCTGCTGTTCAGGCTTGGCCACTCGAGCGGCGAGAACCGCCCGCTGAGCCTTGCGGAGATGGCCGCGCATTTCGAGCCGCGCCACCTGCAGCGCGCCAGCGCGCAGTTCGACCCGGTGCAGCTGCGGCACTGGCAGGGACTGTGGGCGCGCACGCTGTCGCCGGCGGCGGCCCAGCACTGGCTCGCGCCCTTCCTGCCGGACGACATGCCGCCGGAGCAGCGCGCGGCGGCCGTGGCCGCGCTGCTGCCGAACATCGTGGCCGCGGGCGAGGTCAAGGGCTGGCTGCCCGTGATCTGCGGCGGCGAGCTGGCGTTCGAGAGCGACGCGCGCGCCGTGGCCTCCGCCACGGGAGCGGAATTCTTCCGCGCCACCGCGGCCGCGGTCGGCGAGCAGGCGGACCTGCAGCAGATGCGGGCCGCGAGCGGCCTCAAGGGCGCCGCTTTCTTCGCGCCGCTGCGCGCCGCGCTGACCGGGCGCCTGCACGGGCCCGAGCTGGCGCCGCTGCTCAAGGCGATGCCGGCGCAGCTGGTGCGCGAGCGGCTCGCGAGCTGGTCGCGCTGACGTGCTGCAGATCCACGATTCGCTGACGGGGGCCAAGCAACCGCTGGTGCCGATCGTGCCCGGCCAGGTCGGCATGTACGTCTGCGGCGTCACGGTGTACGACTACTGCCACATCGGCCACGCGCGCTTCCTGGTCGTGTTCGACATGGTGCGGCGCTACCTGCGCCACCGCGGCTACCAGGTGCGCTACGTCCGTAACATCACTGACATCGACGACAAGATCATCCACCGCGCCGCCGAGAATGGCGAGCCGATCGGGGCCCTGACCGCGCGCTTCATCGCCGCCATGGACGAGGACTGTGCGGCGCTCGGCTGCGAGCGGCCGGACTTCGAGCCGCGCGCGACCGCGCACCTGCCGCAGATCATCGCGCTGATCGGCGAGCTCGTGCGGCGCGAGCTGGCCTACGTCGCCGATGACGGCGACGTCTGCTACGCCGTGGCCAGGTTTCCGGGCTATGGGCGACTCTCGGGCAAGCGACTCGAGGACCTGCGCGCCGGCGCGCGCGTCGAGATCGGTGCCGCCAAGCGCGACCCGCTGGACTTCGTGCTGTGGAAGCGCGCCAAGCCCGGCGAGCCGTCCTGGGACTCGCCCTGGGGAGCCGGCCGGCCAGGCTGGCACATCGAGTGCTCGGCGATGTCGATGGCGCTGCTCGGCGAGCACTTCGACATCCACGGCGGCGGCATGGACCTCAAGTTCCCGCACCACGAGAACGAGATCGCGCAGTCCTGCGGGGCGGGGGCCGAGTTCGCCAACCTGTGGATGCACAACGGCTTCGTCAATGTCGACGACGTCAAGATGTCGAAGTCGCTGGGCAATTTCTTCACGCTGCGCGAGGTGCTGCCGCGGCTGCGGCACCCCGAGGTCATGCGCACCTTCCTGCTCTCGAGCCACTATCGCGGGCCGATCAATTATTCGACGGTGCAGCTCGGGCAGGCGGACGGCGCGCTGGCGCGGCTCTACACCGCGTTGCGCGGACTCGCGCCTGCGCCCGCGCCGGCTCCGGCGCCGGCACAGGATCAGGTGGACGCGGCCGTCGACCGTTTCCGGGCACGGTTCGAGGTTGCGCTCGACGACGACTTCAACACCGCCGAGGCGCTTGCGGTGCTGCAGGAGCTGGCGCGCGAGATCAACAGCGCGCGCGCCGCGGGACGGGCCGAGGCGGCGGCGGCGCTCGGCGCCGGGCTGCGTCGACTGGCGTCGGTGCTGGGTCTGTTGCAGCTCGATCCGGAGCATTGGTTCCGGCTGCCCGCCGGGGCCCTGGATGAACCGGCGGCCAAGTCGTCGCAGCTCGATGAAGCGCAGATCGAACAGCGGATCGCCGCGCGCCTGGCGGCGCGCCGGGCCCGCGATTTCGCGCTCGCCGACCGCATCCGCGACGAGCTCGCAGCGGCGGGCGTGCAACTCGAGGACCAGCCGGGCGGGCGCACGACCTGGCGGCGTGACTAGTCATCGGTTTCGCGCGCGGCACGCTGCGGTGCGCGCGCCCCTTCAGCCCTGCAGGTGGCCGGCGAGCTGCCAGCGGATCCTGGCCAACCGCGCCCCAGGGCCGCGGCGCGGCGCGATGCTCCCGGGCTGCCGCAGGTAATAGTCCTTGGCGAGCTGGTAGGCGGCGGCCAGCGCCGCCATCCGGCCACTGCTGCCGGCGTCGGTCGTGATGCTGGCCGGGTGCGCGAGGAAATGGGACACCGCCTCGGGCAGGTGTGCGTAGCTCGGATAGTCGAGCGTGGTCAGCAGGAACAGCAACAGGTCCTCGCCGACGCCGGTGTTGCGGCCGTAGCGGCCGCTGGCGCCGGGAATCTCCGTCAACAGGTTCTTCAGCACGTCGCTGCGGCGGAACAGCGCGCAGCCCGGGCTGATCGGCAGCTTCTCGCGCAGCAGGAACTCGACGATGCGCGCGCGCGGACCGATGCCGGCCGGGTGGCGCAGCAGCACGCGCGTGGCCGCGTTCCCGGGCTCGTGGATCCGGGTCCGCGTGTAGACGAAGCCGACGCCGGGCCGCAGCAGCGGCAGCGTCCGCTCGACGAAGCCTGGGTCGATCCAGTCGTCGTCGTAGTTCAGGTGCAGATACTCGCCGTCTGCGTTCTCCACGCCGTCGCGCCAGCAGGCGATCGGCCCGCGGTCCTGCTCGCGCCGGATATAGCGGATGCGATCGCCATAACCGCGCGCCACCGCGGGCGTGTCGTCGGTGCTGCCGTGGTCGCAAACCACGACCTCGCAGGGCACGGTCTGCGCCAGCGAGCTGTCCACCGCGCGCGGCAGCAGACGCGCCCGATTGAAGGTCGGGATGACGATCGAGACCCGTGGTGGCGTCACTCAGCGCACCCCGGCCGGCGCGGTGCCCAGCAGGCGCCGCAGCCGCGTGGTGTCGGCCACCAGCGATCCCGGTGACAGGCGATCGACCCCGGTGACGGTTATGCGGTGCCCGAGCGAATGGGCGAGGGCGCGGGCAATGTCGGCCACCGAGCTGCCGGCGCCGGTGCCGATGTTGACGGTTCCGGTCGCGCCCAGGCGCGCGAGCTGCAGGATCACGTCGACGACCTGCTCGCCGTCCTGGATGTCGCGCACCGAGGACGGGTTGTCGATCTCGAGCGCCGCACCCGGCGCCAGCGCCGCGATCCTCTGCCGCAGGCTCGGCACCAGGTAGGGAGCCGACTGGCGCGCGTGCGTGTAGCTGAACACCCGGCCGATGCAATAGCGCACGCCGAGCCGCGCCATGAGCGTGTCGATCACGCGCTCGGCGGCCAGCTTGGTGGCGCCGTAGTAGCTCGTCGGGCTGGTGGCCGCGTCCTCGGCGATCGGCGTCGGCTCCGCCGTGGGCTGGTAGACGTGGCTCGTCGAGCAATGGAACAGCCAGCAGTCACGCTGCGTGCGCACCAGGTGCTTGCAGACGTTGAAGCTGCCGATCACGTTGGTCTGGAACGCCAGCACCGGGTCGCCGTCCACGCGGCTGACCGGGACCACGGCGGCGAAGTGCAGGAAGTGGCTGCAGCGCTGCTGCTCGAACCAGGCGGCCACCGTGGCCTCGTCGTTGACGTCGCCGGGATAGGCTGCGAACGCGACGCCGTGCGCCTCGAGCCGGGCGGCGAGCAGGCTGCCGAGCAGGCCGCGCGCGCCAGTCAGGCCGACGCAGTGTCCCTGGAACGCGCCGTAGTCCTTGAACGGCGCGATGAACGCAGCCCGCGCGAATGGATCGATCGCGCTCACCGCAGGCTGTCTTGCAGGCACCCGAGGATCAGGTCGACCAGTCGCGCGATCGTGGCGTCGGCGAGCTCGCGGGCGTGGCAGCCGATGAACAGGCCGCGGTCGTGCACGGCCTGCGCACCCGTGAATGGGCCCAGACCCAGCTCGATGTTGAAGTGCCGCACGGCAGGCTGCAGCGCCATGTTGCCCGAGACGATCGGGCGCGTGTCGACGCCCTGGCGCATCAGGCTGTTCGTGAACTTGCGGTAGTCGAGCTCGAGCGCGGCGTCGACCAGGAACGGGAAGCCGAACCAGCATGGGTCGAGCCCGGCAGTCGCCTCGGGAAAGTGCAGCTGCCCGCGCCAGCGGGCGTGGCGGCCGAAGGCCTCGCGGATGCGGCGGACATTCGCGCGGCGCTGGCGGTTCATCTCGTCGAGGCGCTTGAGCTGCTCGAGGCCGAAGGCGGCCTGGATCTCCATCGGCCTGAGGTTGTAGCCGACGTTGACGAACAGGAAGCGCGGATCGATGTGCCGGTTGGCGCTCTCGAGCTCGGCGCGGTTGCTTTGCTCGCGGCTCCAGCCGTGCGCGCGCAGGCACTTGAGCAGGTCGTAGTCCTCGTCGGTTTCCGCCAGCACCATCCCGCCCTCGATCGTGGTCATGTGGTGCGAGAAGTAGAAACTGAAGGTGCCGAAGCAGCCGAGCGTGCCGAGCATGCGCCCGTCATAGACCGAGCCCAGCGACTCGCAGGTGTCCTCCAGGAGCAGCAGGCCGTGCTCCGCGACCAGCTCCAGCAGCTGCGGCAGCTCGGTGGAATTGCCGAGCACGTGCACCATGAGCACGGCCTTGAGCTCGTGTTCGCGCAGCGCGGCGCGCAGCGCGGGAATCGACAGGTTCAGCGTTCGCGGGTCGACGTCGACCAGCACCGGCGCCAGGCCGGTCTGGATCACGGGCCACAGCGAGGTCGACCAGCACACGGCTGGCACCGCGACCTTGTCGCCGGGCTTGAGGTGCACGCGGCGCAGCGGGTTGGTCAGCACGCTCAGCGCCAGCAGGTTCGCCGACGAGCCGGAATTGACCATGACGGCGTGGCGCGCGCCGCAGTAAGCCGCGAATTCGCGCTCGAACTGCCGCACCTTCTCGCCCATGGTCAGCTGGCCGCTGAGCAGCGTGGCCATGCAGGAAATGATTTCCTGGTTGTCGTAGCTGGAATCGACCAGCGGGAAGTGCAGCGCTTCGGTTGGCGTCATGATCTGCGGCGGATGCTACGTGGTGGGGACTTCCCGGGCAATGTCCGGAGCGGCCGGTGCGCCCAGGTCCGCGAGCACCTGTTGGCCGCTGTGCGCCCGGGCGCAGGCCAGCGCCTGCTCGCGCACGAGTCGCCGGTAGTGTCCGGCGTGCTCCAGCACGTCCTGCAGCAGCCGCGGGATCTCATCTGGCGCCGCGATGGTCAGTCCAAGCGCGCCCATGGGCGCCGGCTGCTCCAGCCAGCTCCAGCCGAACCCGCTCGCCGGCACCGCGGCCTGGCGCCAGGCGTTGCGCGCGATCACTCGCAGCCGGGTGCAGCCCGGTGGCAGCCGCAGCAGGCTGCGCACCTTGGAGGCGCCCGCGCGCGCGCCCAGGACCACCTGCAGCGGCGTGGCGCCAGCGCCGTCCTGCGTGCCCAGTTCCAGCCGCAGGTATTCGCCGGGCAGGGCGTCCGCTCGCCATTGGCACTCGAGCAGCAGCATCGTGGCTGTCGCCGGCAGCCGCAGTTCGCCATCCTGCGCAAGCGGTGTGGCTGGGCCGGCCCGCGCCGCGACCTCGTCGAGGTAGCTTTGGTTCGACTCCTCGATCTGCGCCGCGAGCCAGCTGCCCGCGGGCACGAGCACCGGCACACCCGCGCATAGCATCTCGAGCAGCACTCCGCTGCAGCGCGCGTAATAACGGGTCGGGTCGTAGAGCATCAAGCCGACGTCGGCGCCGCACAGCAGTTCGGCGTAGCCGGTCAAGGGCAGTGGAAAGGCGGCGAAGTCGAGCGCCTTGGCGCCGCCCGTGCCGAGCGAGCCGGCCAGCGCCTCGAGCGCACGACGCTGGCGGCCGTGGTGCGTCTGCAGGACGAGTTGCGCGCGCCCCGGGCCGAACCAGTCGCGCCACAGCGCGCGCAGCAGCAGCGGCAACTGGCCGTAGCCTTTCTCGCGCCGGCTGTGGCCCAGGCAGGCGATGCGCAGCGGCGCGGATGGCGCGCGCGCGCGCGGCCGGAACAGGTCGTGCACCGGGTAAGCGAGCGTGCTGAAGTGGGCGACCCCGAGTCGCTGGTACTGCGCCGTGAGTTGCGCGGTCGTGCAGTGAAGCTGCAGGTCGCGCTGGCCGCACAGGCGCAGCGCGCCGCTAAGGCTTGCTCGCATGGCCTGCGCGGCCCCGGCCTGCGAGTCGTAGTCCGGCTCGCGCCCGTGGAACACACCGAAGTGGAACTGCAGGCGCCAGCGGCAATCGGTGCCGGCGCCGGAGCCCTGCAGGAACTCGCCAAGCCCCCACAGGTCAAGTTCCGACATGGTTGCAAGGAACACGAGGTCGTCGCGCTCCAACGGCTCGAGCGCGAACAACCGAGCGCAGTCGCGCGCGAAGTGCGCCGCGCGCCGGCGACGCATGGCAGTACGCCACCAACCGGCGGGCCCACGCGGTCGCCAGCCGCCGGCCGGCGCGGCCCCGGCCGCCAGCCTGGCCTGGGTATCGAGCGTGTGGTGCGAGTAGCTCTCGTGGGCAAAGAGCGAATGCACGCGCCAGCTCGAGGGCAGCGCCGCGCGCTGGTCGAAGCCGCGGTTGACGGCCAGCACCGGTTTCCAGCCGGCATGCTGCGCGGCCGACAGCACGGCCTGGGCGTACGGATAATGATGGCCGCCCAGGTCGCGGAGCGATTGGTCGATGAGAATGAACTTTGGCATGCCCGGGCCTGCGATATTATCAACTTCATGATCCCGGACTGCGGCAAGGGGCGGGGCCCTGCGCCATGGCTGGCCGCGTTGTCGCTGCTGTTGGCGGTCCTGCTCCCGGGCCAGGCCGGCGCCGGTGCGACCGCCTACCTGCCGTTGGACCTCGCCCCGGAAATGGAATCGCGCATCGAGCGGGTGCTGACGCTGGCGGGCGTGCCGGTCATGACCCGGCCCATCCGCGTCGCCACGGTGCTCGACGCGCTGCCCGCGGCTTGCCCGCTCGACCGGTCACTTTGCCGCCAGGTACGGCGCGACCTCGCCCCGTACATGGCGGCGCTCGCCGTCACCGGGCTGGGCGCCGAAGGCGCGGCAACCAAGTCGAACGCCTTGACGCAGCCGGACCAGCACGGCGCGCCCATGGACAGCAAATGGCAGGCTTACGCAAGCGCATTCGGTCGCTTCAACGACCACGCGCTGCTGAGCGCCGGCGCCGTGGGCTACGAGGGCCGCGTGACGCCCACCGGCAGCATGCTGAGCATGGGCTTCGACCCGGCGCAGCTCGACGTCGGCTACCGCGACCACCAGTGGTCGCCGTTTCGCCTCGGCACCATGCTCGTGGGTACCGAGGCGGCGACCATGCCCTCGGCGACGCTCTCCAGCGTCGTGCCGCTGACGAGCGCGCACCTGCGCTACGAACTGTTTCTGGCGCAGATGTCCTACTCCGACCGCATCGCATGGGAGGACGGCTACACCGCGGGCCACCCAAAGCTGTTTGGCCTGCACCTGGATGTGGAGCTCGTGCCGGGCTGGTCGCTGGGGCTGAGTCGCATGATGCAGTATGGCGGCGGGGCGCGACCCGACAGCCTGAACGACATGCTGCGCGCATTCTTCAATCCCGCCAAGTACAACAACACGAATGCATCGACCAGCAGCAACCAGGATTTCGGCAACGAGCAGGTGGCGTTTTCGAGCGAGTTCGTCGTACCCGGCCGCATGCCGCTGTCGCTGTACCTCGAGTACGCCGCCGAGGACACCTTCCACGCCGAGAATTACCGCTTCGGCAGCAGTTCGCTGTCCGCAGGCATCTATCTGCCGCGGCTGCGGCCGAACCTGCAGCTGCGCTACGAGTTCTCCGAATGGCAATCGAACTGGTACGTGAACCACATCTACCAGGACGGCATGACGAACTACGGAGCGGTGCTGGGGCAATGGGGAGCCCAGTGGCGCAAACCAGGCGACGGCGTGGGCGCGCAGAGCAACGCGCTGCAGCTGACCTGGGACCTGGACGGCGGCCGGCAATTCGACCTGAAGTACCGGACGGTTCTCAATGGCTCATATACCGGCACCAATTACCAGCGCGCCCAGGAACTGGCGCTGAGCTACTCGCGGCCCTGGCGTTCGCTGCAGGCCGGGTTGCGCATCGACGGCGGGCGCGATGAGTACGGCGACAGCTTCGGGCGCGTCGCCGTATTCGCGCGCTTCACCGGCCAGGACAGCGCGCCCGTGCAGTACCATGCTTCCGAGGACGAGGCGGCGGATGCCGCCGCCGCGGCCGACAGCATCGCGCGCGCCGAGCGCCGCAAGATCGAGCCCTTCGTCGACTTCGGCATGTTCTCGAGCAAGATGGACTACGAGCAGGACGCCGGCGCCGTGCCGGCCGTCAACACCACGCACGGCAGCTTCCACCTCGGCGTCGGCGTGCGCCGCGCCTTCAGCCGCCGCAACGACTTCGGCACCCGCATCGAGTTCGACAACGTCGCCGGCAAGCTTTTTACGGCCGTGCGCGCCATCGACTACCGACACCGCTTCGGGCCGACCTTCGCGGCCGGGCTGTTCTTCGGCGCCGCGCGCTACGACGCGCTCACGCCCGCCTACGGCTGGTACGGGGGCGCCGGAATGCAGTGGCGCGAGCTGTGGAAGAACTGGGACGCCGGCGTCGACTACCGCATCGGCGATCACATGGTGCGCAACAAGACCCCGGGCGAGCCCGTGATCATCTGGCCGAACGCCTTCTACACGATCAAGGGAACCTCGTTCTACCTGAGCCGCCGGTTCTGAGCGCGGTCACGGCCGGGCCGCGACGCGGCGTCAGCGGCGCTGGTGGGCCTCGAGCGTGTTCTGCATGAGCATTGCCACCGTCATTGGCCCGACGCCGCCCGGCACCGGCGTGATCCAGCCAGCGCGGGCCGCGGCCGGCGCGTATTCCACGTCGCCCACGAGCTTGCCGCTGGCGAGGCGATTGATGCCCACGTCGATGACGATCGCGCCGGGCTTGATCCACTCGCCGCGAACCTTGTCGGGCTGGCCGACCGCGGCTACGACCAGGTCGGCGCGCGAGACCTCGGCGGCGAGGTCGAGCGTGCGGCTGTGGCAGATCGTGGTCGTGGCGCCGGCCAGCACGAGCTCCAGCAGCATCGGACGGCCGACGATGTTCGAGGCGCCGACCACGACCGCGTTCATGCCCGCCACCCTGGCGCCGATGCTCTCGAGCAGCTTCATGACGCCGTACGGCGTACAGCAGCGCAGCAGCGGCTCGCGCTGCGCCAGCCGCCCGAGGTTGTAGGGGTGGAAGCCGTCGACGTCCTTGGCCGGATCGATCGCGTCGATGACCGGGCGCGATCGGATCTGCGGCGGCAACGGCAGCTGCACCAGGATGCCATCTATCGCCGTGTCGGCATTGAGCAATTGAACCAGCGCCAGCAGCTCGGCCTCGCTGGTGCTGGCCGGCAGGTCGTGCGCGCTCGAGACGATGCCGGCCTGCTCGCAGGAGCGGCGCTTGTTGCGCACGTAGACCTCCGAGGCGGCCGAGTCACCCACCATGATCACGGCCAGGCCCGGCCGCCGTTTGCCCGCCGCCGCCAGGGCGTCGGTGGCGCCGCGGATCTCGGTCTTGATTTTCTCGGCCAAAGCCTTGCCGTCGATGATTTTCGCGCTCATGAGCCCGGTCCACGGTGGAATTGCCGGTATTGTCGCACGATCGGGGCTTCCGTATGATGCGCGGCCCGCCGCTGGCGGGTTAGAATTCGGGCGGACCCGGGCGGGATCGATTCGGGGCATGGCGCAGTCTGGTAGCGCATCTGCTTTGGGAGCAGAGGGTCGCAGGTTCAAATCCTGCTGCCCCGACCAGTTTCGGCATTTGCCGGGCGCCCGTAGCTCAGGCGGATAGAGCACCGGCCTTCTAAGCCGGTGGTCGCAGGTTCGAGTCCTGCCGGGCGCGCCATTATGGATGTCGTGGTTTTGATGGTGGACGTAGCTCAGCTGGTAGAGTCCCGGATTGTGATTCCGGCTGTCGCGGGTTCGAATCCCGTCGTCCACCCCATTTTCAAGGTTGGGGCCGTTAGCTCAGTTGGTAGAGCAGGAGACTCTTAATCTCTTGGTCGAAGGTTCGACTCCTTCACGGCCCACCACTCTCCCCAGCCCCAGCCCCGGCGCGGGCGAGCTGCCGCTCGCGCGCCACGATCATTTTCCCGATGAACTGCTCGAGGCGCCCGCCTGCGAACTGTGGCAGCGGCTGGGCGCATCGGCGCTGTTTCGCATCCCGGGCCGGCGCCGCGAGCCACTGTTCGTGAGCGTGCTGCTGCACGGCGACGAGGACACCGGCTGGTGCGCCATCCAGTCGGTGCTGCGGCGTCATCGCGGCGCCGAGCTGCCGCGACCACTGCTGCTGTTCGTCGGCAACGTCGCCGCCGCGAGCGAGCGCGTGCGCACGCTTCCCGGGCAAGAAGACTACAACCGCGCCTGGCCCGGAACGGCGCAGCCGGCAACCGCGACGGCGCAGCTGTTGCGTACGGTGTTCAACCTGGTGGCGGCCGCCGGGCCATTCGCCAGCATCGACATCCACAACAACAGCGGCCGCAACCCGCACTATGCCTGTGTCAGCGACCTGGGCGAGCGCCACCTGCAGCTCGCGCGCCTGTTCGGGCGCACCGTGGTGTATTACGAGCGGCCGGCTGGCGTGCAATCCGCGGCGCTGGCGCGGCTGTGCCCGGCGATCGTGGTCGAGTGCGGGCGGGCGGGTGAGCAATCCGGCGTCGACCACGCGGCGGAACTGGTCGAGTCGGCCCTGGCCCTGCGCGAGTTCCCCTCGCACCCGGTTCCCGACCACGACCTCGACCTGCTGCGCACCATGGCCATCGTGCGCGTGCCGCCGCAGGCCAGCATGTGCTTCGGCGCGGGCAGGGCGGACTTCCAGTTCCGCGCCGACCTTGACCTGCTCAATTTCTCGGAGCTCGACAGCGGCACGAGCTTCGGTCGCCTGGGCGAGGGCGCAACGCAACGGCTCGAAGTCCTGCCGACGCACGAGGCGGCGCCGCGCGCGGGCTACTTCAGCTACGATGCAGGCGAGATCCGGCTGGCGCGCGCGGCCATTCCTGCCATGCTGAGCCTGAGCGAGCGCGCCGTGCGCCTCGACTGCCTCGGGTATCTCATGCAACGCATCGGCCGTGACGGCCTGCCGTCCGCCGGCGCCGGGGGAACATCGTGACCAATGGCCTGAACCTCGACGCGCCGGCCACGCCGGAGGAACTGCGCCGCTTCGGCGAATTGCAGGCGCAGTTCGCGCGCTCCTACGCCGAGATCTACGATGACCGCAACGCGCCGCGCACGGTCGTCATCGTGCCCAGCCTCGACTTCGACGCCGACGTGCTGACGCGCATCCACGGCGCCCACCACTACGAGGAGCGCATGCTGTGCCTGCTGCTGTTGCTGCGCATGCCGCGCACCCAGGTCATCTTCGTCACCAGCACCACGATCCCCGAATCGATCATCGACTACTACCTGCACCTGCTGCCCGGGGTGCCCGGGCTCCACGCCCGCCGCCGCCTGACGCTGGTGTCCTGCGACGACGCCTCGCGGGTGACGCTGACGCGCAAGATCCTCGAGCGGCCGCGGGTGCTGGAGCGCATCCGCGAGTCGATCGCCCACCCCGCAGCCGCGCACCTGACCTGCGTCATGGTGACCGAGCAGGAGCGCAAGCTGGCGCTGGCCCTGGGCCTGCCGATCTACGGCTGCGATCCCGCGCTCCAGCATTGGGGATCGAAGAGCGGCTCGCGCAAGGTGTTTCGTGAGGCGCAGGTCGAATTGCCCGCCGGCATCGAGGACCTGCGCGACGCCGACGACCTGGCGCGCGCGCTGGTGGAGCTCAAGGCGATGCGGCCGCAGCTGGGACGGGCCGTGGTCAAGCTCAACGAGGGCTTCTCGGGCGAGGGCAACGCGCTGTTCGACTTCGCGCAGGCGCCCCATGGCCGATCGCTGTTGCCCTGGGTGCGTGAGCGGCTGCCGCAGCTGGCCTGCGAGGCGCGTGACATGAGCTGGGAGCTCTACGAGGCCAAGCTGCGCGCTATGGGCGGCATCGTCGAGGAGTTCATACCCGGTGCGGTCAAGGAGTCGCCGTCGGCGCAGTTCCGCATCGATCCGCGAGGGGCCTGCACTCCAGTGTCGACCCACGAGCAGCTGCTGGGCGGCGCGAATGGCCAGATCTTCCTGGGCTGCCGCTTCCCCGCGCACGATGCGTACCGGCTGGATATCCAGGAGCGCGGCGCACGCGTGGCGCAGGTGCTGGCCACCAAAGGTGTGCTGGGCCGCTTCGCGGTCGACTTCGTGGCGGTGCGCGCGGGCAACGCCTGGCGCCACTACGCCATCGAAATCAACCTGCGCAAGGGCGGCACCACCCACCCCTTCCTGATGTTGCAGTTCCTCACCGACGGGCACTACCGCGCCGAGACCGGCGAATTCCTGACTCCGGCGGGCGACCCGCGCTGGTACTACGCCTCGGACAACCTCGAGTCCGAGCACTACCGCGGACTGACGCCCTACGATCTGGTCGACATCGCGGTCATGAACGGGCTGCACTTCCACGCGGCCACGGGCGAGGGCGTCGCCTTCCACCTGATCGGCGCCCTGTCCGAGTTCGGCAAGCTTGGAGTCGTATGCATCGGCGGGAGCGAGGCGCGGGCCTACGAGCTCTACCAGCAGACCGTCGCCGTGCTCGACCGCGAGTGCGGTTGAACGAATCCCGGGCGTCGCGGTCAATCCCGGACAGGCGGCCCGCCATCGGGGGGCCGCGGGGCGGTGCATGCGCCTCTGGCACGCGACCGCGAATTGAACTCGCAAGGCCGCACAGCGCGGCAGGAGAAACGTCATGACGATGATCCGACGCATGCCTCGCGCGCGCGCGGCCTTCCTGGCCTGCGGCGCCGCACTGCTGTGGTCGGCGGGCGCCGCGCTCGCCGCTGATCCCGGGACGAGCACCCGACCGCCGCCGAGCAAGGAACAGCGCGAGAAGATGGCCGAAGCGCACGAGAAGATCGCCGCCTGTCTGCGCTCGGACAAGCCGATCGAGGAATGCCACGCCGAGATGAAGCAGATGCACGACTCGATGATGCATCATCATGATCACGGCAATAAGGATCAGCCGGCTCCGGACAGCACGACGAAGTAGCGCCTGGCCCTGGGCTGAGCGTGGCGCCCGGCTGGAACGCAGGTCACACTTGCAACTTTTCGGAGTGTGCGGCAGGGATTGGCACGCCCCGCTGATCAGACCGATGATGCCCGCGTGATCCACGGGCAACTCCGGAGCGAACCCATGAAGACGGCAATGATCAAGGCAGCCACGGCGCTGCTCGCAATGGGCGGCCTGGCCGCGGGCGCGGTGGCGCAGGCCCAGACCCGCCCCAACATGGCTGGGCCCTACGCTGAAGTCGGCTACGCATGGCTGACCTTGTCCTCGAGCGGCGTCGACGTGAGCACGGCAGACTGGGTCGCCCGCATGGGCATGGATTTCATGCCGTACCTCGGCGGCGAGGTGTTCGGCGGGACCAGCGCCTCGAGCGGCGATGCCTACGGCATCTCGTTCAAGGTCGACAACCTCTACGGCGCTTACCTGAAGCTGCACGTCGAGACCGCCCAGGACTTCGAGCTGTTCGCCAAGGCGGGCTGGGTGCACTCGACCGTCAAGGGTTCATTCGCCGGGTACAGCGCCTCCAGTTCCGACGACGACTTCTCCTACGGCGTGGGCATGCAATTCACGTTCGCCGACCACTGGTACCTGCAGGGGGACTACATGTCCTATTACGGCAAGCACGGCGACACGATCAAGGGGCCATCGCTGAGCGTCGGCTATCGCTTCTGAATTCAATCCCGTCCCCAGTAGCGCCGCATCTCGAGGAACGTGAACGATGCGGACCAGGTGATCAGCAGGAAGCCGGTGAGCGCCTCGGTTCCCGCCAGGAAGCGCAGCGGCCCGGTGGGCACGAAGTCACCGAAGCCTACGGTCGTATAAGTGATCGCCGAGAAGTAGACGAAGTCGAGAAAGCCGCCCCCCGGCGCCGGACGGAGCGAGCCAAACCCCGCGGACTGCGCGAGCAGGAAAGCGGTCAGGCCAAACACCCAGATCTCGACGATGTGCAGGCCCAGCTGCGCAAAGATCGTCATCAGAATCTTGGCGCGGTGATGCAGCGCGCGCGCCTTGATGCCGCGCCCGACCAGGCTCAGCCCTTCGTAATGCAGCAGCACCACGGCGACCACCGTGCCAAAGGTGGATGCCACCGTGATCAATTCGGGCCAACCGAGCCTCATCAGTAGCGCGAGTCTAGTCCCCGGCCGGGGCAGGCGCGAGCGGGCGGCGCTGGCCGTCATTGGCACCTGTGCCTACAATGCCGCCAGGGGCCCGCACATTGGGGAGATCGCCCTTGCACAAGAGCAGGCTGGCCGGCTTCATCATCGATTGCCGGACCGATGATCCAAGGAAGGCGGCCGAATTCTGGGGCGGCGCGCTGGGCATGGAGATCCGTGACCTGCCGGGCGAGGAGGGGCAGAAGTACGTGCGCCTCGTCGATCCGGGCGACCGGCTGCACATCGAAGTGCAGTCGGTGTCGCACCCAAGCCGCGTCCACCTCGACATCGAGACCGACGACATCGAGGCCGAGGTGCGGCGGCTCGAGGCGCTGGGCGCGCGTCGCGTACAACAGGTGCAGGGCTGGTGGGTCATGGAGGCGCCGACGGGCCAGCGCTTTTGCGTGGTGCGCGCGGCCGAAGGGGCGCTGGCCCGGCATGCGCGGGACTGGGCCTAGGATCCGTGGGGCCGCGCGCATGGGTGGCCTTCGCCGGGCTCGGTGTGATCTGGGGCGTGCCCTACTTCTTCATCAAGCTCGCGGTCCAGGAACTCTCGCCCTTCGTCGTTGCCTGGGGTCGGCTCGCGCTCGCGGCCCTGATCATGCTGCCGCTGGCCTGGCGCCGCGGCGCGCTGCGCGGGCTCAGCGCGCACCTCTGGCCGATCGTCGCCTTCGCGGTCATTGAGTTCGCCATCCCCTTCGCGGCGATCTCGATCGGCGAACGCTGGATCGACTCTTCCACGACCGGGATCCTGATCGCCGCGGCGCCGCTGACCGTCACGGTGATTTCGCACTACTTCGGCCTGCACGAGCCCATCGACGGCTGGCGGCTCGCGGGGCTGGTGCTGGGGCTCGTGGGCGTGATCGCGTTGCTGGGCCTCGGCAGCGTGGCCTGGCCGCTGGGCTGGGTCGGGGTCGGCTGCATGCTGCTCGCGACCGTCTGCTACGCCATCGGGCCGCTCATCATCCAGCGCCATCTGAAGGGACTCGATTCGATGGGACCCATCGCCCTGAGCCTGCTGGTCGCGAGCCTGGTGTTGCTGCTGCCGGCCGTGCTGACGTTCCCGCGGGCGCTGCCCTCGGCGACGGCGCTGGCTTCGATCGCCGTGCTGGGTGCGCTGTGCACCGCGCTGGCAATGCTGCTGATGTTCTACCTCGTCAGCCACGCCGGTCCGGCGCGCGCGCTCGTCATTACCTACATCAATCCGGTCGTGGCAACGCTATTGGGCGTGTGGCTGCTGCACGAGCGGCTCGGCCTCGGAGGCGCCGCGGCACTGGTGCTGATCCTGTTCGGCTCCTGGCTCGGAACGCGCGCAGCGGCGCGCCGGCCAGCCGCAATGACCGGCTGAGGGCTACCAGATGCGCGCGCGCGCCGCCTCGGGCCGCCACATGGGCTGTCCGGGCTTGACGCCGAAGGCCGCGTAGAAATCCGGGATGTTGGACAGCGGCCCGTTGACGCGCCACTTCTCCGGGGCGTGCACGTCGGACAGCAGCCCCGAGCGCAGCCGCTCCGCGCGCTCCTTCATCATCCAGCCCAGCGCGTAGCCCAGGAAATAGCGCTGCACCGGCGTCAGGCCGGCGATCTTCTCGCCCCGGCGGAACTGCTCGGTCTTGCGGAAGGCGTCGAGGCCCAGCAGCACGCCGCCGTAGTCGGCGATGTTCTCGCCGAGCGTGGCCTGGCCATTGATGTGCAGGCCCGGGAGCGGCTCGTAGGCATCGAACTGCCGCGTCAGCACGGCGGCGCGCTGCTCGAACGCTCGTGCGTCATCGGCCGTCCACCAGTCCTGCAGGTTGCCGCCGGCGTCGTAGTGGCGGCCCGAATCATCGAAGCCGTGCGTGATCTCGTGGCCGATCGTCGCCGCCCCGGCGTAGCCGTAGGCCACGGCGTCGTCGACCTGCGCGTCGGCAATGCCCGGGATCGCGAAGGACGCGGCGGGCAGCACGATCTCGTTGTTGTTCTGGCTGTAGTAGGCGTTGTAGGTCTGGGGCGTCATGTCCCATTCGCTGCGATCCACGGGCTTGCCGTACTTGCCGATCTCGTCGTCGAAGCGCCAGCGCGCCGCGCTCATCATGTTGCCGCACCAGGAGTCGCGGCCGATCTCGAGGGCCGAGTAATCCTTCCACTTGTCGGGGTAGCCGACCTTGGCGGTGATCGCCGCCAGCTTGAGCTCGGCCCTGGCCCTGGTCTCCGGTCCCATCCAGTCGAGCTGCTCGATGCGTTCGCGGTAGGCGGCGCGGATGGCCTCGACGAGCTCGGCATAGCGCTGGCGGGTTGCCGGCGGAAAGTAGTCGTGCACGAAGAGTCTTCCGACCGCCATGCCGAGCGCTTCGTCCTCGGCCTCCAGCACGCGCTTCCAGCGTGGTTGCTGCGCCTGCTTGCCCGACAGCGCCTGGCCGTAGAAGCGGAAGTCCTCTGCCACGAACGGCCGGCCCAGCGTCGCCGCGTAGCGGTCGACGAGGCGCACGCGCAGGTAGTCGCGCAGCACCGGTACTGGCGTGCGATGCAGCAGCAACTCCACCCGGACGAGGAATTCCGGCTGGCCGACGATCACGAACTCGGGGCGCAGCGTCCACGCGGCCAGGCGTTCGCCCCACTGGATCGAGGGCGTGTACCGCGCCGTGATCTCCGACGGGCTGATGCGGTTGTAGTTCCTGAGCGGGTCGTTGAGCTCCTGGAGCCTGCGCGAGGCGCTTGCGAGTGCGGTCTCGAGCTCCATGATGTCGCTGGCGGCGGCGCGGGCGGCATGCGCGCTGCGTCCGAGCAGTCCCAGCACGCGCGCGATGTGGGCCACGTACTGCTCGCGGACCCTGGCTACGCCCGGCTCCGCGTTGAAGTAGAAGTCCCGGTCCGGGAGCCCGAGGCCGCCCTGCCCGAGGTGCACGGCCATCGCGCCGCTGTCCCGCTCATCCTGGCTGACGCCGACGCTGAAGAGCGTCTCCACTCCGAGCCGGCGCAACGCGAAGGCCGCATCGAGTGCGCCGCGTACGTCGCGCACGCCGTCGATGCGGGCGAGCTCGGCGTCGAGCGGATGCAGCCCCAGGCGATCGGCCCGGGCCTCATCCAGTGCCGTGGTCCAGAAATCGCCGATCTTGCGTTGCTCGCTGCCCAGCGGGCTGGAGCTCGCGGCCGCCTGCTCGTTGATGGCGCGCAGCCTGGCGTTGAGCTGTTCGATCACGAGCTTGCCGATGCCCCACCACGAGTCCGTCGCCGGAATCGGGTTGCGCGCCAGCCAGCCGCCGTTGGCGTAGTCGAAGAAGTCCGCGCCCGGATCCACGGCAGGATCCATGTGCGCGCGCAGGAAGTCCGGTGATGGCGGCGTGCTGGCGGATGCGCGCGCAACCGGCGCCAGGATGGCGAGCGCCGCAAGCACTATCGCGGCCGGCAGCCGGATGGGCCTCGGCGTCGTACACTTCATGGTGGTCCCCGGAGCCTGCTGCGGCCCGTGCAACTGCCGCGCACGATAGTGCAATTGGTTATGCTATGCCTAGTTCCCCGGCGGCAAAGGATTCTTGGGATGCACCACGCCCGAATTGCGTCCGGAGCGCGCGTAGTCATGTCGGCCGTCATGGCCGCACTCTGGACTCCTGCCGAGTCCAGGGCCGAAGCGGGCGGCAACGAGCCACTCGAGATCGTGCAGGTCACGGCCACGCGCGAGCCCGAGCCGGTGGAGCATGTGCCCGCCTCGATCAGCATCGTCACCGGCGATGAGCTGCGTGCAAGCGGCGCCAACGACCTGCGCACGGCGCTGGCGCTGGTCGCCGGGGTCGAGGGCACGCCGGGGGGCGACGCCGGACCAGCGGGGTCGGTGCCCGCGTTGTGGGGTCTGCGCGAGGCGGACGCCTTCCTGCTCGTCGTCGACGGCATCCCCTGGGGCGGCGCTTTCAACCCGGCCACGCCATCGCTCGACCTCGCGGGCGTGGAGCGCATCGAGGTCCTGCGCGGTCCCGCACCCGTCATGTACGGGGCCACGGCCTTCTCCGGCGTCATACACGTCATTCACCATGCCGCCGGCAGCGCGCCGGCGGAAATCCAGGTCACGGGCGGCAGCAATGGCAGTTACGCCGCGGCGGGGTCGACGAATCTGCCTGCCCTGGGCAGCTACCGCCAGTCGCTCACGCTGAACTTCGAGCGGCGCGGATCGGCCGACGATCGTACCCGCTACGATCGCTACCACGGCCTGTACCGGGGCGCCGGCCAGCTGGGCGAGACCAAGCTGCACGTCGATGCCGACGTGTCGATCCTGCCGCAGGACCCGACGGGCAGCCTGCTGCTGCGGGACGGCCTGTACGTGCACGACGAGTTGCCGCTCCACGCCAACTACAACCCGACCGGGGCCAAGCTCAACCAGCAGCGCTACCAGCTCGCAGTCGGCGTCGACGGCGACAGCGCGCTCGGCCAATGGTCGACAAACCTGGCCGTGACGCGCACCCTGGACGACGTGCTGCGCGGGTTCCTGCGCGGCAACGCCTTTCTCGACCCGCCCGACGCCGGGGTCGGCGACGGCCTGCAGGCCGACGGCTACAGCCAGACCGTCGGCATCACCGACCTGTACTTCGATGCGCACATCAACGCGACGCTGTCGTCCCAGGCTACGCTGACCTACGGTCTCGACTACCTGTACGGCAACGGCAGCGAGCACGCGATCAACTTCGGCTACTGCGTCGATGAGGCCGGCCACGAGTACGATTGCGTCGGCGCCAACCATCCCGACGAGCTCGTCGATTCCACGGACCGGCGCGATTTCTATGGTTTGTACGCGCAGACCGACTGGAAGCCGGCGCCGCGCCTCGACGTGCTGGCGGGCCTGCGGCTCAATAGCACGCGCGAGAGCGCCAGCGGGCTGGCGATCGACAACACCGGGCCGGCGCCGGTGATTGCGTTTTCCGGCAACGGATCGCAGACCAAGAACCGCCTCAGCGGCCTGCTCGGGCTGAGCTGGAACTCCTGGAATTCCGATAGCACTACGCTGACCTGGTACGCGGACTACCGCAACAGCTACAAGCCGCTCGCGATCGATTTCGGCCCCGAGGCCGAGGTTCAATTGCTCGAGCCCGAGACCGCGAACAGCTACGAGGCGGGCGTAAAGACTCGCCTGCTCAACGGCCGGCTCGACGCCGATGCCAGCGTGTTCCGGATGGATTTCAGCAATGGCCTGACCTATGCCTACGACAGCAGCGGCAATTTCGGGCGCGCCAACGGCGGCAAGACCCGTTTCCAGGGCTTCGAGCTCGAGTTGCGCTACGCCCTGACGGGCGAGTTGCAGCTATCGGCGCACTATGCCCATCACGACGCGCACTATGTCGACTACGTGCTCGATGACGGCAGTAACGCCTCTGGTCTGCGCGTCGAGATGTCGCCGCGCGAGCTGGGCGGGGCGGGCCTGTTCTTCACCGGCCGCCGCGGACTGGATGCCAGCGTGGTCGCAAACTTCGTCAGCAACCGCATGCTCGATCCGGCCAACACGATCCTGGCGGGGGGCTACACCACGATCGACGCCTCGCTCGGCTACCGCTTTTCCCGCTGCCGCCTGCAGCTCAATGGCTACAATCTCGGCAACCGCCGCGACCCGGTGGCGGCCAGCGAGCTCAGCGAGACGGTCACGGTTACGGGGACTGCGGGTTATTACCGCCTGCCGGCGCGCGCCTACAGCCTGAGCCTCGCTTATAACCTCTGATTCCGTGCTTCAAGGGGGTCTAAGCTATAATTCGCTGCTGGCCAGGCCCGCCGGCTTGTGGCGGGGCCGCCCGAGGCGAAAGTGGCGGAACTGGTAGACGCGCTGGCCTTAGGAGCCAGTGGGGCAACCCGTAAGAGTTCGAGTCTCTTCTTTCGCACCAGATTTCGAGGATTGATCGGCAGATGCAGGTTTCCTTAGTTTCGGCGAACGGCCTGGAGCGCAGGCTCGAGGTGACCGTGCCCGGCGAGCTCGTGGCGAGCCGCGTGGACCAGCGGCTCAAGGACCTGGCCCGCACGGCGCGCCTCAAGGGCTTCCGGCCTGGCAAGGTGCCCATGGCCGTGGTGCGCAAGCAGTACGGCGGCCAGGTGCACTCGGAGGCCGTCACCGACCTCATGCAGAAGAGCTTCGCCGAGGCCGTGACGCAGGAGAAGCTGCGCCCGGCCGGCGATCCGCGCATCGAACCGCTGCAGGTCGCGCCGGGGGCTGAGCTGCGCTACGCCGCGGTGTTCGAGGTGCTGCCGGAGATCAAGCTCAAGGCCTTCGATGGCCTGGCCGTCAACCGTCCCGTTGCGACGGTCACCGAGGCGGATGTCGATGCCATGCTCGAGAGCATGCGCCGCCAGAAGCCGGTCTTCACGGCGGTGGCGCGACCTGCGGCCGGGACCGACCGCGTCACGATCGGCTTCGAGGGCCGGATCAACGGCGAGGTCTTCCCGGGCGGCCAGGGTGAGGAACTCAAGGTGGTGCTGGGCGCGGGCACGATCCTGCGCGAGCTCGACGAGGCGCTGCACGGCATGGCGGCCGGCGAGCAAAAGCAGGTGGTGGCGCGCTTCCCCGACGACTACGCCGCCACCAGCGTGGCCGGCAAGGACGCGCAATTCGATGTGCGCGTGAAGCTCGTCGAGCAGCAGAGCCTGCCGGAGCTCGACGTCGAGTTCGTGCGCGGCTTCGGCATGAGCGAGGGCGGGGTCGAGGAATTCCGCGCCCAGGTGCGCGCGACCATGGAGCAGGAAGTCGCCGACACCGTGCAGCAGCGCTTGCGCGAGCAACTACTCGAGCAGCTCTACAAGGGCAACCCGCTGGAACTGCCCAAGGTGCTGATCGACGAGCAGGTGCGCGAGCTGCAGCTGCAGCTGCTGCGGCGCATGGGCGTACAGAAGATCGAGCAGCTGCCGCCGCGCGAGCCCTACGAGGAAGCGGCGCGCAAGCGCGTCGCGCTCGGCCTCATCATTGGCGAGATCGTGCGCGCCAATTCGCTGCGCATCGAGCGCGGCCGCGTCGAGCGCCGCCTCAACGCCGCCGTGGCCTCGCACCCGGACCCCGAGGGCGTACGGCGCCAGTACCTGCAGAGCCGCGAGGCCATGGCCCAGTTCGAGTCGGCGGCGCTCGAGGACCAGGCCCTCGACCTGGTGCTCGGCCAGGCCAGGGTGGTTGATGTGCCCTCCAGTTTTGCGGACCTGACCGGCTTCGGCCGGCCCAAGAAGGAAGAGACCTGATGAATGAACGCGCCCTGGGACTGGTACCGATCGTCGTCGAGCAGACGGCGCGCGGCGAGCGCTCCTACGACATCTACTCGCGCCTGCTCAAGGAGCGGGTGATCTTCGTCGTCGGCGAGGTCGAGGACCACATGGCAAACCTCGTGGTCGCGCAGCTGCTGTTCCTCGAGTCGGATAATCCCGACAAGGACATCGCCCTATACATCAACTCCCCGGGCGGTTCGGTCAGCGCCGGGCTGGCGATCTACGACACGATGCAGTTCATCAAGCCCGACGTCAGCACGATCTGCGTCGGCCTCGCCGCCTCGATGGGCGCGGTACTGCTGGCGGGCGGGACCAAGGGCAAGCGCCACTCGCTGCCGAACTCCAGGATCATGATCCACCAGCCTTCCGGCGGCTTCCGCGGCCAGGCGAGCGACATCGATATCCAGGCGCGCGAGGTCATGGACACCAAGGAGCGCTTGAACCGCATCCTGGCGCGCCATACCGGCCAGACCGTCGAGCGCATCAAGGCCGACAGCGACCGCGACAACTTCATGAATGCCGAGGCGGCGGTGACCTACGGCATGATCGACAAGGTGCTCGAGAAGCGGCTCGACGCAGTTCCCACCCCCAGCGCAGACCGGCCTGCATAGGGCTAAAGTTGTTTAAATACAAAGCCTTAAGTGGAACGTAGTTCTTTGCGCCCGGGCCTTTGCGCATGTTATATAAAGAACCACAGGGTGGTTTTGGGCCTCTAAGAGGCCGAGGTAGCCGCAGTGAGCGATGATTCCAAGAGCCGGACTGATGACGGGAAACTGCTTTACTGCTCGTTCTGCGGCAAGAGCCAGCACGAAGTCCGCAAGCTGATCGCCGGCCCCTCGGTATTCGTCTGCGACGAATGCGTCGAGCTTTGCAACGACATCATCCGCGAGGAGCTCGAGGATCGCGCCGACAAGGCGCGCGACAAGCTGCCCAAGCCGCACGAGATCAAGAAGGTGCTCGATGACTACGTCATCGGCCAGGAGCGCGCCAAGAAGGTGCTCTCGGTGGCGGTCTACAACCACTACAAGCGCCTCCAGACCCGGGGCGCGGCCAAGCCCAAGGACGACGTCGAGCTCGCCAAGAGCAACATCCTGCTGATCGGGCCGACCGGCTGCGGCAAGACGCTGCTGGCCGAGACCCTTGCCCGGCTGCTGAACGTACCCTTCACGATAGCGGATGCGACCACCCTGACCGAAGCCGGCTACGTCGGCGAGGACGTCGAGAACATCATCCAGAAGCTGCTGCAGAAGTGCGACTACGACGTCGAGAAGGCGCAGACCGGCATCGTCTACATCGACGAGATCGACAAGATCTCCCGCAAGAGCGACAACCCCTCGATCACGCGCGACGTCTCGGGCGAGGGCGTCCAGCAGGCACTGTTGAAGCTGATTGAAGGCACTATCGCGTCTGTCCCGCCCCAGGGTGGCCGCAAGCACCCGCAGCAGGAATTCCTGCAGGTCGACACGTCGAACATCCTGTTCATCTGCGGCGGCGCCTTTGCCGGCCTCGAGAAGGTCATCCTCAACCGCACCCAGCGCAGCGGCATCGGCTTCACCTCCGAGGTGCGCAGCGCCAACCAGAAGCCGCACGGCTCGGACCTGTTCCACGAGGTCGAGCCCGAGGACCTGATCAAGTTCGGCCTGATCCCGGAATTCGTCGGCCGGCTGCCGGTCGTGGCGACGCTCGATGAGCTCGATGAGGCGGCGCTGATGACCATCCTGACCGAGCCCAAGAACGCGCTGACCAAGCAGTACCGCAAGCTCTTCGACATGGAGGGCTCGGAGCTCGAGTTCCGTGAGGAGGCGCTGCGCGCCGTGTCGCGCCGCGCCATGCTGCGCAAGACCGGCGCCCGCGGCCTGCGCACCATCCTCGAGAACGTGCTGCTCGACACGATGTACGAGCTGCCCTCGCTCAGAAACGTCGCCAAGGTCGTGGTCGACGAGGCCGTGATCGAGGGCACGACCCGGCCCTACGTCGTCTACCGCAACGAGGACGAGCGCCTGGCGCCGGTCGAAGAGCCGCGCCGGGCCGGTGGCCTTGGCCACGGCTAAGGTCGCCCCCGGGGCCGAGCCCGCGGCCGCGTTGGGCGTGGTGCCGTTGAAATATCGGCTTCATGCCCCCATTGCCAATTCCCCGGGCCCGCGCTGCAGGCGGCAGGCCGCCACCTAAGGATAAGCCGTGAACCAGGAACCCGAATCGACCTCGCTCGTTCCCGTGCAACGCATACCGGTGCTACCGCTGCGCGATGTGGTGGTCTACCCGCACATGGTGATCCCGCTGTTCGTCGGGCGCGAGAAGTCGATCCTGGCCCTCGACGCGGCCATGCGCGCCGACAAGCGCATCCTGCTGATCGCGCAGAAGCAGGCCGACGTCGACGACCCGAAGCTCGAGGACCTGCACGGCTTCGGCACCGTGGCGACCATCCTGCAGCTGCTGAAGCTGCCCGACGGCACGGTCAAGGTGCTGGTCGAGGGGCTGGATCGCGCCCGCGTGCTGCAGATCGGAACCGGTGCCGCCGCGGGCGGAGGTCCGGCGGCCGCAGCGGGCGAGGGCCCGCAGTCCTACTACGCGGCGACGATCGCCATCGAGCGCGACTCCGACCAGTACGACGAGCGCGAGATGGACGTGCTGGTGCGCTCGGTGGTCTCGCAGTTCGAGCAGTACGTCAAGCTCAACAAGAAGGTGCCGCCCGAGGTGCTGACGGCGCTGGCCGGCATCGAGCAGCCCGGGCGGCTCGCCGACACGGTCGCGGCGCACATGTCGCTCAAGCTGTCGGAAAAGCAGAAGGTGCTCGAGATCCTCGACGTGCGCAAGCGCCTCGAGCACGTGCTGGTCGGCATCGAGGGCGAGATGGACGTGCTGCAGATCGAGAAGCGTATCCGCGGCCGCGTCAAGTCGCAGATGGAGAAGAGCCAGCGCGAGTACTACCTGAACGAACAGATGAAGGCCATCCAGAAAGAGCTCGGTGACATGGAGGACGGCGCCAACGAGATCGGCGAGCTCGAGCAGAAGGTCGCCAAGGCCGGCATGAGCAAGGAGGCCCGCGACAAGGCCACGGCCGAGATCAACAAGCTCAAGATGATGTCACCGATGTCGGCCGAGGCCACGGTGGTGCGCAACTACGTCGACTGGCTGGTCAAGGTGCCGTGGAAGAAGCGCACGCGCCTGTTCAAGGACATCACCAACGCGCAGAAGGTCCTGGACGAGGACCACTACGGGCTCGACAAGGTCAAGGAGCGCATCGTCGAGTACCTGGCGGTGCTGCAGCGGGTCGAGAAGATCAAGGGCCCGATCCTGTGCCTGGTGGGGCCGCCGGGCGTCGGCAAGACCTCGCTCGGCCAGAGCATGGCGCGCGCCACCAACCGCAAGTTCGTGCGCATGTCGCTCGGCGGCGTACGCGACGAGGCCGAGATCCGCGGCCACCGCCGCACCTACATCGGGTCGATGCCGGGCAAGATCCTGCAGAACATGGCCAAGGCGGGCGTCCACAATCCGCTGTTCCTGCTCGACGAAGTCGACAAGATGGCGATGGACTTCCGCGGCGACCCATCCTCGGCACTGCTCGAGGTGCTGGACCCGGAGCAGAACGCCGGCTTTGCCGACCACTACCTCGAGGTCGACTTCGACCTGTCCGAAGTCATGTTCGTTTGCACGGCGAATTCGCTCAATATTCCGCCGCCGCTGCTCGACCGCATGGAGGTCATCCGCCTGCCAGGCTACACCGAGGACGAGAAGCTCAACATCGCGCGCCGCTACCTGGTGCCGAAGCAGATCCGGCAGAACGGCCTCAAGACCGGCGAGCTCAAGGTCTCCGACCCGGCGCTGCTCGACATCGTGCGCTACTACACGCGCGAGGCCGGGGTGCGCAATCTCGAGCGCGAGATCGCCAAGATCAGCCGCAAGGCGGTCAAGCAGCTGCTGCTCAACAAGGAGCAGGGGCGCAAGGTGGCGGTGACGCCGCGCAACCTCGACAAGTACCTGGGCGTGCGCCGGTACCGCTACGGCAAGGCCGAGGACCAGAACCGCATCGGCCAGGTGACTGGCCTCGCCTGGACCGAGGTCGGCGGCGAACTGCTGACGATCGAGGCCGCCGTGGTCCCGGGCAAGGGCAAGCTGCAGCACACCGGGCAGCTCGGCGAGGTCATGCAGGAGTCGATCCAGGCGGCGATGTCGGTGGTGCGTTCGCGCGCCGAGGTGCTGGGTCTCGACCCCGACTTCTACCAGAAGAACGACGTGCACCTGCACATGCCCGAGGGCGCGACGCCCAAGGATGGGCCAAGCGCCGGCATTGGCATGTGCACGGCCCTGGTCTCTGCGCTGACGCGCATCCCGGTGCGCTCCGACGTGGCGATGACCGGCGAGATCACGCTGCGCGGCGAGGTGCTGCCGATCGGCGGCCTCAAGGAGAAGCTGCTCGCGGCCCAGCGTGGCGGCATCTCCCTGGTCATGATCCCCGACGAGAACCACAAGGACCTGGTCGAGATCCCGGACAACATCAAGGGCAAGCTCGACATCCGGCCGGTGCGCTGGATCGACGAGGTCCTGGAGATCGCGCTGACGGCGCGGCCGGTGGCCAGGGTGCAGGTGGCGGCGGCGGAACCGCCTCCCGAGGCCCCGAAGCGCCGCGGCAAGGTACGTACGCCCAAGCCGGTCCAGGCGCATTAGGACCCGTCCGGATGCGCGTCCCGGCCGCGGGGCCGGGCCGCCGCCGGGCACTGGCATCACGGGGCCTCTATACCTTAGAATGCCGCGCTTTTTGGCTGGCGGGTCACCTCCCCGTGGCGTTGCTTTTTCGGGTGCTTAGCTCAGCTGGTAGAGCGTCGCCCTTACAAGGCGAATGTCGGGGGTTCGATCCCCTCAGCACCCACCAATCAC
>CAVZWC010000002.1:0-798340 GCA_963778855.1 uncultured Gammaproteobacteria bacterium | reverse complement strand
AGATCGCTATTTACGGGACTACCGGGGACTACGACCTCACCGAACTTTGTACCCTTCATCAGGCTCTGATAGCTCGCTACGCTGAATCCACTTGCGACGCAACCCGGGCTACCGGGCGCGTGACATTGAATGCAGCGTTCCTGAAATATCGGTTGAATATCATGTTTGAAGCTGACCTGCCTGGTGCAGCCAGCAATCAGGGCTACCAGTGCCAACAAGCCCAGTTTTGCCATATTGACAATTTTCATGGTCATTACCTCATTCCGACGCCTGGACCGGCTCCCATGGCGGCAGCAGACGCGTCATTGCCCACAGCAACACGAAGGCGCCGCCAAATAAGGACAGCGCCCACATTACACCCTCGCGGCCCCAGACCGGGGGCGTGTACGTGATCAATCCCTTTGCTGTCTTGGAAAGCTCCTGGCCGCCGATCACGACGTTCCACCGCATCGCAAGTACGGCACTCATCACTAACACCGAGGCACAACTCATCCAGCCGATAAACGCCCGACCCCGCACCTTCCGGGCCAGCAGCACCGCCAGGATCACCAGCGACACCGCAGAAAACACTACTTGAATGGAGAGGCCCACGTTAATCGGGCCAAAGATCAGTCGCTTTACCATATCAACGCCCTCGATACGCCGGTACATCATCTCTGCGTATTCAAGCGCTTCAATGACCAGCGTCACGATCAGGGAGGCCAACAGGACGCGAGCCAATCCCTGCACGCAGTTCTCGTCAATCGGCGCCTTGCGTACTTTCGAGGACACCACATAGATCAGGGTCAGCACGGCCACGCCGGACACAACGGCTGAGAGGATGAAAATGATTGGCATGAGGTCGGACGACCACCATTCACGCGCCTTGAGCGAGCCAAAGACAAAGCCAACATAGCCGTGCAGGCCGGCGGCTGAGGCGATGCCGATGGCCGCCAGTACTTTCGTCCATCTGTGGTCGCTGGCAAGGGCGCTCTCCGAGACATCGTATGAGCCCAGCGTCAGCAACCGATATATCCGGCCCGCTGCTCCCCCGGCAGTCCGGGCCATGGACACGATGTCAACGCGAAACGCGAACCAGATCTCGAGAGCCAGCAATATTGCGTAGAAACCCGCTACATACCCGAAGGCTGCAAAAGCCGAAGTCCAGTGAGCCGTCCAGATCGCCTCGAGTGCACGCTCCGGGTGCCCGAGGTGGGACAGCAGTGCGACTGGTGCGAAACAGAGGAACGCCAACGCCGCGAGCAATGCCAGGCGTGCTACGGGCTTGAATTGCTCCATCCCGAAGGTGTGGTACAGGCTCGATACGATGAAGGCTCCGGCAACCAGCCCGGTGATGTAGGGGTAGATGACAATCAGGACACCCCACGGCAGCACGGTCTCATTCGGATATACATAACCGCTAAACGGCGACGCGAGGAACCCGGCGGCTTGAATCAGCGTGTGCATCAAGACACCTCGCCATCGATCCCATTGTAGAAGACATGTGGGCCATTGCCGGTCCACGCCTTGAGCACATTGACGCGGTGGGTGCGTATGAAGACGCTTACATCGCTCGCCGGATCATTGAGATCGCCGAATATCCGGGCGTTCACGGGGCAAACCTCCACGCAGGCCGGCTTCAGCCCCTTCGTAATCCGGTGATAGCACCAGGTGCATTTGTCACTGGTCTGCGTCTCCTCGTTGAAGTACCGCGCGCCATAAGGACAAGCCTGGACGCAGTACCGGCAGCCAATGCAGTACTTTTCGTCGATCAGCACCACTCCGTCCGGCGTCTTGTACGTGGCTCCTACCGGACAGACCTGCACGCACGGCGGATTCTCGCAGTGGTTGCACAGCTTTGGAACAAAGAAGGCCTTTTTCACCTTCTGGTCCTGGTAACGATTGCTAAAGCGGTAATCCTGCGGCGAGTCCGCTGCGGCAATGTTCACCGGATCAGACTGGCTGTCGACACGCGGCTTATCTTCACCCTCCAGATAGACGTAGCGCTCCACCCAGGTGCGAAAGTTGTGGGCATTGAAGGGGACCTTGTTTTCGACCTTGCACGCTTCGACACAACGCAAGCAGCCAATGCAGCGCTCCGCATCGACCCCGAATGCCCAGCGGTGCTTGGTCCAGTCGTAGGCCGGAACCGGACCCGCCACCGGATACTCCGGCTTGGCCGGCGCCGGCTTTGCGGCGGCGGCCCCGACCTCCAGTGCAGCCGTCGCCACCCCCGAACCCACGGCCGTACCGGCACACATCCCGGCCACCAGCCTGATGAAACCGCGCCGACCGGTCTGGTCTTTCATCGGATTACATTCGCTCATCGCATCCGCCTTTCTGTATTGTGATCACGCGCGCGTCAGCTGCCCTGCCGGCACGATTGCCCTGCAAAGTACGCCGCCACATTCTTCACATCGGCCGCGCTCAGGCCCTTGGCTATACCACCCATCACCGGATTGACTCGCTTGCCACCCTGAAAATCCGTCAAGGCAACCAGCAGGTACTCCTGCTTTTGGCATGCAATATTCGGAAATGTGCCGACCGCGCTTATACCTGTCGGGCCATGGCAACCCGCACAGGTCGCGGCCAGCGTCTTGCCGGCCGCAATGTCTGCGGTAGCGGCACCAGCACCGCCCGCCGTGGTAATCGGCGCGCCGGCGCTGGAAAACAGCGGCGAATGCGGATTGTGGCAGGCGGTACACGCTTGCTCACTATGGTGGCTCGCCAGGACGATCTGCGTCATGTAGTCCGGTCGCCCGGCGATCTTCTCGTGACATTTTACGC
The DNA here is from genome assembly GCA_963778855.1 of uncultured Gammaproteobacteria bacterium. Lineage (GTDB taxonomy): Bacteria > Pseudomonadota > Gammaproteobacteria > Steroidobacterales > Steroidobacteraceae > FEN-1191. Next base: position 795,574 of record CAVZWC010000002.1, on the reverse strand, counting down.
ACAGCTTGCGCGAATCCCCGGGCATTGGCAGCGGCATCGTTGTAGCAAGTGTCACTGCGCTCACGGGGGACGCTGAATATCGCGACTTATCCGCCGCGATGTGGCAAATCTGGCACTTCACGACTTTATGTATGCCCGTGGACCAGATCTCGTACACCTTTGGATAGGGAGTCGAGAATGACTCCGGATTGACAAACGTCGGCTGGGCCGCCGCAATCTCGGTGACCGAGTCGCCTCGATAATGCCCGTACGCCCAGAAGGACTTCGGTGGAAAATAGTACCTGCCGGCGACGAACAAGAGCGCACCGGCGACCAGCAGCGCAATGAGCCGTCGGATATGCTTAGGCACCACGACCTCTCTGAACAAAAGTAGCTACGGGAATTAGGGGACCGGTCTGCATTGGTCCTGGTACCTTCGGAAGGACAGTCGCCCCACTCATGACACAGGCTCCCAGCATCGCGAACGAAACAAATGCCACCCCTATTCAGCGGAGAATCTACGCCGTTCGCCAAGCCAGCGGCATACGTAGTTGCCGAGGCTGAATGCCAGCCCTTACATGACACGACGCTCAGCACCTTCGTAGGGGATCAAACTGGCGGCGTGGTGCAGTCCCGCTCACAGCGAAAGAGGCGAAGCCACTCAGAAGCAGGATTAAGCGAAGCGGGTTAACCCGTTAGTGTGGTCGCCGAGCGCGAGCGACTGAATCAGTACGCGGAGTCCGGCGCGAGTCAATTCCGCCTCCACTTATCGCGGCGCCGGCACTGGACCCCAATTGCTACGGCTTGTAGTTGCTGTACGGGCCGCCGACCCAGTCGTACGTGTTGCCGAAATCGTCCTGCGTGAACTGCGGGGCACGCTATATGCCTTGGGGCGCCTGCGGAAATGAGATGAAGTACCTGGCTCCGGCATCGTGCGTCGCGCGCGGCGAATGTTTCTTATGGCGTGTCCAGCCTGAACGGCAAACAAGCCGTCTGCTGGGGAGTTCGGTATCCTCTGATCCGCGAATTCGGGGCGCCTTGCCCGGAGGAAGCCAAGTTGAACGAACCTGAGGCGGCTGATCCGGGAGTGGCGCCGGGTGCGCAGGCACGATGGTCGCCCGTGGTGCTGGGTTGCCTCGCCGCAACCTGGTTCCTGTGGGGAACGATGTACCTCGCCATCAAGTGGGCGCTGGTCAGTTTCCCGCCCTTCTTCCAGATGGGCAGCCAGTTCGTCGTGGCGGGCGCGGTGCTGGCAGCGGTCGCGCGGTTGCGTGGCTTGCCGTGGCCCAACGCGAAGGAATGGATCGGGGGCGCCGTCATGGGCGCGCTGCTGATCAGCGGCGGCTACGGCTTCATGGCGGTGGCGGAGACCAGCGTCGGCTCGGGTCTCGTCGTTGCCTTCACGGCCATCGTGCCGACGATGGTGGTGCTCGGCGAATGGCCGTACGGCATAAGGCCGGATCGCCGGCAGGCCGCGGGCGTGGCCCTCGGGCTCGTGGGCATCGTGATGCTGACGCAGGGGCAGGCTTTTGGCGCATCGCTGGCTGGCCTGCTCGCCGTGATCACATCCTGCGCCACGTGGACGATTGGCAGCGTGTGGTCCGTGCACGGGCTGCCCGGCGGCGCGCGCATTCACACCGCGGCGGGATTCATGGGCCATGCGAGCCAGATGCTGGTCGGCGGCGCGCTGCTGCTGATCGCCTCGTGGGCCATCGGCGAACAGCCGGTCTGGCCACCCACCCCGCTCGCACTGTTCTGCTGGTTCTACGTGGCAATCGCGGGCTCGCTCATCAGCTACAGTGCGTACCTCGTGCTGCTGGAACGCACCACCCCGGCGCTTGCCACCAGCTACACCTACGTCAATCCGGTCGTCGCCCTGCTGCTGGGCGTGACCCTCGGCGAGGAACTCGTCACCGGCTTCGAGTGGCTCGCCGCCGCGATCGTACTGTGCGGCGTTGGACTGCTGATGTGGCGGCCGGCCGCGGCGCCGCGGCCCGGCTAGCCCAGCCGGTCGAGCAGCCGGAACAGGCGGATCAATCCGCCGGCATAGAGCCGGTGCAGTCGATGCAGCGGCAAGGGTCGCAGTGGGCTGACTTCGAAGGGCTGCGTCGCCCCGCGGCCCAGCAACTGCTGACCCAGCGCCGTGCCGAACGCCGACATCAGGCCGATGCCACGGCCGTTGCAGCCGAGCGCGAGCCAGACTCCGGCCTTCGGCTGATGGATGTGCGGCAGGAAATCGCGCGTCAGCGCCACCCTGCCCGCCCAATGATTTTCAATCGGCACGTCATGTAACTGCGGAAACAGCTGGTGCGCGTCGCGCACCACTTCGTCGTAGTGCCGCGGCTGTGCGTGCCCGAACGGGCCGCGTCCCCCCATCATGAATTGCCCGCGCGGGCCAATGCGGTAATAGTTCATCACGCGCCGGGCGTCGGACACGGCCTGCTGCTGCGGCAGGATGCTCGCCAGTACGGCGTCGGGTAATGGCGCCGTGGCGATCTGCAGGCTGCTGGCGGCGAGCATCGTTTGGCGCAGGCCGGGCCACAAGCCGTCGGCATAGGCGTTGGTGCACACCAGTACCGCATCGGCAGTGAGCGTCGGGCCCTGCGCCAGCGTGACCTGCCAGCGCCCGGAGTTGCTCCTGATGGCGGTCGCCCTGGACCCGGTATGGATCGTGGCCCCGGCAGACTGCGCCGCGCGCACCAGGCCGTAGAGATAATTCAGTGGATGAACGGTGCCGGCGCGCCGATTGAGCCAGCCGCCGCAATAAGCGCCCGCGCGGCTGCCGATCAGCGCCTGCGCCTGCTGGGCATCGAGCGCGATCGCATCGCCGCCCCATTGGTTCGACTCCGCCGCACGCCGTTGCATCACCGGTAACGCTGCCGGGGAAACGGCTGCCTGGATCCAGCCGCCGCGCCGCGCGTCGCACTCGATGCCATGGCGCTGGATGAGGTCGAACACGACATCGGCGCAGCCCATGGTGAAGCGAATCACCGCCGCGCCGTGTTCAGGCCCGAGCATGGCCATCAACTCGGACGGGCAGATCTTGAGGCCGGGAATGACTTGCCCGCCGTTCAGGCCGCTGCCGCCCTCGCCCAGCGCCCCGGCTTCGAGCACCGCCACGCGCGCTGCGCCATTCGCCAGCGCCAGCGCCGCGGTAATTCCCGCATAACCCGCGCCGATCACCGCCACGTCGACGCGACCAGACTCGGTCAGCGGAGGCGTCGCCGGCGCCTCGGCGGAGCTGGCTCTCCAGACAGACGCGGAATCCATCAGCTGATGTGGTCCAGCAGCCTGAACCACAGCCCGGCGAGCCGCAGGAATTGCCGCTTGGCGCGATGGAACCCGAATGGCAGCGGCGCGAAGGGCAATTGCGCGAAGGCCTTCTGCTGCAGCTCCGCGGTGCCGAGCGTCTCGCCGAGCTGCGTGCCAAGCAGGCTGGCGAGCGCAACTCCGTGTCCCGCGTAACCGAGGGCGTAGTAGTAGCCCTCGACCTGGCCCATGTGCGGCATCGTGTCGTAGCAGAAATCGAGCGTGCCGCCCCAGGCGTAGTCGATGTTGGTCGCGCGCAGCTGCGGGTGGATCTCCAGCAGGCCGCGGCGCAGCTCGGCGGCACTGTCGCGGATGGTGTCGGGAGTGTCCGGCACGAACTGCGCGCGGCCTCCGAACAGCAGGCGCCGGTCGGGCGTCAGCCGGAAGTAGTGCAGGAAGTGCCAGGAGTCGTACATCATCCGGCCGTGCGGGCTGAGTTCGCGCGCCAGCGCCTCCGGCAGCGGCTCGGTGGCGATCACGTAGGAGCCGATCGGCACGAGCTTGCGTTCCAGCGCCGCTGCCACCGTACCCGTGTAGCCGCTGGTGGCCATGACCAGCTCGCCGGCATCGATCACGTTCGCGCCGCTGGCTACACGCCAGCGCTCACCGCGGCGCTCGATCCGCTCGACCGGGCAGCGCTCGTGCACCGTGGCGCCCGCGCGCCGCGCCGCGACCGCGAGCCCGGCCACGTAGCGCGCCGGATTGATGCCGCCACTCGCGCCATCGACGACCCCGCCGAAGTAGGCGTCGGAGCCGATCTCGGCGCGCAGTGCGGAGCGCGGCACCAGGCGGATCTCGTGGTCGAACTCGCGCGCCAGCAGCTCGGCTTCGCGGCAGTAGTAATCGTAGTGCGCGGCCTTGCTGGCGAGCGCCAGGTGCCCGGAGCGCTGGAAGTCGCAGTCGATGCCTTCGCTGCACACGATTTCCGCGACCAGTTCGACCGAATCGATCGATGCGCGATATAGCCGGCGCGCCTGCTCCGCGCCATAGCGCGAGCGCAGGCTCGCCGCGCCGATCTTGTGTCCGGTGAGCACCATGCCGCCATTGCGTGAGCTCGCGCCCCAGCCGACAGTGTGCGTTTCCAGCACCGCGACCGTGACGCCACGTCGCGCCAGTGCGCGCGCCGCGCACAGGCCGGTGATACCGCCGCCCACGACCAGCACATCGACGCGGGTCGGGAGCGGAATCGGCGCGACGGGCTGCGCGGTGACAGTGTCAGCCCAGTACGAGCGCTCCTTCACGAACGCCGGCGCCGACTACTTCGGCGGCGACGCCTCCGGCGCGGTGCTACCCGGTGACGCGGGCGGCGTGGCCGGGCCCATGCCGGGCATCGGCATGTTCATCCCCGGCATCTCGTGCCGCCAGGGATGCATGACGGGGCACTGCCGCGCCATTCCCTCGCCACCGCAGCCGCGCATCATGCAGCCGTGCATGCCGCCGCCGTGGGCGGCAGCCAGGAATGAGCCGAGCACGACCAGTGCCGCGAGCGTGAACGCCCAGAATCCGAGGTATCGGCCAAAGGACTTGAGTCCGCCTTCCGACCTGCTGGCAACATAAAGAACCACGTAACCGGCGACGGTCAGCATCGTTGCCGGAATCAACGCCACGAAGAAGATCATGTGTTTATCCTCCACCAAGTAAGCGTGCCGGCCGGCTGGCCGCCGCTACCAGACCGGGACGCGATCGGCTGGCGCCAGGTACAGCTTCTGCCCGGGCTGCACGTCGAACGCCCGGTACCAGGCATCGATATTGCGCACCGTCGCGGTACGGAATGCTTCCGGGGTGTGGCCGTCAGTGATGACCTGCTGGCGCAATGCCTGCTCCCGCATCTTGCTGCGCCAGGCCGAAGCAAAGCCGATGAAGAACTGCTGGTCACCGCTGTAGCCGTGATCCGCGGGTGCCGCGACCCCGTGCAGCGACAGGCGATAGGCGTCGTAGCAAGCCGCCAGCCCGGCAACGTCGGCGATGTTCTCGCTCAGCGTCAGCTGGCCGTTGATGGCCAAGTCGGGAAACGGATGGTACGCATCGTACTGTGCGGCAAGCCGCTTGCCGGCCTCGCGGAAATGCGCCATGTCCGCCTCGGTCCACCAGTTGCGAAAGCGACCCTGGGCGTCGAACAGTGCGCCCTGGTCGTCGAAGCTGTGGCTGATCTCGTGGCCGATGACCGCGCCGACGCTGCCAAAGTTCAGTGCGGCGGCCCGGTGTGGATCAAACAGCGGCGGCTGCAGGATGCCGGCCGGGAAATTCATCGCATTCATCGCCGGCAGGTTCACGGCGTTTACGGTCTGCGGCGTCATGACCCACTCGGAGCGATCCACCGGTTTACCAAGCTTGGCAAGATTGCGCGCCAGCTCGAAGCGCTCCGAACGTTCGGCGTTGCCATAGGCGTCGCCGCGTACCACGCGCAGCGCGGCGTAGTCGATCCAGTGATCCGGATACCCGACTCCCACCTTCAGGGCGGCCAGCTTGGCCTGCGCCTGCGCGCGCGTCGCCGGCGCCATCCACTCCAGGTGTTCGATGCGCTGGGAGAAAGCCTTGATCAGCTCCTGAACCATGGCGGTGATCTGTGCCTTGGCCTCGGGCGGAAAATAGCGCGCGACGTACAGCTTGCCGATGGCATCGCCGAGCGCGGCATTGACTGCGGTGACGCAGCGCTTCCAGCGCGCGCTCAGCTGCGGCGTGCCCTGCAGCACGGTGCCGTAGAAATGGAAGTCTTCTTCGACCATGGCCCGGGGCAACACCCGGCCCAGATGCTCGAGCGCGTGGAAACTGAGATAACTGCGCCAGTCATCGAGCGGTGCGTTGCCGACCAGCGCGGCAATGCCGGTGACCGCCCCGGGATGCCAGACCACGAACTCCTGCTGGGCACCCAGGCCCGCCGCCGCGAAGAACCGGGCCCAGTCCATGCCGGGCGCACGCTGGTCAAAATCCGCGCGCCGCCAGTGGTTGTTGCCCTTGGCAACGTCAACTGTCTCGGTGCGGGTGGCGTGCACCGCAGCGATGCGCAACTCCAGTGCAAAGACGCGGCCGGCAGCACCACGGGGGTCGGGGATTCCGGCCAGTTTCAGCACTGCCTCGATGTGCGCCTGGAAAGCGCGGCGCGCTTCGTCCATCGACGGCGATTTACCCAGGTAGTAATCGCGATCCGGCATGGACAGGCCGCCCTGCAGCAGGAACGGCGCATAGCGCGCGGGATCGTCGAGATCCTGCGCCACCCACAGCCCGAGGATGTTGTCGGTCTCGATCTGCGTCGCGTTCAGCACGTCGACGTCGGCGCGCACGGTCGCACCCAGCCATTGGGCCAGCTGCCCGCGGTCGCGGATCGCCCTGATCTGCTCCAGCGCCGTGCGCACCGGCGCAAACCCCAGCTTCTCAATGGCCTCCTCGTCCATGAAGGTCGCGTAGTAATCGGCGATCTTGCGTTCTTCCGAACCGGGGGCGGAGGGCTCGGCGGCCAGTTCCTTGATGAGATCGGCGGTGCGCTGGCGGTTGAGTTCAGTCAGCTCGTTGAACACGCCCCAGCGACTGCGGTCGGCAGGAATTTCCGTATTCTTCAGCCAGGTGCCGTTGACGAACTCGAAGAAATTGTCGCCGGGCCGGACGCTGGTATCCATGTTGGCGAGGTTGACGCCAGCGGGAGCGGCATCGCCAGCAGCAGCGGGCGCAGCGGCAGCGCCCGCATCGGCGAGGGCCACCGCGCAGCACACCACGCCCGCCAGCACCGCCGCCGTCGGCCGCAGCCACGATGGGATCTTCGTACCGTCAGCGGACACGCGCATGATTCGCTCCTCGGTTCTTCAGCCGTTTCAGGACCCGAGCAGCGCAGTCAGCTCCGGCACGATCTTGAACAGGTCGCCGACCAGGCCGATGTCGGCCACCTCGAAGATCGGCGCCTCGGCGTCCTTGTTGATCGCGACGATCGTGCGCGCGTCCTTGATGCCGGTCAGGTGCTGGATCGCGCCGGAGATGCCGATCGCGACGTAGAGCTCGGGCGCGATGATCTTGCCGGTCTGGCCGACCTGCAGCTCGTTCGGCACGTAGCCCGCGTCGACCGCGGCGCGCGAGGCGCCGACCGCGGCGCCGAGCTTCGTCGGCCAGCTCGAAGATGAGCTTGAAGTTCTCCGCGCTGCCGAGCGCGCGCCCGCCCGAGACCACTTCGGCGCGGATTGCAGGTCCGGGCGGTCGCGCTTGGGAGCGCTCTAAGCGACACGAAGCGCGTGTGCGTCGGGCAGCGCCGCGTCGGCGACTGGTCGCCTCGATCGGCGCCGAGCCGCCGCCGGGTCGCCGCGGCGAACGACGCGGTGCGCACCGTGGCCACGATCCTGGCGCCGGCGGCACCTCGACCGTCGACGATCGCATTGCCGGCGTAGATCGGGCGCTTGAAGCGTGCGCGGGCCCTCCACCGCCATCAGGTCGCTGACCTGCGCCGACGCCGAGCAGCGCCGCGACGCGCGGCATCAGGTCCTTGCCGAAGGTGGTGGACGGCGCCGAGCACGTGCGTGTAGCCGGCCGCGAGCCTGACGACCTGCGGCGCGAGTACCGCGGCGAGCGGGTGGGCGTTCGCGGCGCGCTCGACGACGCAGCACCCTGCCGACGCCGGCGATGCGCCGCGGCCTGGGCGGCGACCGCGGCGCGCGCTCGGCCGCGAACACAGCGATCGTGATCTCGGCGCCCGAGCTTGCCGGCGCGCAGTGACGCAGCGCGCGCGCGGCCGTGGCTCAGCTGCGCGCCGTCGTGATCGGCAATGACGAGTATCTTGCTCATCAGACAGCCACTCCGCGCTTGCGCAGTCCGCCACGCAGTTCCGGCGACGTCCTTGACCATGATGCCTTGCGCGCGCGCTGCGGCGGGGCCTCGGTCTTGAGCACGCTTGAGACTGCGGCGCTGACGCTGACGCCGAGGGCGGCGAGGTCAGTGACCGCCGAGCGGCTTCTTCTTGGCCTTCATGATGTCCGGCAGCTTCACGTAGCGCGGCTCGTTGAGCCGCAGGTCGCTCGTGATCACCGCCGGCAGGTCGACCTCGATCGTCTCGAGGCCGGCGTCGACCTCGCGCGTGACGACGGCCACGCCCGTCGCGCAACTCGACCTTCGAAGCGAACGTCGCCTGCGGCCGGTCCCAGAGCGCCGCCAGCATCTGCCCGGTCTGGCTGGCGTCGTCGTCGATGGCCTGCTTGCCGAGTATGCACGAGGTCCACGGCTGTTCCTGCTCGATCACCGCCAGCAAGGTGCGCGCGACACGCAGCGGCTCGATCGCGTGTCGCTCTTCACGAGGATCGCGCGGTCGGCGCCCATGGCCAGCGCGCGTGCGCAGCTGCTGCTGCACTTCGTCCGGCCCGATCGCTCACCGCGAGCGACCTCGGTCGCCTGCCCGCGCTCGCGGATCCGCAGCGCCTCCTCGAGCGCGATCTCGTCGAAGGGATTGATGCTCATCTTGACGCCGTCGAGCGCCACGCCGCTGCCGTCGGGCTTGACCCGGACGCGCACGTTGTAGTCGACGACGCGCTTAATTCCGACCAGTATTTTCATTAACTTAGACTCTTTATCTCAATTTTTCTTTATTAACAGTCCGAGCAGCTCATCCACCGGCATGGCGTCGAGGGACCCGGCATCGGCGAAGCAAGCCTCGATGCGCCGCGCCTGCCCGGGCGCGTAGTGGGCCCGGACGCTGTCCTCGAACTTCCGCACCAACAGGGGCATGCCCTCGGTGCGCCGCCGCCGGTGGCCGACAGGGTAGTCTACCTGCACGCGCGGGGTCGCAGTACCGTCGCGAAAGTGCACCTGCACGGCGTTGCCGATGTAGCGTTTGTCGCGCTCGTAGTACTCGGCGGTGAAGGTGGCATTCTCCCTGACTGTCATGCGTGCGCGCAAGGCGTCGAGTCGTGGGTCGCGCGCGACCTCGTCCTCGTAATCGGCGGCCGTCAGCCGCCCGAAAATGAGCGGCACCGCCGTCATGTACTGCAGGCAGTGGTCGCGGTCGGCGGGGTTCGCGAGCGGGCCGGTCTTGTCGATGATGCGCACGCCCGGCTCCTGTGTTTCGATCTCGACCCGGTCCACCTCCGCCAGGCGGTCGCGCACCAGCGGATGCAACTGCAGCGCGCATTCGACTGCGGTCTGCGCGTGGAACTCGGCCGGGTAGCTGATCTTGAACAGCACGTTCTCCATGACGTAGCTGCCGAAGGCTTGCGGGGCAACGAGCGGCCGGCTCCTGAACAGCACGTCCTGGAAACCCCAGTTCGGCGCCGACAGCGCCGAGGGATAGCCCATCTCGCCTGTGAGTGCGATCAGGGCCAGGCGCACGGCGCGCGCGGTAGCGTCGCCGGCGGCCCAGCTCTTGCGCGAACCGGTGTTGGGAGCATGGCGGTAGGTACGCAAGGCCCCGCCGTCGATCCAGGCATTCGACACCGCGTTGACGACCTGCTCGCGGCTGCCCCCGAGCATCACGGTCGCCACCGCCGTCGAGGCCACGCGCACCAGCAGCACGTGATCGAGCCCGACGCGGTTGAAGCTGTTCTCCAGCGCCAGCACGCCCTGGATCTCGTGCGCCTTGATCATCGCCGTGAGCACGTCGCGCACCCTGGGCGCGGCGGCGGGTTGCGTCGCACGACGCGCGAGGTAGTCGGCGAGCGCGAGGATCGCGCCGAGGTTGTCCGAGGGGTGCCCCCACTCCGCCGCGAGCCAGGTATCGTTGAAGTCGAGCCAGCGCACCATGGCGCCGATGTTGAAGGCGGCCTGGACTGGCTCGAGCTCGTAATCGAGCCCGGGCACGCGCGCGCCGCCCGCGAGCGTGGCGCCCGGGACCACGGGCCCGAGCAGGCGCGTGCAAGCCGGGTACTTGAGCGCCTGCAGGCCGCAGGCGAGCGTATCCATGAGGCAATAGCGGGCGGTGTCGTAGGCGAGCGCGCTGTCGATGCGCGCGTCGCGCGCGTAGTCGGCGATGGCCAGCAGCAGCGGATCGGGATCCGGTCGCCGGGCGGACTTGGCGTCGTGGCTGCCCACGGCGGCTACGTTCTCTGGCCCAGCGGCACGAACCTGAGGTTCTCGGGACCGGTGTAGTGCGCGCTCGGGCGGATGATCTTGCCATCCTGGCGCTGCTCGATCACGTGCGCGCCCCAGCCGGTGGTGCGCGAGATCACGAACAACGGCGTGAACATCGACGTCGGGATGCCCATCGAGTGGTAGGCCACGGCGCTGAACCAATCGAGGTTCGGGAACAGGTCCTTGAGCTCGCGCATGACCGACTCGAGCCGCTCGGCGATCCGGTACATGCGCAGGTCGCCGCCCGCCTGCGATAGCCGCAGGGCCACGCGCTTGATGACCTGGTTGCGCGGGTCGGCGACCGTGTAGACCGGGTGGCCGAAGCCGATTACCACTTCCTTGCGGGCGATGCGCGCACGGATGTCGGCCTCGGCCTGGTCCGGGTCCGCATAGTGCTGCTGCGTCTCGAGAGCCGCCTCGTTGGCGCCGCCGTGCTTGGGCCCGCGCAGCGCGCCGATCGCCCCGGTCACGGCGCTGTACACGTCGGTGCCGGTGCCGGCGATCACGCGCGCGGCGAAGGTGCTGGCGTTGAACTCGTGCTCCGCGTACAGGATCAGCGAGGTGTGCATCGCGCGCACCCACGGCGCCGGCGGCGGCCGCTGGTGCAACAGGCGCAGGAAGTGCCCGCCGACCGAGTCGTCGCCGGTCTGCAGCTCGATGCGCCGGCCATCGCGGCTGTAGTGATACCAGTAGCACAGTGCCGAGCCCAGGCAGGCCACCAGCCGATCGATGATCCCGCGCGCACCTGCTTCGTCGTGACCCTGCGCTTCCGGCTCCAGGCAGCCCAGGGTCGAAACGGCGGTGCGCATCACGTCCATGGGATGCGTCGCCGCCGGCAACAGCTCGAGCACGGAGCGCAGCGCCTGCGGCAGCAGCCGCATGCCCTGCAGCTTGAGCTTGTATGCGGCCAGATCCGCCGCGTTGGGCAGCCGCCCATGGATCAACAGGTGGGCGATCTCCTCGAATTCGCAGGCCTCGGCGATCTCGAGGATGTCGTAGCCGCGGTAATGCAGGTCGTTGCCGGTGCGCCCGACCGTGCACAGCGCGGTATTGCCGGCCACCACGCCCGACAGCGCGACCGACTTCTTCGGCTTGAAGCCACCGACCGCGGACATCAGCTCTCCCGGCCCGTCGCGAACAGCGCGTCGAGCTTCTGTTCATAGGCGTGATAGTCGAGGAAGCGGTACAGCTCGTCGCGGGTCTGCATCATCGCCAGCGCGTCGCGCTGGCTGCCGGTCGAGCGGATGATCTGGTAGGTCTTCAGGGCCGCCGCGTTCATCGCGCGATAGGCCGAGCAGCAATAGAGGATGATGTCGACGCCGGCGGCGGCCAGCTCGTCGCGCGTGTACAGCGGCGTGCGGCCAAACTCGGTGATGTTGGCGAGTATCGGCACCTGCACGGCCTCGCGGAACCGGCGATAGATCGCGAGGTCGCTGACCGCCTCCGGGAACACCATGTCGGCGCCGGCCGCGACGCAGGCCACGGCCCGCTCGATCGCGCGCTCCGGCCCCTCGGCCGCGAGCGCGTCGGTGCGCGCCATGATGACGAATTGGGCGTCGCTGCGCGCGTCGACCGCGGCCTTGATGCGATCGACCATCTCCTGCTGCGGCACGATCTCCTTGCCCGGCCGATGGCCGCAGCGCTTCGACTGGACCTGGTCCTCGATGTGCAGACCGGCGGCCCCCGCCTTGGCAATGGCCCGCACCGTGCGTGCGATGTTGAAGGCCCCGCCCCAGCCGGTGTCGGCATCGACCAGCATCGGCAAGCCCGTGGCGTCGGTGATGCGCCGGATGTCGGTCAGCACGTCCTCGAGGTTGCTGATGCCGAGGTCGGGCAGGCCGAGTGAATTGGCCGCTACCCCGCCGCCCGAGAGGTACAGGGCGCGGAACCCGACCGCCTCGGCCATGCGCGCCGTGTAGGCGTTGATGGCACCGGCGAGCTGGAGCGGGCGCTCCTCGCGCAGGGCCTGCCGGAAATCGGCGCCTGGGCTGCGTGGATCGTTCATGATGACGGCATTATAAGCCCATCGCCGGCGGCCAAATTCCCGATTGGCACCGCCGCGAGCGGCGACGGGTATAATCCCCGGCCTTCGCCGCCGCAGCCAGTCCGCATGTCCCACTCCCCGCTCCATCGCCATGCGGAACCTGCGCCCTCCGGCAGCCAGACCGGTACCGCGGCCGGCGCGGCCAGCGCGGCGTCCGGGCCGCACCAGGCCATGGCGCGCGTGTGGGCCCGCCTCACGTCGCATCGGATCGTGCAGTGGTCGCTCGCCTACGCCGCGTTCGCCTACACCGTGCTGCATACCGTCGAGATGCTGAGCCACACCTTCGAGTGGCCGGTCCTCACCATGCGCCTGACTTCGGACGCGCTGATGCTGGGCTTTCCCGTCACGGTGCTGTTGGCCTGGTACTACCACACGCCGCACGCTGGCCACGGCGCCGAGGCCCACGCCGCACCACCCAACTCGATCGCCGTGCTGCCCTTCCTCGACATGAGCGAGCTCAAGGACCAGGAGTACTTCTCGGACGGCCTGTCCGAGGAACTGATCGGCCTGCTGACGAAGATTCCCGCGCTGCGCGTACCGGCGCGCACCTCTTCGTTCTACTTCAAGGGCAAGCAGGCGACGATCGCCGAGATCGCGCAGGCGCTGCACGTCGCCCACGTGCTTGAAGGCAGCGTGCGCAAGGCGGGCGATGCCGTGCGCATCACCGTGCAGCTGATCCGCGCGGACAACGGCTACCACCTGTGGTCGGAGAACTACGATCGCCGGCTCGATGACATCTTCAAGGTGCAGGACGAGATCGCCGGCGCGGTCGTGCACGCGCTTAAGGTCACGCTGCTCGATGCGCAGTTGCCGGCGCGGCCGCAGACCGCCAGCTCCGAGGCCTACCAGCTTTACCTGCGCGGCCGCTTTCACTGGAACCGGCGCTCGGCGGGCGACTTCCGCAAGGCGGTAGGCTACTTCGAGCAGGCCATCGCCAGCGATCCGGCCTACGCGCTGGCCTACAGCGGGCTCGCCGACTGCTACGGCCTGCTGCCGATCTACGACCGCTCGGCGAGCGCGACGGGACTCGCGCGGCAGGCGCAGCAGGCCGCGCTCAAGGCGCTGTCGATCGACGAGTCCCTGGCCGAGGCGCACGCGTCGCTGGGCCTGGTCAGCAGCACCCTCGAGTACGACTGGGAGACCGCGGGCGAGCATTTCAGGCGCGCGATCGAGCTGAATTCCAACGCCTCCACTCCCCACCAGTGGTACGGCATGCTGCTCATAAACACAGGCGCGCTGGATGCCGGGCTCGCCGAGCTGCGCCGGGCGCTCGAGTCCGATCCGCTGTCATTGCCCGCCAATCTGTGCCTCGGCATCGGGCTGAACTGCGCCCGGCGCTACCAGGAGGCGGTCGCACAGCTGCAGCGAACCCTGGAGCTCGGCAAGGATTTCGCCGATACCAATTATTTCCTGTACGAGGCCTACGCCAACCAGGGGCAGTATGACCAGGCGATCGACGCCTACGCCTACCAGAAGGGGCTCGAGAACGAGAAAGAGCCGGCCATCGCCGCTATCCGCGATGCCTTTGCGGCCCAGGGCTGGCCCGGGTTCCTGCGCCACCGCATCACCGCGGTCGAGGCGCAGCCGCATCCGGTTCCCGAGGAAGTCGCCTCCTTGCATGCGCGCCTCGGCGACGTCGACGGCGCGATGGCGTGGCTGGCAAAGGCGTACGCCCGGCGCAGCCCGCGCCTGGCGCTGCTCAAGGTCGATCCGCGCTACGACAACCTGCGCGCCGACGCGCGCTTCACCGACCTGCTCGAACGCGTCGGGCTCGGGGGCAGCTGAACATGCCTACCCTGCGCGGCAAGACCCTGTTCATCAGCGGCGCCTCGCGCGGCATCGGCCTGGCGATCGCGCTGCGCGCCGCCCGCGACGGCGCCAACATCGCCATCGCCGCCAAGACCACCAGCGCGCACGCGGTGCTGCCAGGCACGATCCACACCGCAGCCAGGGAGGTCGAGGCCGCGGGTGGCCGCGCGCTGGCGCTGGCCTGCGACATCCGCGACGAGGCGCAGGTCGAGACGGCGATCGCGGCCACGGTCGCGAAATTCGGCGGCATCGACGTCTGCGTCAACAACGCCAGCGCGATCAGCCTGACGCCGATCCTCGACACGCCGATGAAGCGCTTCGACCTCATGCATGGCGTCAACGCGCGCGGCAGCTACCTGGTGGCCCAGCAGGCGCTGCCGCACTTGCTGGTGGCCGCGAATCCGCACCTGCTGACGATCTCGCCGCCGCTGGCGCTGCAGGAGCGCTGGTTCGCGCCGCACGTCGCCTATTCGATGGCGAAGTACGGCATGAGCATGCTGACGCTGGGCGTGGCGGGCGAGTACCGCGGCCGCGTCGGCGTCAATTCGCTGTGGCCGCGCACGGCCATCGACACCGCGGCCGTCAACATGCTCAAGGCGCAGCTGCCGATCGGCCCGCTGCGCTCGCCCCGCATCATGGCCGACGCCGCATGGCTCGTGCTGACGAGCGACGCGCGCACCACGACGGGGAATTTCTTCATCGATGACGAGCTGCTCGCGCTGCATGGCGTCCGCGACCTCAGCGGCTACGCGCCGGCGGGCGTGGCCGACGCCGACATCACGCCGGATATCTTCGTGCCCAGCCTGCGGGAACTGGCGGGGGCACGGTGAACGCAGCAGCCGCCGTGAGCTATGAGCAGCGCGGCGCGGTCGCGCTCATCACGCTGAATCGTCCCGAGGTCCTCAATGCCTTCAACCAGGCCATGCGCCTGGAGCTGGCCGCGGGGCTCGCGCGCGCCGCCTCGGAACCCGGCGTTGCCGCCGTCGTGCTGGCAGCGGCGGGCCGCGCCTTCAGCGCCGGCGCCGACCTCAAGGCCATGAACCCCGCGGACGTCAACGGCGCGGAGGTGCGGCGCCAGCTCGACGACGAGTACGGGGCCGGCATCCGCGCCATCATCGACATGGACAAGCCGGTCATCGCGGCGGTCGAGGGCCTGGTGGCGGGCATCGGCTGCGCCTACATGCTCGCCAGCGACCTTGTGGTCATGGCGGAAGACGCATATTTCACGCTGCCCTTCCACAACATCGGCCTGATCCCTGATGGCGGCATCAACTGGCTGCTGGAGCGGCAGATTGGCGCGCGACGCGCCTTCGAATTGGCCGTGGAGTGCGAGCGCGTACCGGCGGCGCGCTGCCTTGAGCTGGGTCTCGTCAATCGCCTCGTGCCCCACGGCGAGGCGACCGCGGCCGCCCTGCTGTGGGCCGAGCGGCTCGCGCTACGCGCGCCGCTCGCGACGCGCCACACCAAGCGCATGCTGCGCCAGGCCGCGGGCTTCGACTTCGCCGAGTCGCGCGCCACCGAGGCGGCCGCACAGGCCCAGTGCGTCGACAGCCAGGATTTCCGCGAAGGCGTCGCCGCCTTCCTCGCCAAGCGCCCGCCGCGCTTCCGCGGCAGCTAGGGCCTTTTCACTCCCAGGACCGGATCCCCGTGCCCGTCATGACCACCGGCCAGGTGATCGCGGATGCGCTGGTGGCGCACGGGGTCGATACGGTGTTCGGCATCCCCGGCGCGCACACCTACGACCTGATCGACGCGCTGGCGCAGCGCCAGCCGCAGCTGCGCTTCATCACGACCCGCCACGAGCAGGGCGCCGCCTACATGGCCTACGGCTACGCCAAGTCGAGTGGCCGCGTCGGCGTCTACACCGTGGTCCCCGGCCCCGGGGTCCTGAATTCAGGAGCCGCCCTGTGCACGGCCTACGGCGCGACGACGCCGCTGCTTTGCCTCACGGGCAACATCCAGGCGCACCTGATCGGCCAGGGCCGCGGCCAATTGCACGAATTGCCGGACCAGCTCGCACTGCTGCGCGGCCTGACCAAATGGTCGGAGCGCATCAATCATCCGACCGAGGCCGGCGCCGTCATGGCCGAGGCCTTCCGCCAATTGCGCTCCGGCCGCGTACGGCCGGTCGCGGTCGAGGCGCCGTGGAACGTGTTCGGCATGGCGGCCGAGGTGGCGCCGGTCGCGCCCGCACTGCCCGTACCACCGCCGCGGCCCGATCCGGCGGGCGTCAATGCAGCAGCGCGGATCATCGCCAGCGCACGCCGTCCGCTGATCATGGTAGGCGCCGGGGCGCTCGACGCGGCCGCCGAGGTGCTCGAGCTCGCGCGGCTGCTGCAGGCGCCGGTCACGGCGCACCGCAGCGGCAAGGGTATCGTGGGCGAGGATTCGCCCTACGGCCTGCCGCCGGTCGCGGCCTGGAGGTACTGGCGCGAGGCCGACCTGCTGCTCGGCATCGGCAGCCGGCTGGAACTCCAGTACCTGCGATGGCGCTGGTTCCCGCAGGGCCTGCGCGTGGTCCGCGTGGACATCGATCCGACCGAGATGGTGCGCCTGCGGCCCGAGGTCGGCCTCGTCACCGACGCGGCCCTGGGCGCGCGTGCGCTGCTCGAGGCCTTGCGGCCCCTGGTCGGCAAGCGCGACTCGCGCGAAGTGCAGTTCCAGGCCCTCAAGGAAGGTGCCCGCGCGGCAATCCAGTTGATGTCGCCGCAGATGGAATACCTGGATTCAATCCGGGAGGTCCTGCCCCGCGATGGTTTCTTCTGCGAGGAGATCTCCCAGGTCGGCTTCGCCGCGCGCCTGGGCTTCCCGGTCTACCAGCCGCGGCAGTACCTCACCTGTGGCTACCAGGACAATCTCGGCTTCGGCTTCGCGACCGCGCTCGGCGCCAAGGTCGCGCACCCGGACCGTGCCGTGGTCGCGATCACCGGCGATGGCGGCTTCCTGTTCAACGTGCAGGAACTGGCAACCGCCGTTCAGTACGGCATCAAGCTCGTGACGATCGTGTTCAACAATTCCGGCTACGGCAACGTGCGCCGCGACCAGCAGGAGAAGTACGCCGGGCGCTTCCTCGGGGTCGAGCTGCGCAATCCCGACTTCGTCGCCCTGGCCGCGAGCTTCGGCGCACTGGGCCTGCGCGCATCATCGCCGGCTGAGCTGCGAGCCGTGCTGCCGCGGGCGCTGGGCGCGGGCGGGCCCGTCGTCATCGAGGTGCCCTGCCCTCCCGGATCCGAGGCGACGCCCTGGGGTTTCCTGCATCCCGCGCCGCCGGCCTGAGCACCGGGCCGGCTGGCGCTGACGGCGTGGACAGGGCCTAGAGACGCACGCGTCGCACCAGGCGCTGGCGATCCATGATGCGGCTCGCGATCTCCTCGATGCTGCACTCGGTGGTATCGAGGTACGGCAGGCCCACGCGCGCGAACAGGGCCATGGCCGCGCGCAGCTCGTACTCCACCTGCGGCAGCGAGGCATAGCGGCTGCCCGGGCGCCGCTCGCTGCGGATCTGCTGCAGGCGGTCGGGACGTATCGTCAGGCCGAACAGCTTCTGCCGGTGCGGCGCGAGCACGGCCGGCAGGCCGCCGGCGTCGAGGTCCTCCTCGGCCAGCGGGTAGTTGGCCGCGTAGATCCCGTACTGCAGCGCCAGGTACACGCAGGTCGGGGTCTTGCCGGAGCGCGACACGCCGACCAGGACCACGTCGGCGCTGGCATAATCGCGCGCGCCGGCGCCGTCGTCGTTGGCGAGCGCGAAATTGGTGGCGTTGATGCGCGCGCTGTAGGTCGCCAGGTCCGCCATGCCGTGCGCGCGGCCGCTGGCGTGGGCCGACGGCAGGTCGAGCTCGGCCTCCAGCGGGCCGAGGAAGGCGGCGAAGAAGTCCAGCACCAGCGCGTTCGCGCCCTGGACAACGGCGCGCACCGCATCGTCCACCAGGGTCGCGAACACGATCGGCCGCAGCGAACTCTCGCGCGCCGCGGCGTCGATGCGCCGCACAGCCTCGGTTGCCTGGGCGACCGTGGCCACGAAGGGCAGCGTGACCGACTGGTACTGCGCGCCGTCGAACTGCGTCAGCAGGCTGTGCCCCATGGTCTCGGCGGTCACGCCGGTCTGGTCGGAAACGAAGAACACCGTACGCTTGCCCAACTGCGCGCTACCTCCAGGATCGGAAAATTATCGGGCCGCCGGCAGTGTCCCACGCGGCGAAATCGTGGACAATACGCGGCTTCATAGTGGAGTAGCCGCGCCGTGACCGATTACGTCGTTTCCCTCGATGAAGTCGGCCGCCAGGACGTCGATCGCGTCGGCGGCAAGAATGCCTCGCTCGGCGAGATGCTGCGCGAGCTCACGCAGCTCGGCATCCGCGTGCCGCGCGGCTTCGCCACCACCGCGGACGCCTACCGCGAGTTCCTCGCGCAGGACGGCCTCGACCGACGCATCGCCGGCGCGCTCGCCGGCCTCGACGTCGATGACGTCGACGGCACTGGCCGCCACCGGCGCGCAGATCCGCGACTGGATCCTGGCGATCGGCCTTCCCGCCGGGCCTGCAGCAGCCGTGCTCGCGCGCTGGCGCGAACTCGACCGCGGCGGGGACGGTCGCCGTGGCGGTGCGCTCCTCGGCCACCGCCGAGGACCTGCCAGAGCGCCTCCTTCGCCGGCCAGCAGGAGACGCTGCTCAACGTCCGCGGCGCCGACGCGCTGCTGCGGGCGCTGCACGAGGTCTACGCCTCGCTGTTCAACGATCGCGCCATCGCCTACCGCGTGCACCAGGGCTTCGACCACGCCCAGGTGGCGCTATCGGTCGGCGTGCAGCACATGGTGCGCAGCGACCTGGGCGCGAGCGGCGTGATGTTCACGCTCGACACCGACTCCGGCTTCCGCGACGTCGTGTTCATCACCGCGTCCTACGGCCTCGGCGAGACCGTGGTCCAGGGCGCCGTCAACCCCGACGAGTTCTACGTCTACAAGCCGGCGCTGCGCGCCGGGCAGCGCGCGATCCTGCGCCGCAACCTCGGCTGCAAGGCCATCAAGATGGTCTACGCGCCGGCGCCGACGCGCGGCCGAGCGCGTGCGCACCGTCGACGTGGCGGACGCGGAACGCGCGCGCTTCTCGCTCGCCGACGCGGACGTCGAGGCGCTGGCGCGCCAGGCGCTGCTGATCGAGGAGCACTACGGCTGCCCGATGGACATCGAGTGGGGCAAGGACGGCGACGAGCGGCAGCTCTACATCCTGCAGGCGCGTCCCGAGACCGTGCAGAGCCGCACTGGCCGCATCGCTGCAGCGCTTCACGCTGCGCAACCGCTCCCGGTGCTCGCCGAGGGCCGCAGCATCGGCGCGCGCATCGGCAGCGGGCCGGCGCGCATGGTCGCGCGACGCGCGCGAGCATGGCGCTGGTGCAGCCTGGCGACGTGCTGGTCGCCGACATGACCGACCCCGACTGGGAGCCGGTCATGAAGCGCGCGGCCGCGATCGTCACCAACCGCGGCGGCCGCACCTGCCACGCCGCGATCATCGCCCGCGAGCTCGGCGTGCCGGCGGTGGTCGGCTGCGGCAACGCCACTGCAGATGGTCCGCGACGGCCAGGAAGTCACCGTCTCCTGCGCCGAGGGCGACACCGGCTTCGTCTACGAGGGCCTGCTGGACTTCGAGCAGCAGCAGATCGAGCTCGACGCGCTGCCGGCGCCGCCGGTGCGATCATGATGAACGTCGGCAATCCCGACCGCGCCTTCGCCTTCGCCGGCTGCCGACACCACGGCGTCGGCCTGGCGCGCCTCGAGTTCATCATCAACCGCATGATCGGCATCCACCCGCGGGCGCTGCTCGAGTTCGAGCGCTCGGAGCCGGCGCTGCAGGAGACCATTCGCCAGCAGATCGCCGGTTACGGCGACCCGGTCGGCGTTCTTCGTCGACGACTGAGCGAGGGCGTCGCGCAGATCGCGGCCGCCTTCGCGCCCGAACCCGTGATCGTGCGCCTGTCGGACTTCAAGTCGAACGAATACGCCAACCTGATCGGCGGCGCCCAGTACGAGCCGCACGAGGAGAACCCGATGCTCGGCTTCCGCGGCGCCGGCGCGCTACGTCGACGAGGCGTTCCGCCCCTGCTTCGAGCTCGAATGCCGCGCGCTGCAGCGCGTGCGCGAAGAGATGGGCCTGCGCAACGTCCAGGTCATGGTGCCGTTCGTGCGCACCGTCGCGGAGGCGCACGCGGTCACCGAGCTGCTGGCCGCCAACGGCCTGCGCCGCGGCGCCGACCGGGCTCAAGCTCATCATGATGTGCGAGCTGCCGACCAACGCGCTGCTGGCCGACGACTTCCTGCAATACTTCGACGGCATGTCGATCGGCTCGAACGACCTGACGCAGCTGACGCTCGGCGTCGATCGCGACTCGGCGCTGGTGGCACAGAGCTTTCGACGAGCGCGACGCCGCCGTGAAGGCGCTGCATGGCGCATGGCGATCGCCGCCTGCCGCGCGGCAGGGCAAGTACATCGGCATCTGCGGCCAGGGCCCGTCGGACCACCCGGACCTGGCGCGCTGGCTCGTCGAGCAGGGCATCGACAGCGTCTCGCTCAATCCCGACACCGTGATCGCGACCTGGCTGTTCCTCGCCGGAAAGTCAGCCTGAAGTCGCGGCGCCGCGCGCGGCCAGCGCGGCGCCGATGTCCGCCGCGAGGCTCTCGGGCTCGTCGGCCGGCGCGTAGCGGCGCAGCACCGCGCCGTCGCGGCCGACCAGGAACTTGGTGAAGTTCCACTTGATTGCCTCGCTGCCGAGCAACCCGGGCCGGGCCGCCTTCAGCAACCGGTAGAGCGGATGGGCAGCGGCGCCGTTGACGTAGATCTTGGCGAACAACGGGAAGCTGAGCTGGTAATTGAGGTCGCAGAACTCGCGGATTGCAGCCTCGTCGCCCGGCTCCTGGTGGCCAAACTGGTCGCATGGGAAGCCGAGCACCGCGAAACCCTGGTCGCGAAAGCGCCGGTACAGCGCTTCGAGGCCCGCGTACTGCGGCGTGTAGCCGCACTTGCTGGCGACGTTGACGATCAGCAGCACCTGACCGGCGAAGTCACCGAGCCGCTGCTGCGTGCCGTCAATGGTGCGCAGTTCGAATTCGTAGATGCCCATGACCACCCTCCGCGCCTGTGCCGCGTGTTTCCGGCCCACGCGAGTTTCCAGCCTAGCAGAGCGGGCTGATATCATCATCCGGGCGGGAATCGCCGCCGGGGAGCGCGTTTGCACATCCGAATCTGCATGGCCCAGGTCCGCAACCGCGGCTATGGCCTGGGCAATGAGCTGATCCCCTGGGCGCGGGCGCTGCTCGCGGCGCAGGTGCTCGACGCACACTTCCTGCCCCCGGCCTTCGGCCTCAACCGGCGCCGCTACTGGCGCCACTTCGGCACCCCGCGCTACGACTGGATGCGCAATCGCTCGTTGCCGTACCTGCTGCCGCGCGTCGAGTTCACGGAGGCGGACTGGCGGGCGCACGGCGGCGGCGACGTGCTGCCGGCGCTGCGTGGCTTTGCCGCCGAGCACCGCCTGCTCGAGCGCCGCGCCTATGTCTTCACGACTACAGGCCTGTGGGGCGGCTACCTGCACATCGAGGCCGCGCGCATGCACATGCGCGCGCTGCTCCAGACCAGCCGCTACGCCGCGCGCAACCTCGTCAGGCTCGCGGCGCGGCTCGACCCGGCGCGCATCACGGTCGGCATGCACCTGCGCTTTGGCGATTTCCGGCCCGCCGACGGCGCGCAGGATTACCGCGGGCTCTGGAACACCACGCTGCCGATCGACTGGTACCTCAACGTCGCCCGGCGGCTGCGGCTCGAACTCGGCGAGTCGACGCAGTTCCTGGTCGTCAGCGACGGCGATGCGGCGCAGCTGCGGCCGTTGCTCGAGGCCGTACCCTGCGTCACGACGGCGGACATCCCCGATGCCGACTGCTCCGACCTGCTGGCGCTGGCGGACGCCGACCTGCTGGTCTGTTCGGTGTCGTCGTACAGCCAGTGGGCCGCCTTCCTCTCACAGGCCCCCTACCTGTGGTACGCGCCCAGCCTGCAGGTGCATGCCGGGGGCCGCGGCTCGATCTGGGGCGGCAGCTTCGCCGACGCTGCGATTCCACCAATCGGCGACCGCCTGCCGCGTGGGCTGGCCGTCGGGCTCGACGGCGCGGTTCCCGCCTCGCTCGCTACGCTGCTGCGGCAACGGCGCGAATTCCTGCGGCCGGAATATGACCTCGTGCGCGGCGGGCTGGCGCCGCTGCCCTGAAACCAGCCGCGTTCCGGTAAATTGGCCAAACTGTGAACCGGTCACGCCAGCGCCACGTGACCGGGGCCTAGGCTGCGCTCCATGGCCCGCGAAGATCCCCAGGCCAGCGCCGAGCGCATGCAGGCACTGCTGGCCCGTTGGCGCCAGAGCCTCGAGCTGCACACGCGCTACCTGAAGCTGGACGACGCCCACTACTGGCACGTGCAACCGTGGCCGCCGCACGAGCGGCCGGCGGCGTGGATCGTGCAGCTGGCGCGCCACAAGATCGCCGAGCTCGCGCGCGCGCTCGCCGAGCACACCGCGAGCGGCGACCTGCAGTTCGCGGTCGGGCTCGAGCAGATGGCCTTCCTCTCGAACCTCGTCGGCCTGCAACCGGCCGGACGGCACCTGCCGCTGGCCGACCCGCAGAACGAGCAGCCGGACGTCATGCCCGACGCCGACACTGCCACGCGCGAGATGCCGCGACCGCGGGCCCCGCGCAACGGGGCGCGCACGCTGCGCGGGGCCCGCGGCCATCGCGCCGCGTCGGCGTCCGCGCCCACGCGCAGCGCGCGCCCGGCATCCGCCACTCCGGCCACTTCCACGCCCGCCGCGCCGCCGCTGAGCGCCGCGGCTCGCGAAGTCGTCGAGGATGGCATCCGGCTCATGCAGTGGGGACGCAAGTGGCACGAACTGGGCGAGTTGATCAGCCGCCTGCCCGCTCGCCCGGGCGTGGGCGAGACGCGGCGCATACTGCGCGCCAATCGCGCCCGGATCGAGAGCGCCGCGGCGGATTCAGCGGGTACGCACCAGTAGCACAACGGCGACCAGGCCGAGCAGCAGCGTCGGCACCCAGGCGAGCAGCAGCGGGTTGAGGCCGAAGGCCACGGTGCCGCTATCGATGGTCCGCTGCAGGAAGAAGTACACCAGGCCGATCGCCAGTCCCAGGGTGCTGCGCGCGCCGCTGCCGGCCGAGCGCAGCGCGCCAAAGCCGAACGGCAGGGCCAGCAGGACGCCGAAGGGGATCGCGATGCTCGCGGCGAGGCTGGACCAGAACGCGAGCTGATAATTGCGCGCGTCCAGGTCGTTGGCGCGCAGGTAGCGGATCGCGCGATAGAGCGCGCCGAGGGCCATCTCCGACGGATCGACGACGGCGAGCTGCAGGAAGCCGACGCTCGCCGCCGAGGCGAGCTGGTGGTGCGCTTCGCGCTGCCCGGCGACCGCGTCGCCGGCGAAGCGCGACTCCGCGTAGTCGTGCAACTCCCAGCTCTTGCCCACCCCCGGCGTCGCGCGGTGCGCGCGCGCCACGGCGTCGATGCGGTTGTCGGGGGTCAGCTCGAACACCAGCATGCCGCCGAATTCGCTGACGCTCGAGCGCTCGGCGATGTTGATGATCAGGTTGCCGTCGCGCACCCAGGCGCCGCCGGCGCCCGCCAGGCTCAGGTTGTCGTAGCGCGCTAGGGCCTTGCGTTCGTCCGCCAGCTGCTCGAACCGCGGCGCGACGAACTCGCCCATCGCGAGCCCGGCCAGCAATAGCAGCAGGCCGCAGCCGAGCATGGTGGCGGCCAAGCGCCACTTGCCCATGCCCCCGGCGCGCATCGCCGCCAGCTCGTGGCTGCGCGCGAGCGCGCCGACGCCGAGCATCGATCCCACGAGCACGCCCACGGGCAGCACGTTGAGCATGAAGTTCGGCACCGTCAGCAGGCTGTGGACCAGCGCCTCGAGCATGTCGTAGCGGCCGACGCCGATCGCGCCCTGCTCGCTGATGAAATTGAACAGCGCGCCGAGCACCAGCAGCACCGCCATCACCAGGCCGATGGCGCCCAGCACCGTGCGCGCAATGTAGCGATCGAGCTGGCTCACACGGACTTCCGCGCCATCCACAGGCACAGCAGGATGAAGGGCACGTGCACCCACCAGATACCGAGCGGCGCCGGCGTCAGGCCGTGCTCGAACCAGGTCCGCCCCGCGGTCGCCAGGTTGCCGTAGATCGCGAAGATGAGCACCGCCTTCCAGACCCGTTCGTAGCGCCCCTGGCGCGGACGCAGGCGCCCGAGCGTCATGGCGCAGGCGGCCGCGACCAACACCATCAACGGGAAGCCCAGCCGCCACTGCAATTCCGCGCGCTCGCGCCGGTCCTGGCTGCCGAGCAGCTCGGCGCTCGATCGCTCATCCAGCCTGCGCACGCGCGCCTCGGGCGCCGGGATCGCCAGCGGCACGCGCAGCTCGACGAACTTCAGGAACCGATAGCGCTGCGTGCCCGGAACCCCCTCGGTGCGCTCGCCGTCGAGCAGCACGATGGTCTGGCCGAGGCCGTCGGCCCCGATCTCGCGGTGCGCGCGTTGCGCCACGGTGGTGATGACCTCCGCCCCGGAGGCCTGCTTGATGAACACCTTCTGCATCTGCCCGCCGGCATCGGCAGTGCGTGCGTAGACCACGGTGCGACCGCCGTCGAAGCTGCGGAAGCGTCCCGCCGCGATCGGCACCGCGAGGCCAGCGCGAACCGCCTCGGCGGTCAGCGCTGCGCGCCTCCCGGCCGCCTGCGGCGCAAACTTGAGGTTGAGCCAGGCGCTCAACGCCGCGACCGGCAGCGCGAGCAGGATCGCGGGTATCCAGGCGCGCACGCGTGCGTAGCCGCAGGCGCGCGCGGCCGTCATCTCGCTCTCGTGGTAGAGCCTGCCGAGCGCCAGCACGATGCCGAGCAGCAGGCCGAGGGGCAGCAGCAGGGAAAAATTCTCCGCCGCCCCGAGGGCGAACAGGCGCAGCACCAGCTCGCGCGGATACTGGTATTCGGCGGCGCGCTTGAGCACCGCGCCGAGCTGGTAAATGGCCAGGATGGCCGTCAGGGCGCCGGTCACGCCCAGGAAGTTGAGCGCCATCTCGCGAAAGAAATACCGCTGCAGGATCGGCAAGGCATCCTCACTGGGCGGGCTGTTTCGGCTAGACTGCCGTCCCACCTCCACCCTACCTTATACTGAAGCGGTTGGCAGCCGCTCAAGCCCGGCGACCTTCGAGGACAGTGCATGAAATTCACAGCCTTCAGCGGCAAGGCCTTGGCCCAGCGGGCCAGCTGCCTCGTCATCGGCGTCTACGAGCCCCGCGAACTCGGCGACGAGGGCCGGGCCGTCGATCGCGCCGTGGGCGGCCGGCTCAGCGCATTGCTGCGACGTGGCGACTTCGCCGGCAAGGCCGGTGAGTCGCTGCTGCTGACCGAGCTGCCGCGGCTGGGCGGCAAGCGCCTGCTGCTGGTGGGCCTCGGCACCAGCGCGCAATACCAGCGGCGCGCCTGGAAGAAGGCGCTGTCCACCGCGGTGGCCGCGTTGGCGCGCACGCGGATCGCCAGCGCGGATTTCGCGCTCGAGCGCCCGACGGGCCGCGACTTCGACGACTACACGCTGGCGCGCGCGGCCGCCGAGTGTTGCGGCGCGACGCTCTATCGCATCAACGACCTCAAGACCGGCAAGCGCCCGCCGACGCCGGCCCTCGACCGCGCCGGCTTCGGCCCGTTCGCGCCTGCGCGGCTGGCGGACGCGCGCCGCGGCCTCGCCGACGGCGCCGAGATCGCCGCCAGCGCTTCCCTGCTGCGTAACCTGGGGAACCTGCCCGGCAACGTCTGCACGCCGCGCTACCTGGCCGCGCAGGCGGTGAAGCTCGGGCGCAGCCACCGCGCGCTGCGCGTGCGCGTGCTCAACGAGTCTCAGATACGTCGCCTGAAGATGGGCTGTCTGCTCTCGGTCGCGCGCGGCAGCGCAGAACCACCGCGCTTCATCATCCTCGAGTACCGGGGCGGCCGGCGCGGCGCGGCGCCGCTGGTGCTGGTCGGCAAGGGCATCACTTTCGATTCCGGCGGCATTTCGCTCAAGGACGCGAATGCCATGGACGAGATGAAGTACGACATGTGCGGCGCGGCCACCGTGCTCGCCGCCATCGACCTCGCCGCGCGGCTGCGGTTGCGGCTCAACCTCGTTGGCCTGGTGGCCAGCTGCGAGAACATGCCCGGCGGCCGCGCCACCAAGCCCGGCGACATCGTCACCAGCGCCGCGGGACAGACGGTCGAGATCCTGAACACCGACGCCGAGGGCCGCCTGATCCTGTCCGACGCGCTGCACTACGCGCGGCGCTTCCGCCCGGCCGCGGTGATCGACATCGCCACGCTGACCGGCGCCTGCGTGGTCGCGCTCGGCGCGCACCACACCGGCATCATGGGCAATGACGACGCCCTGGCGCAGGAGCTGGTCGCCTGCGGCCGCCGCGCCGACGATCGCGGCTGGCAGTTGCCGCTGACCGAGGAATACGGCGAGCAGCTCAAGACAAATTTTGCCGACGTCGCCAACGTCGCCGGCCGCGACGGCGGCGCGATCACTGCGGCCGCGTTCCTGGGCCGCTTCACCAAGGGACTCAAGTGGGCCCACCTCGACATCGCCGGCACCGCCTGGCTGTCGGGCACCGCCAAGAGCGCCACCGGGCGCCCGCTCGGGCTGCTCGCTGATTTCCTGGTCAGTCGCGCGCGCGACTGACCATCGCCGGGGCGGGTACGTGGAACGCGCGGATTTCTACGTGCTGGAGGGAAGCGACGCGCGCTCGCGCTGGCGCTTCGCCTGCGCCGAGATCGAGAAGGCCTTTCTCGCCGAGGAGCGGGTGCTCGTCTGGCTCGAGAACGCCGCCGACGTCGCGGCCTTCGACGACCTGCTCTGGACCTTCGCCGATCGCAGCTTCATCCCGCACGAACCGCTCAGCCCCGACTCGGCCTGGGACGAGACGCCGGTGCTGCTGAGCGCCACGGCCATCCCCTCGCCGGCGCCGCAGGTCATCGTCAACCTCGCCGACGGGCTGCCGCCGGGCGTCGACCAGGCGCGGCGCGTCGTCGAGATCGTCGACGCCGACACGGCGCGGCGCCAGGCGGGACGGCAGCGCTTCAAGCACTACCGCGCGCTGGGGGTGGAGCCGGTCACGCACCAGCCCTCCGCGGCCGGCGGTTAAGGGCCTGAACACGCTTGCGACGCGGCTGCGTTGGCGACCCCAAAGCCGCCGGGCAAGGCGCGAGGAGAGAAGTTTGGTGACACCAAATGAACGACGAGCAACGCGGCCCGGCGGCTTTAGGGGCCCAACCGCCTGTATCGAAGGCGCAGTGGTCGAGATTCAACCGCATACGCTTTGTTACAAGGGGGACGGGGCCGTAATGGGCCGGGGCGGTGTTGCGCCTCGCTCATGTGCAGTCAGCACACATCGCTCGGCGCGCCTGGCCCCGGCCCATTGCGGCCGCCGTCGCAGCCGCGTCGCAAGCGTGTTCAGGCCCTAGATGGACAAGAGCTATTCCCCGGCCGACATCGAGCGGCGCTGGTACGCGCGCTGGGAGTCGCTGGGCGCCTTCGCGCCGCGCGCCGATGCGGCCGGCGCCTACTGCATCATGATCCCGCCGCCGAACGTCACCGGCACGCTGCACATGGGGCACGCGTTCCAGGACACGATCATGGATGCGCTCACGCGCTACCACCGCATGCGCGGCGAATCGACGCTGTGGCAACCCGGCACCGACCACGCCGGCATCGCCACGCAGATGGTGGTCGAGCGGGCGCTCAATGCCGAGGGCAAGCAGCGCACCGACCTCAGCCGCGAGCAGTTCGTCGCGCGGGTCTGGGAATGGAAGCGCCAGTCGGGAGGCAGCATCGCCGAGCAGCTGCGCCGCCTCGGCGCCTCGGTCGACTGGTCGCGCGACCGCTTCACGATGGACCCGGGGCTGTCGCGCGCGGTCACGGAAGTGTTCGTGCGGCTGCACGCCGAAGGGCTCATCTATCGCGGCCAGCGCCTCGTCAACTGGGACCCGGTGCTGCGCACGGCGCTGTCCGACCTCGAGGTCCTGGGCGAGGAGGAATCCGGCTCGCTCTGGTACCTGCGCTATCCATTGAGCGATGGCAGCGGCGCGCTCACGGTTGCCACCACGCGTCCCGAGACCATGATCGGCGATGCCGCCGTCGCCGTGCACCCGGCCGATGAGCGCTATCGGCAATTCGTCGGCCGCACCATCACCCTGCCGATCACTGGGCGGGAGGTGCCGGTGATCGCCGACGAGTACGTCGACCCGGCCTTCGGCACTGGTTGCGTCAAGATCACACCGGCCCATGACTTCAACGACTACGCGGTCGGCCAGCGCCATGCCTTGCCGCTGATCAACGTCTTCACGGCAGATGCCCGCCTCAACGAGATCGCGCCACCCGGACTGCGGGGACTCGACCGCTTCGAGGCGCGCAAGCGCGTCATCGACCGGCTCACGGCCGAGGGCCTGGTCGAGAGGGTCGAGGCCCACAAGTACATGGTGCCGCGCGGCGACCGCAGCGGCGCCGTGGTCGAGCCCTACCTGACCGATCAATGGTACGTGCGCGTCGAGCCGCTCGCGGCGCCCGCCGTGGCCGCGGTCGAGCAGGGGCGAATCCGCTTCGTGCCTTCCAACTGGGACAAGACCTATTTCCTGTGGATGCGCAACATCCAGGATTGGTGCATCAGCCGGCAGCTTTGGTGGGGCCACCGCATCCCGGCCTGGTACGACGAGGCCGGCAACATCTACGTCGCGCGCGACGCGGCGGCGGCGGCCGCCCAGGCGCGCGCGCAGCACGGCCGCGAGGTCGCGCTGTGCCAGGACGAGGACGTGCTCGACACCTGGTTCTCCTCGGCCTTGTGGCCGTTCTCGACGCTGGGCTGGCCCGATCAGACCCCGGAGCTGGCGCGGTACTACCCGACCAGCGTGCTCGTGACCGGCTTCGACATCATCTTCTTCTGGGTCGCGCGCATGATCATGATGGGCCTCAAGTTCGCGGGCGACGTGCCGTTCCGCGAGGTCTACGTGCATGGCCTGATCCGCGACGCCGAGGGACAGAAGATGTCCAAGTCGAAGGGCAACGTGATCGATCCGCTCGACATCGTCGACGGCATCGGCCTCGAAGCCCTGCTCGCCAAGCGCACTGGGGGGCTGTTGCAGCCGCACCTGGCTGCCGGCATCGCCGCAGCGACGCGCAAGCAGTACCCGCAGGGCATCGCCGCGCACGGCACCGACGCGCTGCGCTTCACCTTCGCCTCGCTGGCCACACAGAGCCGCGACCTGCGCTTCGACATGCAGCGCGTCGCCGCCAACCGCAACTTCTGCAACAAGCTGTGGAACGCGGCGCGCTTCGTCATGCTGGCGGTCGAGGCCGACGCGGCGGCCGCGGGCGCCGATGCGGCCGGGGCCGGCGGCGCGGTCGAGCTGTCATTTGCCGACCGCTGGATCCGCTCGCGGCTCGGGGCGGCATTGCGCAGCGTCGACGAGGCCTTCGGCGACTACCGCTTCGATTTCGCCACCACGGCGCTGTACGAGTTCACCTGGCACGAGTACTGCGACTGGTACCTCGAGCTGGCCAAGCCGGTGCTGCAGGATGCCGCGACCCCGGCGCCGCTCCGGCGCGCCGCGCGTTCCACGCTGCTCGCGGTGCTCGAGGCGCTGCTGCGCGCCCTGCACCCGTTCATGCCGTTCATCACCGAGGAGATCTGGCAGCGCGTGTCGCCGCTGGTGCCGGGCGCGGCGGCGGCGAGCATCATGCTGGCCCCATGGCCGCAGGCCGCGGATTTCAGGTCCGACCCGCCGGCCGAGCAGGACATGCAGTGGCTGATGCAGGTGGTGCTCGGCGTGCGCCAGATCCGCGGCGAGATGGACATCAGCCCGGCGCGGCGCCTGCCGCTGCTGCTGGCGCGGACGACCGCCGCCGATCGCGAGCGCGCGCAGCGCTACCAGCCGCTGCT
Organism: uncultured Gammaproteobacteria bacterium; assembly: GCA_963778855.1. Classification (GTDB taxonomy): domain Bacteria; phylum Pseudomonadota; class Gammaproteobacteria; order Steroidobacterales; family Steroidobacteraceae; genus FEN-1191. Next base: position 765,398 of record CAVZWC010000002.1, on the reverse strand, counting down.
CATGCGGCTCGCCGGCGTGGACGCGCCGCGCATCCTCGACGCCGCCGCCACGCCGCCACCGGCCGCCGCGGGCATGGTCGGCGAGCTGACGCTGCTGGTGCCGATGGTCGGCTTGATCGATCCGGCGGCCGAGCTCGCGCGCCTCGACCGCAAGTTGCTCAAGACCCGCGAAGAGATTGCGCGGGCGCAGGCCAAGCTCGGCAACGACAATTTCGTGCGCGGCGCCCCGCCGGCGGTCGTGGCGCAGGAACGTGAGCGGCTCGCGGCCTTCGAGCAGGCCCTGGCCGGCCTCGGCCGGCAGCGCGAGCAGGTACGCGCGCTGCAGCCATGAGCCCGCTGGCCGAGGCCGTGGCGGCGATCGAGCGCATCGTGCTCGGCAAGCCCGTGCAGGTCCGGCTGTGCCTCGCCTGCCTGCTCGCGCGCGGCCACCTGCTGATCGAGGACGTGCCCGGCGTCGGCAAGACCACGCTCGCGCACACGCTGGCGCGCGTGCTCGGCCTCGAATGGCGGCGACTGCAGTTCACGAGCGACCTGCTGCCAGCCGACGTCGTCGGCGTGTCGGTGTTCGATCGCGCCTCGCAGCAGTTCGAGTTCCGCCGCGGCCCGGTGTTCACGCAGCTGCTGCTGGCCGACGAGATCAATCGCGCCAGCCCCAAGGCGCAGAGCGCGCTGCTCGAGGCCATGGAGGAGCGCCAGGTCAGCGTCGATGGCGTCACCTACGCCCTGCCCGAGCCCTTCTTCGTCGTGGCGACGCAGAATCCGCACGAGCAGCTCGGGACCTTCGGCCTGCCCGAGTCGCAGCTCGATCGCTTCCTCATGCGCCTGAGCCTGGGATACCCGGACCGCGAATCCGAGCGCAGCCTGCTGCTCGCGGGCGAGCGCCACGAACTGCTCGAGGCTACGGCCGCGGTGTTCTCGCCCGCGGCCCTGCTCGCCGCCCAGCGCGCCGCGCGCGCCGTGTACGTCGCCGCGGCGCTGCTCGACTACGTGCAGGCCCTGGTCGCGCGCTCGCGCGCGCTGTTCCGGCTCGGCCTGTCGCCGCGCGCCGCGCAGGGACTGGTGCGCGCGGCGCAGGGCTGGGCCCTGCTCGCAGGCGAGCGTGCCGTGCTGCCCGAGCACGTGCAGGCGGTGTTGCCCCCGGTCGCGGCCCATCGGCTCGAGCAGCGCGGCAGTGCCGAGGCCGGCGACGGGGCGCGGCTCGCGGCGGAGCTGTTGGCCGCCGTGGCCGTGCCCGTTTAGCGCCTGTCAACGCTCTGGGGATCGCTGCGTTGCTGCCCCCAAAGCCGCCAGGCAAGGCGCGAGGAGAGAAGTCTGGTTATTCCAAATGAACGACGAGCAACGCCGCCTGGCGGCTTTCGGGGCGCAACCCTGGGGGACGGGGCCAGAATCGTTCAGGACGGTGTTGCGCCTCGCTCATGTGCAGTGAGCACACAGCGCTCGGCGCGCCTGGTCCTGAACGATTCTGGCCGCCGTCGCAGCGACCCCCAGCGCGTTGACAGGCGCTAGCGGGGAATCGTGTTCACGGCGCTACGTCAGCGCGCCAGGCTGCGCCTCGAGCGCTGGGCGCGCCGGCGCCAGGGCATGGATGACACGCCGCTGGTGCTGCGCGCACGCCGGCTCTACATCCTGCCGACGCGCACCGGCCTGGCCGCGGGCGTGGCCCTGTTCGTCATGCTGGTCGCGGGACTCAATTACGCCAACAGCCTCGCCTTGCTGCTGACCTTCGTGCTCGCCGGCTACGTGCTCGTGGGCATGCACGAATGCCAGCGCAGCCTGCGTGGCCTCGAACTGGTGCGGACCGCATCCTCGGAGTGCCATGCGGGGCTTTCCGGGACGCTCGAGCTGCATTTCGCAAATGCCGCGAGTGGCGCGCGGCGTGCCCTGAGCGCGCGCGCCGCGCCGGAACCGGCCGCGGGATTCGACCTTCCCGCCCGTTCGGAGCTCACCGTGCCGGTCGCGCACCGCTGCCTGCGCCGCGGACGCCAGAAGATCGGACGCATCGAATTGGCGAGCACCGCGCCGTTCGGGCTGTTCCGCTGCTGGACCTGGCTGCACCTGCCCCTGGAGGTCATCGCCTACCCGCAGCCGCTCGGTGCTCGAGCGCTGCCGCCGCCGCTGGTCGGCGGTGCGAGCCCGCTGGCGACGCACGCGGCCTCCGGCGAGGATGAATGGGCCAGCCTGCGTGGCTTCCAGGCCGGCGACAACCCGCGCAGCATCGCCTGGAAGGCCTACGCGCGCGGCGCACCGCTCATGGTCAGCCAGTACGCTGGCGTCGCCGGGACCGAGCGTCGCCTGGATTTCACCGGACTGGAGGCGCTCGATCTCGAGGCCCGCCTGAGCCAGCTCACGGTGTGGGTGGAGGAGTGCGAGCGCTCCGGCTGCCGCTATGCCCTGCGCCTGCCCGGTGTCGACCTGCCTCTTGGGAGGGGAAAGGTGCATCGCCGCCGCGCGCTGTGCGCCCTTGCCCTCTATGGTGAGGACGCCCGTGACTGAGCCGCGGACCGGCCTTGCGCACCAGGGGCTCGCGATCGCGGCGCTGCTCGTCACGGCCGGGATCAACTGGCATCACCTGGCCTGGTGGTGCCTGCCGCTGCTGCTGCTCGCCAGCGCCTGGCACCTGCGCGCGTCGCTGCGCGGACATCCGCAGCCGGGGCGCTGGGCGCGCGCCGCGCTGGCGCTGATCATAACGATCGGCGTGCTGCTGAGCTATCGCACCCTGAATGGCCTGGCGGCGGGAGCGACGCTGCTGGCCGCCATGACCGCGGCCAAGTTATTCGAGGCGCGCGCGCCGCGCGACTGGTACGTGATCATCGCCGCCACGCTGTTCCTGCTGCTGGCCGCCTGCCTCGATCGGCAGCAGCTTTGGCGCCTGCCGACCTATGCGCTGTGCCTGTGGTTCGACGCGGCCGCCCTGCGCGGGTTGTCGGGCGGTGCAGTCCCGCCGTCGCGCACGCTGCTGCGCGAGTCCGCCCGCCAGCTGCTCTACGCCCTGCCGCTGGCGCTCGTGCTGTTCCTGTTCTTCCCGCGCCTGCCGGGCGCGTTCTGGACGCTGCCCGATGCCGATACGGCCATCACCGGCCTCGGCGACGAGATGAGCCCGGGCGACATCGCACGGCTCGTGGAATCCGACGAGCCGGCGCTGCGGGTGCGCTTCAGCGGCCCCCTGCCCCCGCCGGCCGAGCGCTACTGGCGCGGTCCCGTGCTGCGCGACTTCGACGGCCGCAGCTGGCATCGGCGCCGCGGCAGCGAAGGCGCGGGCACGGTGGAATACCGCGGGCCCGAGTACCGCTACACCGAGACGCTCGAGGCCAACACACACGGCACCGTGATCGCGCTCGAACTGGCGCGGCCACCGCCGGCTTCGACGGCCGGCTACACCGGCGACCTCCAGCTCATGGCGCGCCGGCCCGCCACCCAGGCGCAAGGCTATGAATTGAGCTCCTATCCACAGGCGATCCATCGCGAGCAACTCTCGGCGGCCAATCGCCGCATCGACCTGGCCCTGCCCGCCTCGCGTAATCCACGCACGCGCGAACTCGCGCTGCGCCTGCGCGCCGGGGCCAGTGACGACGCGGCCTACGTCGCGGCGGTGCTCGATTACCTGCGCCGCGGCGGCTTCGAATACACGCTGGCGCCACAGCGGCTCGGGCGCGACGCGATCGATGAGCTGCTGTTCGTCACGCGCCAGGGTTTCTGCGGGCACTACGCTTCGGCCTTCGCGGTGCTGATGCGGGCCGCCGGCGTGCCGGCGCGCGTCGTCACCGGCTACCAGGGCGGCGAATGGAACCCGGTCGGCCGCTACCTCACGGTGCGGCAGTCCTCCGCGCACGCCTGGACCGAAGTGTGGCTGCCGGAGCGTGGCTGGATGCGCGCCGATCCGACGGCCGTCATCGCGCCCGGGCGGCTGGATCGCGAGTACCTGCAATTCGGCGGCGACGCGATCCTCGGCGGCGCCGGTGTCATGGGCGGCGCCAACTGGCTGGCGACCGTGCTGCAGGCCTGGGATGCGATGAGCGCCTGGTGGCAGGATGACGTCGTCGGCTTCAATTTCAGCCGGCAGCTCGCGCTCGCCGGACGGCTGGGCTTCGGCGATCGCGACTGGCAATCGCTGGCGATGGCGCTGGGCGCCGGCATGATCGCCTGGCTGGCGTGGATCAGCTGGTCGCTGCGACGCATGGCGCTCGCGGCGCGCCCCGATGCCCTGGCCCGCGCCTGGCTGCGGATCGAGCGGCGACTGGCGCGCCTGGGCAGGCCGCGCGCCTCGAGCGAGGGCGTGCTTGCGTACAGCGAACGATTGGCGCTGGAGGCTCCCGCGGCGGAATCAGTCGTGGCGCTGGCGCGGCGCTACGCGCAGTTGCGCTACGGGCCGCCGGCCGACGCATTCGAGCTGCGCGCGTTCATCGACGCGGCGCGTGAGTATTGCCGCCACAGTCCCTTCTCCGGGACCGACAGCTGAGGGCGCGCACGGACGCTCAGGACTCGATCGCGTCGCCCCAGACGCGCACGCGCCCGGTATCGACGTGTACGAAGTCGGACACGCGGTAGTAGCCGACGCCGCCGCCGGCCTGGCGCTGGGCCAGCAGCGCCAGCCGCGCCGTGGACACCCCGGGCATGCGCACGTCGATCGCACGACCCTGCATGTGCAGGCTGTGCTCGGCGACCCCGCTCGAGCGCGCCCGCAGCACCGCGTTGGTGACCGGAGAACGGTACCCCGAGATCACGTGGAAGGGCTCATCGCTTCCCAGCGCCGAGCGCAGCCAGTAGAGCCGATCTAGGACCGCGGGGTCGATCGGGAACACGGTCTCGGTGCGGAAATCGCGCAGCAGCTGGTTGACCTGCTGCAGCACCGGGCCGCAGTAGGTCCCGGCATCGAAGTACTGCGCCGTCAGCTGCTCGCCCGTGTGGGTGTGCACGAACGAGACCTGGCGACGCTCGTCACCGGCGGCCCGCACCGCCTTAGCGGCCGCGAAGCCCAGCGTCGCGACCCCCATGCTGCGCAGGAAGCGGCGTCGCCCCGCCGCCACAGTGCCGCGTTCGTGGTCTGGTTTCGCCATCGCCCTAAGTTGCCACAAATCGGCCCGCTCCGCACCCTGCGGCGCGCCGAAGTGCGGCCTGCATCCCCCGCCATCAGACAATAAGCAGCGCGCGGAAGTCGTTGACGTTGGTGCGCGTCGGTCCCGTGACGACGAGATCGCCTAGCGCCGCGAACAGCGTGTAGCTGTCGTTCGCATCGAGCAAGGCGCGCGCGTCGAGGCCCAGGGTGGCGGCGCGCGCGAGCGAGTCGGGTCCGATGCGCGCGCCGGCGTTGTCCTCGGTGCCGTCGATGCCATCGGTATCGGCGGCGAGCGCGTACACGCCCGGCAGGCCGCCGAGCTCCAGCAGCGCGCCGAGCAGGAACTCGGCGTTGCGCCCGCCCCGGCCCGGATGCCGCACGGTGACCGTGCACTCGCCGCCGGACAGCAGCACGCAGGGGCACGGAATCTCCTCGGAGCGCGCGGCCACGCGCCGCGCGAGACCGGCCTGCGCACGGCCCAGCTCGCGCGCCTCGCCCTGGATGCTGTCGCCGAGGATCAGCGGCGTCACGCCCTGCGCCTCCGCCAGGCGAGCGGCCGCGGCGAGGGCCTGGCGTGGCGAGGCGATGACCTGGTTACGGCAGCGCGCGAGCCGCGCGTCGCCCGGCTTGATGGTCTCGTCGAGCGCGCGCTCGAGGTAGTCGCGAACGCGCACGGACACCTGCAGGCCGTAGCGCTCGAGCACCTGCAGGGCGTCGGCGCAGCTCGCCGGATCGGCGCAGCAGGGGCCCGAGGCGATGTCCGCCGGATTGTCGCCCGGCACGTCGGAGATCAGCAGCGACACGACCTGCGCCGGGGCGCAGCGCGCGCCCAGCCGCCCGCCCTGCAATTGCGAGAGGTGCTTGCGCACGCAATTCATCTCGTGGATGGTCGCGCCGCTGGCCAGCAGCGCTCGGTTCAGCTCCTGGAGGTCGGCGAGCGTCAGGCCTGGCGGTGGCAGTGGCATGAGCGCCGATCCGCCGCCGGACCAGAGGCCGAGCACGAGGTCGCCGGCCGTAAGTCCCGTGCACAGCGCCGCGATATGCCGCGCAGCCTCGAGCCCCGCCGCGTCGGGGACCGGGTGGCCCGCCTCGAGCACGGTGATGCGACGTGTGGGCAGCGCGTGCCCGTAACGGGTGACGACCAGGCCCGCCAGCGGCCCTGGCCAGGCTTCCTCGACGGCGACAGCCATTGCGGCCGCCGCCTTGCCGGCGCCGACGACGCGGACGCGCCCCGCGGGCCGCGGCGGCAACGCGACGGCCACGGCGCGCGCCGGATCGGCCGCGGCGACGGCGGCGTCGAACAGCTTTCGCAGCAGCTCAGGGCCGGCGGACATGGGGGACCCGTGGGTTCGCTATGATGGCAGGATCCATCTTATGCGCATCGTATTCCTCGACAAGGACTCGCTCCCGGTGCGCTTCGCAGCGCCGCGCTGCGCCGATCCCTACGTGGAATACCCGCACACCGCTCCGCAGGAGGTAGTCGGCCGTCTCGCCGGCGCGACCGTCGCCATCATCAACAAGGTCGAGCTCGAGGCCGCGACGCTGGCGCAGTTGCGCGGGCTGCGGTTGGTCGCGCTCGCCGCCACCGGCCATGACTGCGTCGATGTCGGCTACTGCCACGCGCACGACATCGCCGTCAGCAACGTCCGTGACTACGCCGTGCACTCCGTGTCCGAGCACGTGTTCGCGCTGCTGCTGGCGTTGCGGCGCAACCTCGTGCGCTACGCCGCGCTGGTGGCCGATGGCGCCTGGCAGCGCTCCCAACAGTTCTGCGCCTACGAAGCGCCGCTCGAGGACCTGCACGGATCGGTGATCGGCATCATCGGCGCAGGCTCCATCGGCCGGGCCACGGCGGCGCTCGCCGAAGGCTTCGGCATGCGCGTGCTGTGCGCCGCCAGCCCGTCGCATCCAGCCGGCAGCGCGGGCCGCATCGGCCTGCGTGAGTTGCTGGCGGCCGCGGACGTGGTCACGCTGCATTGCCCGCTGACCGCCGCGACCCGCGGTCTGATCGGCGCGCGCGAGATTGCGACCATGCAGCGCAACGCCATCCTGATCAACACCGCGCGCGGCGGCCTGGTCGACGAGGCGGCGCTCGCCGCCGCCCTGCGCGCCGGCACCATCGCCGGGGCCGGCTTCGACGTGCTGTCGGTCGAACCGCCCGCCGCCAGCAATCCGCTGCTGCAACTACGGCTGCCTAACTTCGTGATCACGCCGCACGTGGCCTGGGCGTCGGCGGGCGCGATGCGGACCCTGGCCGAGGAGCTGCGCATCAACATCGAGAGCTGGGCGCAGGGCCGGCCGCGGAACCTGGTCGCCTGAGCGCGGACCCCGTATACGTCCGTCAGGCCCGGTGGGGCACGCGCACCCGCCACAGCAACACCGCGCCGGCGAGGAACAGCAGCACCAGCGAGGACACGCCGACGCGCGGGCTGCCGCTGACCGCACCCATCACACCGACCAGCAGCGGACCGACGAAGGCGGCGAACTTGCCGAGCATGTTGTAGAAGCCGAAGTATTCGCCGGCGCGCTCGCGCGGTATCAACAATGAGAACAATGAGCGTGACAGCGACTGCACGCCCCCCTGCACGCAGGCCACCAGCGCGGCCAGCACGTAGAACTGCCACGCCGACTGCAGGAACAGCGCCCAGCCGGTCACGAACACGAACACCGCCAGGCCGATCAGGATCGCCGGCCGCGCGCCGATCCGGTCGCCGATGCGGCCGAACACCAGCGCCGCAGGGAACGAGATGAACTGCACCATCAGCAGCGCCTTGATCAGCGCCGAGGTCGGCAGCCCCAGCTTCGCGCCGAAGTCCACCGCCATCTGCTGCAGCGTGCCGATGCCGTCAATGTACAGCCAATAGGCGAGCAGGAACCGGAACACGAGCCGATCCGCGAGGATCTTGCGCAGGCTGGCGCGCAGCTCGGCCCAGCCGGAAGCTTCGGCAGTCGGCGGCGCCTCGGGGACATGGCGGAACAACGGCAGCGTGAACAGGGCCCACCACACCGCGACGTCGAGGAAGGCGACGCGGGTCGCGGCGGCCGCGTCCGGCAGGCCGAACCAGTCGGGGCGCGTCACCAGTAGCACGTTGATCACCAGCAGCAGTCCCCCGCCCAGGTAGCCGTAGGCAAAGCCATAGGCCGACACGCGATTGGACTCGGCGGGCGTCGCCACCTGCACCAGCAGCGCATCCTGGAACGAGGAGCCACCGAAGAAGCCGATCGAGGCGAGCGCGAACACCGGCAGCGCCAGCGACCAGCCGCCGCGCCCGATCGTCGCCAGCAGCGCGGTGGCGACGATGCCAAGCAGCGTAAACAGCCCGAGCCAGCGCTTGCGCTGTCCGCGCCGATCGGCCAGCGCGCCGAGCCACGGCGCCAGCAGCATCACCACCAGGCTGGCCGAGGAGTTGGCGATGCCGAGGTAAAGCGTCGAGCGCGTGCCCGGCAGGTCGGCGGCCCAGTACTTGTTGAGGAAAATCGGGAAGAAGCCCACCAGCACGGTGGTCACGAAGGCGTGGTTGGCCCAGGCAGTCAGTGCCCAGGCACGCTGCGCGCGCCGGCGCACGCGCGCCTCATCTTCCTGGCCGGGCGGCGCCCGCCCGGAAGGCGCGGCGCGCGCGCCGCTCATGGGCTGCTCATTCGCTGTGCCCCGCCTGGTGCTCGCGCGTCTCGCGGAAGCGGATCTCCGGCCAGCGCTCCATGGTCAGCTGCAGATTGACGCGCGAGGGCGCGAGGTAGACCAGCGCGCCGGCGTGATCGAGCGCCAGGTGGTCGTAGGCGCGGCCCGCGGAACTCCTCGAGCTTGCGCCGGATCGCGCGGCGCTCGACCCAGCGCGCGGTGTGCACGTTGATGGTCTCGAACACGCACTGCACGCTGTACTCGTCCTGCAGGCGGAAGGCCACCACCTCGAACTGCAGCTGGCCGACGGCGCCGAGGATCAGGTCGTTGTTGCGCAGCGGCCGGAACAGCTGCGTCGCGCCCTCCTCGCACAGCTGCGACAGGCCCTTCTGCAGCGCCTTCATGCGTCAGCGGATCCTTGAGCACCGCGCGCCGGAACATCTCCGGCGCGAAGTTCGGGATGCCGGTGAAGGTCGAGCGCCTCGCCCTCGGTGAAGGTGTCGCCGATGTTGATCGTGCCGTGGTTGTGCAGGCCGATGATGTCGCCGGCGTAGGCCTCCTCGGCCTGCGCGCGGTCGGCGGCCATGAACGTCAGCGCATCGGCGACGCGCACTTCCTTGCCGAGCCGCACGTGGTACAGGCGCATGCCGCGCTGGTAGCGGCCCGAGCACAGGCGCATGAAGGCGATGCGGTCGCGGTGCGCCGGATCCATGTTGGCCTGGATCTTGAACACGAAGCCGGTGAGCTTCGGCTCGAGCGGCTCGACGCTGCGCTCGTGGCGTCGCGCGCGGCAGCGGCGCCGGCGCGTGCTCGACGAACGCGGCGCAGCAGCTCCTCGACGCCGAAGTTGTTGATCGCCGAGCCGAAGAACACCGGCGTCTGCCGTCCGGCGCGATAGGCGGCGCGACTCGAAGGCGGCGCTCGCGCCGCGCACCAGCTCGATCTCCTCGCGCAAGGCCGCGCGCGCCTGCGCCGAGCAACTCGCGCGCGGCCGCGCGACTCGCAGGCCGTCGATCACGCGGTTGCTCGCCGACGCGGCCGCGCTCGCCGGCCTCGTAGACGTAGATGCGGTCCTCGAGCAGGTGGTAGATGCCGCGCAGCTCGCGCCCCATGCCGATCGGCCAGGTGACGCGGCGCCGGGTGGATCTGCAGCACGCTCTCGATCTCATCGAGCAGCTCGATCGGCGCGCGCCCGTCGCGATCGAGCTTGTTGACGAAGGTCATGATCGGCGTGTCGCGCAGGCGGCACACCTCCATCAGCTTGATGGTGCGCTCCTCGACGCCCTTGGCGCAGTCGATGACCATGAGCGCCGAGTCGACCGCGGTCAGCGTGCGGTAGGTGTCCTCGGAGAAGTCCTCGTGGCCCGGCGTGTCGAGCAGGTTGACGATGCAGTCGCGGTACGGGAACTGCATCACCGAGGAGGTCACCGAGATGCCGCGCTGCTGCTCGAGGCGCATCCAGTCGGAGGTCGCGTGGCGCGCGGCCTTGCGGCCCTTGACGGTGCCGGCCATCTGGATGGCGCCGCCGAACAGCAGCAGCTTCTCGGTGAGCGTGGTCTTGCCGGCGTCCGGGTGCGAGATGATCGCGAACGTGCGGCGCCGCAGGATCTCGCGCGTCGGGCAGTCATGGCGGTGGCTCAGGCGGCGTCGGATGCCGGCGCGCGCCGCATGACCAGCGGCGTCCTCGCGACCCTCGAGCGCCTGGTAGTAGCCGCGCGCAGCCCGACCTGCTCGAAGCCGATGCGCCTCGTACAGCCGGATCGCGGCCGTGTTCGACGGCCGCACCTCGAGAAAGATCACCGCGGCGCCGGCGCCGGCCGCCTGCTGCAGGAGCCCGGCCAGCAGCGCCCGGCCGAAGCCGCGGTTGCGGAACTCCTCGCGCACGCAGACGTTGAGCAGGTGCGCCTCGCCGGCCCCGCTCGCGACGATCCCGTAGCCGACCAGCGGCCGTCGAGCTCGAGGACGCGGCAGTGTAACCGACGCGCAGGCAGTCGCGGAAGATGCCCTCGCTCCACGGAAACGGGTAGACGCTGCGTTCGATGCCGACCACCGCGCCGAGGTCGCCTTCGGTCATGGGCCGGAGCCGTACCTGCGGCAATCCCGATGTCTCGCTCGCCGCCGCCATGGCTCAGGATGGAGTCGCGGCGGCACGCAGCCGCGCCAGCTCGCCACGCACCAGGCGCAAGTCGGTCCAGGCCTTGCGCTTCTCGCCGGGCTGCGCAGCAGATAGGCCGGGTGATAGGTCACGATCAGCGGAATGTCGTGCGCGCCGAAGCGGTGCACGGCGCCGCGCAGCTTGCCGATCGGCGTGTCGGTGGCGAGCAGGTTCTGCGCGGCGATGCGCCCGACCGCGAGCATCAGCCGCGGGCCAAGCAGCTCGATCTGGCGCTGCAGGTACGGCAGGCAGCAGCGCCACCTCCTCGGGCGTCGGGTCGCGATTGCCCGGCGGCCGGCACTTGAGCACGTTGGCGATGTACACGGTCTCGCGCGGTCGAGCCCGATGCGCCCGCAGCATCGAATTGAGCAGCTGGCCGGCGCGGCCGACGAACGGCTCGCCCTGGCGGTCCTCGTCGGCCCCGGGCGCCTCGCCGACCACGAGCCAGCTCGGCGCGGCGATTGCCGACGCCGAACACGGTCTGGGTGCGGGTGGCGTGCAGCGCCGCAGCGCAGTGCAGCCGCGCACCGCGGCCGCGCAGCTGCTCCCAGTCGAGCCGGACGGCGGCGTGCGCCGGCGCTGCGGCGGCCGGCGCACCTGCGCGAGTCCGCGGCGTGGCGCGGCCGCCATCGATCGATGCCGAGCGCCTGCGAGGTATTGCGTCGCGCAGCGCGGCGTCGCGCGCCGTCATGGGCCGCCGCGCGCTCGGCGCGCTGGCCGGCGGCGCAGGCGCCGCCAGCACCAGGCCAGCGGCGCCGACAGCGCGTAGCTGCCGAACAGCAGCAGCAGCACGCGCGGCGGGTCGAGGCGCGATCAGCACGAAGGCGCAGCGGCACCAGCGACCAGCCAGACGAAGCGCACCGGCTTGCGCAGGTCGAAGTGCTTGAAGCTCGGGTAGCTGAAGCGGCTGACCATCAGCGCGCCGGCGAGCGCGGTCACCGCGAAGGCGAGGATGAGTCCGGGCAGGCCCGGCTCGCGCCATTCGCTGCGAGCACCAGATGAACGCCGCGACGACCGCCGCCGCCGACGGGCTCGGCAGGCCCTCGAAGTAGCGCTTGTCGGCCGTGCCGACGCGGGTATTGAAGCGCGCCAGCCGCAGCGCCGCCGCGACCGCGTAGAAGAAGCCGCCAGCCAGCCGAGCCGCCCCCAGGCGCGCCCGTACTCGGCGATCCGCGCCACGCCCCACTGGTAGGAGACGATCGCCGGCGCGACGCCGAAGGCGACCATGTCCGCGAGGCTGTCGTACTCCTTGCCGAAGGCGCTCTCGGTGTGGGTCCAGCGCGCGACGCGGCCGTCGAGGCCGTCGAAGAGCATCGCCACGAACACCGCGATGCCGGCGCGCTCGAAGTTGCCGTCGATCGCCGCGACGATGGCGTAGAAGCCCGAGAACAGGCAGCCCGTGGTCAGCAGGTTCGGCAGCAGGTAGATGCGCGCGCCGGCGCGGCGGCGCAGCCCGGTCGGAAGCTCGATCGTCCATGTACGCCGCATCATAGGTGCCCGCCTCTCCCGCGTCCAACCGGCGCCCGCCCGCGGCCATCTGCTAGGATTGCCGGGCCCTGGCCACCTTGGCGCGCTTGCGATGCGACTTCCGCGAATACCCGATCAACACCATCAAGGAGACTCCCGCCGAGGCCGAGGTCGTCAGCCACCAGCTCATGCTGCGCGCCGGGCTGATCCGCCGCCTCGCGGCCGGCCTCTACAGCTGGCTGCCGATGGGCCTGCGCGTCCTGCGCAAGGTCGAGCGCATCATCCGCGAGGAGATGGACCGCGCCGGCGCGCTCGAGCTGCTGATGCCGGCGGTGCAGCCGGCGGAGCTGTGGCAGGAGTCGGGCCGCTGGAGCGAGTACGGGCCGGAGCTGCTGCGCTTCAAGGACCGCCACGAGCGCGACTTCGTCATCGGGCCGACGCACGAAGAGGTCATCACCGACATCGCGCGGCGCGAGCTGCAGAGCTACCGCCAGCTGCCGGTCAATTTCTACCAGATCCAGACCAAGTTCCGCGACGAGATCCGGCCGCGCTTCGGCGTCATGCGCGCGCGCGAGTTCATCATGAAGGACGCGTACTCCTTCCACGTCGACGAGGCCTCGCTGCGCCAGGGGCTACGCGGCGATGTACGACGCCTACATCGCGCATCTTCACGCGCCTGGGGCTCAAGTTCCGCGCGGTGCAGGCCGACACCGGCGCGATCGGCGGCAGCACCTCCGCAGGAATTCCACGTGCTGGCCGACTCGGGCGAGGATGCGATCGTGTTCTCCGATGGCGACGACTACGCCGCCAACCTCGGAGCTGCGCGCCGGCCGCTGCCGCCGACCAGCCGCGCCCCGCCCCGACGCAGCCGCTCGAGAAGGTGGCGACGCCGGCATGAGCACCATCGCCGACCGTCGGCGCCTTCCTGAAGACGCCACCCGAACGCTGCCTCAAGACCGCTGCTCGTCGAGGGCACCGACGGCGGCGTCGTCGCGCTCGTGCTGCGCGGCGATCATGAGCTGAATGCCGTCAAGGCGCAGAAGCTGCCCGGGGTCGCGAGCCCGCTGCGCATGGCGAGCGCCGACCGCGGTGCGCGCGGCCTCCGGCACCGAGCCCGGCTTCGTCGGGCCGGTCGGCCTGCGCTGCCCGGTCTACGCCGACCACGCGGCGCTGGCGTTGCCGACTTCGTCTGCGGCGCCAACGAGCAGGACAGCACCTGACGCGGCGTCGAACTGGGGCCGCGACCTGCCCGAGCCGCCGGCGGCCGACCTGCGCAACGTGGTCGCCGGCGACCCCAGTCCCACGGGCAAGGGCACGCTGCAGATCGCGCGCGGCATCGAGGTCGGCCACATCTTCCAGCTCGGCCGCAAGTACAGCGAAGCCATGAAGGCCGCGGTGCTCGACGAATCCGGGCAAGGCGGTCACCATGTTCATGGGCTGCTATGGCATCGGTGTGACGCGCATCGTGGCGGCGGCCATCGAACAGAATCACGATGAGCGTGGCATCATCTGGCCGGACGCCGATCGCACCCTTCCATGTGGTGCTCGTCCCCATCAACCTGCAGAAGTCGCCAGCGCGTGCGCGACCGCGGCCGACGGCCTGTACGCAGCGGCTCACCGCCGCCGGCATCGAGGTGCTCTACGACGACCGCGACGCGCGGCCCGGCGTCAAGTTCGCCGACGCCGAGCTGCTCGGCATCCCGCACCGGCTGGTGGTCGGCGAGCGCGGCATCGAGTGCCGGCAGCTCGAGTACCGGCACCGGCGCGCCACCGACAGCCAGGACCTGCCGCTTGACTCCGCGGTCGCCTTCGTCAAGGCCCAGCTCAAGTTCTAGGGCTGCGCGCGCGCTGCTGGTCGCGCTCGCCGCCTGCGCGTCGCTGCGCGCGGGCGCCGCCGGCGCTGCTGCCGCCGTTGGCGCCCAGCAGGATCCGGAACTGCGCGTCGTGGTGCAGCAGGCCATCGCAGCACCGAGTGCTTCGGCGACCAATACGACTCCGCGGTCTGGTACAAGCTGATGGAGCCGCGGCTGCGCCATTCATGGCCGATCACGACGAGCGGGTCGCGATCCTGCAGCACGGTGTACTGCGAGACCCACCGCGCGGGCGCCGCGCCGCTGCCGCCCGGCCTGGTGCTCGCCGTGCTCGACGTCGAGAGCCGCTTCGACCGCTGGGCGGTCTCGAGCGCCGGCGCCGTCGGGCTTGATGCAGGTCATGCCGTTCTGGCCCGAGCAGCTCGGCATGCACCGCCACGAACTCGTGCACCATCGAGCCCAACATCCGCATGGGCTGCGCGATCCTGCGCTACTACCTCGAGGCCGAGCACAACGACGTGCGGCGCGCGCTCGGCGCGCTACAACGGCAGCACGCGCAGTCGCGAGTACCCGGATCGCGTGGTCACGCGATGGACGCGGTATTGGAATGGGGCGGACGACCTGGGCCGTAGTTGATTCGCATCGCGAGCGCGCGCTCGGGCCCGGTCGCGATTGGGCCAATCAAGTCGCTCCCCGATACTCGCTTGGTTGATTGGCCCAATCGCACCCGCGCCCCAGCGCGCATTCACGAATGAGTTCGGCGCGGCAGCTCATCCGCACCCCAGGCATGGGCGCGGCTATCCTCTCTCACGGAGATCCCGGTGCTCGGCAAGATCAAGCCACGTGCGCGGCCGAGGGGCGTGGACGCATTCGGGGCAATCAACCAAGCGAGTATCGGGGAGCGACTTGATTGCCCCGAATGCGGCCGCGGCCCTTGGCCGCGCTCACGACCCTGATTTCGCCACGCGCTGCGCCAGGAGGTCCCGAATGAATGGCACGGTTACACGTCGTTGCGCCGCGAGCGCAGCCGCATCGAGTTCTTCGAGAACCCCGAACAGGCTATGCATGTCGCGCGGCAAGCGGCGCTGCAGGTAGCGCGCAGTCTCCTCGGGCAGTTCGAAGCCTCGCTGCCGGGCACGAAGCTGCAACGCGGCGCACTGCTGCTCCTCGTCCAGCGGGCGCAGCGCCAGCCGCTGCCCCGCGGCACAGCGCGAGGCCAGGTCGGGCAACTCGAAGCGCAGCTCTGGCGGCGCAGCGCGCGCGGCCATGAGCAGGCTGGCACCACGCTCCTCGCAGTCGCGAAAGGCCGCGAACAGCGCGCGCTCCCAGTCGGCGCCACCGACCACCGCCGCGACCTCATCGAGGCAAAGCCAGCGGGCGCCCTGCCAGTCGGCCAGCGCCTCCGCGCCGTAGGGCAGCAGCTGCGACAACGGCACGTACGCCGCCCCTGCGCCGGCGCGCGCGCACAGCGCCTGCAATAGATGGGTCTTGCCGCTCGCCTCGGGGCCGCATAGCCACACCAGGCCAGGCCGCACCGCTCCCGCCAGCGACACCAACTGCGCGAGCGCCACGGCATTGTCGCCAGGCAGGAAGCTCTCGAAAAGCGCGCGATCGTGCAGGCGCACGCTCAGGGGCAGCTGGCGCATGATCGCTAGGAGGTCACGGCCGGTTGCAGCGCCCGCTGCGTGAATTCGCGCAGGTAGGCCACGCCACTGTAGAGCACCGTGGCGAACGTGGCCGCGGCGAGCGCCTGCAGCACGGTCGCAGGCGGCTGGGCCCACTGCGCATGGACCACCACCAGCAGCACGTAGGCGATCTGCAACACGGTGTTGATCTTGCTCGATAGTATCGGCCGGCCGCGCAGCGGCCCCCAGGCCACGCTGTAGACCATCGCGCCGAAGCTGATCAGCACGTCACGCCCGACGGCTGCGACCGCCAGGTATCGGGGAACCAGGCCCAGCCAGGTCAGGACCAGGAACACCGACACCAGCAGCAGCTTGTCGGCGAGCGGGTCGAGCCAGGCGCCGATGCGGCTGGTCCAGCCGAAGCGCTTCGCCAACCAGCCATCCAGCCCGTCGCTGAAGGCCGCCACGGCGAACAGCAGCAGGGTGCGCTCGTAGGCGCCGCCGACCAGACCGGCGATGATCGGCCAGATCAGCGCGATCCGGCACAGGCAGATGATGTTGGGCAGATGGCGCATGGCATCGGCTACTATAACGCGCCCGATTATAGAGTCCGCATGAACCACAAGCGCAGCTACACCTACCGCGACGCCGGCGTCGACATTGACGCCGGCGACGAACTGGTCGAACGCATCAAGCCGCTCGTCAGGCGTACGCAGCGCCCGGAAGTCCTGGCCGGCATCGGCGGCTTCGGGGCCATGGTCGGGATCCCCGCGGGGTACCGCCAGCCGGTGCTGGTTTCCGGCACTGATGGTGTCGGCACCAAGCTGCGGCTGGCAATAGACACCGGGCGCCACTCCACCATCGGCATCGACCTCGTGGCCATGTGCGTCAATGACGTCGTCGTGCAGGGCGCCGAGCCGCTGTTCTTCCTCGACTACTACGCGACAGGGCACCTCAATGTCGAGGTCGCTGCCAGTGTGATAGGTGGCATTGCCGAAGGTTGCGCCCAGGCTGGCGCGGCCCTGGTCGGCGGGGAGACGGCCGAGATGCCCGGCATGTATCACGGCGCCGACTACGACCTGGCGGGCTTCTGCGTGGGTGTCGTCGAGCGCGACGCGATCATCGATGGCTCGCGGGTGCAGCCGGGCGACGCGGTCATCGGCCTGTGCTCCAGCGGCCCGCACTCGAATGGCTATTCACTGATCCGCAAGCTCATCGAGGTCAGCGGCGCCGGAGCCACGACCGAACTTGAGGGACGCCCGCTGTTCGACCGCCTGCTGGCGCCGACGCGCATCTACGTGCGCTCGTTGCTCGCGCTGCTGCGCTCGCCCGTGCTGCCCGGCGCCGTGCACGCGCTGGCCCACATCACCGGCGGCGGGCTGACCGACAACATCCCGCGCGTGCTGCCCGCCGGCAGCGAGGTCCGTCTGCGCCGCGGCAGCTGGCCGCGCGATCCGGTGTTCGAATGGCTGGCGCGAACCGGCAATGTCAGCGACGCCGAGATGCATCGGACCTTCAACTGCGGCATCGGCATGGTCGTGATCGTCGGGGCCTCCCATGCCGAGCGGGCGCTCGAGCTGCTGCGCGCGCAGGGCGAGGATGCCCGGCTCATCGGCGAAGTGCGGCGCGGCGACGGCGGCGTCAGCCTTGGGCCATGAAGGTGGCGCCGCCACTGGCGCTCGCGGTCGTCATCTCCGGCCGCGGCAGCAACATGGTCGCGATCGCGCAGGCCTGCGCCAGCGGACTCATCGGCGCGCGGGTGGTGCGCGTGATCGCCGACCGGCCTGGTGCCGGCGGCATCGAACTGGCGCGGCAGCTCGGCCTCGAGGTCAGCGTGGTGCCGGCGCGTGACTATCCCCAGCGGGCCGGCTTCGAACAGGCGCTGGCTGCCGCCATCAATGCGAGCGGCGCGCGGGTCGTCGCGCTGGCCGGCTTCATGAAGGTGCTCTCGCCGGCTCTGGTCCGTCGCTACCAGGGCGCGATGCTCAACATACACCCTTCGCTGCTGCCCGCTTATCCGGGACTGCACACGCACCAGCGGGTGCTGCAGGCCCACGAGCAGGTGCACGGCGCGAGCGTGCATTACGTAACGGACGAGCTCGACGCCGGGCCGGTCGTGCTGCAGGCCCGGGTGCCGGTGCTCGCCGGCGACACCGTGGCGAGCCTTTCAGCCCGCGTTCAGCGACAGGAACACATCATCTACCCCGAGGTGATCGGCTGGATCGCCTCCGGCCGGCTGCAGTGGGCCGGCGACGTGCCCTGCCTGGACGGCCAGCCGTTGCGGCGGCCACAGCTGCGGATTGCCGGAGACTCGCCGACATGAGCCATCGTGCCGCCCCACTGCTCGGATGCGCCGCCGCCGGACTGGCCGGCGCCGCGTTGGCCGCAGCGCCCGCGCCACCGGAGTCGCCGGTGCCGCTGCGCCCGTTCCAAACCAGCTACGAGGTCAGCTGGCACGGCTTCACCGGCGGCACGGCGAGCTTCGAGCTGCGCGCGGACTCGCCCGGCAGCTGGACCTACATCAACCGCAATCGACCGAGCGGATTGTTCCGGCTGGTGCCCAAGGCCTCGCTGACGCTGACCAGCCGCATGAGCGTCGATCCGGCAGCCGTGCGGCCGCTGTTATTCACGGCGACCACGTCTGATGGCGATGAGACCAAGGCGGAACTGCACTTCGATTGGGGCGCCAACCGCGCCCGCGGCTACTTCGACGAGCGGCCGATCGACATGGCGCTCAAGCCCGGGGTGCAGGACGACCTCTCGGTGCAGGTGGCGTTGATCAATGCGCTGGCCAATGGCCAGGTCCCGGCCGGGATCTCGCTGTTCGACCCGAACGGCATCCGCGACTACGATTATTCGGAAGTCGGCACCGAGACGCTGCAGACCCCGGCGGGCGAGCTCGCCACCGTCATCTACCGCAGCCACAAGCAGAATTCACCGCGCAGCACCCGCTTCTGGTGCGCGCCGGCGCTGGGCTACATACCGGTCAAGGCCGAGCAGCAGTACAAGGGCAAGGTCGAGTGGACCATGAAGCTGCTCTCGGTCCATCGCGATTAGGGCCGATTGGGGCCGGCGGGCGCACCGCGAGGCGGATCAGGCCTTGGGCAGGGTCACGCCCTGCTGCCCCATGTACTTGCCGCCGCGGTCGCGGTAGGAAGTCGCGCACACCTCGTCCGATTCGAAGAACAGCATTTGCGCGACGCCCTCGTTGGCGTAGATCTTGGCCGGCAGCGGCGTCGTGTTCGAGAACTCGAGCGTGACGTGGCCTTCCCATTCCGGTTCCAGCGGCGTGACGTTGACGATGATGCCGCAGCGCGCGTAGGTCGACTTCCCGAGGCACACGGTCAGCACTGAGCGCGGGATGCGGAAGTATTCCACCGTGCGCGCCAGCGCGAAGGAGTTCGGCGGGATGATGCACACGTCCGCCGTGACGTCGACGAAGCTCTTGGCGTCGAAATGCTTGGGGTCGACGATAGTGGAATTGATGTTGGTGAAGATCTTGAACTCGCTGGCACAGCGCACGTCATAGCCGTAGCTCGAGGTGCCGTAGGAGATGATCTTGTGCCCGTCGACCGCGCGCACCTGCTCGGCCGAGAACGGCTCGATCATGCGCGCCTGCGCCGCCATGCGCCGGATCCACTGGTCTGACTTGATGCTCATGGGCAGGGCCTGAGCCTAGCTCTCCTCGACCACGATCTGCGGGAACTGGCCGCGCCGGTCGCGCCCGCGGCGCGCGAGGGCGCCGGCCACGTGCCGCGCCATCTCGACGTAGGCAGCGGCGCGCGGCGTGCCAGGCGCGCTCACGACCGTGGGCGCGCCGCCGTCGGCCTCGGCGCGTATCCGGGCGTCGAGCGGCAATACGCCGAGCAGCCGCACGCCCGCCTCGGCCGCCAGGCGCTGGCCGCCGCCGGCGCCGAATATGTGCTCGACGTGGCCGCAATTCGAGCATACGTGCAGGCTCATGTTCTCGACGATGCCGAGCACGGGCACCGCGACCTTCTCGAACATCGCCAGACCCTTGCGGGCATCGGCGAGCGCAATGTCCTGCGGTGTCGTCACGATCAGCGCGCCGGAAACCGGCACGCGCTGCGCGAGCGTAAGCTGTATGTCGCCGGTGCCGGGCGGCATGTCGACCACGAGGTAGTCGAGGTCTCCCCAGGCCGTGTCGCCCAGCAACTGCGTCAGGGCCTGCGTGACCATCGGTCCCCGCCAGACCACGGCCTGCGCGGGGTCGACCAGGAAGCCGATCGACATGGCCTTGACGCCGTGGGCTTCGAGCGGCACCAGATGCTTGCCATCCGGGGCCGTGGGGCGCTGCCCCGAAAGTCCCAACATCAGGGGTTGGCTGGGCCCGTAGATGTCGGCATCGAGGATGGCCACCCGCGCTCCCCCGGCAGCCCAGGCCAGGGCCAGGTTGACGGCGACCGTGGACTTGCCCACCCCGCCCTTGCCGCTCGCCACCGCTACGATGTTGCCGACGCCGGGCAGGGGCTTGAGCGGCCGCTGTACGCTGTGTGTGGCGATGACCCCGCGCAGCTCCACCCTGACCCTGGGGCCGGGGAAGCCGGCCGCAGCCAGGTGCGCGGCCAGGGCGGACCGGAACTGCTCGACATAGCCGATGACCGGGATGCCCAGTTCGATTGTGCCGCCGATCTCATTTTCACTGACCCGCAAATGCGCGAGCGCCCCGGCCTCGAGCAGCGTCTGGTCGAGGTAGGGGTCGGTGTACTGCTCGACGGCAGTGCGAATTGTGTGGACCGTGTCAGTCATTTCGCGGGGATCGGCGGGGGCGGCTTGGGGGCGCCGATTCTAGCCGGTCGCGGGGCGGCGCGCAGACCGGACGCAGGTCACAGGCGCCATGGCGGGGCGTGGCATAATGTTCAATCCATGAGCTTTTTTTCCAATTTCCGCGCCGACCGGCTGATCGCCCAGATCAAGTTGTCGAGCAACGTCCTGGATCCCGAGGCCCAGAAGGCGGTGGCCAAGCTCAAGGATCTGGGCCCGGCGGTCATCGAATCAGTGCTGGCGGCGCTGCCGGACGCCGACAAGCACGCCACCCTGGCGCTCGTGGACGTGCTCGGGGCGCTCGCCAACACCAGGACCTTCCCCATATTCGTGGACGCGCTGGTGCAGGGCAGCCCGCGGGTGATCGCTGGTGTGTCCTGGGCCCTGACCAGCTCGACAGGCTACCCGCCGAACCTGCTGCTGCAGGCACTGGCCAAGCCCGGCATCTCCAAGTCCGCGGTGCTCGAGGTCATCAATGCACAGCGCAACCGCTTCAGCGTGCGCGAACTGCTGACGGCCGCCTACGCGCAGGAGGCCAACGAGAAGACCGCCCTGTTCCGCATCATCGGCGAGGTGGCGACCGACGCCAGCGTGCCCGAGTTGCTCGGACGCCTGCAGGGCAAGGACACGATGGCGCGGCTGCTGATCCTGAACATCATCGGCCGCTTCAACCGCCCGGACGTGCGCACGACGCTGCAGGCGCAGCTCAACGACGGCAACAAGCTGGTGCGTTCCGCCGCCCTCGCCGCCCTGGCCAAGATGGACGGCCCGATCGAGGTCGAGCGCATCTGCGCGTTGCTGCTCGATCCGGAAATCGAGGTGCAGAATCGCGCCGTCGAGGTGCTGGTCAAGGCGCGCGATCCGGAAACGATCCGCCACCTGGTGTCGGTGCTCGGCAACGAGAACGAATACGCGCGGCGCGCGGCGGTCGAGGTGCTGAACGAGATCGGCGACATCAAGTCGGTCAAGTTCCTGATCGCGGCGATCAAGGACGCCGACTGGTGGGTGCGCTCGCGCGCCGGCGACGCGCTCGGCAAGATCGGCGGCCCGAAGGTCATCGACTCGGTGCTGGAGCTGGCGCGCGACAAGGACGAGGACGTGCGCCGCACCGCCATCGAGATCCTGAACCAGACCAAGGACGAGCGCGCGGTCGCGCAGCTCATCGAGGCCACGCGCGACAAGGACTGGTGGGTCAGCGAGCGCGCGGTCGACGCGCTGGCCGAGATCGGCAGCGCCAAGGCCGTGCCGCGGCTGCTGGAGATGCTCAAGGCGGCGCCGCCTAAGTCGCTGCCAGTGATCGTGCGCGCCGTCGGCAAGCTCGGCAACGCTGCGCACGTCGGCCTGGTCACGCCGCTGCTCGACCGCAGCGAGAAGGAGATCCGCGTCGAGGCGATCGGCGCCCTGGCCAAGCTCGCCACCGAGGACCTGGCGGACCAGATCAGTTCGCAACTCCAGGGCCAGGCGAGCAATGCCGACCAGACCGTGGCGCTCGCCGCGCAGCGGGCGCTGACCGAGCTCGAGGTGCGCTTCGCCTCCAACTACCAGCTGCTGGCGATGTCGGGCACGCGCGCCGCCGGCGGCGCCGGCTCCGCGCCCTCCGGCACCCAGCCGCCGCGGCCGACCGTCGGCCGCGCGCCGCCGTCACCGCAGGCCGGTGCGGCCCGCACGCTGCTGATCCCGGAGAAGGAGATCGCGCAGACGCTGCAGCAGGCCGCAATGTCGACCGCGCAGCGGCTCGACATCGCCACGCTCAAGCCCGGCGACGTGATCGAGGGCCGCTACAAGTTCATCGACAAGATCGGCAAGGGCGCCTTCGGCACCGTGCTGCTGATCGAGGACACGGTGGTCGACGAGCGGCTGATCCTCAAGTTCCTGAACCCCAACGTCGCCGAGGACGAGGAAGTCATGAAGCGCTTCGTCCACGAACTGCGCTATTCTCGCAAGATCACCCACCAGAACGTGATCCGCATCTATGACTTCCTGTTCATCCAGGGCAACTACGCGATCTCGATGGAGTACTTCCCGTCCCACACCCTGGGCGCCGAGATCGTCAACGAGAAGCCAGTGGCGCTCAAGCGCGCGATCCAGTTCGGCATCGACATGTGCACCGGCATGCTGGTGGCGCACCAGGTCGGCATCGTGCACCGCGACCTCAAGCCTGCCAACGTGCTGATCAACGACGCCGGGCTGCTCAAGATCGTCGATTTCGGCGTCGCGGCGGCGCATCGCGAGGGCGACACTGCCCTGACCAAGACCGGCTACGTGATCGGCAGTCCCAAGTACATGGCGCCGGAGCAGATCCTCGGCAAGAAGGTCGACGAGCGCGCCGACGTCTACGCCATCGGCGTCATGCTCTACGAGATGCTGACCGGCGTGCCTCCTTACGCGCGCGGCGACCACATGGCGGTCATGTACCAGCACGTGCAGGGCCGGGCACGGCCACCGCGCGAAATCAACCCCGCGTTGCCGCCCGAGCTCAGCGACCTGATCGTGCGCGCCATGGCCGTCGACAAGACCAAGCGCTTCCAGAACATGGAAGAATTGCGCGCCGCCCTGCAGCGCTTTCTCTAGGGCCTGACGATGGCACGCATCGACGCCTTCCTGAAGCTCGGAACGCAGCAGGGCTGCTCCGACATCCATCTCGCGGTCGGCGTGCCGCCGATGCTGCGCCTGCACGGCGACCTGGTGCCGATCAAGTTCCGCGATCTGCGCGACGCCGAGCTCGAGGGCTACGTCAGCGAGATCCTGACCCCGAACCAGGCCGACAACTTCATGCGCGGCCACGACCTCGACTTCTCCTACGTCTCCGCCGATGGCGGCCGCTTCCGCGTCAACGTGTACCGCAAGGACACCGGCGTCGGCGCCACCTTCCGCGCCATTCCGGCCGACGTGCCGACGCTCGAGAGCCTGCACCTGCCGCCCGTGATCCAGAAGCTGTGCGACTACCACCAGGGCATGATCCTGGTCACCGGCTCGACCGGCACCGGCAAGTCGACCACGCTCGCGGCGATGATCGACCTGCTGAACCGCACCCGCAAGCTCAACATCATCAGCCTCGAGGACCCGATCGAGTTCGTCCACCGCAGCAAGCAGGCGCAGATCATCCAGCGCGAGCTCGGCACGCACATCCCGACTTTCGCCGAGGGCGTGCGCGCGGCGATGCGCGAGGATCCCGACGTCATACTGGTGGGCGAGCTGCGCGACGCCGACACCATCCGCATGGCGATGACCGCGGCCGAGACCGGCCACCTGGTGCTGGGCACGCTGCACACCACCAGCGCGGTCAAGACCATCGACCGCATGGTCGACGCGCTGCCCGCCGAGGAGCGCGAGCAGACCAAGAGCTTCCTGTCGCAGAGCCTGCTGGCCGTGATCACGCAGCTGCTGGTCAAGGCGCACGACGGCCGCGGCCGTCGCGCGATCTGCGAGATCATGGTCATGACCAAGGCGATCGGCAAGCTGATCATGACCGACCAGACGCACCAGATGCCGAGCCAGCTGCAGACGGGCAAGGACTTCGGCATGCAGATGTTCGACCAGGCGCTGCTGGCAGCGGTGCAGGCGCGCGAGATCGACCCTGACGACGCCTTCAGCTACGCCTCCGAGAAGCGGCTGCTGCAGAAATTCGTCACCGACACCACGGTGCTGTCGCGGACCATGGCGGTGCCGCCGCCTCCGGCGCCGGCGACCTGAAGGGCCCTGGCGCATGGCGCAGATCGACGCACTGCTGGAGGAAGTCCTCAAGCGCAAGGGTTCGGACCTGCACCTGATCGCCGGCGACCCGCCGCGCTGCCGCCGCTACGGCGACCTGCAGCCGCTGCGCGCCGAGCCGCTGGAGCAGGACTTCGTGAAGCAGGCGCTCTACGAGATCATGCCGAAGAAGTCGGTCGAGCGCTTCGAGGCGCACGACGGCGCGGACTTCGCCTATGCGATGCCCGGCCACGGCCGCTTCCGCGTCAACGTGCTGCGGCAGCTGGGCGGCATGGGCGCGGTGTTCCGGGCGATACCGTCCAGCGCGCTCACGCTCGAGCAGCTCAAGATGCCGCCGGCGGTCTACGAACTGAGCCGCGCCAGCAACGGGCTGATCCTGGTGACCGGCAAGACCGGCTCGGGCAAGTCGACCTCGCTGGCGGCGATGATCGACGACATCAACAAGCGCATCAAGGGCCACATCCTCACGATCGAGGACCCGATCGAATTCGTGCACCCGCGCCACAACTGCCTGATCAGCCAGCGCGAGATCGGCGTCCACACGCCCGGATTCTCGCAGGCGCTGCACTCCGCCCTGCGCGAGGACCCGGACGTGATCCTGGTCGGCGAGCTGCGCGACCTCGAGACCATGAGCACGGCCATCACCGCGGCGGAAATGGGCATCCTGGTCATGGGGACGCTGCACACCAACGGCGCCGCACCGACCGTCGACCGCATGGTCAATGCCTTTCCGTCCGACAAGCAGTCGCACGTGCGCACCATGCTCTCGACCTCGCTGCGCGGCGTGATCTCCCAGCAGCTGCTGCAGCGCGCCGACGGCGAGGGACGCGTCGCCGCGCTCGAGATCCTGATCAACACCCCGGCCTCGGCCAACCTGATCCGCCAGGGCAAGCTCGACCAGATCGAGACCGTGATGCAGGCCGGCGGCGCGCTCGGCATGCGCACCATGGACATGGCGATCCAGCAGCTGCTCGACAAGGGCGTGATCAGCGGCGCCGAGGCCTACAAGAAGGGCATCAACAAGGCCAAGTTCGAGGCCGTCAAGGACGACAGCTAGGGCTAGGGCCTGTTCACACTTATGCCGTGCCTGCGTTGGACCCCCAAAGCCGCCGGGCAAGGCGCGAGGAGAGAAGTTTGGTGAATCCAAATGAGCGACGAGCAACGCCGCCCGGCGGCTTTCGGGGCCCAACCGCCTGTATCGAAGGCGCAGTGGTCGAAATTCAACCGCATACGCTTTGTTACAAGGGGGACGGGGCCGTAACGGGCTGGGGCGGTGTTGCGCCTCGCTCATGTGCAGCGCGCACACATCGCTCGGCGCGCCTGGCCCCGGCCCGTTGCGGCCGCCGTCGCAGCCGCGCCGTTAGTGTGAACAGGCCCTAACATGCGCCGCATCCTCGTCACCCACGCGCTGCCCTACGCCAACGGTTCGCTGCACCTCGGGCACATGATCGAGGCGGTGCAGACCGACGTCTGGGTGCGCTTCCAGCGGCTGCGCGGCCACGACTGCCTGTTCGTCTGCGCCGAGGACTCGCACGGCACGCCGATCATGATCCGCGCGCAGCAGCAGGGACAGAGTCCCGAGCAGCTGATTGCCGCCATGGCGGCCGAGCACCAGCGCGACTACCGCGAGCTTCTGGTGGCCCACGACCAGTTCCACTCCACGCATAGCGAGGAGAACCGGCGCCTGACCATCGAGCTTTACGAAAGGCTGCGCGCGGCCGGCCTCATCACCTCGCGGCCGGTGCGCCAGGCCTACGACGAGCAGGCGCGGATGTTCCTGCCCGACCGCTACGTGCGCGGCACCTGCCCGCGTCTGCAAGAGCCCCGACCAGTACGGTGACAGCTGCGAGGTCTGCGGCGCCACCTACTCGCCGGCGGACCTGATCGACCCGGTCTCGACCGTGAGCGGCAGCAAGCCGGTGTGGCGCGAATCGACGCACCTGTTCTTCCGGCTCGGCGCCTGCGAAGCGATGCTGCGCGACTGGCTGCGCGCCGGCAACCTGCAGGAGGCGGTGCGGGCCAAGCTCGACGAGTGGTTCGACGCCGGCCTGCAGGACTGGGACATCTCGCGCGACGCGCCCTACTTCGGCTTCGAGGTCCCGGACGCGCCGGGCAAGTACTTCTACGTCTGGTTCGACGCGCCGATCGGCTACATCGCCAGCTTCGAGGCGCTGCGCGCGCGGCGCGGCCTGGACTTCGACGGCTACTGGAAGTCGGAGACCGCCAGCGAGCTGTACCACTTCATCGGCAAGGACATCAGCTATTTCCACACCCTGTTCTGGCCGGCGGTGCTGCACGGGGCCGGCTGCCGGCGGCCGACCGGCGTGTTCGTGCACGGCTTCCTGACCGTCAACGGCCAGAAGATGTCCAAGTCGCGCGGCACCTTCATCACCGCGCGCCGCTATCTCGACCTGCTGCCGCCCGAGCCGCTGCGCTACTACTTCGCCGCCAAGCTGAGCGCAGGCGTCGAGGACATCGACCTGAGCCTCGACGACTTCCTCGCGCGCACCAATTCCGACCTGGTCGGCAAGCTCGTCAACATCGCCAGCCGCTGCGCCGGCTTCATCGAGCGCGGCGGCGGTCAACTGGCTGCGGCGCTGCCCGATCCGGCGCTGTACGCGGAGTTCGTGGCGGCCGGCGAGCGCATCGCCGGGCTCTACGAGCAGCGCGAATACGCGACGGCGATCCGCGAGATCATGGCGCTGGCCGACCGCGCCAACCAGTACGTCGACCACCACAAGCCCTGGGCGCTGGCCAAGGATCCGGCGCAGGCAAGCCAGGTGCGCGCGATCGCCACCCAGGGCGTCAACCTGTTCCGCGCACTCATGATCTACCTCACGCCCGTACTGCCCGCGATGAGCGTCGCGGCCGGGAAATTCCTCGGCCAGCCGATCGGCTCCTGGAGCGATGCGGCGACGCCCCTGCTCGGCGTGCCGCTCAATGCCTACCAGCCGCTGGCGACACGGCTCGATCCGGCGCTGGTCGCGCGGCTGGTCGACGCGCCCGGGGTCGCGGTTGCGGCGACGAACGCAGGCGCCGCCACCGTGAAGGCGACCAGTTCCGCGCCGCCGCCCGCCAGCCCGGCGGCGCCGATCACGATCGCCGACTTCAGCAAGCTCGACTTGCGGGTGGCGCGCGTGACCAGCGCCGTGCTCGTCGCCGGCTCGGACAAATTGCTGCAGCTGCACCTCGATCTCGGTGGCGAGCAGCGCCAGGTCTTTTCCGGCATTCGCTCGAGTTATGCTCCCGAGCAGCTCGTCGGCCGGCTCGTGATCGTGGTCGCCAACCTGGAGCCACGCAAGATGCGCTTCGGCGTCTCCGCCGGCATGGTGTTGTGCGCGAGCGGCGACGGCGCCGGAGTATTCCTGCTCGCTGCCGACACCGGGGCCGAGCCCGGCATGAAGGTCACCTAGCGCGGCGCCGCACAGCTGCCAGCTAGCGCGCGCGACCGCGCGCGGCGACGGAACGCCAGTAACGCAGCAAAAAGTAACCGGCCGCCATGCCACCGAGGTGCGCGAAGTGCGCCACGCCCTGGTTGGTGGCGAACACTCCGAGGAGCAGCTCCAGCACGCCATAGAGCGTGACGAACAGCCAGGCGGGCATCGGGATGGGCGGGAACAACAGCAACAGTTTTCGCCGCGGGAAGGCCATGCCGTAGCACAGCAACAGGCCGAACACGCCGCCCGAGGCCCCGAGCGTCGGGTACGGGCTCGGGTAGATGGTCGCGGTGACGACCAGCTGCGCGGCGGCTGCCCCCACCACGCATACCAGGTAGTAGACGGTAAAGCGGCGCGCGCCCAGCAGTCGCTCGATGTCCGGGCCAAACATGTAGAGCGCGAACATGTTCGCGAACAGGTGCCAGAACTCGAAGTGAAGGAAGCCGTAGCTGACCAGCTGCCACGGCTCGAAGGGCAATCCGCCTTCGAGAAGATCGCCGTGCAGCGGCCACAATTCCCAGCCGGCGAAGGCATCGGGCCCCAGCAGCGCCTGCGCCCCGAACACGCCCAGGTTGGCGATCAGCAGCGCGCGCACCACTGGAGTCAATCCGCCGAACATCGCCGGGCGCCATTTTCCTTTAACATTGCGCCTATTGTGCCATCGCGGGGCCCAGTGCATGCGCCGAGTTGAGGCGGACGCCATCGACGCGCGGCTGCCGCAGACGCAATGCAGGCGCTGCGGATTTGACGGCTGCCTGCCGTATGCGCGAGCCGTGAGCAGCGGCGCGGCGCCGATCAACCAATGCCCGCCGGGCGGCTCAGCGTTGATCGACGAGCTGGCCGCGCTGCTCGAATGCGAACCGCTGCCGCTCGACGCCGGTCGTGGAATCGAAGCGCCGGCGCAACTGGCGTGGATCGACCCTGGCGCCTGCATCGGCTGCGCGCACTGCCTGCCGCCTTGCCCGGTCGATGCGATCCTCGGCGCCCAGCGCCAGATGCACACGGTCATCGCCGCGTGGTGCACGGGCTGTGAATTGTGCCTGCCGGCCTGCCCCGTCGACTGCATCCACATGGTGGCGCGCCCGCAAGCGTCGCCGGCGCCGGCGGCCGGCGCGAATCGCGAACGTTACCGGGAGCATGAGCAGCGGCGCGTGCGCGCCGCGGAGGCGCGCGCGCGCGAGCTCGCGCGCCTGAAGCAGTCCCCGGTCGATCCTGCAGGCGACGCGCCGTGACGCCGGCAGCTCGCAGGCAGTTCTTCGCCGCGCTGCGCGCGGCCAACCCGGCGCCGCGCAGCGAGCTGGTGTACGGTTCGCCCTACCAGCTGCTGGTCGCGGTCATACTTTCCGCGCAGGCGACCGACAAGAGTGTCAATGCCGCGACGGAGGCGCTGTTCCCCCTGGCGCCGACGCCCGCCGCAATGCTCGGCCTCGGCCTGGCCGGGCTCAGGCGACACGTGCGCCGCATCGGGCTGTACAACTCCAAGGCCCGCCACATCATGGCGTCCTCGAGGCTCCTGCTCGAGCGCCACGGTGGCGAAGTGCCGGCAGATCGCGATGCGCTCGAGGCCCTGCCCGGTGTCGGCCGCAAGACCGCCAACGTAGTGCTCAACGTCGCCTTCGGCCAGCCGACGATCGCCGTCGACACCCATATCTTCCGCGTCGCCAACCGTACCGGGCTCGCGCCCGGGCGCACGCCACGCGAGGTCGAGGACGGCCTGCTCGTCGCGACGCCGCCCGAGTTCCGCCAGCACGCGCATCACTGGTTGATCCTGCTGGGCCGTTACGTCTGCAAGGCACGCCGCCCGGCTTGCCCGCGCTGCCCGGTGCGACGCTGGTGCGCGTACCCAGGCAAGGTCGAGGCATGATCCCGTTCGCCGGCCAGGACCGTGAGGCGATGCGGCGCGCCTGGCGCACGGCCTGGCAGCGTCACCGGCAGGGACTGCCGCTCGAGCCGCTGCAGGCGCAGCTCGCCGACCTCGTGGCCGGGCATCCCGAGTACCACGCGCTGGTGGATGCGCCGGTCGAGACCGGCGGCGATGCCGGGGCGCAGCCGGGGCCGGATTCCGAGGCCTGGCTGCACCTCGCGCTGCATCTGGCGCTGCGCGAACAGGTGGGCACCGACCGGCCGCGCGGCATTGCCGAGGTGCACCGGCGACTGCGCGCAGTCGCGCGCGACGCGCACGCGGCCGAGCATCGCATGATCGCAGTGCTGGCGCAGGCGCTGTGGGAAGCGCAGCGCAGCAACCGGGCACCCGACGAGCAGCACTACCTCGAGGAGCTGCGCCGGCTATAGGGCCTGTTCACGCCTACAGCGTGGTTGCGCTCCCAAAGCCGCCGGGCAAGGCGCGAGGAGTGGAGTTTGGTAACTCCAAATGAACGACGAGCATCGCGGCCCGGCGGTTTTGGGGCAGCAACGCAGCCACGCTGTAGGCGTGAACAGGCCCTAGCCGGCGCGCTTCTTCGGCAGGTAGAGGTCGGTGAGCGTGCCGGCGTAGGCCTCGGCCGCCATCGCCACGGTCTCGGAAAGCGTCGGATGCGGATGCACGGTCAGGCCAATGTCGTGCGCGTCGGCCCCCATCTCGATTGCCAGCGCCACCTCGGCGATGAGTTCGCCGGCATTCGGGCCGACGATGCCGCCGCCGACCACGCGGCCGGTCACCGGATCGAACAGCAGCTTGGTGAAACCCTCATCGCGGCCCAGCGACAGCGAGCGCCCGCTGGCCGCCCACGGAAACACCGCCTTCTCCACGGCCATGCCCTGCTGCCGCGCTGCCGCCTCGCTCACGCCGGCCCACGCGATCTCGGGATCGGTGTAGGCCACCGAGGGGATGACGCGCGCGTCGAAATGGCTCTTCTGGCCGGCCGCGACCTCGGCTGCGACCTTGCCCTCGTGCGTGGCCTTGTGCGCCAGCATCGGCTGGCCAACGACGTCACCGATCGCGAAGACGTGCGGCACGTTGGTGCGCTGCTGGCGGTCCACGGCGATGAAGCCACGGGCATCGACCGCGACTCCCGCAGCCTCGGCGCCGAGCATGCGCCCATTCGGCGAGCGACCGACCGCGACCAGCACGTGGTCGTAGCGCTGCGTGTCGGCGCCGGCGGGGCCCTCGAAGCTGACGTGCAGGCCATCGGCCTGCGCCACCACGGCCGTGACCCGGATACCGAGCATGATGCTTTCGTAGCGCGCCTTGAGGCGCTTCTCGAGCGGCCTGACGAGGTCGACGTCGCAGCCGGGAATAAGCTGCGCCGTCAATTCGACGACGCTGACGCGCGCGCCGAGCGCCTCGTAGACCGTGGCCATCTCCAGGCCGATGATGCCGCCGCCAACGACGAGTAACCGCCCCGGACGGTCGGGGAGTTCGAGCGCGCCGGTGGAGTCGAGCACGCGCGGATCCGCAGGCAGGAACGGCAACACGATGGGCTCGGAGCCGGTAGCGATGATGCACTGCCCGAAGCGTAGCCGCCGTGACTGCCCATCGTGCGAGATCTGGATGACGTGCGGGCTGAGGAACTTGCCGACACCGCGCACGACCTTGACCTTGCGCTGCCGGGCGAGGCCAGCGAGGCCGCCCGTGAGCCGCGCCACGACCTGGCTCTTCCAGCCACGCAGCTTCGCGAGGTCGAGCTGCGGCGCGCCGAAGTCGATTCCGTGGGCGCCCATCGCGCGCGCCTCGTCGATGACCTTGGCGGCGTGCAGCAGCGCCTTCGAGGGAATGCAACCGACATTCAGGCAGACGCCGCCCAGCGTCGACCAGCGATCGACGAGCGTGACCTCCATGCCGAGGTCGGCCGCGCGAAATGCGGCCGTATAGCCGCCGGGACCGGCACCGAGCACGAGCAGTGCCGTCTCGGCGTCTGCGGCGGGCTCCGTGACGTCGCGGGATGCCGACGATGCCGCCGCCATGGCTGCCGCAGCAGGCGCTGCTGGCACGGCGGATGCGGCATCCTGCGGCACCGGTGCCGCCGCGTCCTGGTCCACGCGCGCGAGCAGCGTGCCCTTCGACACCCGGTCGCCGCGCGCCACCAGCACCTCGACGACGCGGCCAGCGACCGTCGACGGCACGTCCATCGTAGCCTTGTCGGTTTCGAGCGTGAGCAGGGGCGCGTCGGCGGTCACCACGTCGCCAGGCTTGACCGCCACCTCGATGACGAGCACGTCGCTGAAATCACCGAGGTCCGGGCAGGCGATGTCGCGCAAGCTCACGGCACGGCCTCGAGCAGCGCCGGCGCATTACCCAGCGCCGCGGCCAGGGCCGCCGCGAAGCGCGCGCCGTCGGCGCCGTCGATGACCCGATGATCGTACGACAACGACAAGGGCATCATCAGGCGCGGCACCAGGACGCCGTCGCGATAGACCGGCCGCAGCGACGAGCGCGACACGCCGAGGATCGCCAGTTCCGGCGCGTTGATGATCGGCGTGAACGCGGTGCCACCGATGCCGCCCAAGCTCGATACCGTGAAGCAGCCGCCCTGCATCTCCGCGGCGCTGAGCTTGCCGTTGCGCGCCTTCTCGGACAGGCTCGCCAGTGCCCGCGCCAGCTCGTAGACGTCCTTGCGATCCGCGTCGCGGATCACCGGAACCAGGAGGCCGCTGGGCGTGTCGGCCGCGAATCCGAGGTGCAGGTATTTCTTGTAGACCAGGTTCTCGCCGCCGGCGTCGAGCGAGGCATTGAACTGCGGAAACCTGGACAGCGTCAGCGCCACGGCGCGCAGCACGAACGCGAGCGGAGTCAGCTTCACGCCCAGGCTGGTCGCGTGGTCCCTGAGCCGGATCCGCGCCGCCTCCATGTCGGTGATGTCGGCCTCGTCAAATTGCGTGACGTGCGGCAGGTTGACCCAGCTCGCATGCAGGCGCGCCCCCGAGATGCGCTTGATGCGACCCAGCGGCCGCAGCTCCACCGCGCCGAATTGCGCGAAATCGGGCGCCGGCACGCGCGGCAGGCCCGCGCCGGGCGCGCCGGCGGGCGGCGTCGCTCCCGCGGCGCCGGCCAGCAGGCTCTTGACGTGCGCCTTGACGTCGCTCTCCAGGATGCGCCCCTTGAGTCCGGTGCCACGCACGCGCGCCAGGTCGACGCCCAACTCGCGGGCGAAGCGGCGCACGCCAGGGCTGGCGTGCGCCAACGCGAAGCCGGCTTCGTTGACGACGCCCGCGGGTGGCGCGGCCAGTGGCGATGCCGTCGACGGTCGTGCCGCGGCGGGCGGCGAAGCGGGCACCGCTGCGGGAGCGGCCGTCGGAACTGCGGTACCCTTGGATTCCGCCGTTGGCGGCGCAGGCACTGACGGCGCGGCCGCCGCGGCCGGCGCCGGCCCCGCGCCCTCGGCGCGCAACAGCGCGATCGCCGTGCCCTCGGATACGACGCCGCCCTTTTGCACCAGCAATCTCTCGATCACGCCCGCAGCGCCGGCCGGCACGTCCATCGTCGCCTTCTCGGTCTCGAGCGTCAGCAGCGCGGTATCGGCCTCGACGCGATCACCCGGCTTCACGAGCACGTCGATGACGGCGACGTCCTTGAAGCCGCCGAGGTCGGGCACCAGGATCTCGCGTGTGGCCAAGCGGCGGCTCCGGAAGGCGCTCAGCTGTTGAAGGGATCGGGCTTGGCCGGGTCGATGCCGAGCGCGGCGAGCGCATCGACCACGGTGCGGCGCTCGATCCGGCCCGCATCCGCCAGCGCCTTGAGCGCGGCCAACGTGATGAAGTTGCGGTCGACCTCGAAGTGCCAGCGCAGCGGCGCGCGCGCATCGGAGCGACCGAAGCCGTCGGTGCCAAGCGTGACGTAGGCGCCCGGAACCCACTGGCGGATCTGGTCCGGGACAATGCGCATGTAATCGGTGGCCGCGATCGTCGGGGCGTCGCCGTCCGCGAGCAGCTGCTGCAGGTAGCTCGCGCGCGCCGGCTCCCCGGGGTGCAGCAGGTTCCAGCGCTCGCAGGCCAGCGCCTCGCGTCGCAATTCGCTGAAACTCGTGATCGAGCAGACCTCGGCCGCAACCTTGAACTTCGACTCCAGCAATTCCGCCGCCGCGATCACCTCGCGCAGGATCGTTCCGCTGCCTAGCAGGCGCACGCGCGCACTGCCCTGGCCGCCACTGCGCAGCCGGTAGCCGCCGCGCACGATGCCCTCGGCCGCTCCGTCGGGCAGCGGCGGCTGCGGGTAGTTCTCGTTCATCAACGAGATGTAATAGAACACGCCCTCGCCTTCCAAGTGCATGCGCCGCAGTCCATCCTGGATGATCACGGCCAGTTCGCAGGCGTAGGCGGGATCGTAGGCGCGGCAGTTCGGCACCGTCGTCGCGAGCAACTGGCTGTGGCCGTCCTGGTGCTGCAGCCCTTCGCCGGCGAGCGTCGTGCGCCCGGCGGTCGCGCCGAGCAGGAAGCCGCGCGCGCGCATGTCGCCCGCGGCCCAGATGAAGTCGCCGACGCGCTGGAAGCCGAACATCGAATAGAAGACGTAGAACGGAACCATCGGCACGCCGTGGTTGGTGTAGGCGGTTGCCGCGGCGATCCACGAGCACAGCGAGCCGGCCTCGTTGATGCCCTCCTCCAGCATCTGCCCCTGCTTGTCCTCGCGATAGGACATGAGCTGGTCGGCATCTGTCGGCGTGTAGAGCTGCCCGACCGAAGAATAGATGCCGATCTGGCGGAACAAGCCTTCCATGCCGAAGGTGCGGGCTTCGTCCGGCACGATCGGCACCACGCGCTTGCCGAGTTCCTTGTCGCGCAACAGCACGCTCAGGATGCGCACGAATGCCATGGTCGTGGAAATGGGCCGGTCGCCCGTGCCGTCGAGCACGGCCTGGAACGCCGCCAGCTCAGGCACCGCCAGGCGCGTGGTGCCGGGACTGCGCTGCGGCAGGAAGCCGCCGAGCGCCGCGCGGCGCTCGAGCAGGTAGCGCAATTCCTCGCTGCCCGGCGCCGGCTTGCGGAACGGCAGCTTGGCGATGTCCTCGTCGCTCACGGGGATGTTGAAGCGGTCGCGCAACTCGCGCAGCGAGTCGTCGTCGAGCTTCTTCTGCTGGTGCGCCACCATCTGGCCCTCGGCGGCCTTGCCGAGGCCGAAGCCCTTAACGGTCTTGGCGAGGATCACCGTCGGTCGGCCGCGCGACTGCACCGCGGCCGCGTAGGCGGCGTACACCTTGTGCGCGTCATGGCCGCCGCGGTTGAGGCGCCAGATGTCCTCGTCCGACATGTTCGCGACCAGCTCCTTGAGGCGCGGGATCTTGCCGAAGAAATGCTCGCGCGTGTAGGCGCCGCCCTTGGCCTTGAAATTCTGGTACTCGCCGTCGACGCACTGCTCCATGACCTGGCGCAGCAAGCCGTCGGTGTCGCGCGCCAGCAGCGGATCCCAGCGCGATCCCCAGATGACCTTGATCACGTTCCAGCCCGCGCCGAGGAAGGCCGCCTCGAGCTCCTGGATGATCTTGCCGTTGCCGCGCACCGGCCCGTCGAGGCGCTGCAGGTTGCAGTTGATGACGAACACGAGGTTGTCGAGCTGCTCGCGCACCGGCATCGTCAGCGCGCCCATCGACTCGGGCTCGTCCATCTCGCCGTCGCCACAGAACACCCAGACCCTGCGGTCGGTGACCGGCACCAGGCCGCGGTGCTCGAGGTAGCGCGTGAAGCGCGCCTGGTAGATGCCCATCATCGGCCCCAGGCCCATCGACACCGTGGGGAACTGCCAGAAATCCGGCATCAGCCAGGGGTGCGGATAGGAGCTCAACCCGCCGCCGGCCACTTCCTGCCGGAAGCGGTGCAGCTGTTCCTCGCTGAGCCGGCCCTCGAGGTAGGCGCGCGCGTAGATGCCGGGCGAGGAATGCCCTTGCATGAACACCATGTCGCCCGGATGCGTGGCCGACGGCGCGCGCCAGAAATGGTTGAATCCGACTTCGTACAGCGTCGCCGAGGAGGCGTAGCTGGCGATGTGGCCACCGTATTCGGTGGACTTGCGGTTGGCGGCGACCACCATGGCCATTGCGTTCCAGCGGATCCAGGCCTCGATGCGCCGCTCGAGCTCGCGATTGCCGGGATACTGAGGTTGCTTGCCCACGGCGATCGTGTTCACGTAGGCCGTGTTCGGGCTGTAAGGCAGGTAAGCACCGGAGCGGCGCGCGTGCTCGACCATGCGGTCGATCAGGAAATGGGCGCGCTCCGGCCCCTCGGCCCGGAGCACGGAATCGATCGACTCGAGCCACTCCCGGGTTTCAGCCGGATCCGGATCGCCGGGTTCGCTGACTGCGCTCATGTCCTGAAGAATTGACCCCTGGGACGCTGTGTTAGGATCCGCTGCCGCGGCGGCCGGAGGCTCGCAGTATACCCGGTTCCGGCCGGGCGCCCGGACCGCCCGGCCCAACCCAGGTCACCATGCAACAGCTGACGATACGCCGCCCCGACGACTGGCACCTGCACCTGCGCGACGGCGCCGCGATGACCTCCGTGCTGCCGTTCACGGCGCGTTGCTTCGAGCGCGCGCTGGTGATGCCGAACCTGGCGCCGCCCGTGACCACGACGGCCGCCGCCCTGGCCTACCGCGAGCGCATCCTGGCGGCATTGCCGGCCGGGGCGACATTCACACCGCTCATGACCCTCTACCTGACCGATTCGACCGCAACGCAGGAGATCGACCGCGCCGCCGCCAGCGGCGCGGTGCTCGGCGCCAAGCTCTATCCGGCCGGCGCCACCATGCATTCCGACGCCGGCGTGACCGACGTGCGCCGGCTCGACGCCGTGCTCGAGCGCATGAACGAGCGCGAACTGGTGCTGCAGGTGCACGGCGAAGTCACCGACCCGGAGGTGGACATCTATGACCGGGAGGCGCGTTTCATCGAGCAGGTGCTCGCGCCGCTGCTGACACGCCACGCCGGGCTGCGGGTCGTGTTCGAGCACGTCACCTCGCGCGCCGCGGTCGAATTCGTTCGCACCGCCCGCGCCGGCGTCGCGGCGACCGTGACGCCGCAGCACCTGCTGCTGAACCGCAATGCGATGTTCCACGGCGGCCTGCGCCCGCATCACTACTGCCTGCCGGTGCTCAAGCGCGAGGCCGACCGGCAGGCGCTGCTCGCGGCCGTGGCGAGCGGCGATCCGCGCTTCTTCCTCGGCACCGACAGCGCCCCGCACGCGCGCCACGCCAAGGAGGCGGCCTGCGGCTGCGCCGGCATCTTCTCCGCGCACGCCGCCATCGAGCTGTACGCCGAGGCCTTCGAGCAGATGGGCGCGCTCGCCAGGCTCGAGGATTTCGCCGCCGGCTTCGGCGCCGATTTCTACCGCCTGCCCCGCAACCGCCAGGCCGTCACGCTCGAGAAGCGCGACTGGACCGTGCCCCCGAGCTACCCGCTGGGCTCCGGCGACCTGGTGCCGCTGCGAGCGGGCGAAGCGCTGCCTGGGCGCTGCGGCCGTGAACGACGCCTCGTTCGACGGGCGCATGGCGCGCCGCTTTCGCGGTTTCCTGCCGGTGGTGGTCGACGTCGAGACGGGCGGCTTCAATTGCGCGCGCGACGCACTGCTGCAGGTCGCTGCAGTGCTGATCGACCTCGATGACTCCGGCCGCCTGATGCGCGGCCCCACACACAGCTATCACGTCAAGCCCTTCGAAGGCGCCAACATCGAGCCTGCCTCGCTCGCCGTCAACCGGATCGATCCATGGCACCCGCTGCGCCCCGCGATCGACGAGCGCGACGCCCTGCAACGCATCTTCAAGGAAGTGCGCGCGGCGATGCAGCGCGCCGGCTGCAAGCGTGCGATCCTCGTCGGCCACAACTCCTGGTTCGACCTGTCCTTCCTCAATGCGGCGGTGGCACGCGCCGGCGTCAAGCGCAGCCCGTTCCACCCGTTCTCGAGTTTCGACACGGCGACGCTCGCCGGGGCGGCGCTCGGGCAGACGGTGCTGGCCAAGGCGGCCACGATCGCCGGCCTCGGCTGGGACAGCGCCTCGGCGCATTCGGCGAGCTACGACGCGGAGCGCACGGCCGAGCTGTTCTGCATCATCTGCAACGACTTGTCCGGCAGTTTCCGGTGCGCCGAACAGCGCGCCCAGGAGCTCGGTTGGCACGAGCCCGCCGATGCGGCCGACGAGGAAGCGCCGGAACTGCCCGGCGAGGCCTAGGGAAGCTCTGCCCCACGTTACCTGTGCAGAGCTTGCCTGGGTTCAGGCTGCGACGGTGCCGACGACCCCGGCCGCTTCGAGCACGCGGCGCAATTCCCCGCTGCGGAACATTTCCATCGTGATGTCGCAGCCACCGAGCAACTCGCCCTTGAGGTAGAGCTGCGGATAGGTCGGCCAATTCGAGTGCCGCTTGAGCGCCTCGCGCATCTCGGCGTCGTCGAAGATATTCACCGCGTGGAAGCTCACGCCGAGCTTGCGCAGCGCCGCCGAGGTCTGCGCCGAAAACCCGCACTGCGGGAAGTCGGGCGTGCCCTTCATGAACAGCACCACGGGCGCGCTGCCCAGTTCCTTGCGGATCCGTTCGTTCACATCCATCTGCGGCACTCCAGAGCCCCCGGGGATCGTGGGGTTCACGTTGAATTATGGGGGGCCGTGGCCTATTCTTCAAACTCGGTCTAAGGTCTGCATTCCAAGCAAAACAATCACTTAGAGAGGCGCAGCTCATGAATCCACTGAATTCGGTCCGCGGCGCGATCATCACCGGCGTGGTCATCGCCCTGATCATCGCGATCGCGATTCAGCCCACGACCTTCCACGAGCTGGGCCTGGCGCGCTGGCTGCACGTGCTCTCGGGCGTGATGTGGATCGGCCTGCTGTATTACTTCAACGTCGTGCAGACCCCGGCGCTGGCGGCGGCGGCCGCCGACAAGGGCGGACCGGGTGGCGCGGGCATCTCCAAGTACGTCGCGCCACGGGCGCTGCTCTGGTTCCGCTGGGCGGCGGTGGCCACCTGGTTCACGGGCGCCTGGTACCTGGGGCGTGGCGCCAACTTCACCAACGCCTTCACCTTCGGTCATTTCGGCCAGGACTACTACGGCCTGGTCATCGGCATCGGCGCCTGGCTGGGCACGATCATGCTGTTCAACGTCTGGGTCCTGATCTGGCCGAACCAGAAGAAGATCCTGGGCCTGGTAGCGGCCACCGACGAAGAGAAGACCCGCGCCCGCAAGGTGGCGCTGCTGGCCTCGCGCACCAACTTCGTGCTCTCGATCCCGATGCTGCTGTGCATGGCCTCGGCCGCGCACGGGCTGCCGTTCTAGGGCCATGGCCGCGGGCCGCGACGACCGTTGCCGGGAGCCTCCCCGATGATCTGCCCGAGCAGGTGTCCCGCGCCTTGCGCGAGGACATCGGCCCGGGCGACGTCACCGCGCAGCTCATCGGCGCTGCCACGGTCACGCGCGCCCGGGTGCTGTGCCGCGAGGCGGCTGTCGTCTGCGGCACGGCCTGGTTCGATGAAACCTTCCGCCAGCTCGAACCCCGCGTCGCCGTGCGCTGGCATGCCGCCGACGGCGAGACGCGTCACTGCCGACACGGTGCTGTGCGAACTCGAAGGCCCGGCGCGCGCGATACTGACCGGCGAACGCACCGCGCTCAATTTTCTGCAGCTGCTGTCGGCCACGGCCACGCGCGACCGCGCGCTACGTGCAGGCCGTTGCCGGCACCGGCTGCCGGATCCTCGACACGCGCAAGACCCTGCCCGGGCTGCGCAGCGCGCAGAAGTACGCGGTGCGCTGCGGCGGCGGCCACAATCACCGCATGGGCCTCTACGATCGGGTGCTCGTCAAGGAGAACCACATTGCCGCCGCCGGCTCGATCGCTGCGGCCGTGAACGCCGCGCGCGCCGCGGCGCCCGGCCTGATAGTCGAGGTGGAAACCGAGAATCTGGAGGAATTCGACCGCGGCCCTGGCGGCGCAATGCGACGTCATCATGCTCGACGACTTCCGGCTCGATGACATGCGCCACGCGGTGGCGCTGAACCGCGCCGGCACGCGCCCGGCCGTAGCTCGAGGCCTCGGGCGGCGTCGAGCCTCGAACGCATCGCTGCGATCGCCGCCACCGGCGTCGACTTCATCTCGATCGGCGGCCTGACCAAACACGTACAGGCCATCGACCTGTCGATGCGCCTGATCGCGTCCTAGGCTGCAGGGGCGCCCGCCGTCCTGGCCCACGCCCACGCCGCCGACCCGTACCGGCGGCGCCCACCTGTACCGGCGGCGCCGACCCATGCCGGCGCCGCCGCTGCGGCTATTTCTTGCGCGTAGCCCGGCGGCGCCGGCGCACGACCTTGCGCTTCGCGCGGCGCACGACGCGCGCGACCTTGCGCTTGACCCTGCGCTTGGCCCGCTTGACGCGCCTCGCGGCCCGCCTGCGGCGCCCCGGGAGCTTGCTCTTGAGCGCAGCCTTGCGCCGGATTGCGCGCTTGACCTTGCGCACCAGCTTGCGTTTCACCCGGCGCACGACCCGGGCCTTGCGTCTTGCGCGCTTACGCTGGCGAACCGGTTGTTCCACAGCCGTTG
This sequence comes from uncultured Gammaproteobacteria bacterium, assembly GCA_963778855.1. Taxonomy (GTDB): domain Bacteria; phylum Pseudomonadota; class Gammaproteobacteria; order Steroidobacterales; family Steroidobacteraceae; genus FEN-1191. Next base: position 725,284 of record CAVZWC010000002.1, on the reverse strand, counting down.
CCATTGTCGGTTCATTCTCCGCCATCTTCGCCTCCTTCCTTACAGCCTTGGTGGTTGACGTTGCTCGGACCTTGGACATTGGCGCTGGCGCCGGCGACTTCGCGGCCGCGGGCCCCATCGAGTGAACCGCGAACAGGGCATGCTGCGAGTCGAAGAACTGCACGATCCGACCGCCGCCCGGCACGTCGATCGGGCCGTGGCTAATCTGCCCGCCCGCCGCCACGACCCGCGACGCGGTCTCGTCGGCGCTGGCGCTGGCCGCGTAGGGACACCACGCCGGCGGCATCGCGCGCTCGGGCGGAATCGTATACGCACCGCCGAAGTCCTGGCCGCCGAGGCCGAAGGTCTGGTAGTGGAAACCGCCGCCCATGTCCATTGGCGGGCGCAGTTCCCAGCCGAACAGTCGCTGGTAGAAGGCGAGCGCGGTCTCGCGATGGCGCGCCGCGAGCTCGTTCCATGCGTAGCCGCTCTTGTCCGGGTCGGCGTAGACCGCGGTTGGCGCGGGCCGGTACAGGCCAAAAACCGCGCCTTCAGGGTCGGCCAGCATCGCCACGCGACCCACGACCGGGACGTCCTGCGCGGGCTGCAGCACTCGCGCGCCCAGCTGCAGGGCCTGTTCCAGGGTTGCGTCCACGTCGGCCGCACCGACGTAGCCGCGCCAGTGCGCGCTCGTGCCCGCGGAGCGGGCTTCGTCGGACAGGCGCATGGCGCCGGCGACCGGTTTGCCATCCTGCGCCGTGAACAGCATGTACGGCGAACCTGGACTGAAGGGCTGAGCCTTCCAGGGCAGAATCTGTGAGTAGAAGAAGGTCGCGGCGCTGATGTCGTTGCAGAGCAGTTCATGCCAGATGAACCGCCCCTGGTAGCTGGGCTGAGCCATGTCGATCCCCCTGGAGCTTTCCGCCTCGCGAACGGCTGAAGATATCGCAATCTAGGACCGCGGCGACAACGCCGGGATTGACCTCGACCGTGACGTGCACGAGCTCGGCGTGCAAGGCTGCAGCAGGTGCGGAAATATTCCGGCGTCACCGGCGGCCTCGGTCGTCACGCTCGAGGATGCAGGCGTAGTTGCCCTTGCCCGACCCGCCAGACGTGCAGGTCGTGGATCTCGGCAGGCACGGACGAGTCGCGCAGGGCCTCGCGAATCTCGGCCACCACCGGGGCATCCATTTCCGCGTCGAGCAGGATGCGGCCCGGTCGAGCGCAGCAGGCTCCAGGCCCAGGCCGCGACCACCACGGAGGCGAACAGGCCCACCGCGGCATCGAGCCAGGCGAGATTGAAGTACTTGCCCCCGGCCAGCGCGCCGATCGCCAGCACCGAGGTCGCGGCATCGGCAGCCACGTGCACGTAGGCCGAGCGCAGGTTCGAGATCGGCGTGCGGATGGCCGCCCGCGTGGTCATGGTCGTGTTCGTGGGCATGGTCGTGATCGTGTCCATGCCCGTGCGCGGCGCCGCGCCAGCATCCACGCGCGATCCCAGGTTCACGAGCAGGCCCAGCACGGCCACCGCGAGCGCCTGGTCATAGGCAATGGCGCCCGGATGCCGCAGGCGGCTCAGGCACTCGACGGCCATGTACAGCACGACGCCCGACAAGTAGCAGCGCGCTCGTGTAGCCGCCGAGCACTTCGATCTTCCAGGTGCCGAAGGCAAAGCGGTCGTCGCGGCGCAGGCGCCGCGCCAGCGCGTAGGCGGCCACCGACAGGCCCAGCGCGACCACGTGCGAACTCATGTGCCAGCCGTCGGCCAGCAGCGCCATCGAGCCGTACCACCAGCCGGCAGTGATCTCGACCACCATGGTGATCGCCGTCAGGATCACGACGTAACGCGTGCGTCGCTCGGCCAGCGGATCAGGCGCGTCGAAATCGTGGTCGTGCGGCCTGGCGCCGCGCTGCATGGCATCGCTCACGAACAGTCCTCGCCGGTCGGTGCAAGCCGAACCCGTATACTGCGCGCCACTATAAACCAGCCCGGCCGGCTTACCATGTTCCGAGCGGATCGCACCCTTCCCTTCGTCTTCATCCGCGATTACGTCACGCGCTGGGACGCGCTGGCGCTGGTCGCGGTACTGGGACTGGTGGCGCTGCTCGCCGGGGCCAGCCGGGGACTGCTGGCGCCGCTGTCGCAGCTGGACGCGACGCCGATGTCGCTCGACCCGGCGCGGCTGCCCGAGTACGCGGCGCGCACGACGCTGCGCATGTTCACGGCGCTCGGGCTGTCGTTGGTGTTCACGCTGACCTACGCCACCTGGGCCGCGAAGAGCCCGCGTGCCGCGCGCGTGCTGGTGCCGCTGCTCGACATCCTGCAGTCGGTGCCGATCCTCGGTTTCATCTCGATTACCGTGGTGTTCTTCATGTCCCTGGCGCCGGGCCGGGTGCTGGGCGCCGAGTTCGCCGCGATCTTCGCCATCTTCACGAGCCAGGCCTGGAACATGGCCTTCAGCTTCTACCAGTCGCTGCGCACGGTGCCGGCCGAACTCGCCGAGGCGGCCGCCTCCTTCCACCTCACGCCGTGGATGCGCTTCTGGCAGCTCGAGGTGCCGTTCGCGCTGCCGGCGCTGATGCTGGAACATGATGATGTCGATGTCCGGCGGCTGGTTCTTCGTCGTCGCCTCCGAGTCGATCAGCGTCGGCCATACCTCGGTCGCGCTGCCGGGAATCGGCTCCTACATCGCCCTCGCGATCCAGCAGCCAAAACCTCGCCGCCATCGGCTGGGCGATCGGCACCATGGCGCTGGTCATCCTGGTCTACGACCAGTTGCTGTTCCGCCCGCTGATCGCCTGGGTCGATCGCTTCCGCGTCGAGCAGGAGCCGGGCGCAGAGCCGCCCTCCTCCTGGGCATTGACGATGCTGCGACGCTCCAGGCTGATCCAGCCGTTGACGATGCTGTTTCATGCGGCCGTGCGCTGGACCAGCTGGGCGCCCGCCGGATCCGGCTCGCGCCGGCCCGCAGCCGCGCGGTCGGGCGCCGCGCGCTCACGACTCCGGGATGCGCTCTGGATCCTGGCGCTGCTAGCCATGGCGCTCCTCGCCGTGCGCATCCTGCAGCGGACGCTGCTCGGTCCGGCCAGCCTGGCGGAACTGCGCGCAGTCGGCTTCGCTGGGCCTGCTGACGATGGCGCGGGTCATCGTGCTGATCGCGCTGGCGAGCCTGGTCTGGGTGCCGGTCGGCGTCTGGATCGGGCTGCGGCCCCGGGTCGCACAATTTGTGCAGCCGGTGGCCCAGTTCCTGGCCGCCTTCCCGGCGAACCTGCTGTTCCCGCTCGCGGTCTACGTCATCGTCGCCTGGCGCCTGGAGCCCGACATCTGGCTGAGCCCACTGATGATCCTGGGCACGCAGTGGTACATCCTGTTCAACGTCATCGCGGGCGCAGCGGCGATGCCCGCCGAGTTGCGGCGCGCGGCGCGCAACCTGCGCGTCCACGGCTGGCTGTGGTGGCGGCGGGTCGCACTGCCGGCGATCATGCCGTACTTCGTGACCGGGGCCATCACCGCCTCGGGCGGATCCTGGAACGCGGCGATCGTCGCCGAGCTGGCAAGCTGGGGCAGCGAGCGGGTGCGCGCACGTGGGCTCGGCGCCTACATCGCGACAGCGACGGCGGATGGCGACTATCATCGCATCGTGCTCGGCATCGCCACGATGTGCGTATTCGTCGTGGCCATCAACCGGTTGCTGTGGCGCCCGATGTATTACTACGCTGAACGTCACTACCGGCTGGACTGACGGGCCCGGGGAGCGAGGACACCAGCATGAATGCCGCCGTCGACAGTGCGCCGCTGCTGCGGGCCAGCGGGATCGCGAAATCCTTTGCCAAGCCCGACGGCCAGGAACTGCTGGTGCTCGAGGACGTCAACCTGGAGCTCTCCAGCGGCCAGATCGTCGGTCTGCTCGGCCGCTCGGGTTCGGGCAAGTCGACGCTGCTGCGCGTGATCGCCGGGCTCGCCGAGCCCAGCCGCGGCCAGCTGCTCTACATGGGCCGGGCCATCGACGGCCCGGCGGTCGGCATCGCGCTCGTGTTCCAGAGCTTCGCGCTGTTTCCCTGGCTCACGGTCTACGAGAACGTCGCGCTGGGACTGGAGGCGCAGCGCCTGCCGCGCACCGAGATCCGCAGCCGCACGCTCGCGGCCATCGACCTGATTGGCCTCGACGGCTTCGAGTCCGCCTATCCGCGCGAACTGTCGGGTGGCATGCGCCAGCGCGTCGGCTTCGCCCGCGCGCTGGTCGTGCATCCCAATATCCTGCTGATGGACGAGCCGTTCTCCGCGCTCGACGTGCTGACCGCCGAGACCCTGCGCACTGATTTCCTCGACCTCTGGTCCGAGGGGCGCATGCCGATCAAGGGCGTGATCCTGGTGACGCACAACATCGAGGAGGCGGTGCTGATGTGCGACCGCATCCTGGTGTTCAGCAGCAACCCGGGGCGCGTGGTGTCGTCGATCGAGGTCAGCCTGCCGCAGCCGCGCGATCGCCTCGATCCGCAGTTCCGCGAGCTGGTCGAGCGCATATACGTCGAGATGACCGCGCGCGCGCCGCCGGCGCCCGCCGGCGCCCGTGCCGAGTTCTTCCCCGGTCTCGGGATCGGCAGCATCCTGCCGCCGGTCTCGTCGAACGAACTGTCGGGTCTGCTCGAGGCCGTCGCCGCGGCGCCCTACAACGGCACCGCGGACCTGCCGAAGATCGCCGCCGAATTGCAGATGGAGATCGACGAGCTGTTCCCGGTGGCCGAGACGCTGCAGATGATGCGCTTCGCCGAGCTCGAGGGCGGCGACCTCAGGCTCACCGAGGCCGGCGCCGCCTTCTGCAACGCCGGGCAGGACGAACGCAAGCGCATCTTCGCGCGCCAGCTGCTGGCCTACGTGCCGCTGGCCGCGCACCTGCGGCGCGTGCTCGACGAACGCACTTCGCACGTGGCGCGCAAGAGCCGCTTCATCGACGAGCTCGAGGACTTCATGACCGAGGAGGCGGCCGAGCAGACGCTGCGCGCGATCACGGCCTGGGGCCGCTACGCCGAGGTGTTCGCCTACGAGGACGAGAGCGCGCGCTTCACGCTCGAGAACCCGAGCTAGGCAGGCCTTGCCGAGGCGGCGCCCGCGGCCAGCAGCGCGCGCACGCAGGCGGCGAGGTCGTCGTAGGTCCCGTCGGCCAGCGCGGAATCCGCCGCACCAAGCGGCTGGCCGCTGCGCACCAGCAGGCAGCGTCCGATGCCCGCGGCGCGACCGGCGGCGATGTCGGTGGCGCGATCGCCGATCAGCACCGAGGTGGCGGGGTCGATTGCGAGCGCGGCGAGCGCCCGCCGCAGCATTCCCGGCTGCGGCTTGCGGCACTCGCAATCCAGGCGGTAGCGCACCACGGCGGCGTCCGGCAGGTGCGGACAATACTCGATGGCGTCGAGCCGCACGCCCTCGGCCTCGAGCCTGGCGCGCATGTGGGCGGTGAAGTCCTCGTAGTCCGCTTCGGTGTACAGGCCGCGCGCCAGCCCTGACTGGTTGGTGACGACGACCAGCAGGTAACCGGCGGACTGCAGTGCGCGCAGCGCCGCGGCCGCGCCCGGCAGCAGCGCGAAATCCGCGACGCGGTAGGCGTAGCCGCGGTCCTCGACGATGACGCCGTCCCGGTCCACGAACGCCGCCCGCGCCACGGCCGGCGCTCCGCCGCGCGCGGGCTCAACCGGTCGATCGGACACGCTTCAGCAACGCCGAGGTCGAATAACCGGCCACGAACGCGATCGCCAGCGCCCGGCCGCCCCAGCTGCGCACCAGCGCCGTCTCGGGCAGGGCCTCGATGTCGTAGTCGCCGCCCTTGACGTAGACGTCCGGGCGGCAGCGGCGGATGAGCTCGCAGGGCGTATCCTCGTCGAACCAGGTCACGCCGCTGACGCACTCCAGCGCCGCCAGCACGTAGGCGCGGTCGGCCTCGTTGTTGAGCGGCCGGTCGATGCCCTTGGCCAGCCGGCGCGCGGACGCGTCGGAGTTGACCGCCACGAGCAATGTGGCGCCCAGCCGGCGCGCTGCCGCGAGGTAGGTCACGTGGCCCCGGTGCAGGACGTCGAATACGCCGTTGGTGAACACCAGTGGCCGCGGCAGCCCGGCGCCCGCGAGCGCGCCGGGGGCGTGGATCTTGGCTTCGGCTTCGCTCATGGCTGCTGCGCCCCGGCGAGCCAGCTTACGTAGCGGCGCACGCCCGTGGCGACGTCGATGAAGGGCAGGTCGCAGCCCGCGGCGCGCAGCGCGCCAAGCTCGGCCTGGGTGTGGCACTGGTACTTGCCGATCAGCGCCGCCGGGAACTCGACGTACCGCACGAGCTCACGCGCCACGAGCTCCTGCAGCGCGAGCGCGCCCTCCCCGCGCAGCGCGCGGCATGCGTTTACCGTCGCCTCAGCTACTTCGTTGAAGCTCTGCGCCCGGCCAGTGCCGAGGTTGTACACGCCGCTGCGCTCCGGGTGCTCGAGGAACCACAGGTTCACGGCGACGACGTCGTCGACGTGCACGAAGTCGCGGCGCTGCTCGCCGGCGGCGTAGCCGCCGTACTCGCCGAACAGCCTCACGGCGCCCTCGGCACTGAATTGCTGGAAGTGATGGCAGGCCACCGAGGCCATGCGGCCCTTGTGCTGCTCGCGCGGGCCGTAGACGTTGAAATAGCGGAAGCCCGCCACCTGTGTGCGCAACTGCGGCAGCTGCCGGCGCACGACGTCGTCGAACAGCAGCTTGGAGTAACCATAGACATTGAGCGGCCGCTCGAACTCACGCTGCTCACGAAAGCCCGCACTGCCGCCGTACACGGCGGCCGAGGAGGCGTACAGCAATCGCACGCCGCGCGACTGGCAGGCGTCGAGCAAGTCCTTGGAACAGCGGTAGTTGCTCTCGAGCATCAGGCGCCCGTCCTGCTCCATCGTGTCGGAGCAGGCCCCCTGGTGCAGCACCACGTCCAGCTTGCCGAGCTCGCCCTGCGCCAGGCGCTGGTAGAACGCGTCGCGGTCGAAGTAATCGCTGATGTGGGCGCCGGCCAGGTTGCGGTACTTGGAGCCGTCGCGAAGGTCGTCGACCGCGATGATATCGTCGACGCCGGCGGCGTTGAGCCCGTGCACGAGGTTGCTGCCGATCATGCCCGCGGCGCCGGTCACCACGACCTTCATCGGCACGCCCTCACGGGTAGAGTTCCTCGTAGCTGACGTGCGCGGCGCCGAACTTGCCGACCACGATGCCACCGGCCCGGTTCGCGACCGGCAGCGCCTCGCGCAGGCCCAGGCCGCAGGCCAGCAGCACCGCCAGCACCGCGATCACGGTGTCGCCGGCGCCGGTGACGTCGAAGACTTCGCGCGCGACCGCCGGCACCTGCTGGTGGCCGGACTCGTCGAACAGCGACATGCCCTCGCCGCTGCGCGTCAGCAGGATGCCGGTGAAGCCCTGCGCGCGCCGCAGCGCCTGCGCGCGCTGCTGCAGCTGCTCCTCGCCCGACCAGCGGCCGATGACCTGCGCCAGTTCCTCGCGATTGGGCGTGATCACCGTGGCGCCGGCGTAGCGGCCGTAGTCGCTGCCCTTGGGATCGACCAGCACCGGCTTCCCGGCCGCGCGCGCCATGGTGATCATGCGCGGGATGTGGGTCAGCCCGCCCTTGCCGTAATCCGAGAACAGCACCGCGTCGTGCTCGGGCAGCACGCGTTGGTAGTCGCTGAGCATCAGCGCCAGTACCTCGTGGTCGGGCTGGCTCTCGAAGTCGAGGCGGATCAGCTGTTGCGCCCGGCCAATGACCCGCAGCTTGACGATGGTGTTGAGCTTCGGGTCGCTGCCAAGCAGCGAGCGTATCCCTTGCCCTTCGAGCAGGCGCCGCAACCGGCCCGCCGGCTCGTCGTCGCCGACGACGGTCAGCAACGTCGCCCCGGCCCCTACGGCCTTGACGTTGAGCGCGACGTTGGCGGCGCCGCCGAGCCGTTCCTCCTCGCGCTCGACACGCACCACCGGCACCGGCGCCTCGGGCGAGATGCGCTCGACGGCGCCGAACCAGTAGCGGTCGAGCATGGCGTCGCCCACCACCAGCACGCGCGCGCGCCCGATCCGTTGCTTCATGTCGCTCACGCGCGCGGCCCGTTCAGCCCAGCTGCAGCGCGGCTTCGACCATGCCGCACAGGCTGTGGCCGATCATGATGTGCGCTTCCTGGATGCGCGCGGTGGTGTTGCTCGGCACGATGATCGACAGCTCGCACTGCGCCGCGAGCGCCCCGCCGTCGCGGCCGAGCAGGCCGACGCTGTGCATGCCGAGGCCGCGCGCCGCCTCGACCGCGCGCAGGACGTTGCGCGAATTGCCCGAGGTCGAGATCGCGAGCAGGCAGTCGCCGGCAGCGCCCAGACCGAGGACCTGCCGGTAGAACACTTCGTCGAAGGAATAGTCATTGGCGATGCAGGTCAGCGCCGAGGAATCGGTCGACAGCGCCAGTGCCGCGAGCGGCCGCCGGTCCTTGACGAAGCGGCCGGTGAATTCCGCCGCAAGGTGCTGCGAGTCCGCGGCCGAGCCGCCGTTACCGCACAGCATCAGCTTGCGGCCACCGGCCAGGGTCGAGGCGATCAGCTGCGCGGCGCGCTCGACCGTCCCGGCCAGCGCATCGAGGCGGGCGAACAGCTCGCGATGCTCGTCAAGGTTCTGGCGGAAAATGGCTGCCATGGGGATCCTGTCGTCGGCGCCGCAGGAGCCGCGCCGCTGCGCAAAATCCTGCACGACTTCCGGGGTTTAAGCAAACAGCGGCGCTGGAGCCGGACGTGGGCCCAGCGCGCTCCAGGCCGCCAGCACCGCGGACACTTCGATGTCGGCCAGGCGGCTGGCCGCCCCGGCTTCACCGCCCACCACCGCCACGCGGCCCTGGCGCGAGCGCGGCCGCCACCAGCGCTGGTCGGCGTTCGCGAACATCACCGTGACCGGGCAGTCGAGCGCGGCGGCGGCGTGCGCCGGGCCGGTGTCGACCGAGATCATGCTGTGGGCGCGCTCGATCAGCGCCAGCAGCCGTGGCACCGTCATGTCGGTCGCGAGGTTGTGCACGCGCGCTGAGCGAGCCTCGAGGCGAATGGCCTCGACCACGTCGTGCTCCACCGGCGCTCCGGTCAACAGCACGCGCGCGGCGGGCAGGCGCTCCAGCACGCCGCGCGCGAGCGCGGCCCAACGCTGCGGCGGCCAGTACTTGGCGTCGCCCGCGCCGACCCGTCGCCCGCGCTTGAGCGTGCGCTTGTTGCCGGCCTGGACCAGCACCAGCGGATCGGCCTGCCAGCCACGCTGCGCGAGCCAGTAGCCCGCAATCCGCGCGCGCGCGCTCGCCGACGTACAGCCGCGGTACGGGATCGATCGGCGCCAGCTCGGGCGGCACCGGCACCGTTCCCGCGAGCGCCGGCGGTGTCAGCAGGCCGATCGCGTACCACCACTCGGTCCAGTGCATCGGCTGCGGCGCCGGAAAATCATGCGCGCGGATGATCCAGTCGCGTGGCACGCCGGCGTGCTCGACCAGCCACTGCGCCTTTGGTTCAGGGTCGCACTGGTAGACCGGGCCGCGGCCGCGGCGCCGCATCCAGCGCACGGCCTGCCATTGGCTGGGCCGCAGCGGATACGGTGTCTTGCGGCTCGTGACCAGCTGCACCTGGCCGACGCGCGGGTCATCCGCCAGGATCGGGCGCGTCCATGGGCCCGAGCTCAGCAGGTCGACCGGCATGCCGTAGCGCCGGTAGAGCACCTCGATCAGCGTCGTTATCAGCACCACGTCGCCGAAAGCGGCGAAGCGCACGATCAGCGGCGGCGCATGATCCGTGCCGGGGGCGCTCATGGACGAACCTAGATGTCCACCAGTTCGACGTCGGCGGCCGACAGCGGCGCGCCGAGGAAACGGCCGCCGACGCTGGCGAAGCGCTCCGGGCCGTCGGTGGCGAGCAGGCGCAGCGGCGCCGTGCCGCGCCCTGGCGCGGAGGCGGACTGCACCCCGTCGGCCAGCAGCCCGCGCACGGCGAGCTCGGCTCCGACCGCGGCCGCGGTCGTCGCGGCCGAGTCCACGATCCGCACCGCCGGCCCCGCGGCGGCCGCGATCGAGGCCGCGAGCGCCGGGAAGTGCGTGCAGCCCAGCACCAGCGTATCGACCGTCAGCTGGCCGGCCTCGTGCAGGCCGGCAAGGTAACGTTGCGCCACCTGCGCCGCGATCGGCCCCTCGGTCCAGCCCTCCTCGGCCAGTGCCACGAACAGGCCGCAGGCAATGGCCGTGACGCGCGCGTCGGGACGCAGGCGCGTGATGGCGCGCTGGTAGGCGCCACCGCGCACCGTGGCCTCGGTCGCCAGCACGGCGATGCGTCCGCTGCGCGAGGCCGCGCAGGCAGCGTTCGCGCCGGGCTCGATGACACCGATCACGGGCAGCCCGGCGTAGCGCGCGCGCATGGCCGGCAACGCCGCGGCCGAGGCCGTGTTGCAGGCCACGACCAGGCACTTGATGTCGCGCGCCACGAGCGCATCGGCGGCCTGCAGCGCGTAGCGCACCACCGTGTGATCGCTCTTGGTGCCGTAGGGAAGCCGCGCGGTATCCCCGAGGTAGAGGAACCGCTCGGCCGGCAGCTGCGCACGCAGCGCGCGCAGCACCGTCAGGCCGCCAACGCCGGAGTCGAACACGCCGACCGGCCGCGCGCCCGACGGCCCGGCGCCTCCCGCCCGGGCGCTCACGACTCCGGCCGGAGCTGCGGGAACAACAGCACGTCGCGGATCGAGGCCGCGTCGGTCAGCAGCATGACCAGCCGGTCTATGCCGAGCCCGAGCCCGCAGTCGGGCGGCAAGCCGTACTCGAGCGCGCGCACGTAATCGGCGTCGTAGTACATCGCCTCTTCATCGCCCGCGGCGTGGCGTGCCGCCTGCGCGCGGAAGCGTGCCGCCTGGTCTTCGGCGTCGTTGAGCTCCGAGAATCCGTTGGCCAGCTCGCGGCCGGCGATGAAGAACTCGAAGCGGTCGGTGACGAACGGGTCGGCGTCGTTGGCGCGCGACAGCGGCGACACTTCCGTCGGGTAGGCGTAGACGAAGGTCGGATCGAGCAGCGTGTGCTCGGCGGTCTTCTCGAAGATCTCGATCTGCAGCTTGCCGGCGCCGTCGCCGGGCTGGAACGGGATGCCGAGGCGCCCGCAGTGCGCGCGCAGGTATTCGACATCGCGCAACGCGCGCGGATCGAGCTGCGGATTGTGCTCGGCGATGAGCTCGGCCACGGTGGCCCGGCGGAACGGCGCGCCGAGATCGTAGTCCCGGCCCTGGTAGCCGAGCCGGCGCGTCGCCAGCAGCGCATCGCACAAGCCGTGCAGCAGCCGCTCGACCAGGTCCATGAGCTCGCGGTAATCGCTGTACGCCCAGTAGAGCTCGAGCATCGTGAACTCGGGGTTGTGCTGCGTCGACAGGCCCTCGTTGCGGAAGTTGCGGTTGATCTCGTAGACGCGCTCGAACCCGCCGACCAGCAGCCGCTTCAGGTACAGCTCCGGCGCGATACGCAGGTACATCGTCTGGTCGAGCGCGTTGTGGTGCGTCACGAACGGGCGCGCCGCGGCGCCGCCGGGGATCGGCTGCATCATCGGCGTCTCGACCTCGAGGAAATCGAGCGCGTCGAGGGCGTCGCGCAGGTAACGGACGATGCGGCTGCGGGCCCGGAACACCGCGCGGCTGTCCTCGTTCATGATCAGGTCGACGTAGCGCTGCCGGTAGCGCGTCTCGGTGTCGCTGAGCCCGTGCCACTTGTCAGGCAGCGGCCGCAGCGACTTGACCAGCAGCCTGAGGCCGGTCGACGCGCACCGACAGCTCGCCGGTGCGGGTCCGGAACAGCGGTCCGCGCGCGCCGACGATGTCGCCGACGTCGTAGCCCTTGAATTCCTCGTAGGCCGCGCCGAGCGCGTCGGCCTGCAGGAACAGCTGGATGCTGCCGCTGCGATCGGCGAGCCGGGCGAAGCTCGCCTTGCCCATGACGCGCTTGAACATCATGCGGCCGCCGACGCGCACGTGCACCGGATTGGCCTCGAGCCAGGCGGCGTCGCGCCCGCCGTAGGCGCCCTGCAGGTCAGCCGCCAGCGCGTCGCGCCGGAAGTCGTTCGGGAACGCCGGCCCGGACGCGCGCAGCGCCGCGAGCTTGGCGCGCCGCTCGGCGATCAGCTGGTTCTCGTCCTGTGCCGCCCCGGCGCCATCCGCGGCTGGTTCCACTGGGCCGGCGCCGCTCACAGTCCCGCCTTCAGGCTCGCTTCCATGAACTGGTCGAGGTCGCCGTCGAGCACGGCGCCGGTGTTGCCGACCTCGACGCCGGTGCGAAGATCCTTGATGCGCGACTGGTCGAGCACGTAGGAGCGGATCTGGTTGCCCCAGCTGACGTCGGACTTGGAGTCCTCGAGCACCTTGGCCGCGGCGTTGCGCTTGTTGACCTCGAGCTCGTAGAGCTTGGCCTTGAGCATCTTCATCGCCGTGGCGCGGTTCTTGTGCTGGCTGCGCTCGTTCTGGCAGGCGACGACGATGCCGCTCGGCAGGTGCGTGATGCGCACCGCCGACTCGGTCTTGTTGACGTGCTGGCCGCCGGCGCCGCTGGAGCGGTAGATGTCCATCTCGAGGTCGGCCGGATTGATCTCGATCGCGATGTCATCATCGACCTCGGGGGAGACGAACACCGAGGCGAAGGAGGTGTGGCGCCGGTTGCCGGAATCGAACGGCGACTTGCGCACCAGGCGGTGCACGCCGGTCTCGGTGCGCAGCCAGCCGTAGGCGTAATCGCCCTTGACTTCGACCGTAGCCGATCTTGATGCCCGCCACCTCGCCGGGGTTCGAGTCGATGACCTCGGCCCTGAAGCCGCGCGCCGCCGCCCACTTCAGGTACATGCGCAGCAGCATCTGCGCCCAGTCCTGGGCCTCGGTGCCGCCGGCGCCGGCCTGGATGTCGAGGAAGGCGTTGTGGGAATCCATCTCGCCGCGGAACATGCGCTTGAACTCGAGCGCGCGCACGCTCGGTCTCGAGTTTCGCGCGCTCGCGCTCGAGGTCGCGCGCCGTGGACTCGTCGTTCTCGGCTTCGGCCAGTTCGAGCAGCTCGAGCGCGGACCGTACCGCATCGCGCGCCCGGTCCATCTCGGCGAGCTCGGCGCCCAGGCGCGCGCGCTCGCGGCCGAGCTCCTGGGCCCGCTCGGGCTGGTTCCAGACCGTCGGGTCTTCGAGCTCGCGGCGCACCTCTTCGAGGCGCTCTTGCTTGCGGTCGTACTCAAAGAAACCCCCTCAAGGAGACCGCGCGCTCCTCGAGGTCCTTGCAACGACCGCCTGAGTTGGGTGACTTCCATCGGCCCGATCCGCATTGGTGGGGCCGCAATGGTAGCACGCGGCGTCGGCCGCGCTCAGGACGGCAGCAGGTGCTCGACGACGAGCTGCAGCCGCCGTTCACCCTGGTACTCGTTGGTTCCGAGCCGGTACACGCAGCCGTACGCCTGCCGCTGACCGGCGGCGCCGGCGCCGGCAGGATCGACATGGTTGAAGGCGATGGCCTCGAAGCCGCCGCGGCCCTCGCGCGCGGCGACCTGGAACTTGAGGTGGCGCCCGCCGAGGACGCGTGGCCGCGCCATGATCTCGAACACGCCGTCGAACAGCGGCTCCGGGAAGGCCGCGCCCCAGGGTCCGCCGGCGCGCAGCGCCTCGGCCAGCGGCAAGGCGATGCTCATCGTCGCTCAGCTCGCCGTCGGTCTCGATGGCATCGCTGACCGCGCCCTGCTCCATGCGCGCGCGCGACCTCGGCATCGAAGGCGCGCGCGAAGCGGTCGAGATGGGCGCGCGGCAGGCTCAGCCCCGCTGCCATCGCGTGGCCGCCGAATCTCTCGATCAGCCCAGGCTCGCGCGTGGCCACGGCCTCGAGCACGTCGCGGATGTGCACGCCCGGGACCGAGCGCGCCGAGCCGCGCAGGCTGCGCTCGTCGCTGGGCGCGAAGGCGACCACCGGCCGGCGCAGCTGTTCCTTGACGCGGCCCGCCACCAGTCCGACGACCCCCTGGTGCCAGGCGGCGTCGAACAGGCACACCCCTGAGCGGCGTGCCGTGCTGGCCGGCCCGCGCAGCGCGCGCACCGCCGCCAGCGCCTGCTGCTGCATGTCGGCCTCGATCTCGCGTCGCTGCGCGTTGAGCGTATCGAGCTGCTGTGCGAGTTCCCGGGCCTCGTCGGCGTCATCGGCCAGCAGGCAGCGGATGCCGATCGACATGTCGGTCAGGCGCCCGGCGGCGTTCAGGCGCGGCGCGACCGCGAAACCGAGGTCGCTGGCGACGAGCTCGGTGGCGCTGCGCCGTGCGAGCGCGAGCAGCGCACCGATGCCGGGCACGCAGCGCCCGGCGCGGATGCGCGCCACGCCCTGCGCCACCAGAATGCGGTTGTTGGCATCGAGCGGCACGACGTCGGCCACCGTGCCGAGCGCCACCAGGTCGAGGAGCGCGGCGACCGGCCGCGCGCTCGCCGGCAACAGGCCCTCGAGTTGCAGGAGCCGTTGCAGGGCGGCGCAGACGTAGAAGGCCACGCCGACGCCGGCGAGTGCGCCGCTGGCGAAGTCGCTGCCCGGCGCGTTCGGGTTGACGATCACGTTGGCCTCGGGAAGCTCGGGACCGGGCAGGTGGTGATCGGTGACCAGCACGTCGATGCCGCGGGCGCGCGCGGCCGCCACGCCCGCGTGGCTGGAGATGCCGTTGTCGACCGTGACGATCAGCGTGGGCGCGCGCTCGGCCGCGCAGGCGACGATCTCCGGGCTCAGCCCGTAGCCGAACTCGAAGCGATTGGGCACCAGGAAGTCGACGGCGGCGAAGCCGCAGGCGCGCAGCGCGCGCAGCATCAGCGCGGTGCTGGTCGCGCCGTCGGCGTCGAAGTCGCCGATCACGAGCACGCGGCCGCGCGCGTGTTGCAGCAGCAGCTCGGCCGCGGCCTCGGCGCCGCCGAGGCTGCCGACAGGCGCCAGGCGCTCGAGCCCCAGGCTCGAGTTCCGCGCTCGAGCGCAGCCCGCGCGCGGCGTAGACGCGTCGTAGCACCGGGTGCAGGTCTGCGCCTAGCTCCCCGGCGGACGTGGGCACGGCGCGCCGAACCACGGTCACCATGGCTGCAGCTGCTCCCACCACGGCCGGCTGGGCGACAGCGCGCGCCACCAGGAACGCAATCGCGGGCGCCGCAGCGTGACGGCGCTGCGCCCGGCCAGCAGTGTCAGTTCGTCAACGTCGCCGCGCCGCCACTGTCCGAGCGCCGGCGCGATCCAGTCGCGCTCGATCGCGGCCAGCGAATCGGGACCTGTCGCAGCGCCGGGTGCCGGCACGACAAGGAGCAGTCCGGATGGTTCATTTCCCGACCCGCCCGGCGGCCATCGCCGCGGCAGCGGCTGCACCCGGAACCCCGCGTGGCGGGCCAACCCGTCCACATAAAGTTCGTCGGCCCAGGCCACCGTCGCCGACTCCGCCTTCGGCACCGGGGCCGCTCCTCCCCCGCGCGCCAGCGGCACGCCGCCTCCCCAAAGCCACAGCGCGTTCACGCCCAGCTGCCCGCCCGCCGCGCGCGCCTCGTTGATCGGGTGCCGGTGCAGCCACATCTCGAGCTCCGCGCCCAGCCGCCGCAGCGGATCCGCTCCGGTGCCGCTGGGCAGGCCATCGCGCGGATCGGCGCCCAGCCACAAGCTCGGGTCGTCGCTACGGACGCTGCCGGCATCATGTGGCAACGCGAGCAGCAGCTCGCGCCTCCCGGTCACGTGCATATGGCAGCCGGAGCCGGCGAAGTCGCGCGCGAAGTCCCGCTGCAACGCCTCCTGCTCGGCTGCATCCAGCTGCAGCAAGCCCGCCGGGTGCACGCGCACGGTATCGAGGCCGGCGATGAAATGCACCGGCGTGGCGAGCCACAGGCTGCCGCCCGCAGGCGGTGAGGCCAGGGCCGCGGCCGCGATTGCCGCCGGGGCCGCGGCCGACAGGCCCGGCCCGCCCAGCTCGCGCTGCAGCCATGGGCGCCAGCCGTCGGCGACCGATTGTCGCTCCCCGCGTGCGAGCCATTGCTCGAGCGCGGGCAGGCGCGGCAGCAACGCGCGCGCCTCGACGCTCAGGTGCGCGGGGCACAGGTCGCGGAGGATGAGGATCATGCGAGGCACGGTGGTATCGTAATGGTCGTGCGCCTGGTACTCGATGTCGATCCGCAAATATTGACGATCCGGTCCTATGCGCCGGGCGCGATCGACGTCGGCGCGGAACGCCTGAGCGCGCCGTTCATCCTCAGCGCCACGCAGCTCATCAGGAGTTGGCCGGTGCGTTCCGCCGCCGAACTCGACGCAGCGGCCATGGAACCGCTGCTCAGCCTGCAACCCCAGGTGGTGCTGATCGGCGCGGACGGCGCGGCGCCCCCCGGTTCGACGTGGCGGCAGCAGGCCTTGGCGCGCAACGTCGCGGTCGAATTCATGAACCTGGGAGCCGCCTGCCGTACATACAACGTGCTGGCGCAGGAGCGGCGTGCGGTGGTCGCGGGCTTGTTCCCCTGACTCAGCCGACGCTGGCCTGGGGAAATCCTGGGGTTCGGGCGAGGTGCTCCGGGCGCACCGGAAGAAGACACAGGGCGGAAAGATTGCTCAACCAACCAACTATCCGAAGCTGACAGAATCGAATAATTGTCTCTGCCTTGTTTTTGTTTTTCTGATTCTTTTTCTTTTTCTTTGGACTTATCAGCTCTTCCCCTGTTGCCCTGTGTCTTCTCCCGGTGCGCCCGGGCGTGGGCTGTCGGCGGCAACCGACAGGGAGCCGATACTAGTCGCGCTGTTCCGCGCTTGACAAGCCTGATTACATTAAGATTGTAATTTCAATATCTTATAAGTTTATTCTCGCGTCAAATCGATCACGTCAGGCGACCCCGCCGACCAGCGGGACGAAGGAGACGGCGCCCAGCGGCTGCCTCTCCAGCCCCTGCTCCCGGCGCACGAAACGCAGCAACTGCTGGTTTCCCTCGGGCCCGACGGGGACGACGAGTCGCCCGTGCAACGCGAGCTGCTCCAGCAACTCCTCGGGCACGACCAGCGGCGCTGCCGCGACCAGTATGCCGTCGAAGGGTGCCTGCGTACGCCAACCCTGCGCACCATCGCCAACCTTGAAGCGCACGTTGCGGACGCCGAGCTCCTTGAGCCGCATCCGCGCGCGCTTCTGCAAGCCCTCGATGCGCTCGATGCTGTAGATGCGCTCGGCCAGCGGCGCAAGCACCGCGGTCTGGTAGCCGCAACCGGTGCCGACCTCGAGCACCTTTCCGAGCGGCGGGCCATCGAGCAGGGCCTCGGTCATGCGCGCGACGATGTAGGGCTGCGAGATCGTCTGGTTGAAGCCGATGGGCAGGGCCGTGTCCTCGTAAGCACGGCTCGCGATCGCTTCGTCGACGAAGATGTGGCGCGGCACGCTGCGGATGCGATCGAGCACCACGGGATTGACGATGCCCTGCTCGCGCAGCCGCTGCACCAGCCGGTCGCGGGTGCGAAGCGAGGTCATGCCGATGCCTGAGAACCTCGGGTCCGTCATCCGCGATCCGCTCCGCGCGTGCCGTCCCCCAGGCTGACGTCGGTGAGCCATTGGCCGAGCTCGGGCAGCACCGCGTGGCGTGTGAGGTCGATCGAAAGCGGCGTGACCGAGACGTAACCCGCGGCCACGGCATGGAAGTCGGTGCCCGCACCCGCGTCCGCGCTGGCCCCCGCTGGTCCCACCCAGTACATCCGTTCACCCTTCGGGCTCGTCACGGGCACGGCCGGCTCGGAGCGATGGCGGAACCCGAGCCTCGTGGCGCGGACGCCCCGCAGCTGCGCCAGCGGCAGGTCGGGCACGTTGACGTTCAGGATCAGGCGCGGGTCGAGCGGGCGGCCCAGCAGTTGCGCAACAATGGCGCGCGCGACGGCCGCGCCCGTCTCGAAGCAGCGCGGGCTGCCCGGGCCCGTGCACAGCGAGACCGCGAGCGTCGTCAGCCCGAGGAATCGGCCCTCAATGGCCGCGGCCACGGTGCCGGAGTAGAGCACGTCGTCGCCGAGGTTCGGCCCATCGTTGACGCCACTCACGGCCATGTCGAAGTCGAAGTCGAATAGTCCGGAGACCGCGAGGTGGACGCAGTCGGTGGGCGTGCCGCTGACAACGTGCACGCCGGGCTCGGCCTGGACGACGCGCAGCGGGACGTCCAGGGTCAGCGAGTTGCTGGCCCCGCTGCGGTTGCGGTCCGGCGCCACCACCGTGACCTCGGCCAGCGTGGCCAGCGCCGCGCGCAGCCGCGCGATGCCCTCGGCAAGGTAACCGTCGTCGTTGCTGACCAGGATTTTCATGGATTGAAGGCGCGCCAATATACTGAAAGCCTGCTCCGGGAGGAATGCGCTTGGCGGGCAAGGACGACGAACGCGAGCTGTTTCGCGAGGCCATGCGTGGGGTCCGGCCCCTGTCCCTGCCGCCGCGCGCACCGAAGCGGCGCCCCGCTCCCCCGGCCCGCGCCCGCTTCGCCCGCGCCGAGCGCGCGGCGGTGCTGCGCGAGAGCCTGGCCACGCCGCCGGCCGGGCTCGACATCCAGCCCGGGGACTCGCTGCAGCACCGGAGCCCGGGCGTGCCCGAGACCGTCCTGCGCCGGCTGCGCCGCGGCGACTACCGCATCGAGGCCGAGATCGACCTGCACGGGCTGGTCGCGGCCGAGGCCGAGGCGCAGCTGCGGGATTTCCTGCTGTCGGCCATTGCGCGCCGGCGCGAGTGCCTGCGCATCGTGCACGGCAAGGGGCTGCGCTCGGGGCCGCGCGGCCCGGTACTGCGAAACCTGGTCCTGAACCTGCTGCGCCGCTCCGACCGGGTGCTCGCCTACACCTCGGCCGCGATGCGCGCTGGCGGCACCGGCGCGACGCTGGTGTTGTTGCGCGCGGGCGAGCGGCGCTAATCCCGGTCGATCAGCACCGTGGCCATGGCCGCAAGGCCCTCGTTGCGGCCCAGGAACCCGAGGTGCTCCGTCGTCGTGGCCTTGAGGTTCACGTCGCCGACGGGCAGGCCGAGCAGCTGGGCGACGGAAAAGCGGATCTGTTCGCGCCACGGCGCCAGCCGGGGCTGCTGGGCGATCAAGGTCAGGTCGGCGTTGACGACGCGCCAGGAGCGGCGCGCGAGCATCTCGACCGCAGCGGTCACGAACTGGCGGCTGTCGGCGCCGTGCCAGCGCGGATCGCCGTCGGGAAAATGCTCGCCGATGTCGCCGAGGCCGGCCGCGCCCAGCAGCGCATCGACCAGCGCGTGCAGCAGCACGTCGCCGTCGGAATGCGCGACGACGCCGTGGCTGTGCGGCACGCGCACGCCGCCGAGCACCAGGGCGTCCCCCGGCCCGAACGCGTGCACGTCGATGCCGGAACCTACCCGCACGCGCGCGCTCCCGCGCCCGCCGGCGTGCCGGAGCGCATGCCGCGGGCTGTCAGGATCGCCGCCGCAAGGTCGAGGTCGGAGGGCGTCGTGATCTTGAGGTTGCCGTCCCGGGCCGCGACCAGCAGGGCGCGCGCGCCCTGCCATTCCATGGCCTGGGCTTCGTCGGTCGGTTCGTGGCCAGCGGCCAGCGCCGCCTGGAGCGCGTGGCGCAGGGGGCCGTAGCGGAACATCTGCGGCGTCTGGGCGCGCCACAGGCCGCGTCGATCGACGGTCGATTCGCAGGCCGAGGAGGCATCCGCGCGCTTGAGGGTGTCGGCTACGGGCTCGCCCAGCAGCGCGCCGACCGGATGCGGCGCCCCGGCTTCGAGCAGCCGGTCCAGGTCGGCCCGGCTCAGGCAGGGCCGCGCCGCGTCGTGCACGAGCACCCAGTCCTGCTCGCCTGCCCCGACCAGCGCGGACAACGCCGCCAGCACCGAATCGCAGCGCCGTGCGCCGCCGGCGACCGGGATGACCTGCCGGCCCAGGCGGGCGCGCAATTCGGGATCAGCCAGCGCCGCGGGTTCGAGCGCGAGCGCGATGCCCCGGCAGTTCCCGTCGCCGCTGAACGTCTGCAGCGCGACCTCGAGCACCGTCCGGCCGGCGAGTGGCCGATGCAGCTTGGGATTGCCGCTGCCGAAGCGGCGGCTGGCGCCCGCCGCCGGCATGGCCAACCAGTAGTGCGGAGCGGCGGGCACCGGCTCTTCCGGGGGGGCGACGGCTAGCGCACGGAGGCCGTGCGCAGGGGCGGTGCGGCCGGCGCGGACTCCCGCCCCTTGGGGCCCGTGGTCCCGGGCGCGGCCGGCACGGCGGGCGGCGGCGGTGCGGGCGCCTCGGTGGGGCCGACCTGGAAGAAGGTCTCGTCGGCGCCGACCATGCCGAGGTCGGAGCGCGCGCGCTCCTCGAGCGCGCTGTAGCCCTGCTTGAGGTCGCGCACCTCGGCCGCCAGCTGCCGGTTGCGCGCCGAAAGGCGCTCGTTCTCGCCCTGCTGGCCGGCGACTGCCGCGCGCAGCCGCAGCACCTCGCGTACGCCGTCGCCCGAGAACCAGATGCGGTACTGGAGCAGCAGCAGCGCGGCCAGCAGCGCGGCGGCGAACCACTTCATGGAAGGGGCCTGAGTCTCATGGCCTGATCATAACCTGACCGGGAACGCGTCGCGCCCCGCGTACTGGGCTTGCGCCCCCAGCGCCTCCTCGATGCGCAGCAGCTGGTTGTACTTGGCGACGCGGTCGGAGCGCGACATCGAGCCGGTCTTGATCTGCGTCGCGGCGGTCGCGACCGCGATGTCGGCGATGGCGCAGTCCTCGGTCTCGCCCGAGCGGTGCGAGATCACGGCCGCGTAGTGCGCCTGGTCGGCCATGTCGATCGCCGCCAGCGTCTCGGTCAGCGTGCCGATCTGGTTGGGCTTGATCAGGATCGCGTTGGCGATGCCGCGCGAGATGCCCTCGGCGAGGATCTTGGTGTTGGTCACGAACAGGTCGTCGCCGACCAGCTGCAGCTTGCGGCCCAGCTCGGCCGTGAGGTGCGACCAGCCGGCCCAGTCGGCCTCGCCCATGCCGTCCTCGATGGTGATGATCGGGTAGCGCGCCGCGAGGTCGGCGAGGTAGCGGCTGAACTCGGCCGAGGAGAAGCTGCGGTGCTCGGCCGCGAGCTCGTACTTGCCGTCGCGGAAGAACTCGGAGCTCGCCACGTCGAGCCCGAGGTAGACGTCCTTGCCGGGCTTGTAGCCCGCCTGCTCGATGGCCTCGCAGGATGGTCTGCAGCGCCGCCTCGTTCGACGGCAGGTCGGGCGCGAAGCCACCCTCATCGCCGACCGCGGTGCTGAGGCCCGCGCTCGTTCAGCACCTTCTTCAGCGTGTGGAAGATCTCCGCGCCGTAGCGCAGCGCCTCGCGCAGCGAGGGCGCGCCGACCGGCAGGATCATGAATTCCTGGATGTCGAGGCTGTTGTTGGCGTGCGCGCCGCCGTTGATGATGTTCATCATCGGCACCGGCAGCACCGGCTTGCGGCCGCCACCGAGGTAGCGGTACAGCGGCTGGCCCGCGTCGCGCGCGGCGGCGTGCGCGGTGGCGAGCGAGACCGCCAGCAGCGCGTTGGCGCCGAGCCGGCTCTTGGTGTCGGTGCCGTCGAGCTCGATCATGCTGCGCGTCGAGCCCCGGCCTGGTCGCGCGCGTCGCGACCGAGCAGCGCGTTGCGCAGCACGGTGTTGACGTTCCGACCGCCTTGAGCACGCCCTTGCCGCGGTAGCGCTTCTTGTCGCCGTCGCGCAGCTCGACCGCCTCGCGCGTGCCGGTCGAGGCGCCCGAGGGCACCGCGGCGCGGCCGATGGCGCCGCTGTCGAGCGTGACCTCGGCCTCGACGGTCGGGTTGCCGCGCGAGTCGATGATCTCGCGGCCGCGATGCACGCCGGCGATGCGGCTCACGGCCGGCGACTTCCTCGAACGGGCGGCTCTTGGCGGCACGGTCCAGCTCGCTGCAGCGTCTCGAGCAGGCTCGCCATGCGCTGCAGCGGCCAGGCGTTCGGGCCGTCGGAGAGCGCGGCTTGCCGGGTCGCGGGTGCGTCTCCATGAACACGCCGGCGACGCCGGCGGCCACCGCGGCGCGCGCCAGCACCGGCACGAACTCGCGCTGCCCGCCCGAGACGCCGGCGCCGGCCGCCGGGCAGCTGCACCGAGTGCGTGGCGTCGAACACCACCGGGCAGCCGGTGGCGCGCATGACCGCCAGCGAGCGCATGTCGGTGACCAGGTTGTTGTAGCCGAAGCTGAAGCCGCGCTCGCAGACCATGATCGACTCGTTGCCGGTGGAGCGCGCCTTGTCGACCACGTTCTGCATCTCCCACGGCGACAGGAACTGGCCCTTCTTGATGTTGACGGGCTGGCCGGCCGCGGCGACACGGCGGATGAAGTTGGTCTGCCGGCACAGGAACGCCGGCGTCTGCAGCACGTCGACCACGGCCGCGACCTCCGCGATCGGCGTGTCCTCGTGCACGTCGGTCAGCACCGGCACGCCGAACTGCTCGCGCACGGCCTGCAGCATCTTGAGCCCCGCCTCGAGGCCCGGGCCGCGGAAGCTGCTGCCCGAGGAGCGGTTGGCCTTGTCGAAGGAGGCCTTGAAGACGAAGCGGCATGCCGAGCGCTGCGCGTGATCTCCCTCAGGCTGCCCGGCGACCTCCTGCAGCAGCGTCCGCCGACTCGATGACGCAGGGCCCGGCGATCAGGAACAGCGGCGCAGTCGATGCCGACCTCGAAGCCAGCAGCTCCAGCTTCATGCGCTCGCCGACGGCCGGCAGCTGCGCGGCGCGGCAGCCGCGCGCCGCGCGCACGAAGCCGGTGAACAGCGGATGGCCGTCGCGCGGCGTCGAGGTGAACTCCGGGTGGAACTGCGTCGCCACGAACCACGGGTGCGCGGGCAGCTCGATGATCTCCACCAGCCCGTCCTGCGAGAATCCCGAGAACACGCAGGCCGGCGGCGCGGAACCGCTCCAGGTAGTGGTTGTTGAACTCGTAGCGGTGGCGGTGGCGCTCCATGATCTCGTCGCGCCCGTAGATCTCGCGCGCCGCGCGTGCCTGCGCTGCAGCGCGCACCGCCTGCGCGCCGAGGCGCATGCGTGCCGCCGAGCGCCGAGCGCTCGTCGCGCTGCTGCACGCCGCGCGCCTGGTCCTGCCACTCGGTGATCAGCGCGATCACCGGATGCGGCGTGGCGCGGTTGAACTCGGTGCTGTGCGCGTCGGCCAGGCCGAGCACGTGGCGCGCGTATTCGATGATCGCCAGCTGCATGCCGAGGCAGATGCCGAGGTAGGGAATGCGCTGCTCGCGCGCGTAGCGCACCGCCTGGATCTTGCCCTCGATGCCGCGCTCGCCGAAGCCGCCGGGCACCAGGATCGCGTCCATGCCGGCCAGCGCAGCCGACGCCGTCGCGCTCGATGTCGGTGGACTCGATGTAGTGCACGTGCACGCGCGTGCGGGTCTTGAGGCCGGCGTGCATCAGCGCCTCGTTGAGCGAGATGTAGGAGTCGCGGATCTGCACGTACTTGCCGACCATGGCGATGTCGACCTGGCCGTCGGTGTTGACGCGCGCGTTGACCACCTGGCGCCACTCGGCGAGGTCGGTCGGCGGCGCGTCGAGGCGCAGCTTGTCGACGACGATGTCGTCGAGGCCCTGCTCGTGCAGCAGCAGCGGGATCTTGTAGATGTCGTCGGCGTCGACGGCCGAGATCACGGCGCGCTCCTCGACGTTGGTGAACAGCGCGATCTTGCGGCGCTGCTCGTCGGGCAGCGCGGCGTGGCAGCGGCACAGCAGGATGTCCGGCTGGATGCCGATCCCGCGCAGCTCCTTGACCGAGTGCTGCGTCGGCTTGGTCTTGATCTCGCGCGACCCGCCGACGACCGGCACCAGCGTCAGGTGCATGTAAACGCACCTGGTTGCGGCCGAGCTCGACGCCCAGCTGGCGGATGGCCTCGAGGAACGGCAGCGACTCGATGTCGCCGACCGTGCCGCCGATCTCGACCATGCACACGTCGGCGTCGCCGGCGCCGAGCGGATGCTGCGCTTGATCTCGTCGGTGATGTGCGGGATGACCTGCACCGTGGCGCCGAGGTAGTCGCCGCGCCGCTCCTTGGCGATGACGCGCTCGTAGATGCGCCCGGTCGTGAAGTTGCTGTGCCGGCCGGTGGTCGTGCGCACGAAGCGCTCGTAGTGGCCGAGGTCGAGGTCGGTCTCGGTGCCGTCGGCCGTGACGAACACCTCGCCGTGCTGGAACGGGCTCATCGTGCCCGGGTCGACGTTGATGTACGGATCGAGCTTGACCATCGACACCTTGAGGCCGCGCGCCTCGAGGATGGCGCCCAGGCGAGGCGGCGGCGATGCCCTTGCCCAATGAGGAAACGACGCCACCGGTGACGAATACGAATCGGGTCATCGAGGATTTCCGCCGTACGCGTGTCAGCGGCTTCGTAGTGAAGCCGGGAACTGACGACGGGCAGACAGCCTAACAAATATGGCCCGCGGCCTCAAATGAACTCGGACCCGGGGCCGGCTCGCCTGGTCTCCCTGCGGCGCCAGCTCAGGCGGGCGCGCCCGGCCTGCCCCGCGGCCGCGCCGGCCGCCAGTTCCGGCGCCTGCCAGCTGTCCGCCACGGCCAGCAGGCGCTCGCCGCGAAAGACCAGCGGCACCGCCCCACGCTGCCAGGGTTTGCGCGCCGCGGCGCGCAACAGGCGCTTGAGACGCCGCCCGCCCACGCGGCCCGCCACGGTGCCGTCGCTGCTTCGGAAGTCCACCGTGACCGGCGACGGCAGCGCCGAACGCGCCAGCCCGCCGCGCGGGTCGCGGCGCAGCTCGAGCTGCCCGCCGCCCGGCAGCGCCAGGCGTGGATGGCGCAGCCAGTCCCAGCGCAGCTGCTGGCGCTCCGGCCGCAGCCGCGCCTCCTCCGCCACCACCGGCGCGTCCGGCCCGGCATGCAGCAGATCGCCGTGGCGCCGCACGAGCCCGCCCCTCCAGCGCACGCAGGGCTGCGCGTCGGCGCGTGCGCGCAGCACCGGCCCGGCGATCTCCAGCAGCCGGGTCTGGTCCGGCATCGGCAACTGCAGTTGCTCGAGCCAATAGCGCAGCGCATTGCGGCGCTCGGCTGCACCCAGGCGCCGCAGCACGCTGACACTGAGCGCCGGGCCGACGCGCGCATCCCGCAACAGCGCCTCGGCGCGATCCGCGAGCAGGCCACGCGCCTCGGCCGCCAGCGTCGCGCTGCGCCCGATCGCCGCGCCCAGTCCCGGCCAGCGCGCGCGCAGCAGCGGCAGCACCCGCAGCCGCAGGAAATTGCGGGCCAGGCGCTCGTCGGCGTTGCTCGGATCCTCGACCCAGGCGAGCCGGCGGCGGTGCAGGTAGCCCTGCAGCTGCGCGCGCGAGAACTCCAGCAGCGGACGCAGCCTCTGCCCCGCGCGCGGCGGCATGGCGGCCAGGCCCGACACGCCAGCGCCGCGCAGCAGCTGGAGCAAGAGCGCCTCGACCTGGTCGTCCTGGTGCTGCGCCAGCAGCAGCCACTCCCCGGGACGCAGCGCCGCGTGCAGCGCGGCGTAGCGGACCGCACGCGCGGCCGCCTCCGGTGAATCGCCGCGGGCGACGCTGACCGGCGCGTCGATGATCCGGCACGGCACCGCGAGGCGGCGCGCCGTCCCCCGCGCCGCCAGCGCCATCGCTCGCGCGCTGGCCTGCATCCGGTGGTTGACGTGCACGGCCCGCAACCGTAAGCGATAGCGGCCGCGCAGCGCGGCCGCGGCAGCCAGCAGCGCCGTCGAATCCGCGCCCCCGGAATAGGCAACGCAAAAACTCAGGCCGCGCAGCGGGCCAGCGAGCTGCGCCAGGCGCCGCGCCAGCGCCACCGAGGAGAAGCCGCCTTGTGCCGCCGACGCGCCACCAGCCGGCGCGGCGCGGCGCGTCACGGCGGGCTCGCGGAATACACGCCGAACGCGGGTACGATGCGCTGTGTCACTGAGGACTCTCGGAGTACACGCCAAACGCGGCGAGGCGCGCGTCGCGCATTTCGAGCAGCTCGTCCGGAGCAATGGCCTCGAGTTCCAGCAGCGCGCGCTGCAGCGCCACGCCCAGCGTGGCCGCCATCGCCTGCGGATCGCGGTGGGCGCCGCCAAGCGGCTCCCTGAGCACCTCGTCGACCAGGCCGAGGTCCTTGAGTCGCGCGGCGGTGATATTGAGCGCCTCCGCCGCGACTTCCTTCTTGTCGGCGCTCTTCCACAGGATCGAGGCGCAGCCCTCGGGCGAGATCACCGAGTAAGTGGAGTACTGCAGCATCAGCAGCCGGTCGCAGACCCCGATCGCCAGCGCACCGCCGGACCCGCCCTCGCCGATCACGACGCTGACGACCGGCACCCGGAGCGTGGCCATGTCGAACAGGTTTCGGGCGATCGCCTCGCTCTGGTTGCGTTCCTCGGACCCCACCCCGGGATAGGCGCCCGGTGTGTCGATCAGCGTGACGATCGGCAGCCCGAACTTCTCGGCCAGCTTCATCAGCCGCAGCGACTTGCGGTAGCCCTCGGGCTTGGGCATGCCATAGTTGCGGCGCACGCGCTCCTTGGTGTCGCGCCCCTTCTGGTGGCCGATGACCATGATGGGCCGCCCTTCGAGCCGTGCCGGCCCGCCGACGATGGCGAGGTCGTCGGCGTACATGCGGTCGCCGTGCAGCTCATGGAAGTCGCTGCAGCATGCGGCGATGTAATCGAGCGCGTACGGTCGTTGCGGATGGCGCGCGAGTTGCGTGATCTGCCACGGCGTCAGGTTGGCGAAGATCGAGCGCGTCAGCTGCTGGCTGCGCGCGCGCAGCCGGCCGATCTCCTCGGCGACGTTGACCGGCCCGTCGGCGGTGACGTGGGCCAGCTCCTCGAGTTTGGCCTCGAGCTCGGCAATCGGCTGTTCAAAGTCGAGGAAGCTGACGGCCATGTTTCACTCGTCCGCAGGATCGCACGCACATCCGCCCAAGGTTAAGGGCCAAGGCCCGGCACCGCAACCCGCACGACGGATCAGGCCGACACCACCGAGCTGCTGTCGGCCACCGGGCCGTAGGCCACGCGCACGACGCCGAAGCGGCGCTCGAGCTGCTCGATCAGCGAGGCGCGCGCGTGCACCTTCCATTCATCGCCGAGCGTAAGCAGGCCTTGCGCCTCCGGCGCCGTCAGGCGCACCACCACGGCGCAGTCGCCGCCCAGCGCCGGGCCCAGGATCCCGGCGAGCGCCTCGAGCAGTTCCCACTCGTCGGCCTGCGACGGCCATTCGACCAGGATGCGGCGCGCCTGGCGCTCGCGCACCGCGGCCAGCGACTGCAGGCTGCGCCCCTGGATGCGCCAGGCGTCGCTGAATTCGTCGAATCGCAGGCCACCCTCGACCAGCACCAGCGCGTCCTTGGCGATGAGGTCGCGGTGACGCTGGTAGGTCTCCTCGCTGAGCGTGACCTCGATGCGCCCGCTGCGGTCGTCGAGCACGAGATTGACGCGCGGCCCGCGGCGCCGTACCTCGAGGATCAGGCCGGCGACGCTGACCTTGCGGGCTTCGCTCCAACGCTCGCCCTCGCCGCCCGCGGGGCGCGCCTCGCCCGCGAGGTCGCGGACGCGGACGCCAACGAGCTGCGCCAGGTCGCGCTCATAGCGGGCGATAGGGTGGCCCGTCAGGTAGAGACCGAGCGTCTCGCGCTCCCCGGCGAGGCGCTGCGACTCGGACCACACCGGTTCGCTGGCCGCGCCGGTCGGCCCGGCGCGCGCGGCATCGGGCGGCAGACCGAACAGGTCATCCTGCCCCGCCTCGGCGGTGCGGGCCGTCTGCTCGCCGGCCTGCATCGCCACCGCCAGCCGCGCCATGAGCGTGGCGCGGTTCGCGCCCAGCGAGTCGCAGCTGCCTGACCTGATCAGCGCCTCGAGCACGCGCCGGTTGACGCGCGCCAGGTCGACGCGATGACAAAGGTCCTCGAGGCTGGCGTAGGCCCCGTGCGCGACGCGCTCCTCGACCAGCGCGTCGACCGCGCCGCGCCCCACGCCCTTTATCGCCCCGAGCCCGTAGCGGATCGTGGCGGCGTCGGCGACGGCAAAGGCGTGCGCCGAGCTGTTTACGTCCGGGGGCAGCACCGCCAGCCCACCCTGCACGCAATCGTCGATCAGCGTCACGACCTTGTCGGTGCGGTCCATGTCAGCCGACAGCACCGCCGCCATGAAGGCCGCCGGGTAATGCGCCTTGAGGTAGGCGGTCTGGTAGGAGAGCAGCGCGTAGGCGGCCGAGTGCGACTTGTTGAAGCCGTAGCCGGCGAACTTCTCCATCAGGTCGAAGATGTACGTCGGCGCGCGCGCGCGGCACCGACGCGCCACTGCGCCGGCGATGAAGACGCTGCGCTGCTTCGCCATCTCCTCAGGCTTCTTCTTGCCCATCGCGCGCCGCAGCAGGTCGGCGCCGCCGAGCGTGTAGCCGGCCAGCATCTGCGCGATCTGCATGACCTGCTCCTGGTACAGGATCACGCCGTAGGTCGGCGCCAGCACCGGCTCCAGGTCGGGGTGCAGGTAGTCGATCGGCCGGTCGCTGCGGTCGTGCTTGCGGGCGATGAAGTCCTCGACCATGCCGGACTGCAGCGGGCCCGGACGGAACAGCGCCACCAGCGCGACGATGTCCTCGAAGCTGTCGGGCTGCAGCCGGCGGATCAGATCCTTCATGCCGCGCGACTCGAGCTGGAACACCGCCGTGGTGCGGCAGGCTGCGCAACAGCGCAAGCGCCGCCGGATCATCCATCGGCAGCTGCGCCAGCGCGAGCGGCTCCGCCCCGGCCTCGGCCCGCCCGGCGTTGATGTTGCGCACCGCCCAGTCGAGCACCGTCAGCGTGCGCAGCCCGAGGAAGTCGAACTTGACCAGCCCCGCGGCCTCGACGTCGTCCTTGTCGAACTGCGTGACGACGTTGCCGCCGCCCGGCTCGCAGTACAGCGGCGCGAAATCGGTCAGCACCGAGGGCGCGATCACGACGCCGCCGGCGTGCTTGCCGGCGTTGCGCGTCAGGCCCTCGAGCGAGCGCGCCAGGTCGATCAGCGTGCGCACCTCCTCGTCGTCGCGATACAGCCGCTTGAGCTCGGGCTCCTTCTCGAGCGCCTTGTCGAGCGTCATCTCGAGTTCGAAGGGCACGAGCTTGGCGATGCGGTCGACGATGCCGTAAGGATGGCCGAGCACGCGCCCGACGTCGCGCACCACGGCCTTCGCCGCCATCGTGCCGTAGGTGATGATCTGCGACACCCGCTCGCGGCCCGTACTTCGCGGCCACGTACTCGATCACGCGGTCGCGCCCGTCCATGCAGAAGTCGATGTCGAAATCCGGCATCGACACGCGCTCCGGGTTCAGGAAGCGCTCGAACAGCAGGTCGTAGCGCAGCGGGTCGATGTCGGTGATGCCGAGCGCGTAGGCGACCAGCGAGCCCGCGCCCGAACCGCGTCCCGGCCCGACCGGCACGCCGTTGTGCCGCGCCCAGCGGATGAAGTCGGCGACGATCAGGAAGTAGCCGGCGAAGCCCATGCTGCAGATCACGTCGAGCTCGGACTGCAGCCGTCGCTGGTAAGTATCGCCGCCTTCGCCGCCTGGCGCAGCCACTGCAGGCGCGGGGGCAGCCGGGGCGCCGCGCGCGGCCAGGCCGCGCGCCGCCGCCTCGCGCAGGTAGCGCTCGGGCGTGGTGCCCGCCGGCACCGGGTACTCCGGCAGCCGCGACTCGCCCAGGCGCAGCAACAGGCTGCAGCGCCGGGCGATCTCCACGCTGTTCGCCAGCGCCTCGGGCGACGTCCGGCGAACAGCGCCTCCATCTGCTGCGGCGCGCGCAGGTACTGCTGCGGCGTATAGCGGCGCGGGCGCGCGGGATCGGCGAGCAGGCTGCCCTCGTGGATGCACACGCGCGCCTCGTGCGAGTCGAACTCCTCCGGCGCCAGGAAGCGCACGTCGTTGGTCGCCACGACCGGCACGCCGCGCGCGGCGGCCAGCGCCAGCGCCGCCGGCACGTACAGGTCTTCGCCCGGCACGCCAATCCGCTGCACCTCGAGGTAATAGCGGTCGCCGAACAATTCGAGCCAGTGGTCGAGCACCTGGCCCGCCGGTCGATTGCGGCCCTGCAGCAGCGCGCGACCGAGGTCACCGTCGTTGCGCGCCCGAGAGCGCGATGAGTCCGGCGGTAGTCGACGCCGTCAGCCAGTCGCGGTCCACCAGCGGCACGCCCTTGGCCTGGCCCTCGAGCCAGGTGCGCGAGACCAGCCGCGTGAGATTGCGGTAGCCTTCGAGGTTCTGGCACAGCAGCGTGAGTCGCGACGGGCCCTGCGGATCGGCGCCCTCGCGCAGCAGCAGGTCGACGCCGACGATGGGCTGCACGCCGCGCGCCATCGCGGCGCGGTAGAACTTGACCATCGCGAACAGGTTGCCCTGGTCGGTCACGGCCACGGCCGGCATGCGCGCCGCGGCCACCGCGTCGACGAGCTGGTCGACGCGCATGACGCTATCCACGAGCGAGTACTCGGTGTGCAGGCGCAGGTGGACGAAGTCGGTGCTCATGCCGGGGCCCGTTCACCCATTCGCTGTGGCGGCGTCGGCGGCCGCAGTGGACACGATTCAGGGCAGGAGCAATCTTACCGGAGCGAAGCTGCGCCGATGGATCGGCGTGGGGCCGAGGCGCGCGAGCGCGGCCAGGTGCGCCGCGGTCGGGTAGCCACAGTGCTGCGCCAGGCCGAAGCCCGGATACTGGCGATCCAGTTCGACCATCAGCGCGTCGCGCTAGCACTTGGCGAGGATCGAGGCGGCGCTGATCGGCGGCACGAGATCATCGCCGCCTGGCAAGGTTTCGACGCAGCAATCCTTAACGAGATCAGCGAGGTATGGCGCCTTGTTCCCGTCGATGATGATCGTGTCGGGACGGCGGCTGAGGCACTGCACGGCCCGACGCATCGCCAGCAGCGTCGCCTGCAGGATGTTGAGCGTGTCAATTTCCTCGACCTCGGCCACGCCGATGCCGTGATCGAGCGCACGCTCGCGAACCAGCAGCGCCAGCTGCTCGCGCCGGCGCGGGGAAAGCTTCTTCGAGTCGCGCAGGCCCGCGATCGGGCGCGCGGGGTCGAGCATCACCACCGCAGCGACGACCGGACCGGCCAGCGGACCGCGGCCGGCCTCGTCGACCCCCGCCACGAGTGCAGGCGGCCATCATCGGCCGGGAACCAGCCGCAGCACGGCGGCGGCGGCCCGCGCCGCGCCACCCTGCCGCAGGCTGGCGTGGATGGCGCGGAATCGAGTCGCCAGCAGTTGCCGTCGCGCCGGGTCGTTGAGCTGCTGCAGCACCGCCGTCGCCAGGCGCTCGCCGCTGACCTGCTCCTGGAAGAACTCGGGCACCAGCGCCTCGCCGGCCAGCAGGTTCGGCAGCGAAAAGTACGGCAGGCGCACCAGGCGCAGGCTGCGCAGCAGGAAGGCCGTGACGGCGCTGAGCCGGTAGGCGACCACCATCGGGCAGTTGCAGAGCAGCGCCTCGAGGCGTGGCGGTGCCGGAGGCCACGATAGCCGCGTCCGCGGCCTGCAGCGCGAGGCGTGCCTGGCCGTCGAACAGGCGCACCGTCGCCGGACTCGCGCCCGCGCCCTGGGCCCGCTCGAACAGTTCGCGCACCGGGGCGTTGGCCATCGGCGCGACGAACACCAGGTCGGGGCGCGCGCGCGCCAGCGCGCCGGCCGCCGCGATGAAAGCCGGGGCCAGGCGCTGACCTCCCCGCGGCGGCTGCCCGGCAGCAGCGCGACGATCGTGGCCCCGTCGGGAAGCCGCAAGGCACGGCGCGCGGCGGCGCGGTCGGGCTCCAGCGGCACCTGGTCGGCGAGCGGATGGCCGACGAACTCGGCCCGCACGGCATGCCGCGCGTAGAACGCCGGTTCGAACGGCAGCAGGCACAGCACCAGGTCGCAGCTGCGGGCGATGGTGCGCACCCGCCCCTGCCGCCAGGCCCACACCTGCGGGCTCACGTACTGCACGGTCCGGATGCCAGCGGCGTGCAGGCGCGCGGCCAACCCGAGGTTGAACTCCGGTGCGTCGATGCCGACGAACACGTCGGGTCGCCAGGCGTCGAAGTCGCGCCGCAGGCGGCGCCGCAGCCGCAGCAGCCGCGGCAGGTGCGCCAGCACCTCGGTCAGGCCCATGACCGCGAGCTCGCCGGCGTCGGCAAGCGCTCGCAGCCGGCCGCGAGCATCGGCCGGCCCGCACACACCGCGCACCTCGAGTGCCGGGCGCGCGCGCGCAGCGCGGTGATCAGCGCCGCGCCGAGCTGGTCGCCGGAGGTCTCGCCGGCCACGATCGCCACCCGGGTTGGGCCAGTCGCCACGGTCAGCGGATCAGGCTGCGAGTGGAGGCGGCGATGAAATCGACGAACGGACGGATCTCCGGCTGCGTCGCGGCCGCGACGCCCGAGCTCCTCGATCGCCTCGGCGAGCATCAGATCCGTGCGATAGAGAATGCGGTAGGCGTCGCGGATGTTGCGGATCTGCTCGGCGCTGAAGCCGCGGCGCTTGAGGCCCTCGGCGTTGACCGAGTGCGGCTCGCCGGCTGGCCGACGACCATGACGTAGGGCGGCACGTCGCGGGTGACGGCGGCATTGTTGGCGAGGAAGGCATGCGCGCCGATCTTGCAGAACTGGTGCACGCCGGCGTAGCCGCCGATGATCACCCAGTCGCCGAGTGTCACGTGGCCGCCGAGCGTGGCGCAGTTGGCCATGACGACGTGGTTGCCGACCTGGCAGTCGTGCGCGACGTGCGTATAGGCCATGAACAGGTTGTCGTCGCCGATGCGGGTGACGCCGTCGTCCTTCGGCGGTGCCGCGGTTGATGGTGCAGCACTCGCGGAACACGTTGCGGTCGCCGATCTCCAGCCGCGTCGGTCTCGCCCGCGTACTTCTTGTCCTGCGGCGCGTCGCCGATCGAGGCGAACTGGAAGATGCGATTGTCGGCGCCGATGCGTGGTCGGACCGTTGATGACCGCGTGCGGCCCGATGCGGGTGCGCGGCGCCGATGCGCACCTCGGCGCCGATGACGCTGAAGGGGCCGATGCTCGACGTCCGGCGCGAGCTCGGCCTGCGGCGCGACGACCGCGCGCGGGTCGATCACGACGTCGGGCCCGCGCCGGCGACCCAGGCCGGATTGATCACGGTGCCGGGGGCGAGCATCAGTTCGGCTGCCGCCGCCTCCTCGGCGCCGACGCGTGGCAACCGCAGCATTCCAGATGCCGCGCATCGTGCGCTCCAGCGTGGCCGTGAGAGATCAGCTGATCGCCCGGCTCCACCGGCTTGCGGAAGCGCGCCTTGTCGATGCCGACGAAGTAGAACACGCGTGTTCTCGTCCGGATACGCGTCGGCCGTGACGAAGGTCAGGATGCCGGCGGTCTGCGCCAGCGCCTCGATGATCATCACGCCCGGCATCACCGGGCGCTGCGGGAAGTGGCCCGTGGAAGAACGGCTCGTTGACCGTGACGTTCTTGAGCGCGCGGATGCTCTTGCCCGGCACGCACTCGAGCACCCGGTCGACCAGCAGGAACGGATAGCGGTGCGGCAGCCGCTGCAGGATCGCCTGGATGTCGAGCTGTACCGTGTCACTCATCAGTCTGTCGTCCTGTCGGCTGTTGCCATTGTCGCCGCCGCTCGAGACGCCTGACGCGCTCGGCCAGTGCATCGAGACGCTTGAATGCGCGCCACCAGTCGCCGCCAGGTCGGTGCCGTCGTCGACGGGTATGGCGCTCGAATACACCCCCGGCGCGGTCAGCGAGCGGGTCACGCGCGACATGCCCGTGATCACCACATCATCGCAGATGTCCAGGTGGCCGGCGATGCCGACCGCGCCGCCGATCATGCAGCGCGCGCCGATGCGCGTGCTGCCCGAGATGCCGGTGCAGCCGGCGATCGCGGTGTGCGCGCCGATGTGCACGTTGTGGCCGACCTGGATCTGGTTGTCGAGCTTGACGCCGTCCTCGATGACGGTGTCGTCGATGGCGCCCGCGGTCGATGGTGGTATTGGCGCCGATCTCGACGTCGGCGCCGATGCGCACGCTCCGAGCTGCGGCACCTTGACCCAGCCGGCCCCGTCGCGCGCATAGCCGAAGCCGTCAGCGCCGATCACCGCGCCCGGACTGCAGATGCACGCGCGCGCCGAGCTGCGCGCCCGCCGCCGAGCGTCACGCGCGCCACCAGCCGGCAGTCGGCGCCGAGCCCGCACGCCGCGCCGCAGTACGCAGCCCGGCGCCGATCGCGACGCGCTCGCCCACCGACGTCCGCCGGCCCGATGACCGCTGCGCGGCGATCGCTGCGCGCTCGGCGCCACCCGCGCGCTGGCGTCGACGATGGCGGTCGGGTGGACGCCCGGGACCGCCGGCGGCTCGCGGGTGCAGCAGCGCGGCGATGCGCGCGTAGGTGGCGTGCGGATTCGCGCGCAACCAGCGCCGCCACCGGGCACAGCGCCGCGCTGTCCGCGGCTGCGAGCACCACGGCCGTGGCGCGCGTGGCGCGCGAGCTGCGCGCGGTAGTGCGGGTTGGCGAGGAAGCCGAGTTCGCCCGGCCCGGCCGCGGCCAGCGTGCGCGACGCGCGTCCACGCGCGCGTCCGGATCGCCACGCAGTTCGCAGCCGAAGCGGACCGCCAGCTCGCCCGAGCGTCACGCTCCATCGGCGCGAACCGCGTCGCGGACCGGCGCCCGTGCGCTACTTCGTGGGTCGGCGCGGCCGGTGCCGCCGGCTTCGGCGCCGCCGCGCTCGCGGCCTTCGCCTGCAGGCCCGCCAGCACCTGCGCGGTGATGTCGAGCGAGCTGTTGGCGTAGATGACGCCCTCGGTCGAGCGACCAGGTCGAACTTCTGCGCCTGCGCGTAGGCTCTGCACCTCCTCGACGATCGTGCTCTGCAGGCTCGAGAGCTCCTCGTTCTGGCGCGTATTCGCGTCTTCCTGGAAGTCGTTGGCTTTCTGCTGAGTAATCGCGCGTTGCCCTCGCGCAGCTCCTTCTCCGCCTTGGCGCGCTGGTCGGCGCTCATGGTCGGCGCCGTCCTTCTGCACTTCTCCTCCTTGGTCTTGAGAGCGGCCTGCTGCGCCTGCAGTTCCCGCTGCTTGGGCGCGAACTCGGTGCGCAGCGACTCCTGCACCGCCTTGGCCTGCGGCGACTCCTCCAGCAGGCGCGCCGCATTGACCACCCCGATCTTGATCTCGGCCTGCGCCGGCCCCGCGGCCAGCGCACGCCATCAGCAGCCCGGCTACGGGCACCATCCACAAACGATTCACTGTTTTGCTCCCGGAAATTGGGCGGCCCCTGGAAGGCACCGCCGGTTGATGATCATTCAGATAGGATCCGCCGATCGTGAACTGGAAATCCTCGGTGCGGTCGCCAAAGTGCACCGCGTCGCCATGGTAGTTGTTGAGCGGTATGCCGTAGCTGAAACGGAATATGCCCAACGAGGGCGCCAGCCACTGCACGGCAATGCCGGACGATTGCTTGAGGTCACTCCACGGATATTTATTATAGCTGAATTTGTACTCCACCGGTGTCTGCAGGTCGCGGCCGACGTACTTGGTGCTGTCCATCGAGAAAACGTTGCCGATGTCGAAGAACAGGCTGGCACGCGCGCTGGTCTGCCACTTCGCCGGCAGCGGCAGGATCAGCTCGGCGCGGGCCACGGTCAGCAGGTTGCCGCCGTAGGGGTTGCCGCGCGTGTCCACCGGCCCGAGCGAGCTGTCATAGTAGCCGCGGACCGTGTCCGGACCGCCGGCGTAGAAGCGCTTGTAGGGCGGCAAGGCGGTGGTTTGGCCGATGCTGTCGCCGTAGCCAAGCGTCGTACTGAGCCCCAGCGTCGTGCCCAGGATCAGCGGCAGGTAGCCGGTGGCGTTGTAGCTGGCGATGTAATACTGCACCGAGCCGGAAGGCACGAGGCTCACGCCAAAGGTATGGCGCTGGCCGCGATCAGCGAACAGGCCACGATTGCGGGAATCGTATTGCCAGCCGGCATTTAACTCGAAGGTGTTGTACTTGCTGCCGTACAGGTAGGTGGCGTTGGTCACCGAAGTGCCGTCCGCCAGCAGCGAGTTGTACAGCAACACTTCCGTATACGGGTGGCCGTTGTTCTTGACCCAGTCCACCGCCTGTTGCGCGCTGCTTCCCTGGTAGGTCACGAGGTCGTAACGGCCAAATGAGACGCCGGCGCTGACGCGCTGGAATTCCGAGATCGGGTAGCCGTAGTTGAGCCCGAGCGCCAGGTTGTCCGACTTGAACTGCGAGGAGGCCGACACGAACTGCGTCGAGCTGCGATAGGTCAGGGATACCGTGCGCGAAACGCCCTCGATTGTGGCGTAAGGGTTGGTGTGCGAGAAGCTGTAGATCTTGTTGTACGGGCCGGCGTCCACCTGCAGCCCGACGGCATTGCCCGAGCCCATGAAGTCGCTGTCCTGGAAGCTGGCCTGGAGCATGAATTTCTGGGCCTGCGAGTAGCCGATGCCGCCGCTGATGGTCGCGCTCGGGCGCTCCTTGACATTGAAGGTCACGTCGACCAGGTCGGGCGAGCCCGGCACCGGCGTGGTCTCGAAGTCGACGGTCTCGAGGAACGGCAGCTGCTGCAGGCGTTGCTTGGAGCGCTCGAGCGCGAGGTTCGACAGCAGCGCACCCTCGAGCTGGCGCATCTCGCGCCGCAGCGTCTCGTCGTTGCTGCGCGCCGTGCCCTTGAAACTGATACTGCGCACGTAGACGCGGCTGCCCGGATCGACGAACAGCGTCAGCGACACCTCCCGCTTGGCCTCGTCGACGGCCGGCACCGGCTCGACCTTGGCGAAATAGAAGCCCTCGGCGCCCAGCCGGTTCTTGATCTGTTCCTGGGATGCCGTTATGACCTTCTGCGAGTAGATCTGGCCTGGCTGCACCAGCACCAGGCGCTTGAGCTGCGCCTCAGGCACCACCAGGTTGCCGGCCAGCTTGACCTCGGAGATCTTGTAGACCTCGCCCTCGGTGACGTTGACCGTGATGAACATGTCGCGCTTGTCGGGCGCGATCGCCACCTGCACCGAATCGATGTGGAAGTTGGCGTAACCGCGATCCTGGTAATAGGCCTCGACCTTCTCCAGGTCGCCCTGCAGCGACTCGCGCGAATAGCGGTCGTCCTGCTTGTACCAGGAATTCCAGTGCGGCGTCTTCAGCGTCAGGCTGTCGAGGACGTCCTTCGGCTTGAAGGCATGGTTGCCGACGATGTTGATCTGGCGGATCTTGGCGCGGTTGCCTTCCTTGATGTCGATGGTCACGCGCACGCGATTGTTCGACAGGTCCTCGACCTTGGTGTCGATAGTGACCGCGTACTTGCCGCGGCTGTAGTACTGGTCGGTCAGGTACTGCGTGACCTCCTCGAGCGTCGAGCGGTCGAAGGTCTTGCCGGCCGACAGGCCGACGTTGCGCAGCGACTTCTGCAGATCCTCGGTCTTGATGTCCTTGTTGCCCTTGATCTCGACGCTCTCGAGCGAGGGCCGCTCGAGCACGGCAACGAGCAGCGTGTTGCCGTCGCGGCCGAGCGCGACGTCGCGGAAGAACCCGGTGGCATACAGCGCCCGCAGCGCCTCGCGCAGCCGCTCGGCAGTCATCTTGTCGCCGATGTTCACCGGCAGGTAGTTGAATACCGTGCCCTCGGAGATGCGCTGCAGGCCCTCGACCTTGATGTCGCCGACCGTGAAGTCGCTCAGGCCCGACTCCGGCGTCGCCAGTCCGGGCTCGGTCAGGCCGAGCTGCTGCGCCGGCGCCGCCAGGCTGGCCGCGAGCAATGCCAGCGTCGCGATGGCCGCGCGATGGTTCATGCGCAGATTCCGTTGCCTGGTGCGGGCGTCAACCGAATTGACGCGCGATGTCGTTGTACAGCGCGAGGCCCAGCAGCAGCACGACCAGCGCAATGCCGACCTGCTGCCCGGCGGCCTGCACGCGCTCGGACAACGGCGCGCCCTTGAGCCACTCGATGAGCTGCATCACGACCTGGCCGCCGTCGAGGATCGGGATCGGCAGCAGGTTCATGAATCCCAGCGCCAGGCTGATGAGCACCAGGAAACTCGAGGAAGGCGGTCAGGCCGGCGGCGGCCGAATCGCCGGCGAGTTGGGCGATGGTCAGCGGGCCGCTGAGGTTCCTGACCGAAACGCTGCCCGCCAGCATGCGCACCAGCATGCGCGCCTGCAGCGCGGTCATCTCCCAGGCCTCGCGGCAGGCCCCGGCCAGCGCCGCCAGCGGGCCGTAGCTCACGTGGCGCAGCATTCCCGGTGGGTAGCGCGGCGCGCGCGGTTGGCTGACCTGGATGCGGCCGACGCGCACCCCATCCTGCACCACGCTGCCGACGGCAAGCCGCAGACTGGCTGTGCGGCCGTCGCGCCGGTACTGCACCACGACCGTCTCGTCGGGATGCGCGCGGACCAGGCTCACGAGCGCGAGGAAATCAGGCACCGGCTCGCCGTTGATGGCCAGGATCTCGTCGCCAGCGCGCAATCCGGCGCGCGCGGCCGGCCCGTCCGCGCTGACCTCGCCCAGCACCGCCGGGATCGGTAGCTCGGCAAATCGCAGCCCGAGTGCGTTGAGCCCCGAGGCCGGGTCGGAGATGGCGCGGCGCTCTGCGGCGCTGGCGAAATCGAGGCGGAGCGAGCGTTCCAGCCCGTGCCCGTCGCGCAGCCCGAGGACCAGCGGTCCGCGGCCCGTGATGCCGTCGAGCAGCCCCATCCACACGTCGCGCTGGCTGGCGACGGGCCGGCTATTGACGGCCACGATCTCATCGCCGGCACGCAGGCCGGCGCGCCCGGCGGGTGAATCGGGCCGCGCCGCGCCCAGCACCGGTCGCAGCTCGGTACTGCCCGCGACCAGCAACATACCGGCCAGCAACAGGATCGCGAACACGAAATTCGCCGCCGGGCCGGCCAGCAGCACCACGATGCGCTGCCAATGCGGGCGCCGCGTAAAGGAGCGCGCCAGCTCGGCGGGCTCGACTGGCCCCTCGCGCTCGTCGAGCAGCTTGACGTAACCGCCCAGTGGCATCGCGGCCAGCACGTACTCGGTCCGATCGGCCCCGCCGTGGCGCATCCAGAGCGGCCGACCGAAACCCACCGAGAAGCGCAGCACCTTGAAGCCAAGCCTGCGCGCCACCCAGAAGTGGCCGAATTCGTGCACCGTCACCAGGATGCAGACGGCGACGATGAAGCCGCCCAGCGACCAGAGCGATTCGATCACGCCGGGGTCCTGAGCGCGGGGGCCCGCGGCCCCTCCACCAGCGAGTGGGCGCAGGCGCGCGCAGCCGCATCGACCGCCAGCACCGCTTCCAGATCGTTCATCTGCCCCCCGGGCGCCTTGTCCATGACCCTGTCAATGACCTGCGAAATATCCCCAAAGTTCAATCGCTTGTCGAGAAAGGCCTGCACCGCGACCTCGTCGGCCGCGTTGAGCCAGGTGCACGCGACGCTCCCGGCGCGCGCGGCCGCCTCGGCCAGCCCGAGGCACGGAAAGCGCTCCCGGTCCGGGGCGCGGAATTCGAGCGCCCCGGCCCTGGCCAGATCGAGGAATTCTACACCGGAGCTCATGCGCTCGGGCCACGCCAGCGCCTGGGCGATGGGCGTGCGCATGTCCGGCGAGCCGAGCTGCGCCAGCATCGAACCGTCGACGTACTCCACCAGCGAATGCACGATGCTCTGCGGATGCACGACGACCGACACGTCGGCGGGCGCGACGCCGAACAACAGGCTCGCCTCGATCAGCTCGAGCCCCTTGTTCATGAGCGTGGCGGAATCGACCGAGATCTTGCGGCCCATGATCCAGCGCGGATGCGGGCAGGCCTGCTCCGGAGTGGCGCCGGCCATCGCCGCCGCCGGCCACTCGAGGAACGGCCCGCCGGAGGCGGTCAGCAGCAGTCGCCGCACGCCCGGCGGCCGCTCGCCGACGCGGGTGCCGTGCGGCAGGCACTGGAAGATCGCGTTGTGCTCGCTGTCGATCGGAATCAGCGTGGCCCCGCCGCCTCGTACCGCCGCCAGCAGCAGCGCGCCGGCCATGACCACCGACTCCTTGTTGGCCAGCAGCAGCCGCTTGCCGGCCGCGGCGGCCGCCAGCGTCGAGCGCAGCCCGGCCGCGCCGCTGATGGCCGCCATGACGATCACGGCTGCGTCATCGCGCGCGAGCTGTTCGATCGCCGCGGCGCCGCAACCGACGCGGGTGCCGGAGCCGGCCTTGCGCAACCTCTGTTCCAGCTCCCTGGCCGCGTCGGCCTGCTCCATGACCGCGACTTCGGGGCGGTGCCGCAGGCACTGCTCCGTCATGCGCGGCGCGTCGCTGCGCGCGGCCAGCGACACCACGCGGAACTCGCCGGGATGGCGCGCGAGCACCTCGAGCGTGCTGCGGCCGATGCTGCCGGTGGAGCCGAGGATGGCGACGCCCTTCATGCGGCGACCCCGAGCCAGATCAGGCCCAGGCACATCGCCGGCGTGGCGGCCAGCACGCTGTCGATGCGGTCGAGCACGCCACCATGCCCGGGAAACAGCCGGCCACTGTCCTTGAGGCCGGCGGCCGCTTGAACATGCTCTCGGTCAGGTCGCCGACGACCGAGAACGCCGCTCCCAGCAGGCACAGCGGCACGAAGGCGCCGGCCCTGATCCCGAACCAGCGGCTGCCGGCCAGCCCACCAGTCCCGCGAGCGCCATGCCGCCGAGCACGCCCTCCCAGGTCTTGCGCGGCGAGACCCGCGGCGCGAGCTTGACGCGACCGATGGCGTGGCCGGCGAAGTAGGCGCCGGTATCGGCCGCGAAGGCCAGGGTCAGGATGAACAGCACCCAATGCGCGCCCTGCGGCCAGTCGCGCACCATGCGCATCAGCGCGACGCCGGTCGGCACGAGCGCCAGGGCCCCGGCGCTGCCGCGGCCCAGGCCGACGTGCGCTGCGGCGCGAGCAGCAACCAGAACAGCGCCACGATCCACCAGGCGACGGCAAACTGCATCAGCCGCGCGAACCCGTGCGCATCGGCCAGCAGCAGCACTGCCAGCAACGCCAGCGCTGCCAACAGCACGACGTAGGCCACGCGGCGCGCGTCCGAGCCGGCACCCAGGAAGGCCGACCATTCCCAGGCGCCCAGGGCAATGAACAGCGCGAACAGCGCGCACGCCGCGGCGGCCGAGCCGTCGAGCAACACGGCGACCAGCACGGCGGCCAGCGCCGCGGCGGTCAAGATGCGCGCGCGCATCGCGCCGGACCTATCCGGCCACCTGGCTGCCGGTGCGCCCGAAGCGCCGCTGCCGCCCGGCGAAATGCCGCAAAGCCAGCGCAAAATCCGCCGCGTCGAAATCCGGCCACAGGGTATCGGTGAAATACAGCTCGGTGTAGGCGAGGTTCCAGAGCAGGAAGTTGCTGACGCGCTGCTCGCCGCCGGTGCGGATGAACAGGTCCGGGTCGGGGAGCCCGCCGAGTGCGAGCCCGCTGGCGAAATCGGCCTCGGTCATCGCCGCGCTGCACAGCTCGCCGCGCTCGCAGCGCGCTGCCACCTGGCGTGCCGCCGCCAGGATGTCCCGCCGGCCGCCGTAGCTGACCGCGATCTGGAGCATGAGGCGGTGGTTCGCCGCCGTGGCCGCGGTCGCGGCCGTGATCCGCTGCTGCAGGCGCGGCTCGAGCGCCGCGCGCTCGCCGATGAAGCGCAGGCGCACGCCGTTGGCATGCAGCATCGGCAGCTCGCGGTCGAGCGCGTCGCAGAACAGGCTCATGAGCTCCGCCACCTCGGCCGGCGGTCGCGCCCAGTTCTCGCTCGAGAATGCGAACAGCGTCAGCGCCTCGATGCCGCGCTGCGCGCACTCCTCGATCACGGTGCGCACCGGATTGAGCCCGGACTGGTGGCCGGCGCTGCGCTCGCGCCCGTGCCCCAGCGCCCAGCGGCCGTTGCCGTCCATGACGATGGCCACGTGGCGCGGCAATGGCGCCGCCGCGTCGACGCGGGCATGGGGCAATGTGCTCATGGTTGCAATCCGGCATAGGGCCTGTTCACACCTGGAACATTGATGCGGCCGCGCCCAGTTTTGTACAGGGCAAGGCGCGACGACCGATATGTACTTGATGTACATGAGAGAGGAGCAACACCGCCCTGTGCAAAACTGGGCCGGCCCGCCTGTAAATGTGCGTTGTCGTTGAATTTGGCATTTATGCCGGCACGAACGGGGGTTGCGCTCAAAATGCTTTCATACGGCGTTGCTCGGCGCTGACGTGGAACAACCACGCGGCGCGCCTCGCGCCTTGTCTGAAAGCATTTTGAGCAGCAACGCATCGATGTTCCAGGTGCGAACAGGCCCTATACCTGCAGGATCTCTTTTTCCTTGCCCGCCAGCAGCTGGTCGATCTCGGCGACGTGCCGGTCGGTCAGTTTCTGGATCTCGTCCTGCGCCTTGCGCTCGTCGTCCTGGGAGATCTCCTTCTCCTTGAGCAGTTCCTTGACGTCGGCGAGCACGTCGCGGCGCACGTTGCGGATGCTGACGCGCGCGTTCTCGGCATCCTGGCGCACGACCTTGGTGATGTCGCGCCGCCGCTCCTCGGTCAGCGGCGGCAGCGGCACGCGGATCACCGCGCCCGCCGTCATCGGCGACAAGCCGAGCTCGGACTTGTGGATCGCCTTCTCGATCGGCCCGACCATGGTCTTCTCCCACGGCGAGATCGTCAGCGTGCGCGCGTCCTCGACGGCGATGTTGGCGACCTGCTGCAACGGCACCTCGGCGCCGTAGTAGTCGACCTTGAGGTGCTCGATCAGGCTGGGATGGGCCCGGCCGGTGCGCAGCTTCTTCAGGTCGGCCTGGAATACCTGCACGCACTTGTGCATGCGGGCCGTGGCGTCCTTTTTCAGATCCTCGAGCATGGCAGTTTCCCTCGGCATGGGCGCCGGTGCCGCCGGCGGCGCCTGGCCTCATCCATTGGTCACGAGCGTTCCGACGTCCTCGCCGCGCGCCACGCGCAGCAGCTCGCCGTCGGCGTTGAGGTTGAAGACCCGCAACGGCAGGCTGTGGTCGCGGCACATGACGATGGCCGTGGCGTCCATCACGTTGAGGCGATCGCTCAGCACCTGGTCGAAGGTCAGGCGCGCATAGCGGCGCGCGCTGCGGTCCTGCAACGGGTCGGCGCTGTAGACACCGTCGACCTTGGTGGCCTTGAGCAGCAGCTGCGCCCCGATCTCGATCGCGCGCAGCGCGGCGGCGGTGTCGGTCGTGAAGAAGGGATTGCCGGTGCCGGCCGCGAACATGACCACGCGCCCCTTCTCGAGGTGGCGCACGGCGCGGCGACGGATGTAGTCCTCGCAGACCTCGTTGATGCGGATCGCCGACATGACGCGCGCGTGCACGTCGAGCGACTCGAGCGCATCCTGCATTGCCAGTGCGTTCATGACGGTGGCCAGCATGCCCATCTGGTCGGCGGTGACACGGTCCATGCCCGAGCGCGCCAGGCCTGCGCCACGAAAGATATTGCCGCCGCCGATCACGACCGCGACCTGCGTGCCCAGGGCCTGGACGTCGCGCAGCTCACCGGCAATGCGCTTGATCACGGCCGGGTCGATGCCATAGTCGGCGGACCCGAGCAGTGCCTCGCCCGACAGCTTGACCAGTATCCGGCGCGGCGTAGCTGTAGCAGTCGTCATGCGCACTCCCTAAAAAATGCCCCGCGTCAGCGGGGCATGTCCAACAGGTCGGGGCCGGCGTCGGCTTCCTCAGCTGCGCCCGGCGGCGCTGACCTGCGCCATCACTTCCGCCACGAAATCCTCCGGTTTCCGGTCGATGCCGGCGCCGACTTCGAAGCGCTGGAACTCGCGCACCGTGGCACCGGCCGCCTTGAGCAGGGCCTCGACCGTGCGGTCCGGATCCTTGACGAAGGGCTGGCCATGCAGCGTGATCTCGGCCAGCGACTTGCGCAGCCGCCCGGCGACCATCTTGGCGACGATCTCCTCGCTCTTGCCCTCCTGCCGGGCCTGCTCGACGAGGATCTCGCGCTCCTTGGCGACCTCGGCCTCGGGCACGTCGGCCACGCCGACGTAACGCGGGTTGCTGGCCGCGACGTGCATCGCCAGGTCGCGCGCCAGCTCGGGCGTGCCACCCTCGAGCGCCACCAGCGCGCCGATGCGCGTGCCGTGCAGGTACGCGCCCAGCGGACCGCCCGAGGCGACGCGCGCCACGCGCCGCACGGAGATCTTCTCGCCGATCTTGGCCACCAGCGCCCGGCGCCGCTCGTCGATGCTCTCGCCGGCGCGCAATGGCGCCGCCAGCAGCGCCTCGAGGCTGGCCGGCGCGTTGCCCGCCGCCTGGCGCGCGACCTCGGCGGCGAAGCCGCGAAAGTCCTGTTCACGGGCGACGAAATCGGTCTCGCAGTTGACCTCGACCATGGCCGCGCTGTGCCCGTCGGCGGCGCGCTCGATGGCGATCACGCCCTCGGCGGCCACGCGCGTCGCCTTCTTGTCGGCCTTCGCCAGGCCCTGCTTGCGCATGAGCTCGGCAGCGGCGTCGAGGTCACCCTGGGTCTCGACCAGCGCCTTCTTGCACTCCATCATGCCCGCGCCGGTGCGCTCGCGCAGCTGGCGGACCGTGTCTGCACTGACGTTCATCAGCGTGGCCCGCGGCGCGGGCTGGCGCCTGGCGCCGGGCGCCGGCGCGCCGAGGCGGTGGCGCTGTGCTCGGTCACCCCGTCCACGCTGTCGTCGATGTCGAGCTCAGGCTCGGGCTCGGCGGGGTCGACTGCCACTGCCGCGGCGGCGGGCGCATCGACCGCTGGCGCCTCGGCGGCGGCAGTGGCGGCGGCAGCGGCGACCGGCGCTGGCGCCGGCGCCAGTGCCGGCGGCGCGGCACCGCGGCGCGTCGCTGGCTTGCGGTGGCGAATCGGCGCCTGCGGCCGGCCCGGACGCGCGTTGCGCCCGGCCTTGCGGCGCGGGTTGCCCTGCTCGTCGAGTTCGACGAATTCATCTTCGCTGACCGCCATCTGCGGCACGGTGGACTTGCCCTCGAGCACCGCTTCGGCGACCGCGCTGGTATACAGC
Source organism: uncultured Gammaproteobacteria bacterium (assembly GCA_963778855.1). GTDB lineage: Bacteria > Pseudomonadota > Gammaproteobacteria > Steroidobacterales > Steroidobacteraceae > FEN-1191. The sequence continues at coordinate 680,354 of CAVZWC010000002.1, read as the reverse complement.
TGGATGGCGCGCATGGCGTCGTCATTGCCCGGGATGACGTGATCGATGCCATCGGGCGTGCAGTTGGTGTCGACCACGGCCACGACCGGGATGCCGAGCTTGCGGGCCTCGTGCATGGCGATGTGCTCGTGACCGACGTCGACGACGAACAGCGCGTCCGGCAGCGCCTCCATGAGCTTGATGCCGCCGAGGCTCTTCTCGAGCTTGTCCATTTCGCGGCGCAGCATCGTCGCTTCTTTCTTGCCGCGCTTCTCGATCGCGCCGGAAGCGGTCAATTCCTCGAGGTCGGCCAGCCGCTTGATCGACTGGCGGATGGTCTTGAAGTTGGTGAGCATGCCGCCCAGCCAGCGCTGGTTGACGTAGGGCATGCCGCAGCGGGTAGCCTCGGTGGCGATCGCGTCGCGCGCCGAGCGCTTGGTGCCGACGAACAGCACGCGTGCCGCCGTCGCCGACGACGCGCTTGAGGAACGCCATCGCCTCGACGAACAGCGGCTGCGTCTTCTCGAGATTGATGATGTGGATCCGGTTGCGTTCGCCGAAGATGTAGGGGGCCATCTTCGGGTTCCAGAAGCGGGTCTGGTGTCCGAAATGGACGCCCGCTTCCAGCATCTGTCGCATCGACACGCTGGGCATGAACAAATCCTCCGTCGGGTTAGGGCCTCCGCGTATCCTTGACGACGATTCCCGGCCCCCATCTGCCAGTGCGGGCCCGCTCGGAGCTCGCATCGACATTCAAGGGCCGGGGACACCCAGCCGCAAGTTACTGATACGCGTGTGGATTGCGTTGCCAAAAAAGGCCGCGCTTTATACCATGAACCTGCCCGGGGAACAACGCTGCCGGGACCCCGGACCACCCATGCTCCGCACTACCCAAGTATCGCTCAAGACCCCGGAAGAACAGGCCAAATTGCGCCATTCCGGGCGCCTGGCCGCCGACGTGCTGGACATGATCGGCGAGCACGTAGTCCCCGGGGTCAGCACCGAGGAACTCGACCGCATCTGCCACGACTACATCGTGCGCGTGCAGGGGACGATCCCGGCCAACGTCGACTACCGCGGTTTCCCGAAGACGATCTGCACCTCGGTCAACCACGTGGTCTGCCACGGCATCCCGAACGAGCGCGTGCTCCGGGCCGGCGACTTCGTCAACATCGACGTCACCGTCATCAAGGATGGCTACCACGGCGACACCAGCCGCATGTACTACGTCGGCAAAGCGCCGGTGCAGGCGCAGCGGCTATCCGAGACCTGCCGTGAGGCGATGTGGCGCGCCATCGAGCTGGTGCGCCCCGGCGCCCACCTCGGCGACATCGGCCACGCGATCCAGAGCACACGGAGGCCGCGGGGTTTTCGGTGGTGCGCGAGTACTGCGGCCACGGCATCGGCCGCGTCTACCACGAGGACCCGCAGGTGCTGCACTACGGCGAGGCCGGTACCGGCATGGAGCTCGCGCCCGGCATGGTCTTCACGATCGAGCCGATGATCAATGCCGGCAAGCGTCACACGCGCGTGCTGCCCGACGGCTGGACCGTGGTCACCAAGGATCACTCCCTGTCCGCGCAGTGGGAGCACATGGTGCTGGTGACTCCGGACGGCCATGAAGTGCTGACGCTGGGCGCCGCCGAGCGGCGCGCTGCCGCGACGGAATGAGCGCCGCCCCGGCCGGGCAGCAGGGGGCGGAAGCGCTGGCGCCGCCCGCGGCGCTCGCGCGCCTCGACTGGCCGCTGCTGGCGGAACTGACCGCTCTGTTCGCCGCCGCGCCACCCCCGGGCCCGGCCTGCCGGGAGTTGCTCGGCCGCTGCCAGGCGGAGCTCCTGGAGCGCTTCCGGGCTGGCGAGGCGGTGGAAGCTCTGGTGCAGGCGCGGGCGCAGTTCATCGATCGACTGCTCGCGCAGGTATGGCAGGCCCGGCTCCAGCCCATCCTTGCCGCACGCCTGGCGCTCGTGGCCGTCGGCGGCTACGGCCGCGGCGAGCTGCACCCAGGCTCCGACGTCGACGTCATGGTGCTGGCCCCCGACACGCTGGCCGAGGGCGAGCGCGGACAGGTCGCGCAATTGATTGCCTTCCTGTGGGACCTCGGCCTCGAGGTCGGCAACAGCGTGCGCACGCTCGCCGAATGCGTCGCCGAGAGCGGAGCCGACGTCGGCGTGATGACGACGCTGCTCGAGGCGCGCTGGCTCGCGGGCTCGCAGGCGCTGCTGCCGGCGATGCGCGCCGCGCTGGCGCCGGAGCGGGTCTGGCCGCTGCGCGACTACTTCGCCGCCAAGCTGCGCGAGCAGCAGCAGCGGCACCTGCGCGCGAACGATACCGCCTCCAACCTCGAGCCCAACGTCAAGAGCGGCCCCGGGGGTCTGCGCGACATCCAGACCATCGTCTGGATCGCGCGGCGCCAGTTCGGCTGCCAGACGCTCGAGGAGCTGGTGGCGCGCGGTCTGCTGCTGCCGACCGAGCTGCGGCGGTTGCAGCAGGCGCAGTCGTTCCTGTGGAAGGTGCGCTTCGGACTGCACGCGCTCACCGGCCGCCGCGAGGACCGGCTGCTGTTCGACCACCAGATCCGGCTGGCGCAGGACTTCGGCTACGAGGACGGCAGCTACACGCTCGCCGTCGAGCAGCTCATGCAGCGCTACTACCGCACCGTCATGGACGTGCAGCTGCTCAACGAGCTGCTGCTGCAGCTGTGCCGCGAGGCCCTGTTCGCCGACGAATCGCCGCCCCGGGCCCTGACGCCGCTGTTCCAGGTGCGCGACGGCTCGCTCGAGGCCACCAGCGATGAGCTCTTCAGCCGCCAGCCCGCGGCGCTGCTGGAGCTGTTCCTGCTGCTGCAGCAGCATCCGCAGTTGCGCGGCGTGCGCGCCGGCACCATGCGCGCCGTGAGCCGCAGCCTGTGGCTCATCGACGAGGAATTCCGCCAGAACCCGCGCCACCACCGGCTGTTCCTCGAGATCCTGCGCGCGCCGCGCGGCGTCACGCACGAGCTGCGGCGCATGAACAACTACGGCGTACTGGGCCGCTACATCCCCGCCTTCGGCCGGGTGGTCGGACGTATGCAGTACGACCTGTTCCACGCCTACACCGTCGATGCGCACACGCTGTTCGTGGTCAGCAACGCGCGCCGCCTGGCGATCAGCGAATACGACCGCGAGCTGCCGCTGGTATCGCCGGTCATGCAGGGCCTCGCCAAGCAGGAGATCGTCTACCTGGCGGCCCTGTTCCATGACCTGGCCAAGGGCCGCGGTGGCGACCACTCCGAGCTCGGCGCCGTCGATGCCGAGGCTTTCTGCCTCGAGCACGGGCTGTCGCGCTACGACGCGCGCCTGGTCGCCTGGCTGGTGCGCAACCACCTGCTGCTGTCGCTGACCGCGCAGAAGCGCGACATCGGCGATCCGCAGGTCGTCAACGAGTTCGCGCGCCAGGTCGGCGACGAGAGCCACCTCGACCACCTGTACGTGCTGACCTGCGCGGACGTGCGCGGCACCAACCCAAAGCTGTGGAACTCGTGGAAGGCCTCGCTGTTCCACGACCTCTACCTCAAGGCGCGGCGCGCGCTGCGGCGCGGGCTCGAGACGCCGATCGACCGCGAGGAGCTGGTGCGCGAGAACCAGCAGGGAGCGCTGGCGTTGCTGCGGGCCGCCGCGCTCGCGCCGGCGGACGTCGACTCCGTGTGGGCGCGGCTGCCCGAGTCCTACTTCCTGCACTACCGGCCCGGGGAGATCGCCTGGCACACGCGGGTGCTGGCGCGGCCAGACGACGCCGGCGAGCGCTCACGCGTGGCTGTCGAGGCCCAGCCCGACAGCGGCACGACCGCGATCCTGATGTACGCCCCGCATCGCCCGCACAGTTTCGCGCGCGCCACGGCCGCGCTCGACCAGCTCGGGCTCAACGTCGTCGACGCGCGCATCACGCCGGTGGGCGACGGCTGCTCGCTCGACACCTACCACGTGCTCGAGGAGGACGGCACGATCATCACCGACGCCGAGCGCCTGGCCGAGATCGGGTACGCGCTCTGGTCGACGCTGCGGCGCCCGGCCGCGGCGCCGCTGGCGGTGTCGCGGCGCGCGCCACGGCAGCTGCGGGTGTTCCGCACGCCGACGCAGATCGCCATCAGCGTCGATGAGCGCAATGCGCGCTCGGTGCTCGAGCTCGTGGCCGGCGACCGGCCCGGGCTGCTGTGCGACGTGGGCAAGGTGCTGTGGGAAGAGCGCGTCGACCTGGCGGCCGCCAAGATCGGCACCATGGGCGAGCGCGCCGAGGACGTTTTCTACATCACCGACGCCGCGCGGCAGCCGCTCGCCGCGCCAGCCGCGGAACGGCTGCGCCAGCGCCTGGCGGATGTGCTGAATCCGGCCGGAGCCTGAAGCAGCGTGGACCTGCAGTCACTGCGTGCGCTCATCGAATCGGCCTACGAAGCCCGCCAGTCGCTGACGCCGGCGACTGCCAGTGCCAGCCTGCGCTCCGCCGTCGATGCGACCATTGCCGAGCTCGGCGACGGCAAGCTGCGCGTCGCCGAACGCACGACGACGGGCTGGCAGGTGCACGAGTGGCTCAAGAAGGCAGTGCTGCTGTATTTCCGCATCCATGCCAATGCGGCCGTTGATGCCGGCTATACGCGCTTCTACGACAAGGTGCCGCTCAAGTATGCCGCCGCCACCGACGCAGAGTTCGCCGCTGCGGGCGTGCGCATCGTGCCGCATGCGCTGGTGCGCGCCGGCGCCTATGTGGCGCCGGATGTGGTGCTGATGCCCAGCTACGTAAACATCGGCGCCTACGTCGGTGCCGGCACCATGGTTGACACCTGGGCGACGGTCGGCTCCTGCGTGCAGATCGGCCGCAACGTGCACCTGTCCGGCGGCGCCGGCATCGGCGGCGTGCTCGAGCCCCTGCAGGTCAGCCCTACGATCATCGAGGACGACTGCTTCATTGGCGCACGCTCCGAGATCGTCGAGGGCGTCGTCGTCGGCGCGGGGTCGGTGATCTCGATGGGCGTCTACATCGGCCAGAGCACGCGCATCCTCGACCGGGCCAGCGGCCGGATCCTGCGCGGGCACGTGCCGCCCGGCTCGGTCGTGGTGCCGGGCGCGCTGCCGGCGGCCGATGGCAGCCACTCGCTCTACTGCGCGGTGATCGTCAAGCGGGTGGATGCGCAGACGCGGGCCAAGACGTCGATCAACGAGCTGCTGCGCACGGATTGAGAATTTGGCGTAGACGGCTCTCCATGGTCCGGGTCAAGTCGCTGCCCGATACACGCTTTGTTGACCCGGGCGGCGATGGCGTGGGCGGGTGTCCATGGCCCGGGTCAAGTCGCTGCCCGATACACGCTTTGTTGACCCGGGCGGCGATGGCGTGGGCGGGTGTCCATGGCCCGGGTCAAGTCGCTGCCCGATACACGCTTTGTTGACCCGGGCGGCGATGGCGTGGGCGGGTGTCCATGGCCCGGGTCAAGTCGCTCCCCGATACACGCTTTGTTGACCCGGGCCATGGACACCCGCCCACGCCATCATCGGCCGTGTCGGCTCTGGTCGTGCGTGGCGCTCACCTGCGCGCGGCGGGCTCAGCGCGGTAATCTCGCGCTTCGCGGCGGCTGGCTCCGGCGGACCACGCGGGGCAGGCTCGGTCCTCGGTCGTGGTTCGCATTGGCGGCGATTTGTCGGGCGCCGAGCGAGTCCGTACAGCGCCGGGCGCCGCTTCACCGGGTCTCGCGCTGCCGGCATGTCGCCCGGCGCCCGGGCGAGCGAGGGAACGGCCAGTCATGGCCGCGCCCGACCATGAGCCGCCCAACGCGAACCATGGCCGAGGACCGGGCACCAGCAACGCGCGGTCAGCCGTAGCGACCGGTGATGTAATCCTCGGTCGCCTTCTTGCTCGGGTTGGTGAAGATCTTGCTGGTCTCGTCGAACTCGATGAGGTCGCCGAGGTACATGAAGGCGGTGAAGTCGGAGACCCGCGCAGCCTGCTGCATGTTGTGGGTGACGATGATGACCGTCACGCGCTCGCGCAACCCCGTGATGAGCTCCTCGATGCGCGCGGTGGCGATCGGGTCGAGCGCCGAGGTGGGCTCGTCGAACAACAGCACCTCGGGCTTGGTCGCCAGTGCGCGCGCGATGCACAGTCGCTGCTGCTGGCCGCCCGACAGCGACAGGCCCGACTCGGACAGCCGGTCCTTGACCTCGTCCCAGAGCGCGGCCGCTCGCAACGCCTGCTCGACCTCTTCCGCGAGTCGCACGCGCGAGCGCATGCCGCGCACGCGCAGCCCGTAGGCGACGTTCTCGAAGATCGACTTCGGGAACGGGTTGGGCTTCTGGAACACCATGCCGATGCGCATGCGCACTTCGATCGGGTCGATGCCGCGCGCCACCAGGTTGATGTCCCCGGGCAGCAACACGATGCTGCCCTCGTAGCGAGTCATCGGCGTGAGGTCGTGCATGCGATTGAAGCAGCGCAGGAAGGTGCTCTTGCCGCAGCCCGAGGGCCCGATCAATGCCGTGACCTGGTGTTCGCGGATCTCGAGGTTCAGTCGCTTGAGCGCATGGAATTCACCGTAGTAGAAATTGAGGTCCGTGACCCGAGCCTTGAGCGGCGCACTGACGGCGCTGGCGCGCCGCGCCTCGTCGACGGTCACATGCACCGCGCCCCGCCCGCTCTCGCGCACCGGGATGATCCCGGAGTCAGCAGGATCCGCAGGTATGAGGCCGGAATACTTCGCTTCGCTGGACATGCACCACCCGTTGAACCCCACGCGCGCCGCGTCTGCCATGTTCGCGGCGGCCAACGCCGGCGCCTCAGCTGCCGGCAGCGTCACCGCCGGTCAGCAGCCCAGGGCGCGCTTAGTATCCTCAATCGACTCGCGTCAATCCAGTTCCCCCGGGGCTCGGCCCAGGGCTTCACCCAGTTCCACGACCGTGCCCTGGTTCCCGGCGGCACCCGCGGCGCTCGCGCGCAGCTCGAGCTCGGCGTCCTCGAGTCGCGTATGACGCACGTCCTTGCCGTGCACCGTATAGATCACATATTCACAGATGTTCTTGGCGTGATCGCCGATGCGCTCGAGCGCGCGTACCACCCACATGACCTCGAGCGCGCGCCGGATGGTGCGCGGATCCTCCATCATGAACGTGATGCACTGGCGATGGATCGCCTCGTATTCCTCGTCGACTGTGCGGTCACGGCGCGCGACCCTGAAACCCAGGTCGGCGTCCAGCCGCGCGAAGCTGTCGAGCGCGTCGCGCACCATGCCGACCACGAGCACGCCGATGTGACGCAGCTCGCGGTAACGCGAGTGCGGCCGCTCGACTCCCGCCAGGTGCACGGCGATGGTGGCGACCTTCTCGCTCTCGTCGCCGATGCGCTCGAGATCGGTGATGGTCTTGAGCACCGCGATCAGCAGTCGCAGGTCGCTCGCCGTGGGCGCGCGCGTCGCCAGCACCCGGCTGCAATCCTCGTCGATGGTGAGTTCCATCTGGTTGATGCGCAGCTCCTGTACGGACACCTTGGCGACGACCTCGGAATCGCCGCTGTCGATGCCGGCGAGCGCATCGCGCAGCTGCCGCTCGACCAGCCCCCCCATTTCGAGCACGCCGGCCCGAATCCGCTCCAGGTCCTCGTTGAAGCGGCTCGATGTGTGGTGCGTCAGGCCTTCAGTGCTCACCGCTGTTCCGGGTCAGGGCCAAGGACTTGCTATCCAAGCGGAGCATGAACCATATGTGCTCAAAGTCATAGACGCTGGGGGGCTTGTTGCTGTTCACGACCGCGCGGCACCTTGACCCACCAAGCCAGGAGCCCGCGTGTTTTATACTGAGTCCATATGACAGCTTCGTGTCACGCCGGCCCGGGCCCGGGAATGTGAGCACGCACTCCCCCGCCGTCGACCTGACGTTGCAGCTGGTCGCCCGGGCCTCCGTGACCCCGAGCGACGCGGGTTGCCAGGAACTGATCGCTGGCCGGCTCGAGCGGCTCGGCTTTCGCGCCGAGCGGCTGCGCTTCGGCGCCGTGGACAATCTGTGGGCACGGCGCGGCACGGCTGCGCCGCTGCTGTGCTTTGCCGGGCACACGGATGTCGTGCCGGCAGGACCGCGGGAAGCCTGGCGTTCGGACCCATTCAGCCCGCAGCTCAGGGACGGCGTACTCTACGGGCGCGGCGCGGCGGACATGAAGAGCGGGCTTGCGGCGATGGTGACCGCGACCGAGCGCTTCCTCGATGAGCAGCCCCGGCACGCCGGGTCGATCGCCTTCCTGGTCACGAGCGACGAGGAGGGTCCGGCGGTAGACGGCACCCGGCGCGTCGCCGAGGCGCTGCAGGCGCAGCGTACGCACATTGACTGGTGCATCGTCGGCGAGCCCTCGGCCGAGCACCGCACCGGCGACACGCTCAAGATCGGCCGGCGCGGCTCACTGTCGGGCAAGCTCGTGGTGCACGGCGTGCAAGGCCATGTCGCCTACCCGCAGCGCGCGGACAATCCCGTGCATCGCCTGGCGCCGGCGCTGGCCGAGCTGGCGGCGCGCTCCTGGGACCAGGGCAATGAGCACTTCCCGCCCACGACCTTCCAGGTCTCGAACATCAACGCCGGCACCGGCGCCTCAAACGTGATCCCGGGCGAACTACGCGCGGACTTCAACCTGCGCTACGCGCCGGTGCTGGGCGTGGCCGAACTGCGGCGCCAGGTCGAGGAAATCCTGCAGCGCCATGGCGTGCGCCATACGCTCGAGTGGCAGGACTCGGCCGCGCCCTTCTACACGCGGCCCGGCCGGTTCACGGCCAGCGTGCGCGCGGCCGTGCACTCCGTCACCGGACTCGAGCCGGCGCTCGCCACGACCGGCGGGACCTCGGACGGGCGCTTCCTCGCCGCGATGGGCGCCGAGGTGGTCGAGCTCGGCGTGCCCAACCTCAGCATCCACAAGGTCGATGAGTGCGTGCGGTTGAGCGACATCGACGCGCTGCACGCCATCTACCTGCAGCTGCTGCGCAACCTGCTCCGCGCAGGCGCGACGGCCTAGGACTGGCGCTCGCGCAAGTTGGCGTAAACGCCAAGCGTTCCCAGCGCCGCGGCCACCAGCAGCACCCAGGTCGGCATCGACAGTGACAGGAAGCTCCAGTTCACCTGGTGGCATTCACCCGAGCCGCTCAGCACCTTGCGGATGACCTCGGCGAGCGGGAATTCCTCCAGAAGGAACTTGAGGCCGGCGCCGCAGGCCGGCACCGCGTCCTCCGGCAGGTGCTGGATCCACACGTGCCGCGCCGCGATGCCCATGGTGGCGAGCGCTGTAAGCGCCAGCAGCGCCCCGTAGCTGCGCGCCGCGCGCCCGGCGGGCGCATGCAGCCCCGCGGCCAGGAACACCAGGCCGAGGGCGGCGATGCCGACGCGCTGGAAGATGCAAAGCGGGCAGGGCTCGATGCGCAGCACTCCCTGCACGTACCAGGCGTAGGCCAGCAATCCGGCGCAGCACACGAAGCCCAGCAGGTTGAGCTGGCGCCGGCTCAGCGCGCTCATTCGCGGGCGGCGCGCGCGCGCAACTCCTGCTCGACGTGCTCGAGCGAGGTGTGGCGGACGTCCTTGCCGTGCACCATGTAGATGATGTATTCGCAGATGTTCTTGGCGTGATCGCCGATGCGCTCGAGCGAGCGCACCACCCACATGACGTCGAGGGCGCGGCGGATGGTGCGCGGATCCTCCATCATGAAGGTGATGCACTGGCGCTGGATGGCCTCGTATTCCTCGTCGACGAAGCGGTCGTTGCGCGCGGTCTCCAGCGCCAGCGTCGCGTCGAGCCGGGCGAAGGCGTCGAGCATGTTGTGCACCATGACCTGCACCGTGCGCCCGAGGTGCTTGACCTCGCGGTAGCGCTCGGCCGGGTGCTCGGCATCCGACCAGGCGCGCGGCGATGCTGCCGATCCGCTCGCATTCGTCGCCGATGCGCTCCAGGTCGGTGATGGTCTTGATGGTCGCCACCATCATGCGCAGGTCACCGGCCGTTGGCGCGCGCGTCGCGAGGATGCGGCTGCACTCCTCGTCGATCGACACTTCCATGCCGTTGACCTTGTAGTCCTGGCTCGCGACCGAGCGCCCGAGCTTGCTGTCGCCCTCGACCAGCGCGGTCAGCGCATTGCTGAGCTGTTCCTCCACGAATCCACCCATTGCGAGCACGCGGGCACGCACGCTTTCGAGGTCCTCGTTGAAGCGGCGGGAGGTATGGTGGGACAGATCGGCAGCTTCCATGCACGGCTTCCTGTCGTTGGCTGACGGCAACTATAGCCCAGCAGCGGCGAAAAGAATGCCTCCTAGGCGGACGGCAGCAAGCGTCCCGGCGGGAAGTGACAGCTGAAGGTGCTGCCGCGTCCCTCCACGCTGTCGATCTGCAGGCTGGCGCCGTGGCGCTGCAGCACGTGCTTGACGATCGCCAGCCCAAGCCCGGAGCCGCCGCTGGCGCGGCTGCGCCCGGCATCGACGCGGTAAAAGCGTTCGGTCAGCCTCGGCAGGTGCTCGGGCGCGATGCCGATGCCGGTGTCGGTGACGGCGAAGTGGCCGCCGCGCTCGTCGCCCCACCAGCGCATCGTGATGGTGCCGCCTTGCGGCGTGTACTTCGCGGCGTTGTCGAGCAGGTTGGCGAAAGCCGAATGCAGCTGCGCCGGCTCGCCGCGCAGGCGTTCGGCTGATTCCACCTGCAGGCGCACGTCCAGCGCCACCGGCATGCGCACCAGCAGGTCGTCGCGCAGCCGCGCCATGAGCGCGCCGACGTCGATCGGCTCGCCTTCGGCGGCGCGACCTTCGGCCTCGAGCCGCGAGAGCTCGAGCAGGTCCTGGACGATTGCGGTCATGCGCGCGGCCTGGCGGCGCATCTCCTGCACCGGGCCGCGCAAGGCCGGATCCAGCGTCTCGTCCTGCGCCAGCGTCTCGAGGTAGCCGGCGATGACGGTCAGCGGCGAACGCAGCTCGTGCGAAGCATTGGCGACGAAGTCCTTGCGCATGGCCTCGAGGCGCACCTCGCGCGTGACATCGCGCACCAGCAGCAACAGCTGGCCGGCTCCGTAGGGAACGACCTGCAGTGCAGGAACTGCTCCGCGGACGCGCCGCCGCCGGGCACCACCACCGGCGAGCGGTAGTCGCCGCCGCGCAGGTAATTGACGAATTCCGGGCGCCGCACCAGGTTGTCGATCCGCAGGCCGACGTCTCCGGGGCTGCGCAGGTGCAGCAAGGCAGCGGCGGCGCGGTTGAACCACAGGATCTCCGCCGCCGGATTCAGCATCACCACCCCATCGGCGATCGCGGCGGTCGAGTTGCGCAGCTCACGCAGCAGCTGGCGCATGCGCCGCTTGTGGTATTGCTTGCGCCGGTACAGCCGCGCGATCAGCCCGATCACGTCGCCCCAGGCGCCGCCGGCTTCCGGCATCTGGTCGGCACGGTCGCTGCGCAGCCACTGCAGCACGCGCTGCAGCATGTAGAGCTGCCAGAACAGCAGCCCTGCCAGCGCGAGCGCGACCGCGATCCGGGCGTGCCCGACCAGCAGCCCGAGCAGCGCCGCCGCCAGCACGAGCAGCGACATGCGCAGCAACGGGCCCCACCAGGCGGAAGCGCTCATGCGAAGATCAGTCGTCTACGCGCACCGAGAAGCGGTAGCCCGAGCCGCGCACCGTCTGCACGTACTGGTCCCCCTTGACGTGCTCGAGTGCCTTGCGCAACCGACGGATATGTACGTCGATGGTGCGTTCCTCGACATACACATTGCCGCCCCAGACCCGGTCCAGCAATTGCTCGCGACTGTAGACGCGCTCGGGATGCGTCATGAAGAACTCCAGCAGCCGATACTCGGTGGGCCCGAGCGCCACCGGGCGGTCGCCGGCGCTGACGCGGTGACTGGCGCGGTCGAGCACCAGCGTGCCCCGGGTCACGGCTTCACCCTCGTCCTGCCCGGCGGCACGCCGCAGCAGCGCATTGACGCGCGCCAGCAGCTCGCGCGGCGAGAACGGCTTGGTCACGTAATCGTCGGCGCCGCCGTCGAGCCCGGCGACCTTGTCGGCCTCGGCTGCGCGTGCCGTCAGCATGATGATCGGCAGATCGCGTGTCTCGCGGTCACGCTTGAGCGCGCGCGTGAGCTCGAGGCCGCTCGTGTCCGGCAGCATCCAGTCCACCAGCAGGAGGTCGGGATGGCGGTCGGCGAGCGCCGAGCGCGCGGCGCGGCTGTCCTCGGCCTCGCGCACCTCGAAACCCGCGCGCTTGAGGCCGAAGGCGATCATCTCGCGAATCGGCCGCTCGTCCTCGACGATCAGGATCTGCCTGGTTCGCATGGCTCTCCGCAATCACCCGGGCGCGACACGCTAGCGGGCGCGTATGACAGTTCGGTTACAGCGCCGCCGGGGTTCACGGCGCGGAAATATCGGCCGCCGGGACCGCGGCTACGTCATCGCGCAGGTAAACCGGCACGGCCAGTTCCGGCGCCACGGCCGCAGCCGCGCCATCGTGGGCCGCCAGCAGCGCGATCTCGCGTGCCCGCGGCCGCAGGGCCGGTGACAGCGGGGCGAGCCGCACGCCAAGTGCCGCCAGTTCCGGGTAGGCTTCGAAGCCCGATCCGGCACCGCCCGCCCCTGCCTCGCCCAGCCACTGCCGCACTGCGGCAAGCATGGTCATGGGAGGCGCCACGGCCTCGTCCGTCTCGGCCTGCGCGCAACCGTCGGCGCGGCCGAAACCCGCCCAGTAGACCTCGCCCATGCGCGCATCCTGGCAGGCCAATACCCGCCGGGGCGCAGCCGGCGCATCCATGAGCTGCTGCGCCAGCGCGCGCAGGTCCGACACCGGGATGACGGGAAGTCCGGCGGCAAAGGCCAGGCCCTGCGTCACGCTCGCCGCCAGGCGCACCCCGGTGAAGGCGCCGGGGCCCCGTCCGAAGGCGATTGCGTCGAGTGCAGGGAGTGCGAGCGCTGCCTCGGCGAGCAGCCGCTCCACCATCGCCAGCAACTGGCCGCCATGGTCGCGGACCGCGCGCTGCTCTATGCCCGCCAGTTCGCCGTGTTGCCACAGCGCAGCGCTGCAGTGTTCGGTGGCCGCGTCGAGCGCCAGGATCTTCATGCCGCGGGCAACTCGCGCGCCCCGCTGCGCAGCATGGCAAGCGCCTCGCCCAGCTCGCGCGTCGGCCGCATCGGCGGCAGGGTCTCGAGCAGCGAGCGCCCGTAGCCACGGCCGACCAGCCGCGGGTCGCAGATGACGACCACGCCGCGATCGTCCTCGCTGCGGATCAGCCGGCCGACACCCTGCTTGAGCGCCAGCGCCGCCTCGGGCAGCTGGTACTCGCGAAAGGCGTTCAGCCCCTGCGATTCCAGGTACTGGACGCGCGCGCGCACCAGGGGATCGTCCGGCGACGCGAACGGCAGCTTGTCGATCACGACCAGGCGCAGCGCCACGCCCTGCACGTCCACGCCTTCCCAGAAGCTCGCGGTTCCGAGCAGCACCGCACGCCCGGACGCGCGAAAGCGATGCAGCAGGCGTTCGCGCGGCGCGTCGTTCTGCACCAGCAGTGGCCAGTCCGCGGGCCAGGGGCCCGCGCGCAGCAGGCGCGCCGCGGCGCGCAGCGCGCGATGACTCGTGAACAGCAGGAAGGCTCCGCCCTCGCTCGCCGCGAGCAGCGGACGCACGCGCTCCAACACCGCCTCGGTGTAAAGGGGAGATCCGGGGTCGGGCATGCCCACGGGCAGGTAGAGCAGCGCCTGGCGTTCGTGGTCGAAGGGGCTGTCGAGGCACAGCGTCGCGGCCTCGTCCAATCCCAGCCGCGTCGAGAAGTGGCGGAAATTGCCGTTCAGCGCCAGCGTGGCCGACGTGAAAACCCAGGCGCTCGGATGCTGGTCGACGAGTGCGCGGAACCGCGCCGAGATGTCGTAGGGCAGCAGGTTCAGCACGAAGCCACGCGCGCCGACGCCGATCGTGCGCGCACCGGCCGTGCGCAGCTCGCCGGACTCATCGAGCAGCTGCGCCAGGTCCGAGGCCAGCGCGCGCGCACGCGCGGCGCACTGCGCGACGCCGGGAGCATCATTCACGGCCTCGAGCGCGCGCCCCCACTCGCCAAGAGCCGCACGCAGCACGTCGCAGCCACGCCGCAGGTCCTCGCCAAGCTCCTCCCAGGCCAGGCGCCGCTCCTCGGATCCGAGCGCCTGGCCGAGCTGGCGCAGGGGCCCTTCGATGAGGGCCTGCAGCCGCGCGACCTCCGGCGCCGCGACGGCGACCGCCAGCAGTTCGCGCCGGGCATCGAACAGCAGCGTCTCGAATTGCCGGCTCGAGCAGGCCACGCCGAAGAACTCGGCCGCGAGGTCCGGCAGCTGGTGCGCTTCGTCGAGGATGAAGGCGTCCACGCCCGGCAGCAGCTCGCCGTAACCGTCTTCCTTCAACGCCAGGTCCGCCAGCAGCAGGTGGTGATTGACGACCACGAGCTCGGCCTCGAGCGCCGCGCGCCGCGCCGCGAACACATGGCAGCGCGCGAATTCCGGGCAGCGCGCACCGGTGCAGGTCTCGCGCGTACTGGCCAACTGCGCGCGCAACGGGTGCGACTCGCCGAGCGCGGGCACTTCGGCGAGGTCACCGGTGCGGGTCACCTCGGCCCAGTCGCGCACGGCCGCCAGCAGCGAGGCATCCTCGCCGTGGAACAGGGCAGGCTGCGAGGCGTTGGCCGCCATCCTGGCGAGGCACAGGTAGTTGCCCCGGCCCTTGAGCAACGCCGTGGCCAGTGGGCGCCCGAGCGCACCGGCCAGCAGCGGGATGTCGCGGTTGTAGAGCTGGTCCTGCAGCGTGCGCGTACCGGTGGAAATGAGCACGCGCAGCCCGGAGACCAGCGCGGGCACCAGGTAGGCAAAGGTCTTGCCGGTGCCGGTGCCCGCCTCCACCAGCAGGCGCTCGCGCCGCTCGATGGCCGCGGCCACGCGCTCGGCCATGCGCCGCTGCGAGGGCCTGGGGACGAAACCCTCGAAGGCGCGCGCCAGGGCGCCGCCCGGACCGAACAGCTCGGCAAGCGGACTCATGTCGCGGGCCCGGAACGGGCTACAATCGGACGCAAGAAACAGCCTCCCGGCGACTGCGGCTATACTCGCGCGCAAGACCATAAGGATACGTCATGGCGACCGCGCCCCATACCCTGGCTTCCCTGGCTGAAATATCGAAAAGCGTCGCCGACTGGGTGCGCGAGGTCGCCGTCCTGACCCAGCCCGACCGCATCCACTGGTGCGAAGGCACGACCGCCGAGTTCCAGCAGCTGCGCGGCGAGCTGACCCGCAACGGCGAGTTGCGCCAGCTCAACCAGGCCAGCTTTCCGGGCTGCTACCTGGCCCGCTCGAACCCCACCGACGTCGCGCGCGTCGAGCACCTGACCTTCGTCTGCACCCGGTCCCGGGAAGACGCCGGGCCGAACAACAACTGGCAGGATCCGGCGGCCGCGCACGCGCGCATGCGCGCCCTGTTCAACGGCTGCATGCGCGGCCGCACGCTCTACGTCGTGCCCTACTGCATGGGCCCGCTGGATTCACCCTTCGCCCGCTGCGGCGTCGAGATCACCGACAGCGCCTACGTCGTGCTCAACATGGCTCTCATGACGCGCATGGGCCGGCCGGCGCTCGAGCGCATAGCAGTCGACGGCGGCTTCGTGCGCGGGCTGCATTCCACCGGCGAGCTCGACCCGGCACGCCGCTTCATCATGCATTACCCCGAGGAGCTGTCGATCGAAAGCTACGGCTCGGGCTACGGCGGCAACGCGCTGCTCGGCAAGAAGTGCCACGCGCTACGCATCGCGAGCTTCCAGGCCCGCACCGAGGGCTGGCTGGCCGAACACATGCTGATCGTAGGCCTGCAGGATCCGGCCGGCGAGACGCACTACGTGGCGGCGGCCTTTCCGTCGGCCTGCGGCAAGACGAACCTGGCGATGCTGATCCCTCCGGCATCGCTCCCCGGCTGGAAGGTCTACACGGTGGGTGACGACATCGCCTGGCTGCATCCCGGGGCCGACGGCAGGCTGTGGGCCATCAACCCCGAAGCCGGCTACTTCGGCGTCGTCCCGGGCACCAACGAGAAGACCAACCGCAACGCCTACGAGATGATCCGCCACGACACGCTGTACACGAACGTTGCGGTCACGGCCGACAACGAGCCCTGGTGGGAGGGACGCAAGCAGGGCGCGCCGGCGATCGACTGGCTCGGCCGTCCGTACTCGGCCGCCAACGGCCCAGCCGCGCACCCGAATTCCCGCTTCACGGTCGCGGCCCGCCAGAACCCGAGTTACGCACCGGCAGCCGACGACCCGCGCGGCGTGCCGATCTCGGCGCTGATCTTCGGCGGGCGCCGGCGTGAGCTCGCGCCGCTCGTCTACGAGGCGCGCAGCTGGCAGCACGGCGTGCTGGTCGCCGCCTCGGTCGCCTCCGAGACCACGGCCGCCGCCACTGGCGAGGTCGGCGTCGTGCGCCGTGATCCGATGGCCATGAAGCCCTTCGCGGGCTACAACTTCGGCGACTACTTCGCGCACTGGCTGCAGATGGGCACGCGACTGGCACGCGCGCCGCACATCTTTCACGTCAACTGGTTCCGGCAGGACGCCGCGGGCAAGTACCTGTGGCCCGGATTCGGCGAGAACCTGCGGGTATTGCGCTGGATGCTCGAGCGCTGCGCCGGACGCGCGGGCGCGCAGGACAGCGCCCTCGGCCTGATGCCACGGCCCCAGGACCTGGATACGGCGGGCCTCGAGCTCGATCCGGCGGTGCTCGCCGAATTGACCACGGTGCCAGCACCGGCGCTGCACCGCGAAATCGGCGAAATCCGCGCCTACCTGCAGGGCTTCGGCGCGCGCATGCCGGCGCAACTTTACGCCGAGCTCGACGAGGTCGAGCGCCGGCTCGACTCCAGCGGCAGTCGCTAGCCCGGCAAGTTTGCCGGCCGGCGCGCAACGCCAGCGCACATCCGGGCGCTCAGCTTTCCTCGCAGACGAAGCGCAGGGTCTGCGGCGACTCGCGGTCCGGCACCTTGCCGAGGCCGATCAATCCCTCGCCCGAAATCGGGATGGTGTCGCGCCTGACGAAGGCCTCTTCCTGGCCCGCTATCTGCACGAAGGTGCCGTTGGTGCTCTGGTCGGTCAGCATGAAGCGATTGCGATTGAACTCGATGCGCGCGTGCAGGCGCGAGATCAGGTTGCCGCGCACGATGACGTCGCTCTCCTCGGCGCGGCCAATGACGACCTGCGGGTGATTCTGGTCGATGGTCACTTCGCGGTTGGCGACCGAGAGCCGCAGCCGCTGCGCGCGGCGCTGGTCGCGGGCCGTGAGCGCGATGGCTGGCAGCATGCTGGTGACGTCCTCGGTCTGCCATAGCACCTCGTAAAGGGCCACCTCGGTTCCCTGGCCGCGGATCGTCGCGACGTCGATCTGCCGCACCGAGGCGCGCCATTCGGGCGACAGCCGCTCGACGGTGGCCGAGGTCGTGATGATCTGGCCCGCCTTGGCCTGGCTGGTCATGCGATTGGCGGTGTGCACGCTGGCCCCGAACACGTCGCGCGCCTCGAGCACCACGGGCCCAAAGTGGCAGCCGATCCGGATCGCGACCGCGTGACCCTCGACCTTGAGCTCCGAGTGCGCGCTGATCTGCTTCTGCATCTGGCCGGCCGCGTTCAGGGCATCATCCGCGGTCGGGAAAGTGGCCATGACCTCGTCGCCGATGGTCTTGATCACGGTGCCGTTGTGCTGCTCGGTGGCCGTGCGCATGACGTCGATGCAGATGGCGATCATCGCGCGCGCACGCTGGTCGCCCAAATTGTCGAACAGGCGCGTGGAGCCGACCACGTCAGCGAACAGGATGGCGAGTTCGATGTCCTTGACCATGTTTCCACACCCGGCCGCGGTGGCTGGCCGCCAGCGCCCCCGGGTTTCACATAAGGCGGAGATCCGGCCCGGTTCAGAGTATACGCGACCCTTGGGACCCGACCACGCCCACATCCGGGTAAGTGCCTGATTGCAGCTTGGAAAGCTGCATGAGCAGCTCCGGTCCAGCATCGGGGCCGCGCGCGCCCTCGGACAGCCGCTGGCGGTAGGCGCGGGCGCCAGGCTGGCCCGCATGCAGCCCGAGCATGTGGCGCGAGATCGAAGCCAGGGACGCGCCGCCCGCAAGCTCGCGCTCCGCGTACCGCGCCATGCGCTCGAGCAGCCCTGCTTCGGCGGGCCGCCGCCAGCCGTCGGCCAGGATTCGCTGGTGCAGTTCGGTGATCACGTAGGGCCGATGGTAAGCCTCGCGGCCCAGCATGACCCCGGCGCACCATTCGAGCGCCTCGGCCGCCTGCTCCGCCGTGCGCACGCCGCCATTGAGCACCAGCGTGAGATGCGGGAATTGCGCCGCCAGTCGCCGCACGACCTGCGGCCGCAGCGGCGGCACCTCGCGGTTTTCCTTTGGCGACAACCCCCCGAGCACGGCCTGGCGCGCATGCACGATGAACACGCGACAACCCGCGCGGCTGACGGCGACCGTAAACGCCACGAGCTGCTCGTAGTCGCGCTCGTCGTAGGCCGCGAGCTGCTCGCGCAGCGACCGGCCCCCGGCCGCGCCGATCACGCCGATGCGCATCTTCACGGTTACCGGCACTGTCACGGCAGCTCGCATGGCTGCCACGCAATCGGCCACGAGCGCCGGCTCGGCCATCAGGCAGGCCCCGAAGGCGCCGGCGTGCACGCGATCGCTCGGGCAGCCGCAGTTGAGGTTCACTTCGCGGTAACCGGCCTGCTCCCCGAGCCGGGCCGCCGCGGCCAGCCGCGCGGGCACGCTGCCTCCGAGCTGCAGGGCCAGCGGCTGTTCCCCGGGCGAATGACGCAGCAGCCCCGGCGCGTCGCCGCGCAGCAGGGCCTCGGCCGTGATCATCTCGGTGTAGAGCAGCACGCGCGGCGAGAAGCCGCGCAGGAAATAGCGGCAGTGCCGATCCGTCCAGTCCAGCATCGGGGCGACAGACAATCTTCGATCAATGGCTTTCTGCGACTGAGCGTCTTTCCCTGCATTCTTGCTCATTAGCATCAGATTGCCTCAATAAAGAATCAGGCGAATTCCGGATTGTATCCATCGCCGCGCCAATGCGCCGAGCTGGATTCATTAGCGTATAAGTGGCCTCCAGAGGCTCGGTTTTACGACCGTGGCTATAGGGGATAGAAGTGAAATCCGTCGCCGGTTTAGTTTCCGCGTCAGTTCTTCTTGCCGGGTGCGCCACGAACGACTTCGAAAAGTACTATTCACCAGGTCCGAATTCCGGGACCGTGTTTACCAATCCCAAGTATGAACACCCCACGAGCGACGCGAAGATTTACTCCTACTCCGGCGATACCGAATCCGGCAAACTTCGGGCGCAAGAGGAGGGTTACGAGTACCTTGGAATGTCGTCCTTTTACGGCTACTCGGAGGCCGCAAGTCGAGAGAAGATTATCAAGCAAGCAAAAAAAGTTGGCGCGTCCATGGTTTTGGTGCAATCCAAATACAAGGATACTCTCTCAGGAGTAGTGCCGGCCCCTCCCACCGGCTACGATTCACAGCAATATGGCGCCCTTGCCAATTCGAAGTACAGCGCCGCGCCACAGGGTCAAAAGATGTCAAACGCCATACCGTATACGGCGACCAGATATGACATTGTCGGGACCTTTTGGGTGCATCGAGACATGAATCAGGTCTACTTGGGTGTTGTCGCTGCATCCCTGCCGCAAGATGTCCGCACCCGACTCCAGCGAAATACAGGAGTCATTGCGTTCGTCGTAATGCGGGGCACACCCGCCTTCAACGCCAACATACTTAGGAACGATGTCATCCTCAGGATCGGCGGGGAGGATGTAACCGACCCTCAGGGCTTTACCGAGCAGGTAAACAAGTTTACGGGTCAGACGGTAGAAATTGAGCTCATGCGCGGCGATACCCCCAAGACCGTGACTGTCACCCTGAATCGGCCACACTAGCGCCAAGGGGATCTTCATTCGTGGACTGAGCGTCGCGGAGCGAGCGTTCTGACGCGCCATCAGCGTCGCGCATTGCGTAAGCGTGCAGCGAATCTGCGACCCCGAGCGCGCGAGTCCCCACTGGCACTGGTACATGGCTGATACAGCGCCATGCAACTGTCCGTTCCTACAAGTCTTTCACCACAATCCATCATCGGCGCGACCGCGATCCGGCGTTCCGGCTGCGATTCCTTATCCGTCACGCCACCCCCTTCACGCTATAGTGCCTGCACCCACGAGCGTCCATGTTACCGGGGCGAGGGCGAATCATGATGCGCACAATCATCACGGCCGGGCTTCCGATCGGCCTTTTCGCGATCGGCGCCGCCCTGGCGAGCCCGACGGGCCCTGCCCCCGCGCCCGCATACGCGCCCGCGCCCGCGCCCGCGCCCGCTGCGCCCGGAAAGGATGAGCGCCTGGCGCTCAGCCTGAGCAATGAGCTCACGGATATCTACCTGCAGCGCGACCTGGGCCGGCTGCGCAAGATTCTGGCGCCCGATTACCTGGGCACGGCGCCGGGCACGAACTGGGACGCCGCGCGACTGGCCGCCGAATTCCCCGGAATCGAGATGCAGGCGGCCCGGCGACTTCGTTACACGTTCAAGCCACTGGCCCCGGGCCTGCTGCTGATGAACGAGGACACCGAGCTCTACGAAACCTACCGTGGCCAGAACATCTCGGGAACCTACCGCATGACGACGATCTGGACCGAGCGCCAGGGCCAATGGCAGCTGCTGTTCGAGCAGGAAGTCGAGTTGCCGCCGCCCGCGCCGCCGGATCAGCCGCCACCAGCAGCACCACCGGCAGCGCCGCCGGCCGGTGGCGCGTAGACCACGCCCCGCGCGCACAATTCGTCGACGCGTGCTGAGTCCAGCGCCAGCAATCCTTCCAGTACCTCACGCGTGTGCGCGCCCAGTGCCGGCGGCGGCAAGCGATACCGGGGCGGAGCATCCGACAAACGCAGCGGGCTGGCGATGCCGGGCACCGAAACTGCTCCGGGCGCCGGAATCTCCACGCGCAATCCACGCGCCACGACCTGCGGATCGGCGAACACTTCCGACACGTCGTTGATGGGTCCGCAGGGCACGCCCAGGCCCTCGAGCGCGGCGATCCATTCACGCGTGGGGCGGGTGCGCGTCAGCTCGGCGATCATCGGCACCAGCACGCCGCGATTCGCTACGCGCATTGGGTTGGTCGCAAAGCGTGCGTCGGCGCTCCACGCGGGACGGCCCGCGCCGCGGCAGAATTCCGCGAACTGCCGGTCATTGCCGATCGCCAGCATGAACCAGCCGTCCCGCGACGGGAAATCCTGGTACGGCACGATGCTGGGATGGGCATTGCCCGGAGGCTTGGGCGCGACCCCGGTGGCGAGGAAGTTCATGCCCTGGTACGCCAGCATCGCCACCGATACGTCGAGCAGGGCCAGGTCGACGTATTGCCCGAGCTTGGTGCGCGTGCGCTGCACGAGCGCGGCCAGGATCGCGATCGCGGCGTAAAGTCCCGCCGACAGGTCGATCATCGCCACGCCCACCTTCTGCGGGCCGCTGCCCGGCTCGCCCGCGAGCCGGCCCGTGATGCTCATCATGCCGCCCATGCCCTGGATCATGGCGTCGTAGCCAGCGCGCGGCGCATAGGGGCCGGTCTGGCCAAAACCCGTGATCGAACAATAGATCAGCCGTGGATTGACGGCCCGCAGCGTGGCGTAGTCGAAGCCGTGGCGGGCCGCGCCGCCAACCTTGAAATTCTCGACCAGCACGTCGGCCTGGCGCGCGAGCGCGACGATGAGCTCACGGCCCTCGGGCGCGGCGATGTCGATGGCGACCGAGCGCTTGTTGCGGTTGCAGCTTGCGTAGTAAGCCGAATAGCCGGCGCCGGCGATCTCCGGCGGGCCCCAGGCGCGCGTGTCGTCGCCGCGACCGGGCCGCTCGACCTTGATGACCTCGGCGCCCAGGTCACCCAACACCTGCGTGGCCCAGGGCCCGGCCAGGACTCGCGACAGGTCGAGCACGCGGATTCCCGCCAGGGCGCCGTCCGCGCCGTCGGACTGCCGCGGCCCTGGATCCGCGGACACCGGCTATCGACCCTGGACCGCGAAGCTGAATGTTCCCGCGGCGACGTGATGGTCGGCGCTCAGCGCGCGCCACTGGACCCGGTAGCTGCCCTTGGCGAGCTGCGGCAGGTCGATCGCGATCCGGGTCGATGTCTGCGCCGGCAGTGGCGCCAGCTTCTGCGGAGCACTATCCCCGGCACCCTGGATGGTCAGCGCCGTCACCCGCACCGCCTCCGAGAACACGAGCTGCAGCTGCCGCGGCGCCGCGCTGAGCTTGCTGCCGTCGGCCGGGGTGGACTCGAGCAGGTGGGAATGGGCGTACGCCGGCCACGCCGACAGCATCATGAGCACGCAGGCCGCCAGGGCCGACTTTCGCATGGGCCTCACCTCTGCCGGCAAGCATAGCTCAGCGCGCGGCGTCGCCGACAGCCTCGCTCTCCGCGCCCGATCCCTGCAGGGGCTCGGGCATCGCCAGGTGGAAACCCTGCGCGTAGTCCACGCCGAGCTCGCGCAGCCGCTCGAGCGTCAGCGCGCTCTCGACCCGTTCGGCGATCGTCGCCACGCCAAGCGTTGCCGCCACCTTGCCGATCGCCTCGATCATGCTGCGATCGACCGGGTCCGAACCAGGCTCGCCGAGGAACTGGCTGTCGATCTTGAGGAAGTCGACCGGGTACTTCTTCAGGTA
The DNA here is from genome assembly GCA_963778855.1 of uncultured Gammaproteobacteria bacterium. Classification (GTDB taxonomy): domain Bacteria; phylum Pseudomonadota; class Gammaproteobacteria; order Steroidobacterales; family Steroidobacteraceae; genus FEN-1191. Next base: position 657,659 of record CAVZWC010000002.1, on the reverse strand, counting down.
GTGGAACGAGGACAGCCCGGTGCCGAAATCGTCGAGCGCGATGCAGCAGCCATGCTGCCGCACCTGCTGCATGAAGGATACGACCGGCTGCGTGCTGGCGATGAGCGCAGCCTCGGTGATGTCGAAGCACAGTCCGCGGCCGAGCACGCCGTCCTGGACCTGCGCCAGCACGAAGTCGAGGAAGTCGCGGTCATTGAGCGAGGCCGCGCACACGTTCACGGCCAGCAGCGGCAGTTCCGCCCCAGTGGCCTGGTGCACGCGCAGCCGTGCCACGGCCTGCTCCACCACCCAGCGATCGAGGGCGCCCGTCATGCTGTGGCGCTCGGCGGCGGCGATGAATTCCCCGGGCAGCACCAGCGAGCCATCCTCCTCGCGCAGCCGCAGCAGCAATTCCTGGAACGGCGGCAGCCGCGGCGCGCCGGCGTGCACCGCCACGATCGGCTGCGCGTGCAGCTCGAGCCGCCCCTCCTCGAGCGCGCGCCCGAGGCGGCTGACCCAGTACATCTCGCGGTGCCGCCCGGAAGCCGCGCTGGCGTCGTGGACGTGGACACGGTTGCGCCCGGCGTCCTTGGCGGCATAGCAGGCGATGTCCGCCGAGCTCAGCAGGCTGGCGACGCTGTCGCCGTCGCGGGTGATGGCCGCCACGCCGATGCTGGCGCCGATGCTGGCGCTGTTCTGCTCCCAATGGAACTTGTGGTCGCGCACCGCCTGGCGGATCTGTTCGGCGATGCGCGTGGCCTGCTCGAGCGTGCAGTGCTGGGCGAGGATACCGAACTCGTCGCCACCGAGCCGCGCGATCACATCGGCGGCGCGCACGTGCCGCTGCAGCAGCGCGGTGACGTCGCGCAGCAGGCGGTCGCCGGCGGCGTGCCCGCAGGTATCGTTGACGACCTTGAACTGGTCGAGGTCGACGTACAGCAGCGCGTGGCGTACGCCGCCCTCGCGCGCGCTCTCCAGCGCCGCTTCGAGGCGCGCCTCGAATTCGCGGCGATTGATCAATCCGGTCAGGGCATCATGGCTCGCCTGGAACGACAGCGCATGCTTCAATCGCCGCTCCTTGGTCACGTCGCGGAACACGACCACGGCGCCGACGGTGCGCCCGCCGCGATCGCGGATCGGCGCCGCCGAGTCCTGGATCGCGATCTCCTGGCCCAGGCGGTTGATGAGCACGCTGCTCTCGCCGAACTGCATCACCCGGTCCTCGCGCAGGCAGCGCAGCAGCGGGTTCTCGAGCTCGGCGTGGGTCATCTCGTCGCGCAAGCGCAGCACCTCCAGGATCGAGGCGCCGTGCGCCTCGGCCGCCGGCCAGCCCGACAGTTGCTCCGCCACCGGGTTGAGGTACTCGATGCGCCCCTCGCGGTCGGTCGTGATGACACCATCTCCTATCGACTGCAGCGTCACCTGGGCGCGTTCCTTCTCCTCGAAGATGGCCTGCTCGACGCGCTTGCGCTCGGTGATGTCGGCCATCGTGCCTTCATAGGCCACCACCTGCTGCCGCTCGTCGCGAACCACACGGGCGCTCATCAGCACGACCAGCTGCGAGCCGTCACGCCGGCGCAGCAGTGTCTCGACGGCGTGGGCGCTGCCGACCTGGCCGAGTGCCTGCACGAACTCGGTGTGCGCGGCCGGATCCCAGTAGAGGGCGCGCGCGCCCGGCAGGGCGTAGATTTCGTCGGCGCTGTCGTAGCCGAGCAGCCGGACGCCGGCCGGGTTCACGGCGATCACCTTGCCCTCGGGCGAGAGGCGATAAACGCCCTCGAGCACGCTCTCGTACAAGCCGCGAAACCGCGCCTCGCTCTCGCGCAGCGCCTCGGCCGCGTAGCAGCGTTCGATCGCGAGGGCGGCAAGCCGTGCCGCGTGCGCCAGCAGCTCGAGTTCCCGCTCCTGCGGCTTGCCCGGCCGGTCGCGATAGACCGTGAGCGCACCGAGGATCCGGCCGCCGGCGGCCTTGATCGGCACGGCCCAGGCCGCGCCAAAGCCCGCGGCCAGAGCCAGGTGGCGACGCCGCTGCCAGTACGGGTCGGTGCGCACGTCGCCGACGAGCACTGATCGGCCGAGGTAGACGGCCGCGGCGCTCGAGCCATTGCGCACGTCGATGGGCTCGCTCTCCTCCGCGGCGCGCAGCGCGTCGGGCAGGCGCGCGCTGACCACCTCGGCGAAGCGCCGGCCATCGGGCGCGAGCCGGCCGATGCTTACGACGCAGTCGCCGCAGCTGTCCTCGGCAAGCGAAACCGTGGCGGCCAGTACCTCGGCGAGCGGTGCGCTGGCGGCGATGCGGCCGAACACGTCGCGCTCGCCGGCCAGCATGACCTGCGCGTGTTTGCGGTCCGTGATGTCGGTCAGGCTGACGCGCAGCAGGCCGGTCGCGCCGGGCAGCGTCATGAGTCGCGCCTCCGTCGTGAGCGCCTGGCCGTCCGCGCGCCGGTAGCGCCATTCGAAGATCAGCGGCGCCGGAACCGCATCCGCCATACCGCTCGGCGGCGCCGGCGGCGGCGCGCCACTGGCGGCCTGCAGCAGCTCGCGCAATTCGAGCCCCGGCACCTGCTGGCGCTGGATACCGAAGAAGCGCAGCGCGTTCTCGTTCGCGTCGGTGCAACGGCCAGTCTGTGCGTCGATGACGACGATGACTTCGGGCGCCGACTCGACCAGCGTGCGATAGCGGGTCTCGCTGTCGCGCAGTGCCTGGTCGGCACTCAGGCGCTCGCGCATGTCGCGCAGGCAGAGCACGAACAGGTCACGCCGATCGACCTGCACCTGGCTGGCGGCGATCTCCACCGGGAACAGCGCGCCGTCCTTGCGCCGCGCGCGCGTGAGCCGCGGCTCGGCGCGGCGCCGCACGCCGCGGGAAGAATCAGCGGCAATCGCCTGCAGGCCGCGCAGCAGGGAGCCCTGAACCGCCAGTTCCGGCAACAGCCGCGCGATCGACACGCCGACCAGCTCGGCCTGCGAGTACCCGAACAGCTTCTCGCCGGTGGGATTGAAAACGCAGATGGCGCCGTCACCGGTCACGGTGACGACCACGTCCTTGATGTGATCGAGGATGGCGCGCAGCTGGCCGGTGTCGGCGCCTCCGAGGCCCTGGGAGAAGTCGCGCGCCTCAGCGGCGAGCAGCTGCATGGAGCGCACGACCCCGCGGCGCTCTGTATCCACCTGTTCGTACTGGGTGCTGATGAGCGGCAGCAGCACATTCAGGGCAGCGGCCGGATCGAGCGTGCGCCCTGGGCCGAGCGCGTCGAGCTGCGCCCGCAGCCGCGGGTGCAGGCTGGCGTCCGGCGCAAAGACGCCGCCCGCCACCGGGGCGACGGCTGGTGGCTGCGTCGGCACCGGAAGCTTGGAACTCGATTCGCTTGACATAACCCCGACCGCAATGGCGACCGAAGTTGATGATACGGAGCGGCGCGCCCCCACCCCGTGAGCCGCATCCCGGATTGTGTCTAAAGCGTCCCGCGCCGCAGGCGCAGCATGGAGTTCAGGGCGCCGCGATCAGCGGGATCGAGAATGTGCGCGTCACCGAGGCGCTCGCGGTGCCAACCAGCACCGTCGCCCCGAGGTTCAGCAGGCCCGGCTGCTGTGCCCGCACCGTGACCGCCATGCGCTGCGTGGCCCCGGCGGCCGGCGACTGGAATTCGAAGCTGTGTTCGGACTCTATCGTCAGCCCGTCACCGGCCTGGAACGAAACCAGCAGGCTATCGATGTCAAGACCCGCCTGCTGGTTCAGCACCAGCTCGATGCGCACAGGCTGGCCGACGCGTGGCGGCTCGGCCATCCGGAACTTGAGGACCACGGGCGCGGCTGCGCCCGCCGAACTGACGGCGCTGACGAGATCGGCTTCGGCACCGGCATTGGCCGCGGGGCGCGCACCGGGCGCCAGTCGACCGCCATGGCCGCCTGCCGCCGGCCCCGGATCCGCGCCGCGCCCGCAGCCACTCGCGGCCGCGACCAGCACCACCACCCAGGAAAACCGCGTCGCGCGCCACATGCCGCGGGCAATTTAGCACGAACCGCGCGGACTCAGAATTCGGCCTGGCCGCCCGCGAGCATCGCGGCGCCCTGTTCGTCGAGGTCGTTCACGTGCTGCTCCCAGAAGCGCGCCTCGCCGAACCAGGGAAAGGCACGCGGAAAAGCCGGATCGGCCCAGCGTTCCGCGACCCAGGCCGCGTGATTGAGCATGCGAGCCGCGCGCAGGGCCTCGACGAGGGCGAGTTGCCCGTGTTCGAAGCTGGCGAAACGCTCGTAGCCGGCGGCCAGTTCGTCCCACTGCCGGCGCCGCTCGTCGGGATTGCCGGCCAGGAACATCCACAAGTCCTGGATCGCGGGCCCGTTCTGGCAATCGTCGAGGTCGACGAACACCGGGCCCTGTGGCGACCAGAGAATGTTGCCAAGGTGGCAGTCGCCGTGCAGCCGGATCCGCCGCCAGCGCTCGATGCCCGAGGATGCAACCAGATCAGCGAGCGCCGCGCTCACGCGCGCGTAGCGCTCGCGCATGTGCGCCGGGAGTTGCCCGGAGGCCAGCACCGTAGCGCGCGCCCGCGGCCCCAGGCGGTCACCGGCCAGAGTCGGTCGCGCCTCGAAGGGCCGCAGCGCGCCGATCGCGTGGATGCGCCCGAGCGTGCGCCCGAGCAGTTCTCGCGCCCCGGGCTGGTCCAGGTCCGGGGCGCCTCCCGGCTGCAGCGGGAATGCCGCGAGCCGGAATCCCTCCCAATGACGCAGGCTCGAGTCGCCGAGGAGCATGGGGGCGACCACTGGAATTTCGGCCGCGGCCAGTTCCAGCGCGAATCCGTGCTCTTCGAGGATCTGCGCGTCGCTCCAGCGGCCGGCGCGATAGAACTTCAGCACCACGGGCGGGCCCGAGTGGCGGCCAAGCCGGTAGACACGATTCTCGTAGCTGTTGAGTGCGAACAGATGGCCATCCGGATCGAGGCCAGCCGCGGCGGCGGCATTGAGCACCGCGTCGGGGGTTAGCCCGGCGAATGGCGTCGACCCATCGCTCCTGATCATCGGCTCATCCCCGTGCTGGCGACTGGTTCACGGTAAGGGCCTGTTCACACTCAGGACGTCGATGCGTTGCTGCTCAAAATGCTTTCAGACAAGGCGCGAGGCGCGCCGCGTGGTTGTTCCACGTAAGCGCCGAGCAACGCCGTATGAAAGCAATTTGAGCGCAACCCTCCGGGGCCGGCCCAGTTTCGCACCGGGCCGCGTTGCTCCTTCCTCATGTACATCAAGTACATATCGGTCGTCGCGCCTTGCCCGCTGCGAAACTGGGCGCGGCCGCATCGACGTCCTGAGTGTGAACAGGCCCTAGCAGCGACCGGGCGGTTATCATAGGCGTATTATTTCCGCTGCTTGCAATCGGGTACATCCATGGGCGTGAAGGATACCGTGCTGGTCACCGGCGGCGCCGGCTACATCGGTAGCCACGTGGTCCTGCAGCTGCGCGCGCGCGGCGAGCGCGTCGTGGTCGTGGACGACCTGTCGACCGGATTCCGCCCAGCGGTCGGCGACACGCCGCTCGTGGTCGGCGACGTCGGCGACCAGCGCCTGCTGGCGCGGGTGATGGCCGAACACGAGGTCGGCACGGTCATGCACTTTGCCGCCCGGACCATCGTGCCAGAGTCGGTGCGCGAACCATTGCGCTACTACGGCAACAATACCGCCGCCACGCGCAACCTGCTCGAGGAGTGCATGCGCGGCGGCGTGCGGCGCTTCGTGTTCTCGTCGACCGCGGCCGTGTACGGCATACCGGCCGGCGGCGTCGCGCGCGAAGACATGCCGCTGGCGCCGATCAACCCCTACGGCACCTCGAAGCTGATGTCGGAATGGATCCTGCGCGACCTGGCGGCGGTCAGCGACTTCCGCTACGTCAGTCTGCGGTACTTCAACGTCGCCGGCTCCGACACCCAGTGCCGAATTGGCCAGGCCACGGCCAAGGCGACGCTACTGGTCAAGGTCGCCTGCGAGACGGTGGTCGGCAAGCGCACGCATGTCTCGATCTACGGCACCGACTACGACACACCGGACGGAACCGGGATCCGCGACTACATCCACGTCGAGGACCTGGCCCGCGCGCACCTCGCCGCGCTCGACTACCTGCGCGCCGGCGGGAGCTCGCGCGTACTCAACTGCGGCTACGGCCACGGCTACAGCGTGCGGGAAGTGCTCGCCAGCGTGAACCGCGTCGCCGGCCGTGCGATCCCCGTCAGGGAGGAGCCGCGCCGCGAGGGGGACCCGGACCGCCTGGTCGCCGCGGCGGGGCTGGTGCGCTCCGTGCTCGGCTGGGAGCCGCAGCTCGACGACCTGGACACGATCGTGCGCAGTTCGCTGCGCTGGGAAGAGAGGCTGCAGCGCGAACCCTGGTAGCGGCCATGGGGTCGCCAGCGGGCGTGGCAAGGTGCAAAATGGCCGGATGCGCTCGGCGCTCCCAAGATCGCTCAATGGCTACCTACTGCTCGGCATCGGCGTCATCACCGTGCCGCTGCTGGCGGCCATACTCCATGCCACCTTCGAAATGCGGCGCCTCACGGCCACCGGCCAGCAGCTGGTGCGCGAGAGCGTACAGTCCGCGCGCGTGCTGCAGATCCTGTTCGAGGAGTGCGGCGCCCTGGAACGCACCGCCCGCCTCTACCAGGTATTCGGCACCGGCCAACAGCTCACGACCTTCAACTCCCACGACGCGACGCTGAGCGCCGCGGTGGTCGAGCTGCGCCGTCTTTTGCCCCGCGATTCCGCCCGCAGCGCCCTCGACCCCTTCGTCGCGTTGCAGCGGGACATCACCACGCGCATGCGTGCACCGCCCGAACCCGGCAGCGAATTGCTGCCGGGCGGCGGCCGTCCGGCGGTGCCCGACTTCGCGCCGCTCTACGACCAGGCGAACCGCGTGGCCGCCCAGGTCAATACCCAGATCGACACGGAACTGGCCTCGCTGCGCGACCAGACCGACCACGCACGGCGCGAGCTGTTCTGGGAATCGAGCATGCTGATCCCGCTGGCGCTGGCAGCCACCCTGAGCTTCGCCCTCGGCATCGGCCGGCCCATCCGCCAGGTCGACCGCGCCATCACCGAGCTCGGCGGCGGGAACTTTGCGCACCCGATCTTGGTCAGTGGCCCCGTGGACTTGCAGCGCCTGGGCAACCAGCTTGAATGGCTGCGCAGCCGCCTGCTGGAACTGGCCCAGGAGCGCAACCGCTTCCTGCGCCACATGTCCCACGAACTCAAGACCCCGCTGGCCAACATCCGCGAGGGCACCGAGTTGCTCATGGACGGCGCGGTCGGCGCACTGGACGCGAGCCAGCGCGAAGTCACGGCCATCTTGCAGGACAACGGCATCAAGCTGCAGCGCATGATCGAGAACCTGTTGTCATTCAGCGCCTGGCAGAGCAGCAGCGTCGGCCTCGACGCGAGCGAATTCCGCATCCGGCCGGTCGTCAAGCAGGTGCTCGAGAACCAGCAGCTGACACTCGTGTCGCAGCGGCTGCGGCTCGACGTCAAGGTCGACGACCTGCTGCTGTTCGCCGATCGCGGTAAGTTGCGCCTGATCCTGGAGAACCTGCTGTCCAACGCGATCAAGTACTCGCCGCGCGGCGGCACCATCACCGTGCGCGCACTGGCCAGCGACACCGACCTCGTGCTCGAGGTCGCGGATGCAGGCGCCGGCATCGCGCCGGCCGAGCGCGACAGCGTCTTCGAGGCCTTCCACACCGGCCGCGCCCCCGGCGGCCGCGTGCGCGGCACCGGCATCGGACTGTCGGTGGTGCACGAGTTCGTCCAGGCCCACCACGGCACGATCGAGATCGTCGACGGCGAGTTCAGTGGCGCGCACTTCCGCATCCGCATGCCACTGCGCGTCGAGCTGCAGCCACAGGGTTCCGCGGCGCCCGCCAGCGCCAACGCCGCACCGCGCAGGAAGGCCCATGCAGCCTGAGCAGCGCCTCCTGCTGGCCGCTGCGCTGGGCGTGCTGCTGGCGCTCGCCGCCGGCTGCGACTCGCTCGGCAGGTTTGGCTCCTCGCGCCAGCAGGCCGGGCACGCCAACACCACCGTCGACAGCGACACGCAGGTTGCCGTGGTGCTGGCCGACATGATCCAGACGCTGCAGCGCCTCAGCGCCGGCAGCCCGGCCGAGCAGGCCGAGATCGTCACCGGCGCGCGCCAGGCCTACGAACGTTCGCCGGGTGGCACCGCCCAGCTGCGCTACGCGCTGGTGCTGGCCACACCGGGCCACGAGGGACGCGACGCCGAGCGCTCGCGCCAGCTGCTGCGCGAACTGGCGGCGCGTCCGGAAGCGCTCGCCCCCGCCGAGCGCGCGCTGTCGCTGTTCGAACTTTCGCAGCTCGACCGCGAGCTCGGGCTCGTGAGCGATAATGAGCGGCTGCAGGCGCTTGCCAACCGCAGCGTCGACCAGGACCGGCTGGCCGCCGCCAACCGTCGCCTGCAAACCGAACTCGACGACAACGCCCGCCTGCGTCGCCAGCTCGACGAGGCGCAGGCCAAGCTGGACACGATCGCCAACATCGAGTCGAACCTGGCCGACCGCAAACCCACCGAGGTCCACAAAAAGTGAACGCCAACCCCAAGCGCAAGGCACGCATCATGGTCGTCGACGACGACCCTGGCCTGCTGCGCTTGCTGACCATCAGACTGCGCGCCGAGAACTACGAGGTCGAGCCGATGGAGAACGGCGTGCAGGCCCTGGCTGCCGCCAGCCGCTTCCGTCCCGACCTCGTCATCTCCGACCTGCGCATGGACCAGCTCGACGGCATCGGCCTGCTCAAGGAACTGCAGACCCGCTGGCCGGGCCTCAAGGTCATCCTGCTGACGGCCCACGGCACGATTCCCGACGCGGTGCACGCCACCCAGATGGGCGCCTTCGGCTTCCTGACCAAGCCGGTCGAGAAGCAGGAACTGCTGGCGCAGGTGCAGAAGGCCCTCAAGATCTCCGGCTTCGTCGATGTCGCCGAGGACTGGCGCGCGGGCTTCATCACGCGCAGCGCCATCATGGAGGAGAAGCTCGGGCAGGCGCACATGGTCGCCGGCACCGACGCGCACGTGCTGATCACCGGCGAGAGCGGCACCGGCAAGGAGATGTTGGCCCGCGCCATCCACCGCGCCAGCCCGCGGCGCGCCAAGCCCTTCGTCACCGTCAACTGCAGCGGCCTGGGCGAGGACCAGCTCGACGAGCGCCCGTTCCGCAGCGCCGAGGGCGGCACGCTGCTGCTCGACGAGATCGGCGCGCTGCCGATGCCGGCGCAGCTGCGGCTGCTACAGATGCTGCGGGCCAGCGCCCCGGAGCCGCCCGGGGCGGCCGATGCCGTGGCGCTGAACGTGCGCATCATTTCCACCACCAACCAGGACCTGCCGGCGCTGCTCGCCACCGGCGCATTCCGCGACGACCTCTATTACCGGCTCAATGTCGTGCACATCGACTTGCCGCCTCTGGGCCGGCGACGCGAGGACATCCCGCTGCTAGTGGCGCACTTCCTGGCGGAGATCTCCCGGCAGACCGGCCAGCGCCGGATCTTCGCGCCGGAGGCGATCGAGCTGCTCGCCACCAGCGACTGGCCGGGCAACGTCCGCCAGCTCGGCAACATCGTGCGCCAGAGTTGCGCACTGGCGCAGACGCCGATCATCCCGGTGGAGCTGGTGCAGCAGTCGCTCGGCGGCACGCAGGCCAAGCTGCCGTCCTTCGACGAGGCGCGCGACGAGTTCACGCGCAGCTACCTGTCGCAGATCCTGCAGATCACGGGCGGCAACGTCAGCCAGGCGGCGCGGCTGGCCAAGCGCAACCGCACCGATTTCTACAAATTACTGGGGCGTCACCAGCTGGTGCCTGACGACTTCAAGGAAAGGTAGCATCCGCCTCCCGCCGGCGGCGGCCGCTGCACCGCTGCCGCGCGGGCCATGGCGTCCCCAAGGGGATTCGAACCCCTGTTACCGCCGTGAAAGGGCAGTGTCCTGGGCCTCTAGACGATGGGGACCCCGAAACCAAAGGAACTTGGTGGAGCCAGGCGGGATCGAACCGCCGACCTCTTGCATGCCATGCAAGCGCTCTCCCAGCTGAGCTATGGCCCCATGCGAGGGGCGCGACGGTACGCAACCCGGCAACCCCTGTCAAGATGCTGCGGAACCGCTCCCTGGCTGCAATTGCAGCTGTTCACGCGGCTGGCGCAGGATCATCAGGCGGTACCAGACCTCGGAATTGATCAGCAGCCAGAGCCGATTGCCGTGATCGGCGTGCCGCGCCGCGTGCTCGGCCAGCAATTGCGCGACGGCTGCCCCATCGAGGATTCCTGCGCGCACCAGCTCGGAATCACCGAGGAACCGATCGGACATCGCGCGGTACTCATCGCGCAGGATGTACGGCAGTGCCGAGGAAAAACCCTGCTTGGGCCGGTTTAGAATCTCCGGTGCCAGATAGCGCCGGGCGAGTTGGCGCTGGATGATGCGCAGCTTCCGGGCGCGCACCTTCATCGTCGGCGGAAGACTTGCGGCGAACTCGGCCAGTCGATGGTCCATGAACGGGCTGCGCACTTCGAGGCCATGCGCCATCGACATGCGATCGGAAATCATGACCGGGTGATCGGGCAGCCGGACCTTGCTATCCGCATACAGCATGCGATCGAGGCTATCGCCGCCCAGCGCATCGTACGGGTCCCTGATCGCACGGGTCGCATCGGCGTCGGCCAGCGCGGTTAGCGAGGCTGCCGAGTACAGCTGGCGGCGGCGGGCGTCATCGAAGTAGAAATAGGACAGGCTTGCAGCGTATCGCTCGCTCCCCGTCATGAACGAGAGGTGGTGCAGCCAGCGCAGCTGGTGCCCGACACTCTTGTACCAACCCGACTCCGGAACCATGGCCAGGCATGGGCCGATCAGATGTCGGCGAACTGCGGCCGGAATCCGCCCGTAGCGCTCCGCATACTGGTTGCCGTAATAGCGGTCATAACCGCCAAACAGTTCATCGCCACCATCGCCACCGATCACGACCTTGACATGGCGCCGGGCGAGCGCCGCGACCTGGTAGGCACACAACGATAGCGGGTCCGAAGGCTCATCCAGGTGATAGACGAGATCGGGCAGCGCCTTCAGCAGGCTCGGCGTCACCGTCTCTTCGTGATGGCTGGTGCCACAGGCCTGTGCCACCGCGCGCGCGAAAGGCGCCTCGTCGAACTGCTGGTAGGCGAGGCCCAGCGTAAAGGTCGGCAGGCTTTTGACGCCAACGCGCTTGGCCAGCATCGCCACCAGCAGGCTCGAGTCCATGCCGCCACTCAGGAACGCGCCCACCGGCACGTCGCTGACCATGTGCAGGCGCAGCGCCTCGTCGATCCGCTCCTCGAGCTCATCGACCAGGCGACTTTCCGGGAGCGTAGTCTTCGGCGTAAAGCGCAGGTCCCAATAGGCGCGGATCTTTGGCTCCCCTTCCCGCTCGAGTACCAGGACATTGCCGGGCGGAAGTTTCGCAATGCCCTTGAACATCGACAGCGGCGGCGCTACCAGGCGCAGCGCCAGATATTGATCGAGCGCCGGGAGATTCAGCGTGCGCAGCGCAGGATCGAAGGCAAGCAGCCCCTTGATCTCCGAGGCGAATGCAAACGTACCGCGACGCCAGGTGTAGTACAGCGGCTTCTGGCCCAAATGATCGCGCGCCACCAGCAGGCGTCCGCGCCGGGAATCCCAAAGCGCAAAAGCGAACATGCCGCGCAAGTGCTCGAGCAGGCGGTCCTGGTAGAATTCGTACAGACCGATGATGACCTCGCTGTCGCTGTGCGTCAGGAACCGATGGCCGCGGGCCTCGAGGTCACGGCGCAGTTGCACATAGTTGTAGATCTCGCCGTTGCACACCAGTGCGATCGTGCCCTCGGCATTGCACAGCGGCTGGCGCCCGCCTTCGAGGTCGATGATCGACAGGCGCCGATGACCCAGTACGGCGTGCCCATCGTCGTACGTGCCCTCGCCATCGGGTCCGCGGTGGCGCAGCCCCTCGAGCATTGCCGGCATCCGGCCCCGCTCCGCGGGCGATTCAGCGACTATGCCCGCGATGCCGCACATCGCTTACCTCCTGATTCCGAATCGCGGTCTCGAACACCTGCTCGTAATGTCGTGCGCAGCGATCGATGAAATACTCCTCGACCAGCCGCAGGTTCGCTGCACCGATACTTTCCCGCTTCACCGGGTCGTCGTGCAAGTCGACGATCGCACCTGTGAAGGCCGCTAAATCGTTGAGGGCAATCACGCTACCGGTGCGACCTTGCGCAAGAAAATCCGTCTGCCCACCCCGATCGTAACAGACGATCGGGAGCCCAAAGGCCATGGCCTCGAGGAACACCAGACCAAATCCCTCGTGCTGGCTCGAGGACACAAAGACATCGGCTACGCTCAGTGCTTCAAACTTGCGTTGCTCGCTCACCTGCCCGAGCAGGTGCACGCGATCGAGCACACCGTATTCACCGGCACGCCGACGGACGGCCTCGGACTCGGGCCCGTCCCCGAGCACCAGCAGGTGGGCTTTGGGGCGCGCCGCGTCGTGCAGGGCACTGACCAGCTGGGCCACGGCCTTGCGCGCCACCACTCGCCCGATCGTCACCATCACGAAGCCGTCCGCAGGCAGGCCAAAGGCCTCGCGCGGAGCGCGCTCGATACGCGGCGGCCGCTCGATACCGAGCGGAATCAGCTCCGCGTGGCGTGTCTCGCCGTAGATCTCCACCACTCGCCTCAATGTATCGCGTGATTGGCCGACGAGCGCGTCGGCTTGGCGCAGCAGCCGACGGACCACCGCGCGCAGCAGCGCGTGCCGGTGCGGCGAACTGCCCTTGCTGGGATCGTACAGATCCCCGCCATGCACCGACAGAACATTCGGAATGCCGTAGCGATTGGCAAGCCACTGCCCGATCGGACCCGTGGGTACGACGAAATGGGTATTGATCACATCGAACTGCGCCTTCAGGCCCGCGCGCCAGGCACGGAGCCGGGCCATGGGCAGGTAAGCCAGCATGGAGGGAAAATTCGCAACGGCGAGCTCACGACGGAAGAACACCGGCACACGCAGCACCCGCACACCGCCTTCGTGGGCCTCCGCCGGGAGCCCCAGACCCCCTGAGGTCAGGACCGTGACCGCATGGCTGCGCGCAAGCTCGCGCGCCAGGGCGGCCATGACGACGCCCCCGCCGCCACCCAGCGGTGGATACTCGAAATTGAGGAACAGGATCCTCATCGCCGGCAGCGTCCAGGATCACAATTCAGTAATGTGATACGCATTGAGGGTCTTCAGGCCATTATGCCTTGTCAGGCGTAGAGCTCGCATGGATACTGAAACCCGGTATTTTATATACTGACGTACACACCAGGAGTGAGGCATGTCCAGCAACCCGAAGTCTTCGGCGCTCGCGGCGCGCCTGGAGCCCTTCGATTCCTACTGGCAGGCGCCTGAAGACGTTGCCAGCGGCTACCGGAGCTTCCGCGCCTATTACCGCGCCAACTACCTGCCCCGTCTGCCGCATGATTTCGGCGCCCGCATACTGGTGATCAGCTGCGGACCAGGCTACCTCGTGAGTCTGCTGCGCGAGGTCGGGTATCAGGATGTCCTCGGCATCGACTCGGACGCCACCAAGGTCGAGCACGCGCGGCGCCGCTCACTCCCCTGCCAGGTCGCCGAAGCCTTCCCGTTCCTGCGCGGCTACCAGGGTGAACCCTTCGATGTCATCATCCCCGAGCAGGAACTCAATCACCTCACGATCGACGAAACCATCGAATTTCTGCGCCTTTGTCACGTGGCCCTGAAGCCTTCCGGTTCGGTGATCGTCTACGCCATGAATGGCGCCAATCCGCTGGTCGGCTCCGAGAACATTGCCCACAACATCGATCACTTCTACAACGTCACCGAGCACAGCCTGACCCAGTTGCTGCAGCTGGGCGGCTTTGAGCAGATCAAGCCGTTCGCGCTGCGCCTGTATGTCTTCTGGAAGAACCCGCTGAACTACGTGGGCCTCGCGGTCACGGCCTTGCTGGAACTTGGCATGCGAGTGGTCTTTGTGCTGTACGGCAAGAAGGTGCGCATCGTCTCCAAGAAGATCGCTGCCAGCGCGGTGCGTGCCGCAGACTGACGCCACTCAGCGCGCCGGCAGATACCCCATCGCGCGATACCAGGCCGCGGTTTCGGCCGCACCGGCGCCGAACGCCACCGCCGGCGTGTAGCCCAGGACCTCGCGTACCTTCCTGGTATCGAACACGAAAGACTTGCGGAAGAAGTCCAGGCGCCGACGGTGCAGCGGTGGCTGGATTCCCAGAGGCTTCAGCGTCGCCTCCATCGTCACGGCCAGCAGCAGGAATGGCCACAGCGGCGCGCGCAGTCGCGGCGCCGGGCGGCCGAGCGCGGCGGCGACGCCTTTGACCAGGTCGCGCGTGCTCATGATCTCGGCGCCTGCGGCCACGAAGACCTGGCCGATCGCCGCCGGGTGCTCGCCAGCCCGCAGCAGAATTGCAATCAGGTCGCTGACGTGAATTACCTGACGGCGATTCAGTCCATCGCCAATCATGAAGAAGCGCCCGCGATCGACGGCCTTGAAGAGCTTGAGCAGCCGGAAATCACCGGGCCCGTAGGTTTCGGAGATACGCACGATCGTGGTCGGGAGCCTGCTGGCATAGGAGTTGACGACTCCCTCGGCGGCGAGTTTGGTGCGCCCGTAGATGTTCACGGGCCGAGGCGGAGATTCCTCGGTCAACACGCTGTCGGCTGCCTCACCGTAGACACCGATCGTGCTCCCGTACACGAAGCGTCGCACGCCGGCAGCCAGGCTCGCCTCCAGCAAGGTGCGCGTGCCCTCCACATTTGCGGCCTCGAAATACGCATCGGGGACGTTCGCCTCGTGCTGCGCCGCCGCCAGATGGATCACGAGGTCACAACCTGCGCTCACCTGGCACGCATAGGCGGCATCCTGGAGCGGACCCTGCATGACCTCGACGCCGGCGTCATTCAACTCCTTCAGGCGCGCGCGCTCGGCGTCGGTATTGACCTGGCCCGCCACCACGACCGCGCGCCCGCTAGCCCGCGCGTGCAGCGCAAGCCGCGAGCCGATGAATCCCGTGCCACCCGTAATCAAGAGTTTCATGTGTCAGCCGGCCTCGAGGGCGTGATGTTGCGCCAGCACCTGCATCGTGGCCGCCAACTCCCGCAAGCGCTGCTCGCTGGTCCAGCCGAGTGCCATGCCCATGGCATCGGCCGCGGCCTCCAGGGCAGCACGGCCCGGGTGAGCCCCGCTACCGAGATCGGTGCGCCGCAATACCACGTCCTCCAGGCGCAGCGCCATTTCGACTTCGGCGGCGTGGGTGATTTCGGCCACCAGCGTATCACTCCCTCCGACCGTGGCGGACTGCCCCGGCCCGGCCGCGCGCCCCAGGAGCGCGGCTGCCTCGGTGCCGTGATTGCGGACCAGCGCATCGAACGAACGATCCGCGATCGATGCCGGTCGTTGGCGCCCAAGGCTTAGCTGGAATGCCGCGACGTCCGCAATGTCACCGCCCACGAGCGGCGTGGATTCCGTCGCCGAGCGCCCGGGCTTCGCCCCCGCCCACTGCTGCAGCAACAGGTCGAGAGCCGCGGCGGCGTCGCCGCGCGCCGTGGTGTAGCGAATGCCGATCAGCGTCACCAGGCCCTCGATGCCGTGTGCCTGGCGATGATCGATGAAACGTGACTCCTTGCCGAAGCTCAGCTCGTTTGCGCCGGTCACCGCCTCGCCGAAGGGCACCAGCCCGCAGTTGGCGTAACTGACTTCCTCGCGCCGCAACTGCAGCGCGGGGCAGGAAGCGTTCATTTCGGCAATCCAGGCCGCGAGTTCCGGCTCCTCGACCATGGCACGGTCGGGCTTGTCGGCGAACAGCCGGTGCCATACGCCGATCAGCGTGAAATCGCGCCAGGGCACCACAAACATGTGGCGCCCCTCACGGCTCACGAGCGAGTCGCGGTCGCGGCTCTGTCCCGGGACCGCGACTGCATAGCCCGACCGGGGTCTGCGCCTGACGATGAAACAGGCATCGCGCGAAAAGTTGCCGCGCCGATGCTCTCCGAAGCGCTGCCGGTCACCGAGCAGGTACTCGGCCCAGGGCCCGGCGGCATTCAGCACCAGGCGCGCCCCGATGTCGAACTCGTCACCGCTGAGAACATCGCGCGCCCGAACGCCACGCACGCGGTTCCCTGCCCACAGGAACTCGGTCGCCTGCACGTAGTTCGCCACGCAGGCGCCCCGGCGAAAGGCCGATTCCACGAACGCCAGCACCAGCCGCGGCGGACTGTACATCTGGCCGTCCTCGAACACGGCCGCGCCACTTAGCCGCGGCTGGTCGAGTTCCGGAAACAGCGCCAGCAACTCGCTGCGGCTCAGGAGCTGCGCCGGCGCAATGCGGCGCGTCGGATCACGGATTCCGGCATTGCGTCCTGTGGTCAGCAGGTCGTACACCATCATACCCGCGCCCAAGAACGCCTTGCCGTTGCGCCACGCACCAAAGGTCGGCAGGACGATGGGTATGGGCTTGACCAGGTGCGGCGCGATGCGCAGCAGCGCGCTGCGCTCGCCGCAAGAGGAACGCAGGCGGCTGATATTGGCATGCTGCAAATAGCGGATGCCGCCGTGCACGAACTTGAAGCACTCCGCCGAAGCCCCGCCACCGAAATCGCCCTGCTCGATCAACGCCACGCGCAGGCCCCGCAGACTCGCATCCCAGGCGGCCGCAGCGCCAAAGGCGCCGGCGCCAACGATCACAAGGTCGAATTCCTCGCGGGCCAATTGATCCAACGCGCGCTTCATCACATCGTCTACCCGTCGTTGCGACTACACTTTGCGCGCTGACCGACCTCTTTTACGCGCCATGCCGGGTTCGAGCACGTGACCGCCAATTACACTTGGGAAAATACCGGCCAACTCATTGCTGATCGGATCAGGTGCGGGTTGGCTGGCGACTCTGCGCGAAGACCTACGGCACACCAACCACGTCCCTTACATGCACGTTACCTGGACACTGGTCACATTTGCTCCTGACACAGCGCCCGCGCCAACCCCCGCGTCACCCCCGGTAACCGTGCAAGTCTGGCCGTTGCTGGGGTTCTGCAGAACCGTGACCGCGTAGCCGCTGCCGTCGGTCATCGAAGTAGGGAACTGGAAAGTTGTATCACTGGCCGCTACAAGCAGGTTGTCTCCTCCGTTATTCTGCAGCACAAGGCCCGAGCCGGTCAGGCCACTTACAGTGCCGCCAATCAAATAGGCCGCCGGAGTGCAGTCCACCCTGACGGTCGTGACGTCGGTACCAGTCACCGGGCCGGATCCGTTGGTGACCTGGCAGTCCTGGCCGTTAGTCGGTTGGGTTTGTACTGAAACCGCAAAGCTACTGCCGCTCGCGACTGGAGTGGTAAAGGTGAACGCCGGGGGGAAATTCTTTGAAAGCGTCAGGTCGTCAGCGCCGTTGTTCTGGAGGACTACGAATACGCCGGAACCCAGGCCAGTTAATTGACCGCCAATGGTGTGGGTGTCCGTGGTGCAGCTCACGGTGACATTCGTGATGTCGGCACTGGTCACTGTGCCCGCCTTGTTTCCGAGGACGCAGGTCTGCGCAGGATTGGACGGCTGTGTCTTGACCGTCACCGCGTAGGGGCTGCCGGGGGGGAGTTTGGTTCCGAAGTGGAATGTACCGTTCCCCGGCGGGCTCAGATCGTCTCCCCCATTGTTCTGCAGCACGAGGCCCGAGCCGGTCAGGCCGGTGACGGTGCCGCCGACGTTAAAGGTGTCGGTCGCGCAGATCACCGTCACGTTCGTAACATCGGCGCCCTGGACCGTTCCCGAGCCGGTGCCTGAGTCGCCTCCGGTCACAAGGCAGGTTTGCGGGGGATTCGTCGGATTAGTTTCGACCGTGACCGCATAGGCACTGCCACTCAAGACCTTGGTCGGGAAAGCGAACGCACCATTGACCGATACCTGCCAAGGGTCTGTGCCATTGTCCAACAGGTAGACACTGGCTCCAACGGCCAAGCCACTGACGGTGCCACCGACTGTAAACGGTTGCGCCACGCACGATACTTGAACCTTGTCGATGTTGGGCCCAGGGGGCATTACCCCCGTGGCGTTTGTCACGTCGCACAATTCGCCCACCGGTTGAGTCTTGACCGACACGGTGTAGGGACTGGTATAGGCAACGGGCTGAAGGAACGAGAACATCGCAGCATTGGCCGACACCGTCACATCCTGGCTGCCGTCGGTCAGCACCAGATTGCTCGCACTCAGGCCGGTGATGGTTCCACCCAGTGTGTAGGCGATGTCCGAACAGGTCACTGAGACGTTGGTAACGGGAGCCGCCGGCATGATCCCCGAACCATTGCTTACAGTGCAGGTCAAGCCCGGGGGGGGCGGATTGTTGGCGACAGTGACGGCGTAGGGACTGGTGTAGGCCACCGGGGGCAGCATGAAGCTCGTCGCATTGATCGGTACGGCCACCGAATCAGCACCATTGACAAGGGTCAATCCAGGGCCATTCAGGCCGCTCACGGTGCCCGATATGGGGTAGGCCAGATTCGAACACACCACCGAGATATTTGTGACATCGGCCGCGGGCATGAACCCGGAGCCGCTGATCACGTTGCAGGTCATACCTATAGGTGTCGCCGTGACGATGACCGCATAGCTGCTGGTATAGGGCACCTTGGTTGGCATGACGAAGCTCGTCGCGCCCATCGGCACGTTCAAGGTGTCCGCGCCATTGGCCAGCTTCAGTCCAGAACCCGTCAGACCTCTGATCGTTCCACCCAGGCTATAGGGCTTGTCCGAGCACGTAACCAGGACACTGGTGACATTGGCCGCCGGGATCGTACCGATGCCGTTGGATACACCGCAGCTTAGACCCGTGGGTTGTTGAACGACCGTGACGGCATAACCGCTGGTGTACGCCACCTTTGTAGGCAAGGTGAAGGAAACCGCGTTGGCCGGTACGGCTACGGTGTCTGTACCATTGGCGAGCACGAGACCTGAGCCATTCAGGCCCGCTACGGTTCCGCCCAGCGTATAGGCGTGGGTCGAACAGGTCACGACAACATTGTTAACGTCCGCCGTGCCCGCCGTACCCGTACCGCTGGCGACACTGCAGGTCAAGCCAGCAGGCGAGCTTTGTACGCTCACCGCATAGGTGTCGCCATTTTGCAGGATTCCGCCGAAGCTGAAACTGGTGGCACCCGAGTTCACCGCCAGCGTCGTACCCTTGTCAGTGAGGACCAAGCCACTGCCAACCAAGCCGTTGACGGTCCCGCCCAGGCCGTAGTGCGGTGTATCGGTATTTGACGACCAGTTGCACGCCCCCAGTACCAGCAGTGCAAGCATGGTTGCAGCGCGCAAAATCGCCCCGTACGCGTCCGCACGGGTACGCGCCGCTTGGGAGCCCATTGCACGTTGCCGATACTTCATTTGGCGAACCGCCACCTTAGCCGTTACCTGACAGGCGGCCATTGTATTTGAAAGGGGTTCACGATGGCTGCCGGGCACCATAGACGGTGGTGTGCAGCGCCGCAAGTCCGAACGATCAGGCACTGGTCCGCGTTATGTGAGCCAACACACACTTTGTCAGTGGCTGTGGTCAGACCGGGCATTTGACCATTGATGCCGCACCGTTTGGCGTGTACGCCGTTCCGCTAATTACGAGCGCCGTGGCGCTCTGAATATCGACCGCGTCCAGCAGCGTGACACTCTACTGAGTGGCCCCTTGACCAATGCTGACGGCAGCACGTTGACCGATCAGCCGGCGGGTTGACTTGGCCGCAGCCCACCACAACTAAAAGCAAGTCACCGCGACGTCTGTTACATCGGCACCGGCGACCGTGCCGGCATCGTTCGCGAGCACACAGAACTGCCTGGCTGGTTGGCGTTTTATCGTGACTACATAGGCACCACCGTCGGCAACCAAAGACCGGAAGTGGAATGCGCCGTCAGTCCGCAGTTTCAGATCGTCTCCCCCATTGTTCTGTAGCACGAGGCCCGGGCGGTGCAGGCCGGTGACGGTGCCGCCGACGGTAAAGGTTCTGTCGGTCGCGCAGATCACCGTCACGTTCGTAACATCGGCGCCCTGGACCGTTCCCGAGCCCGTGCCTGAATCGCCACCGGTCACATTGCAGAGCTGCGCAGGATTGGTCGGCTGTGTCTTGACCGTTACCTTGTAGGGGCTGCCGCTGGGGACCGGGGTTCCGAAGTGGAATGTGCCGTTCCCCGGCGGGCTCAGATTGTCTCCCCCATTGTTCTGCAGCATGAGGCCCGAGCCGGTCAGGCCGGTGACGGTGCCGCCGACAGTAAAGGTGGTGTCGGTCGCGCAGATCACCGTCACGTTCGTAACATCGGCGCCCTGGACCGTTCCCGAGCCGGTGCCGGAGTCGCCACCGGTCACATCGCACTTCTGGGTGGGGTTGGTCGGATTGGTCAGTACGGTCACCGCATAGGTGCTGCCACTGAGGACTTGATTCGTGAAATTGAAGGAACCATTAGCCGACACTTTCAGGCTATCTGTGCCGTTGTTCATTAGATCGACGGTGGCGCCGGTTGCCAGGCCCTCGACGGTCACCCGGACATTAAACGGCAGGGCCGTGCACAGAACCTGCAAGGTGTCCACAGGCTTCGCAGGCATGATGCCCGTGCCATTCGGAATGTCGCACAATTCGCCCACCGGTTGAGTCTTGACCGACACGGTGTAGGGGCTGGTATAGGCCACGCCCGTCGGGAACGAGAACTTCGTGGCATTGGGGGCCACGGCCAGATCTTCAATGCCGTCAGTCAGTTTAAGTCCGCTGGCATTCAGGCCAGTGATGGTTCCGCCGAGTGTGTAGGCCTTATCCGAACAGGTCACTGAGACGTTGGTAACGGGAGCCGCCGGCATGATCCCCGAGCCGTTGCTCACAGAGCAGGTCAAGCCCGGGGACGCGCCGACTTTGACGTCGTAGGGGCTGGCGTGGGCCACCGGGGGCAGCATGAAGCTCGTCGCATTGATCGGTACGGCCACCGAATCGGCACCATTGACAAGGGTCAATCCAGGGCCATTCAGGCCGCTCACGGTGCCCGATATGGGGTAGGCCAGATTCGAACACACCACCGAGATATTTGTGACATCGGCCGCGGGCATGAACCCGGAGCCGCTGATCACGGTGCAGGTCAAACCTATGGGTGTCGCCGTGACGATGACCGCATAGCTGCTGGTATAGGGCACCTTGGTTGGCATGACGAAGCTCGTCGCGCCCATCGGCACGTTCAAGGTGTCCGCGCCATTGGCCAGCTTCAGTCCAGAACCCGTCAGACCTCTGATCGTTCCACCCAGGCTATAGGGCTTGTCCGAGCACGTAACCAGGACACTGGTGACATTGGCCGCCGGGATCGTACCGATGCCGTTGGATACACCGCAGCTTAGACCCGTGGGTTGTTGAACGACCGTGACGGCGTAACCGCTGGTGTACGCCACCTTTGTAGGCAAGGTGAAGGAAACCGCGTTGGCCGGTACGGCTACGGTGTCCGTACCGTTGGCGAGCACGAGACCTGAGCCATTCAGGCCCGCTACGGTTCCGCCCAGCGTATAGGCGTGGGTCGAACAGGTCACGACAACATTGTTAACGTCCGCCGTGCCCGCCGTACCCGTACCGCTGGCGACACTGCAGGTCAAGCCAGCAGGCGAGCTTTGTACGCTCACCGCATAGGTGTCGCCATTTTGCAGGATTCCGCCGAAGCTGAAATTGGTGGCGCCCGAGTTCACCGCCAGCGTCGTGCCCTTGTCAGTGAGGACCAAGCCACTGCCAACCAAGCCGTTGACGGTCCCGCCCAGGCCGTAGTGCGGTGTATCGGTATTTGACGACCAGTTGCACGCCCCCAGTACCAGCAGTGCAAGCATGGTTGCAGCGCGCAAAATCGCCCCGTACGCGTCCGCACGGGTACGCGCCGCTTGGGAGCCCATTGCACGTTGCCGATACTTCATTTGGCGAACCGCCACCCTAGCCGTTACCTGACAGGCGGCCATTGTATTTGATTAAGGAGTTCACGATGGCTGCCGGGCACCGTAGACAGTGGTGTGCAGCGCCGCAAGTCCGAGCGATCAGGCGCTGGTCCGCGTTATGTGAACCAACACATACTTTGTCAGTGGCTGTGGTCAGGCCGGGCATTCGACCATTGATGCCGCACTGTTTGGCGCGCCATCCGGCTAGACAATGCGTCTCAAGCGCTCCAATACTCTGGCAGGGCCCAGCAGTGCCAGGGTCACATCGATTGGTGGGGAAATGGCACCCCCGGTTACCGCAATTCGCAGCGGCTGCGCCACCTTGCCCAGGCCCACTTTATTACGCACAGCTACCTCGGCCAGCACGCCTTGAACCCCCGCCGGCGTCCAGTCGGTCAAGCCTTCCAGGCCTTGCAGCGTTACCGATAACAATTCCAGAGCGTCGACGCCCAGTTGCTTGGCCCTGAGCCTGTCTTCAATGGGCCCGATATCCTCGAAGAAATAACGGCTGTTTTGGGCCATCTCCTTGAGCGTCCTGCAGCGCCCGCGCTGCGAGTTCGCCACCCCCTCAAGCAGATCCTGATCATCGACGAGCACGCCGAGCCGCGCCAATTGGTCGCGTAGTCGCGCTTGCCAGCACCGCGGCAGACGCCTTCATCATATGCTGCTGATTGAGCCACAAAAGCTTTTCCGCATTGAATGCGGAGGCGGCCTTGTTGACATCACAGATGTCGAAGGTCGCGATCATTTCCTCGCGCGTAAAGACCTCCTGGTCACCATGTGACCAACCCAGGCGCACGAGGTAGTTGAGCAAGGCATCGGGCAGGTAGCCCTCCTGCTGATAGTCGAGCACGCTGACCGCACCGTGACGCTTGGAGAGTTTGGCGCCGTCGGCGCCGAGAATCATTGGTACATGGGCATAGACTGGCGGGGTAGCTCCGAGCGCGCGCAGCATGTTTATCTGCCGCGGGGTGTTGTTCAGGTGGTCGTCGCCGCGAATCACGTGGGTGATACCCATATCCATGTCGTCGACGACCACACAAAAGTTATAGGTTGGGTTGCCGTCGGATCGCGCGATGATCAGATCGTCGAGTTCACTGTTCTGGAACGCGACATGGCCGTGCACCTGATCCTCAACCACCACGTCGCCGCTCGTCGGGTTCTTGAATCGGATCACTGGGTCGATACCCGCCCGCGGCTCCCGCCGATCCCGGCAACGCGCGTCGTAACGCGGCTTCTGCCTGGCCGCAAGCTGCTCAGCGCGCATCGCTTCCAGCTCTTCTTTGCTGCAATAGCAGCGGTAAGCGTTGCCCGCCGCCAGCATGGCGGACAAGACCTCGTGATAGCGGCTGTAGCGCTGTGTCTGGTAATAGGGTCCTTCATCAGCCGCCAGGCCAAGCCACTGCATGCCGTTTAGAATCACATCGACGGCTTCAAGGGTCGAGCGCTCGCGGTCAGTGTCTTCCACCCGTAGAATGAACTTGCCGCCGTGATGGCGCGCGTAGAGCCATGAAAACAATGCCGTACGGACACCGCCGATATGCAGCAGACCGGTAGGACTCGGGGCGAAACGGGTGACGACGGGCTTAGCGGGCATCGGCAGCCAATGGGACGAAGTCTTAAGGACCGGGAATGGTAGCCGGGAAGGCCTGGCAACGCCATTTGCGATTGCTTCAGTCCGGCACCACCCGTAGACTTCCTGCTCAACGCGCCAGCGGCCGCTCATAGGGCGTGTTGCGTTCTCATGGCGCGCGATTCGTCAGCAGCAACGGCCTCACCCCGCACACGGAACTGGAGAGTGGAGATGTCGAGGTGGTCCTGTAAAGAATGCTTCGCCGGCGCAGCACCGCCGCGGTCACTTGTGACACTGCTGGTATTAATTGTCTCCGCGCCTGTCTTCGGTGCGGAGTATTACGTGCAACCCGTAGTTACGGCGTTGGCAGAGACGAACTCGAATGTGCAACTTAATCCGGCCGGCGGTACACCGCAGCAGGGCTATGGGGCGGATGCCTCTGCCTTGATTGGCATTGCGACACCCAATTCGGACACGAACGTCAGACCGCGGCTCCGCTATGCGTACTACGCGCAGGAGCCACAACTTAACAAGCTCGAGGGTATCTTCGACTTCAACACCAACTACAGGTCGCTGGTCAGTTCGTTTAGCCTGTCCGGGCGCTTCGATCAGCTCAATGACACGAACGCCCAAAAGCCCTCCGCGCAGTTTAGCGAGCTCAATCCAAATGCGCCGGGCACGTCCGACGCTGGACACGTACAGCTGGGTGTGACGCGCGACTACCTGATACTGCAACCCCGTTATACGCATCAGGTGTCGCAGTTGATATCGCTGGGAGTTTCGGCTTTATACCAGACTGAGTCCTTTAATCCGTCTGATCTCAACGGCCACGTTAACTTTGACTATTACCTGGGACAAGCGTTTATCAGCCGAAAGTTCGGCGAGCGCATGAATCTCCGAGTCGGCGGCATCGCGGCCCGATACGAAGCGCGGGATGTAGTTTCGACGTCCAACGCCGCCGGCGCGGAGATTGGACTGGCCTACAACTGGACCGAAGATCTCAAGGGCACTGTGGTCGTAACCTGGCAACACAGCGACGTCAATTCCACGTTGACCCCGGCCTTCCAGGGAACCACGGACAATTGGGGCGCCAGCGGCGAACTGGTCTGGTTTCGCAGTGCGAGTACGTTCCGCCTCAATCTCGGGCGCACGATTACTCCCGGCAGCGCGGGCGGTACGTACTCTGCTGATCAGCTCCACGTGCAATACGATCGGACTTTCTCTGAGCGCCTAAGCGGCGTAGTTGCAGCCAGAGCCGTCGCCACACGCGGACTGTGGGCCAACATTGATTCCTCTGATCGCAATTACGTGACCACCGATCTGTCCGCAAAGTGGATGCTGACCCGCACCTGGATTGTTCAGGGTGGATACACGTATTTCTGGCAGAAATACCGGACGAACCCCTTGACTGCGCACAGCAATGAGTTCTTTCTGCAATTCGGTTACCAGGGATTGCCGCGACAGCATTAAGAACCACGGAACCCCGCCGCGCGGCAGGATTCGATAGCCTGTTGACCCACGCGCGCAATCCCGCGCAGATTGTTCAGTTTGCTCACAACTGCTCCCGAGCGGCTATTCGTCCGGCGATCACCAACCAGCACGGGCATTTCGTCAGGCCTCGCGGCATCATCGATGCACCTGAGTGCAATGCCGCATTACGGAGCGCGCACTTGCTGTGCGCATTACATATCGCACACGAGTTACGTTCACGCGAATCTTATGGTAATCACCGCTACGCTAGTACTCTCTGCACCTGATTGACAGTCATTTGATTTTCACGCAGCATCAAAGTCACCTGGCGCTTGGTCTGAGTAGCCAGAACAATCTAAGCGCTGGTTGGGACGAGCGTGACATGTTCAGTTCTGAGGTTCTTACTGGTGCTCCGAGCGGTGCAGATATCAAGTCAACTCAATTTAAGGTCGATCTAATGAGATTCAACCGAAACCACGTAAGACCAGAATTTAGAACCAGCGCCAGGATGATGGTGCTGTGTGTCGTTTCATTGGTCACCACGCTGCTGGTTGCTGCATGCGGTGGCGGAGGCGGTGGCGGTGGCTCCACTACCCCGCCCCCACCTGCAACTTACGCGATCTCCGGGGCCGTCAGCGGGTCGGTCACCACCGGCGTCACGGTCGCATTGTCAGGTCATTCCACAGCCTCGACGACGACCGATTCCAGTGGGAATTATTCCTTCAGCGGTTTGGCTAACGGCTCGTACACCGTGACACCGTCGAAGACCGGCGCTTCGTTTACTCCCGCGAGCGCAGCTGTGACCGTGAACGGCGCCAATAATACCGGCGTGAATTTCGTCGCCACCGTTAGCTACAGCATCTCCGGTACCGTCAGCGGTAATGCTACCTCAGGCGTCACGGTCTCCCTATCAGGTAATTCCACGGCTTCGACGACGACCGATTCTGGCGGCAAATATTCCTTTACCGGTCTGGCCAACGGCTCGTACACCGTTACTCCGACGAAGATCGGTAATGCGTTCACTCCGGCCAGCGCCGCTGTGACCGTGAATGGAGCCAATGTTACCGGGACGAATTTCGTCGCCGTATCTGGCCTACAGCATCTCCGGTACCGTGACCGGGCCGTTTGTCACCGGCGTCACCATGACGCTCAGCGGAGCGGCCAGCGGCACTACGAAGACGAGCGCGACCGGCACTTACAGCTTTACCAACCTGCCCGCGGGACAAGAGCTACACCGTAACACCGTCGCTCCCTGGGTACATTTACGCTCCGACGTCCGCCACCATTTTGCTGAACAGTGATAAGACCCAAAACTTTGTCGCCACACCTTCGAATACGGAGTTCAGCATTTCGGGTACCGTAACCTATTCAGGTACATGGCCGCCTGGTCGCGTGTACCTCAGCGTTAACCTGAATGGCGGTGGCTCGGCTTCAGCGGGCACCAGCATCATGGCCCCGGGCGGGGCCTACACGATACGTGGCCTGCCGCCTGGCAGTTACGTGGTGACGGCCCGCATGGACACGATCGGCACGGGTGCCAGGAACGCATCCAACCCGGTCGGCACCTCATCGGTCCAGACAATAATCCAACGGAATCTAACGGGCGTAAATATCGTCCTGTCGGACGTTACAGCCGTATCCGCCCCGACGCCAACGGGACTTGTCGTCTATCCGTCGAAAAATGCGGCCGCAATTTTCTGGACGGGCCCCACCGATGCGAATGGCGTGGAACAGGCGACGGGGTACAAGATTTCCTGGGGCACAGATGCAGCGGCGACAAATAGGTGGCGTCATCCCGGTCGCGGCGACCGGCGGCAATGACTTCTATTTTCAACGAGGATTTTCGAGTGGCGGCCCGTATTGCTACAAGATTAGCATCGGTGGTCACTGGGGCGGCCGCCTAGCGCTTGGTCCACACCTATCGGCACCGATTGTGATCGCTGCGTCCACGGGTCCTAACACGGTCTCCGGTACGATAACCTTTCCGCCCGGCACTGCCACTGGGCCGATGTACGTCGGCCTGTATAGCCAAACTAACGGCCTCGTATTTACGACCATCGATAGCCCCGTCAGCCCCCAGAGCTATAGCGTTGACGGTGTAGTAAACGGCACCTGGCAGGTCGTCGCAATTATCGACCAGAACAAGAATGGTGTAATCGACACCGGGGACATTACAAACTTTGGTGGCGGGGGCGGACGCCTGCAGAGCCAGATATTGATATCGACTGACCCGACCACAAACGTCAATCGAGTACTCTCGGCAGCGGGCACGCGGGCCGAACTTCGAACCGCGCACTACGATGACGACACCTACGGCGAACAGATCAACGTCTTCCGCGATAGCGGTACCAAACTGCCGGTCACGGTCACGGTCGTCTCGGCTGCCGGTGCCGCGGTGCCGTTTGACGTCGGTGATTCCAACGGCGATTTCCAGGACCAGATCTACCCACTGACAGGGCCGCCGAGCGTCGGAGACACCGCATCGCTGCAGATCACCTATTCGGACGGCACTTCGGAATTGCTGACCCCGGCCGTAAATGCTGTACTTAATAGCTTTGCGCAGACTCTCACGACGACGCCCGTATCGGGAAGTGGCAATGGCACGCCAACCTTCCATTGGCTGGCACCGTTCACGCCACCGAGCCCCTACAGCTACACGATCTGGGTCAACGGTCCGGCGGGCAACACGGTTTGGTATTACGCGGGGACTACTGGCGACGGTATGCCCAAGAATCGCAGCTCTCGGTGGTGTATAACTTTGACGGCAGTGCGAATCCCGCATCGCTCGTAACGGGGACAACTTACACCTGGTACCTGAGCGTCAATGACGGTACGAGCAACCGTGCCATTGCTACGGGCACCTACACTCCCTAGGCCCAAACTGGCTACAGTCGGCCGTCGACCTCGCTAGCGGAAAACGTGTATTTAATGTCGTAAAGCACGTGATTGCGACGGCACAGGCGCCGAATGGCCGTGGCTCCAAGCGCCTTGAATTCCCGGTGCGCAACGGCTAGCACAGCGGCATCGTAGTGGCCGCGCCGTGGCGAGCGAATCGGTCGAAGTCCGTACTCGTGGCGGGCCTCACGAGCATCGATCCAGGGGTCATAGACATCCACCAGCGCGCCGTATTTGCGAAGTTCGCGAATTACGTCTACCACCTTGGAATTGCGAAGATCGGGGCAGTTTTCCTTGAACGCCAGGCCCAGCACCAGAATTCGCGAACCTTTTATGTGGATTCGTCGATTGGCCATCAGGCGCAGCACTTCACTGGCTACATACAGACCCATGCTGTCGTTCAATCGTCGCCCGGCGAGGATCATCTCTGGGTGATAACCGATTTCCTGCGCCTTGTGTGTGAGGTAATAGGGATCCACACCAATGCAATGGCCGCCCACCAGTCCCGGGCGAAATGGCAGGAAATTCCACTTCGTGCCGGCCGCCTGCAGCACCTCTTCCGTGTCAAGGCCAAGGCGATTGAAGATCAACGCCAGTTCGTTGATCAGCGCAATATTGACATCGCGCTGCGTGTTTTCGATCACTTTCGCCGCCTCGGCGACGCGGATGCTGCTGGCCCTGTATGTACCAGCTCCGATGATGGAGCCATAGAGCTTGTCAACGAACTCTGCCACTTCTGGCGTAGACCCGGAAGTCACCTTCCGGATCGTCGTCAGACGGCGCTCCTTGTCACCCGGGTTGATGCGCTCTGGACTGTAGCCAGCGAAAAAATCGCGATTGAATTTCAGGCCCGAAACGCGCTCGAGGATCGGCACGCAGATCTCTTCAGTGCATCCCGGGTATACAGTCGATTCATAGACAACGACATTGCCCTTTTTCAGAACCTGGCCCACGGTTTCACTTGCGCGCTCTAACGGCGTCAGGTTTGGACGCTTGTACTCATCAATAGGAGTCGGCACCGTCACGATGAAGATGCGGCACTGCTTGAGATCCTGGATTTGCGCCGAAACGGTCAGTAATTTCGCAGCGCGGAGCTCCTGACGGCTCACCTCCAGCGTTGTGTCGCGGCCTGCCCGCAGCGCCTTGATTCGGCTCGCACTGATATCGAAGCCGGTGGTATCGAAATGCTTGCCGAACTCCACCGCCAGCGGCAGACCCACGTACCCCAGACCAACCACACCGATGCGGCAATTGCGTAGGCTGATCACGAACTACACCACTTCGACAAAATTGAATATAAAAGAATAACAGGTGTGCCTGGCCTGTTTCGGCAGAAATTCGGTTAACCACCGCACAGATTGATTCGTTGGGGCTTGGCCCTTACACTTCTCCGCCCAGGGCCTCTCCGGACGGTTAGCTCAGCGGTAGAGCACTGCTTTCACACGGCAGGGGTCACAGGTTCAATCCCTGTACCGTCCACCACTACAAAATTGGACCTTTCGAGAAGATCACGCTCACTTTTAGAACTCCATACGGACGGCCGTATGGACAAACGCTTCGCTCGTTTCCGCACGCCCACAGGGAGCCGGCGGAATATTCACCGACGGTCCGCCCATTGTCAGTAGCGGCTCCATCATCAAATCCAATATTCCGGACGATTGTGAGGGGCCCTGATGTTTGTAGCGCCGCAGGTCAAGGCAGCGGCGAGCCTTCCGAGTGACGACGTACATGCTCCACGGCATGCCGTTGCCCTAAGTGCTCGAATATCCGATTGGGCGGTAGCCTGAAGAATCGATAGATCCGCCGCGAGAACAGTGACAGGCGCGCGTCCGGTACGAGCTCGATATTGTCGCCAAAGAGCCCGGAATTTACCTCGTGCACCAAACGAGCCTCCCCGGTAAAGCGCGAGCCATAGTTCAAGTTATCCAGGTCATCGAAATAGATCACGCAGCCATTTGGAATCCGGTCGATCAACCGTCGGAAGATCATTCGCGCCGAAGAGTAGTAGTCACAGTCGATCCAGATCAGAATTGGCGGATGCTCATCAAGCAAGGTGAGGAACGTGTCGTCGATCGATTGCTCGAAATAGCCGCGATGAATGCGATAGTTCGAATAGCGTTTCTTGCAATACGTCTCGAGCTTCTCATAGCGCCCTTTGAATTGCCCGGACACCCAGCTGTCGCCGCTCGTCCAATCCTCGTCCTTCTCATCTACCGCCGCGGGCATGCCTTCGAAGCTGTCGAAGGTGTGCACCATTACTCGATCCGTTAGCCTGAGGTGACGAGTGGCGTAGAGCAGCTTGATGAAGGAGTAACCATCGGAAGTGCCGAACTCGAGTACCGAGAAGCTGCCCGCGCAATTGGCCGCGAACTCCTTGAGCACCGCGTAGACGTGATCGTATCGGTAGAACGCAAACAGCGCCTCACGCATGAACCGCCGAGGCCGATTGATAAAGTTGAGATAGAAAGCGGTCTTTAGATATTCCCCGGGCAGCAGCGCGGAGAACAAGCGCAGAATACGAATCAGCGGCGATTTATCCGGTAGGTAATGTTGTTCTTCCTTCATAGGACGGATCAGCATGTCACACGCATCAGATCCTCGCCACAACGGCCGTATGAGTTACCGGCCGGCCGTGCGCCGCGCAAACACGCAAGTCCTCGCAGCCCAAGGATCACCGCTTTCTAAGAAAGGACAGGAGAATCAAAGGCCCGAGTGCAAATGCTGTCCGCCAAGTAGGGATCAAGCGGGTGGGATCAAAGGCGGCTGTGATGGATTCTGATAAGCTGCTGCGTGCACGCTGCGGTCTACGGATCGGGTCACCGCGCGCGTACGGTGGCGCGGGCCGCGCGCGCAGCGTATGAGGTGGCTGAGACGCCTGCGGGTTGAACCCGTCACCCGGATCGGGCGGTGGAGCGCCCAAGTCCCAACGGGAAGACCGATCGCACGGCCACGTCGCAGCGTCATCGGTGAGGTCAAACTCCGGCGGCGCGCGGGCCCTGGCACCGCCGGAGTTCGACTTCACTGGCAATAAGCCTGGCACTAGAGCGAAAACCTCGAACGCCAGGCGTGGTTCCAATACCACCCGAGCGCGCACACTTGACACGTATCGGTGAATCGAGAGTGCGAACTAGGGTGTCGTCGCAGCATCCATGATTTGCGGCCAGGCAAGGTCGATGAGCAGGCGAGAGCCCTCGCGAGACAGGTGGCCGTCATCCCAGGCGACTGGTTCGACATGCACGGGGTCCGCCGACAGCAAACACCCGCCGGGTGTACATAAGAGCTGTAAGGGCGATATGAACCGCGCGCCCGTACCAGAAGCTGCCTCGCGAACAAGCCGGTCAGCCGCGATCGTTGAGGTGTTGAGATACTTGTTCGTGCGAGGCTCCAGGACGCGGTTCTGTTGCCACAGCCGCAGAATCACGTCCGCCTGGTTAATCTTCCAGGTCGGCAAACTGCCCAACACCACGACGCGAAATTGCCCTAACTTTCGCAATGCAATTAGTGTGCGGTGAATTGCGTCGAATTCCACAGCGGTCCGGCCGCTAAACCCTGAGTAGAATGCCCAGTGCCCCTCAAGGACGACGACATCCGGGTGCAGACGGCCAATGGCGCGCAATACGGACTCGTTAAACGCCGCGCAGTTCTTACGTGTGTCGCTGCTATAACCAAGCACCGGCGGACACGCACTCTCCGTGAATTGCGCGATGCGATACCCACCTGTCTCGGCCAGGCGAGACCTCAGTCCCGGGTATAGCGACGCAGCGTGCGAGTCGCCCCAGAGTACCAGTAACTTGGAATTATCATGCGGCGGATCAATGCACTGAGTGCCGATATCAGTGAACGTCAGGTCGGCGCCCAAGAAGCAAGACCCGCCGCGATAGACGTCTTCGTACAGGTCGCGCTGACGATCATATCGACTCGCAGCCAGTGGTCGCAGCAAGAGGGGATAGCGAAACGCCCCACCGTCGGTGGACACGACCAGCGCAGCCCCGAGCGCAACCACGACCATCGTCACCAGCAGGTAGGTGGGAAAGCGCGCACGCCGCTTGCTCGTGCGGATGGGCTTCTCGATGTATTGGTAAGTAACCACTGCCAGAGCGACGCTCGCGGTAATGGCCCCAAGGCGCTCTGCCTTGGAAATGCTGTCACCGAAATGTGCGACGCGGAGGAACACGAGCACGATCCAGTGCCATAAGTAGAGCGGGTAGCTGATGAGGCCAATGAACACGAGTGGACGGCTAGCCAGCAGGACACGATTGAGCCAGCTATGGCGACCCGAAATTACCAGTACCGTGCCCACGGTCGGCAGTAGCGCCACATATCCGGGAAATGGCCGGGTATTCCGGATCAGTAACAGGGACAAAGCGATTAGCAACAGTCCTGCATACGGCGCACACGCTAGCAGGCTGTGTCGCACGCGGGTACGCGGCGCCATCAGGGGACGATGGCTATCTTCTGCCGGCTCCATGGTTCGTCCGAAGATGTAGGAGTAACCAAGCATAACGCCGAGGAAGAGCTCCCAGAAGCGCGGCATGGGCAAGTAGAACGCTGAGGCCGGGTTGTACCCGGTCTGCACTATATTCGTGGCGAAAGAGATGAGCGTCAGTGCGCCAAGCGCGTAAAGGGGCTTACGCAATCGCGCGCACGAGTAAAGCAGTACCATCGGACAAATCAGGTAGAACTGCTCTTCAACGCCGAGGGACCACAGGTGCAACAGCGGTTTTGTTACCGCTTGCTGATCGAAGTAGCCCGATTCGGTCCAGAACAAGACATTTGACGCGAAGCCGGCGCTTGCCAGCGCCTGCCGCCCGAGCTCGCGGTACGCGTTTGGCAGTAGCTGAAACCACCCATATACGAGCGAGGCCAGCAGTACGGCAATCAGCGCCGGGAATATCCGGCGAAAGCGCCGTGCATAGAACTCTGTATACGTGAAAGTTTCACTCTGGATAGCTTTGTAGATCAGGCTGGAAATCAGGAAACCGGAAATGACAAAGAAGATGTCAACGCCTACGAAGCCACCGGGAAGAGAGCGCGGAAATGCGTGGTAGGCAACGACACTGACTACGGCAACTGCCCTGAGCCCGTCAATGTCTGGCCGGTAATCTAACTGCTTCACCGTCTGCTAATTGGTCGTAGCGCGTGCCAGCGCCGCAACTACCTGGTCGATCTGCGCGTCGCTGAGATCTGCGCTCATCGGCAGGCTGATCACCCGCGCCGCCAGCGCTTCGCTGACCGGCATCGGCCTGGGGTCGCAGAGCTTCTGGTACGCCGGCTGCAGGTGCAGCGGCTTCGGATAGTGCACGGCCGTGGGGATGCCAGCCTGCTTCATCCGCTCCTGCACGCCGTCGCGATCATCCACCAGCACCGTGTACTGCGCCCACACGCTGGTGCGATCGGGACGCACGGTCAGCAGTTCCACCCGGGCGCCACTGGCGCGGATGACCTCCGCGTAGCGGTCGCCGATCTCGATGCGGCGCGCCACCTCCCAGTCGAAGCGCGCCAGCTTCGCCAGCAGGATCGCGCACTGCAGGGTATCCATGCGCCCGCCGACGCCGACGCGGGTGTGGTGGTAGCGGGCACTCTGGCCGTGCACGCGGATCTCGCTGCAGATCTGGGCCAGTGCGTCATCGTCGGTGAATATCGCCCCGCCATCGCCGTAGCAGCCAAGCGGCTTGCTGGGAAAAAAGCTGGTGCAGCCGAGCGCCGACAGCGCCCCGCTCTTCCGGCCCTGGTAGCTGGCCCCAAAACTCTGTGCCGCATCTTCGATCACCACGATGTCGCCGCGGCGCGCCGCGATGACGCTGATCTCGTCCATGTCGGCGGGCTGCCCGTACAGGCTCACCGGCATGATGGCACGAGTGCGTTCGGTGATGGCAGCATCCAGCAACGCCGCGTCCATGTTGGCGGTATCAGACTCGACGTCGACGAACACCGGCCTGGCGCCGACCAGCGCGATCACTTCGGCCGTGGCGACAAAGGTGAATGGCGAGGTGATGACTTCATCGCCTGGGCCGATGTCGAGCGCCATCAGCGCGATCAGCAGCGCCTCGGTGCCGCTGGCGACGGAAATGCAGTGCCGGCTGTTGACGTAGGCGGCGAGGCGCTGCTCGAGCTCGCGCACCTCGGGTCCGAGGATGTACTGCCCGTGGTCGAGCACCGCCTGGATGCGTGCGTTGATATCGCTGCGCAGCGCCCGGTATTGTGATTTCAGATCGATGAAGTCCATGCTCACCGCCGCTCAGTCGCTTAAGGGTTGGCCGCGCGTCTCGATGATCCACGGCACGAACAGCAGTGCCACGAGCGGCACGAATCCGACGTAGAAGATCGACTGCATGGCGGTATTGTGCGCCGCTGCAGCGCCGACCAGGAAGGGGCCCACCGAGGCCAGCACGCGGCCGATGTTGTAGCAGAAACCCGCACCGGTGGCGCGCACGCGCGTCGGGAACAGCTCCGGCAGGTAGTACGGAAATGCGCCGAAGATGCCGAACACCGGCACGCCGATCACGAAGAACATCGCCAGGCGCGTCTGCGCCGGCATGTCGAGCCCAAAGGTCGTCAGGAACGCGACTGCCGAGGCGCCGAAGTAGAGCCCGAACATCAGCCGCCGGCCGAGGCGCTTGGCGATCGGAATTGTCAGCAGCGTGCCGATCAGGCCGCCTATGTTGAAAGCCATCGTCCCGATCACCTTCCAGTGTTCGATCAGGGCCTGGGTGGCTGCACCCCCCAAGCCGCTGCGCTCGGCGCTGGTACGCGCCAGCCCGGTGGCAATCACCGGAATGAAGGCGCTGCAACTCCACCAGCCGATCAGCGCGATCACGGCGGTGAACATGCCGCTGTACGTAAAGCGGCGCAGCGCCGGCGTGAAGATCTCGCGCACGCGCACGCGGCTGTGATCCTGCATTGACTTCCAGCGCTCAGGCTCGCGCACGAACAGCCGCACCAGCAAGGCGCCGGCCGCCGGCAGCAGGCCGAACAGGAACACGTAGCGCCAGGACTGCTCGGTCTGGTTGGCAAACCAGACGCCCGCGACCTGGTAGTTGACGAAGGTGGCAAGGAACAGCCCGAACGGCGCCGCCGTGTAGAGCAGCGCGCCGCCCTCCACGCGGCGCCGCTCGGGCATCACCTCGGCGACCATCGCCGCGCCGGCGGCCCACTCGCCGCCGATGCCGAGACTCGCCACCACCCGGAAGATGGCCAGCATCCACAGGTTGGTGGCCGCGGCGCAGGCGGCAGTGCCAACGGCGTACAGCAGCATGGTCAGCATCAGGGTGCGCATGCGGCCAAAGCGGTCGCAGATCGTGCCGAACAACACGCCGCCGGCCGCCCAGCCCAGCAGCAGGAGCGAGGTGATCACGCCAGTCCAGTGCTGCGTCGCAATGCGCGCTTCCAGCGACCCGACCGGCAGGTGCAGCAGCGCCGGAATGCAGTTGGGCGCGACGTAATTGAACAACAGGGCGTCGAACACGTCGAAACCCCAGCCGAGCCAGGCCGCCAGCAGCACCAACCACTGATACCGGGTGATTCCCCACATGCGCTTGCAGCCTACTGGAGGCTGGCTCAGGCGTCGAGCGGACGCAGCCAGAGCGCCACGCGCAGGCGAATCATCGCGCTGACCAGCAGCAACGAGAGGCCGCTGCCGGCCAGGCCCACGAACGCCTGTCGCGTCAGGAGCTGCCCCAGAGCCAGCGGCGGACCGGGCTCGCCGAGCGCGAGAATCGCGGACACCATCAGCAACAGCGCCGGGATCAGCAGGTACGCCGCGAGCCAGCCGTGCCGCTCGCGCGCACCGAACTCAGGCCAGGGCCACCGGCCCCGCGCGCTGGCTCCGGCGAGGTCGGTGCGGATTTCACCGCGGGACCAACGCCAGGCGGCCCAGAGCACCAGCAGCAGGCCCACGACGCTGCTGCCGTGCTGCAGCCAGCGATACAGGCGCAGGTTGTAGCCTTCGATGTCCGGCCCGTAGTCCTCCAGGAAGGGCAGCATGTGCACGCCGCGGCCGTCCTCGTGCGTGAACCCGTCCCAGACCAGATGAGTCAGCGCCCCGACCAGGACCGCGGCGGCGGCGCCCAGCCAGGCGCGCCAATCGGTGAGGCGTGCGGCCGGGTGCTCGGCGCGCAGCCGCAGGCGCCAGCTGCCCGGCAGCACGAAGCACCAGGCCGGCTTGATCAGCCGCTGGAACAGCCAGAAGGCCAGGAGCCCGAGCGGCAGGCAGAACGTGAACAGTGCCGCGGCACTGTGCGTTGCCGCGCGCGTCAGCGGCGCAGGTATCAGAAACCCGAAATCCGGCACCATCGTGCCGACGATCGCGGCCGAGAAGTAACCCCAGCGCCGCAGCTGGCGGTGGGCGGGCAGCACCGCCGCGATGTGGGAAATCGTAAACGGCATCGAGCCGCTTAGAACTCGCTGACGAACGGAGTGTGCGCGGGCCGCTCCGGCGCTGCCGGCACCACCGCGCCGATCGTGCCCACGTACACGAAGCACAGCAGCCGCTCGCCGGCGCCGTAGCCGAGCCCGCTGGCGACTGCCGGGTCGTAGACGCTGGGTCCGGTAAGTGCGATGGCGCCGAACCCCTGCGCGTGCAGTGCGTTCAGCAGGTTCATCAGGCCGGCGCCCGCGCTGAGCATCTGCTCGCTCTCCGGCACCTTGGGGTTGTCGCGGAACCGCGCGCTGACGGCGATGACCAGCGGCGCGTGCAGCGGCCGGGTACGCAATTTCTCGAGCTGCCGCGGCGGCGTGGCCGGATCGCGCGCCTGCGCCGCGGCCACCAGCAGCTCGGCGAAGCGCTCGCGGGCTGCGCCGCGGATCAGCTTGAACCGCCAGGGCTGCATGTGGCCGTGGTCCGGCGCGCGCAACGCGGCGTCGAATGCAACGGCCAGCTGGGCCGCATCGGGACCGGGAGCGACCAGGCATTGAGCCGGCACCGAGCGGCGGCTCAGCAGCGCGTCGATGGCGTTCACGTCGTCGCCATCAGCGCCAGCACCTCGGCGGTCTTGTCGCGCATCAGCGCTTCGCTGCCGCGCGACTCGACATTCAGCCGCACCAGCGGCTCGGTGTTCGAGCCGCGCAGGTTGAAGCGCCACTGGTCGAACTCCATGGACAGTCCATCTGTGAAGTCAATCGCCCGCGCCGCTTTGGCATAGTGATCGTGCACCCGCGCGCTCACCGCCCGGGCGTCGGCGATCTCGCGGTTGATCTCGCCGCTCGCCGGGAACAGCCGCTGGCGCGCGCCGACCAGCTCGCCCAGGGTCTGGCCGCTCTCGCACATCACCGCCAGCACCAGCAGCCAGGGAATCATGCCGCTGTCGCAATAGGCGAATTCGCGAAAATAATGGTGGGCGCTCATCTCCCCGCCGTAGACCGCGTCGACCTCGCGCATGCGCTGCTTGATGAACGCGTGCCCCGACTTGCACAGCACGGGCTCGCCGCCGAGCCGGCGCACGATCTCGATGGTGTTCCACGTCAGGCGCGGGTCGTGGACGATGCGCGCGCCGGGGTTGCGCTTCAGGAACGCCTCGGCGAGCAGCCCGACCAGGTAATAGCCCTCGACGAAGCCGCCGTGCTCATCGAAGAAGAAGCAGCGGTCGAAATCCCCGTCCCAGGCCAGGCCGATGTCGGCGCCGCTGGTGCGCATCGCCGCTACCGTGCTCGCGCGGTTGGCCTCGATCATCGGATTCGGCACCCCGTTGGGGAACGAGCTGTCGGGCTGGTGGTGCACCTTGATGAACTCGAAGGGAAGGTGCGGCTCGAGCTGGTCGATCACCAGCCCTGCCCCACCGTTGCCGGCGTTGACCACGACCTTGAGCCGCCGCAGCGCCGCATCCTTCACGTAGCCCAGCAGATGCTCGAGATACTTGCCGCTGGTGTCGAGCTGGCGCGTACGGCCCGGCTGCGCGGCCCGCGGCGGCAAGCGGCCCGCCTCGATCAGCTCACGCATGTCCACGAGGCCGGTATCGGCGCTGATCGGCCGGCTGCCCTCGCGCACGAATTTCATGCCATTGTAGTCCGGCGGATTGTGGCTCGCCGTCACCATGATGCCGCCGTCGAGCTGCTCCGCGAAGGTCGCGAAATACACGCCCTCGGTGCCGCACAGGCCGATGTCGGTCACATCGACGCCGCTGTCGTTCAGGCCGCGTACCAGCGCCGTCGACAGCGCCATGCTGGTGGCACGGATGTCGCGTCCCACGGCCACGTTGCGCGGTCTGACGAAGGCGGCATACGCCTGGCCGATCCGGTAGGCCAGATCCTCGTTGAGCTCGGTGGGGATGCGCCCGCGGACATCGTAGGCCTTGAAGCAGCTCAGTGTCGTCATCAACTGGTTCCCTGGCGCCCGTACTGGTCCTCGAAGCGAACGATGTCGTCCTCGCCCAGGTAGTCGCCGGACTGCACCTCGATGACGTGCAGCGGGACCGTACCGGGGTTCTCAATGCGGTGGCGTACGCCGATGCCGATATACGTGGACTCATTTTCCTGCAGCAGGAACACCTCATCGCCACGGGTGATGCGCGCGGTGCCGGACACCACCACCCAGTGCTCGGCACGGCGATGGTGCAATTGCAGCGACAGCACGCCGCCCGGGCGCACGGTCAGGCGCTTCACCTGGAAGCGCTCGCCGCTGTCGAGGCTGTCGTAGCTACCCCAGGGCCGGAACACTTCGCGGTGCAGCGCGTGCTCGTTGCGCCCGGAGCTACGCAGTCGCGACACCAGTGCCTTAACCTCCTGCACGCGATCCCGGGGCGCCACCAGCACTGCATCCTTGGTCTCGATCACCACGTGGTCTTCCAGCCCCACGACCGCCACCAGGCGGCTGCCGGCGTACAGGTAGCTGTTGTGCGTCTGCTCGGCGAGCACGTCGCCGCGGATCACGTTGCCGTCGGCGTCCTGCTCGCTGGCCTCGTGGAGCGAGGACCACGAGCCCACATCGCTCCAGCCGGCATCGATCGGCACCACCACGGCATCAGCCGTCTTTTCCATCACCGCATAGTCGATCGATTCGCTCCGACAGTTCTCGAATTCGGCGCTGGCGACGCGGGTGAAATCGAGGTCACGGCGCGTATTCGCAAAGGCCTGCTCGCAGGCGGTAGAAATGTCAGGCGCCAGCCGGCGCAGTTCTTCCAGGTAGCGCCGCGCGCTGAACAGGAACATGCCGCTGTTCCAGTAATACTCGCCACTGGCGAGGAATTCCTCTGCCCGGGCGCGCTCGGGCTTCTCGACGAAGCGCGCGATGCGCCAGCCTCCTGCCGGCAGCGGCGCGCCACGGCGGATGTAGCCATAGCCGGTCTCGGGGCCGCGCGGCACGACGCCAAAGGTCACGAGCTGCCCGTCGCGCGCGGCGGCGGCGGCGAGCCGCACGGCGGCCTGGAACGCCGCCTGGTCGGCGATGACGTGGTCGGCGGGCAGTACCAGCAGCAACGGGTCGCTGGTGCGACCGGCGAGCGCTGCATGCGCCGCGAGCGCGATGGCGGGCGCCGTATTGCGTCCCACGGGCTCGAGCACGATCGACTGGGCGGCACTGTCGATGGCGCGCAGCTGTTCGGCCACCAGGAAGCGATGCGCCTCATTGCATACGACGATCGGCGCTGCGACCTCGAGTCCGCGCAGCCGGAGCACCGTATCCTGGAGCATCGTGTGAGTGCCCAGCAGCGGCAGCAGCTGCTTGGGATAGAGCTCGCGCGACAACGGCCACAGGCGCGTGCCCGCACCGCCCGAGAGCACGACCGGAATCATCCTGTCACCGGCTGCGGCCATGGCCTCAGTCCACCGCCGCGCGCTCGCCGCGGCCAACGGCGTAATACTCGAAACCCAGCTTCGCGAGTTGCTGCGGATCATAGAGGTTGCGGCCATCGAGGATGCGCGGCGCAGCCAGCAGTTGTTTGAGACGTTGGAAATCGGGGCTGCGGAATTCCCGCCACTCGGTGACGATGAGCAGCGCTTCCGCGCCCGCGGCCGCTTCGTAGGCGTCGTGGGCAAGCGCGAAGTTGCCGTTGCCTCCGTACAGCCGCCCGGCCTCTTCCATGGCGATCGGGTCATAGGCGCGCACCAGCGCGCCGGCGGCGAGCAGTGCGTCAATGATCACGCGGCTTGGCGCTTCGCGCATGTCGTCGGTGTCCGGTTTGAAGGCCAGACCCCACAGCGCGACCGTGCGGCCGGCCAGCGGGCCCGGCAGCACCTTGTGGAGCTTGCGCACGAGCAGCGATTTCTGCTGTTCGTTGACGGCTTCCACGGCCTGCAGCAGACGGGCGTTGTAGCCGACATCGCGTGCGGAGCGGATCAGGGCCTTGACGTCCTTGGGAAAGCAGGAGCCGCCGTAGCCGGTGCCGGGATAGATGAAGCTGTAGCCGATGCGCGGATCCGCGCCGATGCCGACGCGCACGCGCTCGATGTCGGCGCCGACCCGCTCGGCAATGTGTGAAAGCTCGTTCATGAAGCTGATCTTGGTGGCGAGCATGGCGTTGGCCGCGTACTTGGTCAGCTCCGCCGAATGGATATCCATGACGATCAGGCGGTCGTGGTTACGCGTGAACGGTTCGTAGAGCGTGCGCAGCAACTCGGTGGCGCGGGCACTATCGGTGCCAACCACCACCCGATCGGGCTTCATGAAGTCCTGGATGGCGGCGCCCTCCTTGAGGAATTCCGGGTTGGCGACCACGTCGAAATCGAACTTCGGGCCACGTCCAGCCAGCGCTGCGGTGATGCCTGCGCGCACCTTGTCGGCGGTGCCGACCGGAACAGTCGACTTGGTGACGACCACGGCGTAGCGCTCGAGGCGCTCGCCGATGGTGCGCGCGACCTCCAGCACGTGGCGCAGGTCCGCGGACCCATCCTCGCCGGGCGGCGTGCCGACGGCAATGAGCTGGAACAGGCCGTGGTCCACGGCGTGCGCAGTATCGGTGGTGAATTCCAGGCGGCCGCCATCGCGATTCCGGCGTATCAATTCATCCAGGCCTGGCTCATGGATGGGCACCTCGCCCGCATTCAGCCGCGCCACCTTGCGTGCATCGACGTCCACGCAGACCACGTGGTTGCCGGCCTCTGCCAGGCAGGCCCCCGTGACCAGGCCCACGTATCCCGAACCGAAAATGGTGACCTTCATGGACCCTGGACTCCCGTCCCCTTACGTAAAGCGCGCCAGCCTAACGGATGGTCGTCACTAAGACAAAGGCGTGATGATCAGCTGCACGCGCCGGTTCAGATCGCGCCCTTCCGGAGTATTCGGGGCCTCGAGTTGTGCCGACTCGCCCATGCCCCGGGCAATGAGGCGCGCCGGCGCGACTCCCCTGGATTTCAGCGCTTCGACGACCGCCTCGGCCCGCGCCCCGGACTGGCGCTGGTTGTACTCGGCGCTGCCGATCGCGTCCGTATACACCGCGACGACGATCGCAGTACCGTCGTAGCCGCGCAGTGAATGGGCCACCAGGTCGAGCAGCGTCGCGGCCGCCGGCAGCAGCTCGTTGCCGTCGGGCACGAAGGCCAGCCGCACCGGGTACCAGACCTCCAGGGCCTTGGGCGTGCGTACGATCACGGCGGCGGTCTCCGCCAGCGAGGTTCGCAACTGCTGCTCCTGGGCCGCGAGCCTCTCCGTGGCGGGGGCGGCAACCTGCGCCGGCGCCGGGACCGGCGCCGGAGACGGTGTCGGCACCGGGCCGGCCGTGCGCGGTCCGCCCGGCCCCGCCGCGCAGGCCGCGGCCAGTCCAAGCATCACCAGCACGCTCGCCAATCCCAGTCCCTTGCACATTGCCGCCTGCTCCCGTAGCCGCCGTTATTGTGCGGAATTCGATCCGCCGGGCCAATAGTCGACGTAAACTTGGGGTTCGGCACCGGAAGCGAGGACCGGCCCTTGGGCAAGACAGCTCTCATTACTGGAATAACGGGCCAGGATGGCGCCTACCTGGCGGAATTGCTGCTGGAGAAGGGCTACGAGGTGCATGGAATCAAGCGCCGCGCCTCGAGCTTCAACACTGACCGCATCGACCACCTGTACCAGGACCCGCACGATCGCAACGTGCACATGCGCCTCCATTATGGCGACCTGACGGACGCCACTAACCTGATCCGCATCGTGCAGCTGGTGCAGCCCGACGAGATCTACAACCTCGCTGCCCAGAGCCACGTCGCCGTCTCCTTCGAGACGCCCGAATACACGGCCAACGCCGACGCGCTCGGCTCGCTGCGCCTGCTGGAAGCGATCCGCATCCTCGGCCTCGAGAAGCGCACCCGCTTCTACCAGGCCTCGACCTCCGAGATGTACGGCAAGGTGCAGGAGGTCCCGCAGCGCGAGACCACCCCTTTCTATCCGCGCTCGCCCTACGGCGCGGCCAAGCTCTACGCCTACTGGATCACGGTCAATTACCGCGAGGCCTACGGCCTCTATGCCTGCAACGGCATCCTCTTCAACCACGAGTCGCCGGTGCGCGGCGAGACCTTCGTCACGCGCAAGATCACGCGCGCGCTGGCCCGCATCTCGCTCGGCCTGCAGGACTGCCTCTACCTCGGCAACATCGACTCGTTGCGGGATTGGGGCCATGCCAAGGACTTCGTCGTCGCGCAGTGGCTCATGCTGCAGCAGGACGAGCCCGAGGACTTCGTGATCGCCACCGGCGAGCAGCACTCGGTGCGCGAGTTCGTGGTGCGCGCCGGCGCGCGCCTCGGCATGAAGATCGAGTGGCGCGGCCGCGGACTCGATGAACAGGGCATCGATACCGCGTCCGGCAAGACCGTCGTCAAGGTCGATCCGCGCTACTTCCGCCCCACCGAGGTCGACTCGCTGCTGGGCGATGCGACGCACGCGCGCACCAGGCTCGGCTGGGCGCCGAAGATCGGCTTCGACCAGCTGGTCGCCGACATGGTCGAGGGCGACCTCGAGCATGCGCGGCGCGACGCCGTGGTCGCGCGCGAGGGATTCAAGACCTTCCGACGCCATGAATAGCGAGGCGCGGACCTTCGTTGCCGGGCATCGCGGACTGGTGGGCTCTGCCGTGGTGCGGCGGCTGCGGGCGCTGGGCCATGCGCAGCTGCTGGTCGCCGAGCGCAGCGAGCTCGATCTTACCCGCCAGGCCCAGGTCGAGCAGTGGTTTGCCGCCCACCGGCCCGAGGTCGTGATCATGGCCGCGGCCAGGGTCGGCGGCATCCACGCCAACGACACCTACGCCGCGGAATTCATCCGCGACAATCTCGCGGTCCAGACCAACGTCATCGACGCGGCCTGGCGCCACGGCACACGCAAGCTGACTTTCCTCGGCTCCAGCTGCATCTACCCCAAGCACGCGCCGCAGCCGATGAACGAGGACTGCCTGCTGACCGGGCCGCTCGAGCCGACCAACGAGTGGTACGCGATCGCGAAGATCGCCGGCATCAAGATGTGCCAGGCCTACCGACGCCAGTACGGCTTCGACGCCATCTCGATCATGCCGACCAACCTGTACGGGCCGGGCGACAACTTCAGCCTCGAGAATTCGCACGTGCTGCCGGCGCTGATGCGCAAGTTCCACGAAGCGGCACGCGCGCACAGCCCCTCGGTCACGATCTGGGGCACGGGAACCCCGCGGCGCGAGTTCCTCTACGTCGACGACCTTGCCGACGCCATCGTGTTCCTGACACGAAACTATTCCGGTCCCGGGCCGATCAACGTCGGCACCGGCACCGACATCACGATCCGCGAGCTGGCGCAACTGATGGGGCGCATTACCGGCTTCGGCGGCGAACTCGTGTTCGACACCAGCAAGCCCGACGGCACGCCACGCAAGCTCCTGGACGTCGGCCGCCTGCGCGCGCTCGGCTGGCACGCGACCACGGCGCTCGAGGCCGGCCTGCGCAGCACTTACGACTGGTTCCGCGCCAACGAGGCGCAACTTCGCCGCTGAGCCGCTGAGTCGCGCCCGGCGTGGTCAGGGCAGCAGCACGATCGAGCCGACGGTGCGGCGCGCCTCGAGCTCGGCGTGGG
Organism: uncultured Gammaproteobacteria bacterium; assembly: GCA_963778855.1. Taxonomy (GTDB): domain Bacteria; phylum Pseudomonadota; class Gammaproteobacteria; order Steroidobacterales; family Steroidobacteraceae; genus FEN-1191. Next base: position 613,805 of record CAVZWC010000002.1, on the reverse strand, counting down.
CGCGCGCGGCCTCGCGCAGCGAGTAGCGCTGGCCGATCAGCACCTTGATCTTGCGGCGCCTGATCAGGCCGAAAAGTTCGCGCGCGGCCTTGCGTCGGGCGGCGGCATCGGGCAGGTAATGACCGGTGACCGGTCGCGTCAGGAACAGCGACCCGCGCCGCGTCAGCTCGAGCGGCGCCACCGGGGCGACCGCGCCCGAGGCGTTGCCAAAACTGACCATGAGGCCTCGGGGCGCCAGGCAGTCGAGCGCCGCCATGAACGTGGCCTGGCCGACGCCGTCATAGACAACGTCGACGCCCTTGCCCTTCGTGCATTGCCGGACGCGCGATGCGAGATCCTGGTAGCCGACCAACACCCGGCTGCAGCCATGGCGCCGGGCGATGGCGGCCTTGTCCTCGCTGCTGACGACGCCGATGACGCGGGCGCCCAGCGCGCGCGCCCATTGGCAGAGGATCAGGCCTACCCCGCCGGCTGCGGCCGTCACCAGCACGAGGTGGCCACGCCTGACCTTGAAGCACTCGCGCACCAGGAACCAGGCCGTGAGTCCCTTGAGCATCACGGCGGCCGCCTGCTCATCGGAAATGTGTGCCGGCAGCTTGACCAGGTCGTCGGCGGCCAGCAGTCGCTGCTCTGCGTAGGCCCCCGGCGCCTCGAGGTAATACGCGACCCGGTCGCCGACGCGAAAGCCCCGCACCCGCTTGCCTACCGCGGCGGTGACGCCGGCGGCCTCGTAGCCCATGCCCGTGGGCAGCGGGCGTGGGTACAGCCCTGTACGGATGTAGACGTCGATGTAATCCACGCCCACGGCAGTTTGCCGGACCAGCACCTGGCCCGGCCCCGGTGACGACAGTTCTTCTTCTTCCCACCGCAACCGGTCGGGGCCGCCATGTTCATGGAGCCTGATCAACCTGGACATCGCCATCGCTCCCGTTGCCTACGCTGTACGCACCCTATGGTACCCTGCGCACATGGGGGCATGGTCGAGAAAGTCGATCGACACGCTGCGCGCCGAAGCTCACGGTGGCGAGCGTCCAGCGCTCCAGCGATCGCTCGGCATCCTGAACCTGACTGCCTTCGGCGTCGGCAACACCGTCGGCGCCGGCATCTTCGTGCTGACGGGCACGGTCGCGGCTTTGCGGGCCGGCCCTGGCGTGACGCTGTGCTTCATCCTCGCGAGCGTGGCCTGCTTCTTCGCCGGCCTGTGCTACGCCGAGTACGCCTCGATGGTGCCGGTCGCCGGCAGCGCCTATTCCTACGCCTACGCAACCTTCGGCGAACTCGTCGCCTGGATCATTGGCTGGTGCATCATGTTCGAGTACCTGTTCTCGGCCTCGCTGGTCGCGATCAGCTGGTCGGGCTACGTGACCTCGGCCCTGGCCGACATAGGCATTCACATTCCCGCGGTGCTGGCCAACGCGCCGGTCCGTGCCGACGCGTCGGACCACCTCATGGCGACGGGAGCCTGGATCAACCTTCCGGCCGTGCTCGTGACGCTGGCGTGCGCGGCGCTGCTGATTGCCGGCACGCGCAAGTCGGCCATCGTCAATTCGGTCATCGTCATCGCCAAGGTCCTGGCAATCCTGGTGCTCGTGGCGGCGTGCCTGCCGCACATCGACACGCAGCTCTGGCATCCCTTCGTCCCGCCCAACACCGGCAAGTTCGGCGACTTCGGGTGGTCTGGCGTGCTGCGCGGCGCCGGCATCGTGTTCTTCGCCTACATCGGGTTCGATGGCGTATCGACGCTGGCCGAGGAGGCCAAGAACCCGCAGCGCACGATGCCCTGGAGTCTCGGGCTCTCGCTGCTGATCTGCACGACGCTGTACGTGGCCGTCAGCCTGGCGGTGACCGGCATCGCCGACTACCACCTGCTCAATGTCCCGGATCCCCTCTACAAGGCACTGAGCCTGGCGCACGCCAATCTGTCGTGGCTCAAGGTGTTGGTCGCCGTGGTCGCCGGGCTGGGCCTGATCCCGGTCATCCTGCTGAGCCTGCTGGGCCAGGTGCGTATTTTCTACGCCATGGGGCGCGACGGCCTGCTGCCGGCGGAATTGTCCCGTTGCAATGAACGATTCCACACGCCGCACGTGGGCACGCTCGTCACCGGGATCGCCTCCGCCGTGGTGGCCGGCCTTTTCCCGCTCGACCTTCTGGGCGAATTGATCTCGATCGGCACGCTGATGGCATTCGCGATCGTCTGCAGCGGCATCATCATCCTGCGCCGGCGCATGCCCGACATCCAGCGTCCGTTCCGGACCCCGTGGGTGCCGCTGGTGCCGATACTGGGGGTCATCAGCTGCGTGGTGCTCATGGTGTTCCTGCCGATCAGCACCTGGGTGCGGCTCGCGATCTGGCTCGCGCTTGGCTTCGCGATCTATTTCGGCTACGGCCAGAAGCATTCCCGCCTGCGCGACGCCGCCTGACCGGCAGGTCCTGGGTAACGCGGCCATGGAGAGCGCGATGATCGGGCGGCGTTCGTTCCTGGCTCTGCTGACCGGCACCGCCGGGCTCGCCGCGACAGGTGCCTGGCCACGCCCCGGTTCGCCGCGCGTCGGCGTCGTCGGCGCCGGCATCGTCGGGGCCTCGATCGCCTGTCACCTGGCCGAGGCCGGGGCCCGCGTGACGGTTTTCGACAAGTCCGGCCCCGCCGCCGGGGCCACCCGCAACTCCTTCGCCTGGATCAATGCCTTCGTCGCCGATACCCACTATCGCGACCTGCGGCTCGCCAGCCTCCTGTCCTGGCACGCGCTCGACCAGCGCCTGCGGTTCGGGATCACCTGGGGCGGCTACCTGAACTGGGTCGGCGACCCCGCACGCGCGGAACTCGTGCGCTCAAACGCCGCGCAGCTGGCGGGCAGCCCCTATCCGGTGCAGTGGCTGCGGGCTGCCGACCTCGCGACGCTCGATCCGCACCTCGCCCCCGGCCTCGTGGCTGCCGCGATCTACTCGGCCATCGATGGCCATGTCGATCCTGTGCAAGCGACGCACCGCTTCCTGGACGGCGCCCGCCGCTACGGCGCGCGGCTTCGCTTCCCCTGCGACATCCGCTCGATCGAAGTCCGGCACGGGAGGCTGGCGGGTGTCGCCACCAGCCAGGGCTTCGTGGCGCTCGACCGCCTCGTCGTGGCGGCCGGCGTCGACACCCCCGCCCTGCTGGCACCCTGCGGGTACGCGCTCAAGCTCCGGCATGCGCCCGGGATCCTCGCGCACAGCAAGCCGCTGCCCCCGTTGACGCGCATCATCCATGACGGCCCGGGGGACCTGAGCTTCAAGCAGATGGCTGACGGCCGCCTCGTGGGCACGGATTCCCCCGAGCCGCCGGACCTGCCCGTACATGCGCTGATCCGGGCGCAGCGGATTGACTTTCCGGACGCCGGCCTGCGCGAGCTGCACGGCAACCGGATCCTGGGCAAGATAGTCGCGATGCTGCCCGACGCCCGCGGCGCGGAGCTCGAATGGCTGTCGCTGGGTTTCCGGCCGATGCCCCAGGACGACATGCCGGTGGTGGGCCGCCTGCCTGGCCTGCCCGACGTCTATGTCACGGTGACCCACAGCGGCGTCACGCTCGCACCAATCCTCGGCCGCTGCGTGGCTACGGAGTTGCTCGACGGGGCGCGCCTCGAGGTCCTGGCCCCCTACCGGCCGGAGCGCTTCGTCAGCGCGAACAGTCCCTAGGTCATCAGCAACCGCACTCCAACTACGACCAGCAGGATGGCGATGGCCGTGCGCACGATCCCCTCGCGCACCCAGCCGGCCAGCAGCGAGCCGATGATGATGCCGGGGATAGAACCGACCAGCAGGTTCCCGAGCAGGCCGAAGTTGACGTTGCCCATCAGCATGTGACCCGTGCCGGCCACGATCGTCAGCGGAATGGCGTGCACGATGTCGGTGCCGACGAGCTTCGCCGCCTTCAGCCTCAGGGGGTAGAGATACAGAAGCAACGCCGTGCCGAGCGCGCCGGCGCTCACGGACGTCAGCGTGACCAGAAACCCCAGCACCGCGCCGCTCAGAACCGTCAGCGGCGGCTGCAGGAAGAGGAAGCGGTCTGGTTTGGTCTTGCGCAGCTCCACCGCGACATCGTGGATCCGCCGCGTGAAGAGCATCGCGACCGAGGTCACAAGCAGCACGCCGCCAAGGGCCACGAGCACCACGCGCGGCTTGCTCTGGATGATTCCGGTCGCGTGCATCCACCAGAGCGTCGCCAACGCTGCGGGTATGCTCCCCAGCCACAATCGCCGCAGCACCTGCCAATCGACGCTGCCCATCTTATGGTGGAGGGATCCGCCCACGGTCTTGGTGATGGCGGCGAACCAGAGATCCGTGCCGACCGCCGAGGCCGGGGCCACGCCGAACAACAGCACCAGAATCGGCGTCATGAGTGAGCCCCCGCCGACGCCGGTCAGGCCGACCATGATGCCGACGCCGAAACCCGCCACGCAGTTGAGCCAATTCATGCCTTGTCCTTAGTCAGTGAGCCGTGGGGCTGCGGCCTCGAGGCAATGGCATTCTAGACAAGCCGGGTCACTGTACGCTGCGCATAAGGTCTTGCAACAGCAAACTGAGAATCAGGTCCGCATTTCCAAGGACTTGGCTCGCGTGCCCCCCAAAAAAGAACCGCCCTGCCAGTACTGGCAGGGCGGCTATTACAGGAGCCTCGATCCGGCCTAGAAGTTCTGGCTGAACTTAATGCCGAAGAATTGCGGCTTGATCGGGTACACGCGGGCGTGTTGATTGCAGTACTGGGTGTTGCACTGAGAGAAGCGACCCAGCTCACCGCGTTCATCGAACATGTTTTGAATGAAACCCTCTAGTTTCCAGTTGTTCTTGCCGAAGCCGGCGGACATATCGAAGGTCGTAAAGGCCGGCGTGTCACCGACCCACGCGTTGTGGTCCGCCTCCAGGCTAAAGGTGCTTGACGCCTGGTGGAACACAGTGCCCTGGACGAAGCTGTTGAAGTCACCCGCCATGAACTCATAGCGGGCACCGACGTTCCCCTTGTATTTCGGCGTTACCGGCAGCTGTGTCCCGGAGTTCGCCTTGGCCGCACCATCCTGACCGCTGCCCGCCGCTGGACAATCTTGAGTGACGACACCGTTCGGCTGCGGGCAATATCGTGTCGAGGTCTGCGCGTCCACATAGGTCCCTGACAGTGACAGCGTCAAACCCGGCATCGCCAGCCAATTCAGCTCGCCTTCAATGCCCTTAACGTCGGCATCACCCACGTTGTAAATGGAGGTAATGCCATTCGGACCCTGAATGCCATCCTGAACCTTTGACCACTGCTCATAAAAAACAGCGCCGTTGAAACGCAGCCGATTGTCGGCCCACGTGGTCTTCCATCCCAGCTCGTAATTGCTCAGCGTGTCGGCCTGGTAAGCAACGATTCCCACGCGGCGATTGTTGCCGCCGGGTCGATAGCCGGTCGAATAAGTGGCGTACACCATCTTGTTGTTATCGACCTGATAGGTGGCATTGATTCGGTGCGTCTCGCCGTCGTCCTTTACCTGCTTGTCGGTATTGATGCAGGGCCGGTTAGGCGCAGTGGTGGACGGCACGTAGTTGCCGTTGGCGTCATAGCAACTGCCCTCGCCACTGGTCCCGCCATTGAACCCGAAGAATCCGTAAAGCGTGTTGTCAACCCAGAAGTAGCGCATGCCCGCGCTCATCTTGAACTTGTCGGTAAAATCATAAGTCACGTCGCCGAAGACGGCGGTATCACGATCGATGCGGTCCTGCTGCGAGAGATAGAGCACGTCGCCTTGCCCGCTGACCTGGTAGTACGCCGGCAGGCCGTCAACGCGGAACTCGACCCGGATGTCGTCGGTCTGGTGCTGGGCAAACGCCCCGACTATCCACCGGAAAGGCTGATCGGCTGCGGAGGTGAATCGGATCTCGTTGGTCAGCTTGGTGTAGGTGTCGTAGTTGTCCGTATACTGCGTCGGGTCCTGGTTGCCCAGCACGCACGGCGGTCCCGCCGGACAAAACGTCGTATAGCCAATGTTGTATTGATCGTAGCTGATGGTGTATCCCGTGTAATCGATCTTATTGTTGACCTGGCGCCGGAAATAGCCGCCTGAGTACAAGGCATCGATGTTGCCGATCTTGCCCTCGACCACCAGGCTGGTCTGGTACCAAGTGTCTTTGTTCTTATCCGGCCGGAAATCCGTGATCTGCAGGTCTCCCACCTTGGGATCGTAGATGAATGGGCCATTGGTATTCGCGTACTGATATATGTACGACGGCGAGATCGACCAGGTGTCGGCGAAATCGAACTTGAATGCCGCTCGCCCACCATAGGTAGTGATGGAGTTGGAATTACTCTTCACCAATGTATCGTTATTGAAAGTGATGGGTTGCGCCGGATACGGCTTATAGGGCGGCGGCCCGTTAGGATTCAGGCTGCAATCCGGGGGTGGTGTCGTGGGGTCGAAGTTTCCGGCGCAGCTGCGCGTGTATGTCACCGTGCCGGGAGAGTTGCTGATATAGCCACCGTCATGCTCGTAGTAGCCCACGAGACGCACTGCCGCCCAATCGGCTAGCGGTAGGTTGACGTAGCCCTCAAAGGCTCCACCGGCATCACCCTGACCGTACTTGTTCGCCTCGGCGTCGTAGGCGGCCGAAAACTTGGTCGCATCGGGCTTGTTCGTTATGACGCGCAGGGTGCCCGACAGCGAACTCGCGCCATAGAGCGTGCCCTGCGGTCCCGCCAACGCCTCGACGCGCTGGATATCGTACATATGGATATCGAGGGTGCCGGCGACGGTCGTTACCGGCGTCTCGTCGAGATACATGCCCGTAGCCGGGAGCGAACCGGCGTGCAGCCCGTCGCCGCCGCTGGCGATGCCGCGGAAATAGAGCTGGGACTGGCCGGGGCCGAGCGACTGGTAGCTCACGCTCGGCAGCAGCTTCACGAAGTCGTCGAAGCCGGAGACCTGGTGCTGCTCAAGCTGCTCGGTGCCCAGCACCTGCAGGCTGATGGGCACCTTCTGCATGTCTTCCGTGCGCTTCTGCGCCGTAACGATGACTTCTTCGAGACCGACGACCTCGTTGCCGGATGTCGCCTGTTGCGCCGACGCAACATTTGTGCAGGCAAAAACGGCGGACGCCAGCGGTAGTCCGGCCCACTTGGCAGCGGACCGCTGCAGCTTTCGCTTACGGCTACGAGTCATCGCGCATCCCCCTCTTGAGCGTGATTACGAACTCCTGTCACGGAGTGTATGCCACGTCAGACAAAAATCAAACATCCGGTACGCCGGGGTAGGCCGTGAGCACCGGGCCCAGCGCCTCCTTGAGCGGCTCAAGCCAGGGTTCGTAGTGACGCCACTGCTCCAGGCCCTCGCGAAATATCGGTTTTCTGACCTGGAAGGCGCTCGCGGTCCTGACCGCACGTTCGTTCTCGTGGAAGCGAAGGCAGGCCTCCTCGAATGGCAGGCCACAAAATTCCAGCAGCCGCCGTATTTCGCTCTCGGTGTCCTCGATCATGTTCTCGTAGAAGACTCGGTGGACCTTTCCCGGTAACACCTGGTCCACGTAAGCCATGAGCTCGACGTAATTTCGATAGTGCCGGCCGATTTCCTCGAGGCTGTAGGTGTAATGCTGTCCGGTTGCGAAATGCTGCTTGTAGTTTGAAAAACAACAGGCCATCGGATGGCGGCGCGCGTCGATGATCTTCGCGTTCGGCAATATCAGGTGGATGAATCCGACGTGCTGCCAGTTGTTGGGCATTTTGTCGATGAAGAGCGGGCGCGCTGTCTTGCGCTGGATCTGTGTCTCGGCGAGATACCGTTCCCCAAGCGCACGGCAGCTCTCCGCGCTCAGCTCGGCGAGGGCCTGTGGATATTGGGACTCCTCGTCGTGATACTTCCGGCCGCTGAGTTCGCGCACCATGCTGAGAATGTTCTGCAGCTCCATTGTGCCCTCGACCTGCGAGTGGCTGGCGAGGATCTGCTCAATAAGCGTCGATCCAGACCGCGGCAGTCCGATGACGAAGATGGGGTCGGGGGCCTGCGCCCCGAAGCCGGCGCGCTGATCGAAGAATTCTCGCGAGAACATGGCTCGCGAGCGCTGCACCAGCGTGTCCGTCTCCGCGGCGTCATAGTGCACCAACGCCCGTCGCCGTCGATTCCCAGCGTCATACTGTTCGAAGCTGCCAGCATAGTCTTCGGCATCCTCGAGGGCCTTCCCCAGGGCAAAATGAAAATGGAAGCGGTCCTCTTCGCCGAGTTCCGTGCGCTCGAGTTGCGCGCGCATCGCCCGCAACTCATCGGCGGTGAAACGAAAGGTCTTCAGGTTCGCCAGGCTCCAATAGGCCTCACCCAGGTTTGGCGCCAAGTGAATGCTGCGACGATAGGCGGCGATGCCTTCCTGCTCCCGCCCGGCGGCGCTGAGCGCATGCCCATAGCTCATCCAGACCTTGGCGTTCTTCGGGCCGCGCGCCAGAACTTGGGCGTAGATTTCCAGGGCTTCGCGGTAGTCGCCGATCTTCGCCAGCACTACCGCCTGTGCATTGAGATAGGCCGGGTTCCGCGGGTCGGCTTCGAGCAAGGCTTCGAGCTCTCGTAAGGCCTCCGCGGGTTTGTTGCGCCGGTGCAGGATAAGAGCATAGTTGTGGCGTGCCGCATTGAAACTGGGCGCAAGCTCGAGGCAGCGCTCCAACAGTAGCTGGGCATCGGCGTTCTGCCCGAGCCGGCCTGCCACCTCGGCCAGCATGCGCAGTGCCGCGACGTCGGTCGGAAACTCCAGCAGGTGCGCACGCAGCACAGCTTCCGCCTTCGGGATGTCACTGGCGATCAGCGCTACCGCCGCAGTCCGGAGGCGCCGATCATGCGTCGAGACCTTGATCTGGTGTGCGTAGGCGCTGTCTGCCCCCGTGGCATCGCCCGTGATGGTCAGCATGTCTCCGAGCGAGCGCCAGGCCTCGGGCAATTCCGGCTTCAGCTCAACCGCTCGCCGCAAGGCGGTGATCGCAGCGTCAAACTGCTGCGCCTCCGCGAGAGTGCGGCCCAGCTCATAATGGGCAGCCGCCCATCGATGCTGGGCATCAGCCAGAGACTTCAGGGTCTTGAGGGCAGCCGCCAGATCCCCGGTGGCGCGCTGAGCCACGCCCAGCATGAGCGTCGCGGGGGGATGGTTAGGCGCGACCTTGAGGATCTCCCTGGCCTGCTCGAGCGCCAGGGCCGGGTTGCTCGCCATGAGCCGCCCGGCGTGTTCCAGGGCGACATCGACCGTACCGGTAGGATCCGCGGCGCTATTCATGCTCTTGTATGATAAACGTAACGCTCACGAAAGCGCCGCCGCCACCCGTACGCGAATGGTCGACGGTCGGCAGGCGGCGCCACCGAAGCCGGTTCCGCCGCGCGCCGCCGATTGCGCGTCGGTTACGACTTCAACGCCGTATCCACTGTCGCAACACACTGCAACTTGCCACTGGGCATCCTCACCCAGGTATCCGTTACACGTACACGTATATCCATTGGCTTGCCGTCGGAGCCAGTACCCTTGGCGGTAAACACATATGTCGCGACCGCGGTCGCACCGTGTACGTGCGCGATCACGCTCTCGACAGCCACGTGCGTGTACCGGGTTGCCTTTTCTTCCGCAAGGAACTTGTCTCTGTCGACGACCTTGCCATCGGACTCGACGGCAAAGAAGCCATCCGCCAGCAGAGTGGCCTCGAGGGTCACATCATTAGCGTTATTGGCCTTCACCCACTGCTGCTCCTGCGCCTCGACCGCCTTCTCTGTCTCATCCGCCGCGGCCCTTGCCTGCAACGCAGCGGCGGATCCCAGCAACAATGCCAAGCCGAATATGGTTGCTTTTTTCATGGCCTTCTTCCTTCTCATGGTTGACCACTCATGGTGGGTCGGGTGGGGCTCGAACCCACGACCAACGCCTTAAAAGGGCGCTGCTCTACCAACTGAGCTACCGACCCAAAGTGCTGCCACGGGCCTGACAGCATTGGGGCGGATCATACCAAGGCCGGCCCGCCGCGCAGCGCTCAGCGTTCCCCCGCGAGTTTAGTGCAGTAACGCCGGATTCGCCGTGCCGCCTCGGCGAGCTGCGATTCCTCGACCGCGACGGAGGCGCGCACGCAGCCCGCCGTCTCGCGCCCGAACACCGAGCCGTCGAGCACCGAGACGCCCTCGGCGTGATAGAGCCGCGGCACGAAGTCGGCGCCGCTCAGGCCCGTGCCACGCACGTCGATGAGCATGAACATGCCGGCCTCGGGCCGGAATGCGCGGATGCCGGGCACGCCCTCGAGCCCCGCAAACAGGATCTGGCTGCGCTTGCTGCAGTACTCGCGCATGGCCGCCTCGGACTGCTCCGCCATGCCCAGCGCCGTGGTGGCGGCCTCCTGCACGAAGCCCGGCAAGCCGTAGAGCATGCATTGAGCCAGGTCGTGGGCATGGTCGATCAGTTTCTTCGGCCCCACAAGCCAGCCGCAGCGCCAGCCGGTCATGGCGTGGGTCTTGGACAGGCTCGCCACCGTCAGCACCTGGTCCGGCAGCCGGGCGCCGAGGCTCGGCACGCGGCCGCCGTCGGCGATCCCAGCGTAAACCTCATCCGACACCAGCCACAGTCCGCGCCGGCGCGCCAGCTCGGCGAGCCCATCCACCTCCGCCTCGCCGAGCACGACGCCGCTCGGATTGTTCGGAGTCGCCAGGAAAATCGCGCGCGTGCGTGGCGTGACGGCCGCCTCGATCAGCGCGAGGTCAGTGTGGAAATCCTTGGCCTCGGGCGTGGGCACAGGGACCAGCGTGGCGCCCGACGCACGGATGGTGGCCGGATACGTGGCGTACATCGGGTCGAGGGCGATGACCTCATCGCCCGGGCCCGCCAGCAGCAAGGAAGCCACGAACAGGGCATTCTGCGTGCCGCCAAGCACGATGACGTTGTCGGCCGTGACGGCCTGGCCGCTGCGCGCCACGTGGCGCGCGGCGACGGCCGCCCGCAGCGCCGGCCGGCCCGCCGTCTCGGTGTAATGCGTGTCGCCGCCGCGCATGGCCTCGACGGCCCTGTCGATCACGGCGGCGGGCGTATCGATGTCGGGGTCGCCGACGCTGAGGACGATGACGTCCTTGCCGGCGGCCTCGGCCCGCCGCGCCTCCCAGTGCAGCACCCACGGGTCGGTGCCGTCCGGCGCAACCCACTGCGCCAGGGCGGACAGCCGGGGCAGCGTCGGCGAGCTCATTCGAAGGCCTCGCCCCGCACCTCGATCATGACGACCTGGCGCCGCGCCGAGAATTCGCGCAGCGCGCGCTCGAGCGATTCGAGGCTGTCGACCGCCTTGTGCGCATACCCGTAGGCGTGCGCAAGATGGCTGAAATCCGGTGGCTGCACGTCCACGCCGACCGGGTCGATGTCCACGGCCAGCATCGAGGTCTTGATCTCGCCGTAGCCGTGGTTGTTCCAGACGATGATCACCAGCCAGGCGTCGACGTCGCGTGGCACGGCGAGTTCGCTGAGCGTGAACTGGAATCCGCCGTCGCCCACGAGGCAGACGACGGGTCGGTCGGGCGCCGCGAGCCCGGCCCCGGTCGCAGCCGGTAATGCATATCCCAGCGTGCCGAATCCGGTCGCGCTGTTGAACCAGGAGCCGGGGGTGGCCGCGGCATAGCCCAGGTTGCCCGCGTACACGACCTGGGTCGAATCGCCGACCAATATCGCCGCGGGCAGCGTCGTGCGGATGGCGTCGAGGAACTGCAACTCGCGGCGCATGGCCGGGACCAGCGCGTCAAGCGCGCGCGTGCAGGTTTCCGCCACCATGGCAGCCTGCTGCCGCTGGCGCGCCGGACCGAGGTCCAGCGCGAGGATTGCACGCAACGCGGCCGCCGCATCGGCACACAGCGCCAGCGTCGGGCGAGCATTGCGCTCGAGCTGGGCCGCGTCGATGTCGATGCGGATGAGCTGGCGCGGCTGTTGGAAGGGCTCGACCGCGTAGATGTCGTAGTCGGTCTGCCCCAGCTCGGTGCCCACGGCCAGCACCAGGTCGGCCTCCCCGATCAGCTTGCGCACGGCATCGAGCGAGGGGCTCATCGAGATGCCGAGTGGATGTTCGGGCGGCAGCAGGCCGCGCGCGTTGATCGTCATGACGAGCGGCGCACCGAGATGCTCGGCCAGCTGCCGCAACTCGCGCGCCGCGCCGCGCGCGCCACCACCCGCGAGGATGACGGGAAGGCGCGCGGCACGCAGCTGCCGGGCGGCCTCGGCGAGCGCGGCAGCAGGAGCCGTGGGCCGCGCGGGCGGCGGCGCAGCTGCGGGGGGCGGCAATGCGCTGGCCTCGGCAGCCAGCACGTCACGCGGAATCTCGATGTAGGCGGGACGCGGACGGCCGCGCTCCAGCGTCCCGAAGGCCTCGGCCACGGCCTCGGGCAACTCGCCCGGGCTCGAGACGCGGCGGCTCGAGCCCGTCACCTGCGAGGCGATGGCGAGCTGCGCGGGCATCTCGTGCAGGAAGCCGCGCCCGGTGCCAATCTCCGCGCCACGATTCTCGCTCGAGACCACCAGCACCGGGATCGAATCGCCGTAGGCCTGGCCGAGCGCAGTCACGATGTTGCCGAGCCCCGGGCCCGTGATCGTGAAGCACACGCCCGGCCGCCCGGCGACGCGCGCGTAGCCGTCCGCCATGAAGCCGAGCCCCTGTTCGTGCCGGCCGGTGACATGGCGGATCCCGGATTGCGCGAGGCCGCGATAGAGTTCGAGGTTGTGCACGCCCGGTATGCCGAACACGTGCCGCACGCCCCTCGCCTCGAGAGTCGCGATCAGGTAGCTCCCGAGCGTCTTCTTCATGCCATCGCCTGCAACCTGGGGCCTGTAAACACTCAGGGGATCGCTGCGACGCATCTTAACCATGACGGGGCCGCAGGCACCAGCGCAGGGGCCGTCACTGGTAGCGCGTAGGGTCGGCGACACCCGCGGCCGCGAACCCCTCGCGCCGGAGGCGGCAGGAATCACAGCGCCCGCAGGCGCGCCCGTGCGCGTCCGCCTGGTAGCAGGACACGGTGAGTGCGAAGTCGACGCCGAGGCGCAGGCCTTCCTCGATGATCCGCGCCTTGCTCCACTGCAGCAGCGGCGCATGCACCTGTAGCGCCTTTCCCTCGACGCCGGCCCTGGTGGCGACGCGCGCCAGGTGGGCGAAGGCGGCGATGAATTCGGGCCGGCAGTCCGGATAACCGGAGTAGTCGACGGCGTTGACCCCGATCACGAGGTAGCGTGCGCCCAGCACTTCGGCCCAGGCGAGCGCGAGCGCGAGCAGCACGGTGTTGCGCGCCGGCACATAGGTCACGGGGATGCCCTGCCACCGTTCTCCGGCACGGCGATGCGCTCGTCGGTGAGCGCCGAGCCTCCGAGGGAGCCCAGGTCCACGTGCAGGATGCGGTGCGAGGCCGCGCCCAGGCTCCGCGCCACGTTCGCGGCCGCGTCGAGCTCGGCGCGATGGCGCTGGCCGTAGGCGACCGACAGCGCGTGGCAGTCGTAGCCGCGCTCCCGGGCCCAGGCCAGCGCGGTCGCCGAGTCGAGCCCGCCGGACAGCAGCACCACGGCCCGCTCAGCGGCCACGCGCCTCGCCCCACAGGATCTTGTGCAGCTGCAGCTGGAAGCGCACCGGCAGGCGGTCGGCCAGCATCCATTCGGCCAGCTCGCGCGGCTCGAGCTGGCCGTAGCTCGGCGAGAACAGCACCTCGCATCGCTCCGCCAGCGCCAGCTCGCGCAGCTTCTCCCGGCTCCACTCGTAGTCGGCACGCGAGCAGATCACGAACTTGACCTGGTCGGGAGCGCGCAGGGTCTGCAACTGCGGGTACAGGTTGCGCGCCTCCTCGCCCGAGCCCGGCGTCTTGACGTCGACCACGCGGCTCACGCGTGGATCGACCGCGGCGACGTCGAGCGCGCCGCTGGTCTCGAGCGAGACCCGGAAGCCGCGCTCGCACAATTCGCGCAGCAGCAGCAGGCAGTGACGTTGCGCGAGCGGCTCACCGCCCGTGACGCACACGTCGCGCGCGCCATATTCCGCCACCTTCGCGACGATGTCGGCAATCGTCCACCACTCGCCGCCGTGGAAGGCGTAGGCGGTGTCGCAGTACTGGCAGCGCAGCGGGCAGCCGGTGAGCCGCACGAACACCGTCGGCATGCCGACGTACTGCGCCTCGCCCTGGAGCGAGTGGAAGATCTCGGTGATCTTGAGCCGCTCGGCCTGGCTCAATGCGACTCCGGCGGCAACCGTTGCAGGCGTTCCTGCGCGAGGCGCGCCGCATCGCGCCCCAGGATAGCGCTCGACCACGAGATTCAGCGTGGCGCGCGCCTCGGTCAGGTGTTTCTGCTCGAATTGGGTGTAGCCAAGCTTGAGCAGCGCGTCCGGGGCCTTGCGCGAATTCGGCCAGCGCTCGCCGACGGCGCGGAAGGCCTGCGCAGCGTGCTCGTAATCGCGCGTCACGTAGTAGGCCTCGCCGATCCAGTACTGCGCGTTGTCGAGCAAGTCGCTGGATGGATAGTGGGTCATGAAGGACTTGAAGGCGGCAATGGCCTCCGCGTAGCCGCCGGCCTTGAGCTTCTCGAAGGCCGCGTTGTAGGCGGACTGCGCGTCGACGGGCGCGGTGGCTCCGGCCGCGCCCGCTGCGGCAGCAGCGGCGCCGCCCGCGGTCGCGACGCCAGCGACGGCAGCGCCGGCCGCGCCACCCTCGGCCACGCCCGCGCCACCCCGACCCCCGCCCTCGAGCGCGCTCAGGCGCTTGTCGAGATCGGCGTAGAGGTCGCGCCCCGACTTCTTGCCCACCTCGGCGTTGTTCTGCAGCACCTCGATCTGGCCGCGCAGTTCGCGCAACTGCGCCTCGAGCGCGTCGATGCGGCGCGAGAGCTCGACCAGGCTCTGGTTATTGACGACGCGCTCGACGCTGCCGAGGCGCGAGTCGATGTCATTGAGCTTGACCTGCAACGGATCGTTGGCGGGATTCGTGGCGCAGCCGGCCAGCAGCAGCGCGGCGATCGTGACGACTGCGGCGATCTTCATCAATTGAGGTACACGAACTCGACGCGGCGGTTCTTGGCCCAGGCCGCCTCGGTCGCGCCAGTCACCGCGGGCCGCTCCTCGCCGTAGCTCACGGTCGCCACTTGCGACTCGGCAACGCCCTGCAGCAGCAGGGCGCGCTTGACGGCCTGCGAGCGCCGCTCGCCAAGGCCGATGTTGTACTCTGGCGAGCCGCGCTCGTCCGTGTGGCCCTCGAGCCGTACGCGCACGCTGGCATTGCGCGCCAGCGCCTTGGCGTGCGCGGCGATGACGCTGACGAATTCCGGCCGGATCTCGCTGCTGTCGAAGTCGAAGTAGACCAGGCGGGCCACGCCGGCGGGCGCCGAGGCGCCTCCGCCCTGCCCCTCCGCACCGGCGCCCTCTGCACCGACTGTCCCCGCAGCACCGGCCGCAGCACCCGAGCTGCCGCTGTCGGTGGTCACGAGCGCTTCGGCGGTCCCCGGCTCGCGCTGGTCCGACTTGCCCGAGCACCCGGCCAGCAGTAACAGCGTTCCGGTCATCGCCACCAACATTTGTTTCCACATATGCGTCTACTCCAGTAATCCGCTAAGGTCCCGACAGGAATGGTCCCCACACCGGTTCGCGCACGTCACCGCGATCGGACTTGAGCTGCTGCGTGACCTGCCCGTCGATGGCCACGGTCGCCAGCGCGCCACGTTCGCCGCTGCGGCCCGCGTAGATCAGGCTCATGCCGTTGGGCGCGAAGCTCGGCGACTCGTCGAGGCTGCCACGCGTCAGCACGCGCACGTTGCCGCTCGCCAGGTCCTGGACTGCAATACGATAGTCGGAACCCTCGCGCGAGACCAGCGCCAGCAGCCGGCCGTCGGGCGACAGGCGCGGGCGCGCGTTGTAGGCAGAACCGAAGGTCAGGCGTTGCACGTGCTGGTGCTGGGCGACGTCGGTGCGGTAGATCTGCGGGCCGCCGGAGCGGTCGGAGGTGAAATAGAGTTGCGTGCCGTCGGGGCTCCAGGCCGGCTTCGGTGTCGATGGCCGGATCGTCGGTGATGCGCGTCAGCGCCTGGGTCGCCGAGGTCGAGCACGTAGATATCGAGGTTGCCGCCTGATCCGGACAGTGTCAGCGCGAGCCGTCGCCCGTCGGGCGACCAGGCCGGCGCGCCGTTGACGCCGGTGCGCGCCGACACCTGGCGGCGCTCGCCGCTGCGCAACTCCTGCACCACCACGGAGGCTGCGCGATTTTCGAAGGACACGTAGGCCAGCCACTGTCCGTCCGCCGACCAGGCCGGCGACATGATGGGCTGGTGCGAGTCGAGCACGACCTGTGAATTCTCGCCGTCGGCGTCGGCGACGATCAGCTGGAAGCGCTGCGCCGGCGGCGCGCCGTCGACGGCCACGTAGGCGATGCGGGTGGCGAAGGCGCCGCGCGTGCCGATGATCTTCTCGTAGACGAAGTCGCTGACCTGGTGCGCCGCGGCGCGCGGATTGGCCGCATCGGCACCAACGCGCCGGCTGCCGAGCAGCTGGCCGGTCAGGGCGTTCACCAGCTCGCAGTCGATTTGCGGCCTGGCGCCCGCCGTCACGCGCCCGACGAGCACGTAGTCCTGGCCGTCGGCATGCCAGTCGGCCACCGCGACCTCGGCAGAGCGCGTCGGCTGCGTGCGCAGCCGGCGCCGCTCCATGGTGCGGAAGCGGCCGCTGCCGTCGAGGTCGTGCTGCACGACGGCAGCGTAATCGAAGGCGCTGGCCGGGCCCGCGGCCTGGCCAAAGGGCACGACCGCGATCGGTATCGGGTCGGTCACCCCCTTGGTGATGTCGATCTGCAGTTCGGCGCGCGCGCCGGGGCACCGCCCAATCCGGCCAGCGCCAGTCCAATCAGCATCGTCTTGCTGGAGCCGGCCTTGCGCACGCGTCGGTCACTCATCGGGATGAAAGTTGAACTTCAGGTTGCGATCGAACAGGTCCGGATTCGAGGGTGTCGGCAGCGGTGAAGCCCGGTAGACCGCCGCTTCGATCGACTCGCGCACCGCCGCGTCGCCATTGCAGCTGCCGATCTGCACGCCCGTGACCACTCCACCGGGCACCTGCGTCACGTGCAGCTTCGCAGTTTACCCCAGCTCGCGCGCTCGGCGGGCGGATCCAGGCCCGCGTGACCCGGTCGCGAATCAGCGCCAGCCAGGATGCCGCCTCGGCGCTGCCGCGCGCGGCGTTGACACGCTCCTCGGTGGCGAGCTGCGCGCGCAGCTCCGGCTTCCGCGCTCGCGCCTTGTCGCGCGCCGCGCGCTGCGCCTGCTCCTGGGCCACGCGTTCCGCCGTCTCCTGCTCGCATCCTTTGATCGCCTGGCCTCCGCCTGTTGCTCGCGTTCGCGCCGCGCCTGCTCCTCGGCCCGCTTCTCCTCGGCCGCCGCGGCTGCCTGCTCGCGCTCCGGCGCGGGCGGCGGGGCTGGCGGCGCCGGGCGGCGCGGTGACGGCTCGTGGCCGGCGCGGGCGCAGCCGTCGTGGACCGCGCCAGCACCACGGTCGCCTCGATCGCCAATTGCTCGGGCGCGCGTACGGGCGCGCGCAGCTTCCACCAACTCCAGGCCAGCGCCGCAACCAGCCCGCCGTGGACGAGGATCGACAGCGACACCGCCAGCCACCGGCGTCCGGCGCCGCGCCCAGCAGGGCTCATGGCTGCGCGGGAGCCGGGATCGGTGGCGGCGGCTCGGTCAGAAATCCGAGCTTGGTGGCGCCTGCCTGCTGCAGCATGACCATGGCCGCGACGACACGTCCATAGGGCACCGCGCGGTCGCCCTTGACCAGCACGACCCGCTGCGGCGAGCGTCGCAGCGCCGCCGTGGCCCGCGCCAGCGCCGTGGCCTCATCGATCGGCTGCTGCGGGACTGGCCCCGACGTTCAGGTACAGCCGCCCGCGCGCATCCACCGACAGGATCAGCGGCTCGAGGTTGTTGACCGCGTGGGCGCTCAGAGGTTCCGCCTTCGCCTTCGGCAGGTCGACCTTGATCCCCTGCGTCAGCAACGGCGCGGTGATCATGAAGATGATCAGCAGCACGAGCATGACGTCGATGTAGGGCACGACGTTGATCTCGCCGATCAGGCGCCGTCGCGGTCGGCTGCCCGCTGCCATGGCTCAGCCTCCGGACGCGCCGCGGGCGGCGTGGCGCTGCAAGATGGTCGAGAACTCTTCCATGAAGCCGTCGTAGCGCATTTCCAGGCGACCGATCTGGTCGGCGTAGCGGTTGTAGGCGATCACGGCCGGAATGGCCGCGAACAGGCCAAACGCCGTGGCCACCAGCGCCTCGGCAATTCCCGGCGCGACCGCGGCCAGCGTGGCCTGCTGGACACTGCTGAGCGAAGTGAAGGCGCTCATGATGCCCCACACAGTACCGAACAGGCCGACGTAGGGGCTGGTCGAGCCGACCGTGGCCAGCGTCGCCAGGCTGTGCTCGAGGCGGTCGATTTCCTTGAGCTGCGCAACCCGCATCGCGCGCCGCGCGCCCTCGAGCAGCAGGTCGGCGCCTGCATCCTGCTGCTGCCGGAGCCGGGCGAACTCGCGGAAGCCGAACTCGAAGATGCTTTCCATGCCGGTCGCCCGCCCGCGCGCCTCGATGGAACGGAAAAGCGCCGACAGGTCACCACCCGACCAGAAGCTGTTCTCGAAGCGATCCGAGTCGCGGCGCGCGCGCCGCACCAACATGCGCTTGTCGAAGATGATCGCCCAGGACATGAGCGAGGCGACCAGCAGCAGGGCCAGCACCACCTTGACCACGGGCCCGGCCTGGATCACGAGCCGCAGGATCGACAGCTCGCCCATGGCTAGCGCAAATCCTCGAGGATCGCCGCCGGCAGGCGCCGCGGCTTGAAGCCCGCGGCGTCCACGCACACCACGCGCACGTCCGCGCTGGCCAGCAGCTCGCCCTCGACGCTGTCGCGATGCACCTGCTGCCGGAAGCGCAGCGTGCTGGCACCATCCGGTTCGGGTTGGCAGCTGATCACGAGCAGGTCATCGAGCCGCGCCGGCCGGCGATAGCGGATGTGCACCTCGGCGACGGCGAACAGCACGCCCGGATCGACGGCCAGCGCCGTCTGCGCGTGGCCGCGCGCGCGCAGCCACTCGCTGCGCGCGCGCTCGAGGAACCTGAGGTAGTTGGCGTAATAGACCACGCCGCCGGCGTCGGTGTCCTCCCAGTAGACGCGCGCCGACCAGTGGAAGGCGCTCACGAACCATCCCCGAACAGCGGCAGGTTGGCGGCCGCGCGCTCGGGCACCTTGCGCCCGAAGTGCTGCCAGGCGTTGCGCGTGGCGATGCGCCCGCGCGCGGTGCGCGCCAGGAATCCCTGCTGGATGAGGTAAGGCTCGATTACGTCCTCGAGCGTGCCGCGCTCCTCGCCGATCGCCGCGGCGAGGCTCTCGATGCCGACCGGCCCGCCGTCGAATTTCTCCATGATCGTCAGCAGCAGCTTGCGATCGAGGGTATCGAAGCCGAGCGGATCGACTTCCAGCAGGTCGAGGGCGGCGGTGGCGACCGGCTCGTCGACCTGCGCCGCCGCCGCGCACCTGCGCGTAGTCGCGCACCCGCCGCAGCAGGCGGTTGGCGATGCGCGGCGTGCCGCGCGCGCGCTGCGCGATGCGCTGCGCCCCCGCCGGCACGATCGGCACCTGCAGGATGCCGGCCGAGCGCGTGACGATGCGCTCGAGCTCGGCCACGCTGTAGAACTCGAGGCGCTGCACGATGCCGAAGCGGTCACGCAGCGGCGAGGTCAGCAGCCCCGCGCGCGTCGTGGCCCCGACCAGCGTGAACGGCGGCAGGTTGAGCTTGATCGAGCGCGCCGCCGGCCCCTCGCCGATCATGATGTCGAGCTGGTAGTCCTCCAGCGCCGGGTACAGCACCTCCTCGACGATCGGGCTGAGGCGGTGGATCTCGTCGACGAACAGCACGTCGCGCGGCTGCAGGTTGGTGAGGATGGCCGCGAGGTCGCCCGGCCGCTCGAGCACCGGGCCCGAGGTCTGGCGCAGGTTGACGCCGAGCTCGGCGGCGATGATGACCGCGAGCGTGGTCTTGCCCAGCCCCGGCGGACCGAAGATCAGCACGTGATCGAGCGCCTCGGCGCGCTGCCGCGCGGCCTCGATGAATATGCCCATCTGGTTCTTGACCTGCTCCTGGCCCACGTACTCGGCGAAGCTGCGCGGCCGGATCGCGCGGTCGGCGAGTTCTTCGTCGCTGCGCAGGCCGGCGTTCACGAGCCGCTCTTCGCCTGCAGGCGGGTTCATTCGCGCGCCGCGCCCTGGAGCGCGCCCCGGATCATTTCCTCGGTGCTGCCGTTGGGATCGGCATTCTTGAGCAGGCGCGTGGCTTCGCCCGGCCGGTAACCGAGCGCCAGCAGCGCACTGTAAGCCTCCGCGGCTACGCCCACGGGCGCCGCGGCCATGGCCGCGCCCACGCCGCCGGCCTGGACCGCGAGCCGATCGCGCATTTCGACGATCAGGCGCTCGGCGATCTTGCGGCCGACGCCGGGGATGCGCGTCAGCGCGGCGACGTCGCTGGCCTGCACGCAGGCCGCGAAGCCCTCGGCTGAGCTGCCCGAGAGGATGGCGAGCGCGATCCTCGGGCCCACGCCCGAGACCTTCAACAGCGCGCGAAACAGCGCGCGCTCGCCGTCGGTGCCGAAGCCGTAGAGGAAGTGCGCGTCCTCCCGGACGACGAGATGGGTCAGCAAGCGCACCGCCTGGCCGACCGGCGGCAGCTGGTAGAACGTCGACATCGGCGCCTCGAGCTCGTAGCCGACCCCGGCGACCTCCACCAGCAGCGCAGGCGGCGATTTCTGCGCCAGCAGGCCCGCGAGCGAGCCGATCACGCGCGCACGCCCGCACGCGCGCTTGCGCGCGCCGTCGACTGCCCTGCGCGGCGCACGGCGCGCGCCGCCGGCGCGGGCGCGACCAGCAGCGCGAGCCGGCGTGCCTGGGCATGGCACAAGGCCACGGCCAGGGCGTCGGCTGCATCGGCCACCGGGCGGCGCGGCAGACCCAGCAGCGCGGTCACCATACGTGCGACCTGGGTCTTGTCGGCCGCGCCGAAGCCGCTGACCGCGAGCTTGATCGCGCGCGGCGCGTACTCGTGGGCGCTCGCGCCGGCGGCCAGCGCGGCGCAGATGGCCGCGCCGCGGGCCTGCCCGAGCTTGAGGGCGCTGTCGGGATTGAGGTGCACGAACACGCGCTCGACGGCGATCTCGTCGGGCCGGTGCAGTTCGACCAGCGCGACGACAGCCTCGAAGATCCGTCGCAGGCGCAGCACGAACTCGCCGCGCCCCGCGTTGACGCAGCCGTGCGCCACGTGCCGTTCGCCCGCGCCGGTGCAGTCGATCAGGCCGTAGCCGGTGCGCAGCGAGCCCGGGTCCAGGCCAAGGATGCGGCACGGCATGCGGGCCGGCAGCCGTGGCGCGCCCGTGGCAGGCGCGACGGGCGTGGCGCCGGCGCCGGCTTTAGGAAGCTGGTAGCTGCGCCAGGACCCGCTGGAATAGCGCGACATGTGGCCCCTTGCCGTGGATATCCATTATAAGAATGATAGCCGGAAGAGGTCCCGGTCACACGGACAATACGCGCGAGCGATCTTGGAAACGACGATGAAATCCGCCGCGCCGCCCGCGGCCGCCGCCGCGGCCGCGATCGCTGCGGCACGCGCCGCGTTCACGGAGCTCGACCAGGATCCGGAACGGCTCGCCGCAGGCGCGGAGACGGCCGAGCTCGTCGGCCGGATCACGGGCGAACCCGAAGTCGCCGTGGCCGCCTGGATCGCGCAGGCCCGCGCCGCCGGCCTTGGCTGCAGCGCAACGACGGCGATGGCGCGCTTCGGCGTCGACGCCGAGCGCCTCGCCCGCGAACTCGAACAGCTCGGTGATTTCGGCCTGCCGTCGGACTGGACCACGAGCCGCGGACTCAACGCGCAGCAGGCCGAGACCCTGCGCAAGATGCTGCTGGCGCTGGCCGCCGATCCGCGACTGGTCGTGGCGCGGCTGGCCTCGACGCTGGTGCAGCTGCGCCGCGCCCGCAGCCTGCCCGAGCCCGAGCGTGTGCGCCTGGCGCTCGAGGCGCGCGAGATCCACGCGCCACTGGCGAGCCGCCTCGGAGTCTGGAGCCTGAAATGGGAACTCGAGGACCTCGCGTTCCGCCAGCTCGAGCCCGCGGAATACCGGCGCATCGCCGCGGCGCTGGTCGAGCGGCGCGTGGCGCGCGAGCAATACCTCGAGGGCGTCTGCACGCTGCTGCACGACGAGCTCGCGGGCGCCGGGATCGAGGCCGAGGTCTACGGGCGCCCGAAACACATCTACAGCATCTGGCGCAAGATGCAACGCAAGCAGCTCGACTTCAGCGAACTCTACGACGTGCGCGCGGTCCGCGTGGTGGTCGCGAGCGTGGCGGACTGCTACGCGGCACTCGGCGTCGTGCACGGCCTGTGGCGCATCCTGCCGGGCGAATTCGACGACTACATCGCCACGCCGAAGGACAACCAGTACCGCTCGATCCACACCGCCGTGGTCGGCCCGGAGGGGAAGTCGCTCGAGATCCAGATCCGCACGCGCGCGATGCACGAGTACGCCGAGCTCGGCGTTGCGGCGCACTGGCGCTACAAGGAGGGCAGCGCGCGCGACGCGCTGTATGAGCGCAAGATCGAACGCGTGCGCCAGATGCTCGATCCGTCGCGGGCCGCTGCCACCGGCGGCGACTTCATCGACAGCGTCAGGCAGGAGCTGTTCACCGACCGCATCTACGCCCTGACCCCGCGCGGCGAGGTCATCGACCTGCCGCGCGGCGCGACGCCGCTCGATTTCGCCTACCACGTGCACACCCAGCTCGGCCACAGCTGCCGCGGCGCACGCGTCAACGGGCGCATCGCGCCCCTGAACCAGGCGCTCGCCAACGGCGAGATCGTCGAGGTCATCACCGGGCGCAGCGGCGGCCCGAGCCGTGACTGGCTTGCGCCCGAGGGAGGATTCCTCGCCTCGGCGCGCAGTCGCGCCAAGGTGCGGGCCTGGTTCCACCAGCTCGATGCGGCGGCCAGCCTGGCCAGCGGCAGCGCGGCCGTGGCGCCAGCGCCCGTGGCGCCGCCGCCCGCCCCCGGGGTCGAGGCCGAGGCGCTGCTGTCGCGCCTGAAGCGCCCGCGCCCACGCCGGGCGACGGCCGTCGACATCGAGGGCGTGGGCGACATGCCCACGACCATGGCGCGCTGCTGCGCTCCGATGCCGCCCGAGGCGATCGCGGGCTACCTGACGCTGGGTCGCGGGGTCACGGTGCACGCGGCCGGATGCCGGAGCCTGGCGCGCATGCGCGCGCTGCATCCGGAGCGGGTGCTGCACGTGGACTGGAACCGGGGCGCGGAGGAACTCATGCCGGTGCAGATCCGCGTCGAGGCCTTCGACCGGCGCGGCCTGCTACGCGATGTCTCCGACGCGATGGCGCTGGAGCGGCTTAGCATCGACAGCGTCAATTCGCACGTCGACCCGGCGGACCGCGTCGCCACGATCAACATGCGCACCGCGGTGCGCGACACCGCGCAGCTGCGGCAACTGCTCAAGCGCCTCGGCGGCATCAACAGTGTGCTGCGCGCGCAGCGCGCCGGCTGAGGGCGCCTCGCGATCGGCGCGGCGCGCGCCGGCTCAGCGGTTGAGGTTGTCGATCGAGCGCTTGTCGGCCGCGAGCGCGGCTTCGTGCAGCGCCTCGGCCAGCGTCGGATGCGCGTGCATCGTGCGCTGCAGGTCCTCGGCGCTGCCGCGGAATTCCATCGCCAGCACGGCCTCGGCGATCAGCTCGCCCGCCATCGGGCCGATGATGTGCACGCCGAGGATCTCGTCGCTCGCACTCGCCGCGATGAGCTTTACGAACCCGGCCGGAGCCTCCATGGCGCGCGCGCGGCCGCTGGCCGCGAACGGGAACACGCCCACCTTGCACTCGACGCCGGCGGCGCGCGCCTGCGCCTCGGTCTGCCCCACCCAGGCGATCTCCGGCGCCGTATAGATCACGGCCGGAACCAGCGCGTAGTTGACGTGCGCGTACTTGCCGGCAATGCGATCGGCGACCGCGATGCCCTCCTCCTTGCCCTTGTGCGCCAGCATCGGCCCGCGCACCACGTCGCCGACGGCCCAGACGTTCTCGGCGCCGGTGGCGCAGGTATCATCGACCGTGATGAATCCTTGCTCGTCGATGCGCACCCCGGTTCCATCGGCCAACAGCCCCGCCGTGTAAGGGCGGCGACCGACCGCTACCACAACTTTGTCCGCCGCAACCGCATGCTCGCCCTTGGCATCGGTGTAACGCACGCTGATGCCGTCCTTGCCGGGCTCCGCCCCGCTCACCTTTGCGCCCAGCCGGATGTCGAGCCCGAGCTTCCTGAAATGCCGGGCAGCTTCCGCCGCCAGCTGCGCGTCGGCCATCGGCAGCAGGCTGTCGAGCGCCTCGAGCACCACGACCTCGGAGCCGAGGCGCCGCCAGACGCTGCCCAGCTCCAGGCCGATCACTCCCGCGCCGATCACGCACAGGCGCGCCGGCACCGAGTCCAGCTCGAGGGCGCTCCAGGAATCGATGACCTGCTTGCCGTCGAAGGGCATGAACTTGAGGGCCGTCGGCTCGGAGCCGCTGGCGAGCACGACGTGGCGCGCCCGCAGCTGCTCGACCTTGCCGTCGTGCCCGGTCACCTCGACGACACGCCCCGGCAACAGGCGGCCCCGGCCGAATTTCGCCGTCACGCCGGCGCCCTTGAGCAGCGCCGCCACGCCGCGGGTCTGCGAGCTGACGATCGTGGCTCGTCGCTTTTGCATCGCCGTCAGGTCAAGGCTGAGCGTGCCGGCCTTGATGCCGTGGACCGCCAGTTCGTGCTGCGCGCGATGCCACAGCTCGGAGGATTCCAGCAGCGCCTTGGACGGGATGCAGCCGGCATTGAGGCAGGTGCCGCCGAAGGCGCCGCTGCCGTCGCGATTGCGCCAGGCGTCGATGCACGCCGCCCTGAGGCCATTCTGCGCGGCGCGGATCGCGGCCGGATACCCGGCCGGACCGCCACCGATTACCACGACGTCGAAATCGGACTTGTCGCTCATGTTCCTTCCTAGACTCCCAGCAGCATGCGACCCGGATCCTCCAGGCTCTCCTTGGCGGCCACGAGGAACTGCACCGCCTCGCGCCCGTCGATGATGCGATGATCGTAGCTCAGGGCAAGGTACATCATCGGCCGTGCCACCACCTGGCCGTCGACCACGACCGGTCGCAGCTGCGACTTGTGCATGCCCAGTATCGCGCTCTGCGGCGCATTGACGATCGGCGTCGACAGCAGCGAGCCGAAGATGCCGCCGTTGGTGATGCTGAAGGTGCCACCACTGAGGTCCTCGAGCGCGATGCTGCCATTGCGCGCCCGTTGCGCGTAGTCGCCGATGGCGCGCTCGACGCCGGCGAAGTCCATGGCGTCGGCATCGCGCAGCACCGGCACCATCAGGCCGCGGTCGGTAGATACCGCGACGCCGATGTCGTAGTAGTCGTGGTAGACGATGTCGGTGCCGTCGACCGCGGCATTGACCAGCGGATAGGCCTTGAGGGCCGCGATCGCGGCCTTGACGAAAAAGGACATGATGCCGAGCTTGACGCCGTGGCGCTGCTCGAATTCTTCCTTGTAGCGCTTGCGCAGCTCGTTGATGTTCGTCAGGTCGACCTCGTTGAAGGTCGTCAGCAGGGCCTGCGTCGACTGCGCCTGTACCAGGCGCTCGGCAATGCGCAGTCGCAGCCGCGACATCGCCACGCGACGCTCGGTGCGCGCACCCGTACTTACCGGCGGAGCGCGATCGGGCGCGACCGTCGTCCCTGGCGCTACCAGCGCGACTGGCACGACTGGCGCGACTGGCGCGACCGTAGTCGCTACGGCCGCGGCGGCGGCGGCGGCGGCGACGAGGTCCGACTTCGCGACGCGGCCATCCCTGGCCGCCGCTGCGATGGTCGCGCGGCCCAGGCCAAGCTCATCGGCCACCCGCTGCGCGGCGGGCCCGAGCTTTGGCGCGGTCGCTTCCGCGCCCGCCTTCTTCGCGGCGCCAGCCGCCTTGCCGGACGGACTCGGCGGCGCTGCCGCGGGCCTGACGGCAGGCTTTGCGGCAGCCGTGTCGCCGGTCGCTATGACGGCAAGCAATTCGCCGTTCTTCACGGTGCTGCCCGCCGGTGCGCGGATTTCCTGCAGCACGCCGGCCACCGGCGCCGGCACCTCGAGTACCACCTTGTCGGTCTCGAGGTCCGCGAGGTTCTCGTCACGACTCACCGCCTCACCCGGCTGCTTGCGCCACGCGACCAGCGTGGCGTCGGCGACCGACTCCGGCAACAGCGGCACGCGAATTTCGACGTTCATGGGTTCTTCCTCTGTGTGGCGGCCACTCGCACTGGACGTGAGCGCGATGGGCTCGAGGACGCCGCGGTCAGCGCCGTCTCCACCAGCGCCCGCTGCTCGGCCTGGTGGATCCGCGCCAGGCCGGTGGCAGGCGCGGCGGCCGGCGGACGGCCCGCGTAGTAGACCGGCCGCCCTTCGCCGGCCAGGTCCTGCAGCCGATGGCGGATCTGGAACCAGGCCCCCTGGTTCTGGGGCTCCTCCTGGCACCAGACGATGTCCGCCGACTGGGCGTAGCGCGCCAGCACGGCCGCATATTCCTGCGCCGGGAACGGGTAGAGCTGCTCGATGCGCACGATGGCCACCTCGTCGAGCCCGCCGGCCCGGCGCGCCTGCAGCAGGTCGAAGTAAACCTTGCCGCTGCAGAACACCACCCGCCGCACCCGCTCGCGCGGCAGCGAATCAACCTCGTCGATCACGGTCGCGAAGCCGCCGCCGGTCAACTCGGCCACGCCGGAGACCGAAAGCTCATGGCGCAACAGGCTCTTTGGCGTCATCACCACCAGCGGCTTGCGCAGCGGGCGCAACATCTGCCGGCGCAGCATGTGGAACATCTGCGCCGGCGTCGACGGCACGCAGACCTGCATGTTGTGCTCCGCGCACAGCTGCAGGAAGCGCTCGAGCCGGGCCGAGGAATGCTCCGGTCCCTGGCCCTCGTAGCCGTGCGGCAGGAACAGCACCAGGCCGCACAGCCGTCCCCACTTCGCCTCGCCCGAGCTGATGAACTGGTCGACCAGCACCTGCGCGCCATTGACGAAGTCGCCGAACTGCGCCTCCCAGATCACGAGGCAATCCGGGCTGGTGCTCGAGTAGCCGTATTCGAAGCCCAGCACGGCCTCCTCGGACAGCAGCGAGTCGATGATGGCCACACGCGGCTGGTTCTCGCCAATGTGCTGCAAGGGAATGAAGCAGCGCTCGCTGTTCTGGTCGTGGAGCACGGCGTGGCGATGGAAGAACGTGCCGCGCCCGCAATCCTGGCCGGAGATACGCAGCGGGAATCCCTCGTCGATGAGTGCGGCGTAGGCCAGCGTCTCAGCGCAGCCCCAGTCCATGGGCAGCTCGCCGGAAAGCATGCGTGCGCGGTTGACGACCACCTGCGCCACGCGCGGGTGGAGCGTGAAGCCCTCCGGGTACTGGAGAATGCGCCGGCCCAGCGCCGCCAGCCTGGCAGGAGCCACCGCGGTGCTGACCGGCTCATGCGTGTCATCGTCGTGGTAGCGCGACCAGTCGACGGTGTACTTGTTGCCGACCATGCCGAGCGAGGCGTGCGCCTGATGACGGCCCTCCTCGAGCGCCTGTCGATACTCTTCGACCAGTTTCTCGGCTTCGCCGGCCGCCAGCACGCCATCGGCGAGCAGGCGCTCGGCGTAGAGCGCGCGCACGGGCGGATGCCGCCGGATCGCCTGGTACATCAGCGGCTGGGTCGCGGCCGGCTCGTCGGCCTCGTTGTGGCCAAGGCGCCGGTAGCAGACCAGGTCGACCACGATGTCCTTGTGGAAGGCCTGGCGATAGCGCAGCGCCAGGCGCCCGGCGAAGATCACGGCATCCGGATCGTCGGCGTTCACGTGCAGGATCGGCGCCTCGATCATCTTGGCGACGTCGCTGCAGTAGGCGGTCGAGCGCGCATCGCGCGGCTCGCTGGTGGTAAATCCCACCTGGTTGTTGATCACGACATGGATCGAGCCGCCGGTGCCGAAGCCGCGCGTCTGCGACATCTGCAGCGTTTCCATTACCACGCCCTGGCCGGCGAACGAGGCATCGCCGTGCACCAGGATCGGCAGCACGCGCGCGCCGTTCGCGTCGCCGCGACGCTCCTGGCGCGCGCGCACCGAACCCTCGGCCACCGGGTTGACGATCTCGAGGTGCGAGGGATTGAAGGCCAGCACCACGTGCACGCTGCCGCCGGGCGTACGCAGGTCCGCCGAATAGCCCTTGTGGTACTTGACGTCGCCCGAGCCCTTGTCCTGCGCGACCTGTCCCTCGAACTCGGAAAACAGGTCCGCCGGCGACTTGCCGAGCACGTTGACGAGCACGTTCAGCCGGCCGCGATGCGCCATGGCGACGATCGCTTCCTCGACGCCGCCGCGCCCGCTCTCCTGCACCAGGTCGTCCAGCAGGGCGATGAGCGCGTCGCCGCCCTCGAGCGAGAAGCGCTTCTGGCCGACGAAGCGCGTGTGCAAATAGCGCTCGAGCCCCTCGGCCGCCGTCAGCCGCTGCAGGATGTCACGCCGCTCCGCGGTGCTGAAGCCCTGCTGCATGCGCCCGAGCTGAAACTCGTCCTGCAGCCACAGCCGCTCCTCGGTATTCGACACGTGCGCGAACTCGGCGCCGATCGTGCCGCAGTAGACCTGCTCGAGGCGCGCGAGGATCTCGCGCAGCGTCGCCTGCCGCGGCATCCAGCCATTGCGGCTTCCGGTATAGAACTCCGTGTCGAGGTCCGCCTCGCCCAGGCCGACGTAGGCCGGATCGAGCACGCGCGGACGCTCGCGTCGCATGAGCCCGAGCGGATCGATCTTCGCGACCAGGTGACCGCGGTTGCTCATGGTCTGCAGCAGGCGCGATACCGCAGCCTGCTTCTCGATCGCGGCCGAGGGCGCTGCGGGTGCCGACAGCGCCTCGAAGAAGGCGCGCCAGCGAGCGCCGACGCTTTCCGGGTCGCGTCGCCAGGCCGCATGGAGATTTTCGAGGTATGGGGCGTTCGCGCCGGTCAGCGTCGTCGAAAGATCGGGCTCGGTGGCACTCGCATCCATACAGGGAGGATTTTCCGGCAACTCGTCATTCGGGTCATGTTCGGTCAAAAATAGCTTTCCGCTCAATGGCGTAGGCGCTACTTCGACATTTCTGTCCAGTTTACCGGATGCCCGGCCCCTTTGCCCACCCGATCGGCCTCCGGAGCCCTGGTGAGTTCGACACAGCCAGCGCGGCGCGTAACGAGCACCCGGCTGCGGCGCGCTATGATCCCACCATGATCGGTTTGAGCCTGCTGATGCTGACATCGTTCACGGCCGCCCAGGGCGACGGCCTGCGCCTCGAGTTCGACGAGCGGATGCGCAGCCGTGTAGTCGCCACGCTGGGGGCCGCCGAGGCGGCGGGCCCGTTCCGCGACTCGGAAACCCTGCTCACGGCCGGCGGCGAATTGCGGGATTTCGCCCTCGAGGGCCGCGAGGAAGCCGAGATCAACGACGAGCTGGGCGCCGGGCACGCCTTGCGCCTGACGGGCCGCTCGGGATCGGTCAGCAAGCGCGTCGAGATCGCGAGCTATCCCGCCTGGCCCCACTGGCTGTTCGTGCGGGTGCGCTACACCAACAATGGCACGACGGCGCTTGAGGTGCTCGGATATACGAACGCGCAATATGCGATCGCGCCGCAGCCGGGCGCCGGCGAGCCGGCGTTCTGGTCGTACCAGCCCGCCTCGTATGAGAGCCGCCCGGACTGGCTGCTGCCGCTCAAGCCCGGCTACGCGCGCGGCAACTTCCTCGGCATGAACGCCTCCGACTACGGCGGCGGCACGCCCGTCATCGACGTGTGGCGCCGCGATTTCGGCCTCGCCATCGGTCACGTCGAGCTGGCGCCAAAGCTGGCCTCGCTGCCGGTGCGCCGCGATGGGCATGGCGATGCGGAGCTCGCGCTGCGCGTCGAGCGCCACCAGTCGCTGGCGCCGGGTGCGAGCTTCGATACGCTGCGCAGCTTCGTCAGCGTGCATCGCGGCGATCACTTCGCCACGCTCCGCGGCTACTCGGCGATCATGCAGCAGCAGGGACTCAGGATTCCCGCGGCGCCGGCCGACGCCTTCGAACCGATCTGGTGCGCCTGGGGCTACGGCCGTGAATTCACGCCGCAGCAGATCTTCGACAGCCTGCCGGTCGTGAAGCGCCTGGGTTTCCGCTGGGCCGTGGTTGACGACGGCTGGCAGGTAGCCGAGGGCGACTGGCGGCCCAATCCAGCGAAGTTTCCTGCCGGCGATGCGGACATGAAGGCGCTCGTGGACCGCATCCATGCGGCCGGCCTCAAGGCGCAGCTGTGGTGGACACCGCTCGCGGTCGACCCGGGCTCGCGCACCGACCGCGAGCACCACGACTGGCTGCTCCGGAATGCCGACGGCTCGACACAGAAGATCAGCTGGTGGGATTCCGTGTACCTGTGCCCCGCCTACGGGCCGGTGCAGCAGGACGCCGCGGCCTTCGTGCGCAAGGCGCTCGGCGAATGGGGCTTCGACGGGCTCAAGGTCGACGGCCAGCACCTGAATGCCGCGCCGCCCTGCTTCAACAAGGCGCACCAGCATGCGGCGCCCGAGGATGCCGCCGCGGGCGTGCCGCTGTTCTTCAAGGCGATCTGGGACGCCGCGCAGGCGACGCGCCCCGGCGCAATCGTCGAGATCTGCCCCTGCGGCACCGGTTATTCATTCTTCACGATGCCCTACCTCAACATGGCCGTCGCTTCCGACCCGGAAAGTTCCTGGCAGGTGCGGCTCAAGGGCAAGACGCTCAAGGCGCTGCTGGGTGATCACGTCGCCTACTTCGGCGATCACGTGGAGATGAGCGCGCATGGCACCGACTTCGCCTCGACCTTCGGCGTGGGCGGCGTGATCGGCACCAACTTCGCCTGGCCGGGAGCGCCCGGAAAGAAGGACCCGAAGTTGCTGCTGACACCGCAACGCGAGGCGCTCTGGGGCAAGTGGACCCGGCTCTACCAGCAATTGCGGCTCGTCGACGGCGAGTACCTCGGCACCCTCTACGACATCGGCTTCGACAAGCCCGAGGCCCACGTCGTGGCCAAGGGCGAGGCGCGCTACTACGCCTTCTACGCGCCGAAGTTCCACGGCACGCTCGAACTTCGCGGCCTCGGGCGCGGCCGCTACCACGTGCGCGACTACGTCGACGGCATCGACCTGGGCACGGTCGAGGGTCCGGTCGGCCGGCTGCCGGCGCGGTTCACGCAGTCACTGCTGATCGAGGCGCTGCCGCAGCAACCGTAGCGCGTTGTCGCGATAGACCTTGCGCAGCACCGCGTCCGGCAGGTGCAGGCCGTAGCCGCGCCACCATTCAGCATCCGGCGGCCAGAACCATTCGTCCTCGGTCTCGAGCTCGCGAACGTGCGCCAGGTACATGGCGGCGGTCGGATCGTTGTCGGTGCCGAACAGGATGCGATCGGCGTAGCGGATGATGAAGCGCCGGGCGGTGAATGGCTGGCGCGCCAGTTCCCACATGCGCGCCGCGAAATCCACCTGCACGTTGGGAAATTCGTCGAGCAACCGGCCGACGCGCCCGAGGTCGTTGGCGAGATTGAAGGCATGCACGGCCACGAAGCTCGTGTGCGGATGGCGCCGGAGCACGTTCTGGAAGCGCCGCTGCATGTCTTCGAAGCCCGGCGTACCCTTGCCGTACAGCGACCAGTTGAACGAACGCCGCAGGTCGTTGCGCTCATCGGCGGGCTGGTAGAAGGGCGCGGGCTCGGCGATGTGCACGAATACCGGCAAGTGCAGTTTCCCGGCTTCGTCCCAGAGCGCGTCAAAGCGCGGGTCGTCGATGAAATACGGCCGCTCGCCGACGCGCACCAGCCCCATGCCCTTGTCGGTGAGCTCGCCCAGGCCCACGGCGCCGGCCCGCACATCCGCGCGCAGCCGCTGCCGAAGCAGTTCGCCGTATTCCGGCGTCTCGATGCCGTCGGCTGAAATTCCCGCGCACATCAGGAAACGGCCCGGCCAGGCGCCGGCATACAGTGTCGCGGCGGCGCGAAATTCCTCGCCGGTCTTGCCCGTGAAGATCAGGGTCTTATCGACGCCGAGCTCGCGCTGCAGCCTGACCCAGGCCGCAATCGCGGCCGGGTCCTGCGCGTAGACGTCGTGGCTGTGCGCGTCGAGCACCGGGAAGCGGAAGCGGGTGACGTGCGTCTGGGGTACGACCAGCGAAGGCACCATCCGCCCCGGGTCGAAGCGGTTGTCGGCGGGCACGTCCTCGGGACCGGTCTCGGCCGGTGCCTGCGCCAGTGCAGCGGAGGCAAGACCCAGGAACGCGAGCAGCACCCATTCACACATCCCCGAAAACGGGCACCGCCATGTGGATGCCGTGCGGGTGGCGCCGCTGCTCATGCCTGCCCCGCTCTCACGCGGCGGATTCCGCGCAGGCCGCCGCGTACTGCCCGAGCACGAGATCGACGCTGTGCATCACGAGTTCGCGCGGCTGCGGACGCAGCGTCCCGGCGCGCACCGCCGCATGCTGACGCGGCATGAATTGGCTCAGCAGCGTCAACGTTGGTGGCTGCGCCTCGAGGTTGGCGAACAGCCGTGCCACGGCCTGCTCTACGGCCGGCACCGGCCAGTAGTAACGCAAGCGGTCACTGAGGCTGTACTGTTGGTCGAGCAGCCGCTGCGCGGCGTCGCCAAAGTAATACTTCTCCCAGTGGCGCGGATCGGCCGCCATGGCCGCGAGCACCGTCTCCCGCAGTGCTGACCGGCGTCCGGGCGGCAGCCACTCCTGCTCGATCGCGGCGAGCGCCCAAAGGGCCTCGCGCAGGGCGAAGGTCAGCGCCGGACCGACCTTGAGGATTGCGTAGTGACCGCGCACGAGCGCGCGCAGGTTCGAGGGCGTCTGGTAGTCGGTGGAGTGGGCCTCGTAGAGCATGTGGGGCTGCGCCGCGATCACCGCGGACAGCGCCGCCACCCGATCCGGAATGAAATCGACGACCTGGTGGTGATCGAATTCGACGCCGGGCTGCACCACGAGGCCGATCACCCGCGGCCACGCCTCCTCCAGGCCGGCAGCCGCCAGCGCAGTGCGATGGGCCTCGATCGTCGCCGCCGCGGCTGTCGGCTCCGTCGGCGTCAGCCCGGTGAGCGCTTCGTGTGCGCCCCCGGGCACGGGCACTTCGGTGCCGACAACGTAGACCGGCGCCTCGCCTCCCGTGCGCCGCCAGCTGTGCTCGGCGACCTGGCAGAGGCGCGCTGCGCGCGCCGCTACGAGCTCATCGCCAAGCACGGGCGGGTCGCCGCCACAGGACATGGAGCAGTCGAGGTGGATCTTGCGAAACCCGGCCTCGACGTAATCCGAGACCAGTTGCTCCGAGCGCTGCATCGCCGCCGCGGCGTCGAGTCGTTGCCAGCAATTCGGGCCGAGGTGGTCGCCACCCAGCAGGACACGTTCCGCCGGCAGGTGGACGCGCGCGGCGATCCCGTGCACGAAGCGCGCGAAGTCGCGCGGCCGCATGCCGGTGTAGCCGCCGTCCTGGTTGACCTGATTCGACGTCGCCTCGATCAGCGCGTAGCTCCTCTGGTGCTGCGCGCGCCGCAAGGCCGACTCGACCACCAGCGGATGCGCCGAGCAGACCGAGTAACAGCCCACCGCCTCTCCCGCCTTGTGGCGCGCGATCAGGTCGAGCAGCGGCTTCACGCGACGATGACCTCGACGCCGCAGCGCGTCAGCTCGCCGCGGGTGGCGTCATCGATGCCCTCGTCCGTGACCAGCCGGCCGATGCCGCGGGTCTCGAGGATCTTGTGCAGGCAGACGCGGCCGAACTTGGAGGAGTCGGCGACGACGATGATCTCGCGCGCCGCCTTGCACATCAGCCGGTTGAGCAGCGCCTCGGGCTCGTAATGCGTGGTGATGCCCTTCTGCGTATCGAAACCGTCGGCGGCCAGGAACAGCTTGTCGACGTGCAGCCCCTCGAGCGCGCGTTCAGTCTGCGTGCCGTAAAAGGACAGGTTGCGGCGCCGCAGGGTGCCGCCCAGGAACACGAGCTGCACGGCCTCGCGGGCCGCGAGTTCGTTCATGATGCCGACGTCATTGGTGACGACCACGAGCGGCTGTGCGGCATGCAGGTGGCGCGCCACCTGCAGCGTGGTCGTGCCGGAATCCAGCAGGATCGATTCGCCATCGCTGAGCAGCGCAGCCGCAGCCTTGCCAATGCGCGCCTTCTCCTCCGAGAAATGCCGGCGCCGCACGTCGATCGCTTCCTCGGTCGGCGACAGCGCGCCGATCCGCAGCAGCGCGCCGCCCGGGGAGCGCGTGCAGACGCCCTTGGAATCGAGGAAATTGAGATCCTTGCGCACAGTCTGCGTCGAGACGCCCAACTGGTGCGCGAGCTCGGGAATCTGGACGCTGTTTTGCTCACGCAGCAACGCCACGATGCGCTCGCGCCGGCTGCTCGTGTCACGCCGCACGATCATGACGGTCGGCCGCCGGCGCCCCCGGTCATTGAAAGAGCATTAAGTTTCATTAGGTATATTTTAGAGTGTTCAAGGCACTTTAGCCTCCTGATTTCCGGAAATCAACCGCATTTATGCCTGAAGTTGTCTCTTGAACGCTCATGATCTTTCGTTTAACTTTCACGAGTAACGACCCCGCAACCAGAAGTGGCGCCAGCCACCACCTGCCGGGGCCAGGGGAGACATATGGCTCACGCAAACCGATACCTGCCGGCGATGCTTGGCGCTGCCTTGGCGACGCTCATCGTGTCGCCGATCCGGGCCCAGAGCCCGCCTCCGGCGCCAGCGCCGGGCAATTCCGCCTCGCTCGCACGCAGCGACACGAACGACCTCGAGGAGGTCGTCGTATATGGCTACCGCGCCAGCCTCGAGAAATCGCTCGACATCAAGAAGAGCGCCTCGATCGTCATGGATTCGATAAACGCCACGGAACTCGGGCGCTTTCCCGATGCCGACGTCGCCGACTCGCTCGCGCACCTGCCCGGCATCACGATCAGCCGCACCACCGGCGGTGAGGGCGTCAAGATCAACGTGCGCGGCCTCGGCCCCGAGTACAACATCGTCTCGCTCGACGGCCGCATCCTCGCCACCGACGACGACGCGCGCGACCTGGCCTTCGACGTGCTGCCGTCCGAGGTCATCTCGGGCGCAGACGTTCTCAAGTCATCGCAGGCCTCCGCGCTCGAGGGCAGCATCGGCGGCACGGTCAACCTGCGGACGGCGCGGCCGCTCGACAATCCGGGCCTGCATGCCGGCGTGCATGTCGAGGGCAGCCGGAACCAGATGACGGACCAGAACGGCAGCAAGTATTCCGGGTTCGTCGGCATGACCAACGACGATCACACGATGGGGTTCCTGGTCAGCGGCGTCTATTCGGATAACAAGGTCCGCACCGACTCATTGAACGCCTACAACCAGGCCGACTGGGCCGTCAGCACCTACCCGTACGATGACCCCAATGGCACGCCGCTCATTGCAACACCCTGCTGCATCACCTTCGGCTCGATCTTCGATGAGAAGAAGCGCACCGCTGCTTCAGGGAATTTCCAGTGGCGCCCGCGGTCGGACATCACCCTTACGGCTGACGTGATCTACACGCATTTGAACGACCCGCAGATCGGCTACAACGAGTCCTATTATTTCCCCTATTTCACGGCCTCGGATGGCTTGCCGGCCTGGGGAGTGCCGACGATCCAGGACGGCCTCGTCACGGCGGTGAGCGTGCGCGAGTTCCAGCCGGAGATGGTGAACAACACGATGAACCGACAGGTCAATACCTGGCTCTATGGACTCAACGGTGCCTGGGACGTCAACGAAAAGCTGAACCTGGCGCTCGACGTCTACCGCTCGACCGCCAACCGCCCCGAGGGCGGCACCGACACCTTCGTGACCGCTGGACTGGTCTCGGCAACGCCCTTCGGCGTCGATACGCTGATCATGCAGGACCTGCCGCACAGCCTGCCGAGCCTGAACGTGCTGGTCCCGCCGAGCCAGCTCGGCCTCACGGCCTGCCCTTCCGGCACGGCCAGCTCGACGAATCCGGGCTCCTGCTCGTACACGGACCTGATGAACTCCGGGTACCTGAACGACAACAAGTACTGGTCGACCCACTATGTCGGCCTCAACGGTTATTCGGTGTTCGACCAGATCAACAGCGTGGCGCTCGACGGCAAGTTCTCGGTCAAGTACGGGCCGCTGACGCGGATGCTGTTCGGGATCAACACGAGCCAGCGCGAGAAACAGCGTACCGACATCAGCAACGACTGGACCAACGGCTCGGGCCAGTACGGCACGCTGTACAACACGGCCGGCGGCACGATCCAGCCCAATCCCTATTCCTTCGCCTCGCAAGGCTTCAACGTGGTCTCGATGACGAGCCCACCCAATTTCATGCACGGGGCCGGGGGCTACTACCCCACTACGCTGCCGAAGCTGGACTCGGGGCAACTCATGGCTTTCCTCAAGAGCCTCGACGGCAAGCCGAATCCCTCCTACTGCCAGAGCTACCCCGACCAGTGCGACGCTCCTTACACGTATTTCAACTTCGCGGACACGCTGCCGCAGGCCAACCCCTTCAACTCCTACGACGTGACCGAAGACACGACCTCGCTTTACCTCGAGGGCGAATTTGCCGGCAGCAACTGGTCCGGGAACCTCGGCGTGCGTGTCGTGCAGACCAAGACCACGGCCAAGTACGCGCAATCGGTGCCGGTCTCGGTCTGGACAACGAATCCTAATGCCTCGACCCCGACCTGGCACGTCGACTACGCGACATCAGGACCGGTCAGCAGCAGCGACAAGTACACGCTGGTGCTGCCATCACTGAACGTCGCCTATTGGCTCCAGCCCGACAAGTGGCAGCTGCGCGGCGCGGTGTCCGAGACCATGGCGCGCCCGAACCTCAACCAGCTCGCGCCCAACTCGACCAACAACGCGCTTAACGGCGAGCCGGTGCTCGACTACACGGGCAAAGTGGGATTGCAGCCCATCAAGGCCTGGAACGGGGACCTGTCGCTCGAGTGGTACTACGCGCCCCACTCGGCACTTACCGGCGCAATCTTCTACAAGCGCGTGACGGACGACATCTACGGTGCCACGTACCACGACGTCGATCTCGGCACGCTGCAATACAGCGGTGGCGCGCCGGGAACAGTCCCCGGCACGCCGTTCCTGTGGCTGATCTCTGCGCCAGCCAACGGCGCGAAGAGCACCTACACGGGTTACGAACTGACCTGGCAGCACATGCTCGCTAACGGCTTCGGCGTCTACATGCAGTACACGCACACGACCAGCAAGGGCTATGACGAGACCGGGGCATCCACGGGGCCGGTCAACTCCGCGCCGCCCGAGACGGCTTCGATCAGCCTGATCTACGACAGGGGTCCGATCAGCGCTGATGTCACCTGGGACCACACCTCGAGCTACACCTTTGCCTGTTCGCAGTGCACCGACATAGGCGGCTGGCCCGCCATCTCCGATTCCTTCGACTGGATGACGGCGAGCTTTCATTACCGCTTCGGCAAGGGATTCGAAGCCTACGTAGAGGGCAAGAACCTGACGAACTCGGTCGTGCACACCTACCTTAACGGTAATCCGCTGCTGCCTTGGGCGCCGGGCCAGTCGGTGGGCCAGAGCGCCAGCGGCGTCGGCGCGGGCTACACGGCCTACGGCACCACCTACGTGCTGGGATTCGCCTACCGCATGTAACGAGGAAAGTGAGCAACTCGTGCGCGGCAAACCCTGGCTGATCTACGCGCTGCTGACGACGGCCTTCTGGGGCGTCTGGGGCGCCTTTGCGGGCCTGCCCACCCAGCACGGCTTTCCGGAGACGCTGGTCTACGTCGTCTGGGCGCTGACCATGATCCCGCCGGCGCTGTACGCACTGCGGCGCGTCGGCTGGGCGCTGCCGCGCGATCGCCACTCACTCTACCTCGGCTCGATGATCGGCTTCCTCGGCGCCGGCGGCCAGATGCTGCTGTTCCACGCCGTGCACGTCGGCCCGACCTACCTGATCTTCCCGGTCATCGCACTGTCCCCGATCGTGACCATCGCCCTGTCGCTTTTGGTGCTGCGTGAGCGCGTGAGCCGGGTCGGCGCGCTCGGTGTCGTGCTGGCGCTGCTCGCCCTGCCGCTGTTCGACTACGCGCCGGGTGGCGAGGCGCAGTCGCAGGGCGTCGCCTGGTTCCTCTACTCGCTGGTGATCCTCGGCGCCTGGGGCGTGCAGGCCTTTTACATGAAGCTCGCGAATCGCAGCATGAGTGCTGAGAGTATCTTTGCCTACATGACGATCACGGGCCTGCTGCTGGTGCCGATTGCGCTGTGGATGACGGACTTCAGCCAGCCAGTGAACTATGGCCTGCAGGGCCCCTGGCTCGCAGCCAGCACCCAGATCCTCAATTCAATCGGCGCACTGACGCTGGTGTTTGCGTTTCGCTACGGCAAGGCCATGGTCGTAGCGCCACTCACCAACGCCGGCGCGCCGCTCATCACGGCCGTCATCTCGCTCATGGTGCTGGGGATCATGCCGCAACCGCTCAAGCTCACAGGAATAGTGCTGGCCTTCTTCGCTGCCGCGCTGCTGGCCATCGAGCCCGAGGAGGCGTGACGGCCATGACGCCGCTCGAACTGCCGGAGGCTTTTCTTGCGGCACGCGGCGCCAGCCACACGGCGCGCGAGATCGCGCACCAGCCGCTGGCCTGGCGCCAGACGCAGGCCCGGCTTGCCGCCGAGCGCGAGGCCATCGACGCCTTCCTGCGGCCCCTGCTCGCAACCGAAGGCCTGCGCGTGATACTGACCGGTGCCGGGACCTCGGCCTACATCGGCCAATGCCTGGCGCCGACGCTGTTGCGCCAGACCGGTCGGCGCATCGAGGCCATCGCCACCACCGACCTGGTCGCCAGACCGCGCGAGTACCTGCAGCGGGACGTGCCGTCATTGCTGGTGTCGTTCGCGCGCTCCGGGGGCAGCCCCGAAAGCCTGGCGGCGATCGAGATCGCCGACCAATGCATCGATCGTTGCCATCACCTGGTGATCACCTGCAATGCCGGCAGCGAGTTGTATCGCCGCAGTCGTGGGCTTTCCGGCCGGCTCGCCCTGGCTTTGCCCGAGATCACGCATGACCAGGGCTTCGCCATGACCTCGAGTTTCAGCTCGATGTATTACGCGGCGCTGGCGATCTTCGGCGGCATCGACCCCGGCGTCGGGCGCATCGAGTCCATCGCCGGCGCCGTGAGCCGCCTGGTCGAAAGGCTCAACGCGCCGCTGGGCCTGCTGGCCGAGCAGGAACTGACGCGCGTGGTATTCCTGGGCAGTGGCGCCCTCAACGGCCTGGCGGCCGAGGCGGCGCTCAAGCTGCTGGAACTCAGCGACGGCGCCGTGGTCACGATGTCCAATTCGCCGCTCGGATTCCGCCATGGCCCCAAGACGATCGTCAATCGCGCTACCATGGTGGTCGTGTTCCTCTCCAACGATGCGCTGGCGCGCAAGTACGACCTGGACCTGCTCGAAGAGCTGCGCCGCGATGACGCCGCCGGGCGGCTGCTCGCGATCACCGCGCGCGCCCCGGATGAAGCGCCCGGGCTCGATTGCCTGCAGGCGCCGCACATGGAGGCGGCCAGCGACGCCGAACTTGTGCTGCCCTTCGCCGTCATCGCCCAGCTGTATGCGTTCCACCGCTCGCTGCGGCTCGGCCTCTCGCCCGACACACCCAGTGCCTCGGGCCGCGTGCATCGCGTCGTCCGGGGCGTAACGATCCACCCACTCTAGGATCCTGGCGCGCGATGTACCTGGGCGTCGACGGCGGCGGTACGAAGACGACGTTCGCGTTGGTCGATCGCAACGGCACGATCCGCGCCATGTATCAGGGGGGCTGCGCCTACTACTACGAGACCGGCATGGAACCGCTGCGGGCGATGATCAACGCCGGTATCCAGGCGGTCCTGCGCGCGGCCGGGCTCGACGTGGCCGACCTCGACTACGCCTTCGTCGGCCTGCCAGTCCACGGCGAGGACGAGCGCACGGCGGAACTCGAGGATCTGCCCGCCGGCACTCTGCCGCGCGAGCGCTACGCCTGTGGCAACGACATGGTGTGCGGATGGGCCGGGTCCCTGGCCGGCGCCGACGGCATCAACGTCGTGGCCGGCACCGGCTCCATCTGCTACGGCGAGTACGCGGGCCGCAGCGCACGCTGCGGCGGCTGGGGCGAATTGTTCAGCGACGAAGGATCCGCCTACTGGATCGCCCGCCTGGGCCTGACGCTGTTCTCACGCATGAGCGACGGGCGCGCGCCCCGCGGACCGCTGTACGACCTGATCCGCGAGCGCCTCGGCGCGCGCCAGGACCTGGAATTGACAGCCTGGGTGCAGGCCGAGATCAACCAGGAGCGCAGCCGCTTCGCGGCCCTCGCCAGGGTCGTGCGCCGTGCCGCTGAACTGGGCGACGCGCAGGCCGACGCGATCTTTCGCCAGGCCGCGCAGGAACTGGCCGAACTCGTGACGGCCACGCGTCGCGCGCTGGCGATACCCGATGTCGGGCGCGTCCCGGTTTCCTACTCTGGCGGCGTGTTCGCCATCGGCGCCCTCGTGACCGCGCCCTTCGCGGCCGCGCTCGAGGCCGCTGGCGGGCACTACACGCTGACGGCTCCACGCTTCGCGCCGGTGATCGGCGCGGCGCTGTACGCCGCGCGTCGCAGCGGCCATCCCCTGCAAGCGGCCGCACTCGCTCGGCTCGAGCAGCAGGCCGCGGCCCGGCCTGCACCCGCTCAGGCCTGACCGTCGCGCGAGCCTGACCATCGCGGGCGCGATGGCCGGCGCGGTCAGCGACCGTACAGGCCGGTCAGCTCGGCCTTGCCAATCGCATTGGCGTTGACGGCGTAGCCGACCAGCGCCGCGCCAGCGCCATCGGGCACATCCAGCTTGGCCACCTTCAACGCATATATCGTGAAGTGATAGTGATGCTTGCCATGGCCCGGCGGCGGGCAGGGCCCGCCCCACCCGGCCGTGCCGAAATCGGTCCTGCCCTGCACAGAGCCCTTCGGCAAAGCAGCACCGTCCGCCGTGCCGGCGCCCTGCGCCAGCGAGGTCGTGGCGGCCGGGATGTTGTAGATGATCCAGTGCCACCAACCGGCGCCGCCGGTCGGCGCGTCCGGATCGTGCACCAGCAAGGCGAAACTTTGCGTGTCCTTCGGCGCCCCGCTCCAGCTCAGCTGCGGCGACACGTTGTCGCCGTGGCAGCCGAATCCCTGGTAGACGAAGCGATTGACGATCTCGCCGTTGGGCTTGATGTCGCTGCTGCTGAGGCTGAACGGCGCGGCTTTGGCGCCCAGGGCCACGCCAGCGAGCACCAGGGCACAAAGGTAGCTTCTCATGGATAGATCCTCGCGACCGGCGGGCTGTCAATGATGCGAGCTTGTGCCGTGACAGACAAGCCCGCCGCGTGCGCGCTCAGCGGTCGCGGTCCGCCGCGCCAGCCACTTCGCCTAGGGCGACCAATACGCGATCGACATGCTCCGCGCCAAAGCACATCGGCGGACGCAGCTTGAGGACATTGCCCCCGGGCCCCTCGCTGCCAATGAGCACTCCGCGCTCGCGCAAGCCATTCACGATCTGCTTCGCACGCTGCGGCGCGGGCGCGCCGCCGGCATCGACGACCTCGACTCCGATCATCAGGCCGTGGCCCCGCACCTCGCCGAATCCGGGCTGCACCGCCGTGAACTCCCGCAGGCGCTGGCGAAAGCGCTCGCCCGTGGACAGCGCATTCGCCATGAGCTGCTCGCCGTCCAG
The DNA here is from genome assembly GCA_963778855.1 of uncultured Gammaproteobacteria bacterium. GTDB lineage: Bacteria > Pseudomonadota > Gammaproteobacteria > Steroidobacterales > Steroidobacteraceae > FEN-1191. The sequence goes on along the minus strand of CAVZWC010000002.1, from coordinate 571,947 downwards.
CACATCGAGCACCGCGAGACCCGCCGCGGCCGCCACCGGGTTGCCGCCGAAGGTCGAGAAGAACCCGGTCTTCGCCTGGAAGGCCTCGAGTATCTCGCGGCGCGTGATGACGACGCCGAGCGGATAACCGTTGGCCACGGGCTTGCCGAGCGTGACGATGTCCGGCACGTAGCCCCGGCGCGCGAATCCCCAGAAATGGGAGCCGGAGCGGCCGAGGCCGAATTGCACCTCATCGCCGATCACCAGGCCGCCGGCGGCGCGCACGGCTGCCACGATCGGCACCATCCACTCGGCCGGCGGGTCGTAGATGCCGTTGCTCGTGAAGGCGCTGTCGACCATGAACGCGGCGAGGCCGAAGCCACGCGCCGCGAGCGCTTCGATCGCGCGCCGCGCCTCGCCCTGCCCCGCGGCGCCGAGCCCGCTGGCGCTGCTCGCGGCGACAGCGGCGTTGCCCGGCGGCGCCTCGAGGCGCTCCACGTGCGGCGGACTCGAGGGCTGCAAGGCCGGAGACAAGGCCGTCACGGCCTCGGTGATGCCATGGTAGGCATTGGCCATGACCAGCGCGCCGCCGCAGCCGGTGTGCGCTCGCGCAATCCGCCAGGCGACGTCGTTGGCTTCGCTGCCGGAATTGACGAACAGGAAGGCGTCGAGCCCCGGCGGCAACGTCGCCGTCAGCCGCTCGGAGTAATCGAGCACGGTCTCGTCGAGGTAGCGCGTATTGCTGGCAATTCGACCAGCCTGGGCGTAGATGGCGCGCACCACTGCAGGATGCGCGTGGCCGACGTGCGGCACGTTGTTGTAGACGTCGAGCAGCCGATCGCCTTGCGCGGTGTACACCCAGACACCGCTGCCGCGCACCAGGTGGAGCGGCCGCGTGTACGAAAGCTCCGCGTGTCTGCCCATTAACCGCAGCCGCCGTTGCAACAGGTCATCATCCGCCGTGGCCCGCGCGGCCGGTGGACGCAAGAGGTCGCGAGTCGTGCCGGCCGCGCGCTGCCAGGCGCTCGTCGCCGCACCGCGGCCCAGCGCGTAGAGCGCATCCAGGCTCTCCGCCGCCCGCAGCACCGAATCCTCGACTTCCTTCGCGCCCACCGGATCGTGCCGCGAGCGCCAGGCATGGATCAGCAGGTTGGCAGCGAGCCGTGCGTTGATGAGCTCGAACAGCACTTCGACGTCGGCGCCGTGGAGCGGCTGCACGGTCGAGTAGCCCGCGAGAATCTCGGGCAGCAGCGCCAGGCCGGTTGCGCCCTCGGCGAGGAATTCCGCCATGGCCACCGCGGGCTCGAGCACCAGCGGGCCATGGATCATGTCGCCGAAATCGAGCACTCCCACGCAAGCCGTGCACGCCTCGTCGAGCAGCAGGTTGCGCGGATGGCAGTCGCCGTGGATCGCCTGCGCGCGCAAGCCCCGCAGCGCGCCCAGCCTGCCGCCCAGTTCGTCGAGCGCGCGCCGCACGAGCCGGCGGCTGCCTTCGTCGACGAGGTAATCGGCGAACTCGCGCAGCGCCGGCGCCTGGCGCACGTCCCAGACGATGCGCTGCGCGAGCGCGACGTGGAAGAAGCCGGCCAGCGCGCGATCGAGCTGCGCCAGGCAGCGGCCGACGGCATCGAGCGTGCCCGCCCCGGCGGGACGGCCCGCCGCGAGCACACCGGGAAGGTAGGTCACCAGGCGCAGCTGATGGGCAACGCCGCCCACCATGCCGCGGCCAAGCGCCCCACCGTCTCGCGCCTGTACGATCCGCGGCACGGCCAGGCCTGGCGCCTGTTCGGCAAGATGACGCAGCACTGAGACCTGGCAATCGAGGATCGAGGCGTCCGCGGCCGGATCCACGAACTTGAGCACGTACTCCCGCCCGTCAGCGGCGGCGAGCCGGAAATTGCAGTCGCGCTCGCCCGGAAGCGCGCGCGCGCGGCCCTGGATTCCGTAGAGTTCGAGCGCCAGGCGCTCTGCCTCCGCCGCGGGCACCTGTGGCGGCGCCGTCTTCAGTGCGATCAAGCCCTCGATTCCCACGCTGCGTATGATACATGCGCGCCGCGCGCGCGCAGGCGAACCGGGGGAACGGGGGGTGTACGGGGCTAGGCAGCCCCGGCTTCGCTGAGCGCCGCAAAGCGGCCAGAGGGCGAGAGATCCTCACGGTCCTTGCGTGCGCTCCACAGCTCGTTGCGCCGCGCGACGAATTCGCTGCCGGCGAGATGGTCGAGGGATCCGGCCTTCGCGAACAGGAAACCCTGCCCGGCGACGCAGCCAAGGCTCCGTAGCGCCTCTACCTGTCCCTCGAGCTCGATGCCCTCGGCGACGGTGTCGAGGCCCAGGGTCTCGCTCAGGGTGATGACGGCGCGTGCCAGCTCCGAACCCGTGGACAGGTTCGTCAGCCGGCCGACGAAGGACCGGTCGATCTTGAGAATGTCGATCGGGAAGCGGTGCAGGTAGGAGAGCGACGAATAGCCAGTGCCGAAGTCGTCGATCGCCAGGCGCACGCCCAGGGTCTTGAGCTGCACGAGCCGGGCCAGGTTGGCCTCGGTGTTGTGCATGATCGTGCTCTCGGTCAGCTCGATCACGAGGTTGCCGGCCTCGAGCCCCGATTCGCTCAGGGCCTGGGCCACGTCCTGCGCCAGGTCACCGTGCTGGAGATGACTCGTGGAAATATTGACCGCGACCCGCAGCTCATCGCCCCCGGCCACGGCATTGCGCCAGGCGCGCACCTCGCGGCAGGCCCGCGACATGACCCAGCGCCCGAGCTTGACGATCTGGCCGCATTCCTCGGCGATCTGGATGAAGCGATCCGGCATCAGCACGCCGAGCTCGGGATGCCGCCAGCGCACCAGCGCCTCGACTCCCAGCAGGCTGCGGCTGCCGAGGTCGATGATCGGCTGGTACTCGACGAAGAACTCCTCGTTGGCGATCGCGCGCGGCATGTCCGCCTCGAGCCGCATGCGCTCCTGCAGCAGCTCCTGCATCGGCGCCTGGAAGGCGACGTAGCGGTTCTTGCCCGCCGCCTTGGCGTAGTACATGGCGATGTCGGCCTTGCTGAGCAGCGCCTCGGCGCTGCTCTCCTGCGTCGAGAAGGCCACGCCGATGCTGGCCGAGACGCGCACGTCCGCGTGCCGAGCGCGAAGGGCTGGTCGAGCTCCTCGATCAGCGCCGCGGCCAGCTTCTCGACTTCGGCATTCGGGCCGATGCCTTCCAGCAGGATTGCGAACTCGTCGCCGCCGAGCCGCGCCACGGTGTCGGAAGAGCGCGTGGACTTCACCAATCGTTGCGCCACGGCCTGCAGCAACCGATCGCCGGCGTCGTGCCCGAGCGAGTCGTTGACGTTCTTGAAATTGTCGAGGTCGAGGAACATCACCGCCACCTGCTGGTGCCCGCGCTGCGCCAGGGTCAGCGAGTGCTGCACCCGGTCGCGGAACAGGCTGCGGTTCGCCAGCAGCGTCAGCGGATCGTGGAAGGCCAGCTGGCGCAGCTGCTCCTCGAGCACCTTGCGCTCGCTGATGTCGCGGAAATTGAGCGCCAGGCCCTGTACCGCCGGGTCATTCGTCAGGTTGCTGCCAACGACCTCGAGCACGAGGCGATCCCTGCCGCGCTCGATGCCGACTTCCATCGGCCCGACCGGCGCGCCGGACGAGGCCGCGACTTCGCCGAGGAAGGCCTTGAGCCGCTCGCCGTCGTCGCCGCTCCAGACCTCGAGCAGGTTGCGGCCGGTCAGCTGGTCGGGTCGCAGTCCGAACGTGCGTTCGGCGGCGGGCGAAGCGAACATGAGCGCGCCATCGACGCCGACGGTCATGATGACGTCGGAGGCGTTGGCGATCAGCGAGGCGTAGCGCTCCTCGACCAGGCGAGCCGCGCGCCGTTCGCGCACCAGCGCATCCTCGCGCAGCGACAGCGCCTGCCGCACCATGACCAGCAACGCCAGGCCAAACACCACGATCGTCATCAGCGTCGCCGGGTTGCTGAGGTCGCCGTGGGTCAGCGACACCAGCACCAGCAGCGCCGCCACCATGGCGGCATAGGGCAATGCCTGCGCCATGGACTTCGAGACATTCCAGCCACTGCCGGTGGCGTTGACTCGCATCTGCTCGCGGCCAGCCAGGGCCATCGGCAGGTAGCAGGCCATGTACAGCACGTCCTGCAGGTCGCCCGAGAGGTAACGACCGGTGATCTTGGCGACCGACCACATCACGTCAGCGAGCAGCATCGTGATGAAGCCCACCGAGAGCAGCAACGGCACGCTGCGATTGGCCTGGTTGCCGCCGCCCGCCAGCACCAGCATGCCGAGGGCCAGCACCATGATGCAGTTGAGGGCAATGTACGTCTGGCTCAGCGTGTTCTTGAGCACGTCGATCTCAGTGCTCGCCTGGGCCGGGCGGATGATGAGGAACCAGAACAGCGCGCCGAAGCCCGCCACCAGGATGACGGCGTCGAGCAGGAACTGCGTCCAGCGCACCTCGAGGGCCGCGGCGCGGATCATGAAGCCGATCGCGATCAGGAAGAAGGGATAGAACGCGACGTAACAGAAGTCCGCGGGTCCGGGGAAAGGATCCACGCCATGCAGCCATGAGTAGACGCAGATGGAAGTGCCGCCAAAGTAGAGTGCGAGCGAGACGGCCAGGAACCCCCAGGCGCGGCGCAAGGTACCGCGCGGCATGCGCAATGCCGTGGCTGTCGTGATGATCAGTGTGACCAGGCAGGGCGGTGAATCGCCCAGCAGGCCGACGTAGCCGCGCACGGCCTGCCCGCCGATGCCCGTCAACATCCACACGGCGCACAGCACAACGTAGACCACCAGCCCGATGCAGAGCCAGTTGATCCAGGCTGGGGGTGCCCCGTCGCCGTCGTGCGGAGTCGTTGCTGCTGTGGCTTCCAAGTCCCTATCCGTGAGTGATGCTCGTGCCCGCACCGCTGGTTTGGGCACGAGCCCAGCGCCACGTTACAGAATGCGTGCGCAGCGCCGGACGGGCAATGGGACTAAACGCGGGTTGGGATCCAGGTCTCGTTTACCCGCGCGGGCGTGGACCGCCAAGTGTGAACTGGCGCACCCATCGTCGTACGACAGGTTGCCGGCGCCTTCGTTACAGGCCTAGGCCTGCCTGGAATCGCGCGAGAAGAAGAGTGCCGATAGCCTGCCCGGACCCAGCACCCGGCCCAACTCGAGGAAGGCGAAGAATGGCACCAGCGCGATCACCAGCACCAGGGTACGCGCCAGCAACTCGTCCATGCCCTTGTCGGTGATGCTCAGGAACGCCTGGCCCCAGCTCGCGCCGTGCACGCGCGCCTCGATGGAGTGCTCGAGTATGTTGAAGAGGATGATCAGGATCGAGAACAGGAAGGTCTTCACAGCCACGGAAACTGCCAGCGGGCGCTGCTCGGAGCTGCGCCCGAGGCCCAGGGCCTCGCCGATCAGGATGATCTTGGCAATGACCATGGCCTCGACCAGCTTGAAGCCATAGGCCAGATAGCTCACACCAAATTCGGCCAGCGTCAGGCGGCGATAAAGCGTGAATGATCCCAGCAGGAACACCAGGTAGAGCGTGACTATGATGAACAGGCGAAGTTCATGCAGCGCTCGTTGCTTCATATTTCCGTGCGCGGCGGTCTCATGCTGCATCGACGTACTCCTAATAATGGCTCAACCGCACAATCGTATCGGCCAGACGCATGACGCGCAGGATACGACGTGGCGCCCCCGGCCGGAGTTGAACCGGCGACCTACCGCGTAGGAGAACGAAAGAATCGCCCGTGAGCACCCGCAAGCAATCGAGGGGATAAATGATATCAACTACTTAATGTTGCCGGAATTTGCTCGGCATTGCTCGGATTTGCCGGGGCGTTGGACGCTCGTTAGACGTCTTCCGCAGCGATGCTCACACCTGGTGACCTTCAAATCGGGCAACTTCGGCAGCCGTGCCAAGCTGGTGACGGGGGGCCGCTGACTGCACAATGTTTGGGCTGATTTCGCACCGGCGGCAGTTCTTGGGGCAGGGGCCACGCCCGGGGATTATACCTTCCCATTGAAGGTCAATTATGGGAAGGTCCTACGAGATCATTCTGATCAGCGTTTCAAGACAGAATCAGTCTTCGTCCACTCGGACAATATGCGCCCGGTCGAACGCAGAAGACCTGATACGTCCTTGCAAATGACATCAGATCCGAGATCCCATCTCCCTCGACCACAGTCGGCACGGTTCCTCAATCAGGGCGAAGGTGATCTGTGAGAGTACCAGCACTAGAGCCACATACGCCACCAACAATGCCGAGCCCGTCGGTTTGGAAAGCACAAACACTTGCGCGCCAGCAAAGGACACCTTCGGCCTGTGAACGTGTAAATCCAGAACTTGCGAGATGGTCCGCTGCACCAACGCGTGCGTCATATACACCGAATACGATCTTTTCCCCAGCCAACGCAGCGGCACGCTCGCAAGAGTCCTATGTATCGCCGTCACGGGTGAGCGGACAACCGCTAGGATTATGAGGCCCGACAGTAATGGAAAGAGGTAACTGGCACGACCCTTGGTATCTGCGATCGCAAGAAACAAGCCTGTAGCCACCAAAGCCAATGGCAGCACCACCACCCACGCACGCTGAGATAGTGACCTTCGCGTCGAATCTCTAGTCGAGCCACTATACAAACCCCAGACAAGGACGCCAAGAAAAAAACCAGTTGTGCAGCGAATGAAGCCCCAAGAATACGTGGCGTCTACGAGATTGCCAAATCCAAGATACGCCAGCAGCGCCACAGATCCGGCTACTATCGCTACCGAGGCACATATCAGTCTGCCACCGCGGCCAAGCAATACACACGCGGCTGCAAAAAGCACATAGGTATAGAACTCCGTGCTAATGCTCCAGCTCGGATAGTTAAAACTCAGGGAGTGTAGGAATCCCATGGACTGGGCTAACAATGCATTGCTCACAAGAGCCAGGGCATGTGTCGTTGCAAACGCATAGGTTCCAGCGAGGAAACCCAGGCTGGTGTTTGACAAGAAGCGACCCCACACGAGAGCGGCAAATATCAGCAGGAATGTGAGATGTAAAGGGTAGAGTCGCCCCAGTCGAAGCCATAGAAACCGCCGCACGTCAACCCACGACGTCAGCCGTTCGCCGTAACTGTGGCAAATGACAAACCCCGATAGCACAAAAAAGAAATCTACCATCAAGGGACAGTTTTGCACGAACCGCGATTGCGTGACGGGGTTGGTCCAGTCCGCGTGGAAAACCACCACGCCAAGAGCCGCAATTCCGCGCAGGGCCTCAAGGGGTGTAAAAAAACGAGCGGGATCAGTCGTATCGGGCATGTCAGCGTCAACTAAAGGACCGGATTGCCATGCTATAGAAATGATGAAAGCCAGTCGCGACAATTTGTTCGAGGACTTGGCCACGTAAGTTCAACGTCAATCTTCGGTCCAGCTCCGGTTTCTGCCTGGAGCGTCTTGGCCGGATGCGTCTCGTCAGTTTGTAAAATCACATCGTGTGTCGTCCCAAGTTCCCAATCGTCGGGTTGAAACACTGGTTTGGTGCCTGTCGTAGGGCCATTGCACGCCGTCATGAGAGACGCCGGGGCCGGTAAGGCAAGATAGTAGCGGCACCTTCGTCGCGCCTGAAACCAAGGCTGGCAACCGCACCGTCCCTCTCTCCGGCTGGCTCGTGTTGGCTCTCCAGGATCATCAGAACATCACCGGCCGCAAATGTGACCAGTTGGTATTCGGAACGGCCGTAGGCCGCCCTCGAATCCGAGCAACGCCCGGCGCGATGGCTGGAACAAGTTGGTGAAGTGGGCCGGCGTCCGCCAGCTCGTAACGTATTCCCTGCGGCATACCTTCGCGTCACTCGGTCGAGTTGCGGGCGAACAGCGTTCAACGTCGCGGCCGTCATGGGTCACTGCCACAGCTACTTGGCCCAAGTCACTGATTAATTTGCGCCCCCGGCCGGAGTTGAACCGGCGACCTACCGCTTAGGAGGCGGTCGCTCTATCCACTGAGCTACAGGGGCGACCGCTGAATTCTAAATGATTTCATTACACTCAGCGCCCTAGCCGCTGCGACACGACCTGAGCAGGCGGAATCCGATCAGGCGCTGTCGCTGCTCATCCCAGAGCCGAAGCGTTGCCGACCTGAGGCTTGCCCCCAGCGTGAGCGTCGGCGCGCTGCCAAACAGGGGCTCGGCATTGTGGCAGCGCTGCAAGTGATAGTTGGGGATCTGCGGGCTGAGGTGGTGGATGTGGTGGAAGCCGATGTTTCCGGAAAACCAGCGCAGTATGGCCGGCAACTTGTAGAAGGAACTGCCCTTCAGGGCAGCGTCGGTATAGTCCCAATCGTCGTGACTGGTCCAATAGGCGCCGTCAAATTGGTGCTGCACGTAGAACAGCCAGACCCCAGCGCCCCCTGCGATCAGCATCATGGTCAACTCGATCAGGAACCAGGACCTGAAGCCGATCAGCGCGCTCAGACCCGCAGCCATCAGCACCAATGCCAGGTTTGTAAGCCAGACCGAGAGCCGCTCGCGGCGTCCGGCCTGCGATGAAGGGAACCGCTCGAGCACGACGAACAGCACCGTGGGCGCAATGGCAAACAGCACCAAGGGATTGCGCAGCAGCCGGTAGGCGCAACGACGCCACAGCGGAGCGCCGAGGTATTCGGCCACCGTCATGGTCCAGACGTCACCCCGGCCACGCCGCTCGAGGTCTCCGGAAGTGCGGTGGTGAATTGCATGCTCCCAGGTCCAGTGATGGTAGGGCGTAAAGGTAAGCAGGCCGGTAATCCACCCCACCAGCGCGTTGGCGTGCCGGGATCGCATGAACGAGCCGTGACCGCAGTCGTGCATGAATATGAACAGCCGCACTCGCAGGCCTGCTGCCACCAGTGCCAGGGGCAGGACCAGCCAGTACGACACAGTGATGACCCGCGCCATCAGGAACCAGATGAACAGGTACGGCAGCAGCGTATTGGTCAGCTGCCAGATGGCGCGTGCGTGCGAAGGTTGCCGAAACCGGTCGATAACGGATTTGATGCGCGCAGCCCGCGGGCGCGAGCTATCGGCTTGACTGACGGGCAGTGAATTCACGTTACGACTATGACTTTATCACGGTAACTGCAGTCACGCTCGGCAATGGCCAGCACATTCGGGAAGCTCCGTGTGACGCCGGTAGCAGTCGTGATCCGTGCGGTACCGTACAGACGGTTAATGGTGCTCCGCAGCGGGCAGCCGCGGCAGGCAGCCGACGCGGTCGGCGAGGAAGAACGCCAGCACCGCCATGGTGGCAACCTGGCTCTGCAGATTCACGGGATCGACCTTGTCGAGCGTGTCGGCCGCGCTATGGTGGTAGTCGAAATAATGGCGCGTGTCGGCGAGCGGGGAAAATGCCGGGACGCCCGCCGCCTGGAGCGGAGCAATGTCGGTGCCCACTTCGCCGAGGCTGGCCTCGAGCGCGGTGGCGCCGATGGGTGCCAGCGCGTCCATGACAGGCTGCAGGGTCGCGAGCGCTTCGTTCGGTACCGCAGCCTGGATGCCGATGGCATGGCCGGCGCCAAGATCGCTCTCGATCGCTGCGCACTGGGTATCGAACACGCCGCCCAGGGAATTCTGGTACGCCTGCCCGCCACGGCCGCCGTGCTCCTCGTCGGCCCAGGCAATGAAACGGATGGATCGTCGCGCATGCAGTTGCAATTGCGCGAGCACCTGCACGACACCCGCGGCCGCCATGACGCCGGAGCCGTCGTCGGTAGCGCCGGTCCCCAGCTCCCAGGAATCGAGGTGCCCGGACACGATCACGTAGCTGTCCGGGTCCTCGTTCCCGGGCCAATCGGCGATGACGTTGTAGTCCTTTGTGTCCGGCAGGGCCTGGGGCGTGAGCAGCAACCGCATCCGTACGGGCCCCTGCGCGGCGAGGCGCTTGATGAGGTCCGCATCCTCTGCCGCCAGGGCCGCGGCCGGTATCGGCGCCTGCCCCTCGTTCCAACTGGTCACGCCGGTGTGCGGCAGCCGGTACTCGGCCCCGCCGATAGATCGCACCAGCGCTGCAGCGGCCCCCAGCGCTGCCGCGGCCGCAGGGCCGCGCACGCGATACTTGCCGGCCTGGCTATAGGCCGCCCCGGCTCGACCGTTGTCGGCGAGCCGCTGGTCGAAGCGCGAATCGAAGAGCACGATGCTGCCGCGGACTTCCGCAGCGCGCGCCTGCAGGTCGCCGAAGTCGTGGACGACCAGCACGCGCGCCTCGAGCCCGGTCGCGCTGGTCGCCGCCGAGCCGCCGAGCGCCGTGAGCGCGAGTCGTTGCGTGATGCCGGCGGGCCGCCCGGGATAGTCTATGAGTTCGCCCCGCTCCTCGCCCCGAACCCAGTGGATGACCGTCGCCGCCTGCAGCGTGACGTGGGCGCCGAGCGCGAGCATCGCGGCGGCCATCTGTTTGGCCGCCGCCGAGTACTGCGCGGAACCGGAGGGGCGCGGCCCGATCCGGTCCGTCAGGTCTGCAAGCCGCTGGTAGGCCCAGTCGCTGTGCATGGCGGCCACGGCAATGCGCGACAGTGTCGCGGCCGTCGCCGCGGCGGGATCCCGATTCACCGGGGCGGCGGCCGCCGCGACCGCAGCAGCGCCGAGCATGGCGAGCGCAAGCGCCATGGCGATCTTTCGGCAGCGCACTCGCGCGTGCCGCATGGATGTCAGGATTTCCACGTCGGTCGCCGCTTGGCGAGGAACGCATCGATGCCCTCGCCCGCATCCGCCTCCATCATGTTGCGGGTCATGACTTCGCCGGCGCAGGTATAGGCCTCGTCGAGCGCCAGCGAACGCTGGCGGTAAAACAGCGCCTTGCCGTGGCGGATCGCCGCCGGGCTCTTGGCGACGATGCGCGCGACCTTGTCGTCGACCGCGACGTCAAGCCCGGATTCCGGCACCGCCGCATTGATCAGGCCCCAATCGAGCGCCGTGGTGGCGTCGATGAACGAGCCCGTCACCAGCATGTCGAAGGCGCGCTTGGCCGAGACATTGCGCGATAGCGCGACCGCGGGCGTCGAGCAGAACAGCCCGACCTCGATTCCCGAGACGGCGAAACGCGCCGTATCCGCGGCGATTGCAAGGTCGCACGCCGCCACGAGCTGGCAACCGGCGGCGGTGGCGATGCCATGCACGCGCGCGATCACGGGCACCGGCAGCGCCTGGATGGCCTGCATCACGGCGCCACAGCGCGCGAACAGCCCGCCGAAGTATTCGCGGTCGCGGTGCGAGCGCATTTCCTGCAGGTCGTGGCCCGCGCAGAACGCCCGGCCCGCGCCGGCGATGACGACGCAGCGCAGCTGCGCGTCAGCGGCCAGTTCGACCAGCTCGCGCTGCAACGCCGCCAGCAGCGCATCCGAGAGCGCGTTAAGCTGCTGCGGACGATTGAGCCGCAGTGTCACGACGCCGTCGTGCTGCTCCCGGACCAACACCTCGGGCGCCTGCGCTGCGGGCTGCCTGGTCGCGGTTTGCGGGTTCTCTTCCATGTTCACGCTCAGAAGCATACACGACGTGGAATCAGGCGGTGCTCGAACGCCTCGCGCTCGAGCTGCTCGCGGTAGTCGGGATGGGCGATACCGATCAGGGCACGGGCACGCTCGGCTACCGACTTGCCCTTGAGGTTGACCATGCCGTATTCGGTGACGACGTACATGACGTCCGAGCGCGGCGTGGTCACGATGTTGCCGGGCGTCAAATCGAGGACGATGCGGCTGCGGCGGTCGCCGCGTTTGTCGTAGGTCGAGGCCAGGCAGATGAAGGACTTGCCACCCTTCGAGGCATAGGCGCCACGCACGAATTGCAGCTGCCCGCCGGTGCCGCTGATGTGCCGGTGGCCGTCGGACTCCGACGCCGCCTGGCCCTGCAGGTCCACCTGCGTCGTGTTGTTGATCGAGATGACCTGGTCGTTCTGCATGATCATGTGCGGCAGGTTCGTGTATTCGACCGGCAGGCACGACAGGTCCCGGTTGCGGTCGATGGTCGCGTAGAGGCGCTGTGAACCGAGCGCGAAGCTGTAGACGATCTTGCCGCGATCGAGCGTCTTGCGCGCGCCGGTCACGCGCCCGGCCGCGTAGAGGTCGGCAATGCCGTCGGTCAGCATCTCGGTGTGCACGCCGAGGTCACGCACGCCGCTGTCGAGCAGCAGCGCGCAGACTGCGTTGGGCATGCCGCCGATGCCGATCTGCAGGCAGGCGCCGTCGTCGATCTCGGCGGCAATCTGGCGCGCCACGACGCGGTCGACCTCGCACGGTGGTGGATTGCGTAGTTCGACCGGCGGCCGGTCATCGCCCTCGATCAGGTAGTCGACCTCGCTGGCGTGCACGCCATTCCCGTCACCGTGGGCATAGGGCAGGCCACTCGAGACTTCGACCACCAGGCACCTGGCGCGCTCGATAAGCGCCCGGTGCCAGAGGTTGGCGGCGCTGAAATTGTAATAACCCTGCTCGTCCATCGGGCAGCACTTGAGCACGACGATGTCGACCGGATCGATGAAGCGCCGATAATAGTCGGGCACCTCGCCAAGGTTTAGCGGCAGGTAGTTGCAGCGCCCGGCGTCGTGCTGGGCACGGTCGTAGCCCGAGAAGTGCAGGCTGAACCAGTGGAAGTGCTCGCCGGCCGGATCGGCCTCGATCACTGCCCGCGGGCGCATCGACAGGCAGGAGCGGATCTTGACGTTCTCGAGCTCGGACTTGCGTGCCGCCAGCGCCTGATCGAACACGTCCGGCTGGCAGACGGCGGCGCCATAGTCGAGCCACATGCCCGACTGCACGAGCGAGGCGGCCTCGGCGGCCGTGATGGTACGTGCCTTCGACGCTGCCACGCGCATCGACCTGCCCCCCCCCTCGTGCGCTCAGAGAACTGAGTACACCATGATGAATCCCGAAGCCACCATGACGGTCAGGCCCAGCAGGAACAACAGGTCGGCCACCTTCTCGAGCCTGCGCGCCATCGCCTCCCGCTCCGTGCGCAGGCCGAAGAAGATGACGTAGAGGCAGACCAGGAAGACCAGCGCCGATATGGCCAGCAGGTCGTCGGCGATCGTCGTCGACATCGTCTCCCGGCCCAGGGCCCGGAACATGGTGACGCCCGTGATCGCAAGCCCCGCGAGCGTGCCGGACACCGACAGCAGCTGCAGCAGTTCCTCGCGAACCCAGGTCGCCTTGCGTTGCGTGGGGATTATCATGGTGCCGGGCCGGAATCGTACCCTACTGCGCGGCTGACGGCTCCTTCAGGGCCTCGGTCACCGCCCCGAAAAAGGCCTCGCTTGAAACGGGCTCCATGTCCGTGGGTTTCGGCTGCGCGCTCAGCACGGCAATGACGACGTGCTCGCGGGGGTTGATGTAAATGTACTGCCCGAAGATCCCCTCAGCCTCGAAGGCTCCGCGGTGGATCGGCTGCACCTGCGGTGGCACCCACCAGAGGTAGCCGTAGTCGACCCAGCTGTTACCGATCTTCTTGCGGCTGCCGGCCTCGTCGAACCAGCCCTTGGGCACCACGCGCCTGCCGTCGATGACGCCATCGTTCAGTACGAACAACCCGAAGCGCGCGTAATCGCGCAAGGTCGCGGAGAAGCCGCCACCACCGAAGTTCGTGCCACCGGGGGATTCCGTCCACCACGTGGCGCCGCTTTCCATGCCCCATGGCGTCCAGATCTTCCTGGACAGGTACTCGGCCAGGGATTGCCCGACGGCCCCCTCAACCACGGCGCCGACGATGAAGGTCTCGCCCGTGTTGTAGAGCCACACGCTGCCAGGCGCCGCCGCCTTGTGCCGCTCGCCCATGAACTTGAGGATGCTGCCGGGCTTCTGCGCCAGCTGCAGCTCGAGCAGCTGGCGCCGGTCGGAAGCCGGCGAGGTATAGGTCTCGTCCCACTGGACCCCGGAGGCCATCTGCATGACGTTGCGCAGCGTCACGTTGGCGTAGGCGCCGGCCCTCAGGGCCGGCACGTATCTTCCGACCGGGTCGTCGAGGCTGGTGATCTTGCCATCCTGCACCGCGGCCCCGACCAGCGTCGAAGTGATGGACTTGGCCACCGAAGCCGAGAACCAATGCGTATCCGGGCCGGCGCCCAATTCATAGTCCTCGTAGGCCACCTTGCCGTCCTTGAGCACCAGCAGCCCGACAACGCGGTCGAGCGCAAGGAAGTCGTAGAGGTCGCAATGTTGTCCATTCGAGGTGAAGTGGATGTTGCCCAGCTTCCGGGGCGCTTCCGGCAGGGCGCGTACGTACGCTGCCGGCGCGAGGCTGCGCACCGGGAACATTGCATCGCTGTGCGACAGGCGCCAGACCACGTCGTCGGGCCGCATCTCACCGCTGTACATCTGCTGCGCGCCGGGGCGCGACTCTGGCTGCGGCCCGGCCCTCGCGACCGTAGCGGCCGCAATCGTCAACATGGCCAGGAGCACTGCCCCGCTTCTCATCGCTACCTCGGCCAGGGAAGAATGGTGGAGCGGAAGGGGATCGAACCCTCGACCTTCGCATTGCGAACGCGACGCTCTCCCAGCTGAGCTACCGCCCCACACAAGGCGCGCGATTCTAGTGCAGGCCATCGCGCGCCGCAATCGGCGCGATCCTAGCCAATCAACAGTTGGGCCAGCACGCCGACCGCAACCAGGAAACCGGCCAGCAGCGCCGCGGCGGCCCAGCGGCAGCGTCGGGCGAGCGCCCCCAGGTCGCAGGCCGCCACCAGGAACGGCCGGTGATCCGGCGGCCGCACGACGACATCCGCTGCCGGCGTCGGTGGCACCGGTGGCTGGCGCTCGACCTGCGCGCGCGCCAGCAGTCGGGCCTGCTCCCATTCGGCCTGGCCCAGGATTCCGTCATGATCGCTGTCGAAGCGTCGCAGCAGAGCCGGCTGGTCCTGCTTCCAGTTCGACAGCAACTGCATCACCTCGCCCGTGACGTCGGCGGCCTCGACGCCGCCGACGGTGCGGAACTCGCCGATGACGTTGACGTGCGCCTGTTCCTCGATGCGGTGCTCCGTATAACGATAGTCGCCGGCATCGAGGCCGGTAAAGCGGTGGCCCTCGCCCGGCGGGATCGGCCATGGCGTCGAGCCGCGCCACTTTATCGTGCTGCCGGGCCTGACATCGGCGCCCGTCGGATTAACGAGGCAAGCCCCGGTGTCATCCTCGAGCCTGAACGGCGCCACGCTGCTGCCCCGGTTGACGGTGGCCCAGTGGCGATTGCGGCCCATGCCGGTGTGGTGCTCGATCTTGAACTGCCACCAGACGCAGGGAAGCTGCGTCAGTGGCGCGAGCAGCGGCTGGCCGTCGGTCCGGCGGGCGACGCCGGATAACTCGACGTAGCCCTGCGCCGCCGAGCGGATCCGCGACAAGGGGGTGTCATCGATCAGCCGCGCGAGGCGCCAGTTGCGGAACCCGAAGTAGAAGCACAGCGGCGCCGCGACGGCGAGCGCCAGCTTCCAGAACTGCGGATCGCCCATCGCGCCGGGTGTCAGCGCCTGAACATCGCGCCCACGTCGACGTCGGTCTTCTCGGCCGCAGCGAATTCCAGCAATGGCTTGGCGGTGAAGCCGTAGCGGCGCGCGATCAACACGTCGGGAAACTGGTCGATGCGCGTGTTATTGATGTTGGCCTCATCATTGTAGAGCTCGCGGCGGTCGGCGATCGCCTCCTCGAGGCCGGTGATGCGCTGCTGCAACTGGCGGAAGGACTCGTCGGTCTTGAGTTGCGGGTAATTTTCCGCCACGGCGAACAGCCGGCCGATGTCGCCGCGCAGTTGTTGCTCGGCGGCGCCCAGCTCAGCCACGTTGCCCCCGGTGTTGGCCGCATAGACGGCGCCGCGCGCGCGCATGACCTTGTCGAGCGTCTCCTGCTCGTACTGCATGTATTGCTTGCAGGTCTCGATGAGCTTGGGCAGTTCATCGTGGCGCTGCCTGAGCAGCACGTCGATGTTGGCCCAGGCCTGCTTGACGCGCTCGCGCACCGCCACCAGGCTGTTGTAGATGCCGACCAGATAGACCGCGAGCACGACCGCCGCGGCCAGCAGGACGATCAATACGATCATGCAGGCGGCCTCCCCCGGTTACGGTTACCAGATCACGCAGCGCTTGGCCGCAATGGCCTCGGCGCCGGCACCGAACGCACGCGCGAATTGCGGCACGTTGGCGAGCGTGCCATTGACGCGGTAATTGCCCGGCGGATGCGGATCGGAGGCCGCCCAGACACGCGCCTGCTCCGGGCGCACGTCCTCGCCGTACATCTGCGCGTAGCCCAGGAAGAACTGCTGGTCGGGGCTGAGCCCGCCCAGCGCCGGCGCCGTGGCATAGCCTGGCGAGGCCTGGAAGGCGCGCAACGCCAGCAGCACCCCGCCCAGGTCGGCGATCGATTCGCCCGACACGAGCTTGCCCTTGAGATGGAAGCCGTCGTCGACCGTGTAGCCCGAGAACTGGTCGACGATGCAGCCAACGCCAACCTGGAATTTGTCGTTGTCCTCCTTGGTCCACCAGTTCACGAGGTTGCCGTGGCCATCGAACTGGCTGCCCTGGTCGTCGAAGCCGTGCGTGATCTCGTGGCCGATGACCGCGCCGATGGCCCCGTAATTGTAGGCGGCCGGCCCGGTGGCGTCGAAGAACGGCGGCTGCAGGATGCCGGCGAGGAAATTGATATTGTTCATCGAGTCGTCGTAATAGGCGTTGATGACCTGCGGCGGGTAGGCCCACTCGCTGCGATCGACCGGCTTGCCGATCTTGGCCAGCTCGCGCTGGTTGTCGAAGATGTTGGCGCGCATGACGTTGAGCACGTAGGGTCCACGGTCGACGTCCAGCTTGCCGTAGTCGCGCCAGACGTCGGGATAGCCGATGCGCTCCTCCATCAGCCCGAGCTTCTCCAGCGCCTTGGTGCGCGTGGCCGGGCTCATCCACTCCAGGGTCTCGAGATCTGCGCGCAGCGCATCCCGGACTCCGTGCAGGATGCCGACCACCTGGGCGCGAGCCTCGGGCGGGAAGTGGCGCTTGACGTACTCATGGCCCACGGCAAAGCCGAGCGCGCCGTTCTCGGTGTTCAGCACCCGCCGCCAGCGCGGCAACAGCTCCTTGGTGCCGCGTACCGCCTGGACGAACCTGAAGTTCTCGTCCACGTAGGCCTTCGACAGGTACGGGGCGAAGCGGTGCACGAGTTGCCAGCGCAGGTAGTCGCGCCACTGGGTCATCGGCGTGCTGGTCATCTCACGCGAGAGCGCGTTGAAGAACTTTGGCATCGCCAGGTTCAGCTGCTGCAACTGCGGCAAGCTCTGTGATGCGAGGTAGCGCGGCCAGTCGATCGCCGGCGCCTCCTTGCGCAATCCGGCGTGGTCACGCATGTTGTAGATCGCGTGCGGGTCACGCTGTTCCTCGACCGGCATCGAGGCGGTGGCCAGGCGGGTCTCGAGCGCCATGACCGCATGGGCCGATGCGGCAGCCTGCTTCTCCTGATCACCAAGCAGGCGCAGCATGCGCGCGATGTGCTCCTCGTAGGCCTTGCGGATCGACGCGAACTTCGGGTCGTCCTTGAGGTAGTAGTCGCGATCCGGAAGGCCCAGGCCGCCCTGCGAGGCCATGGCGATGACCTTGGTGCTGTCCTCGAAGTCCTGCATCTGGCCGATGTCGAAGGCAGCGCTGACGCCCAGCATCTGCAGGTGGGCCAGTTCCGGTCCCAGGTCGGCGGGGCTCCGCAGGGCGGCGATGCGCGCCAGTTCAGGCTTGAGCGGCGCGACGCCGGCCTTCTCGACCGCGGCCTCGTCCATTCCGCTCGCATAAAAATCGCCGATCTTCTGCTCATCGCTCCCGTGAGGGGCGTTGGACTTGGCGGCGACCTCCAGCAACTCGTGAATCTGGTCCTGGTTGCGGTTGTTGAGCATCACCGGCTGGCCCCAGCTCGAGTAGGCGGCCGGCACCGGGTTGTCGCGGATGAACTTGCCGTTTGCGTAGCGGTAGAAATCCTGCAACGGCGGCACGCTGCCGTCCATCCATGAGGCGCGCAGAGCACTGGCCTTGCCGGCGGCGTCCTCGGCGGCCGGGGTCGCGCTCGCCATCATGAGTGCCAACGCGGCGCAGTAAGCGGCTCGGTACTTCATTGGATCCCCCGATGCTGCGCCCGGAAGCAGGCGGCGCCCATTATACCCACACGCCCTTACCTGCCTGCGCAGCGCCTGCCGGGCCCGCCGCGGCGCACGCCCGGCGCGCACGCTGCGGGCTTCGCCGCGTCACCAGTGGCCTAGTGGCCGATGGCCCGATGCGAACTGGGTCGCAATTCAAAACTGACGGCGCGGTCCTGTTTGGGCCGGTCATTATGTGACGTCGATACCGTTTGTGACGCAGCACCCTCATTAGTCTAATGAGCCTGATTCACGGCCATTGGACTTAAGGGCAATGCGGGTTCGCGCCAAAGTCTCGATCGTGCTTGCGCTGCTGTTCGTGGTGCTGATCGTGGCCCAGTGGGCCATTCAGCAGCGCCTCATGATGCCGAAGTTCCTCGAACTCGAACGCAGCAGCGCGCACACCAACATGCAGCGTGTCGTGTTCGCGGTCGATCGTGAGCAGCAGGCCCTTGGCGCCCAGGCAGCCGACTGGGGAAACTGGCGCGAGTTGTGGCGCTACATGCACGACCACAATCGCTCCTTCGCCGAGGCCAGCCTGACCGACGTCTCGTTCCGGACCGCCAAGATCGACTACATGGCCGTGATCGCCAGCAATGGCCACTTCGACTGGCGCCATGGACTCGACAGTAACAGCCACAGATTCATCGACATCCGGCTCAACCACGACGACGTGCTCGAGGCAGCGTGGGCGCGCGCCCTGGCACAGGGCCTGCCGATCAGCGGCCTGATCAACACCAGCGCCGGCGTGCTGATCGCCTCCGGCGCCCCGATCCTCGATGGCTATGGCCGTGGTCCGGCACGCGGCATGGTGATCATGGGGCGGCTGCTCAACGACGTCGAACTGCTGCGGCTCGGCACCCAGGCCCAGGTCAGGCTCGACATGCGTCCATGGGGCAAGGACGCGGCCGCCGACGCACCGCTGCTCGCTGCAGTGCGAGCCGGCGGCGCCTGGCTGACCGAATCCGGGTCTGCCACCCGCATCGAGCAGGCGTTCACGAACCTCTCGCAGCAACCGCTGCTCTCGCTCGGCATCACCATGCCGCGCACCATCGCGCAGCACGGCGCGAGCGCGGTGCGCTACTCCACGATGCTGCTGGGCGTGGCGGCGGGCGTCGCCCTGGTCACGCTGCTGCTGCTGCTGGGTCGCATCGTGCTGGGTCCGCTGGCCAGTGTCACCGACCACGCGCAACGCATCGCCGAGGCGGATGATCTCGGTGCCCGCCTCAATTACGACCGCAACGACGAACTGGGCACGCTGGCGCGCGCCCTCGACAACATGGTCGAACGCCTGGCGCAGACGCGCCGCGAGCTCGTGGATCGCTCCTTTGAATCAGGCGCTGCGGAAAACGCCAGCGGCGTGCTGCACAACCTCGGCAATGCGATCACGCCGCTGTCAGTCAACATCGCCAGCCTGCAGCAACAGTTGGCCACGGTCGACACCGCCGAGTTGCGCCAGGCGCTGGACGAGCTGCGGCACGACGACGGGGACGACGCGCGCCGGCGCGACCTGCAGCAGTTCGTACAATTGACCGCCGGCGAAGTGCTGCATGCATTGCAGCGCGGCGGGGAACGCCTGCACGACATCAACGAGCAGGTCCGCATCATCCAGGCGGTGCTCGCCGAGCAGCGCCAGCACCAGCGCAACGGCGCGGTACTCCTGGCCATGACTCCCGGCGAGCTGCTCACGCGCAGCCTGCAGCAGGTGGCTTCCACCCATCGCGAGCGGCTCGAACTCGAAATCGCGCCCGGGCTCGCCGCCCTCGGCAGCCTGCTGCTGCCCTCGACCAACCTCAGCATGGTGCTGCAGAATCTGATCCAGAACGCCGCCGAATCGGCCGCCAGCGCCGGCCAGGCGCGCGCGCGCTTGCGCATCGAGGCGGACGTCGTCACGGCCGAGGGCCAGCGCGAGCTGCGCATCGTGCTGGCCGACAGCGCCGGCGGCATTGCGACCGAGAACCTGCCACGGCTGTTCCAGAAGGGCTTCTCCACCAAGTCGCAGGCGACCAATTCCGGCCTTGGGTTGCACTGGTGCGCCAACACGCTGCGCGCACTCGGCGGCAGCATCACGGCGCGCAGCGACGGCCTCGGACACGGGAGCCGGTTCGAGATACGGGTGCCGCTGCGCGCGGCCGATGTAAAGATCGAGGAACAAGCGGCATGAGCAACACATCGAGCAAGCCCGGAACTGACACCCCGCTGCACGTACTGGTCGCCGACGACGAGTCGGCCGTACGCGACGCCTACGCCCAGGTCTTCGGCGAGGCGGACCTGCGCGAGGACCTGGTGGCGATCCAGGACCTGCGCGCGCGGCTGTTCAAGCGCAATGCGCCGGCGCAACCCGGCGCGTCCCGGCGCATGCGCTTCGAGGCGACCCTGTGCAGCAACGCGGCGGAAGCCGTGGCGGCTGTCGCCCATTCCATCAAGTCCGGCAACCCCTACCCGGTCGCCTTCCTCGACATGCGCATGCCGCCGGGCGAGGACGGCGCCTGGGCAGCGGCCCGCATCCGCGAGCTCGATCCCGACATCGAGATCGTCATCTGCACGGCCTACTCGGACGTCGACCCGGTCAATATTGGTGGCCAGGTGCCGCCGCAGGACAAGATCTCGTTCCTGCAGAAACCCTTCCATCCGCACGAAGTGCGCCAGATGGCCATCGCTCTGCATAGCAAGTGGCGCGCCGAGCGACACATTGCCCGCCTCGCCTACTTCGACTCGTTGACCGGCCTGCCCAACCGCGAGCACACGATGCAGCGCCTCGGCGGCGCACTCGCGCACGCCACCAGCGCCGCCAGCTCGACCGCCGTGCTCTATATCGACCTCGACAATTTCAAGCGCGTCAACGACACGCTCGGGCATGGCGCCGGCGACGAGATCCTGATGCAATGCGCGCAGCGACTGCGCGCCGTGGTGCAGGCGCAGCCCGGCGCGGGCACAGCGCGACCCGGCGTCGGCGACCTCGGGCGCCTCGGCGGCGACGAATTCGTGGTCATCCTGCCGGAAGGCGGGTCGCGTGCCGCGGCCGCGGCCATGGCCGAGAGCGTCATCGGCGCGCTGCGCGAGCCGATACGCATCGGCGAGCACGAGATCGTCATGACGCCGAGCATCGGCCTGGCCCTGAGCCCGGACGACGGCGCCGATGCCACGGCTCTGCTGCACAACGCCGACCTGGCGATGTATTTCTCGAAGCGACGCGCCCACGGGGGCTATGCCTTCTTCGAGACCTCCATGAGCGACGGCGCGCTGCGCCGCATGACCGTGGAAGGCAAGCTGCGCGGCGCGCTGGAACGTAACGAGCTGAGTCTGAACTACCAACCGCAGTTCGAGCTGGCGACGGGTGAGCTGGCGGGGCTCGAGGCTCTGCTGCGCTGGAACAATCCCGACCTCGGCGCCGTGCCGGTGCTCGAATTCATCGAGATCGCCGAGGAAACGGGCCTGATCGTGCCGATCGGCGAGTGGGTGCTGCGTACGGCCTGCGTCCAGGCGCGGCGCTGGCGCGACCAGGGCCTGCCATTCCGGCACCTGTCGGTCAACGTCTCGGGCGTGCAGTTCATGCGGCGCGACTTCCCGGAGACGGTGGCGCGCGTTCTCAGGGAGGCGGGCATCGAGCCGCGCCTGATCGAGCTCGAGATCACCGAGACGGTCGTCATGCGCGATGAGGCCTGGTCCGAGAAGGCGCTCGCCGCCCTGCGCGCGGTCGGTGTCTCGCTCGCCATCGATGACTTCGGCATCGGCTATTCGAGCCTGGGCCGGCTGCGCAACCTCGCCGTCGACCGGCTCAAGGTCGACCGCTCCTTCGTCAGCAACCTCGAGACCGGGGCGCGCGATCGCTCGATCGCCAGTGCCATCATCAAGATGTCGCGAACCCTCGGCATCAACGTCGTGGCCGAGGGCGTCGAGACCTTCAGCCAGATGCTCTACCTGCAGGAGCAGCAGTGCGAGGCCGCGCAGGGCTACCTGTTCAGCAAGCCACTGGCGATTGCCGACACCGAGGCGCTGCTGCGCCGGGTCGCCGACCATGCCGAACTCGGGCGCACGGAGAAGTTGCGCCGCCTGACCCACGAGTGAGCCCTGCGCACGCGGCAGGCCGTCGCCGCGCGCATCACCCGCAGCCGTTCGCTACTTGGCCGGTGTGTACCAGATCGGGGAGGTCCAGGCACGCTGCTGTATGCCTGTCGGCACCTTTGGGTTGGGCGGCAGTCCCAACTTCGCCGCCCAGTAGGTCGACCACCGGGGCGTGGGAATCTCGAGCACCCTGGCGTAATAGGTCGCGCTCGCTGTCGAGTCGAATTCCTGGTCGGTCCATTGCCCGGTCAACTCTGATGCACCGATGGTATTCGTGAACGTCGCCGTCTTCGCGTCCACCGTGCTTCCAACCGCCGGTAGCGCACCAGTCTTCGGATCAATGTGCCGGTCCCCGGACCACAGCACATTGAAGATCTGCTCCCGGCTCTTGCCATTTTTCGTTGACACCTTGATGATCTGGATGCGATCCAGATTTCCGCTGTTCGGGTCCTTCATCGCCGCCAGGAGGAATGTGGGCCTGGCGTTGGAGAGTGCGGGCGCCAGGTCACCTCCCATAGGCACGCCTCCGGCATAGGCCGCCCTGACCCAGTCCGCCTGCTTCGTTGCATTCTTCGGGTAAGCCCAGCCAGCGAACATCCTTAGCTTGAGACGTACCCCGGAGGTGCCAAAGGTTTCCTTGCGCTTGAGCGCGGCGAAGATCGCCGCACGCGTGTTTTCTTCCGCCCACACTCCCGTCAACCCACCCGAACCTATTGTGACCGGCGGCTCGCCAACCACTGACTGCGTTGCCGTGATGACCGTTTTAGGATCGTTGTCCTGGTTGCCGTGCGAGCCGGGATAATTGCCCGGCTCGGTGGATGTAATACCCGAGTGAAAATCCGTCCCTGCTTCGATGCCGTACTTGAACGGGTTCACTCCGAGTTTCTCGCGCAGCTCCTGCCCGACCCCGTAGGCCTGGCGCAGATAACTTCCCGTCGCCGACTTCGCCTGACCCGCCCCGCTCAGCAGCGAGGTGAACATCTCGTAATTCGCAAACTCGTCGGCCGGTGAGAGCGCCGGGCTGGTATCGCTTTGCCCCTTGGCCTGGATTATTTCAGCCAGGGGCTCGTTGGCCATCCGGCGCTGCGCGTAATCGGCGGTCAACGGCCTGCCGGAATAGTCCTTCGTGTCGAACATCAGTCCATTGCTGATGTTCCCGTTATGCGGTACGGCGATCACATCCCGGCCCAGCTTTCTCTGTATGTCGAGATACGCCCACAACTGCTCTGCGTCCTGCGACTCGAAAGCCGTGAACGGCAGCGCCGGCCCTTCGTCCGCAAAAATCACGCAGCGATGCAGGTTCTGTCCGCCCGGCATCGAAGTCCATTCAAAGGCCACGAAGGTCGTGAACTTCCCGGGCTGGTTGTACTTGTCCGCGATGGTCGAATATGCCTGCCACATGGACCGCAGTAGTGCCGGATCGCTGAACTCCGGCAGCGGCATGTTCGCCATCGTTGAACCAATCATCTTCTTGAATGCCTCCCCCGACAGCTTGGGATCGTTCGCGGTCATCGCCTTGAACCATTCGGTGTTGGCCAAGGGTCCGTGCGGATTGATCGACTCGCGGACCACTCCCAGGTATTCGGCGTGATCGGTCACGGCCAGAAAGTCCAGTGGCGCCAGGCGCTTCTGGGGCTTCCCGAAATAGTCCACGGTCTCGCCCATCGCGTACCGATAGGCGTCCTCCGGGGTGGTTCGCGTCCCGAAGGCAAACGCATCCATCGAATAACTGGTATGCAGGTGCAGGTCGCCGAAATAGGCGTTCTTGAGGGGATTTGCCGGCGGACGCGTGCTGGCGGGCGGCGCCCCACTGCCGGCCCTGGCTGCCTGCCGCGCATCGGACCCACCCTGGTAGCAGCCAGCCAGCCAGACCACGGATGCCAGCAGCATCGTCAGCGATCCCAGCACAATGCGATTGCCCGCGAATCTGTTCATCTGAGTGTCCTTGAGGCGTCGTCTCATGTCAGGGCCGGCAGCCGGGAATGCCGAGAATACTCATCGCCGGGGTCCGAGACAATCTTGCCAGCACCGCGTTCGCTCTCGTGCGGTTGCTACGCTGCAGCAGGCAGCGCGGGCGCAGTCCTTGGCCGCAATTGCCGGGAGCGCACAAGGTAGAGGGCCAGTGCCGCCGCCGCGACCAGGCTCAGGCCCGCATCGACGAGCATGCTCCCGGCGACGCCATGGCGCGCATATCCCCAGCTGTCGGCGAACAGCATGTAAGTGAGCGGGATATTCGAGGCCGAGATCATCAGGCAGAAGGTGGTCGCGGCCAGGGGGTTGGCCTGGCCGATGGTCTCGAAGGCGATCGCCGTCGAAGCGGTGAAGGCCAGCGCCTGGAACGCGTTCTCGCCGATCAGCGCGATCGCGAAGCTCGGTGGCGTGCGCGCGAGCGGCAGCAGCGCCAGCGTGAACAGCGCACCCGCCACGCCGATCGCAAGATATAGCAACCTCTTGGGCCAGCGACGATCGATGAATCGGTAGCTCAGGCAGCCGCAGATTCCGCCCAGGAACACGCCGGCGCCGCCGACCAGCCCGACGAAATGCGTCGAGGCCTGGAAATCCCTGCCCAGGCCACCGAGGAAATTGGTCAGCGAGAACACCGCCGCCGGCGACAGGAACATCATCATCGCCACCAGCACGTCACGCTGGCGCAGCAGGCTGGCGGCCTCGCCCAGGAACTGCGTGAAACTCTCGCGCGCCAAGCGTCGGTCTGGCCCGGGCGCCGGCATCCACGGGAATACCGCCAGCGGCAGCAGGATCACGGACCCGAGCAGCAGCGCCGCGCGCAGCGGCGATTGGCCGCGCATGAGCTCACCCGTGATCACGGCCATGGCGCCGCCACCGCTGAGATTGCCGATCGTGACCCAGGCGCTCAGGCGGCCCTGCGATTCGGGCGGCGTGATCGAAGCGAGCCAGCCGCCGAGCGCGCTCTGGTACAGGTTCGCCAGCAGGAATCCGCTGACCATGAAGAGTTCGACCAGCCGCAGGTCGTCGAGATTGAGCAGCGCGCAGGCCAGCGACGCGGCCGCCGCCAGCGCCGTTACCACCGCATACCAACGCCGGCTGAAGCGCACGTCGAGCACGGGGCTCGCCAGGAAGGCCCAGAAGCCGGGCGAGATCATGACCGCCGTCATCGCCGCGATCGTCGCCTCGGGCACGCGACGCGCGCTCAGCAGCTGTGGCATCGAGATCACGACGACGCCGGCATACATGCCGAACACCGCGTTGGTCAGCCCCATCAGCCAGATGGGAACGTGGGAGCGTCGCTGCATCCAATCGCGCGCGGGCTCGCGCCCGCGCCAGATCGAAGCGTCAGTGCGGCTTCGGTGGCGGCGGCGCCTTCGGCGCCGCGGCGCCGGCGGCGGGAGTTGGGGTCGGGGCCGGCACGGCCGGACCACCCAACGCGGCGACGTGCGCCAGTCCCTCGGTTGACGCGCTATCCCCTGGCACGAACTTCAGGCAGCGCTTGTACATGGCGGCCGCCTCATCGAGCTTGCTCGCTTCCGTCAGCGCCGCGGCCTGGCCTCGGAGCGAATCACACATCACCTGCTTCTGCTTGTCCTTGTCCTCGACGGCGCCCGCGAAGTTCTCGGCGTTGTGATAGTTGGTCAGCGCCTTGTCCCAGTTCTTCGCGCCCTGTTCGACCGCCCCCATTTCCAGCCATACCGCGGGATTGGCGGGCGAGATGATCGACGCCATGTCGAGCGTCGATCGCGCCTGGTCGAGCTTTTGCAGCTGGGCCTGGGCCCGCGCCTTGAGCACCAGGGCGTCGGTCCAGGCGCCGCTGACGATCACCAGCTTCGTCGGCGACTTCGCGCCCTCGTTCTTCTTGGCAATCTTCGCCGTGTACGCGGCGGTCTCCGTCGCGCCCTGCGAGGCGTAGACTTCATCGTCGGCTCCCGCCTTCGCTGTCTCGCGCATGAAGCTCTGGTTGATCGGTTCGAAGTACTTGCTGATGGCGAGTTCGGGATTGCCGCCCTTGAGCACGCCCTCTCCTTCTTCCAGCAACTTGGCGATCTGTTCGGGTGTCAGCGTGGTCGCTGGCGCCGCCGCAGCCGCCCAGGCCACGCCGCTCATCAGACCCAGCAGTACCAGCGCGCCTGCGGCCAGGCGTCCGGATGGACCTTGGATTGCGGACTCGAGCTTCATGTGCAACGCCCCCCGTGCTGCTGCCGGCATTTTAGGATCTCGGCGGCCAGTGTCCAGTCTATCTTGCCGAAGCCGGCCAGCGATGTGAAACTGCGGGCCCCTCCCTGCCGATCCAACGGGTCTACGCCATGCATCGCAACGCCCCAATCCAGCTGACTGTGCTCGCGGCCGTGCTCGGATCATCGCTCGCAGCGCCGGCGGCCGCGGCGCCAGCAACGTCCGCGGCCACGGCCACCGCCGCGGGCAGCGATGCCGATGCGGACCAGGGGCCGGCGGATCCGCGCCATCTCCGCAACGAGGCGGTTGTCGCTTCCGGCACGCTGGCGCTCGGCGGCAAGACGCTCAACTACCACACCGAGGCGGGCATCCTGGTCGTCTACCTGAAGGACCCGATGGATCGCGACCCGCCGGATCCCGTCGACAAGTCCGCACCGGGCGAAGGGAAGCTGCCGCCGGCCGAGCCCGAGGCGGGCATGTCGTACTACGCGTATTTCCTCGGCAAGGAACCGGATCCGGCGCGGCCGATCACCTTCATCTACAACGGCGGCCCGGGCAGCTCGACGATCTGGCTGCACATGGGAGCCTTCGGGCCGAAGCGGGTGGTGACGCCCGAGGACTCGCACAGTCCGCCGGCGCCTTATCGGCTCGTCGACAATGCCTCTTCGCTCCTGCCCGAGTCCGATCTCGTGTTCATCGACGCGCCTGGCACCGGATTTGGCCACCTGCGAGGCAAGGACAAGGAAAAGGCCTTCTGGGGCGTGGACCAGGATGCGAACGCCTTCGCCAATTTCATCGTCGAATTTCTCTCGAGCCACGGGCGCTGGAATTCACCGAAATACCTGCTGGGCGAGAGCTACGGCACGACGCGCTCGGCAGTGCTGGCGTACGTGCTGCAGGAGAAGAAGTCGGTCGACCTCAACGGCGTGATCCTGGTCTCGCAGGTGCTCGCGTTCGGCAACCTCCCGGACGGCCCGGACGTCAATCCGGGCGCCGACCAGGCCTATGCGCTGGCGCTGCCGACCTATGCTGCCACCGCCTGGTACCACAAGCGCCTGCCGAACCAGGCGGCGCAGCTCGAACCCTTCATCCACGAGGTCGAGGACTATGCGCTCGGCGAATACCTGAGCGCGCTGGCGCAAGGCGCGACGCTTGCGCCGGAGCGGCGCGCCGCGGTGGCGGCGAAGCTGCATGAATACACCGGCCTGCCGACTGAATACATCCTGCGCGCGGACCTGCGCATCACCGGCGGCGTGTTCGAGCAGCACCTGCTCGGCGACCGCACCACCGGCCGCATCGACAGTCGCTATGCCGGCCCGACGATCGACCTGCTGGCCAAGGAACCCGCGTACGACCCGCAGGCCGCGGCCATTTCCTCCGCGTTCGTCTCCAGCTTCAACGACTACGTCCGGCGCGACCTGCACTTCGGCGATGCCAAGACCTTCAAGCCCAATAATTACGCTGGCATCGGCGACAGCTGGGACCTGCGCCACCAGCCGCCCGGCGCACAATCCGGCTTCCCGGGGCCGCTCAACGTGATGCCTGACCTCGCCTTCGCCATGAAGGCCAATCCGCACCTCAAGGTGCAGCTGCATAGCGGCTACTACGACCTCGCGACGCTCTATTACGCGGCCGAATTCGAGCTCAAGCACCTGCCGATACCGCCGGAACTGACGTCGAACCTCGAGACCAAGCGCTACCAGTCGGGCCACATGATCTACCTGCACGAGCCCTCGCGCGTGCAAATCCACGACAACATCGCCGACTTCATTCGCCGCACGCGCGGATCCTGACCGCTCATCGCCAACGCAGGCCGCCGGGGAGAAGCGCATGATGTCGACGTCCTGCCACTGCGGCGCGGTTCGCATCGAGGTCGCGCGGCGCCCGCGGACCCTCACCGAGTGCAATTGCTCCATCTGCCGCCGCTACGGCGCGCGCTGGGCCTACTACCGGCGCGGGTCGGTCAAGGTCACCACCGGGAACGGTGCGCTCGAGCCGTACGAGCGCGGGCGCGCGCTCTACTTCGAGCGCTGCCGCATGTGCGGCTGCGTGATGCGCTGGCGCCTGCAGGCCACGCGCGGCGCCAGCGACCGGATGGGCGTCAACATGCGCATGGCGGACGATCCCGGCCTGCTGACAAACCTCAGGATCCTGCGCTTCGATGGCGCGCGGAGCTGGAAGGACGTGGCAACGCGCAAGCTGACCCAACCGTCGTGGTGACGGCCGCCCTCCGGCCACGCGCCGGGCGCTGGCCCGCTCACTTGACGGTACTGCTGCTGCTGTGCGCCGCCACGTTCATATCCTACATCGATCGCAGCAACATCTCGGTCGCCGCGATCGCCATGCAGGCGCAATTTCACTGGACCGAGACCAGCAAGGGCCTGGTGCTGTCTTCGTTCTTCGTCGGCTACATCCTGATGATGGCCGCCAGCGGAGCCCTCGCGCAGCGTTATGGCGGCCGGCTGGTACTCGGCCTCGCGGTGACCTGGTGGTCGCTGTGCACGATCGCCACGCCGGTGGCCGCCCTGGTCTCCATGCCAGCGCTGGTGGTCGCGCGCATCGCCCTTGGCCTTGGCGAAGCGGCAGTCTTTCCGGCGTCGATCAACCTGATCGGGCGCTGGGTGCCCGAGCTCCAGCGCTCGCGCGCGGTGGCGATGCTGGCGAGCTCGCTCTATCTCGGCACGGTGTTCGCGCTCCCCGTGACCGGGTGGATGGTCCGCGACCTGGGCTGGCCATCGCCCTTCTACGCCTTCGGCGCGATTGGCCTGATCTGGGCGCTGGCGTGGTTCACGCGGCTCACGGATGACCGGAAGCTCGAGGCGCCGGTGGCACCGCACGTGCCCGCCATTCCGTGGGCGAAGCTACTGCGCCTGCCGTCCGTCGCGGCGATCGTGATCGCCCACTTTTGCCACAACTGGACGCTGTACCTGCTGCTGGCGTGGCTGCCGAGTTATTTCAAGAGCAGCTTCGGGGTTTCGATCGTCAATGCGGGCCTGCTGTCGGCGGCGCCCTGGCTGAGCGGCTTCGTGACCTGCAACCTCGCGGGAATCGTCGCCGACGGCTTGTTGCGACGTGGACGATCCGCCACCTTCGTGCGCAAGCTCATGATGACGGTCGGCTTCGGCGGCGTCGCCCTGGCCACGATGCGATTGCCCGCGGCCGCCTCGGTCGCGGGCGGCGTGGTGCTGACCTGCTGCGCGGCTGGCGCGCTGTCGGTGTCCAATGCGGGCTTCGCCACGAACTGCTTCGACATCGCCCCGCGCCATTCCGGCGTGATCTGGGGCATCAGCAATACGGCCGCTACCCTGCCGGGAATCTTCGGCGTCTACGTGACCGGCTGGCTGGTCGATCGCACCGGCAGCTACGCGATCCCGTTCTTCGTCACCGGCGGCCTGGCTGTCCTCGGCCTGGTCTTCTACCTCATGTTTGGTTCGGGCGAGCGCAAGATCGACTGAGCTCCAGGATCTCGGCAGCCGCGGCTTCGCCGGAGACGATTGCGCCCTCGAACCATCCGGCATCGGCCGCGGCGAAATCGGAGCTCGCGAATGCGAGCCGCCCCCATCGCAACCAGCTGGCCGCGGCGTGGACTTCTGGCCGCCCGGCGATGGCCGACATCCAGGTGCCACGCGCCTGGGCATCGCTGTTCCAGTCGTGCCAGTCGCAGTCCAGCAGCCGCCCCTCGGGGAAGAAGCGCCCCACCGCCAGCTCGACGTCGGCCGGGACCTGCGGCACCCAGCCATCCGCGGCGACGCCGAATCCCACCACGAACGCGGCGCCGCCACCGGCATCGCGCTCGGAGAACATCCACTCGATGCCCGTGCCGCCGCCGGTTGCGAGCACGCCCAGCCTCACGCCCTCGACCCTGGCCCAGACTTTCACGGCGCGGCCCAGGTGCCCCATCCGGAGGCCCGCGGACTTGGGCGCCGGCAGCGGGGGGTCGAATGAAATCGCGGCCATCGGATTGAGGCCGGTGGCCACGATCGCGGCGGGGGCCTCGAGCACGGTGCCATCGCCCAGGTGGACGCGCACGCTGTCGGGGCTGTGATCGATGCGCGCGGCGGTCGTGCCGAAACGGCAGGCGGCGCCGCTCATCGCGATCATGCGCTGGCTCAGCGCCTGCACGCCACCGACCAGCGTGTCGCTCCAGACTTCGCACAGGCCGTCCGGCGTACCGTCGTGGTAGCCGACGCTGTGGAGCAATTCACTCGCCGGTACCCGCGACTTGTCGCCGCTGCCCGAGACCGTCCACCACGCGGACAGCAACGCGCGCGTCGCTGCGGGAGCAGCAATCAGGTCGAGGTAGTCGGCAAAGCTGATATCAGCGAATTCCCGACCCTGCGGATCACAGGTGATGCCGGCCCTCAACAGCGTGGCATGGGATGACAGCAGCGCGAGCGCCCGCTCGTGGGAATCCCGGTCGGTACCGGAAACCGGCCGGTCCCGGTGCAGCGCGCCGTCGCGGAACCAGCGCCGCTCGCTGACCGGATGCCGCGGCCGCAGTTCTATGCCGTGCTTACTGCACAGCGCACGAATGCGACACTGCCAGGGCGTAATCCAGGCGCCGCCGAACTCCATGGCCTCGTGGACATCCGCGTAGGGCCGTGTATAGCCCCTCCCGCCCGCGCGGCCTCGCGCCTCGATGATCAGGATCCTGAGGCCATGTGCCGACAGGAACTCCGCCGCGGTGGCGCCGGCCAGGCCGGCACCGACGATGACGACGTCGGCGGGGCTGTCGCTGTGTGCTGTCACGGGCGACTCGTCCCTCGCAAACCGCTTTCAGCGCTGCGCGTCGGGGGCGCTCCCCTGCAGTTGCCGGGCCAGCAACGCGTCGATGACCGCCACGTACGGCGGCAGGAAGCCGGCGTGCTTGCAGCGGCGCCACCACGCATCGCCGCCAGGCGTCGCGAGCAATGGCAGCACGAGCCGGGCACCGGTCAGTTCGAAAACGCCTTTGGCAAATATCCCGCGCTGCTCGCGATCCCAGATATGAAACGCGGCCCACAGGTGTTCATTCAGCAGCATGTCGAGCCGCAACTGGTCGGCCGCGTCCAGCACGCGCTCGCCCTGAACGCCCGCGGTCATGAGCTCGGCGATGTCACGGTGCTTTGCGATCGCCATGCGAACCGTGGTCCACTGCTCCATGGTGGAATTGTGCTCGCTGCGATTCAGTGCCGCCGTCTGTTGCCTGATCTGCAGGCCCACGAAGACCATGGACAGGACAATGCCTGCCGAGCCGGCAATTTCCGCAACCTGCGCTATCTGATCGAGAGCCATGAATGACCGTCGGTGCGCAGCTATCGGCACTGCGCCGCAATCCACCGCTAGAGTAGCACCTGGAGGAGCGCCTTCATCAGCTCCTCGAGCGGAAGCATGGTCAGCAGCAACGGAGCCAGCGGGACCAGTGTGAAGACCAGGAGCTGCAGCACGGCATCGCGCGTGATCGGCGCCAGCTTCATGTTGCGCACCAGTTCAAAACTGTTGCCGATATCCGCCAGCGACTGGATATCGGGGCTGCCGATCAGGGCTTCCCCCGATGGGGCACCGCCGCGCAGCCATTTGTCGTCGAACTGCCGCACGTAGCGCTGGGCGAGATTACCGTACTCGCGCAGGCCGGTCCGCTTGGTTGCCGCCAGCTTGAATGCGAAGAACAGCAGCGGCGCCAGGACCAGCAACAACAAGAAGGCGACCACGGCGACGATCTCGTACTTGAAATCGGGCAGCCGGTCACCATGAAAGAAGATCAGGTTCGCGATCAGGCCGGCGAGTGCCGCGCCATGGGCCGACAGCAGTGGCGCAAACGCCATGGGCGTGAGCGAGAGGAAGCCGAGACCGCCGACGCGATCCGGGTGCGTGGCCATGAGCTTGAGTTCGAAGCGCGACACCTGCCACAGCAGCCGGATCCAGACGAAAATCCGGTAGTACCAGCGCAGCATCATGAACTGGAACAACGGCAGGCTCACGTAGGTTCGCCAGATGCCAGCGGCCGTCAGGTGCATGCCGGTGCCGACCGAGTCGGCATACCAGCTCGACACGTTCGCATTCATCAGGCGAAATTGCGGCCAGATAAACAGGATCGAGACGCCATACACGACCGCGACCATGACGAGCTCCGCCACCACCGAGTCTCGCCAGCGAATGGCCGAGGCGAGCGCGGCGAAGAAGCGGTCACGCGAAGCCGCCGCTACCAGCCCACGCTCCATGAATTGCCCTGCTACCAGATGCAACCGCCGGTGTACGATCAGCTCGGCGCCGATCAGCAACGGCAGGGCCAACAACAACCTGACGTGGATGCCGACGTCCAGCAGGAAGGGTAAATGCTCCGGGCTGCCCCAGACGCGCCCGCCCAGCACCGACAGCAGCAGCAGCGGTACCCAGGCGAACAGCGCGATGGCGATGATTCGCTGGCGCCACAGCTCGAGTGCATCACCGGACAGGTGGGCGCGGCGCACGAGTTGGAACAGCGGTCCGCCAAGCACCGGTGAAAATTCATATGGGGCCGGCGGCGGCCGATCGCTGTCGCTGGAATCGGGGTCGCGACCGCCAATTTCGCTACTCATGTGTTGCCTGCCCGTGCCGTTCCGCCTTCGATTGGACGACCAGTCGCTCATCGGCATCTTCACACCCGGTGCAGGCGAGTGGGAGTTGGCGCTTCATCATCGGTCCTGCGCCGCTGCGGGCCACTTACCCAGTCTGGACAGGATCTCCCTCCATAAGGCACCAAAGATCTGCGAGGGCTCGGAACTGGGGGCAAAGGCCGGCAGGGGCGCGCGGCGCACGCTCATCCGTTCGATCTCGCTCCAATAAGGCACCTCGGTCTTGAGGATGAGCGGAAATTCCTTGCGGGTACTCTCCAACAGCTCGCGGTGCAGTGACCTGCGAACATCGATCATCGAGAAGAACGGCAACAGAACCAGGTCCTGCCAGCCCTCCTCGGCGAGGAAGTCCCGCAGCTGGACCAGCATGCGCACCGACAGCGGTGTCGGCAGCAGCGGGATGATCACGGCGTCTGCCGCCCGCAGCACGTTCTCCGACAGCAGGGAGATCCCCGGAGGGCAGTCCAGGAACAGCGCCGCATAGTCCTCGCGCACCGCCCGGCTCATTCTCAGCAGGCGCTCGGTCGGATTCGGCCTGTCGTTCAGGTGAATGTCGAATTTCCGGAATGAAAAGCTCGCCGGCAGCAGGTCCAGGCCTTCGTAGGCCGTCGGCACTATCAATTCGGGGATCTCCCGCTTGCCGCTCAGCAGCTTCTTCGCCGAGGCAGCCTCGTACTCCTGCGGCTCCAGGCCCAACGTGTACGTTGCGCCCCCTTGCGGGTCCAGGTCCCACAGCAGCGTCCTGCGTCTGCTGGCGGCACACAAGTAGGCCAGGTTCACCGCGGCGGTCGTCTTGCCCACGCCACCCTTGATGTTCGTGATTGCAATGATTTTCATTGATCAGGCCACGAGTGCCAGCATCCGGCAGGTTGCGGTGATGCTGGATCTTCATGCGACGCTACGCCGCGAGCCTACGCCAAAGCCAGGCCTATTGCATGCGAACGGCGGAGTGCATGCCGGGTGGTAAAGCCTTGACCCATCCACCCGGTACAGATCCCCGGTTTGTGACCGGCGGCACACCGAGCGATGCGCCACGGCGATGCAAGCGCCGTAGCGCAACCGATCGGCCTCAGGAAGTGCACAGGACCATGCCGACCAGGATCGCGATGATGCACCCCCATTGCAGCGACGTGATCCGTTCACGCAGCACCAGCGCCGCAAATGCCAGCGTCACGAGCGGATAGGCGGCTGTCAGCGGCGTCACGATCGAGATTTTTCCGTAGCGGCTGGCGACCAGCACGCCGAGGTCGCCCGCCGCCATCATCCCCATCGGCAGGAACGAACGCGTCCACTCGACCAGCGAGTGCGTGCCGGCACGTCCCTTCAATAAACCATAGGCGCCGAGCGTAAGCAGCGCGCCAAACACGCTGTAGAGTGACATGTTGACGTCCGTGGCACCCAGTCCGTAGTCGTACTTGACGATCGTCTGGGCGGCACCCCACAGCACGAGGGCCGAAAATGCCAGTGGGATCCAGGCTCGTCCGGTCACCTTGTTCTCGGCGCCATCCGGCTGGTAGGCCAGACCGATGCAACCGCCGATCACCAGTATCACGGCCACGTATTGACCCGGCGAGAGTGTCTCGCCGAGAAACCAATGCGCGAATACGATGGTCAGCGCCGGATAAGCGGCTGAGAGAGTGCCAACGATCGTGATTGGGCCGGCGATGATCGACTGGAAGTACAGGATCCAGCCCGTGCCGTCGAGCAGGTAGGCGAGCACGCCAATGGCCAGCACCCGGCGGCCCTCCTCGGCGAATACCGGCGCATGCGGGTTCGCAAGAAAGTAGCCCAGCATCACTACGGCGCGAGCACAGGCGAAATACAGGCAGAAGCGCGCCGGCGGCACCTGCGTGATCCACATCTTCACGAAGCCCTGGCCCAGGCCATAGAGCAGCAGCGCGAGCAGCGCCGGCGTCAACCAAAGGAGCAGGGGCGCGGAGGCAGGGGAAGAGGTCATTCTTGCCTCGGCCACAGAAAACGCGCACATGCGGAGATCACCAGGCCGACCGCAAACATGTGCACCAGCATGGTGCCGTAGCGCATCTGGTGGTCGGTTATGCTGCCATCCGGACCACGTGGTCCGTCCGGAAGCGCACCGCTGCCGTGCACCGCAGACAGCGGCAGTACCACCGTGTACATCACGACCATGACCACAATTCCGTAACAGGGTCCCAGCAGCCACCAGTACTTGCGCAGGTCCATGATGCGTGTCGCCGAGAGGATGTAAATGGCCGCCATGATCAGCGTGAGCGTGAATTCCAGTGCCACCCCCAGACTCGCAGTGCCCCAACCGCCGCTCATGGCGGACGCCCCAAGCACGTCGCGCGCGATCGATTGGAATATCTGCTCGGGCGTCATATGGTAGTAGCCGCCGATGTGGATCACGGCGTAAAGGAGATCGAGAACTCCGGCAATTGATGCCGCGACGGCTATCGGCTTCCAGAGTCGCGCGTGACCGGACATGTGACCCCCAGTTTGCGCACTTGACGACGCATGAGCCCCGCGATCATACCTCACGCGAACGGATCGACCCTGTGCGCGCTGCCCGACACCGCATATGATCTGGCAACTTGAAGTCAAGCGAGGTTGGCGATGAAGAAGCCCGTGTCGACGTACTGTCTCCTGGCCTTGCTGGCGGTTGGCCGCATCGCTGTTGCGGCGGAGCCCGATGATGATCACGAAGGCAACTTCAAGTTCCGCTTCGTGGGACCCAAGGTCGGCAATCGCATCGCTGCCGTGGCCGGCATTGCCGGCGATCCGAGCACCTACTACGCGGGCGCTGCTTCGGGCGGTGTCTTCAAGTCGGTGGACGGCGGCAATCGTTGGGAACCCATCTTCGACAAGCAGTCCGCGGCCGCCATCGGCGCCCTGGCCGTCGCACCATCCGAGCCCAGCACGGTCTGGGCCGGCACCGGCGAGGCGTGGGCGATCCGTGACAACGACGTCATGGGCAATGGCATCTACAAGTCCGTCGATGGCGGCAAGAACTGGACCAACATGGGGTTGCCACAATCGGGGCGCATCGGGCGGATCATCGTGCACCCCACCAATCCCGACGTGGTGTTCGCCTGCGTCCTGGGCCGCATGACCGGCCCCCAGCAGGAGCGCGGCGTCTACCGGACCCTTGACGGCGGCCAGCATTGGGAGCGAGTGCTGTTCGCGGATGCGAATACGGGCTGTTCGGGGCTGTCCATGGATCCGCACAATCCGCGCACCCTGATTGCCGGCATGTGGCAGGTGGAGATGCACACCTGGGGCGAACTCAGCGGCGGCCCCGGCAGCGGTATCTACATTTCACGCGACGGCGGCGGCAAGTGGACGCGCATCGAGGAGCACGGGCTGCCAAAGGCCCCACTGGGCAAGATCGATGTTGCGATCGCTCCGACCAATGCGCAGCGCATTTATGCGCTCATTCAGACCAGGGACCAGGGTTCGGTGTGGCGCTCCGACGATGGCGGCGAGAAATGGCGACGCGTCAATTCCCAGCGCGCGCTGATCGGCCGCGCGGGTTACTACATCCGCCTCGCCGTATCGCCCAGCACCGACAACGAGGTCCTGGTCGCGGACAGCTCCTTCTGGCAATCCCTGGATGGCGGCGAGAACTTCCGCGAAGTTCGCTGGGGCGGTGACACGCACGATATCTGGATCGATCCGGCCAATGCCGATCGATTCGTGATCACCGACGACGCCGGCCTGATCATCACTACCGTCCACGGCCGCGGTTTCCATCGCGTCACCCTGCCCATCGGGCAGATGTACCACGTGGCCGTGGACAACCAGGTTCCCTATTACTTCTACAGCAACATGCAGGATGACGGGAACATGCGCGGCCCGAGCGTGCCGTACGGTTCCGGCGAAACGGGCTGGGACCGCCACATGGGAGGCTGCGAGTCGGGCTTCACCATCCCCGACACCACCGATCCCAACGTTGTCTGGGCCACCTGCTATGGCAACAAGGTTACGCGCTGGGATGCCCGCTACAAGGAGGGGCATTCGGTCAGCCCGTGGAAGGTCACTCTCGACTCGCCACCCGACAAGCTGAAGTACCGCTGCCACTGGACCGCGCCGATCGCCATCGACCCCTTCGATCACAACAACGTGTACTACGGCTGCCAGGTGATCTTTCGAACCACCGATGCGGGTGCAACCTGGTCGGAAGTGAGCCCGGACTTGTCCACCAAGGCCCACGTCGCGCCTTCCGGCGGAATCGTCGGCGACAACCTCGGACAGTTCTACGGCAGCGTGGTGTTCGCAATCGCGCCGTCAATGATCCAGAAGGGCCTGATTTGGGCGGGCACCAACGATGGCCAGATCTGGATTACGCAAGACGCGGCCGCGCACTGGACGAACGTCAGTCAGCACCTGCCCGGACTTCCGCCCGACGGTACGATCACGAGCATTGCGCCCTCGAGCTTCGATGCCGGCAGCGCTTACGTCGCAGTCGACCTTCACCTTGTCGATAACCGCGATCCCTTCATCTACAAGACCACGGATTTCGGCAAGACCTGGAAACGGATCAGCGGCGATCTTCCCAGGCACGAGTTGTCGTATGTGCGCACCATCACCGACGACCCGAACGCGGCCGGTTTGCTGTTCGCAGGTACGGGCAACGGCCTGTACTACTCGCTCGACG
This sequence comes from uncultured Gammaproteobacteria bacterium, assembly GCA_963778855.1. Classification (GTDB taxonomy): domain Bacteria; phylum Pseudomonadota; class Gammaproteobacteria; order Steroidobacterales; family Steroidobacteraceae; genus FEN-1191. The sequence continues at coordinate 534,435 of CAVZWC010000002.1, read as the reverse complement.
ACGGTACCCACTGGACGCAGCTCAAGGCCGGGCTGCCGCCCTCGCCCGTCACCTGGGCCGTGGTCCAGCCGACTTTCCATGACCTGGTGGTGTCGACTTACGGCCGCGGGCTCTACATCCTGGACGACATCACGCCGCTGGAGCAGATGGCCAGGCATCGTGCCGATGCCGCTGTCGTCCTGTTCGAGCCGCGGGCAGCCTATCGCTTCGTGCGCGGTCCGCGCGCACCGCTCAACTTCGCGCTCAAGTCTTCACCCAGGGATCCGATCCAGTTCGAGATCCTCGATTCGCAGGGCGCAGTGATACGCAAGCTCAAGGCCGTCGAATCCAAGGATCTCGTCGTCGGCCTGAACCGCGTCGATTGGGACCTGCGCCATGACTCGCCTCGAGTGGTTGCCATGAGGACGGCGGCTCCCGACAATCCCCAGATATGGGACGAACCGCGCTTCCGCGATGCCGACTCCAGGCCCGTCACCCACTGGGGGTCTGAGCCGGCCGAGGTGGGTCCCATTGCCGCGCCCGGTGCATATACAGTGCGCCTCAAGGTGGATGGGCAGGCCTTCACCCAGCCACTCACCATCCTGAGCGATCCCCACGCCCCGGGCTCACCGGCCGACATCGAGGCCTCGGTGAGGACACTGCTGCAAATACGTGACGATATCAGTCACGTAGCGGACCTCATAAACCGGATTGAATGGCTGAGGAAACAGACCGAGGTTCTCGAGACCATGCTGCGCCCCGCCAAGGAACAGGACAAACCGGAAGCCGCCCTGGCGGAAGAGGACGATGACTATGATACGCACCCGAGCAAAGCACCGGCGGTCGAGCTGAGCGAGGCGCAGGAGAAGCAGAAGCAGGAGTTGCTCAAGGCGGTCGAGGACTTCGACAAGCAGCTGGAAGGAGTAGAATCACGCCTGGTGTCCCAGGCCTTGCGCAACAGCGACGACAAGTACTTTGTCGAGCCGTATGGCATCTACCTTGACCTGGTCTGGCTCAACGCCGAGGTGGGCACCGGCGGCGGCGATGTCGCCGGCAGTGCCGACTTCGCGCCGAGAGCGGTCCAGCTGGACTTGCTCAAGACCTACGAAGAGCAAGCACACAGCGCCGATTCGGACTTCGAGGCCATGCTGCACGATGCGCTTCCCCGGCTCAATCTAGCGCTGAATCGCGCGCAGCTGGCTCCGCTTGTGGAGAACGGAACTCGGTGACCCCAAGGCGAGGTGCCTGATGTCTCAAAGACGCACGCAATCGGGGCTCTATGCGAAGGTGCTGGCGATCGCCTGTGGCGCATGTGGCCTGGCAGCAGCCGCCATGGGCCGGGCTGCGCCCGCCGCGTCGGCGAAACCCGCGGCAAGTGTTTCCCTGACGACGGCGCAGGTGGACTTCGTGATCTCGAATACCATCTTCGCGCTGCTGCACGAAATGGGCCACGTGATCATCCGCGACTTCGAGGTGCCGCTGCTCGGCATGGAGGAAGATTCCGCCGACACGCTGGCCGCGCTGATCATGCTAAGCGGTGTCTCTGGCGGGGCCAGCACCGAAGAAACGAACAAACTGACGCGGGCGCTGGCGCTCGCTGCCGTCGGCAACGCCATGATCTGGAAGAGCGGCCCCGAGCAGAAGGATACCGAGATCCTGTTCTGGGACCAGCATAGCCTGAGCGCGCGGCGGGCAAGCCGCATCGCCTGCCTGATCTATGGCAGCAATCCCAAGCTGTACGCCTGGGTGGCCGACTCGGCCCGTATGCCGGATCGCCGGCGCGACAACTGCGAGGACGAATTTGAGCTGGCCCGCCATGCGGGAGTCTGGGTATACGACACCTATGGGAACCGCGGCCGGCAAATCAAGGAGAGCCCGGCGCCGCAGGTCAGCGTTGCCTACGGGCCGGCCAGGGGGGATAGGCAGGAATCGATGCGTCAACTGCTGGAGCAGCGCCGCTTTGTCGAAGCCGTCGTCGCGAAGGTCGACGCGCAGTTTGCCTTCACGAAGCCATTGATCGTGAAGATCGACCGCTGCGGCCGGCCCAATGCCTACTGGGACCCGGATTATCGCGAACTGCAGCTTTGCTATGAATTGCTCGAGTCGTTCGTGCAGCTCAGCGCCGATCCGGGCGTCGCCAAGGCTTACGCCACGATATCGGCAGCTCAAAGCTCCTCTGATCGTTGACATTGTGCGCCCGAGGCGCCGCGGCGCTGCCGGTCTTCGAGTCTCACTCTCCACCGTCCGGCACCGGGACAGCACGGCCCATATGCCAGGGGCGAGCCAATTGGTCTACGTTCACGCTTAGCTGCAGGAGTGCTATATGCACGTTAGAGCTTCGGCCATGACGCTGACAACAGCCTTCGTGATGACCGGTCTGCTGGCTGGCGCCAGCCTGCCCGCCTTCAGTACCGAGCCCCAGCCGGCACCACCTTCCAGCGCGCCGACATTCGCGACACCGGCGGTGGCGCCGCTGAGCGCGCCGCCGGCGAAGGCGCCCGGCGCCGGCCCCGCGCCCCCTGCTGCCGTGGTAGCGCCGTCGCCGGATGCCGCGGCTGCCGCTGAAGCCACCGCCAGGTCGGCGCACGCTCTGGGCTACTCCCCAAGGGTGCGCGACGGCAAGACGGTGTACTGCCGCAAAGAATCGAAGGTTGGGACAAGACTCGAGTCAACCACCTGTGTGACGGCCGAGCAGGTAAGCGCACTTGTCATTCGCGCTCAGGGCAATAGGGAAAGCGTCGTGGACTTGCAGCGGGAATCGTACAAATCAGCAAGGCGGAGACTTGGCCCCAAACATAAGCCAACGCAACGGCCCTACGTATCGCTGATTCCCAGGCCGCAGTTGCGTCGAGCGGCAATCGCCTACGCCTTGCTCGTGGGCTTGCAGGGTGTTTGCACGCGTTATTTTCTGGCGGAGAGGGTGAGATTCGAACTCACGAGCCCCGTGAAGGGCTGCCGGTTTTCAAGACCGGTGCATTCAACCGCTCTGCCACCTCTCCGTCGCCTGCGGCGCGGGTCAGGACTTTAGCGGAATTCGCTCCAGCCCGCCCATGTAGGTGCGCAGCACTTCCGGCACGGTGACCGAGCCGTCGGCCTGCTGGTAGTTCTCGAGCACCGCGACCAGCGCGCGGCCGACGGCGACGCCCGAACCGTTGAGCGTGTGGAGCGGCTCGGGCTTGCCGGTGGCGGGATTGCGCCAGCGCGCCTGCATGCGGCGCGCCTGGAAGGCCTCGCAGTTGCTGCACGAGGAAATCTCGCGGTACTTGCCCTGCGCCGGCAAGCCAGACCTCGAGATCGTAGGTGCGGGCGCTGGCAAAGCCGACATCGCCCGCGCACAGCGCCATGACGCGATACGGCAGCTGCAGCCGCCGCAGCACCTCCTCGGCGTGCGCGGTCATTTCCTCGAGCGCGCGGTAGGAATCCTCCGGCCGCACGATCTGCACCAGCTCGACCTTCTCGAACTGGTGCTGGCGGATCATGCCGCGGGTATCGCGGCCGGCGGCGCCGGCTTCGGAGCGGAAGCAGGGCGTGTGCGCGACGAACTTCAGCGGCAACTGCTCGGCGGCAAGGATCTGCTCGCGCACCAGGTTGGCGAGCGGCACTTCGGCCGTCGGGATCAGGTAGAAATTCTGCTCGCCGCGCACGCGCGAACAGGTCCTGCTCGAACTTCGGCAGCTGGCCCGTGCCCTGCAGCGCCGCCGCCGACACCAGGTACGGCACGTAGGCCTCGGTGTAGCCGTGCGCGCCGACGTGCAGGTCGAGCATGAACTGCGCCAGCGCGCGGTGCAGCCGCGCGAGCGCGCCGCGCATGACAGTGAAGCGCGCGCCGGAAATCCGGCTCGCGGCCTCGAAATCGAGCCCACCAAGCGCCTCGCCGACGGCGACGTGGTCGCGCACCTCGAACTCCGGCGTGATCACTTCGCCCCAGCGTCGCACCTCCACGTTGGCACCCGTCGTCGCGACCGTCGGGGACGGACTCGTGCAGCAGGTTCGGCAGGCCGAGCTGCCAGTCGCTCAATTCGGCCTGGATCGCCTCGAGAGCCCGGTCGGCGTCCTCGACTTCGCGCGCCAGCGCCTCGCCGCGCGCCATGAGCGGGGCCAGGTCCTCGCCGCGCCCCTTGGCTTGCCCAGTGGCCTTGGCGTGGGCGTTGCGCTCGGCGCGCAGCCGATCGCTCTCGAGCTGCCAGTGGCGGCGCTTTTCCTCGAGCGCGTTCAGGGCCTGCACGTCGAGCGTGTAGCCGCGGCGCGCGAGGTTGCGCGCCACTTCATCGGGGGAGGATCGCAGCAGCTTCGGATCGATCATGGTCCCGTCACTGGGGGTCGTTAGCGGGCGCGCCGGCTAGTTTGTCCGTGCCCGACACCGCATTCTGATTGCGCGCGCGCAGCCGCGCCAGCGCCTCGCCGATGCGGATCTCCAGGCCGCGCGGCACCGGCTCGTAGTAATGCCGGTCAGGCAGGCCCTCGGGCAGGTAACGCTCGCCCGCCGCGAAGGCGCCGGGTTCGTCGTGGGCGTAACGGTAGCCGCTGCCGTAGCCGAGCTCCTTCATGAGCCGGGTGGGTGCGTTGCGCAGCTGCATCGGCACCGACAGCGTCCCGTAGCGCTCGACGTCGGCCTGGGCCTCACCGTAGCCCGTGTACACGGCATTGCTCTTGGCGGCGACGGCCATGTAGACCACGGCCTCGGCTATCGCGAGATCCCCCTCGGGGCTGCCCAGTCGCTCGTAGGCCTGCCAGCCTCGAGCGCGATCGTGAGCGCGCGCGGGTCGGCGAGCCCGATATCCTCGCTCGCCATGCGCAGCACGCGCCGGGCGAGGTAATGCGGATCGCAGCCGCCGTCGATCATGCGCGCGTACCAGTACAGCGCCGCGTCGGGGTCCGAGCCGCGCACCGCCTTGTGGAGCGCGGAAATCTGGTCGTAGAACTGCTCGCCACCCTTGTCGAAGCGCCGCCGCCCACCGGACGCCACCTCGCGCGCCTGCGCGATGGTGATGGTCGCGCCGCCGGCAGCCGCGGCGAGGCCGCTGGCCAGCTCCAGCATGCCGAGCGCACGGCGCGCGTCACCGTCGCCCGCCTGCGCCAGCAGCTCGAGCGCCTCGGGGTCGATGCCGAGCCCCGTCGCTCCGAGCCCGCGTTCGCGATCGGCCAGCGCGCGCTCGAGCAGCATGCGCAGGTCCGCGACCTCGAGCGACTTGAGCACGTAGACTCGCGCCCGCGAGAGCAGCGCGCCGATGACTTCGAACGAGGGGTTCTCGGTCGTGGCGCCGATGAACACCAGCGTGCCGTCCTCGACGTGCGGCAGGAAGCTGTCCTGCTGGGCCTTGTTGAAGCGGTGCACCTCGTCGAGGAACAGCACGGTCGGGTGGCCGGCCGCCGCGACCTGGCGCGCGCGCGCCACCGCCTCGCGGATGTCCTTGATGCCGGCCTGCACGGCCGAGAGCGCGATGAATTCGGCGTCCGAGGCCGCGGCCAGCAGCCGCGCCAGCGTCGTCTTGCCGGTGCCGGGCGGTCCCCAGAAGATCATCGAGTGCAGGGCGCGCGCGGCGATGGCCTCGTGCAGCGGCTTTCCCGGAGCGAGCATTTGCGCCTGGCCCACGAACTCGTCGAGCGTGCGCGGCCGCATGCGATCGGCGAGCGGTCGCCAGGGCTGTCAGCGCCGGTTTCAGCCATTGCTCGAACCAGCTGGCCCAATGCCGCAGCCCGAGCAGGCACAGCGCCAGGCCGAGCGAGCGTGCCGACGGCGTCGGCGTAGAAATCCTTCCAGTCGGCCTGGCGACCGAGGCCCATGAGTCCCTGCGCGATCTCGATGCCGCCGCCCAGGGCCAGCAGCGCCAGGATCAGCAGCGCGTAGCGACGCGGCAGCAGCAACCCTCCGAACCAAAGCGCCAGGCCGACGTAGGCGATGAAGTGCTCGACCTTGTCGCTGACATCAAGGTGCGGCAGGTCCCGTCCGGGACCAGGCTGGTCACGACCACGATCAGGACCAGCACGACGCCGACCACGTACCAGAGCCGCCAGTGACGTTGGCCGTTCACGAAACGCTCATGGCGAGCGTGCCGGCGTGCCGATCAGATCGACGCCGGCCGGCGGCGTGAAGTGCAACTCGGCCTCCGCGACGCGCGCGCCGCGCTCGCTGTGCGTAAAGTCGAGCGTGTCGGTCTGGTTGAGGCGATCGTGGATCACCAGGCGCACCAGCTGCGCGCCGCGAAAGCCGAGCTCGGCGCTGCTGAACTCGGCGGCGGCGCTGCGCGGCGTGACCTGCACCCACGTGCAGTGCATCGTGCGTGCCGGCATCGCGTGATGTCGAACGCGGCCGCGCATCTCGGCCGCCGTGCCCGACAGCAGCATCACGGGCGTGGTGGCTGAGCGCCGCGGCCGCCGGCTTCACGGTCGCCTGCTGCAGGTCGCGGTCGTAGAACCAGAGATTGGTGCCATCGGCCACCAGCAGTTGCGGGCCGGCGTCCGCGGGCGTGTATTCCCAGCGAAATCGTCCCGGCCGGCGCACCAGCAGGTTGCCCTGCCCGGTCTCGATCTCGCTGGCCCTGGGCGTCGATCACGACCTGCGTGAAGCTGGCGCGCGAGACTCTCCAGGTCTTCGAGAAACTCGATCCAGGGCGGTGCGTCGTGGCTGCGCGCAACGGTTCGGCCATCATGCACCGGGCCGCGACCGCGATGATCACCGATACCCCAAAGCACGCCCGGCGCGTCACGCCAGTCCTGGCGGCGGCGGCGCGAGCACTTCGCGCGCGCCGTTCGATTGCAGCGGACCCACGAGGCCCGCGCTTTCCATCGCCTCGATCAGCCGCGCCGCACGGTTGTAGCCGATCTTGAGGCGCCGCTGCACGTAGGAGATGGACGGCTTGCGCTCGCGCGTGACGATGTTCACCGCCTCATCGTAGAGCGGATCCTGCTCGGGGTCCGCGCCCGCGCCACCCGACGTCCGTCGTCCTCGCCCGAGATGCCCACCAGCGGCTGCGACGGCCCCTCCAGCACCGCATCGATGTAGGTCGGCGGCGGCGCCCTTGCGCAGCGCGTCGACCACGCGATGCACTTCCTGGTCGCTGACAGAACGCGCCGTGCACGCGCGTCGGGATCGCCGTGCCCGGCGGCAGGTACAGCATGTCGCCGTGGCCGAGCAGCGATTCGGCGCCCATCTGGTCGAGGATGGTGCGCGAGTCGACGCGCGCCGAGACCTGGAAGGCGATGCGCGTCGGGATGTTGGCCTTGATGAGGCCGGTGATGACGTCGACCGAGGGCCGCTGCGTCGCCAGGATCAGGTGGATGCCCGAGGCGCGCGCCTTCTGCGCCAGCCGCGCGATCAGCTCCTCGACCTTCTTGCCGACGATCATCATCAGGTCGGCGAGCTCGTCGATGATCACCACGACGAAGGGCAGCGGCCCGAGGTCGGGGATCTGCCGCTGGTCGATCGTCGGGTCGTTGGCCGCGCGCATCATCAGGATCGGATCCTTGATCGGCTTGCCCGCCTCGCTCGCGTCCTTGACGTGGCGGTTGTAGCCGGCGATGTTGCGCACGCCGAGCGCCGACATGAGCTGGTAGCGCCGCTCCATCTCGGCCACGCACCAGCGCAGCGCGTTGGCCGCCTGCTTCATGTCCGTGACCACCGGCGCCAGCAGGTGCGGAATGCCCTCGTACACCGAGAGCTCCAGCATCTTCGGGTCGATCATGATCAACCGCACGTGCTCGGCGGTGCTCTTGTAGAGCAGCGACAGCACCATGGCGTTGAGGGCCACCGACTTGCCCGAGCCGGTGGTGCCGGCGATCAGCAGGTGCGGCATGCGCGCCAGGTCGGCGACCATCGGCGCGCCGCCGATGTCCTTGCCGAGCGCCAGCGCCAGCGGCGAGGCCACCTCGTCGTAGGCCTTGCTCTTGATGATCTCGCCGAGCGTGACGACCTCGCGCTTCTCGTTCGGGATCTCCAGGCCCATGACCGACTTGCCGGGGATCACCTCGACCACGCGCACGCTGATGGTCGAGAGCGAGCGCGCCAGGTCCTTGGCGAGCGCGGTGATCTGGCTCGCCTTCACGCCCGGTGCCGGGCGCATCTCGAAGCGCGTGATGACGGGCCCCGGGTGCACGGCCACGACCTCGACCTCGACGCCGAAGTCCTTGAGCTTGAGCTCCACCAGGCGCGACATCGCCTCGAGCGCCTCGGCCGAGTAGGAGGCCTCGCGCACGCCGGCATCGTCCAGCAGCCCGAGCGCCGGCAATTCGCCGGCCTGCGGCGGATCGAACAGCGGCACCTGGCGCTCCTTCTCCGCGCGCTCGCTCTTGGGCGCTGCCGGGGCCGGCGCCTCGATGCGCGGTGGCGGGCGCGCGCGCAGCTTCTTGCTCTCGGCTTCGCCGGCATCCATGCGCGCCTGCTTGCGCTCGCGCCCGTCGCTGACCTCGCGCTGCGCCTGGCGCCGTTCCCGCAGCAGCCGGATACCGCGCCACACGACCGCGCCCAGGCCGTCGATCACGCGCAGCCACGAGATACCGAAGGCCACCGCCACGCTCGCCGCCCACACGGCCAGCAGCACCAGCGTCGCGCCCAGGAGGTTGAGGCCGCCCGACAGGCCGCTGCCCACGGCCATGCCGACGATCCCGCCGGCGCCCTGGGGCAACAGCAAGGCGCTCCAGTGCAGCGCCGCCAGGCCGCAGCTGCACGTGACCAGAACCGCGAAGCCGAAGCCGCGCACGGCAAAGTTGGTGCGCGAGCTGATCTCGGTGGCCCTAGGGCCGCGCCCGAGGCGCACCGCGGTGACGCCGAGGGCCAGCGGCAGCAGGTAGGCCGGACGCCCGAAAAAGAAATACAGCAGGTCAGCCAGGTAGGCGCCGGCGCTGCCGACCCGGTTGTGGATGGCCTCGCCCGTTCCGGTGGAGGAAAAGCCGGGGTCGCGCGGATCGAAGCTCAGCAGCGCCATGAGCAGCACCAGGGCCACGACGCCCAGGCTGATCGCCGCGCCCTCGCGCAGTCCATGGGCAACCGCCGCCGACAGGCGCGGCGGCGACTTGGACGTGGCCGTGGAGTTTGTCAATGGCTCATCCTGGTTACGACCTGGCAATTACGACTTGGCCGCGCGCGTCGCGTTCAATACCATGGCTCTTAGCGAACCGCCGTTCCGGCCATCGCCAGTCATCGGGAAATTGTACATGAGCGCGCCGACCCATCGCCGCCTGATCATCCTCGGATCCGGCCCCGCCGGTTACAGCGCCGCGGTCTATGCCGCGCGCGCCAATCGCCGGCCGATGCTGATCACCGGCACCGAGCAAGGCGGCCAGCTCATGATCACGACCGACGTGGACAACTGGCCCGGCGACGTCGAGGGGCTGCAGGGGCCGGAGCTCATGGCGCGCATGCGGCGGCACGCCGAGCGCTTCGCCACCGAGATCGTGAGCGACCAGGTGCACACGGTGCGGCTCGGCCAGCGCCCGCTGGAACTCGCCGGCGACCAGGGCACGTACAGCTGCGACGCGCTGATCGTCGCCACCGGAGCCTCCGCGCAGTACCTGGGCCTGCCTTCCGAGGAGCGCTATCGCGGCCGCGGCGTATCGGCCTGCGCCACCTGCGACGGCTTCTTCTTCCGCGGCCAGAGCGTGGCGGTCGTGGGCGGCGGCAACACCGCGGTCGAGGAGGCGCTCTACCTCGCCAACATCGCCGCGCACGTCACGCTCGTGCACCGGCGCGATCGCCTGCGTGCCGAGAAGATCCTCCAGGATCGGCTGTTCGAGCGTGAGCGTGCTGGCCGGGTCAGCCTGCTCTGGAACCACACGGTCGAGGAGATCCTCGGCAACGAACAGGGCGTCAACGGCTTGCGCGTGCGCGCGGTGGCCGATGGTGCGCGGCGCGAGTTGCAGCTTGCGGGGGTGTTCATCGCCATCGGGCACCAGCCGAACACGGCGATATTCAGCGGGCAGCTGGACATGCACGGCGGCTACCTGCAGGTGCGCGGCGGCACCGGCGGTGACGCCACCGCCACCAGCGTCCCGGGCGTGTTCGCCGCCGGCGACGTCGCCGACCATGTCTACCGCCAGGCCGTAACCTCGGCCGGTTCCGGCTGCATGGCGGCTCTCGATGCCGACCGCTACCTGGAGCGGCTCGACGAGGGACGATGAGGTCGCCCGCCACGGCGCGGTTCCACGCGGGCATGGCCGGGCTCGACGCCGGCGCCTGGAACCGGCTGGCGGGCGACCACCCGTTCCTGCGCTACGAGTTCCTGGCCGCACTCGAGGAGGCGGGTTGCGTCGGCGCCGCGACCGGCTGGACTCCGCATCACCTCTGCATCGGTGCGCCGGCCGACCCCGAAGTCGTGGCGCCCCTGTACGAGAAGGCCCATTCCTGGGGGGAGTTCGTGTTCGACTTCGCCTGGGCGCGTGCCTACGAGAGCCGCGGCTGCGACTACTATCCCAAGCTGCTGCTGGCGATACCGTTCACGCCCGCCACCGGGCCGCGCCTGCTGTGCGCGGGCAAGACCGCCGCGGCCAGGCTTTCCGGCTGCCTTGCCGCGCTGGCCGCGATCGAAGCCGATGCGCGCTCACGCGGCCGATCATCGGCGCACGCCCTGTTCATCGACGAACCGCTGCGCGCGGCCGCGGCCGAGGCGGGATGGTTGCTGCGCAACGACTGCCACTTCCAGTGGCGCAATCGCGGCTACGCGGACTTCGACGACTTCCTGGCGACCTTCTGCGCCGACAAGCGCAAGAAGGCGCGGCGTGAGCGCCGCCGCATCGCCGAGCAGGGCATCGAATTCGAGGCGCGCAGCGGCGCAACGCTCGACACGGCGACGCTGCGCCGGATCGACGAGCTGCAGGCCTCCACCTTCCTCCGCCACGGCCACCTGCCCTACCTGAACTTCGAATTCTTCCGCCGCGTCGCCACCGCGCTCGGCGACCAATTCGTGGCGGTGCTGGCGCGGCGCGCCGGCGAGCTGGTGGCCACCGCAGTCTACTTCCGTTCGCACGACACGCTCTACGGGCGCTACTGGGGCGCCGCCGGCGACTTCCACAGCCTGCACTTCGAGTCCTGCTACTACCAGGGCATCGAATACTGCATCCGCAACGGCCTGCAACGCTTCGAGCCCGGCACGCAGGGCGAGCACAAGCTGGCGCGCGGATTCGAGCCCACGATCACCTGGTCGGCGCACTGGCTGGCCGACCGCGACCTGCGCGGCGCCGTGGCCCGCTACCTCGGCCGCGAGGCGCAGCGATCGCCGACTATGCCGACGCTGCCGCGCGTCACACGCCGTTTCGGGCCTAGGAACTGCGCATGATGAGCTGGCTGGCGCCCGGCGACCCGCCCGAGCCTTCCCGCCGGTCGAGCGGGCGCTGCGCGACCCGCCCGGACTGCTGGCCGCCGGCGGCGATCTGTCCTGCGAGCGGCTGCTCGCCGCCTATCGGCGCGGCATCTTTCCCTGGTATTCGCCCGGCCAACCCGTGCTTTGGTGGTGCGCCCGATCCGCGCGAGGTGCTGTTCCCGCCGAATTCCATCGCTCGCGCAGCCTGGCGCGCGCCCTGCGCATCCGCGGATTCGAGTACCACGTCGACCGCGACTTCGAGGCGGTGCTCGCGGCCTGCGCCGCCCCGCGCCGCGCCAGCCCCGGTACCTGGATCACCCCGGAGATGCAGGCCGCCTACCTCGAGCTGCACCGGCGCGGCCTCGCCCACAGCACCGAGATCTGGCGCGCCGGCCGGCTGGTCGGCGGCGTGTACGGCGTGCACCTGGGGCGGGTGTACTTTGGAGAGTCGATGTTCAGCCTCGAGCCCGACGGCTCAAAGGCGGCGCTCGACGCGCTGGTCCGGCAATGCCTGGAGGACGGCATCGAATTGATCGATTGCCAGTTGCCGTCGGCGCACCTGCGCAGCCTCGGCAGCCGGGCCCTGCCCCGCACCGAGTTCCTGGCCCTGTTGGCGCGGGCCCAGGGCCCGAATGCGAGTTAATTGCATTGCGGGTGGGCTTTATGCAGAATTCGCGCCCCTCAGGGTCGCATTGAGCCGCATGGCCAAAGAAGACGCCATTCAGATGGAAGGTGAGGTCGCCGAGACCCTGCCCAACACGACATTTCGCGTGCAGCTCAAGAACGGGCACATGGTCACGGCGCACATCTCCGGCAAGATGCGCAAGAACTACATCCGCATCCTGACCGGCGACGCGGTCACGGTCGAGATGACGCCCTACGACCTGACCAAGGGCCGCATCATCTATCGCGGCCGCTGACACGCCGGCTTGAGAATCGCTAGGCCGTGACTTCCGGCTGTGCCGCCGGCAGGCACTCGATCACGAGGCCATTGCCGTCCGCGGCGAGCTTGACCAGGGCCTGGCCGCCGCCGCTGAGCTTGCCGAACAGCAATTCCTCCGCGAGCGGTCGCTTGACGTGTTCCTGGATCACGCGCGCCATCGGCCGCGCACCCATCTTCGGATCGTAGCCCTTGGCGGCGATCCAGCCGCGCGCAGCCGGGTCGACGCTCAGCGTCACGCCCTTCTGCTCGAGCTGCATCTCCGCCTCGACCAGCAGCTTCTCGACCACGCGCTCGATCGTGCGCGCGTCGAGCGGCGCAAACTGGATGATGGCGTCGAGCCGATTGCGGAACTCGGGCGAGAACAGGCGCCGCACCGCCTCCATGCCGTCGCTGCTGTGGTCGGCGCTGACGAAGCCGATCGACGGCCGGTTCATCTCCTGCGCGCCCGCATTCGTGGTCATGACGATGATCACGTGGCGGAAGTCGCACTTGCGGCCGTTGTTGTCGGTCAGCGTGCCATGGTCCATGACCTGCAGCAGCAGGTTGAAGACGTCGGGATGGGCCTTCTCGATCTCGTCGAGCAGCAACACGCAGTGCGGGTGCTTGGCGATGGCCTCGGTCATCAGCCCACCCTGGTCGAAGCCGACGTAGCCGGGCGGCGCGCCGATCAGCCGCGAGACCGTATGGCGCTCCATGTACTCGGACATGTCGAAGCGCACGAACTCGATGCCCATGGCGAGCGCGAGCTGGCGCGTGACCTCGGTCTTGCCGACGCCGGTCGGGCCGGAGAACAGGAAGCTGCCGACCGGCCGGCGCTGGTCGCCTAACCCTGAGCGCGCCATCTTGATCGCCGCCGCGAGCGTGCCGATCGCGGCATCCTGCCCGAAGATCACGAGCCGGAGGTTGCGCTCGAGGTTGCGCAGCAGGTCGCGATCGGAGGACGACACGGTCTTGGGCGGGATGCGCGCGATGCGCGCGACCACGTCCTCGATGTGCCTGACCTCGACGCGCTGCTCGCCCTCGCCCGCGGGCTTGAGCCGCAAGCGCGCGCCGGCCTCGTCGACGACGTCGATCGCCTTGTCGGGGAGCCGGCGGTCGTTGATGTGGCGATCGGCGAGCTCGGCCGCCGCCCGCAACGCGTCGGGCGCATAGCTGACGCTGTGGTGTTCCTCGAACTTCGACTTCAGGCCGTTGAGGATCTCGATGGTCTCGGCGACCGTCGGCTCGCTGACCTCGATCTTCTGGAAGCGCCGCGCCAGCGCGTGGTCCTTCTCGAAGATGCCGCGGTACTCCTGGTAGGTGGTCGAGCCGATGCAGCGCAGCTCGCCGCTCGTGAGCGCCGGCTTGATGAGGTTCGAGGCATCCAGGACACCGCCCGAGGCGGCGCCGGCCCCGATCACGGTGTGGATCTCGTCGATGAACAGGATCGCGCCGGGCTGCTTCTTGAGCTCGGTGATGACGGCCTTGATGCGCTTCTCGAAGTCGCCCCGGTACTTGGTGCCGGCGATCAGCGCCCCGAGATCGAGGGCGTAGATCGTGCAGTCGCTGAGCACGTCCGGCACCTGGCCCTCGGTGATGAGCCGCGCCAGCCCTTCGGCGATCGCCGTCTTGCCGACACCGGCCTCGCCGACATAGAGCGGATTGTTCTTGCGGCGCCGGCACAGGATCTCGATCGTGCGCTCGATCTCGAGCGAGCGCCCGACCAGCGGGTCGATGCGCCCGGCACGCGCCTGGTCGTTGAGGTTGGTGGCGTACTTCTCGAGCGCCCGGTCGCCCTCGACCTCGGCCTCGCGCTCGCCCTCGGCGGTGCCGGCCTCGTCGGCGTCCGACTTGGCCTCGCTGCCGCGCGCCATGCCGTGGGAGATGAAGTGCACGACGTCGAGGCGCGTGACGTTGTGCCGGTTCAGCAGGAACACCGCGTGGCTCTGCTTCTCGCTGAAGATAGCCACCAGCACGTTGATGACGCCGACTTCCTTGCGGCCGCTGGACTGCACCTGGAACACGGCCCGCTGCAGCACGCGCTGGAAGCCGAGCGTCGGCTGGACCTCACGTTCGTCGCCCTCGCGCAGCTGCGGCGTGTTGGCCTCGATGTGCGCGCGCAGCTCGCCGGCGAGCGCGTCGGGCTCGGCGCCGCAGGCGCTGACCACCTCGCGCACCTTGGGCGCCTCGAGCAGCGCGAGCAGCAGTTGCTCGACGGTCAGGAACTCGTGCCGCTGCGAGCGTGCCGCACGGAACGCCTGGTTGAGACAGAATTCGAGTTCGCTGGACAGCATGGTTCCGGGGCTCCGCTCCTGGATCAGGCTTCCTCGAGCGTACACATCAGCGGGTGCTGATGCTCGCGAGAATACTGGATCACCTGCGCCACCTTGGTCTCGGCGATCTCGTGCGTGAACAGCCCGCAGTCGCCCTTGCCGCGGGTGTGCACCTCCAGCATGATCCGCGTGGCCGTGTGCCGCGCCATGGCGAAGAAGCGCTCGAGCACGTCGACCACGAATTCCATGGGCGTGTAATCATCGTTCAGCAGGATCACGCGGAACAGCGGCGGCACCTTGGTTTGCGGCACCGCTTCGGCCACGGCCGTCCCCTGATCGGGCTGCTCGTTCCTGGGGCTCATATGAAGAACAATTATAAAACCTCCGGCCTCGCTTGGGCGTGGCACCGGTCCCAGCCCGGGGAGCGCCCAAGAAGTCCGGGAAAACAGACAGTTGAGTGATACAAGCGCGGCACCGTATCATGTAAAGATATGGCCTGGATGGATGAACTCAAGTCGGCTGAAGGCCTGCAGGCCGCGCTCGTGCAGCACGGGCCGCGACTGGCGGTGGGACTCCTGGCCGCCCTGCTGGCGGTACAGGCCGGTTTCATCGTGACCAGCCAGAACCGCGGCGTGGGCGCTAGCGCATCGCCGGCGGGTGGCACGGGAACGGCTTCCGGAGCCATGCCGGCCGCCAGTGGACCGGCAGCGGCGCCGGCGCTGCGCGTGAACGAGATCACATCGGCGCATCTTTTCGGTGAGGCGCACGGGGCCACCAGCGACGCCAATGCCCCCCCGACTACCGCCCAGCTCGTGCTGGCCGGCGTACTGGCGCTGCCCGACCCGAAGCGGGGCCTGGCGATCCTGGGTCCCAGCGCCGCCGCCGCCAAGCTCTACACGGTAGGCAGCGCGATTCCCGGAGGCGTCAGCCTGTACGCCGTATACAAGGACCGCGTGCTGCTCGACCGCGGCGGCATCATCGAATCGCTGTTCCTGCCACGGCGCGCGCCCCTGGCCGGCATGACGCCAAGCGTGGAATCCGCGAACCGAGGCAGCCCGGCGCAGCGCCTCGCGGCCCTGGCCCAGGGCAACGGCGCCCTGCTGGGCGGGCTGGTCCGCGCGCAGGCGGTGTTCGTCGGCAGCAAGCTCAGCGGCTACCGCATCTATCCGGGCGGCCGGGCCTCGATCGGCGCCTTCACGCAGCTGGGCCTGCGCCCTGGGGACCTCATCACGGCGGTCAACGGCACGCCGCTCGACGACCCGAATCGCGGCAGCGAGATCCTCGATACGCTCTCGTCCCAGGCCAGTGCCACCGTGACGGTGCAGCGAAATGGCCAGTCGATGGACCTGAATCTCAATCTGGAGACCATGGCCAACGATGCGGAAAATATGTCGATTGGGGCCGCGCGCCATGCTGGCGCGGTGGGCATGATGCCGGGCGGCATGAACCGGCCTCCCGGTGCCGTGGGCAATGCCATGCCGCCCGAGCCGGTCGTGGCGCCCGACGAATCGGACCCGACCCTGGTCGATGATCCCTCGCAGAGCGCGCCCAGCGAAAAGGAATAGCGAAGCCCTTCCCATGAAGACGCCGCCCGCCTCCGTCCGGAGCCGCGCCCACACGCTCGGCGCCCTCGCGGCCGCGCTGCTGCTGGTGGCGGCCGCGGGCAGCGCCGCGCCCGCCGGCGGGCCGCGCATCACGCCGAACTTCAAGGACGCGGACATCACGCAGCTGATCGAGGCCGTCAGCGCCGCGACCGGCCGGAATTTCATCATCGATCCGCGCGTCCGCGCCCAGATTACCTGGATATCGGGCGCGAACACGGCACTGACGCCCGAGCAGTTCTACCAGGGATTCCTCTCGGTGCTGCAGGTGCACGGCTTCATCGCCGTCCCCGCGGGCAACATCATCAAGGTGCTGCCCGACGCCAACATGCGTCAGCTCCCGGGAAACGACCTGCCGAGCCACGTCAGCGCGACCTCGGATGACGTCGTGACCCAGGTCATCGCGGTCTCCAACGTCAGCGCCGCGCAGCTCGTGCCGGTGCTGCGCCCGCTGATGCCCCAGAACGCGCAGCTCGCAGCCGTCACGGGCGCCAACATGCTGATCATCTCCGACCGCGCTTCGAACGTGAGCCGCATGGCGCGCATCGTCGCGCGCATCGACCAGAG
Organism: uncultured Gammaproteobacteria bacterium; assembly: GCA_963778855.1. Taxonomy (GTDB): domain Bacteria; phylum Pseudomonadota; class Gammaproteobacteria; order Steroidobacterales; family Steroidobacteraceae; genus FEN-1191. The sequence continues at coordinate 517,802 of CAVZWC010000002.1, read as the reverse complement.
CGGCGGCAGCGATATCGACGTCGTGCCGCTGCAGAGCGCGACCGCGGCCGACACCGTGCGCGTGCTGTCCTCGCTGGTCAGCCAGGGAGGCGACGCCGGCGGGCCCAACCTGCGCATGGTGGCCGACGATCGCTCGAACAGCATCCTCATCAGCGGCGACCCGGCGGCACGGCTCAAGATCCGCGCGCTGATCGCCAACCTGGACACGCCACTCGACACCGGCGGCGAGACCCTGGTGCGCTACCTGCAGTACGCCAAGGCCGAGGACCTCGCCGCCAAGCTCAAGGAGCAGATCACGAGCAGCACCGGCGGCACGGCGACGACGACGGCGACGGTGGCCCGGCCGTCCGTTGCGCCGACCAGCGCCGCCACCGCCGCCACGGTGTCCCTGGCCGGGGGCACCGGCACGATCTGGGCCGACAAGGACACCAATGCGCTGGTGATCACGGCGCCGCAGCGCACGATGCGCGCGATCAACGCCGTCATTGACAAGCTCGACATCCGCCGCGCGCAGGTCGAGGTGCAGGCCATCATCGTCGAGGTGTCGGCGGACAACTCGGCCGACCTCGGTGTGAACTGGGTCGTCGATGCCACCAACAACCAGCCCGCGGTCGGCGCCTTCGTGGCGCCGGTGGGCGGCTCCTCGATCGTGGATCTGTACAACGCGGCCAAGACCGGCACGCCGCCGTCGGGGGGCCCGATCTCCGGCACCACGGTGGCCATTGGCCGGCTCGAGGCCGCCGGCGTCAATTTCGCGGCCATCGTCCGCGCGATCCAAAGTGACTCGCGCTCCAACATCATCTCGCGGCCGACGATCACGATGTTCGACAACCAGGAGTCGCGCATCGAAGTCGGCCAGGATGTGCCTTTCATCACCGGCCAGTATTCGACGAACACGGGCAACGCCACGGCCTTCAATACGGTGCAGCGCCAGCAGGTGGGCACCATCCTTGCCGTGACGCCGCAGATCAACTCGGGCAATACGGTGGTGCTGAAGGTCGAGGTCGAGGTTTCGAGCATTGCGCCGACCTCGGAAGGCGCGGTCGACATCGTGACCAACAAGCGCACCGTCAAGACCACGGTGCTGATCCCCGACGGCGGCACGCTCGTGATCGGCGGCCTGATCCAGGACAAGGCCACGAATACCGAGCAGCGCGTGCCGTTCCTGAGCCGCATCCCGATCATTGGCGAGCTGTTCCGCGCGCGCGACACCAGCAAGGGCAAGACCAACCTCATGGTGTTCCTGCAGCCGCACATCCTGCATGACGACCGCGCGGCGGCGATGGAAACCGACGCCAAGTACAACTACATCCGCGAGCAGCAGACCAAGCAGGCTCACGACAGCACTGTGCTGCCGCTGGCGCCGTTCCAGAAGCTCGAGCCAATGCCGCCGCTCGAGCACCCGGAACTGGCGCCCGCTCCGGTTGCCGCGCCAGCCACCAGCGCGCCGGCCCACCCGGCGGCGCAGGGGGCGGCCCCGGCCACAGCCCCGGCCACAGCCCCGGCCAACGCCCCGGCCAACGCCCCGGTGACTGCGCCTCCCTCGACGCCATCGCCACCGGCGCCCGCGACCACGATGCCGCCAGCCAGCGTGAACCCGCCCTCGGGGAGCCCGCCTTGAGCGAAGCTGCGCCGGCGCCGGGCAGCGCGCCGCCGACGCGCCTGCCCTTCGCCTTCGCGCGCCGCTATGGATTGCTGGTGCGCGCGCACGACGACGGCTCCACCGAGTGCCTGTACCGCGCGCCGGCCGCGCCAACGGCCATTGCCGAGGTCCGGCGCCTGCTGCGCGTGCCGTTGACCTACACCCCGGTGGGCGCGGACGAGTTCGACGCGCTGCTGCAGAAGACCTACGAGGCCGGCACCGAATCGATGCAGGCGGTCGAGGGACTCGAGGGCAACACCGACCTCGCCCACCTGGTGCAGGAATTGCCGGAGCAGGCCGACCTGCTCGAGAGCAACGACGACGCGCCGATCATCCGCCTGATCAACGCCGTGCTGACGCAGGCCGTGCGCGAGAACGCCTCCGACGTGCACATCGAGCCGTTCGAGAACCGGCTGGTGGTGCGGTTCCGGGTCGACGGCGTGCTGCGCGAGGTGCTGCAGTCCAAGCGCGCCGTGGCGCCGATGGTGGTCTCGCGCATCAAGGTCATGTCGCGGCTCGACATCGCCGAGAAGCGCCTGCCGCAGGACGGGCGCATCAGCCTCAAGGTGGCCGGACGCTCGGTCGACGTGCGCGTGTCGACGATTCCCTCCGGGCACGGCGAGCGCGTGGTGCTGCGCCTGCTCGACAAGCAGGCTGGCAGGCTCGAACTCGGCGGCCTCGGCATGGACCCGCAGACCCAGGCGCTGATCGACGAGCTGATCCACAAGCCGCACGGCATCCTGCTGGTCACGGGACCGACCGGATCGGGCAAGACCACGACGCTGTACGCGGCCCTCGAGCGGCTCAACGACAACACCAGCAACATCATGACGGTCGAGGACCCGATCGAGTACTACATCGACGGCATCGGCCAGACCCAGGTCAACACCAAGGTGGAAATGACCTTCGCACGCGGGCTGCGCGCGATCCTGCGCCAGGACCCGGACGTGGTCATGGTGGGCGAGATCCGCGACCTCGAGACCGCGCAGATCGCCGTGCAGGCCTCACTCACGGGCCATCTCGTGCTCTCGACGCTGCACACCAACACCGCCGCCGGCGCGCTCACGCGCCTGCGCGACATGGGCATCGAGCCGTTCCTGCTGTCCTCGAGCCTGATCGGGGTCGTGGCGCAGCGGCTGGTGCGCGTGCTCGACCCCGGAACGCGCCAGTCCTTCGTGGCGGGCGATTACGAACGCCGCCTGCTGGGGCTCAAGCCCGAGCAGCCGTCGCCGACCCTGTACCGCCCGCCCGGGGCGCATGGCTACCGCGGGCGCACCGGCATCTATGAGCTGGTCGTGGTCGACGACGCCATGCGCACCATGATCCATGATGGCGCGAGCGAGCAGGACCTCGAGCGCCGCGCGCGCCTGACCACGCCATCGATCCGCGACGATGGGCTTGCCAAGGTCATGCGCGGCACGACGACCATCGCCGAGGTCCTGCGCGTGACGCGCGAGGACTAGGGCCGGCCTGCCGGTCATGGGGGCCTTCGAATACACCGCGCTCGATGCCGGCGGCCGCCGGCACAAGGGGGTGCTGGAGGGCGACACGGCGCGCCAGGTGCGCTCGCTGCTGCGCGACAAGTCGCTGCTGCCGGTGTCGGTGGCCGAGGTCGCCGCCAAGGAGTCGCGCAGCCAGCGCACCGGCAGCGCCTTTGCGCTGCTGCGGCGCGTGTCGACTACGGACCTGTCGCTGCTGACGCGCCAGCTGGCCACGCTGGTGCGGGCCGGCCTGCCGCTCGAGGAAGCCTTGCTGACGGTGTCGCAGCAGACCGAACGCCCGCGCGTGCAGAGCATCCTGCTGGGCGTGCGCGCGCGCGTCATGGAAGGCCACACGCTGGCTCTCGGGCTGGCCGACTTCCCGCGCGTATTCCCAGAGATCTACCGCGCCACAGTCGCGGCCGGCGAGCAGTCCGGCCACCTCGACAACGTGCTCGAGCGCCTCGCGGACTACACCGAAAGCAGGGAGGTGCTGCGCCAGAAAGTCATGGGCGCGATGCTGTACCCGATCGTGCTGACGATCATGAGCTTCTCGATCGTGTCGATCCTGCTGGCCTACGTGGTGCCGAAGGTGGTGCAGGTATTCGAGAGCAGCCGGGCGAAGCTTCCGCTAATGACCAGGGTCCTGGTCGCCGTGAGCGACCTGATCCGGCACTATGGCATCTGGCTGCTGCTGGCGCTCGTCGCCCTGGGCGTGCTGTTCGTGCGCTGGCAGCGGCGGGAGGCCAACCAGCGGCGCGTGCATCGCTGGCTGCTGACGCTGCCGCTGGTGGGACGGTTGCTGCGTGGCTTCAACACCGCGCGCTTCACACGCACGCTGAGCATCCTGACCGCCAGCGCCGTGCCAGTGCTCGACGCGCTGCGCATCTCGGGCGAGGTGATAATGAGCTTGCCGATGCGCGATGCGGTCGTCGAGGCCACCGCGCGTGTGCGCGAGGGCGCGCCGATCGGCCGTTCGCTGGCGGCAAGCCGGCTGTTCCCGCCCATGACCATCCACCTGATCTCGAGCGGCGAGTCGAGCGGCAAGCTCGAGGGCATGCTGGAACGTGCGGCCGTGAGCCAGGAACGGGAGCTCGAGGGGCTGGTCACCGCCCTGACCGGGCTGCTTGGCCCCCTGCTGATCGTGCTCATGGGACTGTTCGTCATGGGCATAGTATTTGCAATGTTGTTGCCCATTTTCGAGATGAATACGCTCATTCGCTGACGGTTTTGTGAAATGGCGCCATTGCATCGGCGCCCGGATGGATCTATTTTCCGCTCCAAAGGTTGCACCGCCCCACAGGGAATGCCGCCATGAGTGGAAGCGCCGAGAGCGACGACTTTGATGACGACGACGAGGTCGACGAGGGAGTCGACGACGACGGGCTCGACGTCGACCGTGTCATGAAGGACATGGAAATCGCCAAGCGCCGCAGCGCCAAGGGTGGCGAACCGGCCTGGCGGCGCCTCGAGCGGCGCATGGAACAGCAGCACACGGCCGAGCTCATCAGCGACTTCGAGGACTACGAGATCGAGGACGGCGAGCCGGCTCACGCCGCGCGCAAGCCCTAGCCAGTGCGCAATAGCCACACCTCGGGCGCCGCGGTGCGGCCTCAGCTGCCGCGGCGCAAGACCCCGACCACGACTCCCTCGATCAGCAGCGGCTCCTTGTGCATGTCGACGCGGATCGGCTCGAAGTCGGGATTCTCGGGCAGCAACCAGACGATCGAGCCCTGCTGCCGGTAGCGCTTGACGGTTACCTCGTTCTCGAGGCGCGCGACGATGATCTGGCGATTGCGCACCTCCGAGGTGCGATGCACGGCCACGAGGTCACCGTCGAGTATGCCCGCGTCCTTCATGCTCATTCCCACGACCTTGAGCAGATAGTGCGGCCGTGGCTGGAACAGCCCGGGGTCGACGTTGAGCCGATCGACGATGTGCTCCTCGGCCAGGATCGGCCGTCCGGCAGCGACCCGGCCGACGAGCGGCAAGCCCAGCTGCTCGCGCAGGGTGTCCTTGAGGCGGATGCCCCGCGAAGAGCCCGGCACGAGCTCGAGGCAGCCCTTGCGCGCCAGCGCCCGCAGGTGCTCCTCGGCGGCGTTCGCGGAGCGGAAGCCCAGCTGGGCGGCGATCTCGGCCCGCGTCGGCGGCATGCCGGTGTCAACGAGGGCCTGGCGGATCAGGTGGAGCACCTGGGACTGTCGGGGGGTCAGGTCGGACATGCCTGTAATTATATACAGGTATCCCGCGCGTACAAGGTCGCAGCCACGGAAATTCGCCACGCTTAAGACCCTGATATGACTGTCGCTTGGCGCCGACAGTCGCATTTTTACACTTGCAATCTGCCTCCAGATTTGGTCAAGTGGCGCTTCCGCTCATCTCCCGGCGACAGTGATGTTGTGTCGGCGTGGCGCGGTTAGTACTCACAAACATTGACTCAATGGGGATTTATCTAATGAACAAGGCAATTTTGGTGAAGCTGGCTGCCGCGGCCGCTGTTGTTGCACTCGCTGGTTGCGTCGACCTGAAGCCGCTGCAAGCCCAGGTGGACACCCTCAAGTCGCAGACGGCTGCCCTGCAGACCGATCTGGCGGCCAACAAGGCTGAGGACGACAAGACTGCCGCCACCGCCGCCAAGGCCGCCTCTGACGCCGCTGCCGCCGCTTCGGCTGCCGCTGCCGCCCAGAGCACGGCGAACCAGGCGCTGGCTGCCGCGCAGGCTGCCCAGTCGGGCGTCGATGCGACGAACGAGAAGATCGACCGCATGTTCAAGAAGTCGGTTTCGAAGTAAGTTACTTCCGCCGAACCTCCCGGCCCCGCGCCGGGTAAGAGACGCCGCGATTTTCGCGGCGTCTTTTTTTTGCCCCGAATTCCTTAAGTCGGCTTAAGCCACGATAGATCCGGGCGGCGCCCCGGGTCTAAGCAGTCGGCGTGGACCGACTGCATAACCTGGAACCAGGCATCGAGGCCCGACGTTGGCTGTGGGCGCTTTGCGGCGGCATCGTCGGCCTCTACCTGCTGTTCTTCCTGGCCTACGCCGGGCAGGTCGGTCCGCCCGACGCCGATCAGTTCCTGGTCTTCCACGAGCTGCAGTACTGGAACGCGGCGCTGTTCGGGCTCGCGAAGCAATGGACGCCGGTCATGTGCTCGGGCCTCTCGTTGGCCGGCGAGCCGCAGGTTCCCTTCCTGTCGCTGAGCATGATGCTGGCCTATGTCCTCGGGCCGTTCGCGGGCCTGAAGCTCGCGACGGTGATCTATTTCGCCACCGGCGCCGCGGGCGCCTACCTGTACTCCGGGCTCTGGATGCGCAAGCCCCCGCAACGCGCGCTCGCGGCCACGCTCTTCATCGGCAACGGCTTCTTCGCCTGCCGGCTGGGCTACGGACACGTGGACTTCATCCCCTTCCTGGTGCTGCCACTCGTGCTGTGGCTGCTGCACCGCTGTGTCGCCTGGAGCCGCGACGCGGCTGATCGTGTGCGCGTGGTCAGGCTGCTCGTGGCCATCGCCGCCATCGCCGCGCTGCTCGGCGTCGCCGTCGACGGTTCGCCGGTGGCGATCATTCATTTGCTGTTCTGGATTGCGCTCTACGCCGCGGTGCTCGCCGCGACGGTGCGCTCCTGGGCGCCAGCCGCGATCCTCGGCTGCGCGGTGCTGGCCACCAGCCTGCTCGATGCCGGTTACCTCTGGCCCATGGTCGAGGCGCAACGCTACTTTCCGCGACGCACGCCCGACAGCTTCACGAGCTTCCTGTCGCTGATCTGGTTCGCGCTGCTCCCGGTGCGCGGCAAACTGCTGCCGGCCAACGGCAATGGCCATGAGCTAAGCGTGTTCATCGGGCCGATCATCGCGCTGGCGATGTGGCGCTACCGCGATTGGCTGCGCGTGACACTGCCGGCGGAGCTGCGCCGGCCGCTGCTCGTGGTATCGCTGATGTCAATCGTGCTCGGCATGGGGAGCCTGGCGCCGCTCCATGTGCCGCAGTGGCTGAGCCCCTTCGACATCCTGCGACCCCTGCCCGGCTTCCGCTCGCTGGGCGTCACGGCCCGCTATTGGGGCTTCCTCGCGCTGCCGCTGAGCCTGCTCGGCGCCGCTGCCCTCTGGCGCGGGTGCTGCGAGAGGCGCTCCGGCCGGCGGCTGGCGTTGTGGATGGGGGCTGCGCTGGTGCTTCAGTTCGGCTTCCAGGCCGATGCCTTGCTGGTCAACTGGTCGGGCACCGGCCGCTACCAGCCGGTGCGCTGGCAGGACCGCTTTCGCGGCCGGCCCGAGCCGATCCAGTACGTCGTCGCGCGCAACCCTGGGCTGCAGGGCGACTACATCGCACCGGCCCGCGGCGTGGTCAACTGTTACGACATGGATGATTTCACGCGCGCCAGGATCGACCCGGGCACGCAATTGGTGGCGAGCGCGATCGGTGACTGGAACTGGCGCGGCCCTTCCCTGCCCGCCGAGGGCGGCTTCACGAGCTGGAATCGCATGAGCCTGCGGGTCGACACGGCAGCGTGGCCCCGGACCCTGGCAACGCCCGCGCGGATCCAGCTGCTCCTGAACCAGGCCTACAACCGCGACTGGAGCGTGCCGGGGTGCCGCACCCTCGATGGCGCTTCCGGGAACCTGATCGTGGATTGCCCGGCCGCCAGGGCACGGGAGGCGCCGCTGGCCGTAGTCTATTTCGACTCCGTCAGCGATCGCGCCGCGGCCGTCTCGGTCGCAGCCTGGCGCGCGTGGCTCGCCCTGACGGCGATGCTGGCGCTGGGCGCGCTCGCGATCCGCGTCCGCAGCAGGCTCGCGCAACCTCGCCTGCCCGCCGGCGCTTGAGGCCTGCACCCCAGGACACCGCTGGTGTACGCGCCGGCGTTGTGCGGCCTGAATGGCCCCGGTTCAACAAAGCGAATATCGTGGAGCGACTTGAATCGGGGCCATTCAGGCCTCACCGCGGCGGCGCGCTCAATAGCGGATCAGCGCCGAACCCCAGGTGAAGCCGCCGCCGAAGGCCTCCAGCAACAGCAGGTCGCCACGCTTGATACGCCCATCGCGCACGCCCACGTCGAGGGCCAGCGGCACCGAGGCGCTCGAGGTGTTGCCGTGCTCGGCCACGGTGAGGATAGTCCGTTCCATCGGCAGGCCGATCCGCTTGGCGGTGGCCTGGATGATGCGGATGTTGGCCTGGTGAGGCACGAGCCAGGTAAGCGCGTCCTTGCTCAGGCCATTGGCGGCAAGCGCCTCCTCGACCGCGCGGCCGAGCATCTGCACGGCGATCTTGAATACTTCACTCCCGGCCATCCTGATGTAGTCGCCCTCGGCGTGGAACCCGGTGGCGACGCCGCCGGTGCAGCGTAGCAATTCGAGGTAGGAGCCATCGGCGTGCAGGTGCGTCGAGAGAATCCCGGGCTCCTCGGCCGGCCCGAGCACCACGGCGCCGGCGCCGTCGCCGAACAGGATCGCCGTGCCGCGATCCTGATGGTTCGTGATCTTCGAGAGCGAGTCGGCGCCGATCACGAGCGCGAGCTTTGCCTCGCCGGCACGGATGAACTTGTCCGCCATCGACAGTGCGTAGATGAAGCTGCTGCACGCGGCCTCGACGCCGAGGGCCGGAGTGCCGAAGTTGCCGAGCCGTGCCTGCAGCATGACCCCGGCATTGGGAAAGATCAGGTCAGGCGTGCAGGTGCCGAATACGATCAGGTCGACTTCAGTGGCGGAACGCCCGGCTGCCGCCAGGGCCGCGCGCGCGGCGTGCTCGCCCATGTCGACCGTGGTCTCGCCCGGGGCCACGACGTGGCGGCGCTCGATACCGGTGCGCTCGCGTATCCACGCGTCGCTGGTATCCATGCGCTTTTCGAGGTCGAAGTTGGTGACGACGGCCGCCGGCAGGTAGCTGCCGGTGCCGAGAATGCGGGAGCGCATGGCCGCGGGGTTCCCGGTCGCCGGCCCGATCGGGCTCAGGCCTTGTCTTCCGCGGCAGCCTTCTCGATCACGCGCCGGCCACGATAGAAGCCGTCCGGCGTGATGCAGTGGCGCAGGTGGGTCTCACCGGTCTGCGAGTCGACCGACAGCGCCGGGCGCTTCAGCGCGGCGTGCGAACGATGCATGCCACGCTTGGATGGGGTCTTGCGGCTTTTCTGTACGGCCATGTTCCTGCACTCCTGACGATCCGATCAAATACTCAATTCCTGTCGCGCTCCAGCAGCGAACGCAGCTGCGCGAACGGGCGCTGCGTCTCCTCGGCGGCGGCGTCCGCGGGCGGCGGCTCGGCCTCCGCCGCGCCGGCCCCGAGGCAGCGCTCGCCCGCCGTGTGCCGCGGCACGATGGGCAGCGCCAGCATCAGTTCCTCGGCCACCAAGGCGGCCAAACTGCTGTGGCCCTCCGCGGCCAGGAAGGTCTCGAACTCCTCCGGCACGCGCGCGGCCTGCGCCTCGCTGTCGACCACCGCGAGGCGCGACTCGGTGCGCACGTCGAGCCTCATCTCCCCAAGGCAGCGCTGGCACACGGGCCTGAGCGCCGCCTCGAGCCGGATCTGCACCATCGGCAGTCCCTGCTCGCGGCCGAATTGCAGCCAGGCCCGCACCGGCCCATCCGCAATCGAAAATTCAGCCGGGATACCCGGCAATTCGCCCAGGGGAATGCCCAGGTCGAAGTGCGCGCGCATCTCGGCCAATTTGGCCAAATCGCGCGACTTGGACCAGCCCTCCGGCATGGGGCGCGTATGATAGGTAGGCATGCGCGGCAAGTCAAAAACACTTCGAACTATCAAGCCCTTGGCCCCCGGGCGCCTGAGTACCGAGGATCCTGGGTGACCGCCCCACCGCCGCTCATCCTGGCTTCCACGTCCCTCTACCGTCGCGACCTGCTGGCCCGGCTGCGCGTACCGTTCACGCTGCGCCGGCCCGCGGTGGACGAAACGCCGCTCCCGGCCGAGGATCCGCGACAACGCGCCGAACGCCTGGCGCGCGCCAAGGCCGAGGCCATCGGCAGCCTGGAGGCGGCCAGCGTCGTGATCGGTGCCGACCAGGTCGCCGCCTGCGAGGGCCTGGTCCTCGGCAAGCCGGGCGATGCAGCGGCCGCGCGGGCACAGTTGCGCCGGCAGTCGGGCCGCAGCGTACAGTTCTACAGCGCGGTGGCCGTCATCCACGCAGCGCGCGGCTACATCGACAGTTTCGTGGACCTGACGACGGTGCATTTCCGCGAACTTTCCGCTACGGAGATCGACGCCTACGTCACGGCCGACCGTCCATTCGATTGTGCCGGCGCGTTGCGCAGCGAGGCGCTCGGCCCCAGCCTCTGCCAGTACATCGACTCGCAGGATCCCACGGGGCTCATCGGCCTGCCGCTCATCCGGCTCGCCGCGAGCCTGCGCTCCTGCGGCTACGCCCTGCCCTGAGCCCCGGTTCGGGGCCCGGACCAGCCAGTTCGTCGAGCACCTGCTTGAGCTCGGCCGGCAGCGGCGCGCTGACCGACAACTGCCCACCCTGCGGCCAGTCGAGGGAGATGCTGTGCGCGTGCAGGAACATGCGCCGCAGGCCCGCGGCGCGCAGCGCCGCGTTGGCGGCAGCATCGCCATACTTCGAGTCGCCGGCGACAGGATGGCCGCAGTAGGCGGCATGGACGCGGATCTGGTGCGTGCGACCGGTCTCGAGCGTCGCCTCGAGCAGCGAGGCGCGGGCGCCGAAGTGCTGCACCAGCCGGAACTGCGTGCGCGCGTCCTTGCCGCCCACGCCCACGCGCACCGTGCGCTCACCGCCGACGCGCGCGTCGGTGTGCAGCGGCAGGTCGACGAGCTTGCGACCGAGCTCCCAGCGGCCGACCACCAGCACCAGGTAGCTCTTGTGCACCTGGCCCTCGCGCAGCAGTTCGTGCAGCGCGCGCAGCGCCGCGGGCCGGCGCGCGACGATCAGGATGCCGCTGGTGTCCCGGTCGAGGCGGTGCGCGAGCTCGAGGGTTTCGTCGGGACGCGCCGCGCGCAGCGCCTCGATCACGCCGTGGCTGAGCCCGCTGCCGCCGTGCACGGCGAGCCCGGCCGGCTTGTCGAGCACCAGAACGCGTTCGTCCTCGTGGATGATCGCGGCCTCGACACGGGCCAGGAGCGCCGGCGGCGGGCGCGGCGACGCTCCCGAGGCCAGCTCCCGGGCGCTTGCCGAACGTTCGTGCACCGGGGGAACGCGCAGTCGGTCGCCCGCCGCGAGCCGCTGCTCCGGGCGCGCGCGACGGCCGTTGACGCGCACCTCGCCCTTGCGGATCAACCGGAAAATGCGGGTGAGCGGCACGGCCGGCAGCAGTCTCGCCAGTGCCTTGTCCAGGCGCTGCCCGGCCTCGTCGTCCGCGACCAGCACCTGCTGCACCGCGCTGCGCGCGCCCTGCCCGGCCCTTGACTCGGCTGCCAAATCGCACCTCGGCCCAACTCGAACGTAAATCGTTGTTTCTAAAGCCTGCTGCCGCTATACTGCGCAGGTCCCGCGGCGAGGTCCAGGCCCTTGACTGGGCTTGAAGGCCACGCGCGGCGGCGAGTTCGCGGCCTCAAAGAGCGGCCGCATGGTAGTTGGTCCTCGACATCGAGGCCATCGGAAGAGTTCGACCGACCTCGAGGACATACGGTCCTCGCCCCGCAAGACTGCTCATGGCCGCCATGGCGTAGAGCAAGCTGGGCGAGCGCCCCCAAGGGTCTTGCGAACCTCAAGGTTTTCCGGCGCTGCCCGCCTGGGGCGGCAGTATGACAAAGATGCTTCACCGCTTGCGCCGACGATCAATCTTCGGGTTCCACGCCTGGCTTCCTCCAGCCGCGGCGCCGCCTGCTTGCAGGCATGGCTCCGCGCGGTCGGTCCCTCACGCAAATGCAGCAGGGACAAATGAAGAGAATGCTTGTCAATGCAACTCAACAGGAAGAGTTGCGAGTCGCACTGGTTGACGGCCAGAAGTTATACGACCTTTCGATCGAGATCCCGTCCAAGGAACAGAAGAAATCCAATATCTACAAGGCGCGCATCTCGCGCGTCGAGCAGTCACTGGAAGCCTGCTTCGTCGATTACGGCGCGTCGCGCCACGGCTTCCTGCCGCTGAAGGAAATCTCGAAGGAATACTTCAAGGGCTCGCCGCAGGGCGGGCGCATGATCATCCGCGAGCTCGTCAGCGAAGGCCAGGAAATGCTGGTCCAGGTCGAGAAGGAGGAACGCGGTACCAAGGGCGCGGCCCTCACCACCTTCATCAGCCTCGCCGGCCGCTTCCTGGTACTGATGCCCAACAGCCCGCGCGCGGGCGGCGTCTCGCGCCGCATCGAGGGCGAGGATCGCGACCAGATGCGCGAGGTCATGAGCCAGCTCAACGTGCCCGAGGGCATGGGCGCGATCATCCGCACCGCGGGCGTGGGCCGCGCGCTCGAGGAGCTGCAGTGGGACCTCGACAACCTGCGCACCCAGTGGGAGGCGATCTTCCAGGCGACCGCGGGCCGCAGCGCCCCGTTCCTGGTCTACCAGGAGGGCGATGCCGTCACGCGTTCGCTCCGTGACTACCTCGGCGATGACATCGGCGAGGTGCTGGTGGACGACCAGGGCGCGTTCCAGAAGGCGCAGGAGTACATGCAGCGCTTCATGCCCGCCGACGCGCAGCGCAAGCTCAAGCTCTATACCGACGACATCCCGCTGTTCACGCGCTACCAGATCGAGAACCAGATCGAGTCGGCCTACGCGCACAAGGTGCAGCTGCCCTCGGGCGGCAGCCTGGTAGTCGACTACAGCGAAGCGCTGGTGTCGATCGACATCAATTCCGCGCGCGCCACGCGCGGCTCGGACATCGAGGCCACCGCGACCAACACCAACCTCGAGGCCGCGGACGAGGTCGCCCGGCAGCTGCGTATCCGCGACATCGGCGGCCTGATCGTCATCGACTTCATCGACATGGAGGACACCAAGAACCAGCGCGCAGTCGAAGACCGGCTGCGCGAGGCGATGCGGGCGGACCGCGCGCGCATCCAGATCGGGCGCCTGTCGCGCTTCGGTCTGCTCGAGATGTCGCGCCAGCGGCTACGCCCCAGCCTCGGCGAGTCAAGCCACCTCGTGTGCCCGCGCTGCAACGGCATCGGCAGCATACGCAGCGTCGAGTCCCTCGCGCTGTCGATCCTGCGCCTGATCGGCGAGGACGCGCGCAAGGAGCGCACCTCGCGCATCATCGTCCAGGTACCGGTGGACGTAGCCACCTACCTCATGAACGAGAAGCGCGATTGGCTGCGCAACACCGAGGACAAGACCGGGGTCGCCATCGTGCTGGTGCCCAACCCGCACATCCAGACACCCGAATATTCGTTCCGACGGGTGCGCGACGACGAGGCCGCGCTGCCGGAGCATAACCAGGTCAGCTACCAGATGCCGGCGGCGCCGGTCATCGCCGATCCCACGCTCGACCGCGACAAGCCCGCGGCCGAGGCCCCGGCTGTGGCGACCTTCATGCCGACGGCCCCGGCGCCGATCGTGGCCGCGCCCGAGCCGGCACCGGCGCCGGCGCCTGCGCCTGCGCGCCGACCGGCCGGACCCGCGGAGCCGGCGGCACCGCGTGGCCTTTGGGGGCATCTCAAGCGGTTCTTTGGCAGCGAGGAAGCCGGAACGGCGACTGGCGCGGCGGCATCGGGCGGCGAGCGCGAGCATCGCGACGGCCGTGATCGCCACCCACCGCGTCGCGGGGGCCAGGGACGCGGACCGTACGGCGAGCGCTCGGGCGCCCGACGCGACGGCCATCGAAACGACTCGCGCCGCGAGGGCCGCGGACGCGACGACCAGGGCCGCGAGCCAAGGCGCAATGAGCCTCAGCGCGGCGAGCCGCGCGCCAACGACGCGCAGCGCAACGCCGCCGTGCGACTGGATGATTCACGGCGCGGTGAGCCACGGCGTGATGAGCCACGGCGTGATGAGCCGCGACGGGAAGAGCCGAGGCGCGAACAGGCAAGCGAGGGAGCGGGCACGGATGGACGCCGCCCCGAGGGCGAGCGTAGCGGACGCTCGCGCCGCGGCGGCCGACGCCGGCGTGGCGGCGCTAATCGCGGCGGCGGTGAGCGCTCCGGACAAGGCCAGGGCTCAGGACAACAGGGCCAGGATCAATCGCAGGGATCCGCGCAGGGCCAGGGTCCCGCCGCGGCGGGGCCCTTCGCCCCGGAACGGCCTCTTAGCGAGGGAGCCGGCGAGCCGGCCATGAGTTGGACGCAGCCTGCCCGACCGGGCACCAGCCAGGGCGGCGGCCCGGGTACTGGCCAGGCGCAGCTATTCGAATCGCAGGCAGGCCCGCCGGCAGCGGCAGCGGCTCCCTCGGCTCCCGCGACACAGCCCTCCGCACCGGCAGCGGCGCCGGCTACGAATGGTCCAGGCGGCGGGAATGCGGATGCGCCAGTCGGACCCAAGAAGGTGGTCTGGTCGTCGTCGTCGCTACCCGGAAGTTGGCACGACGACGCCCGCGGCGAGGAGTAAGGCTCCCGCGCGCTCGAGATCCTCGGTGGTATTGACGTCCGGGCCCGGCGGCAGCTCGCAGGGCGCGACCCGGATATCGAAGCCGGCCTCGAGCGCGCGCAACTGCTCCAGCCTTTCGGCGCACTCGAGCGGCGAGGCGGGCAGCGCCGCCATGCGTTGCAGGGCCCCGACGCGGTACGCGTAGATCCCGACGTGGCGCTGCGCGCCCTGCCAGCGCGACTGGCTCGAAAGGCCCAAGGGCGCACCGTCGCGCACCCAGGGAATCGGGGCGCGGCTGAAGTACAGCACGCGTCCACGGGCGTCGGCCACGACCTTGACGACGTTGGGATTGAGGAAGTCGCCCAGCGCTTCGATCGGCGTAGCCAGCGTGGCGATGTCGGCCTGCGGAAACTGCTCGAGCAGCAGCGCCACCTGCCCCATGAGCGGCGGCGGCATGAGCGGCTCGTCGCCTTGCACGTTGACCACGATCTGCCGCTCCGGCCAACCGCGGATGCGCGCGACCTCGGCGACGCGGTCGGTGCCAGAGGCGTGGGTCGCTGCCGTCATGACGACCGGGGACGCGCCGCCGGCATGCGATGACGCGAAGCCGCGCGCATTCGCGGCAATCCGCTCATCGTCGGTGGCGATCAGCACCTCGCTGGCCTGCGCCGCGCAGGCGCGCTCGTACACCCACTGCAGCATCGGCTTGCCCGCGATCGGCAGCAGCGGCTTGCCCGGCAGCCGCGTCGAGGCGTAGCGCGCCGGGATCACGACCACGTACAAGGCTATCTTTCCATCAGCGGATCGGTGGGCTGCAGCTGGCGCGCGGCTTCCTCGAGCATGACCGGGATGCCATCGCGCACCGGGAAGGCCAGCCGGTCGGCGCGGCACACCAGCACGCGCCCTGAAGAGTCATCGGCGGGCCGCAGCGGCCCCTTGCACAGCGGGCAGGCCAGGATATCGAGCAGGCGCGCATCCATGAGTATTCTCCCCAACAGCACGCGCTCGTCCGCCACCGCGAAGCTGGCCGTGACCGGGAGGTACCAGCACCGAGCGGGCGCGCAGGCCTGGCATTTTACCGCATCCTTCTCGGTCATGATGACCGGCAGCGCGTCGCCGAACTGCAACTCGTGCGCCGAGTAGCGGTGGTGATCGGGATAGGCGTGCGTGATAGGCTCCAGGCCCGCGGCACGCAGGCCCGCGAAGAAGCGCTCCGGGTTGCCGATTCCGGCGACCGCGTGCACACGCTGCCCGGCGAATTCGCCGAGCACGCGTGCGCCGTCGACGGCGTTGAGCGGCAGCAGCAGGCCGCCGTCGAGGCTCATGTGGATCGGCTTCGCCAACGGCGCAGTCGCGGCGCCGGCGGCGGAGGCCGGACCAGAACCGGTGAGCACGATGGCGCTTACGCTTGCCAGTCGCGCGAGGCCTTCGCGCAGCGGACCCGCCGGCAGCAGCAGGCCGTTGCCGAAGCCGCGCATCGCATCCACGAGCACGATGTCGACGTCGCGCGCCAGGCGCAGGTGCTGCAGGCCATCGTCGGCGATGACGACGGCCGCGCCGTCATCGATGGCGGCCCGCGCCGCCGCGACCCGGTCGCGGCAGACGTAGACCGGGCAGGCCGCGCGCCGGCTGATCAGCAGCGCCTCGTCGCCGACGTCCTCCGCGCGGCAGCTGGCGTCGACCCGCAGGATGTCGTTGGTGACGCGCCGGCTCGAGCGTCGGCCGTAGCCACGCGTCACCACGGCCACGTCCAGTCCGAGCGCGCGCAGCCGGCCGACCAGCCAGATGACGAACGGGGTCTTGCCGGTGCCGCCGACGGTCAGGTTGCCCGCGACGATCACCGGCGCACCGAGCCGATGGCTTGGGAGCCATCCGTGCGCGTAGAGCGACTGCCTGATACGCACGACAGCGCCATAGGACGGTGACCAGGCGCGTAGCCACCAGGGTGGCGTGCGGCCGCTGTACCACATGTCCTGGAGCCAGGTATCGAGGCTCATCGGTGGGCCAAGCCCGCAGTCGGTGACCGATCCCGCGCCGCAGTGAAGAAGCCTGCCGATTGTGGGCGGGCGCGCTTCAATGAACGACGCTGGGGAACAGCGCCGTTCATTGGCGAGCCTTGCCCTCGCTGCCGCGACGGCTTGTAGTAGCAACCCAAGATCCGGGACCGCCACTGCGTCGCGGCCACGCTCGGGCCGCGGCGCCCGCCAAAGCAATCGGCAGGCTTCTTCACTGCGGCCCGGAATCGCGTACAGGCTGCAGGCGTGTGGGCGCAGCGCTGGGCAAGACACGCGCGAGCCGGGCGTGTGCCGACAGGTGCCCGGCGGGATGTATCGGAGGGCACCGCCGCCCGAGCGTCGGCGCGATGCAGTACTTCAATTGACACTCGCAGTGGGCAAATGGGCCATCGCGCCAGCGAGGGCAAGGTTCGCCAGCCGGGCGGCGTCCAACGCCGCCCGGCTGAAGCGTGCCCGACCAGATCCCGCCGGGCACTTGTCGGCACACGCCCGCCTCCTGTGTACCTGTCTGGCACTTCCGCCTGCATGTCCGCCCCGGACTCAGACGTTGAATTGCATCTGGTGCAGCTGCGCGTACACCTGCGAGCGGGCGACGAGCTCGGCATGCGTGCCGGACTCGACGATGGCCCCGTCCTGCATCACGACGATGAGGTCGGCGTGCTCGATGGTCGAGAGGCGGTGCGCGATCACGAAGGTGGTGCGGTTGCGGAGCAGCTGCTCGAGCGCGGACTGGATGTGGCGCTCGGAGGCGGTATCGAGCGACGAGGTTGCCTCGTCCAGCACCAGGATCGGGTTGTTGCGCAACAGCGCGCGCGCGATGGCGATGCGCTGGCGCTGGCCGCCCGAAAGCAGCAGCCCGCGGTCGCCGACCTCGGTCTCGAGCCCGAGCGGCAGCTCGTCGACGAACTCGCTGACGAAGGCGGCGTGCGCGGCCGCATCCACGGCCCGCTCGTCGAGCCCGGTGGCGCCGAAGACGATATTGTTGCGGATCGTGTCGTTGAACAGCACGACCTCCTGGCTGACCAGGCTGATCTGGTTGCGCAGGTCGTGCAGCCGGTACTCGCGGATGTCCACGCCGTCGAGCAGCACCGCGCCGGCTTCCGGGTCGTAGAAACGCGGCAGCAGCGACACCAGCGTCGACTTGCCGCTGCCGGAGCGGCCGACGATCGCCACCGTGGTTCCGGCCGGCACGCGCAGGTTGATGTCATGCAGCACCCTGCCCTTGTCGGCGTCGTAGGTGAAGCCGACGCCGTGGAACTCGACCTCGCCGCGCGCGCGCGCGAGGCTGCGGGTTCCGCCCTGGGGTTCGAGCGGCGCGTCGAGCACCTCGAACACGCTGGCGCTGGCGGCGATGCTCTGCTGCAGCGGGCCGCTGACGCTCACGAGCCGGCGCAGCGGCTCGGTCACCAGCAGCAGCGCCGTCAGGAAGCCGAGGAAGTCGCCGACCCGCAGCGTGCCGGCCGCCACCTGGCGATCGGCCACGAACAGCACCCCGGCCAGGCCGAAAGCGGCGATCAGCTGTACCACCGGGTTGCTGGCCGCGCGCGCCGCGATCAGCTTCATGTTGGTATGGCGGTTACGCTCGTTGACGGCGCCGAAGGCCGCCTGCAGATGCGCCTGGGCATTGAACACCTTGACGACGCGGTGCGCCTCGATCGCCTCCTTGGCCACGCGCGTGACGTCGCCCATCGAGTCCTGGATGCGCGTGGCGTAGCGGCGGAAGCGGCGGTTCACGCTGCGCATGAGGCCGGCGATGACCGGAGCGGCCAGCATCGCGAAGATCGCCAGGCGCCAGTTCTGCCAGAACAGGTAGCCGACCAGCCACATGATCGCCAGCGAGTCGCGGATCAGCACCGTGACGGAGTTGGTGGCGGCGTCGGCCACGAGCTCGGCGTTGTAGGTCAGGCGCGAGAGCATGGCGCCAGAGGACTCGCGCTCGTACCAGGCCGTCGGCAACTGCAGGTACTTGGCGAACAGCTCGCCGCGCATGGTCTTGATCATCTGCCGCGAAACCCAGCCCGGGAAGAAGTTCGCCATGTAGTCGCCGATGCCGCGATACAGGAACAGCCCGACGATGCCCGCCGGCACATAGCGCAGGATCTGTAGGTTCTTGGCCAGGAAGGCCGCGTTGAGGAAGTTCTTGACGAACCAGGCGGTCAGCGGGCTGACCGAGGCGTACATCACCATGCCGAGCACGCCGACCAGGTACATGCGCCAGTGCGGTCGCGCATAGCCGAGCAGCCGGCGGTACACCGCCGCGGCATCGTGCAGGCGCGGCGTCGGATTCAAGGCGTGTCGGCCCCGCTCTCGCGCGTGGTGACAAAGTTGAGTTGCGCGAAGCCGAGCTGCGCCAGCACGTCCATCGCCGTCACGACCGACTGGTGCGTGGCGCGGCCGTCGGCGCGCAAATTCACGGGCTGGTCGCGCTGCGCTGGCGCCACCTGCTCAATGGCGGCGCGCAGCGTGTCGGCGCTGGCGTTGACGAGCTCGCGGTTGTTGACCAGGTAACTGCCGCCGGCGGTGACCGTTACCACGAGGGCTGCAGGCTTCGGCGGCTGCGCCGCCGCCGAGGCCTGCGGCAAGCGGATACGCAGCCGCCCTTCGCCGGTGAAGTTGGCCGTAAGCATGAAGAAGATCACCATCATGAGCACAACGTCGATCAGCGACACCATGTTGATCTCGGGATCCTCGTGCCGGCGTGGCTTGAGGTTCACGGCGTGTCGGCCCGCGCCGCCGCCTGCGCCGCCTCGAGCGCATCGGCGAGCTGGATGGCGTCCTTCTCGATTTCGATCACGATGCGATCGACGCGGCCGCGCAGGTAGCGGTAGGCGATCAGCGACGGAATCGCCACGCACAGGCCCGCGGCCGTCGTGATCAGCGCCTGGGCGATGCCGCCCGAGAGCATGCGCGGATCGCCGACCCCGCCTTCATTGATGGCGTTGAAGGCCTTGATGATGCCGCCGACGGTGCCGAGCAGCCCAAGCAGCGGCGACACGCCGGCAATGGTGCCGAGGGCGTTCAGGTAGCGCTCGAGTTCATGGACCACGTGGCGCCCGCTGTCCTCGAGCCGCTCCATGAGCGCCTCGCGCGAGCGATGGCGGTTGGCCAGCCCGGCGGCGAGCACCTTGCCGAGCGGCGAATTCTGCTGGAGCGCCGCGATCACCTTGTCGGTGACCAGGTTCGCCTCCACCAGGTCCCAGACGCGCCGCGTCAGGTCGGCCGGCAGCACGCGCCTGTCCTGTAGCGTCCACAGCCGCTCGAGAGTGATGGCCACGGCGATGATCGAGGCCAGGATGATGGGGCCCATCATCCAGCCGCCCGCACGCACGATCTCCCACATCGCTTCCGATCACTCCGCTTGGACTGCCGATCGCGCATGATACCAAGCGGCGGCGCCCATGAGCGCATGTTCACACCTGCGTCGAACCGGACCTAGTGCTTGCTCCAGTTGGCAATGCTCACGGCCCCACTGGCCGCGTACTGGAGCTCGAGCGCACCATCGACACCCGTCAGGTAAACGCGCGCGCGCGCGTCGCGCCACGCGCGCAGGCTCGCCGCAGTCTTCGCCGCCAACGCGGCCCGCGCCGTGGTGCTGAAAAGTGCGACGCGCGTCGCGGCGGCGGCCAGCGGCCGTGCCTCGACCTGCGCCGCCCCGGCGCCTGGCGGCCACAGCACCGCGGCCACGCGGCCCGGTCGCCCACCGAGCCATCGGGCCAGGTCGGCACCGTGACGCGCGCCGATGAGCGTGAGGATGCTGCCACCGGCGCCGATCCGCAGCACACAGCCGTCGGCGTCGAGCAGCTCGAACTCGACACCGTCCCAGCTCCAGCGCGCGCCCTCGCGGCAGGCGCCGAATTCAGGGGGCAGCTCGCGGGCCGCCCCTGCCAGCAACGCATTCACGGGCAGCGCAGCCGCGAGCGCCAGCACGCCCGCGCCACGGTCGGCGTCGAGGCGCGGCAGCAGCAACGCGTCGAGGCGCGCCAGGCTGTAGTGGCGCAGGGCCGGCACCAGGCGCGTCGCCGCGATCGAGCCGTAGCTGCCCCAGCTCTCGCCGTCGTCGAACAGCAGCGCATGGCGTGCCGTGCGCACCAGCACGGCCTCGCCGCGCCCAACATCGAGGACCGTCGCGGCGAAGCTCCCGGCCGGCACGCGCGTGGCCGCCGGCAGCATGGCCGGCAGCAGCGCCAGCAGCGCCGTGGTGCGCATCCAGGCTCGCCATGGCAGCAGCGCCACGAACACGGCCACCACAGCGAGCGCGTACCACCACGCCGGCGGCGCGGCGCGCAGCAGCGCCACTGGGCTCGACGCGGCCGCATGCAGCGCTGGCCAGCCGGCATCGATCAGCAGCGCCGCGAACCGGTACAGCGGCGCGGCCAGGGCGGGGCAGGCGCCGAGCAGCACCGTGGCGCCGAGCACGAGCGGCACGAGCAGCAGGCTGAACAGCGGGATCGCCGCCAGGTTGACCGCCAGCCCGGCTACCGGGACCGAACCGAACACGGCCACGGTCACCGGCACGAGAGCGGTCGTTACCTGGCCCTGGGTGTGGACGAGTGCGCGCCAACCGCTCACAGCCGGGGCCGTCATCGCTCCCTGCACCAGAAGTACGCCGACCGCGAGGAAGGACAGCCAGAACCCGGCGGCGAGCGGCGCCAGCGGATCGAGCAGCAGCACGCCGCACAGGCCCGCCGCCAGCGTACGCACCGCGGGACGGGGTCGCGCCGTCATGCGCAGGCCGTGCCAGGTCGCGAGCATCAGCAGGGTGCGCTGCGTCGGCACCGACCATCCGGCCAGCAGTGCGTATCCGAACGACGCCAGCAACCCGGCCATCGCGGCGCAGCTGTGTCGTGGCAGCCAGCGCTGCAGGGCGGTGCAGCGATTCCACAGCATGGCCGTGAGCGCGGCGCACAGCTGGCAGAACAGCGTCACGTGCAGCCCGGATATCGCGACGAGGTGGGTGATGCCCGCGGCGTTGAAGACCCGCCACTGCTCGCTCGACACGCGCTGGGTGTCGCCGACGGCCAAGGCGATGATGAGCGCCGCGGCGTCCCGCTCGACGACGCGCGCGGCGATGGCGTCGGCGATGCGCTCGCGCAGCGCATCGAGCGAGGGCGCGGCCGGCGCCAGCCGCTGGTTGAGCGCCGCCACCAGCACCTGCCCGCTGGCGTGCACGCGCAGCCGCAGCCACTGCGCCGCATCGGCGGACGAACCGGGATTGGCGGCTGCGGTGGGCGCGTGCAGCTGCAGCAGCAGCTGCCAGCGCTCACCGGCGCGCAGGCGCGGTGCGCCGGGCCAGCGCAGCGTGGCGCGCACGACCGGCGCCGGCAGGACGCCCGGGTGCAGCGGATGGAGCCGCGCCGTGAAGAACTCATCGGCGCCGCGCCGCATCGGCAGCCCTTCGAGCTCGGCGGTGGCTAGCACACGGTCGTCGAAAACCGCCGGGAGCCGGGCGCGATCGAATTCGCGCAGCGGCCAGCACGCCCACAGGAACCCGAGGCAGAGCGTCGCCAGCGGGCGGAGGCGCGGGATGCAGGCGAGCGGCAGGCTCGCGGCCAGGAGCCACGGCGCCCACGCCAGGGCCTGCGGCTGCTGGGCGTGCGTGCCGAGCGCCGCCAGCACCCCGGCCAGCAGGGCGCAGGCGTGGATGCCGGTCACGCCCCGGCCCGCGGGCGCAGCCGGGACTCAGCGAGCCCCGGGCCCACGGCGGCTGCGCGCCCGCATTGCCTGCTGGTAGAGTGCGGCCACCATGCCGCGCCACCTCGTCAAGCAGCTCGCCGCATGGGTGCAGGGACACCGCAATCGCTGGTACCTGCGCATGTTCGGCGCACGCATCACCGACCCGCTGCTATGGTCGATGAACCGCAACTCGATCACCGGCGCCTTCGGCGCCGGCATCGCCATCGCCTTCATTCCGCTGCCGATGCACATGATCGCCGCCGTGCTCGCGGCGCTGTATTGGCGATTGAACCTGCCCGTGGCACTGGCGAGCACCTGGGTGGTGAATCCATTCACGATGGTGCCCCTTTACTATGGCGCCTACCGCCTCGGCGCGCTGCTGCTGCACTCCGAGCCACGCCGTTTCAGGTTCCAGTTGAGCTGGGCGTGGCTCGAACACGGCCTCGGCCCCCGCTGGCGCCCGTTCCTGCTGGGTTGCCTGGTCAGCGCGGTCGTGTTCGGGTTGCTCGGGCGCTGGGTGCTGGAACTGGTGTGGCGTTCCGCCGTCAGGCGCAAGTATCGGCAGCGGCGCCGACACCGGCGACCCGCATAAGCACTGCGTCAGCGCAGAATCCCACCCTCGAGCTCGAGCACGCGGTCCATGCGGGCGGCGAGCCGGGTGTCGTGCGTCACGATCACGAGGCTGGTGCCAAATTCGCGGTTGAGTTCGAGCATGAGCGCGAACACCTGCTCGGCATTGCGGCCATCGAGGTTGCCGGTGGGCTCGTCGGCCAGCACCAGCCGCGGCGAGGTCACGAGCGCCCGCGCGACGGCGGCGCGCTGGCGCTCACCGCCCGAGAGCTGGTGCGGTCGATGCCGCAGCCGCGCGCCGAGGCCGACGCGTTCCAGCAACTCGGCCGCACGCAGCGCCGCGGCGCGCGCGTCCATGCGCCGTACCAGCAGCGGCATCGCCACGTTCTCCAGCGCGCTGAACTCGGCCAGCAGGTGGTGGAACTGGTAGACGAAGCCGATCATGCGGTTGCGCAGCGCGCCGCGCTCCGCCTCGTCCAGCGCGTGCAGGTCGCGGCCGTTGACTTCGACGCGCCCGGCGTCGGGCCGGTCGAGGCCGCCGAGGATCTGCAGCAACGTGGTCTTGCCGGAGCCCGAGGCGCCGATGATGGCAAGCCGTTCGCCCGCACGCACGTCCAGGTCGAGCCCGCGCAGCACCTCGAGCGTCGTCGCGCCCTCCTGGAAGCGACGTACCACGGCGCGTGCCGCCAGTACGACGCTGCCCGTCCCGGCCTGCGATTCAGTCATGCCTGAGCGCCTCCGCGGGCTGCGTCAGCGCCGCCCGCCACGCAGGATACAACGTCGCCACCGCGCACAGCACGAAGGCAACACCGCAGACCCGCAGCACGTCGCGCCATTCGACGTAGGCCGGCAGTTCGCTCATGTAGTAGACGCGCGCATCGAGGAACTGCGTGCCGCTCAGGTGCTCGATGAAGGCGACGGCCTGCGCCACGTGGGCGGCAATGAAC
Organism: uncultured Gammaproteobacteria bacterium; assembly: GCA_963778855.1. Classification (GTDB taxonomy): domain Bacteria; phylum Pseudomonadota; class Gammaproteobacteria; order Steroidobacterales; family Steroidobacteraceae; genus FEN-1191. Next base: position 494,060 of record CAVZWC010000002.1, on the reverse strand, counting down.
CAGCCGAGCCCGGCCCCGAGCAGCGTGCCGGTCAGCCCGATCAGCACGCCCTGCACGGTGAAGATCGCCAGCACGTTGCGCGGCAAGGCGCCCAAGGTACGTAGCGTCGCGATCGCCGGGCGCTTCTCGCGCACGACCATGACCAGCGTCGAGACGATGTTGAAGGCCGCCACCGCCACCACCAGGACCAGGATCATGAACATCATGGTCTTGGTAACCTGGATCGAGCGGAAGAAGCTGGCGTGATTGCGCGTCCAGTCGCTGATGTAGAAACCGCCCCCGATCTGCAGCGCCAACTCGCGCACCACCCGCGGCGCCGCCAGCGGATCCCGCAGCGCCAGCCGCAGCCCCGTGACCTTGTCGCCGAGCCGGTAGATGCGCGCCGCGTCCTGCAGCGGCGCCAGCGCCAGCGCGCTGTCGAACTCGTACATGCCGGAGTGAAACAGCCCACTGACGCGAAAGCGCCGCATCGTCGGCGCGAACCCGGCCGGCGTCACGCTGCCGCGCGGCGCGACCAGCACCACGTCGTCGCCGACCGCGACGCCGAGAGATTCGGCCAGCGCGTCGCCGAGCACGATGCGGTAGCTGCCGGGCTCGAGCTGGGTGATGCTGCCGCCGCTGATGCGCTGGGTAATGCTGACCGCGCGCTGCTCCTGCTCCGGCACGACGCCGCGCAATTGCGTCGGCGCCGAGCGCGCGCCGTGCACCAGCATGGCCTGCGCCTCGACGAAGGGCACTGCCGCGACCACCTCCGGGTTCGACTGCGCCAGGCGCTGTGCCGCGCGCCACTCGGGCAGCGTGCCATCGAGCCCCATCAGCGTGGCGTGTGAGGTCACGGCGAGGATGCGACTACGCAGCTCGCGCTCGAAGCCGTTCATGACCGACAGTACGACGATCAGCACCGCGACGCCCAGGGCCAGGCCCAGCATCGACACCACCGAGATGAAGGACAGGAAACCGCGCCGCTGCGTGGAGCGCAGGTAGCGGGTGCCGATCACGACCTCGTAGGGCGCGCCCATGCTTACTCGTAGCGCAGCGCGATGGCGGGCGGCGTCGCCGCCGCGCGCAGCGCCGGGTAGACGGTCGCCACCAGCGTCAGCAGCAGCGCGGCGCCGCTGATCCAGGCGACGTCCTGCGATTGCAGCTCGGACGGCAGCGCCGTGATGTAGAACACGTTGGCATCGAAGAAGTGGAAGTGGAACAGCCGTTCGAGGAAGGGGGCGATGGTGCCCACGTTGCGCGCCACCAGCACGCCGAGCGTGACCCCGGCAGCGACGCCGCACCAGCCGATCACGAGCCCCTGGGTGATGAAGATGCGCAGCACCGTGCCGGGCGCCACGCCGAAAGTGCGCAGGATCGCGATGTCGGTGCGCTTGTCGGTCACCACCATGACCAGCATGGCGACGATGTTGAAGGCCGCCACGCCGACGATCAGCATCAGGATCAGCGCCACCATCGTTTTCTCGATGCGGATGGCGCGAAAATAATTGGCGTTGTCCTGCGTCCAGTCGCGCACCAGCATGCCCGGGCCCACCGCCGCGCGCACGGCCGGCATGAAATCCGGCGCGGCGAGCGCGTCGGCGAAGCGCAACCGCAGGCCGGCCGCGCCCACCGCCGCGGGCGCGAAGGCGCGCAGGTCCGCGAGATTGGCGAGCGCGAGCCCGGTGTCATGGTCCTGGATGCCGGCGGAGAACAGCCCGGCCACCGTGAACACGCGCATCTGCGGCTCGGGAGGCGCATCCGCGCTCGCGATCGGGACCAGCAGCGTCACGGCCTCGCCTTCCGCCGCGCCGAGCTGGTCGGCCAGCGCCTCGCCCAGTATCACCCGGTTGCCGCCCGCCGCGAGCGCCGCGAGCTTCCCCGACAGCAACAGCGGCTCGATGCGCGTGACGGCCGCCTCGCGCTGCGGATCGATGCCGCGCAGCGTCACCGGCACCATCTCGCCGCCGTGCAGCGCGAGCGCCTGCAGGTCCATGTACGGCGCGACGCCGACCACGCCCGGAAGCCGCGCCAGCCGCGCGGCGAGCGCCGCGTCGTCGGCGGCCGCGGCCGGGCGCGGGTCGACCACGCGTGCGTGCGCGCTCAGCGTCAGCAGCCGGTCGCGCAGCTCATTCTTCAGGCCATTCATGACCGAGAGCACGACGATCAGCGCCGCCACGCCCAGCGCCACGCCCCCGAGCGACACCCAGGTGATGAAGGACACAAAGAAAGTGTGCTGGCGGGCGCGCACGTAGCGCAGGCCTACGAACAGTGACAGCGGCTGGAACATGCGCCGCGCATTTAATCATGCCGGCGGCGTCGGCCGTGCAAAAACCGGACCGGCATCACAGTTTTCGAGGCTGGCGCCCCGCGGCGGGGCCAGCGCCGCCCGCGCCCCCGCCGTGACGGGGGAGCCCCGGTGCTATAGTTGGGGACGCGGCCGAACGGGCCGCTGCGGGCACGGTGCGGAGGCATTCCATGAGTGCAGGCACGATCAAGACACTGGTGGCCTTGGGCGCCCTCTGGGGTGGCGCGTGCGCAGCCGAGACCATCGTCGTCGGCGACGAGGTCCAGGTGGCGCCCTCGACGGTCGATCGCCCGGCGCGCGGCTCGACCATGGCGGCGGTCGAGGCGAAGTTCGGCGCTCCGCAGAATCGCCACGGTGCCGTCGGCAACCCGCCGATCACCCGTTGGGATTACGCCGCCTTCAGCGTCTTCTTCGAGAAGGACCGCGTGATCGACGCGGTCGTCATCGGTCCCTGAGCGCCCGGCCCCGAAGCGGCGGGGCCGGCCTTTGTAAACCTCCCTCGGCCCGGTAAGCTCCCCCGAGTTGAACCCAGTTGCAGCCGGCGCGTGCGCGCCGGCACGGTAGGCTTTTGCATGTCCGCCCTGCCCAGTTCTGCCCTGCTCCGCCTCGCCCTGCCCGCGCCGGGCCCCAGCCAATCGAGCTGGCCGCCGCTGCACGCCGGCGCGCGGGCATTGGCGCTCGCCGAGGCGGTGGCTGCCGACGATCGGCTATGGGTCTGCGTGACGCCGGACGCGCGCGAGCTCGATCGCCTGGCGACCGAGTTGCGATTCTTCGGCGGCCCTGCGCTCGAGATCCTCACGCTCCCTGACTGGGAGATCCTGCCCTACGATCAGTTTTCGCCGCACCCGGACATCGTCTCCGAACGCCTGGCGACGCTGTCGCGGCTGCCCTCGCTCCGCAGGGGCCTCCTGCTGCTCAGCGTCGACAGCCTGCTCACGCGCCTGCCGCCGGTCGACTACGTCAGCGCCCGCAGCTTCTCGCTCGAGCGCGGCGCGCGGCTCGAGGTTGCCGCTTTCCGCCAGCGGCTGGTCGCAGCCGGCTATGGCGGGGCCAGCCAGGTCAACGGGCCCGGCGAATTCGCGCTGCGCGGCTCGCTGTTCGACGTCTGGCCGATGGGAACGGATTTGCCGGTCCGCGTCGACCTCGACGATGATCGGATCGACACGCTGCGCCACTTCGACCCGGAGTCCCAGCGTTCGCTCTCGACCATCGAATCACTGCGGCTGCTGCCTGCGCGCGAGCTGCCGCTCGATGCCGAGGCCGTGCGCGAATTCCGGCGCCGCTACCGCCTGCGCTTCAGCGGCGACGTCGCCCGCCACGCGGTCTACCGCGGCGTCAGCGAAGGACTGGCACCGCCCGGCATCGAGTCCTACCTGCCACTGTTCTTCGAGCGCACGGCGAGCCTGGCCGAGTACCTGCCGGAGCAACTGGTGTTCGCGGCCGAGCCTGGGCTCGAGGCGGCCCTGCAATCCAGCTGGGACGCCGTCGCCGCGCGCCACGAGCAATTTCGCCACGACCTGGAACGCCCGCTGCTCGATCCCGATGAGGTCTTGGTGCCGCCCGCGAAGGTCACGGCGTGCGCTGCTGCGCTATGCGAACCTGAGCCTCGAGCACCTCGGCACGACCGGGGCCGATGGCGCGGGCGTGACATCGCCCAGCCTGCCGCCGCGCAACTTCCAGCTCGACGCACGCGCCAGCGAGCCGCTGGCGCCGGTGCTCGAGTTCCTCGATACCTACCCCGGGCGCGTATTGCTCGCGGCTGACTCGCCGGGCCGGCGCGAGGTGCATCAGCCAGATGCTCGCCGCTCACGGGCGCCAGCCGCGCCAGCTCAGCGACTGGAAGCAATTCGTCGCGGGCGATGCCCGCTCGGCATCCTGGTCGCGCCCGAAGTCCGGAGCCTGGCCCTGCACGAGTCCGCGCTGATGCTGCTGGCCGAGAGCCAGCTGTTCGGCACGCGCGCGCGGCAGGAGCGGCGGCGCCGGCGTGCCGCGGCGGATCCGGCCACGATCCTGCGCGACCTGCAGAGACCTGGAACCGGGCGCTCCGGTCGTGCACGACGAGTACGGCGTCGGCCGCTACCGCGGGCTCGAGGTCATGTCGATCGGCGGCGATCTCGGCGAGTTCCTGGTGCTCGAGTACCGCGACGGTGACCGCCTATACGTGCCGGTGCACGCGCTGCACCTCGTCAATCGCTACGCCGGCGGGAGCCCGGAGGGCGCCCCGCTCCACAAGCTCGGCACCGAACAGTGGGCACGGGCCCGGCGCAAGGCGGCGGAGGCGGTGCACGACGTGGCCGCCGAGCTGCTCGACCTGCACGCGCGGCGCGCCGCCCACGCAGCGCCCGTGCTGCGCGCCGGCGAGCTCGAGTACCAGACCTTCGCCAATGCCTTTCCCTTCGAGGAGACGCCGGACCAGGCGGAAGCGATTGCACGCGTGGTGGATGACCTCGCCCGGCCCACGCCGATGGACCGCATCGTGTGCGGCGACGTCGGCTTCGGCAAGACCGAAGTGGCGATGCGCGCGGCCTTCGTCGCGGTGCAGGCCGGCCGCCAGGTCGTGGTGCTGGTGCCGACGACGCTGCTGGCCGAGCAACACGCGCAGAGTTTCCGCGACCGCTTCGCCGACTGGCCGGTGCGCGTCGAGGCGCTGTCGCGGTTTCGCGGCCGCGCGGGCGCCGGCGCGGTGCTGGCGGACTTCGAGGCCGGGCGCGTCGACGTGCTCATCGCCACCCACAAGCTGCTGCACGCCGATGCCCGCCCGCCCCGCCTCGGCTTGCTGATCGTCGACGAGGAACACCGCTTCGGGGTGCGTGACAAGGAGCGGCTCAAGGCGCTGCGCGCCGAGGTGCACGTGCTGACGCTCACGGCGACGCCGATCCCGCGAACGCTCAACATGGCGCTCGGCGGGCTGCGCGAGCTGTCTCTGATCAGCACGCCGCCGGCCGCGCGGTTGGCGATCAGGACCTTCGTCTGCGAGTGGCACGGCCCGACATTGCGCGACGCCGCGCTGCGCGAGCTGCGCCGCGGCGGCCAGGTCTACCTCGTGCACAACGAGGTGCAGGGCATCGAGAAGGTCGCCAGCGAGTTCGCGGCCCTGGTGCCCGAGGCGCAGGTGCGCTTCGGCCACGGGCAGATGCGCGAGCGCGACCTCGAGCAGCTCATGGTCGACTTCTACCACCGGCGCTTCAACGTCCTGGTCTGCACGACCATCATCGAGAGCGGCATCGACGTGCCGACCGCCAATACGATATTGATCAACCGCGCCGACCGGCTCGGCCTCGCGCAACTGCACCAGTTGCGCGGCCGCGTCGGCCGCTCGCACCATCGCGCCTACGCATACCTGATCGTGCCCTCGCGGCGCGCACTGGCCGGCGACGCCGCCAAGCGGCTCGAGGCCATCGAGTCGATGGAGGAGCTCGGCGCGGGCTTCCTGCTGGCCACTCACGACCTGGAGATCCGCGGCGCCGGCGAGTTCCTCGGCGAGCGCCAGACCGGCGAGCTCACCGAGGTCGGGCTGACGCTGTACCTCGACATGCTCGAGCAGGCGGTGGCCGCGTTCCGCGCCGGGCGCGAACCCGCGCCCGAGAGGCCGCTGGCCGCGGTCAGCGAGGTCGAGCTGCACGTCCCCTCGCTGCTGCCCGAGGACTACGTCCCCGACGTGCACCTGCGCCTCGCGCTCTACCAGCGCATCGCGGCGGCGAGCGCCACGGAACTCCAGGACATGACCGGCGAGCTCATCGACCGCTTCGGCCCGCTGCCGCCGCCCGCGGCCAACCTGCTGCGCCTCGCGGAGCTGCGGCTCACGGCACGCAAGCTCGGCGTCCGGCGGCTGGATGTCGGGCCGCAGGGCGGCAGCGTGCAATTCGAGGCCCACAACCAGGTCGACGCCAACGCCGTCATCGCCCTGATCCAGCGCCCGGCGCATGACTACCGCATGGAAGGCCCGCTCAAGCTGCGCTTCACTCGCGGACTGGGCGCCATCCCGGCGCGCTTCGAGTTCGCGACCCGGCTGCTCGGGCAGCTCGGCGCCGCCGCGGCGGCCGGGGCTGCTAACATAGGCGCATGAGCATCCGCCGATTCCGCGGCCGCCTCACCCTGCTGGCCGCCCTGTCGCTGCCGCTCTCGCCGGCGCTGCCCGCGGCCACGCCTGCCGCCGCCACCGCCACCGCCCCCGCCCCCGCCGCTGCCACCACCGGCACCACGAACAGTGCAAGCGGCGCGAACGGCGCGTACCAGGTGGAAATCGTGATCTTCCGCAGCGCGGAGGCGCCGGCCGGGGAAGACCTCAGCACGCCCGCGGAGGCTCGCGGCTTCAACCGCCAGCTCGACACCGGCGCCACGCCGCCGGTCATCTACCGCACGCTCGAGGCCTCGCAGATGCAACTCGGCGCCATCGCCTCGAGGCTGCGCGCCAGCGGCAACTGGCGCGTGCTGGCGCATGCCGGCTGGGTGCAGAGCGCGACCGACTGGCCGCGCCATGCCGGGCTCGCGCTCGATCAGCTCGGCATCAACGTCCCGGGGCTGAGCGGCAGCGTCTACGTCGAGCGTGGCCAGTTCCTGCACCTGGGATTCAACCTGCGGCTTGGCGAGAACCCGACGTGGTCCTTGAGCGAGCTGCGCAAGATCCGCTTCAACGAGAAGAACTACTTCGATCACCCGGGCTTCGGCGTCATCGCCATCGTCAGCCCGGCGGCGCGCGGGACTTAGGTCCTGTTAACACTCTGGGGGGCAGCAACGCAGCGACCCCCAGAGTGTTAACAGGCCCTAGGCGAAATCCTTCGACCCCGCCAGCACCACGCGCCCGCCCGGCCCGTCCTGGGCGCGCTCGAGCGCGCGCATGGCGCCGCGCAGCAGGGCTTCCGGTTGCTGCTTGACCGTCGGCATGAGGCTCGCCACGCCGACGCTCACGGTCACGTACTTGGCCGCAGGCGGGCGCGGGTGGTGGATGCACTGCTCGAGCACGCGCTGCGTGATCATCTGCGCGAAGCCTTCGAGCGCCGCCGGCCCCGTGCTGCGCACCAGCGCGATCAGCGCACCGCCCTCCCAGCGCGCCACGAGGTCGGAGCCGCGCCGGAAGCTGGCGTTGACGACGCCGGCGAGGCGGCGGATGCAGGCATCCCCCGCCTGCCGCCCGAAGCGCTCGACGTAGGCCTCGAGCGCATCGATGCCGAACAGCATGACGGTGAGCAAGCGCTCCTCGCGCTTCGCTACCTGCCAGTCGTGGCGCAGCAGCTCGTCGAAATAGGCGCGCGAATACAGGCTCGTGAGCCGGTCCTGGCGCATCCAGGCCGGCAGGCCGGCTGGCTCGCGCGCGCCGGCGCTGCGCTCGCGCTCGCCGACGTCGCGATGGAAGCCCACGTAGTGCGTAACGGCCCCGCCCGCATCGCGCACCGGCTCGACGAACAGCTCGTTCCAGAACTGGCCGCCGTCCTTGCGGTAATTCCGCAGCAATGCGCGAGTGCCAACGCCTTGGTCGAGAGCCTGGCGCAGCCGGTTGCGGCCCTCCTGTTCACGATCCGTCCCCTGCAACCGGCGCAGGTCGGTGCCGAGCAGCTCGGCGGCCGCATAGCCCGTCAGGCGCTCGAAGGCCGAGTTGACATAGACCACCGGGTTGTCCGCGCCGTTGGCGGTGCAGATCACGATACCCTCGGGCGCCGCGTCGATTACGCCGCGAAACACTGCATTGCCCAGGTCGATCATGGTTCAGCCAAATTTCAGCGGTGGGGGCCTGGAACACTGCTCGAGCGCCTCGCGGCAGCTGCGCCATTGCTCGGAGGCGAGCAGCGCGGGGCGCGGCGGGTGCGCCTGCGCGCGCAGGCGCGCCTGGCGCAGGTGGGATGCCGGGTCCGGGGTCACCGGCAGGCTGTCCAGCAGGCGCAGCACGCTCGGGCGCGAATTGCAGACCGGCAGCACGTCGCAACCGGCGGCGAGCGCCTCCGAGGCGCGCGCGACGATGTCGCCGTAGCTTGCGGCGCCCGCCATCGACAGGTCGTCGGCGAACACCGCGCCACCGAAGCGCAGCTCTCCCCGCAGCACCCCGCCGATCCAGCGGCGCGACAGGCTTGCGGGCCGGGCGTCGACCTGCGGGAACAGGACGTGCGCCACCATCACGGCTGGAAGGTTGTTGTCGATCAGTCGCCGGTACGGCGTCAGGTCGTCGGCCAGGTCGGTGAAATCGCGCCGGTCGACGGGCAGCGCCAGGTGTGAATCGGCGACTACCGCGCCGTGCCCGGGGAAATGCTTGGCCGTGGCTGACATGCCGGCGTCGCGCATGCCGTGCATGTAGGCCACCGCGAGCTCACCCACCGCGGCGCCGCGGCTGTGGAAGGCGCGATCGCCGATGACTTCCGAGAGCCCGTAGTCGAGGTCGACGCAGGGCGCAAACGAGATGTCGAGCCCGCAGGCCAGCAGCTCCGATGCCATGAGCCAGCCGTGCTGGCGCGCTAGCCGGAGCCCGGCGTTGCGATCGAGGTCGAACTGGTGGCCGATCAGTCGCACCGGCGGAAGCGCAGTGAACCCCGGCCGGAAGCGCTGCACGCGACCACCCTCATGATCCACGGCCACCAGCAGCCGCGGGCTGCGCACGGCGTGGACCTGCGCGACGAGCCGCTGCAGCTGCTCGGGATCGGCGTAATTGCGGGTGAACAGGATAACGCTGCCTACGAACGGATGGGCCAGGACCTCGCGATCCTCGGACGTCAATTCCAGGCCGGCGACGTCGACCATGAGTGGTCCGAGCGTCATTGCGTACTCCCCACCGGTGCCGCTGCGCCCATTGTCGCCTACCTGCGCCTTGAAAGTCGCCTCAAGGCCCTGGCGCGCCCCGCAACGGCGCCAGCACGGCCAGGGACTCGACGTGGCTGGTCTGGGGAAACATGTCGGCGATACCCGTCGCGAGCAGCTCGAAGCCCATCTCGTTCACGAGGATGCCCAGGTCCCTCGCCAGGCTGCCTGGGTGGCAGGACACGTAGACCATGCGCTGCGGCCGCAGGCGCTCGATCAGCGGCAGGATCTCGCGCGCGCCCGTGCGAGGCGGATCGAGCAAGACATGGCTGTAGTGTCGCTGTGCCCAGGGCGCCGCCGCGCAGGCCTCCCGGGAAAGGTCCGCGCTATGGAACTCGGCGTTGCCGAGGGCGTTGAGCCCGGCGTTGGCGCGCGCGCGGGCCACGAGCGCAGCCTCGCCTTCGACGCCCACGACCGAGGCCGCGCGGCGCGCCAGCGGCAGGCTGAAATTGCCGAGACCGCAGTACAGGTCCAGCACCTGCGAACTGGCATCGAGCTCCAGCAACGCGACCACGCGGCTGACGAGGGCGCGATTGAGCGGCTCGTTGACCTGGATGAAATCGCCCGGCTCGAAGCGCAATCGCAGTGCGAACTCGGGCAGCTCGTATTCCAGCACCGGCGCGGGCTCGCTCAGGCTGCGCACCGAGTCAGGCCCGGCCGGCTGCAGGTAGAGCCGCACTCCATGCGCCCGCTCGAACTCCAGCAGCAACTGCCGGTCGGCTTCCGTCGGCGCGCTCAGCACGCGCACCACGAGCGTGGCGACCGTGGCCGTGACTGCGACCTCGATCTGCGGCACGCGCTCGCGGATCGACAGCTTCGTCAGCAACTCGCCCAGCGGCGCTACCAGGCCGTCCACGGGCGGGGCCAGCACCTCGCAGCGCTCCAGCGCGGCGACCCGGCTCGACAGGCGCTCGCGGAATCCGACCAGAGAGCGCTCGCGGGCCCGCACGTAGCGGGCACCGAGGCGCGCGCGGCGGCGGTAGAGCCATGACGGGCCCGTCAGCGGCGCCAGCCAGGTCTGTGACTCCACGCGGCCGATGCGCGCCAGGCTGTCGCGCAGCTGCTGCTCCTTGATGGCCAGCTGCGCCGCGGCGTCGAGGTGCTGCAACGCGCAGCCGCCGCAGACGCCGAAGTGCGCGCAACGCGCCGTCACGCGCCCGGCGGCAGGCTCGAGGACGGCGACGAGCTCGGCCTCGTCGTGCTGGCGATGGTGCAGGCGACGGATGAAGCTGACCGATTCGCCCGGCAGCGCGCCGGCGACGAACACGGTCTTGCCCGCGCGTATGACGCCCGCGCCCTCGTGGTTGAGCGCCTCGATCCGGCCGGCCTCGATGACGGCCGGCTTGCGCGGGCTCAACCGCCCGGCTCCCAGGCACGCAGGAATTTCTGCAGGTGCGGCTCTTTCGCCGCTGCGAGCAGCTCGCGCAGGCGCGCGAGTTCGCGCTCGTAACCCGCCGGGTCGACCTGCCCGCGGAACAGCTCGAAGCGCAGCAGCACGAGGTAGGTGTTGAGCACGTCGGTCTCGCAGTAGTTGCGGACCGCCGCGAGCTCCCCGGCGAGCACGGCATCCCAGACCTGCTCGCCGGAGAATCCCATCTTTCCCGGCAGCCGCAGCAATCCGGCCATGTCGGCCAGCGAGGCGCGAGCGCGCGCCTGAAAGCCCGACAGCACGTCCATGAGGTCCACGTGGCGCCAGTGGTAGCGGTTCAGGTAATTGTTGTAGCGGAATTCACGGTCGTTCTCGCCGATCTCCCAGTAGCGCGGCGCCTGCACGCCGGCCTTGAGCGCCCGGTAGTGAAGCACCGGCAGGTCGAAGCCGCTGCCGTTCCAGGACACGAGGTCGGGCGTGTACTTCTCGATGCCGTCGAAGAAGCGCGTGATGAGCTGCGCCTCGCTGGAATCGAGGTCGCCGAGGCTCCAGACGCGAAGCTGCTCGCGCCTGCGCAGCACGCAGGAGATCGCCACCACGCGGTGCTGCTCGTGCGGCAGGAAGTCGCTGCCGCTCTTCTGGCGCTGCGCGCGTGAACATGGCCTTGGCGACCTGCTCATCGCTCAGGCCGTCGAGGTCCAGAACACGCCGCCCGAGCTCCACGTCCGGCACGGTCTCGATGTCGAACACCAGGTGGTTCATCGCCGCCGACCCGCCCCACGCGGTCGCGCCGGCGTGCGGCCGCCGGGCTTCGCGCCGGTGCTGCGTCGCGCCCGCGCGGCCAGCAGCACCGCGACCGCGACCACGAGCCCGGCCTCGTCGGTCAGGGTCACGTGGCCGTCGCCGATGCCGAGCGCGCGGCGCACGCGCTCGCCGCGCTCCGACCAGACCACCTCGGGCTTGCCCCAGGCGTTCTGCACCACGCCGACGTCGCGGATCCACACGCCGTGCGCGAAGCCGGTGCCCATCGCCTTGACGATCGCCTCCTTGGCGGCGAAGCGCATCGCCAGGAAGCGCTCCGGCCGCTGCGTGCGCTCGAACTGCGCGCGCTCCGCCGGCATCAGCAGGCGCTCGACGAAGTGCTCGCCGAAGCGCTCGATAGGTCGCGCTGCGATGCGCTCGGCCTCGCAGCACGTCGATGCCGATGCCGTAGATCATCCGGCGCGCGCCTCGCGCATCAGCGCGCTTCATCTCGCGCACCGCCGCCGCCAGGCCCGTCGAACACCGCCCGCGCGATGATCGCGTGGCCGATGTTGAGCTCGACGATCTCGGCGATCGCCGCGACCGGACCGACGTTGTGGTAGTTGAGGCCGTGGCCGGCGTTGACGTCGAGCCCGACGCCGGCCGCTGGCGCGCGGCGGCCCGCAGCCGCTGCAGCTCCTGCGCCTGCGCGCCGCCGCTGGCGTCGGCATAGGCGCCGGTGTGCAGCTCGATCGACCGGCGCGCCCGCAGCCGCGGCCGCCTCGATCTGCGCGCGGCTCCGGATCGATGAACAGCGACACGCGGATGCCGGCGGCGGCCAGCCGTTCGGCAGGCTGCGCGCCAGGTCGGCGCACGCTGCCGCGCACGTCGAGCCCGCCCTCGGTCGTGACCTCCGCGCGCCGCTCGGGCACCAGGCAGCACTCGGCCGGCTGCAGCGTCGCAGGCGATCGCGAGCATCTCGTCGGTCACCGCCATCTCGAGGTTCATGCGCGTCTGCAGCAGGCCGCGCAGCAGCGCGCACGTCGCGCTCCTGGATGTGGCGGCGGTCCTCGCGCAGGTGCAGCGTGATGTTGTCGGCGCCGGCCTGCTCGGCGATCAGCGCCGCGTGCACGGGATCGGGGTAGCGCGCGCCGCGCCTGGCGCAGCGTCGCCACGTGGTCGATGTTGACGCCGAGTGCGATGCGTCGTGTATCCGTCAGCCGCGCAGCGCTCCAAGTTGGCCACCGCGCGCGCCACCGTGCGCGCGCGCGCAGCTCGCGGCCCTCGAGGCAGTGGTCGAGCGGCCGCGCGCAGCACGCGCGCGCGCCTGCGCGCAGCCGCTCGCGGGTCCTCGAGCAGCTCCTCGCGCGGCGAGCGCCAGCAGCACCCGCCCGGGACGGCCGCCACGGCGCCGGCGGATCCGGGCGCGGCACCGCGGCACGCCGCCGCGCCGGCATGGAAATGATAGTACGCGTCCGGCCTCGACCGGCGCGCCCGTCGCCGGCTCCGCAGTCGAGCTCGAGCGCCGTAGCCGAGCAGCTCGAGCAGCCGCTTCTCGAAGAGGCGCAGCGTCGGCTCGAGCGGTCGTCCGCGCGCGCAGCGCCCGAGCGCGCTGCGCGTAGGCATCGATACAGCTCGGGTGCGGGTCGTGGCGCGCGGTGAGCTTGAGCAGCAGCTCGTTCAGGTAGAAGCGCGCTCAGCAGGCCGGTCCGGCGCAAGCGCCGGCGGTGCGGCCGTCGGGCTCGGCGCGCGGTGAGCGTGCGGCGCCTCGCCGCGCCCGACCAGGAGAACAGCACGCGGCTGGAAGGGCTGCAGGCCGGTGAAAGCGCGGGCGCGGGCCGCGCACGCCGCGCGCGAATGCGCGTCAGGCGGCCGTGATCGCGCGTGAAGATCTCGACGATCCGGCTGGTGTCGCGGAACGGGCGCTGGTGCAGCAGGTAGCCGGGCGCCAGCTCCACGCGCGGCACGCTGCGGCTCATTCGATCCCCAGCTGCCGCAGCGCGCGCGCATCGTCGGCCCAGTTCTCGCGCACCTTGCACCCAGAGCGTCAGGTGGAAGCGGCGCCCGAACAGGTGGTTGAGCTCCAGGCGCGCGCGCGCGGCCGATGCGCTTGAGGCGCTCGCCGCCCGGCGCCGATCACGATCGGCTTCTGGCCCTCGCGGTCGACCCAGATCACGGCGCCGACCTCGACTGCGGCCGTCCTCGGTCGGCCTCGTAGCTCTCGATCTCGACCGCGATGCCGTACGGCAGCTCCTCGACCAGCTCGAGCGTGAGCTTCTCGCGGATGAGTCTCGGCGATGCGGAACCGCTCGCGCGGTCGGTGACCTGCTCCGGCGGAAAGCAGCGGCGCGCCCTCGGGCAGGGCCGTGAGCGATCGCCTGCGCGCAGGGCCTCGAGATTGTCGGCCCTTCAGCGCCGACACCGGCACGATGCGACGGAACGGCGTCGCGCGCGGCGAGCTGGCGAGATACGGCAGCAGCCGCTCGCGCGGGTGCACGCGGTCGACCTTGTTGACGACGGCGATGACCGGCCGGCCGATTGCAGCACGCGCTCGAGCGCCAGTTCGTCCTCGTCGGTCCACTGCAGCGCCTCGACCACGAACACCGCGACGTCGGCATCGGCGAGGGCTCGCGGCCGCGGTGCGGTTCATCGCCCGGTTGAGCGCGCGCCGCGGGCCCTGGTGCATGCCCGGGCGTGTCGACGAAGGCGATCTGCGCCTTGCGGCGGTTCAGCTGACCCGAGCATGCGATGGCGCGTGGTCTGCGGCCGCGGGGTCACGATGCTGAGCTTCTGGCCGAGCAGCGCATTGAGCAGCGTCGACTTGCCGACGTTCGGCCGGCCGACGAGCGCGGCGAAGCCGGTGCGGAAGCGCGCTCATGGCGGCCAGCCGCGCCGAGCAGCTCCTGCGCGGCCGCCTGCTCGGCGCGACGGCGGCTCGAGCCCTCGCCCTCGGCGCTGGCATCGACTGCTTCGACGATGCAGCTGACCCGAAAGGTCTGCGCATGCGGCTCGCCGCTCGACCTCCAGCACCTCGTAACGGGGCAGCGGCAGCCCGCGCGCCTGCAGCCACTCCTGCAGGCGCGTCTTCGCATCCTTCTGGCCTTCGCGGCTTGGGCGCCCGGCGTCGAGCGCTGCGAGCGCCGGTGCCAGCGCCCGCAGGAACAGCTCGCGCGCGACCTCGAAGCCCGCCGTCGAGGAACACGGCCCCGCACAGCGCCTCGAGGGCGTCGGCCAGGATCGACTCGCGGCGGAAACCCCCGGTCTTCAGCTCGCCGGCGCCGAGCTCCAGCGCCGCCCCGAGTTCCAGCCCGGCCGCGACGCGCGCCAGCGACTCGCCGCTGACCACGGCGGCGCGCAGGCGGCTGAGCGCGCCCTCGTCGGCCTGTGGGTAGTGGTGGTAGAGATGGCCGGCGACGACCAGGTTGAGCACCGCGTCGCCGAGGAACTCGAGCCGCTCGTTGTTGCCGGCACCCGCGCTGCGGTGCGTGAGCGCGCGCGCGAACAGCGCCGGCTCGAGCGGCTCATAACCGAGCTGGCGGCGCACCCATCCTGCGGCGCGCGAGCCGGCCTGGCCCTCACCGACAGCCATCGGGCGGCGACCCGCGCGCTCGCAGGCGCGCGCGGCTCACTTCAGGTCCACCTGCTTGTCGAACTCCACGAGCAACGACATATTGCCGAACAGCGGCGCGGTCTCGTCCCACTGGGCCACGGCAACCCAGTGATCGCCATCGCGGTGGATGTCGACGTCCTTGGCGGCCGGATTTTCAACGTACTCGATGTCGAAGTGCTTCTCGAGTGACTTGTGCACTTCCACCGGGTTGACCTGGCCGTCACCCTTTGACTCCGAAGCGAGCTGTTCCATGGCCTTGGCCACGTGCATGTAATTGAGGTAGACCGGCGTCACGCGGATCAGGGCGTAGACGATCAGGCCGACCGGCATCAGCAGGAGCAGCCAGCCGATCAGCGTGACGCCGCGTTGTGTGGTGGGCATGGGTGGCACTCCTGGGGCTTACTCTATACGTTTGCCGATCCGATGCCAGTCCGGCCAGCCCGAGCGGCCCAGCGGCAGGTTGAACCAGATGCGGGTCGCCCTGCCGACCAGGTGGTCCTCGGGCACGAAGCCCCAGAACCGCCCGTCGAGGCTGTTGTCGCGGTTGTCACCGATCATGAGGTAGTGGCCCGGCGGCACCACCAGGTCCTCGAGGGTGTCGTTCCGGTCGGGCAGCGACCCGCGCACCGCATCGTCGCACTGGTAACTCTGCTGGATGTGGCGGTTGCAGCTCGCGACCGGCGGGGACTGCAGGTAGTCGCTGGTGTGGCAGGACAGCGTCTGGTGCCGGTGCGTCCCGAGCTGCTCGGTCGACAGGCGCATGTTGAGGTAGCAGCCGTCGCTGTAGCGACCCTCGTCCACGATCGGCACCGGCGCGCCGTTGATGATCAGCTGGTCGTCGTGCACGCGCACCGTGTCCCCGGGCAGCCCCACCAGGCGCTTGATGTAATTGACGGCCGGATTCGGCGGGTAGTGGAACACGACGATGTCGCCGCGCTGCGGCTCGCCGATGTCGACCACCTTGGTGTTGAGCACCGGCAGCCGCAGCCCGTAGGCGTACTTGTTGACGACGATGAAATCGCCGTCCTGCAGCGTCGGCATCATCGAGTCGGACGGGATGCGGAACGGCTCGAAGATGAACGAGCGCAGCACCAGCACCAGCGCCGCCACCGGCAGGAAGCTGCGCGCGTAATCGACCGTCACTGGCAGCGGCTGCGCCACGGCGTCGACGCCGGCACGCGCCGCGGCGCCCTTCCGGCGCGGCGCCAGCAGCAGGTGATCGAGCAGCCGGACCGTCGCCGCAGCCAGCAGTACCAGCACCAGCACCAGGCTGAAGTCGAGCTGTTCCGATCCCAGCAGGCGCACGATCGCGCCGACGATCGCCACCGGCAGCAGCATGTAAACCGCGCGCATCAGCGGCGGGTCGACCGCAGCGGCCGGCAGCGCTGCCAGGCGCCGGCCCGGCCGCAGGAACCAGTCGTCCACCATGGCCACCAGGGTCAGCGGGATTGCCAGCCAGGCCAGCAAGGTCGAAATCTGCATCACCATGGGCAATCCTTCATTTGCGTCCGACCTGCAGCACCGCGAGGAAGGCTTCCTGCGGGATCTCGACCGATCCGACCTGCTTCATGCGCTTCTTGCCGTCCTTCTGCTTCTCCAGCAGCTTGCGCTTGCGCGATACGTCGCCGCCGTAGCACTTGGCGAGCACGTTCTTGCGCAACGCCTTGACGGTCGCGCGCGCGATCACGTGGGTGCCGATCGCGGCCTGCACCGCCACCTCGAACATCTGCCGCGGTATCAGCTCCTGCATCTTGTCGACCAGCTCGCGCCCGCGCTGGTAGGAGTTGTCGCGGTGCACGATCAGCGACAACGCGTCGACCTTGTCGCCGTTGATGAGCACGTCGAGCTTGACCAGTGGCGCCGCCTGGAAGTGGCTGAACTCGTAGTCGAAGGAGGCATAGCCGCGGCTGGCGGACTTGAGGCGGTCGAAGAAGTCGAGCACCACCTCGGCCAGCGGCAGCTCGTACTGCAGCGAGACCTGGGTGCCGAGGTACAGCATCTTCTTCTGCACGCCGCGCTTCTCGCTGCAGAGCTTGAGCACCGCGCCGACGTGGTCGGGCGGCACCAGGATGTTGGCGGTGATGATCGGCTCGCGGATCTCGGCGACCTTGTCGGGCGCAGGGAGCTTGCCGGGGCTGTCGATGTGCAGCACGGTGCCGTCGGTGCAGGCCACCTCGTAGACCACGGTGGGCGCGCTGGTGACCAGGTCGAGCTCGTACTCGCGCTCGAGCCGCTCCTGGACGATGTCCATGTGCAGCAGCCCGAGGAAGCCGCAGCGGAAGCCGAAGCCGAGCGCGGTCGAGACCTCCGGCTCGTAGTGCAGCGCCGAGTCGTTGAGCTTGAGCTTGGCGAGCGCGTCGCGAAAGCTCTCGTAGTCCTCAGAGTTGATCGGGAACACGCCCGCGAACACCCGCGGCTGGACCTGCTTGAAGCCCGGCAGCGGCGCGTTCGCCGGGCGCGATTCGGCGGTGATGGTGTCGCCGACCGGCGCGCCGTCGATCTCCTTGATGCCGGCGACCACGAAGCCGACCTCGCCCGCGCCGAGCTCGCGCATCACCACCGACTTGGGCGTGAAGCGTCCGAGCTTGTCGACCTGGTGACTGCGGCCGGTGGACATGACGCGGATCTTCTCGCCGGTGCGCAGCAGGCCGTTCATGACCCGCACCAGCGAGACCACGCCGACGTAGTTGTCGAACCAGGAATCGATGATCAGCGCCTGCAGCGGTGCCGCCGGGTCGCCGCGCGGCGGCGGGATGCGCCGCACGATCTCCTCGAGCAGCTCGGCGACTCCGTCGCCGGTCTTGGCGCTGACCAGCACGGCGTCGTGGGCCTCGATGCCGATGATCTCCTCGATCTCCTTGCGCACCCGGTCCGGGTCGGCCGACGGCAGGTCGATCTTGTTGATGACCGGCAGCACCTCCAGGCCCTGCTCGACCGCGGTGTGGCAGTTGGCGACGCTCTGCGCCTCGACGCCCTGCGAGGCGTCGACCACGAGCAGCGCACCGTCGCAGGCAGCCAGCGAGCGCGACACCTCGTAGGAGAAATCGACGTGCCCCGGGGTGTCGATCAGGTTGAACTGGTAGCGCTGGCCGTCGCGCGCGTCGTAGTGCAGCGTCACGCTCTGCGCCTTGATGGTGATGCCGCGCTCGCGCTCGAGGTCCATGGAATCGAGCACCTGGGCCTGCATCTCGCGCTCCTCGAGCCCGCCGCAGAGCTGGATCAGGCGGTCGGCGAGCGTCGATTTGCCGTGGTCGACATGCGCGATGATGGAGAAGTTACGTATGCGTTGCATCAAGTGGGGGTCCGAGGCCAGCAGGGCTTACCGGCCCGGGCGCGCGGATTATAGCCGCAAAAGCCGCAGCAGTTCCCCGGTGTCGAGCCGCGGCCCGCACACCAGCGCCCCATCGAGCAGCAGCACCGGCACTTTCGGGCCCCAGCGGCGCTGCAGCAGCGCGTCCGCATCGACGTCGACGACCTCCACCGGAGGGAGCGGCGCGCGAGCGCGCAGGGCCTCGAGCTCCTCGAGGAAGCGCTCGCACAGCTCGCAGTCGGCGCGGCTGACCAGCGTCAGGCGCACGCTGCCGCCTAATGTCGGGGAGCGCCCACCGCCCCGGCGCCGGGCGCGAAGCCCACGCGCAACGAGCGGGTGATGGCGCGCACGGTATCCGGCGGCACCTCGCCGATCGTGGTCACCTTGTGCCCGTCGACCTCGGTCGAGAGCGCGGAGGAGGATCCGAGGCTGGTCATCGTCGTCGTGGTCGCGCCCGCCGCGCCACGCGCCGGCGCCGTGGGCGCCTCGACGAACACCGAGACCGAGGCCAGGCCGTCGCTGAACACCAAGTGGGTCGCGGGCTGATGTCCGCTGCCGACGATCTGCGTGGAATTGCTGATCAGCCTGAAGCCGGGCGGCAGCTCGGCGGCATCCCAGGTGGCTTCGGCCGGTTGACCGGGCGCATCGCCGCTGACCACACCGCGGCGCAGCCAGCGGTAATCTCGCGTCGCCAGCGCCGGCTGCAGCGCGGCGTCGGCGATGTGCGCCGGCAGCGAGAGCTCGGTGAACACGAGCTGCTCCACCACCCGGCCGTTGGCAGCGCGCAACTGCGTCTTGAGCGGCATGGCACTGGCGTCGTCAATCCAGACCCGGTAGCCATAGCGGAATTCGTCGCGCGGCTCGACCACGACCACGTGCGCGTCGCGGCCGCTGATGCGGGTGCGGGATTCCTCGCTCACGGCGTAGACCTGGCCGGCCGCGTTGTCGAGCCCCGCAATTCCCGGGAACAGCAGGCCGCCGCGTTGCCCGCTCTCGACCAGCACCGCGCGCTGGTCGGGGAAATAGGCCCGCAGCTCGCCGTCGCGGCGGATGACCTCGCGGCCCGAGCCATCGAGAGAGACCACGCGCTCGGTGAACCCGTCGCTCTCGGCGCGATGGATGATCCGCAAGGTCTCGGTCTGGCCGCCGTGCTCGTGGACGAAGGTGCCCTGGTAGTTGCGCCCGGCGAGCGCGCGATCCATGCGCTCGAGCAGCGCGCGCGCGTCGTCGGCGAGCGCCGCCGCGCTCACGGTCAGCGCGAAGATGCCGAGCAGCGCGCTGTGGCTAGGGCCTGGCATTGCTCATCATGCTGTCCGGGGCTGGCTGCACCGCTTCGTTGCTGACCAGCACCGACAGCAGGCTGCCACGCACCAGCGGCGAGGAGACCTCGCTGTGCGCCACGACGTAGTCGGCGAGCGAAGCCGGCACGGCAGAATTGCTGTCGCCTCCAGCCGGCGGGACGACGTAGCTGAAGCCTTCGCGGCTGGCATTCGTCGCGCCGGGGGCGTTGCCGCGCAGGTTCACGACGCCGAACCGCGCCGGCATGCTGGCCGCCACCGTCACGGGCGCCGGCGCGGCCACGGTCGCGCCCTTGACGCCGGTCGCAGCCACCGCCAGCACCTGGTCCTGGACCGGCATGTCCTGGCGCAGCAGCAGGATCGCCACTCCGGCCACGCCGGCGGCGATCGCCGTGCCGAGCGCGGCGCTGCGCAGCGCGCCCAGGCGGCGGGCGGGCCCGGCGGAAGCCGGGGCGGCGATTGCTGCGCTGACGCGGCGCGCGAAGTCCGGCCGGACCTGCGCCAGCGGCTCGGCGCGCAGGGCGGCGCCGATCACCGCGTAGCGCGACCAGGTGGCACGCAACTGCTCGTCGCGCGCCAGCCGGCGCGAGAGCAGTTCGCACTCGGCGGCGGGCAATTCGCCGTCGAACATCGTCGACAGCTGACTGGCACGTTCGTCTTCGTTCACAACATCTCCTGGGTGCGGCCTAGGCCGCCGTCGAAAACTTCCCGCAAGCGGCTGTCGATCGCCTCGCGGGCGCGAAAGATGCGCGAGCGCACCGTGCCCACCGGGCACTGCATTGCGCTGGCGATCTCGTCGTAGCTCAGGCCCTCGAGCTCGCGCAGCACGATGGCCGTGCGCAGGTCGTCGGGCAGCGCGCCGATGGCCGCGTGGACGATGTCGCGGATCTCGTCGCTCAGCGCCAGGCCCTCGGGCGTATCCGGGTCGCGCAGCCGGCCGGCCATCTCCGGGTTCTCGTCGGGCGCGTGGGCATCGATCTCGTAGACGCCGACGCCCCGGTCGCGCGACACCAGCGCGTTCTTGGCGGTGTTGATCGCGATCCGGTACAGCCAGGTGTAGAAGGCGCTGTCGCCGCGGAACTGCGGCAGCGCGCGGTAGGCCTTGATGAAGGCCTCCTGGGCGACGTCCTCGGCGTCGGCCGGATTGCGTACGTAACGCATGACGAGCTTCACGACCTTGTGCTGGTACTTGAGCACCAGCAGGTCGTAGGCCGAGCGCTCGCCGGCCTGCACGCGCCGGACCAGGCTCAGGTCGCCGTTCTCGACGCTCATCGGATCGCTCGCGGCATCGGCGAGGGCCGCCACGGCTTCTGGCAATGGCATGGCGAGCTGGCAATCATCCCCGGGGAGTCTAGCAGCAGTGTCGCGGGGGGGATTCATGGGGAGCTGCGGCGGCGGGAAGGTCCTGCAAACTTCACCCTGCCTTTGAGCGCCGCCAGTGCCTTCGGTTCCACCAGGACCCCGTCAGCGTGAAAATATCTGCCGGTGGTCCCGTTCCCCGGCCAGCCGATCCACACCACGCGGCCCAGGCGCCGCAGGCGGCCGGGTTGAACATAAGCGCCGGGGCCAGACCCACCTTCGACCCGCCAGCGCCCGTCCGCTTCCCAACGCAATGATCGGCCTTCCTCCGGGCGCCGGAGCCGAAGGTATCCACGCCAGCCGGCCAAGGCCACGACGGCGACCAGGCCGAGGCGCCACCCGGCCGGCAGCGCGCACCCCAGCCAGAGCCCCAGCGCCAGGGCGAGGCACCACAGCACCCAGCCGCAGGCGAGCCCGCGGGAACCGCTAAGCGACAGCTCCACCGGGGGCCAGCTCCGAGACGAGCGTGGCCATCGCAGGATCGTCGGGGATTTCATGGCCCAGCAGGTAACCCGCGATCTGCGGGTCCGGCAATTCCAGAAACTGGGCAAAGAGCGCCCGTTGGGCACTGCTCGCCTGCCCGTAGCGCCGATCGAGCCAGTCGCGCAGCAGGAAGTCGAGCTCCTTCATGCCGCGCCGGCAGCGCCAGCACAGATAGCCAGGCGGGATCTCGCTCAATGCTCGCGCTCGAGCAGCAGGCGCTTGATGTCGGCGATGGCCCGGGCCGGATTCAGGTCCTTCGGGCAGGCTTCGGTGCAATTCATGATCGTGTGGCAGCGATACAGGCGGAACGGATCCTCTAGGGCGTCGAGGCGCTCGCCGGTCGCCTCATCGCGCGTGTCGACGATCCAGCGGTAGGCCGCCAGCAGCGCGGCGGGCCCCAGGTAGCGCTCGCCATTCCACCAGTAGCTCGGGCAAGCGGTCGAGCAGCAGGCGCAGAGGATGCAGGCCGAGGGGCGGTCGATCTTCTCCTGGTCCGCCTTCGACTGCAGTCGTTCGCGGTCGGCGGCGCGGGCGTGCGGGTCTGCAGCCAGGGCTTCACGGCGGCGTACTGCGCGTAGAAGTTGCTGAGGTCGGCGACCAGGTCCTTCACGACCGGCAGGTGCGGCAGCGGAAAGATGCGCACTTCGCCGCTCCCGAGCTCGTCGCAGGCGCGGGTGCAGGCCAGCGTGTTGACGCCGTTGATGTTCATCGCGCAGGAACCGCAGATGCCCTCGCGGCAGGACCGGCGCAGCGACAGCGTCGCGTCGACCTCGTTCTTGATCTTCAGCAGCGCGTCCAGAACCATCGGTCCGCACTTCGACATGTCGAGCTCGTAGCTGTCGACGCGCGGCCGCGCGCCGCTGGCGGGGTCGTAGCGGTAGATGCGGAAGGTGCGCACCCGGGTGGCGCCCGCCGGCGCCGGGTAGTGCTTGCCGGCGCTGGCGTCGATCCGTGAATCCTTCGGCAACCTGAACTGGGCCATGCTGGTCCTAGTAAGTGCGGGCGTTGGGGGGCACTGCCGCCACTTCGTCAGTGAGGGTATCGAGGTGCACCGGACGGTAGTCGAGCCGTACGTGGCCGGCGGCATCGACCCAGCACAGCGTGTGCTTGAGCCAATTGGCATCGTCGCGCTCCGGGAAATCCTCGCGCGCGTGCGCGCCGCGGCTCTCCTTGCGGTTGGCCGCCGAATTGATCGTCGCGGTCGCCTGCAACAGCAGGTTCTCGAGCTCGAGCGTCTCGACCAGGTCGGTGTTCCAGACCATGCCGCGATCGCTCAGGGCCAGGTCGGCGAAGGAGGCGAAGGTGCGCGCCAGCGCCTCGCAGCCCGCCGCCAGCGTGTCGCCGGTGCGGAACACGGCGGCATCCTGCTGCATCGTGCGCTGCATCTCGAGCCGAATCTGCGCCGTGGGCCGGGAGCCGCGCGCCTGGCGCAGCCGGTCGATGCGCGCGAGCGCCTGCTCCCCGGCATCGCGGGCCAGCGGCTTGGGCGCGGCGCCAGGCTGCAGCGTTGCGGCGCAATGGCGCGCCGCCTCGCGGCCGAAGATCACGAGGTCGAGCAGCGAATTCGAGCCGAGCCGGTTGGCGCCGTGCACCGAGACGCAGGCCGCCTCGCCGACCGCCATCAGCCCCGGCACCATGGCCTCGGCGCCCTGCGCACGCGTGACCACCTCGCCGTGCACGTTGCAGGGCATGCCGCCCATGTTGTAGTGCACCGTCGGCAGCACCGGGATCGGCTCCTTGGTGACGTCGACGTCGGCGAAGATGCGTGCCGTCTCCTCGATGCCCGGCAGCCGCTCGTGGATGACCTCGGGCCCGAGGTGCTCGAGGTGCAGGTGGATGTGGTCGCGGTGCTCGCCGACGCCGCGCCCCTCGCGGATCTCGATCGTCATCGCGCGGCTGACGACGTCGCGCGAGGCCAGGTCCTTGGCGTTGGGCGCGTAGCGCTCCATGAAGCGCTCGCCGGTCGAGTTCGTCAGGTAGCCGCCCTCGCCGCGCGAGCCCTCGGTGATCAGGCAGCCCGCGCCGTAGATGCCGGTCGGGTGGAACTGCACGAACTCCATGTCCTGCAGCGGCAGGCCGGCGCGCAGCACCATGCCGCCGCCGTCGCCGGTGCAGGTGTGCGCCGAGGTGCAGGAAAACCAGGCGCGGCCGTAGCCGCCGGTGGCCAGTATCGTGCTTTGGGCGCGGAAGCGGTGCACGGTTCCGGTGGCGAGGTCGAGCGCGACCACGCCGCGGCACGCGCCATCCTCCATGATCAGGTCGACGGCGAAATACTCGACGAAGAACTGCGCCGCGTGGCGCAGCGACTGCTGGTAGAGCGTGTGCAGCATCGCGTGCCCGGTGCGATCGGCCGCGGCGCAGGTGCGCTGCGCGATGCCCTTGCCGTAATGCGTGGTCATGCCGCCGAAGGGCCGCTGGTAGATCCGGCCGTCGTCGGTGCGCGAGAACGGCACGCCGTAGTGCTCGAGCTCGATGACCGCCGCCGGCGCCTCCTTGCACATGAACTCGATCGCGTCCTGGTCGCCGAGCCAGTCGGAGCCCTTGACGGTGTCGTACATGTGCCAGCGCCAGTCGTCCTCGCCCATGTTGCCGAGCGCCGCGGAGATGCCGCCCTGCGCGGCCACGGTGTGGCTGCGCGTCGGAAACACCTTGGTGATGCAGGCCGTGGACAGGCCCGCCTCGGCCAGTCCCAGCGTCGCGCGCAGCCCCGCGCCACCGGCGCCGACGACGATGACGTCGTGGGTGTGGTCGACGAACGGGTAGCCCTTCACGGCGCGCCCCGCAGCGCAAGCTGCGCCACCGCGTACAGCCCGATCGCCAGGGCGAGCAGGTGCGCGCCGTTGTTGAGCAGCAGCGCCACGAACTTGGCTGCCGGACGGTGCACGTAGTCCTCGATCACGACCTGCACGCCGAGGCGCGAATGCCAGCACAGCGACAGCAGCAGCAGCGCCAGCCATAGCGGGTTCCAGCCGCTCGCCATCCAGATCGAGACTGTGGCGTAGTCGGCCAGCGGCAGGCGGACCAGCGACACCACGAACCAGAGCGTCAGCGGCACCAGGCACAGAGCCGAGACGCGCTGCGCCCACCAGTGGCCCACGCCCCCGCCGGCCGCGCCGCGGCCCAGCACCACGCCCAGCGGCGAGCGCAGGCTCATGCCGACCCCGCCCGCGGGCAGAACAGCAGGTAGGCCGCCAACAGCAGGCCCAGCGCCGCGGCCACGATCACGACGCGCGCCGTACGCCGCACCTGCGCGCGCTCGAGGCCCAGCCCTAAGTCCCAGGCGAGGTGGCGCAGGCCGTTGACGAAGTGGTAGCACCAGGCCGCCAGCCACGAAAGCAGCAGCAGGCGGAACATCCAGCCGCCGAGCAGCGCGCGCGCGCGCTCGTACGCGCCCTCGCCCGCCGCGACGCCGGCGATCCAGTACACCAATGCGGCGAGCCCGAGCGACATCCACACGCCGCTGATCCGATGCAGGATCGACAGCGCCATCGTGTGCTGGAAGCGGTAGATCGATAGGTGCGGTGACAGGGGTCGCTCTGGCATGGTCGGGCGCTCAGAAGTCGATGCACCGGCCGGCGCGTTCCCAGTCGCCGTAGCGCGTCGGATCGGGGCCGCGGGGCCCGCCGAATTCGGCCGCCGCGGCCGGCTCGGCGCGGTACGGCGTCACCGCGGTACGGTCGGCATCGGGTACGGGCGGCGCGGTCCCCGGGGGTCCTGGGCAGGCGGCTGGCGGAACCGGCATGGCGCGCGAGTGTGACAGAATCGCGCTATGACGACCACTCGCGCCCCGGCGCTCGGCCTGCTGCACTTTCGCGGCGTGGACGGCCGCAAATTCCTGCAGGGCCTGTTGTCGAACGACATGGATGCGCTCGGCGCGGAGGCATTCATGCTCGCCGGGCTGCACAATCCCCAGGGACGAGTGCTGGCGCTGCTG
This sequence comes from uncultured Gammaproteobacteria bacterium, assembly GCA_963778855.1. GTDB lineage: Bacteria > Pseudomonadota > Gammaproteobacteria > Steroidobacterales > Steroidobacteraceae > FEN-1191. Next base: position 468,886 of record CAVZWC010000002.1, on the reverse strand, counting down.
CGGCTCGCCGCGCCGGCGGCCGACCACGTCGTCGCGGTGCTGCCCGCCGAGCTCGCCGCGACGACGGCGGTCACGCTGCGCCGTTACCTGCTGCGTGCCAAGGTTGCGATCACCGAGGAGACGAGCGCCGAGGCGCTGGCGAGGCTGGCCGCCACCATGCCCGCCGCCGCGCCGATCCTGCGAGCCCGGCGCGCGCGCGCGCGACATCGCCGCCGGCGTGCCACAGGTATACGCCGCGACCAGCGGCCGGTTCGTCGCCCAGATGCTGAACCTCGATTGCGTCGGCGCCGTGTCCTTCGACAAGGGCTGCTACACTGGGGCAGGAGATCATCGCGCGCACGCACTATCGCGGCCGCATGAAGCGGCGCATGCAGCGCTTCCTGTGCTCCGCGGCGGTGGCGCTGTCGCCGGGGCAGGAAGTGCTGCTGGGGGACGGCCGCGCCGCGCAGGTCGTCGACGCCGTGGCGGCCGACGGCGGCACCGAGTTACTCGCGGTCGCGCCGCGGCCCGGCGCCGCCTCAGGTGAATCGCCGGCCGCGAACGAGGAGCTGCCGGGCGCGGCCCGGGGCGCAGCGCTCGAGTGCCATCCGCTGCCCCTGCCCTACGCATTCCCGGACTGAACACGGACCCGCAATACTGGCTGGATCGGTGGCGGTGCGGCGACATCCCCTTCCACCAGGAGCAGGTCAATGCCGACCTGCAACGGCATTGGCCTCGGCTCGGGTGCCCGGCCGCGGCGGCCGTATTCGTACCACTGTGCGGCAAGAGCCGCGACATGGCCTGGCTGCGCGCGCAGGGTCACCGCGTGATCGGCGTCGACCTGGCCGAGGGCGCGATCGCGGATTTTTACGCCGCGCTGGGCCTGCAGCCGGCCCGCCGGAGGGCGGGCAAGCTGGAATGCCGGGAGGCCGAAGGCTACGAGCTGTACGTCGGCGACTGCTTCGAGCTCGGCGCGCGGCAATTGGCCGGCGTGCGCGGCGTCTACGATCGCGCCGCGCTGATCGCGCTGCCGCCCGAGCTGCGCGCGCGCTACGCCCGTTACCTCGTCGACACGCTGCCTGCGAGTTGCGGCATGCTGCTGCTGACGATGGACTACCCGCAGCACATCATGCCGGGCCCGCCGTTTGCGGTCAGCGCTGCCGAAGTGCGCGCGCTCTACGGCGCGGACTTCGACATCACCGAACTCGAGGCCCGCGAGGTCGCCGTCACCGAACCGCGCTACCGGGAGCGCGGCCTGGAGCGGCGCACCGAACACGTGCACATGCTGGTGCGGAGCGTCTGAGCCCGATCGCGGGCGCAGGGCTGGCCCCTCGCCGGTCGAGGTGCTATATAACGCCCGACGCGCCGGCCGGGGGGCCGGCGACGCCCTGTATTACAACAATCATGCACTCATGGGGAAAGCAATGAAACTACAGAAAATCCTGGGGCTGGTGGCCGTGGCGCTGGCGATCGTGGGGGCCTTCGCCGCCATTCCAAACCTGGCCGCGGTGCTGGTCGTGCTCGGCCTGGTCATTGGCTTTTCCATCGACGCGGCGGACCACGTGCGCGTCATCGTCTCGGCGCTGGCCTTGACGGCGCTGTCGGGCACACTCGGCAGCATCCCGGCGGTCGGCGGTCCGCTGGCCGCGATCATCGGCAACATTGGCGTGACCGCGGCCGGCGGCGCGATCATGATCATCCTGCGCAACGTCTACGCCCGCTTCAAGCCCTGACGCCGCCCGCGCCGGCGCGACGCGGCCCGCTGCCACGCCGCGCCGGCCAGGCATTCCGTCCGATCTGGCCGCCAGCGGCTGCGCGTCCGCTGGCGTCAATTGACGTGCGCGTGACCAGGCAGGCCGGGCCCTGGAATGCGTTGGAGGGCGCCTTGACGCTTGCGTGGCCAAAACGCAGTGGCGCGCTCCGAACCTCGCCCGCAATACAACAAGCCGTTTTGGCAGCAAGCGGCAGGGGTCGCCCGCAGGGCGCGCCCGACCGCATTCCAGGGCCCGGCCTGCCTGGTGACGCCCGCTGATTTGCCCCCGGCCGACGTTCAGGCGCTGGCGGCCTTGAGCACCCGCTGCGGCTGCGAGATGCCGTAGCCCTTGCGCGTAGTCGATGCCGATGCTGGTCAGCATCTGGATGATCTCGGCGTTCTCGGCGAACTCGGCGATGGTCTGCTTGCCGGTCAGGTGGCCGATCTCGTTGATCGAGCGCACCATCTCGCGGTCGATCGGGTCGTGCAGGATCTCGCGCACGAAGCTGCCGTCGATCTTGAGGAAATCGACCGGGAAGTGCTTGAGGTAGCCGAACGATGACAGGCCGGTGCCGAAGTCGTCGAGCGCGAACTTGCAGCCGAGCTCCTTGAGCGCCTGGATGAAGCGGTTGGCCTGCGAGAAGCTCGCGACCGCGGCGGTCTCGGTGATCTCGAAGCAGATCTTGCTGGCGTCGAGGCCGCTCTTCTGGAACTGGTCGATCACGAACGGCAGGAACTTGTCGTCGCCGAGGCTCTGCCCCGACAGGTTGATCGAGCACATCGCCAGCCGCTCGCGCTCGTCGGCCTCGGACACCAGCCAGCGGAACGCGTTCTCGATCACCCAGCGGTCGATGTTGGGCGTGATGCCGTAGCGCTCGGCGGCGACGATGAAGTTGTCGGGCGAGATGATGCGCCCGCCCTCGTCGCGCATGCGCAGCAGCAGCTCGTAGTGCGCGCCGGTCGACGCGCCTCTGCAGCGGCTGGATCGTCATGCGGTACAGCTCGAAGCGGCCCTTCCTCGAGCGCGGCGTTGATGCGCGCGGCCCACTGCATCTCGCGGCGGCGGCGCATCAGCTCGATGTCGTTGTCGGCGAAGCTGTGGACGCGATTGCGGCCCTGCTCCTTGGCCGACTGGCAGGCGCTGTCGGCGGCCGAGATCACCGAGGCCACGTCCTCGCTCTCGGCCGTCAGCGGCACCACGCCGATGCTGGCGCCGAGGCGGAACACGCGCTCCTCCCAGTTGAAGCGGAAGTTGCGCACCGCCTCGCGCAGCGTCTCGGCCATGCGCATCGCCTCGTCGAGCGAGCAGCTCTCGAGCAGGATGCCGAACTCGTCGCCGCCGAGCCGCGACAGCGTGTCGCGCCAGCGCACCTTCGATTTCAGCAGCGCGCCGACCTGGCCGAGCAGCGCGTCGCCGGCGCTGTGGCCGCAGCTGTCGTTGACGATCTTGAACTGGTCGATGTCGAGGTAGCACAGCGCGTACGAGGACTCGCGCGCCTTGGCGCTCTTGAGCGCGCGCTCGAGCCGGTTCTCGAACTCGCGCCGGTTGACGAGGCCCGGTCAGCAGGTCGTGGCTGGCGTGGTAGCTCAGGCGCCGGTTGAGCTCGCGCGACTCGCTGACGTCGTGGAACACGAGCACGCCGCCGGCGGTGCGGCCGGCGCCGTCGCGGATCGGCGCCGCGGTGCTGTCGACGTACAGCTCGTTGCCGTCGCGCCGGATCAGCAGCATCGGCCGCACCGACTTGATGGCGCGGGCGCGCCGGATCGCCACCGTGAGCGGGTTCTCGAGCGGCTCGCAGGTCTCCTCGTGGAAGGCGCGGAAGATCTCCTCGACCGGCTTGCCCATGGCGTCCTCGAGCTGCCAGCCGGTCAGGTCCTCGGCCACCGGGATTGATGTAGTCGATCACCGAAGCGGCGTTGGTCGTGACCACGCCATCGCCGATCGACTGCAGCGTGATCTGCGCGCTCTCCTTCTCGCGGAACAACGCCTCCTCGTAGAGCTTGCGCTCGGTGACGTCGAGCTCCACGCCGACCAGGCGCAGCAGCCGGCCGTGCGCGTCGACCGTGGCCTTGGCGCGGCTCGAGACCCAGCGCCACTCGCCGCTGCGGTGCTGCATGCGGTGCACGCTCTCGAACATCGGCGTCTTGCCGGCGACGTGGTCGCGAATCGCGTTCTGCACCCGCACCGCGTCCTCCGCGTGCACCAGCGTGCGCCAGTCGAAGTTGCGCTGCAGCTCGACGGTGTCGTAGCCGAGCATCGTGCGCCAGCGCGGCGAGAAATAAGTCTCCTGCGCCTCGACGTCGAAATCCCACAGGCCGTCGTTGGCCGCCATCTCGCCGAGCTCGGTGCGCGACTCGAGCCGGTCCAGCAGCAGGCTCAGGCGCACGCGCTCGAGGCCGGCGGCCAGGCTGCTGCCCAGCAGCTTCAGCAGCAGCTGCAGGTTGACGTCGAAGCTGTTGCGCGGCAGCCCGAAAACCAGGCCCAGCAGGCCGGCCGGGCGGTTGCGGATGCGGAACGCGACCAGCAATGCCGCACCGATCGACAGCTCGGCCAGCAGGCCGGCGTCGGCGGCCTGGTCGCGCCGCGGCGCCGCGGTATCGCGGAATTCGGACATCCGCAGGTGCTCGCTGCGGCCGGCGATGTAGGGCAGCCGCGCGAGCGTCACGCCGCGCAGCGCCTCGGGATGCAGTTGGGCGAAGCTGCCACCGGCGACCATGACCGATTCGACGTGATTGCCGGTGGCGTCGAAGAAGGCGCTGAAGGCGCCGTCGGCCGACGTGGTTTCGCGCAGCGTGGCGAGGCCCTGGCGGATGGCTTCATCGGCGGTGGCGCGCTGCAGGTTCTGGAAGTCGACGGCGATCTTGGTGCAGGCCACATCGAGGCCCGGCAGCGGGCGCTCGCTGCGCCCGGTCCAGAACTGCGGCGCGAGCACGTCTGATGCGGAGTAGTCGCTACCAGGTGCCGGCGGCGGTTTAGTCATCGAGCCGGGATTGTCCCACACCGCCGACGGAAGGCAAGCGCGCCGCGCCGGCGCGCGACCTTCAGCGGCGGCTGGTCCCGAGTGCGGCGCGCGCGGACTCGAAGGTGGCGCGCAGTCGCTGCTCGAGCTCGAGCTGCAGCCGCGCCAGCCCGTCGGCGTCGGCAGCGCGCGGCACCGCGAACGGCGCGCCAATCGCGATGGCGATGCGCGTGCCCGGCCAGGGCAGCACGAACTTGTCCCAGTGCACGAGCCAGGCGCGAGCGGCCGCGTAGCTCAGCGGCAGCAGCGGCCGTCCCGACATCTGCGCCAGCATGATGGCGCCGGGCTTGCACTTGAAGCGCGGACCGCGCGGGCCGTCGGGATTGAGCACCGGCGAGACCTGTTCGCGCATCAGAGCCTGGAAGTATTCCTTCATCGCCAGTGCCCCGGTGCGCGTCGAGGAGCCGCGGATCACGTGCCCGCCCAGGCGCTTCACGATCATGGCGCCGAGTTCGCCGTCCGCGGAGGGGCTGATCAGGAAGCCGGTGCGCAGCGGCCGCTCGCGCTGCTGCGCCAGCAGGAATTGCGCGCAGAACAGGTGGTGCTGGTGCCAGTAGACGGGCAGGAACGAAGGTGCGCGCGCCAGGGCCGCGTCGAGGTGCTCGAGGCCGTGCACGGCGACGACGCGGCAGCTGCGCCACCACAGCCGCACCAGCGTGACCGCGAGCGGCGCGGCCACGCGGTAGACCATCCGGCGCATGAGGCTCAGCCGCCGGCCCGAGATTGCGACTTGCCCGTAAAGGCCACCGCGCAGCCCACCGTCGCCAGGTGAGTCCGGCCTGCTCATGTCGCCAGCGCCACCGCGGCCGGCACCGACAGGCGGCGCAGGCGCGCCACCGGCTGCGCCGTCACCAATCGCGCGACCATGCCCGGCGCCAGTCGCGGCGCGCGGCAGTGCCAGCGCAGGCCTCCGAACCGGACCCGCCGCCCGCGCACGCTCACCTGCGGCAGATCGGCGAAGGCGGCGCCGGCAGCCTTGAGCACCGCCTCCTTCGTTGTCCAGATCGAGAGCGCCGCGCGCGCCGAGTGCGCCGCCGCGAGCTCGTCGGCATCGAACACGGAACGCCAGTGTGGCAGCGCCGCGCGGCGCGCCAGCGGCTCGATGTCGATGCCGACGGCCCCGGCGCTGGCGAGCGCGCACGCCACCCAGCCGCCGGCGTGCGCGATGCTGAATTCCGGAAGCCCGGGCACATGCGGCTTGCCCCGGCGCGTGTAACGCAATGCGCGCGGCTCGACGCTCCGGCCGCTGGCCGCGCTCAGCAACCGGCACGCGAGCGCCACGCCCAGCAGCGTGCGCGACTGCGCGCGCGGATCCACGCTCAGGCGCAGCGCGCGCGCCGGGCTCAAGCGCGCGCGCCAGCGCGCGCGCAAGCCCGGCGGCAACTGCCGGGGGAGCCACGAGTAGGCTAGAATGACCTCGTTCATCCGCATAACAATCCTTGGTTTGCCAGGCAGCGTCAACCGCCACAGCCCCGCATGATTGCCACTACGCTGAGCGAGCTGTTGCAGGCCAACCGCGACGCCAAACGCTCGATCACCTACCACGAGGGCGAACAGGAGCAGCGCGTCGTCCGCTACGGCGAGCTCCACGAACGCGCGCTCGGCATCCTCCATTACCTGCAGCAGCTCGGGGCCCGGTCTGGCGATCGCCTGCTGCTGTTCCTGGCGAACAACGAAGCCTTCATCGACGCCTTCTGGGCGGGCATCCTCGGCGGCATCGTCCCGGTGCCGGTGGCGCCGGGCATCAGCGACGAGCACCGCCACAAGCTGCTGCGCATCGCCGGGCAGCTCGGCGCGCCCTTCCTGTATACCGAACGACGGCTGCTCGACCGCATTCGCCTGTTCGCCGAGGAGCACCAGCAGCAGGCCGGCTACGAGCGTCTCGCGCAGCGCGCCCTGCTGACCGACGACCTGGTCGACCTCGCGCGCATCGGGCGCCCGCACGCCGTGCGCCCCGGCGATGCGGCCTTCATCCAGTATTCCTCGGGTTCGACCAGCACGCCCAAGGGCATCGTGCTCACGCACGCCAACCTGCTCGCGAACCTGCGCAGCACCACGGCCGCCGTCCGCTACACCGACCAGGACGTCGGCCTGTCGTGGATGCCGCTGACGCACGACATGGGCCTGATCGGCATGCACATCTTCCTGGTGGCCAACCGCATTGACATGCATCAGATGGCCACCGAGCTGTTCGTGCGCCGACCGGTGCTGTGGCTGCAGATCGCCTCGCGCGTCGGCGCCACGCTGCTGTCCTCGCCGAACTTCGGTTACCGCCATTACCTCAAGGTGCTGGGCGACCGGGCGCTCAACGGGCTCGACCTCAGCCGCGTGCGCATCATCTTCAATGGCGCCGAGCCGATCAGCCTGGCGCTGTGCGACGAGTTCATGGCGCGCTGCGCACCGGCGCGCCTGGCGCGCACGGCGATGTTCCCGGTCTACGGCCTGGCCGAGGCCTGCGTGGCGGTCAGCTTTCCGCAGCTCGGCTCGAGCTACCACGCCAGCCACTTCGACCGCCACCAGCTCAATCCGGGCCAGCCGGTGGCGCTGGCGCCGCCGGGCGACCGGCGCGCTTTGACGCTGGTCGCGGTCGGCAACGCCATTCCCGAAGTCGAGCTGCGCCTGGCCGGCAACGACGACCAGCCGCTGCCACCGGAGCACGTCGGCCACATCCAGCTGCGCGGCGCCAACCTCACCGCTGGCTACCTCGACGCGCCGGAGGCGAACGCGGCCTTGTACACGACCGACGGCTGGCTGCGCACCGGCGACCTCGGGGCGATGCATGATGGCGAGCTCTACATCACCGGCCGCCACAAGGAGGTCCTGTTCGTCAACGGCCAGAACTACTACCCGCACGACCTCGAGGCGGTGGCGCTCGAGGTGCCAGGCGTCGACCTCGGCAAGATCGTGGTCAGCGGCGTGCGCGCAGCGGACGCCGAGTCCGACGCGCTGGTGGTGTTCCTGCTGCACCGGGGCGAGGTCGCGGAGTTCCTGCCGCTGGCCCAGCGCGTGGCGCGCCGCATCGGCGAGCACGCAGGGCTCGAGGTCAGCGCGGTCGTGCCGGTGCGTCGCATCCCGAAGACCACGAGCGGCAAGGTGCAGCGCCACCTGCTCGAGCAGGAGTACCTTGATGGCGTCTACGACGCCGAGCTGGCGCAACTGCGCGCGCTCGCGGCGCAGTCGGGCGCAGCGCTCGATGGCAGCAGCGACGTCGCGGCGCAGCTGCAGGCGATCTGCGACGCTGCCCTCGCCAACCGGCGCGTGGGGCCGAACGACAGCCTGTTCGACGTCGGCGTGAGCTCGCTCACGCTGCTGGCGATCCACGAGCAGGTGCAACAGCGCTGGCCCGACACCGTCGACGTCAACGACATCTTCGACCACCCGAGCATTGCCGAGCTTGCGCGCCTGATCGAATCACGGCTGGAGGAGAATCGCACGTGAACCCCGACGCCCCGACGTCGAAAGCCGCGCAGGCCGCGCAGTTGCTGCTCTCGGTGCGTCGCGGCGCTCCACGGCTCGGCGCGCTCCCCGCGACGCTCGCGCCGCAGTCGCTGGCCGAGGCCTACGCGATCCAGCACGCGCTGCTGCACGAGCTGCACGGCGACATCGCGGGCTGGAAGGCGTCGCTGGCCAGCGCGGCGGAAGGTATCTGCGCGCCGCTCCCGGCCTGCGCGGTGCTCGATGCGCCGGCCTACTTGCAGGCGCTGCAGCCGCCGCTGCCTGACCGCGGCCCCTGGGGCACCGAGTCCGAAGTCGCGTTCCGATTGGGACGGGACCTGCCGCCGCTCGCGGGCGGCGCGCGCTACGACCGCGACACGGTCTGCGCCGCGGTGGCCAGCGCGCACGCGGTCATCGAGGTGATCTCGAGCCGCTACGCCGACGACGCGGCCGTGCCACAGCTCGACCGCGTGGCGGACAGCTACATGAACCTGCTGCTGGTCGTCGGCCCTTCCTGCCCCGGCTGGCGTCAGCTCGCAATCGACTCCCTGCCGCTCGAGGTGCGCGTCGATGGTCGGCCCGTGCACCAGGCGCGCGGTGGCCACCCGCTCGGCGATCCACTGCAGCCGCTGGTCTGGATCGCCAATCACCTCTCGCAGCTGGGCCGCGGATTGCGCGGCGGCGAGCTCGTCACCACCGGCAGCTGCAGCGGGGTGCAGCAGGTTCGCAGCGGGCAGACCGTCAGTGCCTGGTTCGACGGGCTCGGCAGCGCGGTCGCGAGCTTCTAGCCAGTTGCGGCCGACGCCGGCGGCTGCAGCTTCCAGCGCCGATGGGTCCAGGCCCAGTCCTCCGGGCTGGCCCGCACCATGGCCTCGAGCTGCGCGGCATAGCGGGCCGTGAAATCCGCGACCCCGAGCTGCTCGCCCGCGGAAGCCAGCAGCACGAAGCTCATCTCGTAATATCCGCGCCGCACGCGCCGTATCGGCAGGAACCACGCGCTGTAATTGCCGATGCGCGCCATTTCTCCGGGTCCCGGGAAGAACGCGGTGTCGCGACCGAAGAACCTGAGCCAGACGCGTCCGGGGCTCGTGGTCGGCATCTGGTCGGCGACCATGCCGACCGCGTGCACCTTGCCGCGCCAGCGCAACACCTCGCGCACCAGGCGCTTGCCGGGCACCATGTGCACGCCGAAGCGTCCCCGGAGTCCGAGCATCAGCCGATTGGCGTAATCGCTGTGCGGCGGCTTGTAGGCCGCCAGGAAGGGCACGCCAACCCCGAGCGCTACGGCTTGCAATTGCCACTCCCAGTTGCACTGGTGCCCGATCAGCAGCAGCGTCGGCTGGCCGCGCGCGTATTCCGCGTGCACCGCGGGCAAGCCGGAGAGCGTCATGCGCGCGCGCAACTCCCCGGGCGTCATGACCGCCACGCGCGGCAGCTCGAACAGCACCTCGGCGAACACCTGGTAGTGGCGCCGCAGGATCCGGTGCCGCTCCGCCTCGCTGAGTTCGGGCAGCGCGCGGCGCAGGTTGTCGCGCGCCACCGCCACCCGGTAGCGCAACAGGTCGCGCATCAGGATCGCCGCCAGCGTGGCGAGCGCGTACATGATCGGCAGCGGCACGCACCCCAGCGCGCGCAGCCACCAGGCTGGCCTCGGCTCATCCTTGCTAGAATCCACGACTCGCTCAGTCTAGCAGCGCCCGGCGCGGGCGCGGGGGCGCCGATGCTCTGGATCAAGTCCTTTCACGTGCTGGGCGTCATGGCCTGGCTGACCGGCATCTTCTATCTGCCGCGCATATTCGTGCACTACGCCGAGGGGCGCGCCGCGGGCGAGGACGTGCGCCGGCTCATGACCATGGCCACGCGCCTGTACGGCTTCATGACCATCATGGCCCTGGCGGCGCTGGGCCTGGGGCTGTGGCTGTGGCAGGCCTACGCCTATTCCGGCCTGTGGCTGCAGCTCAAGCTGGTGCTGGTGATGGGCCTGATCGGCTACCACCTCGCCTGCCGCTGGCTGCTGCAGCGCCTGCGCAACGGCCGCGAACTCCCGCGCAGCGTCGCGCTGCGATGGTTCAACGAGGCTTCACTGCTGCTGGTCGTGCCGATCCTGATCCTGGCGATCGTCAAGCCGTCTGGCTGAAGAGCTGGCGCTCGGGGCTGTGGCGCGCCAGCCGCGCGTCGAATGCCATGCAGATGTTGCGCAGGAAGCCACGCCCGGCCTCGGTCACACGACAGCCCTCGGGTTCGAGTTCCACCAGACCGTCGGCGGCGAATTCGGCGAGCCGCGCGGGCACGTCCTCGAGGAAGGGCGTGTAATCGGCCCGCGACCACCGGGTGCGCAGGCGCGTCATGAGATTGAGGATGTGCCGCCGCAGCACCTGGTCCTCGGCATCGAGCACATGGCCGCGATGAATCGGCAATTCCTCGCGCGCGATCCGCTCGTGGTACTGCTGCAGGTCCTTCTCGTTCTGGGCGTAGGCGTCACCGGCATCGCCGATGGCCGAGACCCCGAGCCCGAACAGGGGCTGCGTGCAGGCATCGGTGTAGCCCATGAAGTTGCGGTGCATGGTGCCCGCATGCGCCGCGCGCCACAGGCTGTCGGTCGGCAATGCGAAGTGGTCGAGGCCGATCTCGCGGTAACCGGCCTGCTCGAGCAGCTCCCGGCCCCGCTCGTAGAGCGCGCGCTTGGCCGGTCCCTCCGGCAGGTCGATCTCGGTGAAGCGGCGCTGGCCAGGCTTGATCCACGGCACGTGGGCGTAGCCGTAGAGCGCGATGCGGTCCGGGCCGCAGCGCGCAGACCTCGTGCATCGTCAGCTCGATGCTCGCCAGCGTCTGCAGCGGCAAGCCGTAGATGAGGTCGTAGTTGACGCTGTCAAAGCCCAGCGTGCGCGCCTGCTCCGTCACCGCGCGCACCTGCGCCACGCTTTGCACGCGATTGACGATGTCCTGCACCCTCGGGTCGAAGTCCTGCACCCCGAGGCTGATGCGGCGGAAGCCATGCCCGGCCAGCAGCCTGAGCTGCTCGGCGCTGGTCACGCGCGGGTCGACCTCGATCGAGTACACCGCGCCCGTGCGCGGCCGCGAGGCGGAGATGATTCCCTCGACCAGCGCGCCGAGCTCCGCCGGGTCGAGGAAGGTCGGCGTGCCGCCGCCAAGATGCAGCTCGCCGATTTCCGGGCGCTCGACGCCGAGCCGCTGCCGGTAGAGCTCGTATTCCCGGAGCACGGCCTGCACGTACGGCATGATGATCGCGTGCGTGCGCGTCACGCGCGTATTGCAGCCGCAGAAGGTGCACAGCGCACGGCAGAACGGCACGTGCACGTAGACGGCGGCGCCATGCCCGTGGGCCTGCGTGTCCGCGAGCGCCGCGCCCAGGTGGCCGAGCCACTGCGCCTCGGTCGGCGTGTGCTCCCAGTAAGGCACGGTCGGATAGCTGGTGTAGCGCGGACCGGCGACGTCGTACTTGGCGAGCCGCGCGCTCTGCTGTGCCGCATTCATGTGAACATCTCCTGCTGGATGGCGAGCACCAGGCGCACGTTGGCCTCCGGCGTGTCCTGCAGCACGCCGTGGCCGAGCCCGCAGACCCAGGCCGCGCGCACCGCCGCCGGCAACGCGTGCACGCGGGCGAAAACCGCGCGCACGCGCGACTCGAGCTCGGCCTGCGGCAGCAGCAGCCACTCGGGGTCGAGGTTGCCCTGCAGGCACCAGCGCGGCGTCTGCGCGACCAGCGTGGCCGCGAGATCGTGCCGCCAGTCGACGCCCAGGCACTGCAGGTCGAGTGCCTCGAGCGCGCGCCAATGCTCGGGGCCGGTGTCCCGTGAATAGTAGATCAGCGGCGTTCGCGGGCAGGACTCGCGGAAGCGCGCCACGACGCGCGCCAGCGGCGCCACCGCGTGGCGCGCGAATCCTGCGGGATCGAGCGCCCCGGCGGCGGTGTCGAACAGCGCCACGCAGTCGGCGCCGGCCTGCGCCTGCAGCGCCATGTTGCCGGCCAGCAGCGCCTCCAGCCGCTCGCAGAAGCCGGCATACAGCCCGTCCCCGAGCCCCGGGGGACCCTGGCGCGCGAAGCCCTCGTGCGAACCGGCCACCGCATAGGCATAGAGCGTGAACGGGCCGCCGACGAAGCCGATCAGCGCGCGCTCGTGCCCGAGCCGTGGGCGCAGCGCGCGGATCGCCTCGGCCTGGAACTCGAGCTGCGCCAGCGCGGCCGGGCCAGCGCGCAAGCGCGGCAGGTCGGCGTGGGAGTGCAGCTGCCAGTCGAGCTTCGGGCCCGGCTCGTAGCGCAGCCCCATGCCCATCGCCTCGAGCGGGAACAACAGGTCGGAGAACAGGATCGCCGCGTCGAAGCCGAAGTCGTCGATCGGCCCCATCGTGACCTCGGCCGCGAGCTCCGGCTGCTTGCACAGGTCGATGAACTCGTGCCGCGCGCGCAAGGCCTGATAGTGCCGGTGATAGCGCCCGGCCTGGCGCATGAACCATACCGGCGGCCGTCCCGCGTTGCGCCGGGCGAGCGCGGCCAACAGCAGCGGTTCACTCACGGATCGCCTCCGTCAGAAGGTAGCCCACGCCGCGTATGCTGCGGATCACCTGCGGCTCGTCGGCTTGCGGCTCGACCAGGCGGCGCAGCCGCACGATGAAGTTGTCGACCGTGCGCGAGGTCGGGAATTCGTCCGCGGACCAGGCCCGGTCGAGGATCTCGTCGCGGCTCACGGCCTTGCCGACCCGGCTCGCGAGCAGCCGCAGCACCGCGCACTCCTTGTGCGTCAGCGCGTGCGTCCGGCCTTCGACTTCGGCGCTGAAGCGCTCGAAGTCGACGCGCGCGCGGCCGATGCGAACCACGCCACGCATCTCGCCGGGCAACTCGACCAGGTCCTGCGCACGCTTGAGGCAGTTCTGGATGCGCAGCAGCAGCTCGCGGAAATGGAACGGCTTGGTGAGGTAGTCGTCGGCGCCGAGCTCGAGGCCCCGCACGCGCTCATCCGGGTTGCCATGCGCTGTCAGGAAGATGAGCGCCGCCTGCGGCACGGCAGCGCGCAACTCGGCCGCCAGCTCGAAGCCGTTGCCGTCCGGCAAGCCGACGTCGAGCAACACCAGTTGCGGCGCCTGCGCGCGCCAGGCCTGGCGCGCGCGTGCTGCGTTCTCGGCCAGCGTGACGCGATAGCCGGCGTCACGCAGGCGCTCGACCAGGGTCGCGCCGACGTTTCGGTCATCCTCGACCACGAGCAACTGCGCGCCGGCGCTCACGGCGCGGGCTCCTCGTGGCTGGCGGCGAACCCGAGCACGGCACGGAAGCCCTGGCCCGGCACACTCGAGAAATCGGCGCGCCCGCCCATGCGCTCGGCGAGCGCCCGCACCAGGTAGAGCCCGACGCCACTGCCGCCGGAGGCCGAGCCGCGGCCGAACAGGCGCCCGAGCTCGCGCGCCTGCACCGCGGTGCCCACGCCGTCGTCGCGGTACTCGAGCAGCACCTGCGCGCCCTCGCGCCGCGCCGCCAGCTTCACCTGCACGCGCTCCCGGCCGGCGTGCCGCACCGAGTTCTCCACCAGGTTGCGCACGATCATCTGCAGCGCCGCGGCGTCTGCCAGGATCGGCGGCAGGGAATCCTCCACCTGCACCTGCGCCTCGATGCGGCCCCCGTGCGCGGCGGCGATCCCGGCGACGGCGCGCTCCAGCCAGCCCCGCAGCGGCACCGACTGCTCGGCCAGCGGCCCGCCGCCCTCGATACGCGCCAGCTCGAGAGTCTTGTCGATCTGCGATTCGAGCCGGCTCGAGTCCTCGAGCAGGCGGCGCGCGAGCTCGGCACGCTGGTCACCCTCGGCGATCGCCTCGGCCTGCAACCGGATGCTCGTGAGCGGAGTGCGCAATTCGTGCGTCACCGCGGCGAAGAAGGCCTGCATGCCACGCGCGCGGCGGCTCTCGCGCCAGTACAGCCAGGCCAGCAGTGCGCTCACGGCCAGCAACAGCAACAGGAACACGGCCGACTCGCCGACGATCCGGCGCCGCGTGCTCGCCCACTGCTCGGCCACAGCCAGGCTATCGGCACTGCCCGTCAGGGCCTGGAGCGCGCTGATCTGCCGCGCCTGGCTGATGAGGAGCGCGACCCAGCCCGCACCGAGGATCATGACCAGCAGGATCCACAGCGAAGCCAGGATCGCGACCAGCCGCGCCCTGCGCGCGGGCATCACGCTCAGGCTCCCCTCTCCGGCCATGCGGTTCACGATCGCAGCCACTCCTGCCAATGTTGCACCGAAGGAAACACGGTCAGCGCCCTGACCCCGGCCTTGCGGACGGCCTCGGCCGTCTTGCCAGGGCCGCAGGCGTGCTGGCACCCGGCGCCGACCCGCGAATGCCAACGATCGAACTGTACCGCACTGTGCCACCAGGCCTGAGTGCACCCGGACGGTGGGCCTGCGGCCGCCGCACTGCGCGCGTCGGCGAGCGGCCGATGGCGATACGTCGCCAGCAGAGGAATCTCGCCCCAACCCTGCGCCGCCTCGCTGCTCGTCAGCGCCAGCCAATCGTGGGTCGGCGGCAGCGCCAGCAGCGGCGCGGCGATCATTGACGCCAGCGCGCCGAAGCCGAGCGACTCGGCACTGCCTTCGACCCATACGCCGCGCGCGGCGAGTGCGAACCAGGTACCGCTTCCCGGCACCCAGATGTGCGCGCAGCGATTGGCCTCGGTCGCAGGCATGTCAGGCAGCGCCCGGCGGTGTGCAATGAACGCCGCCGGGGCGCCCGCGAGCGCTCGCTCGCAAGCCGCCGCGGCGCCGGGCAGTGGCTCGATTTCGGGCGCGGGCTGCGTGCTGCCGTCCCAGGCCTGCACGGTGCCGCGCGGCGGTGGCGGCGCGCGCCAGCGCAGTTCGGACGCAAGGACCCGGGCCTCGCCGGCCGTGCCGGTTTCATCCGCTGCACGCACATACAGCAGCGTGCCCAGCCCGTCGGCCTGCCGCTGCGTGGCGCCGAAGCGCTGGTGACAGCCACCACCGCGTTCGGCCAGCAGTGCGCGCTCGGCGGCGATGTCGGTGCGCGTCGACGCATGGTCGATGGCCGCGAGCAGCGCCCGGGTCGCGGCGTCGTCGCTGCGGCACTCGACCGCGAGCGCGCCCTGCGCCGGCGCCGCTGGGCACCAGTCCAGGGGGAGCACCATGCGCGGAAGTCCATCCAGCAGCTCACGCAGGATTGGCCCCGCGCCGACCGCCTCGTCCTGCCAGAGCCGCGCGAGCCCGGCGAAGGCCAGCACGACGCCGTCGAGGTGGCGCTCGGTTCCGCGCCTCTCGCGTAGCCGCCGCAAGCGCGTGTCGACGTTGCCGCGCAGTTCGCACAGTTGCACGCGCGCCGCGCGGCCCCCGGCGCCGGCGGCGCCGCGATGCGGCAGCGCCTGTTCCAGGAACCCCGGCACGAAGGCCTGCCGCCGCGGGGAAGAGCTGCCGATGCGCAGTATCTCGCCGCACTCGAGTTGCCGTGCCACGTCGCCCGCGAAGAAGATGACGTCGCGCGGATTCTCGCGCGCCGGCACGGCGGCCAGGTGCAGTTCCGCGGGGCGCTCCAGGCTCAGATCCTTGAAGGAATGCACCGTGGCGTCGACCGCGCTCGAGCGCAGCGCGGCGTCAATCTCGGCGGTGAAGAATTCCTTGCCCTCGACCTGGCTCAATGGCACGTCGAGGATGCGATCGCCGCGCGTATCGATGCCGACGAGCTCGACCACGAGCCCGGGATGGGCACGCTCGAGCATGCGCGCCACGGCGCTGCTCTGCGCCCGCGCCAGCAACGAGCGACGCGTGCCCAGCCTGAAAGGCCGCTGCGACATCCGGAATCAGCCCCTGGAGAAGCGATTAAGGGCTAATAGTGGCAAAAGCGGCGAGATCTTCCCAGCCGTGCGCCTGGGTGGCGTTGGGGCCGAGCGAGCGCAGCACCGCCTTCTCGGCGCAGGCGCGACGCGCGCGCGCCACCTGCACGCCACGCTGGTCGGATTGCGTGCGCAGCATGTCGAACAGCGCCGCGAGGCTCGTCAGGCCGGCCACCCCGGACCAGGCGTGGTGGTTCGATTCGCCGAGGCCGAGGTGCACGACGCGACCGCCGTGCGGCGCACGCGCGCTCCACGCCGCGATGCGTGCCGCGTCGCGACTGTGGTCAGCCGGCACGCAGACGATGACGTCACCGGCCCGCGACCAGGCCCCGAGTTCGGCGGCATCGGTACCCTCGAGCACGCGGCACAGCCGTTGCGGATGGCGCTCCTGCACCAGGTGCGCAAGTTCCCGTGCGCGCTCGACGGTTCGATTCCACAGCAGCAATTCGCGCGCCTCGAGCCACGGGGCCACGGCCTGCGCCAATTGCCCCGCGCCCACGAGCAGCGTCGGTCCCTCGCTGGGTGCTCCGAGCAACCGGCGGATCTGCGAGCCGTAGGAGGCGCTGCCGAGATTCGACAGCTGCCCGGCACGGACTTCCTTCGTGTCCTTGAACAGGCGCTGGACCCAGCTATCGAGCTCGCGCGCAAGCGAGAGCGAGCCCGACGCGGCGGCAAATTCACGCCAGGATTCTTTTATCTGTCCGAAAATCTCGCACTCGCCCACGAGACGGCTTTCCAGCCCGCAGGCAAAGCGCAGCAGGAAGGCGTAGGCCTCGGCGCCCGTGAAGCCCTGGGCACGAGCGGCTACGGGCAGGCGCGCCACGAGCCGCTCGCGCGCCCCGCGCCCCGCGGTCACGATGACGGTGCGTTGGCAGGTATCGATCACCCAGGCTTCGCCACCCTGCCGCGCCGCCGCCCGCTCCGCCGCCGCGAGCTGGAAGGCCGCGGCGTCGAGGTGCAGGACCTGTAGTTCCGGCAGCTTCATGAGCCGGAGGCTAGCTGCTGCCCCGCGGGTCAGTGTCACGGGGGCGTCACACGGGCTCCCGGGCCGGGCCCCGGTCGTGACGGAGTGCACAAAACCCGATTTGCCATATGGGTGGCCCGATTTGCGACGGTAGTTCGTGCCAAGGTGTTGACCACAGGCTAGATTCAGCAACTGTATGGAAGGCTCTGGTCATATTCCGCCCGTTTCACGCGGCGGTGCGTCATGGCTGCGCGTGGCGTGCCTGCTGGGCGCCGGGCTGTGGGCTTCCGGTGGCGCCCGGGCCGCCTGCATCGACCTGCCCTTCCAGGACCTGCAGTCGCTCACGGAACTCGACGTCACCAACGCCAACCAGGCCGTCACGCGCGCCAACACGCGCATTGCGGCCGCGCGGCGCGACCACAGGACCTCGCCCCTGCGGCTCGCCGCCCTCTACGCCGTCGCCGCCCAGAGCAACAGCATCCTCGAGCTCGACGAGCCCGCCCGGGCCGCGGCGCTGGCCGGCCTGAGCCTGAACCCGCCCGAGGACAGCGCGGTACGGCTGAGCCTCATGGTTTCCTACGCCGAGACCGTCTACGACGTCGCCGGCCTGAAGCGCGAGTTGACCAGGCTGACGGCCGCGCTCGAGCGCCAGCCACATGGCTCGCAGGGCGCGGTGTGCCTGCGCAACACCATCGGCTGGCTGCAGCACCGCCTCAACCAGGACGACCTCGCCGTCGCGACACTGACCACCGCTTACCGCGAAAGCGCCCTGGGCGCGCTGAGCCGCCAGCGGGCGCTCACGGCCGAGGCCTTGTCCAAGGTCATGGAGAGCATGGGCGACTTCGACCAGGCCCTCGACCTGACGCGCGAGACGATCGACTGGGAGGAGCAACACCACGCCACGCAGATGCTGACGGGCACCCGCTACGCGCGCGGCGAAGTGCTGCTCGAAAAGCAGGATTACGCGGACGCACTCGCCGAATTCAGCGAGGCGCGGCACCTCGGCAAGGAGCTCGGCGACGAGCAATCGGTCGCCTTCGCGGACCTGCGGATCTGCGAGAGCCGCATCCGCCTCGGGCAGACAGCCGCGGCGCGCCATTCCTGCGACAGCGCGCTGTCGGTGTTCGCGGCCACCGGCGTCAAGCAGATGGTCAAGGAGACGCGCGCGCTGTTCGCCGAGGCCGACCTCAACGACGGCCACTATGACTTGGCGCTTGCAACCCTCGACGGCGTGCTCGACAGGAATGGCGCGGACATCGTCCCACGCTGGGTGCCGCACCTCTACGACTTGCGTGCGCGTGCGAACGCCGGGCTGCACAAATACGACGCCGCCTATGCCGACCTGCGCGAATACGTCGCGCGGGCGAGCGCCGCGACCGAGGCCGACCGCGCGCGCGGCGGCCGAGTACTGCGCGCACGCTTCCGCGTCGACAACGAGATCCAGCGCAATGCCTCGCTCAAGCGCGAGCTGTCACTGAGCAAGGAAACCTCGGACCTGCAGCGCGAGCAGCTGCAGCGCCGCACCGAGGTCATGGTAGCGGGCGTCGCGCTGATCGTGCTGTTGACCTACATCCTGCTGGCGACGCAATTGCACCGCCGCCAGCTGCAGCGCATGGCGACCGAGGATGCGTTGACCAGGCTCCCGAACCGCCGGCGCATCGCCGAGCTCGCCACGGCCGCGCTCGAGAAGGCGCGCGCGCAGAATGAGCCGCTGACGCTCGCGCTCGTCGACCTGGACCACTTCAAGCTCATCAACGACGCTTGCGGCCACGCGGTCGGCGATCGCGTGCTCCGCGACCTCGCGGCCCTGACGCGCCGCATGCTCGGCCCGGGCGAGGTCATGGGTCGCTGGGGCGGCGAGGAATTCCTGCTGCTGCTGCCCGGGTTGCCGCTCGACCTGGCGATGGTGCGGGTCGAAGCGCTGCGCGCCGCGGCGCTCGAGATCAAGCTGCCGGATACCGGCATCGCCGCGGGCCTGCGCGTGAGCCTGAGCGCCGGCATGGCCGCCAGCTACGAGGGCGCGACCTCGCTCGACGAGATCATCGTGCGCGCCGACGTCGCGCTCTATGAAGCCAAGCGCGACGGCCGCAACCTGGTGCGTGTCGCCGACGAGAGCCTGCAGGCTGCCTCCACGGCCATCCGCCGCGCAATCCGATCACGGCGCTGAGGCCGCAGCCGGCCGCTCATGGCCGCCCCCCGGCACCCCACGCCTACGGTTTCTGCGGTAGCGGCGTCGCCGCGCCTTGGTGCATCATGAGCGCTGGTCTACCCGTCGGCGGAAATCATGGATCCAGGGGTCAAGAAAGGCGATCCGGTGCCGGCGCGCGCGCTCGACAAGGCCGTGCGCCACATCTGGCGCGACTGGCACGCGGTGACCCTGAAGGCCAGGCGGGATCCGGGCTCGCGCCGCCTCGTGCACCGCTTCCGCATCGCCACCCGGCGCCTGCTCGCCGTCGAGGACCTGCTGGCCACGTCGCCGCCCGGCTCGCCGATCCGCGACCGGCTCGATGCGGCCTTTCGCGCCGCGGGACGAATCCGCGACCTGCAGATTTGCCGTACCGAGCTTGCCGCGCTCGATGATCGATTCCAGGCCGTGCGCGCGGTCGCCCGCGCCGCGCGCAAGCGGCTTCCGGTGCTGGCGCAGCGCCTGCGACACGAGCTTCGGGCCGTGAAGCCCAGCGAAGTGCGCGCGACCGTGCGCCGGCTGCGTGCCAGGCTGCACGCGGCGGATGGTTCGGCGGCGGCGCGGCGGGCGCGCTCGCGCGCGCTCGCCACCGCGCTGCTTCGTTGCCGTGAGGCACAGCGACAATTGGACCGCTTTGCCCGCGGCCTGGGCCCGGATAGCGACGACGCAGCCCTGCACTCGCTGCGGCTGCGGCTCAAGGGCGTTCGCTACATGAGCGAGTTGCTCCGATCACCCGGCGCGGACGACCCGCGCGCGCTGCGCCCGTTCGACGTCTGGCAGCGCGCCCTCGGCGGCATCACGGACCAGCGCGCGGTGCTGCGCGAGATCGATCGCTGTCGTATCCATCGCGACGCCCCGGAGGAGACGCTGGCCCCGCTCCGGAAACACGTGCTGCGCACCGAGCGTCGTCACATCCGTGCGCTGTTCGGGCGGGCCGTGCGGGCGCGATCGCGCGCGGCGCAATTGCGCCTGCTGCGCACGGCACCCCTGATTAGGTAGAAGTCCGAATTGCGGGCGCTGCCGTTAGGCGCATGATGCCGCTTGTCGTGGATGGTCAGGGGACCAGTTCACCAAGGAGGGTAATGATATGAACCTTATTCGCTGGAACCCATTTTCCGAGATGGAGAATTTCTTCAACCCGATGACGGCGCGTGGCTATGGGCGGTTTCCGCGCCTGTTTCGCGGCGACGATGGCGACGTGACCTTCGAGTGGGCGCCTTCGGCGGACATCAGCGAGACTGACAAGGAATTCCTGGTGCGCGCCGAGTTGCCGGGCGTGAAGAAGGAAGATCTCAAGGTCAACCTCGACAACGGCCTGATCACGATCGAGGGATCGCGGCGGCAGCAGCGCGAGGACAAGAACGAGAAATTCCACACCGTGGAATGCTGCTACGGCAACTTCTCGCGCACTTTTTCGCTGCCCGAGCGCGTCAAGGCCGACGCCATCAAGAGCGAGTTCAAGGACGGCATCCTGACGGTACACATCCCCCGGGACGAAGCGCTGAGTAAACCGCAGCGGATCAGCGTCCAATAGACCCCCGCCGCGCACCCACAGCGCGGTGCGGGCCTGGCCGTCGTCGACCCCCTTCGGCGGCGGCCGGGATTTTTTTGCAATATCCGTTGATCAAGCTCGGGTACGGCGCGCCGACCCGAGTGCGAAACGCCTAACTGGTGCCGGAGATAGGAATCGAACCTACGACCTACGCATTACGAATGCGCCGCTCTACCAACTGAGCTACTCCGGCGACCGGCCTGCTGGGGAACCCAAAAGGCGCGGCATTCTACGGGATGCGGCGCGCGGCAGGCAACGCGCCCTAGCGGGCCGGCCGCAACCGAATGACGAGGTCGAGGCCCGCAACTTCCATGCCAGCGGGCGGGGGCGGCAGGCGGCTGAACTGCACTTCGGGCAGTGCGACGTCGGTCAGCGCGCCGGTCGCCTCGTCATGAAAGTGGTAGTGCGCCTCGACATTTGAGTCAAAGCAGCTGCGCGTGCCGTCGACGACCAACTGGCGGATCAGGCCGCGCCCCGCGAACAGGTTCAGCGTGTTGTAGACCGTCGCCTTGGACACCGCGAGGCCATGCGCTCGCAGGGTGTCGGCGATCTCCTCGGCCGAGAGATGCTGCGGAGCAGCGAGCAGCAGCTCGGCGATACGCAGGCGCGGCGCGGTCGCACGTATGCCATGGGCCTGCAGGCGCGAGGCAATTTCGCTTCCCGGTCCCGGGCGGCTCTCACTCTTCTTCATGGCAAGGCCTTTTACCGCAGTGCGCGCGGCAACGCAAAGACAACGTGCTCGGGCTTGCCGTGGACTTCGGCCTGCGGCGCCCCACCCCATGCGCGCAGCCGCTCGACGACCTGTTGCACGAGCTGCTCGGGCGCGGAGGCGCCAGCCGTGACGCCGACGGTGTTGCGGCCTGCGAACCATTCGCGCCGCAGGTCGTCGGCATCGTCGACCAGGTAGCCGGGCACCTCGGCGCGATCGGCGAGCTCGCGCAATCGGTTGGAATTCGAGCTGCTGCGCGAGCCCACCACCACGAGCACGTCGCACTGCTCGAGCAGTTGCTTGACAGCATCCTGCCGGTTCTGGGTCGCGTAGCAGATGTCCTCTTTGCGCGGCGCCTGCAGCTGCGGGAAGCGGCGCCGCAGCGCCTCGACGATCGCCGCGGTATCGTCGACCGAGAGCGTGGTCTGGGTCACGAACGCGAGCCGCGCCGGATCGCGCACCTCGAGCCGCGCCACGTCGCCGATGCTCTCGATGAGCGAGATGCGCCCCCCGTGCGAGGTATCGAAGCGTCCCATCGTTCCCTCGACTTCAGGGTGCCCGGCGTGGCCGATCAGCACGACCTCGCGCGCCTCGCGCGCGAAGCGCGTGACTTCCATGTGGACCTTCGTAACCAGCGGGCAGGTGGCATCGAATATCTGCAACCCGCGCCGCCGGGCCTGCTCCTCGACGGCCGAGGACACGCCGTGCGCCGAAAAGACTATCGTGGCGCCGTCCGGCACCTCGTGCACCTCCTCGACGAAGACCGCTCCCAGCGCGCGCAGCCGCTCGACTACGTTGCGGTTGTGCACCACCTCGTGGCGGACGAAGATCGGGGCGCCGAACAGCTCGATCGCGCGCTCCACGATCTCGATCGCGCGGTCGACGCCGGCACAGAAGCCCCGGGGATTGGCCAGCAGGATGCGCACGCCCTAGCCCTCCTCCGCGCGCCGGCTGTTCAACAGCGCATCGAGCAGCAGCAGCCCGGCCCCGATCGTGATCGCCGAGTCGGCAATGTTGAAGGCCGGGAAATAATGCAACTGCCAATGGACCTGGAGGAAATCGACCACGTACCCGAGTCGCAGCCGGTCGATCACGTTGCCGAGCGCGCCGCCCAAGATCAGCGCCAGCGCAGCGCCAAGCAGCGTCGCGCCGCGCTCGAGCCGCCGCAGCCAGGTAATGAGCGCGATGCTGACACCGATGGCGAGCGCGCTGAATGCCCAGCGCTGCCAGCCCGCGGAAGTGGAAAACATGCTGAAGGCCACGCCGCGATTGTGGGCGCGCACGATGTTGAACACCGGCAACAGGTAGCGCGTTCCAGAGAGCTCGAGCGCGCCCTCGACGAGCCGCTTGCTCCATTGGTCGGCGCCAACGACTGCGGCCGTCAGCAGCAGCCAGTGCAGCTGCCCCAGCCCCGGTGCGGCATTGCTCGCGCGCGCCATCAGGCGAAGCGGCGGCTCTCGCCGGGCTCAGCCAGGTTGCCGACGCAGCGGGCACACAGCTCGGGATGCGCCGCGACCGAGCCGACATCCTCGGTGTGGTGCCAGCAGCGCACGCACTTGGTCGCGGCCGTGGGCCGCACCTGCAGCCACACGCCGCCCCCCGCCACCGAACCCGCCGCCACGGCGCCGGCAGGCGCAGCCTCCACCTGGTGCACACGCGCCTTCGAGGTGATCATGAGGAACCGAAGCTCGACGCCGAGTGCGCTGAGCAGCGGATACCGCGCGGCTGTGCAGTAGACATCGAGCTCGGCCTGGAGCGGCGCGCCGATCGCGCCCGCCACGCGCAGCCGCTCGAGCTCGCGCGCCACGTCGCCGCGCAGCGCGATCAATTGCGGCCAGTCGATCGCTGCCGCTGCCACGCCGGCGCCGCCCGTGGCGCCTGGACCCGCGCTCGCGGCGGCCGCGTCCGGCAACCGGTACCAAGTGGAGAGGAACACCGACTCGGCACGCGGCCCAGGCAGCTCGCGCCAGATCTCCTCCGCGGTGAACGACAGGATCGGCGCCAGCCAGCGCACCATCGCCTCGGCGATGTGCCACATGGCGGTCTGCGCCGAGCGTCGCGCGCGGCTGCCGGCCGGCGTGGTGTAGAGCCGGTCCTTGATGATGTCGAGGTAGAAGCCGCCCAGGTCGACGACGCAGAAGTTGTGCACTCTCTGGTAGATCAGGTGGAACTGGTAGTCCTCGTACGCCGCCGCCACCTCGGCGTGCAGCGTGCGCGCGCGCTCGAGCGCGTAGGCATCGAGCGCCACGAGCTCGCCCACCGGCAGCGCCTGCGCGGGCTCGAAGCCATGCAGGTTGCCAAGCAGAAAGCGCACCGTGTTGCGCATGCGCCGGTAGGCCTCGCCCATGCGCTTGAGGATCTCCTGCGACAGGCTCATCTCGTTGGCGAAGTCGGTGGCCGCGACCCAGAGCCGCAGCATGTCGGCGCCGAGCGTACGCGTGATGTCCTGGGGCTCGATGCCGTTGCCCAGCGACTTGGACATCTTCCGGCCCTGCTCGTCGACCGTGAAGCCGTGCGTGAGCACGCCGCGGTACGGCGCGCGCGCGTACAGCGCCTCGGACATCAGCAGCGAGCTGTGGAACCAGCCGCGGTGCTGGTCGGAACCCTCGAGGTACAGGTCCACGGGCGCGTGGAAATCATCGCGCAGCGCGGCGACGCATTCAAAGGAGAGGCCCGAGTCGGCCCAGACGTCCATGACGTCGCTGGCCTTGTCGTAGAGCTGCGCCTCCTCGCCCAGGAGTTCAGCCGGGTCGAGCGCGAACCACGCATCGATGCCGTCGCGCTCGACGCGCGCGGCGACCTGCGCGATGAGTTCGGCCGTGCGTGGATGCAGCGCGCCGTTCGAGCGATGCGTGAATAGCGTGATCGGCACGCCCCAGGTGCGCTGGCGCGACAGGCACCAGTCCGGGCGGTTTTCGATCATTCCCGCGATGCGCGATTCGCCCCATGCCGGGGTCCAACGCACCTGCTTGATGTCGCGCAGCGTGTTGGCGCGCAGCCCGTGGCCGTCCATGCTGATGAACCACTGCGAGGTGGCACGGAAAATGATCGGGCTCTTGTGGCGCCAGCAGACCGGGTAACTGTGCGGATATTGCGCCTGGTGCACGAGCCGGCCGCGCTCCGCGAGCCGCGCAACGATGACCGCATTGGCGGCGTCCACCTTGAGCCCGGCGACGAGTTCGGTGCCCTCGAGGAAGCGCCCGTCCGGGCCCACCGGGTTCACGACCGGCAGATCGTAGCTGCGACCGACCGCGAAGTCCTCCTGGCCGTGCGCGGGCGCGGTGTGCACGGCGCCGGTGCCGGCCTCGAGCGTCACGTGATCGCCGAGGATCACGGGCACGTGCTTGGCAAGCCACGGATGCTCGAGCTGCAGGCCCTCGAGCGCGGCGCCGCTGAAGCGCACCAGCACCCGGCCCTCGAGCCCGAAGCGCGCGAGGCAGTCGGCGACCAGAGGCTCAGCGAGCACCAGGATCTCCGGGCCACTCGCGCGCTCGACTCGCACGGCGGCATATTCATAGTCGCCGCGCACGGCGACGGCCTCGTTCGCGGGCAGCGTCCAGGTCGTCGTGGTCCAGATCACCACCGACACCGGCAGCGCTCCGAGCTCGGAAGCCGCGAGCCGGACGCGGCGCGCGAAATCGATCGTGTCGATGCAGCGAAAGGCGACGTCGATGGCCGTCGAGGTCCGCTCCTCGTACTCGACCTCGGCCTCGGCGAGCGCCGAGCGGCAATCGAGGCACCAGTGTACCGGCTTGAGGCCGCGATAGAGATGCCCATTGGCGATCAGCCGCGTGAGCGCGCGGATCTGCTGCGCTTCGTAACGCGGATCCATCGTCAGGTAGGGCCGCTCCCAGTCGCCGAACACGCCGAGGCGCTTGAAGTCGGCGCGCTGGCCGTCGATCTGCGCGCGCGCGAACTCGCGGCAGGCGGCACGGAACGCGCGCGCATCGAGCTTCTGCCCGGGCCGGCCATGCTTCTTCTCGACGGCGAGTTCGATCGGCAGGCCGTGACAGTCCCAGCCCGGCACATACGGCGCGTCGAAGCCGGCGATCGTCTTCGACTTGACGACGATGTCCTTGAGCACCTTGTTGACCGCGTGGCCAAGGTGGATCGCGCCGTTGGCGTAGGGCGGTCCGTCGTGCAGCACGAAGCCCGGGCGGCCCTTCGAGACCGCGCGGATGCGCGCGTAGATATCCTGTTCGGCCCAGCGCTCGAGCTGCTTGCGCTCGCGGTTCGCCAGGTCCGCCTTCATCGGGAATTCGGTCTGCGGAAGGTTGATCGTGCTCTTGTAATCGGTCACTGCGAAGCATCCAGGGGTCGGCTGAAGATCTAGGCCGGACCGATCATTTTAGACGAGTGGCGCGAGCGCTGCCCGCGCCTCGGCGGCGTCCCGGTGCATCTGCGCCACCATGACCTCGAGCGATTCGAAGCGTCGTTCTTCGCGCAGCCGCGCCACGAACTCGAGTTCGAGTTCGCAGCCGTACAGATCGCCCGCGTAGTCGAACAGGTGCGCCTCGAGCAGGGGCTCGACGCCGTTCACCGTGGGGCGCGTGCCCAGGCTCGCCACGGCGGGCCAGCCGCCCGGGCGCCTGCCTGCGGTGCGCACCCCGCGCACGCGCACCGCGAAGATCCCCGCCAGTGGGCTGCGCCGGCGGTGCAGCGCGATGTTGGCGGTAGGGAAGCCGAGCTTGCGCCCCAACTGCTCGCCGCGGCGCACGCGTCCGCGCATGGAGTAGGCTCGGCCGAGCAAGCGGGCGGCGCGCACGAAGTCACCCGCCTCCAGCGCTCCACGCACGAGGCCGCTGCTGGCGCGCTCCTTGCCCACGAGCACCGGATCCAGGATCTCGACCCCGAAACCGAATTTCCCGGACTCGGACGCGCACCATTGCGCCGAGGCGGCGCCCTTGTGGCCGAAACGGAAATCGTGCCCGACGACGATGGCGCGCGCGCCCAGCAGCCTCAGCGCCTCCATGAACTGCGGCGCGGTCATCGTCCGCAGCCGCTGGTTGAAGGCCAGTAGGTGGAGGTGGTCGAGCCCGCTGCCCTGCAGCAGGCGCCAGCGCTCGCGAAAGTTCGTGAGGCGCGCTGGCGGCGAGTCGGGCTGCAACACCTCGCGCGGCAGCGGCTCGAAGCTCAGCAAGCCAGCGGGGACGCCGAGCCCGGCCGCGCGCGCAATGGCCCGGGCGATCAGAGCGTGGTGACCGACGTGCAGGCCATCGAAGGAGCCGATTGCCAGCACGCAGGGCGCGCCCGCCCGCGGCGCTAGCCCGCGCAGCAGCCGCAGTGCGCGCGCCGGGCGAATCCGGGTGCGGTCTTCATTGCTCATGGGACGGCCCGGGACTATACCGGAGGCGCATTGACAACGAGAGGCCGGGTACGCAAACTACGTGGCCCTTCGAAAGGGGCCCGGACCGGATCCGGGCGGAGCGAACGCGTGGCGAATACCAAATCGGCGGAAAAGGCGGCTCGACAGGCCAGCAAGCACCGGGAGCGCAACGTCGCATTGCGTTCGCGCATGCGCACGGCGATCCGCCGCATCGTCGACGCGGCCGCCGCAGGCAAGAAGGAAGAGGCCCGCACCGAATTCCAGGCCGCCGTGCCGCTGATCGACACGCTGGTCAACAAGAAGATCATCCACCGCAACCAGGCCGATCGTCACAAGAGCCGCCTGGCCGCCCGCGTCCGCGCCCTGGGCTAGTCCCGCCCTGCCCGCCCCGGGGCAGAGTTTTCCAGGTCCTCCACCGCCAGCAGCAGCGAAAGCCGTGCTTCGCCGCGCGCGATCGTGCGCCAGTGCGTTCCCTCGGGCCAGGGGTCGAGCGCGCCGGCCAGGGCCCACAGCATGTTCAACGACGGGGCCGGGCCGACGCGCCGGAGCTCGGCATAGGCACGCACCGCGCCCTGGCGGCGCAAGGCAGCGGCGCTGTGGATGCCGATCGCGCGCAGCATGCGCTCGGATTTTGGCCCCAGGTTGCGCAGGTCGCGGATCCGGAGCTTGAGCTTGCCGGCGGCGATGCGCTGCCTGACCTTGCTGTTACGCACGCGTCGACCGCGATACTTGCTGCCGTTCCTCGAGGAAGCGCATGACCGCGTCCGCCAGCTCGCGCGTGCCGCGCCCGGTTGCGCCGGACACCAGGTGCACGGGTCCGCGGTAGCGCAGGCGGCGCACGATCTCCCGAGCGCGCGCCTCGGCCTCAGCGTCCGGTAGCAGGTCGCGCTTGTTGAGGACCAGCCAGCGCGGCTTGGCTGCCAGCCCGCGGCTGTATTTCCTGAGCTCGGCGACGATGGCGCGCGCGTCGCGCACCGGGTTCGCGTCAGGATCGACCGGCGCGATGTCGACCAGGTGGAGCAGGATCCGCGTGCGCTGCAGGTGCCGCAGGAACCGGTGCCCCAGGCCGGCGCCCTCGGCCGCGCCCTCGATCAACCCCGGGATGTCGGCCATGACGAAACTGCGATGCTCGCCGCAGTAGACCACGCCGAGGTTCGGGTGCAGGGTCGTGAAGGGATAGTCGGCGACGCGCGGTTTTGCGGCCGACACCGCGCGAATCAGCGTCGACTTGCCTGCGTTTGGCAGCCCGAGAAGCCCGACGTCGGCGATGACCTTGAGCTCGAGCGCCAGCACCCGCTTCTCGCCCGGCAGGCCCGGCCCGAACTGCCGCGGCGCACGGTTGGTGCTGCTCTTGAAGCGCGTGTTGCCCCAGCCACCCTTGCCACCCTGCGCGACCTTGAGCTCCATGCCCGGCGCGCTCAGGTCACCCAACACCTCGCCGGTCTCCGAATCGCTCACCGTCGTGCCGACGGGCACCGTGACATAGAGGTCCTCGCCGCTCCGCCCGGTGCAGCCGTTGCCGGAGCCGCCCTGCCCCACCTGCGCCCGGTAGGTGCGGGCGATGCGAAAATCGGCGAGCGTGTTGATGCCCTCGGCCGCGCGCAGCAGCACGCTGCCGCCGTTTCCGCCGTCGCCCCCATCCGGCCCGCCGAACGGGACGAACTTCTCCCGGCGGAAGCTCGCCGAGCCACGCCCGCCGTTTCCGGCCTGCACACGCAGCGTCGCTTCGTCGACGAATTTCATCCGGCCAGCTTACCCCTAACCGCGTTTGCTAAGGGCATAAACAAGGACCCCGGCGCATGGGCCGGGGTCTTGGAAAGCCGACTCGGTGAGCGCCCGCTCAGTCGGCAGAACCCGCCGCCTTGGTCTCCACCGGCTGCACGCTCACGTACATGCGCTGCTCGGTGCCCTTGCGGCGAAAGGCCACGCGGCCGTGCTTGAGCGCGAACAGCGTGTGGTCGGTGCCGATACCGACGTTCGCACCAGGCCGCACGCGCGTGCCGCGCTGGCGGACGATGATGTTGCCGGCCAGCACGTGCTCGCCGCCGAAAACCTTGACGCCGAGCCGCTTGGAGTGGGAGTCGCGCCCGTTGCGTGTGCTGCCGCCTGCCTTCTTGTGTGCCATGTGCCCTGGAATCTCCGGATGTCAGGCCGCGCTGATCGAGGTGATGCGCACCTGGGTGTATTGCTGGCGATGATTCTTCATGCGCAGGTAATGCTTGCGGCGCCGGAACTTGACGATCGACACCTTGTCGCCCTGGCCGTGCGATTCGACCTTCGCCACGACCTTGCTGCCCTTGAGCAAGGGCTTGCCGACCGTGACCTGGTCGCCGTCGGCGATCAGGAGCACTTCCGTGAATTCGACCGTGGAGCCCGGCTCGGCGCTCAGTTTCTCGACCTTGAGCAGCCCGTCCTTCTCCACCCGATATTGTTTGCCGCCCGTGGCGATGACCGCGTACATTAATGGCTCCGGCTGGTTCGTCCGCCCCCTAAGTGCAAGGATAAACGGGGCGCGCGAAAGGACGCGCATTCTACTCAGGCGCCGCCTCGGTGGTCAAACCTGATTTTCCATGGAGAAACAGCGAGTTGAATAGCGTACTGAGGCCGGCGGAAGCGAGGGTGGCGGCGGGCGGGGAATCGGGCCCTGGCTCGGCAGCCGCCCTGGAGTCAATCCGCGACCTGGTGCGGGCCGACCTCGCCGGCGTCGACAAGGCCATCCGTGCCGGCCTCAAGAGCATCGTGCCGCTGGTCGACCAGGTCGCCGAGCACATCATTGCCGGCGGCGGCAAACGACTGCGGCCCCTGCTGGTGGTGCTGGCGGGCCGGGCCTGCGGCGCGGCAGCGGGTACGGCCGGCGCGCCTGGCGCCAGGTCGCAGCCGCACATCCAGGCGGCGGCGTTCATCGAGTTCATCCACACCGCCACGCTCCTGCACGACGACGTCGTCGACATGTCGGCACTGCGCCGCGGGCGTGACACCGCCAACGAGGTATTCGGCAACCAGGCGAGCGTGCTCGTAGGCGACTTCGTCTACTCCCGCGCCTTCCAGATGATGGCGGCCGTGCGCTCGCAGCGCGTCATCGAGATCATGGCCGAAGCCACCAACATCATCGCCGAGGGCGAGGTACTGCAGCTCATGAATGCGCGCGACCCGGAAACGACCGAGCAGCGCTACCTCGAGGTCATCCACCGCAAGACCGCCCGCCTGTTCCAGGCCGGCGCCGAGGTCGCCGCGGTCGTCAGCGGCGCGGCACCCGGCGTGCAACAGGCCTTGGCGCGCTTTGGCGAGCACCTGGGCACCGCCTACCAGCTCGTCGACGACGTGCTCGATTACCAATCCGATCCCGAGACGCGCGGCAAGAACCTCGGCGACGATCTCGCCGAGGGCAAACCCACGTTGCCCCTGATCCACGCGCTGCGGGAATCTGACGGCACGACGGCCGAGCTGATCCGCGCGGCCATCGAACACGGCGGCCGCGAGCAACTCGGCGCCATCCTGCATGCAATTGAATCGACCGGGGGGCTTAAGTACACTGCGCGCCTCGCGCGAGCCGAGGCCGAGCAGGCGCTGGCCGCACTCGGCGCCCTTCCGGAGACTTCCTTCCGCGAGGGGCTCGCGGCGCTGGCCCGCTTCGCGATCGAGCGCAAGCATTGAGGTCCTGGGAATTCGGGGTGTAGCTCAGCCTGGTAGAGCGCTACGTTCGGGACGTATAGGTCGCAGGTTCAAATCCTGTCACCCCGACCAATTCAAACCGTGAAGTCTCAATCGGCAAGTCCCGCGACCCCGTGAACATCCCGGATCATTTGCGAAGAGTCGTACCCTATGCCGTCGCGAAACACGAGTCTTGAGTCCTGAATTCTGGAAACATCAGCACCTATGTCACCGTCACTTACAACAAGGTCGGCTCGTTTCCCGACCTGCACGGTGCCTGTCCGATCGCCTATCCCAAGATAGTCTGCCCCACGTTGAGTGGCGATCTGTATGGCCTCAACTGGCGTGAAGCCCGCTTGCACAAGAAGCTCAAGCTCCCTTTGATCCCCAAACCCGGGTAGTACACTGCCGTCGCCCGTGGGGTCGCATCCCGCCAGCAACGTGCCACCCGCTTGTACGAACGCACGCTCGAACTGCATCTCCTTCTGCAACAACGTCCCTAGATTGAACTGGGCAATTTGCCGCCTCCGCATCTGGGACAATTGCCACGCCTCCCACGTCATAGCGCGCTGTCTGCGGCCCTCAGAAGCCGCAGTGGAAGTCATGAGTTCTGATTCAATGATTGCCAGGGTCGAGGTGATTGCGACGTGATGCTCGACAAGGTGCTGTATGAGGGCTTGGGCTCTCTCAGACTTGATGACCAGAGCATTCAGTTCACGCATCACTTGACCGAAATGCTCGGGGCATTCGTTGGGTCGTTTTTTAGAATAGAGCGCAGTCTCGGTCAGCAGGCCATGCTCAATGTTGTCGATGCCCAAATCAGCGGCCTGTTCGAGACCTATCGTGCACAGGTGCCCCGTCACTTTTAGCCCGAGCGCATGAGCGGCGGTTACGGCTGCCTGCAGCTCGTCCGGCGTGATCATCATGTACGCTTTGAAAGACGTAAATCCACGCGCAGCCCATTTCTGAACTGACTCTCTCGCGTCCCCAGCATTCGAGAGTGCATGCATTTCTGGGAACATGGGCGGCGAGCCCTCCAGGTATGGCGCTGTGAGAAAGAGTTCGGGTCCAATCAGCGCGCCGCTGTCGATTTGCTTTTTCAGCTCAAGGTCAGCGTCCGGTGCAATGCTCCCAGCCGTTCGAATTGTGGTAACACCGGACGCGAGATACAAGAGTCGCGATACCGTAGATTGCTGCGTGAGCATTGTGTGTGAAGAAGGCAAGGTAGCGGCAGTCGTAAATAGATGATCATGCATGCCGATGAGGCCAGGAATGACGCTGTGACCTCTTAGATCAAGAATTTCCGCAGGCACAACTGCTGGTCGACCCGACGACGGACCAATGTATGTAATCGTTCCGTTCTCAATTACGACACTCTGATCGACTTGCTCCGGAGCACCGGTTCCGTCGACTACGTACACGTGGTCAAGAACAATGCGCGGGCCGCGCACTCGCGCATAGTAATTGGGTGGCAGCTCCCGCAGATGCGCAAGGCGGTGACGGTCAATTTCCCGTACGCTAAAAAGGAAAAGCAGGCCGACTACGACTACACCGCCCAGACCAAGCAATATACGACCGAACCACTTCAGGAAGCGTCGCACGGCTCACCTCCGTCAAACGCGGCCGATACCGATGATACGTCGAATGCATTTCGTGTACCGAATCTCGGTGAAACCCAACCATCGACGATGCGGCCTGGGTCACTGGCGGGGCTGACAAACCAGGGAGTGATCCGAATCACTCAACCGGCAGGGGTGGGTTGAGCGGGTTCGCGCTGGGATCGCACTTGAGGGCACCATTGATTGGTGGACACGCCGGAGGTGATCTCGTTCGGCCTTAGCATTCGTAGACGTGCGTGGCTGCAAGCAATGTTAATTCCCTGATTTCACTACCTTTACTTGCATTCGAATGGACAGCACAGGGACAGCACAAATCGCTTCACCCCGACCAATATAAAGTCTGAAGCCTAAGTAGTGGCACGGCGCGATAGGGCGCTACATCCTGGAGCACCACGCCGTGCCGTATGGTCTGCAAAGCGTACGATGCACTCCCATCAGCTGCCGTTCGTGCCGGCGCGGATGGCCTTCCGGCTCAGTATTGCCGCCCGGATCACCGGATGAACCCGATGCCTCAGATGAGCCCGCGGTTCCGGGCGTCGATGCGACGGGCAAGGGTGGTGGCGGTTGCGAGGCTGGCGGCGGGACTGGGTCCGGTACGGCGGCGGCAATGGTCTTGCTGACCGTCGCGCTCGGCTCGCTCTCCACGCCGAGGGCGTTTACCGTCCTGATATCCCAATACCACACGGACGGCGTAAGGTTGGACTCGGTGAAGGTATGTGCCGTGGCCGTGACGGTGGCCGCCAGCATCATCGCGGTCGGGCTCGTGCCGTGGTAGACGTTGAAGCCGACGAGATCCGTGAGCGGGGAGCCGTCCGTGTTCGTCGTCGGCGGGCTCCAGCTCAAGACGGCGCTATCGCTGCCGGCCGTCGCAGTTATCCATAATCCCGCCATCAGGGACGAAGCGAGTGTTTTGAGAATCCGTCTCATGGATAAAGACTCGCGGTCTGAAAATGAGGCTGTACATACGTACGTAACAGGCCGCCGAGCGGGGCGGCCGGCTCAGCGCCCATGGCCGTCAGTTAACAAAATCCAGTAGGGTTTGTGTAGTAGTTGAACACTGTAGTTTTGCCACTGATAGTCGATCGACGGGGCCTGGCTGCGCTGCGCCCGGCGTTTCCACCAGCGGGCTGCGCGAAGCGGTTCCCCTGACCTGGCTGATCGCCGCATTGGCCTGATGCCTTACGCCACGGATTGGGAGCCGGTGCAGGGGTCGTCACCTACCCGTTTGTTTCCTAATGCGGGCCAGCAGGAGGAGCCGTACGTGAAAGGTTGAGCCTCCGTCGCCGCGCACCCTCATCGCATCGCGAGCCGGTGAGAGTGCGCGGGAGGCGACCGCCTAGGAAACCGCCTTAACCTGCACCTTGATCGACCCCCACATAGACGAACAAATCGCTTCACCCCGACCATGAAAATTGGGTATTTGGGAGAAATCAGTTGGGCAAGGAACTAAAGAGCCGATATCTTTAAGAACGCGGACTCTAAGTCCGGATGGAACCAACGAGTGTCGGGTGGGAAAGGTCCTAATTGATCTATTGCGAACGCCACTCGACGTCCGCTTTCGAACCTCTGGAACTTAGCCTGGTTCCACGTCGTGATTAGTCAACTCTCCATCACCGGATGGTAGTTGCGAGTTGTTCCTCCAACCACCCTTTAGACGAACTGCAGCGGAGACCTGCACGTGCCCACGGCTGGTGTGCAATTCCAGTTGCACCCGCTTCTCGGCTGCGGCGTGAGTCGTGTCGCTCACGCGGATGTTGCCGCTACGGACATTAACGATTATGCGTTGAAATGCCGTCGCTGGCAGGCGCACAGTCGCAACACCGTCGACGTCCGTGAGCCAGCCTTGTGTTTCGATCCGATAGCGCAGAGTCGGCAGCGGCTGCAACACCACATCCAGGTGAGTATCAAGGCGGCTCGTCGGTAGGCCGAAGCCATGTAACTCCCCGTCGATCTCCAGCTGCGAGGAGGAAGGATCTACCAGCACGATGGAGATATTCGCCGTATCTGCCACGACTTCCAGAATCTGTGGCGAAGCGGATGTCAGCGTGACACGCGCGGTTAGCTGCGTCCCATGCGGCGTTACGAACAGCGCGAGCAGCACGGCCGTTGCGCCCAGTAACGCCGCAATGGTAGCCGCCCGACGCGAGCCGGATTGCCTGCGACTTTCCGCGACCCCCGTATCAGTCAACGCCACTTCAGTCGGGATGCGTAGCACGTGGTAGTACAGGAGGTGGATGACGCCGAATGCGAGCAACGCCGACCAGACAATGTCGGATAAAAAGTGGGCACCCGCGGCCATGCGTCCCACACCCAGCAGCACGCCGAGCACGAGCGCTGCCATGAGGGATGCGGCCGCCCATCCCGGGCGCTGACGTCTCCAGATCCACCAGCCAACGCTGTACAGAAACCCCACCGTGCAGTGGCCGCAGGGAAAGGAGGCACCCCCTTCATGCCCAATTTGCGGTGAGGGAACGTAATGTAGCGGGCCGCCGAACTCGATGAGGTCTCGGGGTCGCGGATGCTGCCAGTGGTCTTTGAGGACCGCGTTGCCCACTAGTCCCGGTCCGATTGCCACAGCCAGTAACACCAACACGCCGAGAGATCGCACGGTGCGTCTCGCAGGAGCGAGACTCGAAGCGAGTGCCGCCAGCCCCAAGCTTACCAACGATACCGTGATCCAGGTTGCGGCGCGGTACATCAGCGGCCAGGGAAACTCGCGTGCCAACGGCCAGGGATCTTCCGGATCCGGATTGTAGAACTGCCTCGCGACGGCGATATCGATAGTCCCGGAATAAAAGAACACTACCGTCACGATTACGAGACCGATCAGACAGATCGCCTCCGACCGCCATTCGGATCCCTGCCGACGTGCGCCGTGCGCCACCATCTTGTGCCCGCCTTCTTAAACCAAAAAGACGCTACACCATATGGACCGCGTGAAGCCAATCCGTCCCTCCCTTGACTGGCCAGCGGCGCTGCACCTCCGTTTGCTCCGCCATTTCGACAGCGACTTTGGCTCGGGTTGCGCATGCGCCGATAAGTCGCTTCTCCAGTTTGCCTGCCGGGGGTCTGGAGTCCGGCGCCAGCCAGGAGAATCACGGAATTCCTGCAGATGAAGCGTTTTTCATGAGCCAGGCCGCTGCCGTCGACCTGCCTCGCGGCAAGACGACCTGAGGGAACTTGTCGCGGCCGGCGCGTTCCAATGGCAGCCCTGTCAATGGAGTTCCCAGGATTTAGTGGAGACCTGAGAATGGTTAGTCCCACAGTCCCGGGGAAGGTCAATGTCCAAGCGAATGAGCGCAGGGCGGGTCCGCAAGGCCTACCAGTTCATCGAGACACATCGGCGCGAATACCCTGTCCAGACAATGTGCCAAGTGCTCGAGGTGGCACCAAGCGGCTACTACGAGTGGCTGCACAGCCCCATTTCCGATCGCGCCAAGGAGGACGCAAGGCTCCTACGATTGATCCGCGCCTCCTTTGTTGCCAGTCACGGCATTTACGGCGCGCCGCGTGTGTTTCTGGATTTGCGTGAAGCCGGCGAGATCTGCAGCAAGCACCGAGTCGAACGGCCGATGCGCCAGAACGGGCTGCGCGCCTTGCATGGCTATCGAACACGGCGGGTTTCTGTAAACAAGCCAGCGGTTCTGATTCCGAATCTGCTCAAACGACAATTTACGGTCACCAAGCCCAATCGCGTCTGGGTCACGGATATTACCTATATGCGGACCTGGCAAGGCTGGCTTTACTTGGCCGTGGTCATGGATCTTTACTCGCGACGGATCGTTGGCTGGGCGACCCGTCCGACAATCCATCGTGAGCTCGTGCTTGATGCCGTTATTATGGCCGTGCGGCGCCGACGACCACGTCGGGCTCTGATTCATTCCGATCAAGGCACGCAATACGGGAGCGACGCCTGGCGGCGGTTCTGCAAGTCCCATCATCTCGAACCCAGTATGAGCCGCCGGGGCAATTGCTGGGACAACGCCGTGCCTGAGTCCTTCTTCGGCAGTCTCAAGAAAGAAAGGATCAATCGGCTAAACCGGAGTAGTCTCCACTAAATCCTGGCAACTCCACGACTGTGCCCGCGCCGTGATCTCCTGTGCATCGAGCGCTCGCTCGCTGCGGCGATCCCAGTGATCAACCAACGCGCCGATGGGATATTGCATTGCCACGCCGGCGAAAATGTTCACGGCCATGAAAGTCGCGATGTCCGTATACGCCGTTTCCGGGTGTCAGATACAGGTCGCGCGCTTGACGTGGTTCTCATGCTCCCTCGCGCGCTCCTGTATGTCTCCGCATACCTTACTGGTCGATCACAAATGCGCAGATGATCTGCGTGCGCACTGCGTCGCCCCGCCACCACTGCCGTCTGCGAACAGTCGGGGCAGAATTGGAAAGTACGTATAGTCGCCTGAATCGCCAGCGCGCAAAGTATTGTGCAATATCATTGATTCGTTGAAAGGACGGAGGATACATCTATGGCCACCGAAGCAAGAAAGAGCGCAGACCCCGCCGCGAGTGCTCTTGGGGACCTGGCGAAGAAGGCAGCCGTGACTCCGATCAAGGGTGGCATCAAACTCAACACCGTGCCGCTGAACTGGAATGAGGTGTATTACACCAACTGCCCGCTGGTGTCGGCCAGCAACGTCGACCAGGAACTGGGCTGGACTCGGGAGGAGTATAAGAAGCTCGGCGTCAAGTACGCTTTTCTCCGCTCCACCCAGGGAAACGACTGGTACCCGCACTACATCCACAACCTCGATAACTTGATCCGCTTCGGCGGTCTGTTCCCCCCGATTCACGTTCATGCGGACATCCGTCGAACCAGGCTTCTAGGGTTGACGCATGCGCCTCACGAAGGCGGCTGCATGTTGGTGCGCGCCCGGGACGACGTTTATCGGATGGCCGACCTGAAAGGCAAGAAGATCGGGCTCTCGAAGAGTCTGAACACCCTCAAGAACGACTGGTGGCGCATCCAGGAGGAGCAGGGTATCGAGCTGATGCTGCGGATCAACGGCATGACCCGCAAGGACGTCGAGATCGTCGAGTTCCCCTATCCGGACGATTGGTACAACGATCCGAAGATGGTCGGTCCGCCCATGGAGAACCCGTCCGAACTGTGGCTCAAGCGCGATCATAAGCATGACCTCGCGTTCCGTCCGCTGGAGTCCGCGTTACTAAAGGGTGTCGTTGATGCGATCTATACCCAGAGCAAGCCCTTTCAGCACCTGCAGGAGGCAACCGGCAAGATTAAGGCCATTGAGGACCTCTCCCGGTATCCGGACTGGACTCTGCAGGTGGCCAATATTCCCGCTGCCATCACGTGCACGGATGTGATGGCCGAGCAGCATCCCGAACTTGTCGTCGCGTTCATGAAAGGCATGATCAAGGTCGGGCGCTGGGCGAATGGGCACAAGCACGCCGCCGCGGCCATCCTCGACCGGCAGACGTTTTACCTGGACGTCGAGGACACCTATCGGGGCATCAAGGACATCGACATGGTGCCGAACCTGTCGGCGCAGAACCTGGCCTCGGTGGAGATCGGCAAAGACTTCATGAAGAGCCATGGCTACATCAAGAACGACTTTGACGTGCAGAAGTGGGCCGCACCGGAGTTCATTGAACAGGCCGCGAAGGAGCTGATCAACGAGCGCTGGGCGAAGGTGACCGGGGACAAACTTCCCACGACGTCTTCGGCACGGCTTGGGTAGTGGCCTGATTGCTCGCATGCCGGCGCGCGCCTGGCCTTGGGGGCCGCGCCGGCGCAGCACGTCACACTGCAGCAGCAATTGGACCTGTTCAAGAGACGCTTCGCCGCCTGCCTGGAACCGCGGGCTTACACAGTCAAATGACGCAGCGTCCGATTGAAGCGGGGCTCCGACCATGAATGAGCCAAACACAAGTATCCCTAAGGAAAAGCAGACCGCCCTCGGCCTTTACGTCACGGCAAAGGAGGCGTACGAGAAGTGGAAGGCGGGGCCGGAGACAGTGAAGATCCTCGACGTCCGCACCCCGGAGGAGTATCTGTTCGTCGGCCATCCAACCATGGCCTGGAAGGTGCCCGTGGCCGCTCAATCGTACGTATGGGACACGGGCAAGGGTCAGTTTCCCATGCAGCCATTGCCCGATTTCGTCTCCCGCGTGCGCGCGTTTGGCAAGCCCGACGACACGATCTGCGTCATGTGCCGCTCCGGCGGCCGCAGCGCCATCGCCATCAACATGCTCGCCCAGGCCGGGTTCAAGAACGTCTATCAAATTATCGACGGAATGGAGGGCGATCCGGTCAGGGATGCCGACAGCCTCTTCAACGGACAGCGGCTGAAGAACGGTTGGAAGAACTCTGGGTGTCCATGGACCTACAAGCTCACTCCCGAGCGGATGCTGCTACCCAAGCCATAGGCCCGTGAGTGGGGCTCGGTGCGATCTATCTTCGGTACCTTGCCTGGCGTAATTCAAGTCAGATGTAAAACATGCTGCCTTACATCAAGGACACGTCCCCAAGGACTTTGAGTGACTTCTCGCTTGTTGCCGGCGGGCCGCTTTACCAGCTCTGGCGGCGCACGCGGCTGTCTGGAGATGAGCTGCAATTGACCCGGCGGCGTATGCTCGTCATGGCGCTGCTGGCCTGGGTCCCGTTGCTGTTGTTGTCGATGACCGAAGGGCACGCCTGGGGTGGCCGCGTGGCGCTGACGTTCCTTAAGGACCTGGAGACGCACGCAAAGCTGCTGATCGCGGTGCCGCTCTTGATTGGCGCTGAGGTCATGGCTCACAAGCGGCTGCCGTTCGTTGTGCGACAATTTCTGGAACGCGACATGATCCGGGATGCAGTACAGCCACGGTTCGATGCCGCGATTGCCTCGGCGATGCGCCTGCGCAATTCGGCCGTTGCGGAGCTGCTGCTGGTCCTGTTTGTGTATCTGGTGGGAATTCCCTTGATCTGGCGCACACAGTCGACGCTCGACATTTCCAGCTGGTACGGCGCACATGTGGGAGGAAGAGTGCAGCTTTCGAGCGCGGGCTGGTGGGCGGCGTATGTGAGTCTGCCGATCGCCCAGTTCCTGCTGGTGCGCTGGTATTACAGGTTATTCATCTGGGGCCGATTTCTGTGGCAGGTGTCGCGCATGAAGCTGAACTTGATGCCGACTCATCCCGATGGAACGGCCGGCCTGCATTTTCTCGCCCAATCGAGGCGCGCTTACACGCTGCTCTTGCTCGCCCAGGGCGCGGTGCTGTCGGGCATGATCGCCAATCGAATCTTGTACACGGGTGCCACACTACTGTCTTTCAAGGTGGAACTCTTCACCACGGTGGCCGTAATGGTGCTCGTGGTTCTCGGTCCGCTGCTCGCCTTCATGCCGCCGCTTCGGGCAATCCGGCGCTTGGGATTGGAAGAATTCGGCGCGGTGGGCCAACGATATTCGGGCGAGTTCGAGCGCAAGTGGTTTCGGGGCGGTGCTGCACCCGGAGAGGCGCTGGTCGGCAGTTCGGACATCCAATCGCTCGCCGATTTGCGCGGTAGCTTCCTGATTGTCAAGGGCATTGAGTCCACGCCCTTCAACCTGAAGAACGTGCTCGAATTGGCCCTGATCACGCTGGTGCCGGTGGCGCCGCTACTACTGACCACGTTCTCGGTTGAGCAACTGCTTGAGCAGGTATTGAAGGCGCTGTTCTGAGAGCAGGGACTCTTTGGCAGCGCAGGAAGGCGTAATGTTGAAAAGCTTGAGTCCGCCCTGAATGAAGCTAACGTCCTGATTGTGTTTCCTTTACCCGCACCCTAATGGGCACCGCAGAGACAGCACAAATTGCTTCACCGCTACCAAGATCAAGCATCAAGAAGATCTCGGCTCACTGGCGCACTCCAACTAAGAGCGACAAATCCACCCTAAATGTGTTTTGGTTTCTGTTCGAACTTCCGAGATTGACTCAGAGGACCCTCTTGCCAGTGGTGGCTTTCCCGCAAACCGATCTTGAACATGTTGTCGGCTCGCTATTTGGGGCTCCTCATACGGTAGTGTCTCGATGTCCGCGTCGATGTAGTGAGGTGTGGGATTCACTTCAAACTGAACCGCAGATAGCGTGTCCGATTTGTTGAAGAAGGCTTTGCACACTCGGTGCATTTCGTCCATAACCCGCCCTTCCGGCCAATCAGGTGACAGTCGGCTGAGTGACGTTCTACTGACTCTTGCATCCCGCGGAGTTCTAATCGGCCTTTTGTTTCGGCGTTGACAACGAGCGCATTCCCTCAGGATCTCGCCGCGTGCCACTTGGATCCAATAGGCTGGGCGAAGCGAATGGAGTAGCATGAGTATCCGGACAATTGGCAATTTGGTTCACGTCGTAGCTAATTTGGGTGGGGAGACAAAGCGATGCTTGCGAATTCAAGGATGTATTTTTCCTGGCTGGCTGCGCTGGTCACGCTGATCGGGGCAGGCGCCCCGGCATGGGCGGCGGACGCCAGGAAACCCAACATTCTCATCATCTGGGGCGATGACATCGGCGAGTCCAATGTCAGTGCCTACAGCGTGGGCATGATGGGCTACAAGACGCCGAACATCGATCGCATTGCCCGGGAAGGCGCCATCTTCACCGACTGGTATGGCCAGCAGAGCTGCACCGCCGGCCGCGCAGCGCTTATCACCGGACAGTCACCAATCCGCACCGGCCTGACCAAGGTCGGCCTGCCCGGCGCGCCCGAAGGTCTCAAGCCCGAGGATCCGACGCTCGCCGATCTACTCAAGCCCTACGGTTACGCCACCGGACAATTTGGCAAGAATCACCTGGGCGACCGTAACGAATTCCTGCCCACGGTGCACGGCTTCGACGAATTCCTCGGCAACCTCTACCACCTGAATGCCGAGGAGGAACCGGAGAATGTCGATTACCCGAAAGAATCGGAGTATCCGAACTT
This sequence comes from uncultured Gammaproteobacteria bacterium, assembly GCA_963778855.1. Lineage (GTDB taxonomy): Bacteria > Pseudomonadota > Gammaproteobacteria > Steroidobacterales > Steroidobacteraceae > FEN-1191. The sequence goes on along the minus strand of CAVZWC010000002.1, from coordinate 427,942 downwards.
CAGGAAGCGATTTGGCCCGCGCGGTGTGATGCACTGCTTCGCAACCGACCAGGACGATCCCACCGTAGACCCGCGCTTCGGCAGGATGGGCAAGCAGAAGTGCGAAGACACCGGTCCATTGACCAGGAAGCGCATGGAGACGGTCGACGAGGAAGTCACGGCCGCCGCGCTGAAATTCATGGAGCAGGCGCACAAGGATGGCAAACCGTTCTTCGTCTGGTGGAACTCGACCCGCATGCACGTCTGGACGCACCTGAAGCCGTCGTCAGTGGGCAAGACCGGTCTGGGCGTCTATGCCGACGGCATGGTGGAGCATGACGGCATGGTGGGTCAGCTGCTCGAGGAACTGAAGAAGCTCGGCATCGAAGACAACACCATCGTCATGTATTCCACCGACAACGGCGCCGAGAGCATGAGCTGGCCGGATGGCGGCACGACGAAGTTCCGCAGTGAGAAGAACACCAACTGGGAAGGCGGTTATCGCGTCCCCAGCATGATCCGCTGGCCCGGCGTCATCAAGCCCGGCACGGTGATCAATGACATTGGCTCGCACGAAGACATGTTGCCAACGCTGATGGCCGCAGTGGGCGACACCACCGTCAAGGAAGACCTGCTCAAGGGCAAGCAATACGCCGACAAGAACTTCAAGATCCACCTCGACGGCTACAACTTGATGCCTGCGTTCCAGGGCAAGGGCGCCTGGCCGCGCCATGAGTTTCTCTACTGGACCGACGACGGCAACATGGCCGCGCTGCGCTATGACAATTGGAAGGTTACCTTTCTGAGACAGAATGCCCACGGCATGGCGGTGTGGCAAAAACCTTTCGAGGAATTACGTGCGCCAATGATCGAAAATCTACGCACCGATCCGTTCGAGCGCGCTGAATACGAGGGCATGGACTACAACCATTGGTATTTTGATCACGTCTACCTGCTGGCTCCCGCTGGCGGCTATGTCGCGCAGTGGCTGCAGAGTTTTCGAGAATTCCCGCCGCGCCAGAAGCCCGGCAGCTTCAACCTCGATCGCGTGATGGAATCGATAACCAGCGGGCAGACTAAGGGCAGCAATTAACGGGACAGCGAGCGCGGCACCGAAAAGTAACGCTCGACTTGTGCAACACGCGGGCTGGCAGTGTGGCCCGCCCGCGACTCCCCCAACACAGCAATCCTTTCGAAGGAAGCATTTTCGAAAGCCATGCGGATACAAAATCTCCTGGCCTCCATGTTCGCTTGTGTGCTGGCGATCAGTGCCACCGCCGCGCTGGCTGCCGACCCCTTGCCCTCATGGAACGAAGGCAAGGCCAAGCAGTCCATCATTGAATTCGTTCAGAGGGTGACGAAGCCCGGCTCGCCCGACTTCGTGCCCGTCCCCGAGCGCATCGCCGTGTTCGACAACGACGGTACGCTGTGGAGCGAACAACCGGCGCCGGTGCAGTTCTACTTCGTGGCCGACCGCGTGCAGGCGCTCGCGCCCCAACACCCCGAGTGGAAAACCCGCGAGCCGTTTGCCTCACTCCTCAAGGGTGATGTGATAGCGGCGCTCGAAGGCGGCGATCACGGGCTCATGGAACTGTTCATGGCCACGCACACCGGCATGACCACCGACGAGTTCGCGCTGCTCGTCAAAGAATGGATCGCCACCGCGAGGCATCCGACGACCGGCAAGCGCTTCGTGGATTTGACCTATCAGCCGATGCTCGAGGTGCTCGCCTATCTGCGCGCGAATGGCTTCAAGAACTTCATCGTCTCCGGTGGCGGCATCGAGTTCATGCGCGTGTGGACCGAAGCGGCCTACGGCATCCCGCCGGAACAGGTGGTCGGCAGCAGCATGAAGACCAGGTTTGAGCTGCTGAACGGCAAGGCCGTGCTCGTGCGCTTGCCGCAGCTGAACTTCATTGATGACAAGGGCGACAAACCGGTCGGCATCAACCAGCACATCGGCCGCCGGCCGATTGCCGCGTTCGGCAATTCGGTGGGCGACCAGCAGATGCTCGAGTACACTCAGGGCGGGGGCGGCGCGCGCTTCGAACTGCTCGTGCTGCACGACGACGCGGCTCGGGAATTCGCCTATGGCCCGGCGCGCGGCCTGCCGGACGTCAAGTACGGTTACTTCACGCCGGCGCTGGAAGACGAGGCAAACAAGGACGGCTGGACCGTCGTTAGCATGAAGAACGACTGGAAGACCGTGTTCCCGGCGGCGCAGTCCGATATCATCGCCATCGACATCCTGCTGCAACCCGACGCCACGATGCTCCGGCACGCCGCGGACAACAATGCCCGCCTGCTCAAGGTATACCCGAACGGGTTCGCCCTGGATGCGACGCATACTCCGCACATCACCATGCTCCAGTGTTTCGTCCGCACAGCGGATCTGGGCAAGCTCTATGCCGCGGAGGAAAAGGTGTTCGCCGCTGCCAAGGTCAACGCCATGAAGCTGGACGCCTCGAAGCTCTACTACATCCCGGCCGGCGGCGGGCTGGGGATCGCAGGCATAGTCGCAAAGCCGACGCCCGAATTACTCAAGTTGCAGGCGGATATCATCGCCGCCGCGAGCCCGTTCAACTTGCGAGGCGGACCCATCGGCGCGTTCACCGCGGGGCACGACAATCCCGCGATGGATATTGGTCTGATCCAGTATGTATCAACGTTTGAGAAGATTGGGGCGGGCGCGAAATTCAATCCGCACGTCAGCACTGGCACCGCGCCGACAGCCTATCTCGATCAGATGATCGCCGAACCCTTCGAGCCGTTCACGTTTTCGCCAGCCGGCGCGGCCGTTTACCAGCTGGGGCCGTTCGGAACGGCTGCGAAAAGACTCAAGGACTGGCACTTGCGGCATTGAGAGGCGCTGCCGGTCCCAGACGGTGCGACTGAACTGGAGTTGCCCCGCTTTCGTGGACGGGTAGTTTCCTAAATTCTCACGATGTTCGCAGCTCCAATTACGCAATCGGCCGTGGATTGGCTCGATCGTAAACATTTCTTGGTCTCCCCGCGCTCCTCGTCAAATGTCAATTGCCGTGGATCTCCCTCGCGCAGGAACCCGCGCGGCTGGTTGGCACGGCTCGGTGCCAAATCCCTCCACATCACTCCGGGCAGTCCCTGGGAGAACGGCTACTGCGAGAGCTTCAACGGGCGCCTGCGCGATGAGCTGCCGAACGGGGAGAACCTTTCCACCTTGCGAGAGGCCCAGGTCCTCATCGAGCGCTGGCGCGTCTCGTACAACACGCGCCGCTCACACGGATCGCTAGGGCTGGGGCTGTCTAGGCACGCTTGATGAGCCGTAGCAAGAAGATGAGAACAACAGCACCGATGGTTGCCACGATAATGGCGCCGATCAAGCCTCCGCCCGAAGACACGCCCAGCGTCCTAAAAATGAACCCGCCAAGAAGCGCGCCGACCACGCCCACCACGATGTCGCCAATCACGCCGAAGCCGCCTCCCTTCATGAACTGTCCCGCCAGCCAGCCTGCGACGAGCCCGATCAATATGAACCATACGAATTCCATTGTTATTCTCCTGCAGTAAATACCCCGGGTCGAAGGCCTACGTTCCACGTGGTCTGACACCCGTTAGGCCCTGTGTCTACGCCGGCATGAAACCAATGTCAATTTGGCACCAGGATCGCTCCCCAAGACTGGCATCGCGACCGGGACGGCTCTCAGCTCCTATTACCCCAATGGCGGTCTGCAATCAGGCAGATAATTTCGAACATCATCGTCGCGCCGACCAGTGCGGTATTGCCGGTCTGGTCGTAGGGTGGCGCGACTTCAACGACATCTCCCCCGATCAGGTTCAGGCCCCGCAGGCCGTACAGGAGCCGCTGCGCCTCCAGTGTCGTGATGCCGCCAACTTCCGGCGTGCCTGTGCCGGGCGCATACACCGGATCGAGGCCGTCGACGTCGAATGAGATGTAAGTCGGGCCACTGCCGACGACCCGCCGGGCCTCGGCAATCACGGCTTCGACACCCAGTTTCGCGAACTCCTCCATGAACACGACCCGCATGCCGTGGTCGAGTGAGAAATTGATGCCGTCCATCAGGTTCTGTCCGCCGCGTATGCCGATCTGGATGGTGCGCTTGGGATCCAGCAGTCCGTGCTCGACTGCCAACCGGAAAGGCGCGCCGTGCGTGAACTTCGACCCGAAAAACTCACCCCAGGTATCGCAGTGCGCGTCGATATGCACCATGCCGATCGGCCCATCGGCGGCGATCGCCTGGAAAATCGGGAACGTGATCGAGTGATCCCCGCCCGCCGTGACCGGGATGACACGGGCCTTGTGCACCAGCCGATAATAGTCGGCGATCTGGGCGGTCTGTGCTTCGAGGTCGAAGCGGTTCGTCAAGCGGACATCGCCGAGGTCGGCGATGCGGCAAAGCTCGTAAGGGTTCACGCGCAGGCCTAGATTGAACGCGCGCATCAGGCTCGACGAGTTGCGGATCTCGCGCGGTCCGTGCCGGGCACCCGGACGGTTCGTGACGCCGAGGTCTGTGGGCACGCCAATCAACCCGATGTCGACATCTGTCAGCCTCTCGGCAAGCGGCGCGCGCATGAAGGTGGCGATCTCGCCGTAGCGCGGCTCCTTCATCGGCTCGTAAGCGAGTCCGTCAACGACGCCTTTCTTGCTGTAGCTCATGGTTCCCTCGGCTGTCCAACAGCCTCATCGATACATATATGTCGTAGGCCAACCGATCACGGTGCATGCGACGGAGCGGGGCAAGCGGAAAGTTCGAGTCATTTTGCCTTTACCTGCACTCGCACGGTTACCGCAGGGACAGGCGCAGGTCTTTCGGCGTCTGCAGGGCGATGAACGTTGCGCACCCAAAGGAGACTTCGGACCACGGCACCCGGACCACCAGCATGGCGATGCCAAAGGTCGGCAGTTTTTCAATCACGTGCGCCCCGGCCAGGGCGTTGACGACTTCAGTTGCTTCCGGGTTATGGGCAACCAGTGCGACGGATGTCGCGCTGTCAGCCACTTCGCGCAAGACCGCGAGCTGCACGTCAACGGACGCTGCGTAGAGGCGATGATCGAAGCGCACGCGATCGGTCGGCACGGCATATCCCGCGCGCACGAATTCAGCGGTTGCCTTCGCTCTCGCGGCATCACTGGAGATAATCTGCTCTGGCCGCGCGTGCTGCTCACGCATCCAGCGGATCATCCGTTTACCGTCTTTCTCGCCGCGGCGCTTCAATGGCCGATCGAAGTCCGACAGATCATCGTCTGCCCAGGACGACTTCGCGTGTCTTATGATCCAGAGATTCATGATGAGATGCATACGTGAACGGGCATGCCAACACCCCAGGCAGCAATGTATCCAGAAGTCTATAACAGTGCCAGGCGCCCCTGACGGCCGGTGTCACGCAAGGGGTCGGCGACCCAAGCCTGGCGTCGCTTCAGTTTTTCTTATCTATGGCCATCGCGTGATGGCAGGCGCGTGTTAACTCGAAATACGGTACGCGTCTCGACGTGCGCCGGCGGTCGCGCGGGGCACAGTGCGCATGCTATGTACGCCCCCGTACAGAACCGCGCGCCCTTCCCCACTTACTATAATGCTCGTATTCGATCCACAGGCAGCCGCCGACATCGGTCGCACGCTGCGTATCGAGCACGCAGGAGTGAAATTCATGAACACACAGAAACTGGTTGCCATCGTGCTCTTGATCGCCGGTGGCCTGTCTCTGGTCTACGGCGGCTTCAGCTACACGAAGGAAACCCATCACGCCGATGTCGGCTCACTGCACCTGTCGGTCGACGAGACCCGACACGTAAATGTCCCCATCTGGGCTGGTATCGGTGCGCTGGTCGCAGGTGGGCTGCTGTTGGCGATGGGTCGGAGGAACTAGCGGGCCAGTGAACAGGTCCAGCGCCCGGTTCAGTGCACGCGCTGGGCAAATCTTGCGACCAGGTCATTGAGCTTCAACGGATCGGTGGATTGTCGCAGTTGTTCTTGCAGGCGCTGGATGCATTCCGCGCACTGGCTGTTCGTCCCGGCCATATCCAGGGCCTCGAGCGCCTCGTCCACTTCCCGCACGACCTCGATGGCACCGATCGCACCGAAGACGGCGGCGAAATCGCGCAATTGTTGCACCGCATTGGCGCCTAGAAATGCCTTGAGCGCACGCGCATTGACGGCGGACCAGAACTCACAGGCCGCGTACAGGACCCGCTCCGGCACCGAGAAATCTTCGCAGCCACCGGCCGCGCGTTCGAGGATGGTCAGCAGCTTGCTGCGCGTGATTGCAGAGTGCCCGCCCCACTGATTCTTCATGACGTGAACCGTCCGTTGGCCGTACGCACCGCGCAACAGGCTGGCACCGGTGCCTGCCGCCTGTCTGTGCGAAACCGAACATAGAGCCGAGCCGTCGCAGCTGTGCGTTCGCCAGCGCACCGACGGCCGGCACTGCATGAGCACATACTCCGTGCACAGTCGAGCGGCCGCTCAATCTCAGGCGACCCAGATCGGCTTCCTCTGAAGGAGATCATCATGACCCGACCAATGCGGGGTGGCATAGGCCTGCACCACCCGACCGCCAGCCTGGCTGGCCTGGGAGGCGTGCTGCTTGCTCGCCGCCTGCGCTTCCACTCCGCCCCCCTTGGTGGCCCTGAGCGAGGCCAAGCAGGCCATCGCCGTGGCCGACCAGGCCCACATCGCCGACGCCTCGTCGCCGCAACTGGCCGAGGCCCGCACCAAGCTGGCCGCCGCCAACGCTGCCGTGCAGGCCAAGCGCATGACCGAAGCCGAACGCCTGGCACAGGAGTCCCGTGCCGATGCCGAGCTCGCGTACGCGCAGACCACCGCGCTCAAGAACCAGGCTGTCAACGACGAGATGCTGCACAGCACCGACACCTTGTCCGACGAGATGCAACGCAACACAGGAAGCACGCCATGAACGCCACCCATTCACCCACCTACCCGCTGATCGCAGTGGCGGTCGCGGCGGCCCTGCTGGCCGCCTGTGCTACGGTCGCCACCCAGCCGCCAGGCTCCGCCGCACTGCGCGCGCGCCTGACCACGCTGCAGGCAGACCCGCAGCTCGCGGGCCGCGCGCCCCTGGCCATCGAGAAAGCCAATATGGCCGTAGCGGCCGCGGAGAAGCCGCAGGCCGATCCGGCGGTCAACGCGCACCTTCAGTTCATGGCCGACCGCGAGATCTCCATCGCGACCGCTGTGGCGCAGAGTCAACTGGCCGTCGACCAACGCAAGGACATCACCGAGCAGCGCGCGGCCATGCAGCTGAAGGCGCGAACGCAGGAAACGGACGTGGCCAATCAGAAGACCGTCATTGCCGTGGCCGAAGGCCAACGCAACGCGGCCGATTTGCAGCAGCAGATCGACGATCTGCAGGCAAAAGTGACCGACCGCGGCCTGGTACTTACCCTGGGCGACGTGCTCTTCACCACCGGTACCGCCACGCTGAACATGGGCGCGGGCGCCCAGCTGACCAAGCTGTCCGGATTCCTCAACAAGCATCCGGATCGTACGGCCCAGATCGATGGTTATACCGACAGCGTCGGCAGCGACGAGTACAACCAGGGTCTGTCTCAGCGGCGTGCCGATTCGGTGAAGAGCTACCTGGTCAACCAGGGCATCGCCACCGAGCGCCTGGTGGCCACGGGCAAGGGCAAGAGTTCACCGGTCGGCGACAACGCCTCCGTGACTGGTCGCCAGCAGAATCGGCGCGTGGAAGTGATCATCGCCAACAGCACGGTCGCTGCCCGCTAGGGCCCGACCCACGGAGACAGCGGCTCCCGCCCGGCGGGCCGACTGTCTCCCTGTCCCTGGTGGACAATGCTCGATATCGCTCATGGGTGCGGCTTGGCGTAAAATAGGGCGGTGGGGACGACTCGACCTAGCACGCTGCCGATCAGGGCCGCCGCGGCCAAGGGGCACTTGTCGACCGGCACGCTGTCGGAGACCCGACGGGATGCCCATCTAAACCACCTGCTCGATGCGCTTCCGGCCGAGGACTACGAGCGTCTGGTGCCGCATTTGCAGCACGTGGCGCTCAAGCTCGGCGACGTGCTCTATGAGCCGGGCGGGAAGATGCGCTACGTCTATTTCCCCACCACGGCGATCGTGTCGCTGCTGTACGTGTTGCAGAACGGCGCCTCGGCTGAAATCGCCGTCGTCGGCAATGAGGGCATCCTCGGCATCTCACTGTTCATGGGTGGCGAAACCACCCCGAGCCGCGCCGTCGTACAGAGCGCGGGCTACGGCTACCGGATGAGAGCCACACTGCTCAAGGATGAATTCGGCCGCTTCGGTGTGCTGATGCACCTGCTGCTGCGCTACACACAGGCACTGATCACGCAGATGGCGCAGACTGCGGTATGCAACCGGCACCATACGGTCGATCAGCAGCTCTGTCGCTGGCTGCTGCTGAGCCTGGATCGGCTATCAGCAAACGAACTGATCATGACCCAGGAGCTGATCGCTGACATGCTGGGTGTGCGCCGCGAGGGGGTCACCCAGGCCGCTGGCAAGTTGCAGTCTGCCGGCCTGATCCACTACCGCCGCGGCAGGATCACGGTGCTGGATCGCGCGGGAATCGAAGCACGGTCGTGCGAGTGTTACTCGGTGGTCAAGGTGGAATTTGACCGCCTGTTGCCCTACCGCGTTGCTGCACCGAGCGCCGCTGGTTAGCTCTTCCGGCCTGGCAGGTCCTTGAGCAGGTCTGCGAGTTCGTCGGCGTGCCTCTCCTCAACGGCGAGGATGCCCTTGAGCATCTGGCCGGTGGCCGGGTCCCGATCGCCCAGGTATTGGATGGTCTCGAGATAGCTGTCGATCGCAATCCGTTCGGCCACCAGGTCTTCCTTTATCATGTCCAGCAGCGAAACACCGGCCACGTATTCCGCGTGACTGCGGCTCGCCAGGCTGTCAGGTGAGAAGTCGGGTTCGCCGCCAAGCTGCACGATGCGTTCCGCGATCTGATCGGCATGCCCTTGCTCCTCGTTCGAGTGCACCAGGAACTCGTCGGCCGTGTTCCTCGCGTCGATGCCGCGTGCCATGAAGTGGTGGCGCCGGTAACGCAGTACGCAGACCATTTCCGTGGCCAGGGCCTCGTTGAGCAGCTTCAGAACCAGTGCCCGGTCGGCGGCATAGCCGGCCGTGACCGCGCCCTCCTCGATGTGCTTGCGTGCCTGGACGCGCAGCGTCTGGACGTCAGTCAGATTCATGGAGCTGTTCATGTCGATCCCCGTATGAAGGGCTGCTGATTCTGCCCGTAGTCGCGAGCGTCGTCAGTGCGCAAGCGCACCCAGCTTCCCGGGAGCAGCTACGCCCCTATGTGCGCTAGCGAACTGCTCGGAGCCTGTGACTTCGGCATGATTAGTGGTTGACTCAATCCAAGGAAAGCATATGAAGACCAATACACTTGCAACGTGCATCGCCATGTCGGCGCTGCTCGGCTCAGCCGCAGTCATGGCGGCGGGTGACCCCGATACCGATCGCTCCAGTCCCACGGTGTTCGTGAAGGACTCGGCCATCACGACCGAGATCAAGACCAAGCTGGCGGCGGACCACCTCACCAGCCTGGGACGCATCTCGGTCGATACCGACAAGGATGGCGTGGTGTGGATGACCGGTAGCGCCCGGACGCAGGAAGCCGTGGACCAGGCGGTGGCGATCGCACGCGAGACGAAAGGCGTCAAGAGCGTAAACAGCAAGCTCACGGTCAAGAAAGACGATTGACCCTTAGTTCGATGGTTGAACAACCGGAGCACCACGCCCAGCGCGTGGTGTTCCGGGGGCGTCACGATAACGGCGCAGCTGCTCAGACAACCAGCTGTGGCTGCTCACCGGCGTCCCGCCTGCACAGCGCACTGCATACGGCTGGCCGGTCAGGCTGCTGCGGGTGGCCGCCAGCTCGATGAATTCCTCGGCGGTCGTGACGCGATTGCGAACCACTAACCAGTGGTATTTTCCATCGAGGTGGGCCTGCGCCTGCTGCGCACCATACCAGCGGCCGTTGCGGAAGAAATCGCAACCTGATGTGCCCAGGGCAGCCAGAAGAAAGTCGATCTCCGTCACCGCCTGCGGCGGGGGCAGTGGCGGGCCGGCAGCACCAGCCAGCGCCGAGATGCCGGCCAGGATGGCGGCGCCAGCCGCCCGCGGACCCGCCTGTGGTCTCATTGCTCGTTGCCGACCGGCCGCAGCGACAGGGCCTGCACCGTCAATCCCTGCCAGGGGCTGCGCGCGACGGAACTTACGGGCCGGACAACCCGCCGCATAGCACCGCCTTCATTGTCCCAGCGCGAATACGCCATTTGCTCGGCGCCCAGGGGGGCCGCTCTCCGCACCTGGGACGGCTCCGGCTCAGGCAAGCTGGGCACTGAACTCGGCACCAGAACTCACCATCTGGTAGGGACGCGGAATCGCACTCAAGCCCATATCGTGCGCCAGGCCGGCAATCAGCCGGTCCACGGGGTCCTGGGTCCGAGCCATGCGATCCTGCAGCGCCACCAGGCACGTGAGTGCATCTGCGGACTTCGCCGCATCGCGGATCTCGCCGACTGCCGCGATCAGCATTCGCGCGACGTGGTGCGCACCCATCGCCGAATAGACGATGCTCAGATAGCGCAGAGAATCGGCGGCGTGCTCACCCAGATGGGGGATCAACGCACGCGTCTCGACCGCAACCCAGAATTCACAGGCCGAAAACAGCGCGCGCTCCGGCGCAGTAAACTGCCGGCCGCCGCCGGCGGCCCGCTCCAGCAAATCCGACAGTGCCATACTGGCGAGCGGCAGGTATCCCTGCCAGCGACTCATATGCAAAGCATTCGGTCTCATATGACGCGAAGCATGGGGAACGGGCGTGGCTCAGGTCTGTTCGATAACGCACGTACGCGCCCCTCAGGATCGGAGGCCGTGACTGTCCCTGTACGGAGACGGACATTGGCGACCGCTTCGGAGTACATTACGTCGATGGGATCAACTCGGCGCAACATTGCAAAGGCCGGGGCCACCACGCCCAAGGGAGGGTTGTCGGCCGGCAAGTCGCGCGACACGCCGGACGATGCGCTCCATAACCACCTGCTTGATGCGCTGCCGACCCTCGATTACAAGCGCCTGGAGCCCCATCTTGAACATGTGGCCCTGGACTTGGGCGAGGTGCTCTATGAGCCGGGCGGCCGGATGCGCTACGTCTACTTCCCGACCACGGCGATCGTGTCGCTCCTGTACGTGATGAAGAATGGTGCCTCGGCTGAAATCGCCATAGTCGGCAATGAGGGCATCCTCGGCATCTCTCTGTTCATGGGTGGCGAGTCCACCCCGAGCCGAGCGGTCGTGCAGAGCGCGGGCGACGGCTACCGCATGAAAACCGCGCTGCTCAAGGAAGAATTCGTCCGCTTCGGTGTGGTGATGCGCCTGCTGCTGCGCTACACACAGGCATTGATCACGCAAATGGCGCAGACCGCGGTCTGTAACCGCCACCACGCGATCGATCAACAACTCTGTCGCTGGCTGTTGCTGAGCCTGGATCGCCTCTCGTCCAATGAATTGACCATGACCCAGGAGCTGATCGCCAATATGCTGGGCGTGCGCCGTGAGGGCGTAACCGAGGCCGCTGGCAAGCTGCAGTCTGCCGGCCTGATCCGCTACCGCCGCGGCACGATCACCGTGTTGGATCGCGTGGGAATCGAAGCACGGTCGTGCGAGTGCTACCACGTGGTCAAGAAGGAGATCGAGCGCCTGTTGCCCTACAAGGTGCAGTAGCGACGGCAGCGGCGCGCACACCCTACGTTGGCTGGCGTACATACAGCGCCGCGGCAGACTCGCATAATCAAAGCTGGCGCATGGAGCGGGCGCCCGTCACCGCTCCAGGACGCGTGCAGAGCGCCAGGCCCCAGCGATGACCAACCGTACAACTATTTCCAATTGGGTACTTGCCAGCATCCCGGACAGTGAATACCAGCGTCTGAACCGGCACCTCGAGCCGGTGACGCTCAAGTTCGGGCAGGTGTTATACGAGCCGGGCAAGACCATTTGTCACGTCTATTTTCCGGTCAATTGCCTGATTTCACTGCTGACCTCGGTCGACCGGCGACGCACGCTCGAGGTGGGCATGGTGGGCAATGAAGGCATGGCCGGCATGCCTTTCATCCTCGGCATCGGCATTTCCGGCGTGCGCGCACTGGTGCAGGGTAGCGGCCAGGCGCTGCGCGTGCGCGCGACAACCTTCCGCGCGGACCTCGGCCGGAGTCCGGCCCTGCAACAATCGCTGTACCGGTACACCTATGCGTTGATGGCGCAGATCTCGCAGACCGCGGCCTGCAACCGCTTCCACGCGGCTGGTGAGCGGCTCGCACGCTGGCTGCTCATGACGCGCGATCGAGTCGGCGCCGATGCCTTTTCACTGACGCAGGAATTCCTGGCGCACATGCTCGGGCTCAGGCGTGTCGGTGTCACCGAGGCGGCCAGCGAGCTGAAGCGACGCGGACTGATCGCTTACACGCGCGGACAGTTGCGGATCCTGGACGTGGCGGGGCTCAAGCGCACGTCCTGTTCCTGCTATCAGGCCGTCAATGCTGTGTTCGCACGCGCACAGAGCCAGTGAGACAATTGCCACTCGCTCCGGATGCGTCGTCCCTGCATGAGCGTGCCGACCTGGTGGGGCGCTGCGTGCGCTACCGCACTGACGGCGAACTGCCGAAATGCGAGATTAGAAATTGGTTAGTTTCCCACTCTGAGCCGGGCAAATCGCCCGTCGGCAGCCATGGTCGCCCTCCCCCCCCACTTGGCGCAGACTGCCGAAGCGTTCAGACCTCAGCCGCCGTAGCGCGCGTGCGCTACGGCGGTCTTTTTTTCAGCATCGAATTGCGCAGGAAGCCAATATGAAACACGAGTCACCCAGCGCCTCAGCGAACACAAACCTTGCCGGTAATGGCGCACCTACCGGCGGCGCCGACAGCAGCTCTGGCACGCACTCAGCCGTCGCGCGCCAATTCCAGGCGTTCGTGAGTGACGTCGAGGACCTGCTCTCGTCGGCGACTGCGATGACAGCGGAAGACTTCGCAACGGCCAAGGCCAAGCTAAGTGCCCGCATCAGTGCGGCCCGAGCCTCGGTCGGCGGGGCCGGCATTACCGTGGCCGAGCGGGTCCGCAGCGGCGCCAAGGCTTCGGACCAGTTCGTACGTAATCAGCCGTGGCGGGCTGTCGGCATCAGCGCCATCGCCGGACTGCTGATCGGCTTACTGCTCGGCCGACGCGGCTCATGAGCCGCGGACGCACTCGATCTCATTGCTCGTTGCCGACCGGCGGCAGCGACAGGGCCTGCACCGCGACTCTTTGCCAGGGGCCGCGCGCGGGCTCGCTCAGGTAGTCGACGGTCCAGCCCTCTTCCTCTGTGTGCCAGTACAGTTGTGGCGCGCGCCCGGCAACGCTCGACCGCAGCGCCAGCGCGTAGGCATTCTGCGGCTGTACCATCGCCGCGAAGCGCGTCGCGGTCTGGGCCGCAAGCTCAGGGCTATCGATGATCAACCCTACTTCAGTGTTCAATTCGCTCGAACGCTTGTCGAAGTTCATCGAGCCGATGAACAGCCGTTGGCGGTCGAACACGAACAGTTTGGCGTGCAGTGCGTAGTTGCCGTGGCGTGTGATGGCCGCGGTCTGCCCGCTGCCCCGGGTATTTCCGAGCAAGGCGCGCGCTTCGTAGAGCTCGACACCGTCCTGCAATAGGGGTACCCGGTAGGGCAGATAGCCGGACTGGGCAAACACGGCCGGAGTCGCCTCCAGCGAGTTGGTAAGGATGCGCACCTGCACCTGGCGTTGGCGCAAGTCATGCAAGAGCTCGAGCTCCCTGGGCGTCGGTATGAAGTAAGGCGTGACCATCAAGAGCTCAGACCGCGTCGCGCCCGCGGCGCCCAGCACAGCCGCATTCATCAGCCGACCGGCGTGCTCACCGCTCGCGACTGCCTTCTTGTCCGGACTGTCGCAAACCACCTGGGCGTGCGCCCAGACCAGCGGCAGGCGGCCGGAAATCATGCCCGCATAGGGCTCACCCGTGGCTATCTGCGCGGCAAACTCGGTGGAAGGTGCCGCGACGGAGGTACGCGTCCGGTTGTGGGACAGCGCCACGGCAGGTATGGCCAGTCCGCTGTTCCAGTATTCATCGAATGTTGCCGCCAGCTCGTCGGCCACCGGACCCGCAACAAAGACATCGTCGTCGGCGAACTGCGAGTCGGGATCGATCTGAAAATACTGATCGCCAATGTTGCGGCCGCCCACGAGCGCCACCGCGTTGTCCGCCACCAGCAACTTGTTATGCATCCGGTAATCGAGCCGACGCGCATTGAAGAGAAATTCGACGGCTCGCAGCAGGGTCGCGTGGCCGCGATAGACGAAGGGATTGAAGACCCTGACCTCGAGGTTGGAATGCCCGTCCAGCGACAGCAGCTGCTCATCTCCGGTGACGGTATCGGAATCGTCCACCAGCACCCGCACCCGCACACCGCGTTCGGCCGCGCGTTGTAATGCCGCCGTGAGCAGCCGGCCGGTGGCATCGCCGCGAAATATGAAGTACTGCAGGTCCAGGGTTCGCTCGGCGGCGTCGATCATCTGCACACGCACCAGCAAGCCATCGAGGCCAGGTGTAATGATGCGAAAACCGGAGCGCGCGTCGTGCGCTCTCGCCGCAATCGCCATCTGGCTGCCCAGGGTGGTTGATTCGGGGGCCGCGAGCCGCACCGATACCGAACGCGGGTAATCAGCGCCCGGGGGCAGTCCCGCGCACGCCGGTCAAAATCGAAGCGAGGCCGGCGAGGTACGCGGTACCCAGGCCGCGCGACAGACCAGGTTTGGTGCGCCAGTACATGGGAATCCCCTGGGGCTTTCGTCACGGGGGCATTGAACCATCAGCGCGCCCCGAGCGTCTGCGCGCTAGCGAACTTACGGGCCGGTCACTCCTCCACGTAGAAACCACCATAGCCGGCATGGCTATCGTGCGCTTGAGGGCCGTGGGCCGAGCACTGCCTGCACGCGGTGCACACCGCCATCGTCGACCAGTTCGATAGTGTCCACGCCGTCCGGCAGCGACACGCCATCGAGTTCGAGGCTGGCAATGCCGCCACACACATGCTGCGGATTCTGGATCACGATCTCGTAGCGCGCGCTGCCATGCCGATAGCCAATCTCGGCACGCGGCCAGTGTTCCGGCAGACAGGGCACCAGCTTCAGGCGGTTCTCCTGCACCCGCAGGCCCAGGATGAACTCGAGCGCGGCCCGGTACATCCAGCCGGCCGAGCCGGTGTACCAGGTCCAGCCGCCGCGCCCGACGTGTGGCGCGACCGAATAGACATCGGCAGCCACGACGTAGGGCTCAACCTTGTAGCGATGCAGATCCGCGCGCGTCGCCGTACGATTGACCGGGTTGAGCATGGCCAGCAGTTCGCCGGCCTGACCGCCCTGCCCGAGCTCGGCTAGCGCCATGACCGACCACAGGGCGCCGTGCGTGTATTGACCGCCATTCTCACGCAAGCCCGGCGGATACCCCTTGATGTAGCCCGGATCGAGACGCAGTACGTTCGAAAGGCGGCGTGAACAGCAGTGCCAGGCCGGTATCGCGGCGGATCAGCTGTTCGCTCACGGCCGCCATCGCCCGCCGCGCGTGCTCTGGAGGCGCAGCGCCTGAGAGCACTGACCAGGACTGCGCGACGGCATCAATGCGGCATTCCTCGCTCGCTGCGGAGCCGAGCACGGTGCCGTCGTCATAGTAGGCGCGGCGATACCATTGCCCATCCCAGCCGCCGACTTCGAGGGCAGTGCGCAGTGCCGCGGCATGGTCCTGCCAGCGTGCGGCGCGCGCCGTGTCGCCGCGCGCGCGCGCCAGTGGCGCGAACCGACATAGCGTCGCGTACAGGAACCAGCCGAGCCAGACGCTCTCGCCCCAACCCAGCTCACCCACGCGATTCAGGCCGTCATTCCAGTCGCCGGTGCCGATCAGCGGCAGTCCGTGCGCCCCCAGTTGCAGGCTCTGATCCAGCGCGCGCGCGCAGTGTTCGAAGAACGAAGCGATATCATCGGAGGTGACCGGCTGGAAATAGGAGTCATGCTCGCCCGGATGCAGGGCCGGGCCTCTCAGGAATGGCACCGGCTCGTCGAGCAGCGCGCGGTCGCCACTCACGCTGATGTAATGCGCAGCGGTATAGGCGAGCCAGACGCGATCGTCGCTGATGCGGGTGCGCACGCCCTGGCCGGTGTGGGGCAGCCACCAATGCTGCACGTCGCCCTGCGAAAACTGGCGGCCCGCAGCACGCAGCAGATGCTCGCGGACCAGCGCCGGCCGTGTCAGCACCAGGGCCATGCCGTCCTGAAGCTGATCACGGAAACCGTACGCGCCGCTGGCCTGGTAGAAACCGGAGCGCGCCCACACGCGGCAGGCCAGCGTCTGGTACAGCAGCCAGCGATTGAGCATCAGGTCCAGGGCCCGGTCCGGCGTCCTGACCTGCACCTTGCCCAGCACATCGTCCCAAAGCGCCACCACCTGCTGGTAGATCTGATCCAGGTCGGCGGCGCGATAGCGGGCGATCAGCGCCTGCGCCTCCGCGACCTGGTCCGCCTCGCCCAGCAGGAACACGATCTTCATCTGGCTTCGCCGACTTCGAGTTCGATTGAAGTCTGCAAGGCGCAACACGGATCCAGGCCCGCGCCCACGCGCTGCGACAGTGGCGACAGTCCGGTGAGCGCCGCGGGCCTGGCCAGCGTGCCATGACGGCCGATGAACTCGCGGCGGTCGCAGGTCCAGGCGCTCTGCAGGCCACGCAGATCCGCGAACATGACGCGCCCGGCGGAGATGGCGCTCCAGGGATTGCGGGCCAACAGGGCGCCAGCTCGCGGCATCCACCGAAGTGATGATGTAGGGCGCGGAGGCGCTGCGGGCGGAGCCCAGCACGCACTCGACATAGGCGGTGACCGAGAGTCGGCGGGTCTGCGCGCGACGCATTGCGGATCCGCAGGCGCGAGATCTTCACCGGGTCTTCCACCGGCACGAACATCAGCAGATCGAGCTCGATACCGCTGCGCGCTGTGTTCAAAACGACTGTATCCCTGTCCATGCCGGGCGCTGTAGGTCGACTCGGGATCGCGGATCGGCGTGGCCGTGGGACCCCACAGTTCGCCCGAGTCCTCATCGCGCACGTACAGCACTTCGCCAGGGCGATCGCTGACCGGATCGTTCGACCATGGGGTCAGCTGGTTCTCGCGGCTGTTGCGCGCCCAGGTGTAACCGCTCCCCTCGACCGCAGACCAGGAAGCCAAACTGCGGATTGGCGATCACGTTGATCCACGGCGCCGGCGTGGACTGACCTGGACCCAGAATCGTCACGTACTCGCGCCCGTCGGCGGCGAAGCCACCAAGCCCGTTGAAGTATTCCAGCGCCGACCGGCGGCGCGATCTCCGGCGGCACCGGCTCCGCCGCCGGTTGCATGGGCAGCGGCCGCGCCTCGCCCGCCGGCTCGCGCTGTCGATCGAGCTGCACCGCCAGGCTCCCGCGCTGTCCGGACAGCACCACCCGCGCCACCGACAGCAGCAGCGCGCGCGCCGGCGCCGATATCAGGTCGCTGCGCAGGATGAAGACCGCGCCCTCGGGTCTGGTCGCCACCGAGCCGCGGATGCGACTGGCTCATGCGCAGTTGCGTCTCGAGCGCACTCTGCAGATCCTGCACGTAGGAGGCGGCGCGTTCATTGAGGAAGACCAGATCGACGGCCAGTTGCTTCATGCGCCAGTACTCCTGCGCGCGCAGCAGCTGGCGGACGATGTCGATGTCTTCCACGTCGTCGATCCGCACCAGCACGATCGGCAGATCACCCGAAATGCCGTGAGTCCACAGCGCCTCCGGCCCTGCGGCGCCGCGACTGATGGTCGCAGCCGCGGGCCGCATGGCGGCATTCGCATACAGCAAGTGGCCCGCGAGCCGCTGGAACAGGCTGGCTTCGGCCGATTCGATGCCCAGGTGCCGCAGCTGCACCTGGGCCTGGGTCCAGGCCAGCGTGCCGGCGCGCACGAAGGCATTGCTGTCCTGGTGCTTGTCCAGCAGCTGCAGCACGCTTTCGCGGCTGGCGGCGACAAAGGTCCACACTGCAATCCGCACCGTGCCGCCGGCCGGAACTCGCACTCGCTGGCGCAGCGCAAAGATGGGATCGAGCACGGTGCCCACGGTATTCGACAGCCGCCGCACGTCGTGCACGGCGATCGGATCGCGCAGCCCGTGGCCGCGACCGAGGAAGCGCGCCCGATCGGTCTCGTACTCGGGCTGCCGCGCGCGCTCGCCTTCGACGACCGCGTGTTGCGCGGCCCAGATCTCCGGCTCGCCGGGCGTGCGACGGCGACGAGTCGCCAGCAGCGCCCCCGGCTTGTCGAGGTATTCGGTCTGCACGAACATCTTCGAGAACGTCGGGATGCGCCAGATCGGCGCCGGGCGGTGCCAGCACCAGTTCGCAGTAGGAGGTGACGTCGATGTCGCGCACGCGGTTGCCGTTATTGGTCAGCGTGATGCGGCGCACTTCGGCGTCATCCTCGGGCGAGACCAGCACCTCCAGCAGTCGTGGTCATCGTACCGTCGACGCGCACGAACTCGGCCCGATCCTCGGTGAAGGTCACTTCATACCGATCCGCCTCGACGCCGCAGGGTTGGTAGCCGGTCGACCACACGCGCCCGCTCTCGGCGTCGCGGAGAAAGAAATAGCTGCCACAGGCATCGCAGGTGGCATCCTCGCTCCAGCGCGTCAAGGCCAGATCGCCCCAGCGGCTGAATCCAGAGCCCGCGGCGGTCAACATCACGGTGTAGCGCCCGTTGGACAGCAGCTGGGTCTGCGGTGTCGCATCGTGCGGCGTGTGCAATTGGCGCACCACCGGCGCCAGGCTGTCGCTGATGCGCGCGCTCGAGCTCACTTCCTCGGCGCGCGGATGGGTCACCGAGACATCGCGCGGCGTGCGCTCCTGCAGCAGCAGCTCGGTGGCCTGCACCATCGGCTCGGCGTGGAAGCGTGCGCGCAGGCGGCCAGTCGTGCAGCACATTGGCGATCGCGCACAGCGTCATGCCCTGGTGGTGCGCCATGTAGGCGCGCACGATCGCGAACTGGGCGTCCTCCGGCAGGCGGCTGCGCGTGTAATCCAGCGCCTCGTAGAAGCCATAGCGGCCGAGCGCGCCCAGCGCCTGCAGCTGCGCGAGATTGGCCACCGCGGCCGCCGGATCGACCATCGCCGCCAGCGCGGTCGCATACGGCGCGACCACGGTGTCTTCGCTCAGCCCGCGCTTTAGCCCGAGGCCGGGCACGCCGAAATTGGAGTACTGGTAGGTCAGTTCGAGGTCGCGCGCGTTGTAGGCCGACTCCGAAATGCCCCAGGGCACGTCCAGCTCCGTGCCGTAGCGCACCTGGCGGCGCACGATCAGGCGATTGGTCTGGTCCAGCAGGCTCCCGGCCGGCGCCCGCAGCACCAGCGAGGGCATCAGGTACTCGAACATCGATCCCGACCACGAAATGAGCGCCGCGCCGTTACCGATCGGCGTCACCGCACGCCCCAGCCGAAACCAGTGCCGCGCCGGCACGTCGTTCTTGGCGATGGCCACGAAGCTGGCGAGGCGCGCCTCGGAGGCCAGCAAGTCATAGCAGCTCGGGTCCAGCGTGCCTTCCGCTGCAGCGTAGCCGATCGACAGCAGCCGGCGCTCGCGATCAAGCAGGAAGCCGAACTCCATGGCCACGGCCAACGAGCGGGCCGCCGCCTCGATCGCAGCGATGCGCAGCACCAGCGCGCGAGCCAACTCCTCGGAAAGAGCAGCGTCGCGCCGCGCGCTGGCGAGGCAGCGGCACGTGGCCTCCGCCCAATAGAGCATGTCGACGCCCGATTCATCGCCCAGTTCACTGGCCAGGCCGCGCGCCACATCGAGCATGGTGGCCGCCGCTGCGGCGACGGCGGTCGGATCACGCGATGTGAGTGCCGTGCCCAGCACCACCAGCGCCGCCATGAGATGCTGACGATCGACGCTCTGTGTGCGCCGTACCTCGGGGATCGCCAGTAGCGCTTCCCGGGTCAGCGCCACCGTATCCAATGCCCCGGCGCAGGCAATCGCGGTGAGCGGCGAATCGGCGCAGTTCGCGGGCGGCTGCCAATCGCGGCAGGAATTGGCGAGGGTCAGGAGGTGCGCCGCCAGGTTGCCGCTGTCAACGGTGGATACGTAGCGCGGTTCGAGCGGGCGCAGGTCGCGCGTGTCGTACCAGTTGTAGAGGTGGCCGCGGTATCGGGGCAGCCGCTGCAAGGTTGCCAGTGTCCCCTCCAGGCGCTCCACGGTCTCGGCCGCTCCAGCCCAGCCGAAATCACGTGCGCTGACCGCGGCCAGCAGGTAGAGGCCAATGTTGGTTGGCGAGGTGCGGTGCGCGATGACCGGTCGCGGGTCCTCCTGGTAGTTGTCCGGCGGCAGCATGTTCTCTTCCGCGGTCACGAAGGTCTCGAAATATCGCCAGGTGCGACGCCCTACCTGCCGCAGCACCTGCGCGTCACGGACGGGCAACTGCTCCCCGTCGGCGGCGGGCGGCGCGGCGCTGATCCATACCGCCAGCGCCGGTGACAGCAGCCACAACGCGATGACCGGCCCGGCCAGTGCACCGACCGCTGGATTCAGCGCCCACACGAGCAAGGCCGCCGTGCCAGCCACCGCCACGGCGCCGGACATGCGTCGATAGGCGCCGCGCAGCCCAAGCGGCGAGCCGAGGCTCGACTCGGCGGCGGTCACCCACTGCAGCAGGTTGCGTCGGCTCACCAGCAGCCGGAACAGGGTGCGCGCGATCGCATCGCTCATCAGCCAGGCCTGGTCAGCGACAAAGGTGAGCAGAAACGCGCTCTGCGTGCCGGCCGTTCGGACGTCCCGGCGCAGCGCGTGGAAATGACTGCGCAGCGTAATGCTCGAGCGGCGCGGCACGATGGCGGCGAACGCCGGCAACCACGCGGGCAGCGCGATGGTGAACAGTATGAAGGCAGTCCACAGCAGCGCCGCGCCCGCTGGCAGCAGCCAGCCCGCCAGCAGTGCCGCCACGCAGGTGGGCGCGCACAGCGAGCGACGCAGGTTGTCCAGCATCTTCCACAGGCCGATCAGCGGCAGCCGTGCGCGGCCGCGCACGCCCGCCGCCGCCGCGGCGTCGGGGCGGCCCAGGATCCAGGGCAGCAACTGCCAGTCGCCGCGCGCCCAACGGTGCTGACGCGCGGCCGCTGCCTCGTAGCGCGACGGAAAATCCTCGACCACCTGGACATCGGTGACCATGCCGGCGCGCGCGAAGATACCTTCGAACAGATCGTGGCTGAGCAGCGCGCCGTCGGCCACGCGCCCGGCCAGTGCGGCCTCGAAGGCATCGATGTCGTAGATACCCTTGCCGGCGTAGGAACCTTCGCCGAACAGGTCCTGGTAGACATCCGAGACCGCCGCCGCGTACGGATCGATGCCGCTGGCGCTGGAGAATACGCGCTGGAAACGCGACCCTTGGGCAGGCAAGGTCGGCGCCACTCGTGGCTGCAGCACCCCGTAGCCGTCGATCACACGTCCAGTGCCGCGGTCGAATCGCGGCCGGTTCAGGGGATGGGCCATCTTGCCGACCAGCCGTCGGGCACTGTCGCGTGGCAGGCGCGTATCAGCGTCCAGCGTAATGACAAAACGGACGGCTGGCGGCACGAGCATGCGATGGCCGTCGGCGGCGACGAACGTCGTATCGGTCGCGCCGCGCAACAACCGGTTGAGCTCGTGAAGCTTGCCGCGCTTGCGCTCCAGGCCCATCCAGGTCTGCTGTCCGGCGCTCCAGACCCGTCGGCGATGCAACAGGTAGAAACGCGGACCCGCGGCGCCGGCTTGGTGACGCCGGTTCAGCTGCTCGATGCCTGTAGCCGCGGCCTGCAACAGGGCCTCATCCCCGGCGACTAGCTCTTCTGCTGCGTCAGGCCAATCGGTCAGCAACGCAAAGTAGAGCTCACCGTCGGACGACGACAGGTAGTGAACCTCCAGGCGCTCCAGCAGGATCTTGACGGTGAGGTGCGAAGTCAGCATCGCAGGAACTGCGACCAGCGTGCGCAGCGAATCCGGCACACCACTGCGCAGGGCCAGTCCAGGCAGGATCGTCGCGCCAATGTTGCCGGTCACGGCACGGTTTATCAGGGCCACTGCCACATCGAGGGCCGGGATGAAGCCGAGCAGCGCCAGACACGCCAGGGGCCAACCGCCGATGCCGCGCGCCTGAAGGCCCAGCATCGGCACGCACAGCGCGAACGTGCCGAGCAGCGCGATGGCGACAACGTAGCGGCGTGCCCCCTTGACGACATTGACTCGCTGCGACCGGCTGCCAAAGTGCGCGCGGTAACCGACCGCAGCCTCGAATGCAGGGCGGCCGCCTCCCACCAGGTGAAATCCCGGATCCGTCTCTCGACCCGGCGGCGCGCCGGATTCGCCTAGATCGCCCGTGACGTGGCTTTGCGCCGCCCGCAGTGCGGCCTGGGTAATCTCCAGTTCCGAGCGCTTTGAACCGCGGGCAATCTCCTCGATTGCACTGCGATAGAGATTACGGCTGGCGAAATCCATCGCGGCGAAATTGCTGCCATCGCGCATTTGCTCATCGACCAGGCTGACGTTCTCAAAGAATTCAGTCCAGTCCAGGTCCGAGAGCAGGCGCATGCTGGTGATGATGTTGCGCACCGTCACGTTCGAAGCACCCTGTTTCTGGAGCTCGTCGCGCACGATCTGCTCGGAGGTCTGGCCTGCGGCGCTCAGGCGTTGTTCGAGCCAGCGAAGTGCCGGCGTGACCTGAGGATCCTGGTCGCGCAGCCTCTGCACCAGTTGCACCACGAAGGCCGGGTGGAAATCCCTGCCCAGCGGGGTGCGATCCAGTGGAATGCCCGGCTCGCCCGGCCATCCATTGACGCCCAGCAGACGATCGGCCACCGCGTCGGCATGCTGGCGCACGTAGCGATTGCTGACGATGCGTGAGGCGGCTCGCCGCAGATTTTCAACCAACACGATGCGCAGGGTGATTGCCACGGCCCACAGTTCACCGATCGTCAGTGGCTGGACGCGCTGGTAGGCGCGCAGGAAGCGGCGCAGCGCCTCGGGTTCGAAGCGGCTGTCGGTGTGGGCGACAAAAGCCCAGGCCAGGCCGAAGACCCGCGGGTAGCCGAGCAGCGGCCCGTCAGCCAGCTTCGGCAGCAGGCGGTAGAAACTTGGCGGCAGGTCCTCGCGGATCTCGCGAATCTGCTCTTCGACCAGGTGGTAGTTGTCGAGCAGCCACTCAGCCGCCGGCGTGATGGCGCGTCCGGCCCCGACCGCAGCGGCAATGTCGCGATACGCCACAAGCAGCGCCGACTCGTTGTCGCGCAGGCGCGCCCTGAGCGAGCGCCGCGACCTGGGTTGCGCCGTGACCGGCTGCGCCCTCGCCAGGCTGGCCGCGTGTTCTTCCAGCCGCTCGAGGCTGAACAACTCGGCGCGGATGAGTTCGTCCGTATTCCACGGCGAGGTCGGGCTGCGATAGCCTGGCAACAGGAGCGCCAGAGTCTTCAGGAACATCGGGCGACTGCAAGGAACGGTATGTCGGCGCACAGACTCCGGCGCGCACGCGCCAGGCAGCCAGGTACGGGATCGAATGACAGCACCAGGGCCAACGGCATATGCCTCCAGCGCAATTCCGGGTCAGGGCTCCTGCCCGGTCGTGGCATTGGAGTGAAGATCAATGCGCTACGGACTGCCGGCCACTCTTCATGGTGCTCGGTGCACCGATTCCCGCCATCGCGCAGGTGAGCAATCGGCATCTCGATTGGATTGTACCCGCATATTGTCACGGCGGCGGGTTACCGTGTGCATTTCACCCTGGTCCGCCTCAATCTCCTTGCCGTTGCGAATGTGGGAATGATCCCACTTACTGGGCGCGCTGCTTCAGCGCGGCCGTGCCCTTCGCCTTCGCGGCCCTCTGGTCCAGTATCAGACGATAGGCGATGTAGTATTTGTAGATATTGGCCACGTAAGTCACTGTCTCCGCGCCGATCTTCTCCGCTGCGACATACTCGACGTTGTGGAACCAGACATTGGGGTTCAGGCCACGCTTCGCCGCCTCCTTGCGCAGCCCCGAGACCCGACCCGCGCCCGCGTTATATGAGGCGAAGGCGAACAGAGCCTTATCCAGCTTGGTCATCGGCTCGTTGGCGTAGTAATTGTCGATCATCCAGCGCATGTACTTGACGCCAGCGTGTATGTTGGCGTCCGTTTGCGTGATGTCGCCGACCTTCATTTCCTTGCCGGTCGCCGGCATCACCTGCATGACGCCAATCGCTCCGACCTGGCTCCTGGCCTGCTGGTTCAACTGCGACTCCTGGTACCCCTGCGCCGCCATCAGCAGCCAGTCGACGTCATACTTCTGACCGTACTTCTGGAAGTAGCCGATCAGCGCCTGGAATTTCTTCCGCTCCTCGGTGGATGCGGCGTTCTTCACGTACCTGGCGTCCTTCAGGTAACGCGCAAGGATCATGTTGCCGATTGCCGTGCCCCTGCCATTGCGGGTGATAAAGTCATCGACGGCGGCCTTGAGCTGCGGGCTGCCCTTGCGGATCGCCCAGGAGATGTCACCGGCCTTCCGCACGGCAACCGTGTCGTGCACGGTAATTGCCGGGAATACCTGCTGCCAGAACTTCGCAACGGGAGCATTGATGATCGTCAGGGGGATCAGGCCCGCACTCACCATCTCGATGAGGTCTTCGTCCTCGAGGTATTCAGAGGCATTTTTGATGACGACAGGCGCGCGTTTCTGCGCGACGAAGCGCTGATTCAAGGCCAGCAGGCTCTCCCGGTAGCTGGAGGACGGGCGCACGTAGATCGTCTTTGCGGATAGATCCTCGATGGTGTTGATCGCCGGTGCGCCCGGGGCGGACACGACGACCTCGTCGACACCCGAATAGATCGGTACCGAATAATCGACGAGCTTCCGGCTGCTGTCGGTGACCGTGAGCGCCGACGCCGCGATGTCCCCTTTGCCGGCGTTGAGCGCGGCAATCACGCTCTCGCGGCCGACCGGAACGAAAAACACCTTGACCTTCAGATTTCTGTGGCTGAGCTTCTTCTGTGCCGCCAGCTTCTTGTTCAGGTCAACCTCGAACTGTCGTACGAAGTCATAAGTGGCACCGCGCTGGACGCCCTTATCGACGAAATAGAACGTCTTGCTCGGAACCACCAGCACGCGGATCGCCTGCCGCTGGATGATCGCGTCGAGGTCGCCCTTCCATGGCTTGTTCAGCCCATTGACGTCGATATTGAGATGCTCGCGATCCGCGCTCGCGGTCGCCGGTGCAGCTGTCGCCCTGGCGCAATAGGCACCCGGCAAAATGCCCATCGCAACTATGGCCATCACCAAGAGCGACGGACGGCGCTTTGTACGGCAAAACGTTGATGCGAGCATAGAGAATCGCCCCGCATGCGCGATCAACTTGGGCTTGTTGGTGTGCGGGAGCCTACCACACGTATTGCCCCGAAGCAGACGCACCGCCCAGCCAAAGAGTGGGTAGCTTCGGCCTCGACCTGGTATTGAAGACGCTTTCCGAACCCCCCAAATGGAAACGACCAACGGCCTGGCGAGGGTCCGCTAGCCCGACTTTGGATTCACTGCCTCTCGAGCTTCCTTGAGTTGCTGCCAATTCGGTGCGTATTTCAGTGCTTCGTCGTACTTAGCGAGTGCGTCTTTGGCGTTGCCTTCTCTTGCGAGCACGTCACCCCAGGCCTCCAGCGGATCAGCCCAGTGTGGCCCGCGCTGGTTCGCGGCGCTGAGCTTTACGACAGCGCCCGCCAGATCGCCATGTCGCGCGAGCGCCACGCCCCAGGAGTAGAAAGCCGCTGGCAGATCCGGGGCGAGCGCGACCGCGGCGGCATAGGCCTTCTGCGCGCCCTGCCAATCGCCGCGCCCGTCAAGGATGTCGGCGCGGAAGCGATAGCAGTCCACATAGCGGCCGCCCTTCTGGAGCACGGCGTCGGCCCTTTCCGGATGCCTCACCGCTTCCTCGGCGGGTGCGATCCAGCAGCTGTAGCCCGGATACTGAGACGCGACCGCGGGACTGGCATAGGCCAGCGCGAAGGCCTCCAAATCCGTCTCGGCAGCGGACAGATTACCGGCCTCGGAGGCCAGCCGACCACGCACAAAGTGAGTCATGGCGCCAATGGTCGGATCGTCGGGGTCTTCCTTTAGAGTCTTGAGCGCGAGTTCCGCCGCTTCCCGATCGTGCTGTCGCGCCTCGACGTCAGCGATAGAGGGTCCGACCGTACCTACGGCCGTTCCAACCCCACCGTTAGCGTCGGCATCGGCGAGCTGCGCCTGCAGCCACGGTCCCAGATTCCAGGTGAGCAAATCCCAGTTCTGAAAGAAGAGGTCGGGTGAGCGGCCCGGGCGGCCACCGGCCATCTTGCGCATCTCTTCGCCGGCGTGCCAGGCGTCCTCTTCATTTGCCCAGAATCAACAGGCTGTTCATGACGTTGTTGTGGGCGGCCCAGTAGTGCGGTTCCAGCTTCAGCGCCGCGCGGTACAGGTTGAGCGACTCCTCGATTGAACCACCGGTATTCTGTATGGCGTTGGCCCAGGAGTTCAGCAGGTAGGGGCGATCGCCCCGGCTGGCACTACCGATCGTCTTCCGACAGAACGCGACGGCCTCCGCGCTCCGGCCAACGTTCGTCAGGTAACTCGCCCAGCGTGCCGGTTGGGATTTCGAATACACGTACTCGGCGGCTTGCGTGGTGAGCTTCGCCAGCTCGATGACCGAGCCCTCGAAGGTATTGGCCGGCACTCCGTTGCCGCGCACAGTGAGGGCAAGGCCACCACCCGGGGTCTGGATGAGCTCCCCATCAATGTGGACATCATGCCCGTAGCGTTCCTTGAGCAGTCGCGAGATCTCGCCCAGGGAAATGCCGGTCTCGGGCACCTCCAGCTTGACCTCGCTCGACCAGCCGTTGGACTGGTCGAGTTTCTGGACACTGCTGCGCGTAGCATCCTGCAGGCGGGTAAACTCATCGAGCAAGCCACTGGCCACGACGGCGCCGTCAATGCCGCGCGCTTCCAGCGGGGGCGGGGCATGAAAGGGATCGACGATGACGCGATGTGAGGTCAGCGCGTCGCGAATCATCATCGCGCCGCCCAGGCCGAGCACCGTTGCAACTACTGCGAAGAACACCTGGAACGCGGTGCGCAGCGCCTGCCCGAAGCGCTGCCTGCGCAGCAGTTCCGCCTGGTAACGCAGGTGCGTCAGGCGCAGCGCGTGTTCGTCTTCGAGATGCTCGTTTTGGGTGTGGAGCAAGGTGGTCTGCTGCTTGAGGAACCGCGAGGTATCGCGGGCCACCTCTGGATCGCCGGCTTGTCATCGTCGTCCCCGAGTATTCCACCGAGCAGCCCTTCGGGCATGTCAACTCCCCTGATCAACGATAAATTTTGTGCCGACCCCTGCCCAAGGTGCGCAGCCGTGCCCCCCTTTGTACGCGAATAGCGGCTTCCGGGCAGTTAAAGTTGCGACGCTTCCCCTGTGCGGGTGTCGGAGAGCATCACCCCGCATCAAGCGCAGCCGCGGCGGCTCTGCCCGGCGGGCAACTCGCGAATGTCACGCGGCCTAAGAATCTAATCCTTGCTGCGATTACTGGGCAGATACTGCAACCAAAGCTCGGCGTCTGGCACCGATGAAAACACCGCAATACGCAGGAAGCCGTGGATCGCCACATCCTCCGCAAACTTCATCAAATCGCCCTCGGAGTTCACGTCCACGTAAGCAATAGCCTCGATTTGTCCCAGCGCTCGCACGGCTCCCTCCGACACAATGCGATAAACGTCGACGATGCCGAGACGAGGCCCTTCGAGTCTTTCTTCGACCAGCACCCGAAAGCACTTGCGCGTCTTGCACTCTTGCTGAATTTGCTTGAGATAGATCCTCACATTCTGGGCGCTGTTCTCGCCGGTTATAACGGCATGCAGATACGTCGGCTTCTGTGTAAAGGCTACTGTCAACCCCATGACATGCTCGACCTCAAGCAACCCTGGACGTATTGACGCAAACCATAACCGCTAGCGCAGGGACAGCACAATTCGCTTCACCCCGACCACAACATCAGAAATGCGATCCGTCGGGGCCCGGTCTGGACACGCGTCACCAGCCCATGCCCAGACTTGCTGCTAATGCGCCTTTCAGTGCACTGGTACAGACCAGGGAATCGTCGGGGCTGCGCCAGGCTATGAAACCGTCCGGCCGCATCAGCAACGCTCCCCTGCTGGAGATGCCAAAGGCGTCGGCGAAGCGCAGAGCGGGATCCAGCAGATCCTTCCCCACGCAATAGACGTCCAGCGGCAACCCCGGGAAACTCGCTGCCGCTTCGCTGGCAGCCCGAATCCAGTTGTCGCCTTCGGCGCCAGCGAGCACCAGGAAGTTTCCGGTCAGGTCGAGCGTCGATACGCGCTCGCCCGATCGCGTGAGCCACAAGTGCGGTGCGCGCGAGCCCGGCACACCGGCGGTGACGCGCGGATCCAGGTGCGTTCCGAGCGGGGAGTTGTACAGGTAACCGAGCTCGATCTGCAGGTCGTCGACGATGGGATCCGGTCGCTGCGTTGAATTCAGCCACGGTGCCGTCCGTGCTACATAGCGCGAGAAAGCCTGTTCAACGGTAAATTCCGCCACTGGCTTGCGCTCACTTTCATACGTGTCCAGCAACTTCGGATCGGCGCGACCTGCCACCACCAGCGCGAGCTTCCAGGCAATATTGTGCGCATCGTGAATGCCTGTATTGCCACCAAAACCGCCATTGGGGGGCATGAGGTGCGCGGCATCTCCGACCAGGAAAATCCGGCGGTCCTGGAAGACTTCAGCGACTTGAGCCGTGGCACGCCACCGCGAGAATCCGTCGATTCGCACATTGAGGTTTGACACACCTACGCCCAGCCGGACCAGCTCGATCAACCGGGCCTCGCTCACGTCGGCTGCGGCATTGGCCGCCGCCTGTGGGTCGACTCTGAAGTCCCCTACAGTATTGACGCCCAGGAACCCGGCCTGGGCGGTGCGATTCATGCGAAAGAATCCGCTCAATTGCGGGTTATTCACATAGATGATGCTCCAGGCCTTATCGCCGATCCACGGAGAGAGGTCCGCCGTGAAATAGATCGTGACCGAGTTGGAGAATACCCCCCTCCCCGCGCATTGGATGCCAAGCAGCTCGCGCACTTTCGAATGGCCGCCGTCAGCCGCAAGCAAATACTTGCCACGAAACTCATGCTGCTCGCCACCGTCCATGCTTCGGGTCATGACGGTGACGCCGCTGCCATCCTGTCGAATGTCGGTTACTTCGGCTCCCTGAACAACCGAGGCGCCAGCGGACAACGCGCGGTCACGCAGGATCGGCTCAAGGCTTGGCTGGTTCAGGTAAAGGCGGCGACACGGGCTCAGGGCCTCCACGCCCTCGTTCAGGCTCGGCATGATGTCGGCCAACTTGCGGCCCGCCAGCACATCCATCGCCACGATTGCCCCTTCGGGTACGAAGTCGTGCGCTGACCGCTCACGCACGAGTTCTTCAATACCCAGGGAACGAAACAGTTCCATGGTGCGCATGTGGAAAAACGCCGCGCGTGGAAGTGGAGAGATTGCCTTCAGGCGCTCAATGGCCAGGGTGCGAACGCCACGCTGGGCGAGGATGGCCGCCGCGCACAGTCCGACTAATCCACCACCAGCAATAAGCACCGGCGCTTCGTCAACGGCGCGCGCAGCGCGCTGGGCAGTCAGCGCCACAAGCGCTCACTGGCAATACGCGCACCTTCGGCCATCGCCGCAAGCTTCAGGTACACGATGTCCGGGTCGACCGGCCCGAATCCGGCAAAGGTACTGAAACCGCAGTCCGAACCTGCGATCACGCGATCACGACCGACAAGGTCACACAGGCGGCATAGGCGTTCAGCCACCAGCAATGGATGTTCGATGTAATTGCTCGTCGAACTGATCACGCCCGGTATCAGGATCTTATCCTCGGGAATGGGGGTGTCGCGGAACACGGTCCACTCATGGGCGTGGCGCGGGTTTGCAGCCTCGAACAACAGTGCCTGCGGACGCGCCCGAATCACGATCGGCAACAGCACATCCATGGGTACATCGTGGTGATGGGGCCCTTCGTAATTTCCCCAGCACATATGCATTCGCACCCGCTCCGGGGCAATGTTGCGGAGCGCGTGATTCAATACCTCGACGTGACGCGCGGCGCGGGCCAGGTACTCCGCCACGCTGGCATGGCGATACATCGTGTGCCGGCCCATGCCAAGGTCCGGCGCATCAATCTGCAGCAGGAATCCTGCGGATACGATCGCCTCGTATTCACTCCGGAGCGCCTCCGCCAACGCCTCCAGATAGGCATCCGCCGTCGGGTAATAGTCGTTTGGCTGGAACAGCGCGATCAAGCCTGGCGCGGCCGCATTGAGAAAGGCTTCAGTCGGCTTGGCTGCGCCAACGGCGCTCGAGAGATTGCGCAGATCCTCAGTCAACAATGCGCTGCTCCTGACCTTGATCTCCCCAACGCACCGTGGCCGGCGGTACCTGGCGGTCGACCCCACCTTGGCAAGCTTGGCCAGCAATCCCGGAAACTCGACCAGGTCCTGCCCGGGTTCCCGCGGTGTATCGCCCGCGAATCCCGTGAATCGATCGGCGATATACGTGGCGTAGCTGATCTTGCTCATTTCGCCGTCGCTGACGATGTCCACGCCTACGGCCACCTGGCGCCGCACCACCTCCATCACGGCGCTGGATATCACGGCCGCAGCGCCAGCCTTGTCACTGACCTCATTGCGCTCGCGCGCGAACAACACGTCTGTCACTGCCTGGCTGCGCGGCAAGCTGCCAACGTGAGTGGTCAGGATGCGGTCAGTGCTGCAGCGCATGAGCGGTCGCGCCGACCATTATCGATAGGTGTTGTTGGAGGTGTGATCGCCCGCAATCCAGCGCTTGAGATCGGCGTGCGCGCTCTTGCGCCGTTCGCGGTTTATCTGCTCTGCACCCGGCGCATCCAGCGTGAATTCGAGGATCAAGCCGTTCGGATCCGAGACGTACACCGAGCGGCAATAGCCGTGCTCGAGCACAAAAGTCTGCGGCTCCTTCAATCCGGCCGCGCCCAGCCGCTTCTCGATCGCCTGCTGCGTCTCCCTGTCCACATTGAGTGCGATGTGATGAAACGGTGAAAACGGCATCTTGGGGGCAAACAGTTCCTCGTCTTCAGGCTTGGCGAACTTGAAGAAGGCGAGCGCGCCACCGTCACCCAGGGCAAAGAACAAATGACAGTAGACGCGCTCGGCACCGAACAGCTCATCCGCCTCGCACCAGGTCGCCACCAAGGGCAGCCCAATCAGGTCTTCGTAGAAGGTGCGTGTTGCCTCGAGGTCCCGGGTCACGTAGGCATTGTGATGAAGACGGGACGGCAACCTGGATAACGTAGCCATGGATTGTACCTCCGAATCAGCAACTTGATGCACTCTCACTTGTCAGTTGCGTGCGCAACATCTGTGCCCCGGCGACCATGGACTGAAGCTTGCCGAACGCAACCTCCCGCGGCAGGTACTTCATGCCACAATCTGGTGCAATAATGAGGTCCTCGGCCCTGACGTATGGCAAGGCGCGCCGGATCCGCTGCACCACGTGCAACGGCGATTCGACCTCCAGGTCGGAGAGATCCAGCACGCCGAGAATGATCTTCTTGCCGACCAGTTCCCGCAGGACCGAGCAGTCCAGGTTCGACTGCGCTGTCTCAATGGATATCTGTCGACATGCGCAGCCTGCCAGCTCGGAGAGAAAGGAATAACCGGATGGGCGCGAATGAATGAATGTCGCGTAGCCAAAGCAAATGTGTACGGCCGTATTGCCCTCGATACCCTCGAGCGCGCGATTCAGCGCCTCCAGCCCGAACTGACGCGCCTCTTCCGGCCGAGCCTGCATATAGGGTTCGTCAATCTGCACGACATCCGCGCCGGCTGCAAACAGGTCGCGGATCTCAGCGTTTACCGCCGCGGCATAGTCCATCGCGGCTAATCTGCGACTGCCACCGTAATAGTCAATTTGCGCCTGCTGTGCCATCGTGAATGGGCCAGGTACCGTAACCTTGACGGCCCGATCGGTGTGCGCTCGCAAGAAAAGGAGATCTTCCACGCAAACCGCATGTTTGCGGCGAATGGCCCCGATCACTCTTGGAACCAGGTTCGGCTGGCCGCTACGACCCAAGGCCGTACCCGGGTTATCGAGATCGACTCCTTCGAGAGCCGTGGCAAATCGGTTCGAATAGCTCTCGCGGCGAATCTCGCCGTCGCTCACAATATCAATGCCCGCCGCTTCCTGCGCCCGGATGGCCAGGATGGTGGCGTCATCCTGCGCTTCCGCCAGGTAGGGCTCGGGGACCCGCCACAAATCCCGTGCCCGAACTCGCGGCGGAATCCTGCCGGCCAGCTTCTGACGGTCGATAAGCCAATCGGGCTGCGGCATGCTGCCGACCAAGGTCGTGGGCAGGAGCTTATCCATCGTGTTGGCGGTCACCGCGTCAATCATTGCTGGCTGCGAGCGCCGCGCGTCCCGACGACCCCGGGCTGAGCCCAAGTGCAATGAATGCCGCAGACGGCTCCACTGCGACACGAGCGACTATTCGAATACGAAAGCTCTGTCGCTTCATGATTATACTGGTCCGATCTGGATTTGGATGTCAATAGCGAGCCGAACTGACCTGGAGGCCATGCCAATGACAAACGCCCTCATCCTCTACTACAGCAGCTACGGGCATATCGAAGCCATGGCCAACGCCCAGGCGGAGGGTGCGCGCCGGGTTCCGCACGCGAATGTCGTTGTCAAACGCGTGGCGGAGCTTGTTCCGGAGGCGATCGCCAGGTCTTCGGGAATCAAGCTGGACCAAAAAGCGCCCATTGCGACGCCGGAAGAACTCGAGCACTACGACGCCATCATTTTCGGCACGCCGACCCGCTTTGGGAATATGGCGGCGTCGATGAGGCATTTTCTCGACCAGACCGGTCCGCTATGGGGCCGCGGTGCACTGATAGGCAAGGTTGGCAGCGTCTTCTGCAGTACGGCAAGCCAACACGGCGGCCAGGAGACGACGATCACTTCATTCCACCTGACGCTGCTTCATCACGGCATGGTCATTGTCGGCTTGCCCTATTCCTGCAAGCATCTCTCGGGCATGCACGAGATCAGTGGCGGCGGGCCATATGGCGCAAGCTGCGTGGCTGGCGCCGGCTCCACTGACCGGATGCCGACCCACATGGAGTTGGATATCTGCCGCTACCAGGGCGAGCACGTGACTCGCATTGCCAGTCATCTCGTGGCTGGAGCCAAGGCGGGCCCGCTGCATCACGGGTAATCGCTCGAGGCGGGGCTTTGACCGCAACGCCTGTCGCCCGTTGCCCAGCTCCGCAGACACTCGCGCAAACAGGTCGTTCATGCTCGTCCGACCGCTCGCAGGCGGCATTCACGCCTGTCAGGACGCCGGATTCGGGATTGTCCGGGCGACAGGTTGAGTGACAACGACGGGCGCCCTACCTGGCATTTCTCGCCAGGTACCCCGCCAGTGAGTCGAGCTCGGCGTCACTGATCTCGGTCTTGCGGAATGGCGGCATGATCGTGATGCCGTGCCGCACGAAGTGCTTGACGATATCCGGCGGCAGATCCGTGCGATCGACCAGCGCGGCGGGCTTGGTACCCGAATACTTCGCCATCAGTGCGTGGGTGCCGGGGTGATT
This sequence comes from uncultured Gammaproteobacteria bacterium, assembly GCA_963778855.1. Taxonomy (GTDB): domain Bacteria; phylum Pseudomonadota; class Gammaproteobacteria; order Steroidobacterales; family Steroidobacteraceae; genus FEN-1191. The sequence continues at coordinate 394,198 of CAVZWC010000002.1, read as the reverse complement.
GATGCCCGGATCATGGCAGGGCGCGCACCATTTCTCGTACACGACACGTCCGGCGTCCGGCGCCGAATCAGCGCGCACGCTCGCCGGCAGGAGCAGCGCGAGCACTGCAGCCACGGCCATCCCTGAGGGTGAGCCAGCATGGGCGCGGGTCACGGCTGCTTCTCCCGCAAATGCCTGGGCCAGATCGCGTACCGGCCCGCAGACAGGATGCCGTTGGGGTCGACCGCATCCTTGATAGTCTCGTGCAGGCGCATCAGCGCGTGATTGTTATAGGAGTAGACATCCATTACTGACTGCTGGAACACCGGAGCGGTCCGGTACTCGCCCCAGCCGTGATCGCCGCCGATCTTGATCAGCTTCTTGAACCCTTCTCGATAGCGCTTGTTGATCGCCGGGTCCTCGGTGACGGGGGTCGCGAGGATGAATACGAACGTGCGCTCGTAGAAGCAGGCGGGCAGCGTGAAGGAGCGGAACAGCGGCATGTCGAGTTCGCGCGCGGCCTGGCTGAAGACCTCGTTGACCTCGATGATTGCCGCGCCGGTTCGCGGGACGATGGGCGAGAACCACATGTGCCCGTGCGAGGGTGTCGGATTGAAGGGCGAGCGCGCTCCGATCGAGAACGCGCGCAAGGTCGGCACGCCCAGTTCCGGTTCGTGGTAGTCCGAGGCCTTGGCCGGATCGAGCGGCAGCGTCAGGCGGTCCACCACGCGAAAGCGCGTGCCCTTGATCTTCGAGAAGTGGCGCTGCACCGCGCTCCACTGCGCGTCAATGACCTCCATGGGGCCATGGAAGCTCAGCCACAGCTCCCAATACGGGATTCCCTTGCGGATGCCGTAGGCCTCGAGTCCGGGCGAATATCCACCCTTCAGCCCGGCCAGCAGGCCCTGGTGCTCCTTGTCCAGCGCCGGCGGTCCGTTCTCCATGAGCAATTGGATCTGGCCGATCGGGGGATAGGCGAGCAGGGGTGATGCGATGTCCGGGAACCCGGCGGTAATGCGGCTGTTCTCCAGAAAATTGAGGGTTTCAACCAGTGGTGACAGGTCTTCAAAGCGCTGTGCCGACACCACGCAGCGCAGGTACGCCTCCGGCTCCGGCATGAGCCAGAAGCCCATCTTGGTGACGATGCCAAAATTCGACTGCGAGAAGATTCCATCGACCCAGGGGCCGCAACCGGTCTTGAATTGCTGCCAGGTCTTCGCGGCGGGAATCGCACCCATGCCGGTGCGCAGCAGCTCGCCATTGGCAAGCACGATCTCCATTCCGCAGTGCGAGTCAAAATGGTTGCGGTAATTCGCCCCGGTGTACCCACCTCCCCGATCAATGGCATTGCCGACCAGGCTGCCCCATCCTGGGTCCGGGCAATCGATCCATACCTTGAGCTTGTGCTCCTGGATGTACCGGTAGAGGTCAAAGTAACTGACGCCGGGCTCAACCAGCGCGTAGGCATTGGCCTCGTTGACCTCGATGATCCGGTTCATGCGCTTGAGGTCCAGGACCACGCTGCCCGAATAGGCGGGCGCGGAACCGCCGTACCCCAGGTTCTTGCCAGTCGAGATTGTGTACAGCGGGATGCGGTATCGATTGGCGATGCGGACGACCTGCTGCACCTGCTCGGTCGACGCGGGCGCCACGGCACCAGAGGCGATGCGCTCCTCCGGCTCGTTCATGAATGGCGAATACGCATCGCGATAGAGGTCAAGGTCGGCGTCGCTGGCAAATACCCAGGCCTGGCCCACCGCGCCGGTAAATTCCTGCAGTGCCTTGGCGTAATCGGCCGCGCTTACTCCGGGCGGTACTCTCATGTCGGGACTTCCTCTCGAGTGGCGATGGCCCAAGACACCAGCGGCATCTTCGACTGCATGGGCGGGGTACGCCGGGTTATCGCTACCGTAAGAGCCGGCCGGGTTTGCGGCGGGATGCCAAGCGCCTGCACGAGCGGGCCAATCAACTTGGTGGCCCAGGGAGTTCCGTCCACCAACGCCGCCTTCAACTGCGGCACGATACTCTCGTGCATCTTCAACCTGTGATGCACCCGGGTATCGGCCTGCGCGATGTGCTCCACGCGAGCCGCCACGCGCATCCAGAATTCCGACGCAAGCTGCTGGATGCACAAGAAAGAGATCGCGGAAGTCATGCCCACGATGGCCCCCTCGCCTCGTGCCCATAGCGGCCGCAGCTGGCGCAGCCACAGCTCCGTGACGTCACCGCGAATGGGCCGGAGTTCGCAGCCGAACCGCGCCGCGCTCTGGCCGAACTCGAACGAGTCCGGAAAACGGCTGTCGAATATGGCTGCAAATGGCAGCGCGCCGGGTGGCCACCCCGCGCCCGTCCCGGTGCGCGAACCTGCAGCCGCCCAGGCACCGGCCCCAAGTGCCAAGGCAGCCCCGCCGCCGCACACGACGAATTCACGACGGTCCATTACCACTCCCCGTTTGGACATCGCACCCGATCCGTGCGACAAACACTACCACTTTCTCCTCCAATGAAGGCTAGTCCTTGCGCGCCGAAATGGGCAGGCGCAAGAATGCGGGCCATGACGCTGTACGTGCGATCCAAGTGGTAACGCCTGCGGGAGCCGCAACCGACCTGATCCAGCGCGCGGTGGCGGCCATGCAGCGGCGCGCGCTGGATGAGGCCGCAGAGCTGGCCACCGCGGCGCTGCAGCGCTTCGGTCCCGAGGCCAACGCGCTGATGGTGCTGGCGAGCGTGCGCACCGAGCAGGGGGACCTGCAGGGAGCAATTGACCTCTACGAGCGCGCACGTGCGCTCATGCCGACTCACATCCACGTCCTGGTCAACCTGGCTGCCCTGTACCGGGCATCCGGGAGGCTCCGGGAAGCGCGGCGCACCCTTGAATCCGCGCTGCAGGTGGATCAGCGCTTTGCCGTTGCCCACCACAATCTGGGCAATGTCCTGGCCAACCTGGGCGAAAACTCCGCGGCGCAGCGCGCCTACGAGCGCGCGGCGGCGCTTGACCCCAGTTACCCCGACCCGGTGGCGAGCCTGGCATGGCATGCACAGGAAGAACACCGGCTCATTGAGGCGCACACGCTGGCCGAACGCGCACTGCTGCTCGCACCCCGCAATGTTCTCGCACGACTGACCCTGGCACGGGTCAAGCTGCGCGAGCATGAGCCCGCAGCGGCCCGGGCCCTGTGCGAGGACCTGCTGGGCCAGGAAACCCTGTCGGTGACCAATCGGATCATTGCCCAGGGTTCGCTGGCCGAAGCCTACGATCAGCTGGGGCGGTATGACGAGGCCTTCGCGGCTTACACCGGCGCCAACGAACTGCAGCGCGAGCAATGCGCGGCGACGTTTGCGCAAGCGCAGGGCGTGCTGTCGCCAGCCAGGATCGCACGGCTCACGGATTTCGTAGCCAGGGTGGAGTGCGGCGGGTGGTCAACCGCGCCGGATGCCGAGCGCACGCCGGACTTCCTGGTGGGATTTCCACGGTCGGGCACCACGCTGCTCGAGCAGATTCTGGCCTCGCATCCACAAGTCACGACGCTCGAAGAGCACGACACGCTGAACGAGGCCACCACCCAGCTGACGAGTTCCGACAGTGCTCTGCGGCGCTGGGCCTCGCTGCCCGGCGCAGAGATCGAGCGTCTGCGCACAGCGTACTGGCAGCGGGTGCGTGCCGCGGTGCCTGCCCCGCTGCGCACCGTCTTCGTGGACAAGCAGCCCCTCAATTCCGTGATGTTGCCGGTGATCCATCGACTGTTCCCGAAGGCGAGGATCCTGCTCGCGCTTCGAGACCCGCGCGATCTGGTGCTCAGTTGTTTCCAGCAACGATTTGGCATGAATGAGGCCATGTACCAGTTGTTGCGGCTGGATACGGCCACGGACTACTACGATGCCGTGATGCGCCTGGTCCGCCTGAGCCGCGAGCGATTCCCGTTGCGGGTGCACGTGGTCAGGTACGAGGATGTCCTGGCCGATTTTGACACCACGATTCTGGGTGCGATTGGCTTTCTCGGGCTCGATTGGGACGAGAACCTGCGCTCCTACGCCCAGACCGCCCGCAGGCGCACGATCAACACGCCGAGCGCGGCGCAGGTGGTGCGCCCCCTGTACGCCAGCGCACGGGGCAAATGGCGCAATTACCGGCGGTTCCTCGAACCGTACCTGGCCACGCTATCGCCCTGGGTCGACGCGTTCGGCTACGCGGACAGCACGGATTTCCTCACTCCGACCAAGTGATCCGGTGGAACATGCGTTGCGCTGCCCGGCCGCTCACCACAGGCCCCCCAGCGCCACGGTGATCGCCTCGCCATTCACCGCTCCGGCGGCATCACCGCACAGGAACACGATCACCTGCGCGACCTCGCGCGGTTCCAGCACGCGATTCTGCGGATAGATGGCGGCACGTTCACGCCACACCTCGTCGACAGTTAGCTTGCGCCGCTCAGCCTCGGCTCTTGCCGACCGCTCCGCCATTTCGGTGCGCACCCAGCCCGGCAGCACGGCGTTGGACGTGACGCCAAACGGCCCGGCGTCCTGGGCCACCGCCCGTGCCAGGCCGATGACACCATGCTTGGACGCGGTGTAGGCGCTGCCCGAGCGCTCGGCCTTTTCACCGGCGGTCGAGCTCGTGAAGACGAGGCGACCGAAACCGCGCTTGCACATGCCACCTACAGTCAGGCGCGCGAGCTCGAATGGAGCGTCGAGGTTGATCCGCATGGTCTCGCGCCAGGTCTCGGGGTCCTGCTCCCACACCAGGCGCTCATGGGCCGATCCGATGCCGTGGTTGACGACCAGGATTTCGACCGGTCCCAGTCGCCGCTCGGTTTCGGCGACGGCCAGCGCGCAGCCCTTGGCGGTGCCAAGGTCCGCCGCGATGTACTCCAGGCCAACACCCTTCAGTTCCGCCTCGCTGCGCGACACGATCATCACGCGGGCGCCTGCCGCCGCGAGCAGCAAGCCCGCTTCGCGGCCAATTCCGCGACCACCACCGGTAACGAGCGCCACGCGACCCTTCATTGCCCTACCCCCTGACTCTAATCGATCGGCCATGGCACGGTTTGTGCCAGCGCCCCTTGCGGTGACTCGGGAACCGGTTGGCGCCCAGGCGCGCCCTCGCGATCGACGACTCGCCACCACGGTTCCAGGGCGCCTGAAGCGCGCTCGGGTTCGATGGGCTCGCCGAGCTTCGGCATGACGAGTCGAGAGCGACTCTTCGAACCCTGCGCGTACAGGACCTCGGCGGGCTGGTCCCACGCGTGCATCGCAAGGCGGAACGTTCCCCAGTGAATCGGGAGAAACACTTCGGCATGCAACTGCGCAACCGCCTCGAGCGCGTTCTCCGGCCCCAGGTGCATGTCACCCCAGGCCGGATCCCAGCCGCCGACTTCGAGCATCGCGAGGTCGAATGGCCCGAGCCGCTCGCCTATTTCGCGGTACTCCGTTGTCAGTCCCGTGTCGCCGCTGAAGAAGACGCGGTGCTTCCCGGATTGCACGACGAACGACGACCAGAGCGTGGCATTGCGCGACTTGAACGTGCGACCCGAAAAATGCTGCGCTGGGGCCGCGATCACCTGCACGTCACTCTCTGGCACAAAGGATGATTCCCACCAATCGAGCTCGGTGATGCGCGCGGACGGAATCCCCCAGACCTCGAGATGAGCTCCGACCCCGAGCGAAGTCACGAAGGGTACGTTGCTCTTCGCCAGCGCGCGAATCGTTGGATAGTCAAGATGATCGTAGTGGTCATGCGAGATGACGACGACGTCGACCGGCGGCATCTCGCGCAGCGCCACTGGAACCGGCTGGAAGCGCTTCGGGCCAGCGAGCGACAGCGGCGAGGCCCGTGGCCCCCACACCGGGTCGGTCAGCACCCGCATCCCGTCAATCTCGATCAACGTCGTCGAGTGCCCCAGCCACGTGACGCGCAGTCCGGTATAGGGAGAGCCGCGCCACGTATCGATGGGATTAAGTGCGGGCAGTGGCCTTGAGGGATTGCCGCGTTCTCGCCCGATCAGAAAATCACTCAAGCTGGGCATGGGCGCACGCGGGTCACGCAGGCCCGGCTGGATTGGGTGCCGGTTGACGAAGCCATCGCCTGACCACCGCGGTGAAGCCCTCATGCGCTCCAGCCGGGCGCCGCTTGCCTTCGAGCCAAGTGATTTCATGGGCCTCGGGTTCCGGCACTTACTCCAGCAACTTCATCTTGCGCAGCAACGCCTTGTACCGCGGGTCGGGCCGCAGGTTGGCGAGCAAAGGCTCCACCTGAAGGAACAGTAGCTCCGGTGAACGCTCGTCAAATGCCTTCTCCAGCTCCTGGAACGCGGGGTCCAGCTCGCCCTGGGACGCGTAAGCTTGCGCGATACTGTAGCGCGACGCCGCCGGATTGTGCACGAGCTGCTCGAGGGTTCTGGCTGCCAGGTCCTTCCGACCCGTCGCGGCGTGAATCGGAATCAAGCTCACCTGTCGACCCACTTCGTCCGGCTCCGCGTCCGTCAGGCGCAGTGCGCGGTCCCCATCACCCAGCCAGAGTGCGATGAGCGCCTGGCTGGCGTTCAACCACTGCGCACGCGCATTGATATCCCTCACTTTGTCCAGCAGTTTGTCCGCATCCCGGAATCGACCAAGCGCCGGATAGAGCGGGAACGCGAGTAAATCGAGGGCATAGATCTCGAGCGGATCGGTCGCCAGCACGCCTTCGAGGAGACCCACGGCTTCGCTTAATTTGCCGCGAGTCATGGCGAGCTTTGCCTTGGCCTCGATCCCGTTGACGGACTTGCGCAGCTCGAGCGACCTGCGGATGTCCTGATCCGCACCACTCCAGTCGTAGGCATTCATGCGCACGAAGGCCCGCGTCGATAGGGCGTCGGCATTGTTGGGATCGAGCGCGAGGGCCTTGTCGAGCGCTTCCCGCGCCAATCGGTAATTCTCTGCCATCGGCCCCAGGCCACTGGTGGCCACGTTGTCATAGGCATTGGCCAGTCCTATCCAGCCGTCGACATAGCCCGGATCCAATTCGACGGCCCTGGCCAACTCGATCGTGGAGCGGCGCACGGCATCCGGATCGCCGCCGTCGGTATCCCGAATTCCGCGCAGGTACAGGTCATGCGCCTCCTCCGAACGAGTACCCCCTCCTGAGAAGTAATCCATGACGGTCATCCGTAACGCCCGGGCGACGGCAGTCGCGATCGTCCGCTGCAGTGACAGTGCATCCGCAGGGCTTGGTTCATAGGTGTCCGACCATCTGGTGGTGCCGTCGCTGGCATCGACCAGTTGTGCCGTAACCTTCAGCTGGTTGCCGGATTTACGAACGCTGCCCTCGACGATATAAGTCGCCCCAAGGGCGGCACCGACCTTGCGCAAGTCCTGGGTGTTGTCCCGGAACCGGAACGAGGAGCTGCGCCCGACCACCTTCAGGCCGGGGATCGTGCCCAGCACGTTGAGGATCTCCTCGGCCAGGCCATCGCCGAAGTACTGCTGGTCGTGCTGCTCGCTCATGTCGGCAAAGGGCAATACGGCGATTGATTTCTCTCCCGCGTCGATGCCTGACGCAGTTCCTGGCAACCAGTGATGGCGCCAAGCCACCCAACCGACGGCGGCCAGGGCGAGCAGGCCCACGATCGCGGACAAGGCCCACTTTCCGTGGCGACGTCGTGCCGGCAGCAATGGAGCTCGCTGCGACGGGACCGCGCCGGTGTCGTGCGCGACAGTCGAGGCACCCGAGGAACCAGGTTCCGCGCCGAGCAACTTCAACACATGGCTTACGAAGCTGGCTGGAGTGTTGCCGTCGGGCAATCTTGTCCACTGCACGTGGTGGAATGCAGCGGGCACGGCCGCGCCACGCTCGCTCGTGCCATCGATGACCACGGGAACGAGAAACGCCTTGTTCTCGTCCATGTCGAGCGTGCGGTCGACCGCCATGCGCCATTCGCGCCGAAAGTAGCCTTCGTCACGGGCGTCGGTATGTGTAGAGATGACGGCCATGAACAGCCGGCAGTCGTGGATCTGCCTGTGGATGTGGCGATCCCAGGCATCGCCGCCGCGCAGCTCGCTGCGATCGAACCAGACCTCGATGCCGGCCGCCTTCAGGGCATCGGCGATGCGCGCCACAGCCGCTGAGTCCTCGGAGGCATAACTGAGGAATACGGCGTTACTTGCAGACGCGGTCACGGCAAGGCCTACCCCCGGATACGCTCACTGTATGCGCCGATCAGCGCGAAAAGACCACGCCGTGCGCATTGGCGGAACCCTTCCAGCCATGCGGCCACTGGCGATCGTCGAAGTTGAAGCCGGCCTTGCCGTCGGTACCGCGGAAGGCCGTATCGAGCGTAAGCGCGCCGGTCTTCTGGTCCAGCTTCAACAGGTACAGTCGATGCACCTCACCGATGCCGGTCACGACCAGGCGCCCGGTCTTCGCATCCCAGCCGGTCCAGTGCGGGAAGAACTTGTCGTCGAGTTGCAGCCGCGAAACTTCCATGGGGGCGTCGGGATTCGAGATATCGAGCACGACGAGACCGTTGATCTGCGGCACGCTCTGGATGAAGTAATGGCCGACGATGGTCGGCACGCCGCAATGCGAGCCCGGGAACATGTGCACGAGCTGTGAGTCGGGATGGTCGGTGGTGACGCCCGTGACGCGCTCGAGGCCGCAATTGAGCGTCTGGACGAAGATTGATCCGTCGGGACCGCGCCGGGGCTCCTCCGGGTTGACGTCGCCGTCCTGCTCGCCGCCCGCATCGAGGTACTCGGTCCGGAGCAGTTCGAGGCTCGAGAGCCTCCAGAGCTGGTAAGTGTGGCCCAGGGGATCCACATCGTGCATCGAGGAATTAGTCACCAGCAACAAGTCCTGCTCGGGCAGCGGCAGCAGGCTGTAGGCCATCAGGTTGGCCCTGGGCAGTGTTGGATCTGCGGTGCCCACGGCGCGAATGAGGTGACCCTGGTCGTCGATCTCCCCGATGCCGCCTGACATGCCCACGCCCGGCGCCAGGTTCTCGGCATGGTGCTGGTCCACGTGCTGGAAGCTTACGATGACGTGCCCGTTCGGCAGCCTCAGGAAAGAATGCGGATGGCTGAACCCGCCCAGGTCCGTGAACGAGGCCGCGATCTTCGGATGCAGCGGATCGCGCAGGTCGAAGATGAAGCTGCGCCCCGCCACGTGGTCATTGGCGAACAGCATTCCCCCTTCCGGCATCGTGTACTCGGTGTGATGCACCTGCCCGTTCTTCTGGTCCGTTGCCACGGAAGCCATCAAGCGACCATAGTTGGATGATCCCGGGTCCGCATCGATGACCGCGAGAAAGTCATCACCCTCCAGCGCGACATCGCTCGCCCAGGCAAACAGGTAGTGCCCCGGCGCTGGCGCGGCCGCGCGCACCTCGATCGCAAATCCAAGTGCCCAAAGGACCAGGGCCCAATTCGCAGGCACCAGTGAAGCGCGGCTTCGAGCCCGGGCTTCAGGATCTTTCATGATCGCGCCCGCACCGCATCGATCGCTCCGGTCGCCGCATGCGAGGCCAGCGTGCCAATGTGGTGACGACCCCTGAGCCCATACCACAGCAGCCCTGCGCCCAGGATCAGGCCGATGTACACGTACGCGCCCCAGGTGTTGTACCACGGAGTGCCGTAGACGGCCTCGCGCGGCCAGGCGAGATTGAGCGCCATGCCCACGCCCCACAGCACCGCGGTCACGTTGACGAGCATGCCCCAGCGCCCCATCGTGAAGTACCCGCCGGCGGCGAGATCCGCCGGCGGCCACTGGCCACGTAATCGCTGCTTCAACATCGGCGCCGTCACCATCAGGTAAGCCAGGTAGATCATGATGATCGCGATCGAGGTCAGCACCGTGAAGATCTTCGGCTGCCCGATGTTGACGACCAGGATCAGCGCGGCAATCACGCCAATCACCACGGAAGAAATGATCGGAGTCTGGGTCTCGGGATTCACACGCGCGAGCAGCTCCCCGAACGGGAGTGCGTTGTCGCGCGCCATCGCGAATACGAGCCGGATTGCCGCCGTGTGCACCGCCAGCGCGCAAACCGAGACCGCGACCACGATGCAACCCAGGAAGAACTTGCCGAGCGGACCCCACATGACCTGTTCGACGATGTACTGCAGGCCACCGCTGCTGTCGCCGATCTTCGGGTCATCGAGGCGCGGCACCGACATGATCGCGAAAACGAGGATCGCGCCGCCGATTACGAACGAGGCCAGGATGGCGTTCAGGATCGCCTTGGGCGCCGTGCGCCGCGGCTCCAGCGTCTCCTCGCCGAGAGAACTGGCGGTATCGAAACCGTACATGACGTACCCGGAAGCGAGCGATGCCACGAGGAAGGCGCCGAGGTAGCCCCCGCTCTTGCCGACCCCGTAACCATTGGTGGTGAAGAACACCGCCGGTCCACGCGTCGCGTGGAGCGCCAGGATGATCGCGATCAGGCAGGCGGCGATGAGCTCGATGAACACCCCCGCGCTGTTGATCATCGCCATGAAACGGACCCCGATCGCGTTGATGACGGTCGTGAACAGGATCAGCGCCGTACCGAGCACCACGGCGTTGGTCGCAAAATCATAGGGGCCATTGCCGTTGCCGATGAGCTGGAAGCCACTCCAGAGCCGCGGCAGGTTCAACTGCAGCGCAAGCACGACCGCCGAGAGCGTGACAATCGACGCCGTCAGCATCAGCCACCCCGAGGACCAGCCCACGACACCGCTGCCGAGCCGCTTGGACCAGTTGTAGACCGACCCGGCGACGGGATACTTCGCGGCCAGCTCCATGAAGCACAGCGCGACGGCCAGCTGGCCGACGAGCACCATGGGCCAGGACCAGAGGTATGCGGGCCCGGCGGTGCCAAAGCCGAAATAGAAGAGTTGGAACGTGCCCGTCAGGATCGAGATGTAGCTCACCCCGGCGGCAAAGCTGCCGAACGCGCCGATGCTGCGCTGGAGCGACTCCTTGTAACCGAAGTGCTCCATGCCACTGTCGGTGTACCCCTTGTGCTCGTGCTTGAACATGCCTGCTTGCCCTTGATCCAGGCCGGAGCGCGCCTTGGGACAAGCATGCACCGGGAGTCCCCGGCACGGCAAATGGGCTTCAGAAGCGTGATCTCATTGAGCTGGCGCCCCGTTGTCAGACAACAGTGCGGTGGCTTGATCGCCACTCGGCCTCAGGTTATCGAACGGAACGCCAGTCCAGGCCCGGCGTTGCTCCGCGTACGGATCATCGACAACCCCCATGGCAGGACCCAGCTCCATCGTCGCGCGCTTCACCAGCTCGTAGCGCGGCCAGGACCCAGCCCCCGGCACGCCGGGATCGCCCGTGCGGGCGAATCGAATCCAGGCCTCCTGCATGTGCTCCATCAGTGCCGCGCGATATGGCGCCCGACCCGTGAACGCGATGACATCGAGAGCGTCGATGCCGCCGAAAACGAACGGCAACTCCATCGCATGAGCCGCACCATAATCGGCGTGCGGCGCCGTGGATCGGTAGTTGAAGAGGTACATGTAGACCGGCTGCCGTTCGCACAATGCCTCGGCCGTGCGAACCGCCATCATCCGCCACAGGGCGTCGGTTTCGAGTTGCACGACGGCTTCGCCGTAGCCGCCATTGAGACGCAAGTAGGTGTCGACGATGCCCTGCCCTGCGGGCCCGGCAAAGGCCACAACCTGATCCCGGAGCTTCGATTCGGGCTTGGCCTGCAGCCCCAGTTCCTCGATCTCGGTCCAGTAACGGACCTCATCGAGGTTGGTGCCGAGCAGCACGGGGATGTTCGCGGCTTGGCCCGACAGGATTGACCGCATCGGCGGCTCGCCGATCACGGCGCCGTCCCAGGTCGGGCCAAAGGTCGAATCACCGAAGGCCGATTCGAAATATCGTTGCTGGGCGTCGCGCATCTCCTGCCAGCGCAGCCGCTTCAGCTCCGCGACCGATGCGGCACCTGCCACGCGCATGTAGGCGCGCGCCATCTCCGTCGCATGCGCCAGGTCGTGCCCGACGCGCGTGCCGGAGTTGCTCTCGAGGATGACCCTGTGGAACAGGCTCCGAGCCGCGGGCATGGTCATCAGGATAGTCGCGCTCGTGGCGCCAACGGACTCGCCGAACAGCGTCACGTTCCCTGGGTCGCCACCGAAGGCCGCAATATTGTGCCGCACCCACTGCAGCGCCGCGAGCTGGTCCAGGATGCCAAGATTGCCGCTGCTCGCGTATTCACTACCGCCGATCTGCCCGAGTTCCAGGAACCCCAGCGCGCCGAGCCGATATTGCAGCGTCACGACGACGACGTCGCCGCGACGGGCGAGTGCCGCGCCGTCATACCAGCTGTTGCGCGCGCTGCCCTCGATGAAGGCGCCGCCGTGAATGAACACCATGACCGGGTGCTTGCCGCGGCCCGTGGCTGGCGTCCACACGTTGAGACCAAGGCAGTCCTCCGACATGATCGAGTTGTTGTTCTCGGTCGGGTCGCGATCCACCACCTGTGGGCAGGCTGGCATGAAATCGATCGCATCCTTCAGGCCCTGCCAGCGCGGCGCCGGGGCGGGAGGCCGAAAGCGCAGCTCGCCGATCGGCGCCGCCGCGTAACGAATGCCCCGAAACGCGAGCACGCCCGCTTCGCTCGCACCGCGCAGCTCGCCGGTGTCGGTCACGACGGAACGTGGGTCGTGCGCGCACGCGAGCACCGGGAGGATCGCGCCCGCGACCCAGGTCGCATGCATCAGTCCGCGGCCAACGCGTCGACGTGACCTGAGAATGCCCATTGCTTCAGTTCCCTTGACTTCCGGCCCCGCTGCGCGACGGGCACAGCGATCATAGGCCAAATGCCGGGTGACACCTTGCGCCCGAAGCCAGAACAGTACACCCACGACGCGCAGGCGAGTTAGACTGTGCTTAGAGCCGCATCCGATCGAGCATCCTGGAGTGTTGCGATGAAACCCACCCGAACATTGCCCCGACTTTGCCTGGCTGGCGCCCTGGCGCTGGCCTTTCCGCTGCTGGCGGCCTCCCAGGCCGCACCGGCCGCGAAGGCCGCACCGCCACTGACTCCCGTGACAATCAAGGTGAGCCCAGTCGCCCCGCGCGTCGAGGTGGTCAAGGCGATCGTCCAGGAGGCCTACGACAAGTTCAAGGGTGACACGCGCGGCAAGAACGCGGATTACATCCCGGCGCTGGCGCGAGTCGACTCGAAGCTGTTCGGCATCGCGATCGTCACCACGGACAATCGCACGCTGACCCTGGGCGACGCCAAGAGCACGTTCTCGATCCAGTCGATCGCCAAGGTGTTCTCGCTGGCGCTCGCCATGCAGGAACAGGGCGCCGACAAGGTGTTCGAGAAGGTCGGCTCCGAGCCAACTGGCCGCGCCTTCAATTCCCCCGTCGCAGTCGTGGACATGCCGAGCCACACGGGCAACCCGCTCGTGAACGCCGGCGCCATCGCCACGGTAAGTCTGATTTCGGGCAAGACGCCCGAGGAGAAGTGGGAGAAGATCCTGAGTTTCTACAGCCGCGTGGCGGGGGAGAAGCTCACGGTCATGGACGACATCTACAAGTCCGAGGCGGCCACCAATACCGGCAACAAGGCGCTTTCCTACCTGCTCGCCAAGTACGATCGCATCTACTCCGATCCGTTCCAGTCGGTCGATGTCTACACCAAGGAATGCTCGGTGGGCGTGACAGCCCTGCAGCTCGCGCAGATGGGCGCGACCCTTGCGAACAATGGCAAGAACCCTGCGACTGGCGAGCAGGTCATCAAGGCGGAAAACATCCCCGAGATCCTGAGCGCCATGATGATGGCGGGCCTCTATGACGGTTCGGGCGGCTGGGCCTGGCACGTGGGACTGCCGGCCAAGAGCGGCGTCGGCGGCGGCATCCTCGCGGTCGTGCCCGGCAAGGGCGCCATCGCCGTGTTCGCACCACCACTTGATGACGCGGGCAACAGCGTCAAGGCGCAGGAGGTCATCAAGTACGTGGCGACCCGCCTCGACTACAACCTGTTCTCGCCGGGATCCGTGGGACTCAAATAGGGTGCGGTCAATCCCTGCGTCAGGGCCTCCGCGTGCAGGCGGCAGGATGACTCACCGCGCCGGATGCCTGCTCGCGGGGCTTCTGGGTGCGTCGCTGCCGCTGGCAGCGCTGTGCCAGTCCGCCCCCGCCGCCAGCACCGAAACCGTGGAGCAGCGACTGCAGCGCCTCGAGCAGCGACAGCAGCAGCTCGAGGATGAGCTGAAGCAGAAGGACGCCGAGATCCAGCAGCTGAAGAACCCTTCGGCGCCTCCGGCCGCCGCGAGCCCGGCGGTTGTGGGCCCTGTGGCTTCAGGCCCACCGGCTGCAAATCCGGCGGCTGCGGTTCCGGGCGGAGCCGTGTCAGCGGACAACCCTGCGGCGAACGCGTCCTCGCGCGGTGCCTTTCGCCGGGGCCTACGGTCGGTAGCCCCGGGTGATGATATGCCCGAGGGCGGGTGGGGAGCGCCACCGCCCAAGACTTCCTGGGGCACGTATACGCCGAACCGGGGCTTCAAGCTCGCGGAAACGGACCAGGGTGATCTGAGTCTCTCAATCTATACGTACGTCAGGTATCTCAACCAGAAGGACCTTGAATCCTCATACGTCAATGCGTTCGGAAATACCGTCACGGTCCAGCGACGCCAGGACGTGCAGTTGCAGAAGGTGCAATTCAAGCTGCTGGGTTGGCTGCTGGATCCGGATTTCCGCTACTTTCTCTATGCCTGGACTTCGAACACCTCGCAGGGCCAGGGCGCGCAGGTGGTGCTCGCGGGAAATCTCAATTACACCTTCAACAGGTATTTGACGCTGTCCGCCGGCATCACCAGCCTTCCGGGCGTGCGCAGCACCGAGGGAAATTTTCCGTTCTGGCTCTCGGTGGACAATCGGCTGATGGCGGATGAATTCTTCCGTCCCTCGTACACATCGGGTGTCTGGGCGCGCGGCGACATCACCGATACGCTGCGCTACCAGGTCATGTGGGGCAATAACATGAGCACGCTGGGCGTCAGCGCCGCGCAACTCGACAATCATCTCGACACCGTCGCCGCCGCGCTCGTCTGGGAGCCGACCAAGAACTACGGTATCGGCTTTGGCGACTTTGATCCGCACCAGGAGCTCTCGCCGCGCTTCGGAGCGCACTTCACCCACAGCACGGAAAGCAAGCAGAGCCAGCCCAACAGCGACAACTTCGAGAACACGCAGATCCGGCTCTCAGATGGCACGGTAGTCTTCACGCCGGGTATCTTCGGCCCCGGCACGGTTGTGAACCAGCTGCAGGTCTTCATCGAGGACGTCGACTTCGGGTTCAAATATCGCGGTTGGGCGCTGGAGGGCGAGTACTACCTGCGCCAGCTCAACGACTTCCAGGGCACGGGCGTAAGCTCCTTGCCCCAGATCAACAACCATGGCTACTCGCTTTGGCTGTCGAGCATGGTGATGCCGAAATTTCTGCAGCTGTACCTTGGTGCTTCAAAGGTATACGGCGACTACGGAAACCAGGTTGAGGCCCGTGCCGGCATGAACCTGTTTCCCTTCGACAACAAAGTCATGCGTTGGAACACCCAGGTCGTCTACCTTGATCGGGCACCTGCGGGCGGCACGGCCTATCCTTACCCGGTGGGCGCCAAGGGTTTCGTCTTCAATACCGACTTCGAGTTGGCACTTTGAGCGCGAAAAGAATCGGCCGCTCGGGCATGTTCGGCCTCGCCTTCCTGCTTGGCGCACGCTGCGCTCTTGCAGCCGCGCCCGACTACCTGTTCAACGACTCGCACTTCCACCTGACGAACTACATCCAGAAGGGCACTGATATCCACCGCTACCTGGAGATCATGGGCGACAAGGTGGGGCGTTCGACCCTGTTTGGCATTCCGCTGCAGCAGGAGTGGTCGTACGAGAACTCGGGCGACTACGCGCCCACCTACTACCTGCAGACAGACGCTCCGCTCTATTACTACTCCTTCACCGACGCCTACATCGCGCGCGTGTACCAGTCGCTGCCTCCGGTGCAGCAGGCGCGCCTCGATCCGATGATCACCGGGTTCAACCCCGCGGACATGTACGCGGTCGATCACATCCGCCGCGTGCTCGAACTGTTCCCGGGCGTGTTCAGTGGCATTGGCGAGTTCTCGATCCACAAGGAGTTCGTGTCCGGCAAGGTCGCGGGCGGAACCGCGAGCC
The DNA here is from genome assembly GCA_963778855.1 of uncultured Gammaproteobacteria bacterium. Classification (GTDB taxonomy): domain Bacteria; phylum Pseudomonadota; class Gammaproteobacteria; order Steroidobacterales; family Steroidobacteraceae; genus FEN-1191. Next base: position 378,066 of record CAVZWC010000002.1, on the reverse strand, counting down.
TCACCAATCCGGCGCTCGACCGCGTCCTCGACTTTGCCGGCGAGGTCGGGCTGGCGGTGATCCTGCACTGCGACATCGACATGCCGTTCGCGAAGGCGGGCGCGGAACCGATCTACCTGCAACAGATGAAGGCACTGCTGCGACGGCACCCGAATACGACGATCATCTGGGCGCACATCGGCCTGGGCCGCGTCGTGCATCCCACGCAATCACAGGCAACGGCGGCCGAGGGCGCGGCCCCGAGTCCGGCCTACCGCGAGATCGTCGAGCAGCTCGTGACCGACCCGACGCTGAAGCACGTGTACTTCGACATCTCCTGGGACGAGGTCGCCAAGTACGCCATCGCCAGCCCGGAGGCGACGCGCCGCACGGCCGAGATGTTCAATGCCCACCCCGAGCGATTCCTGTTCGGCACCGACAACGTGGCGCCGGCCGACCAGGCGACGCAGCTGCGCGTCTTCGAGCTGTGGAATCCGGTCTGGGCGCAGTTGACGCCCCAGGCCAGCCTCATGATCCGCAAGGGCAACTACGAGCGGGTGTTCGATGCGGCGCGCGCCAAGGTGCGCACCTGGGAACGGGCGAACCTCAAGCCGCTCTGAGCCGCGGCCGCGCGGCGCCCGTTCTCAGCCCTTTTGGTCCTGGCTTTTGCTCGCGTGCCAGAGCTTGAGCGTGTCGGCTTCCTTTTGCGGGTCCAGTCCGGCGCGCAGCTTGGCCTGCCGCTCGGGCGGCAATGACTCGAACCACGCGAGCGTGTCGCGCACCGTGTCCTCGAGCGGGCGCAGCTTGAGCCCCGTCCGCAGCGCCGGCTCCACCGAGGTCAGCGAGGCCGCGGCCGTCTCGCCCTTCATCGGCGACCAGGGCGGCAGGTCCAGTTCCTCGGCCTTCCAGTGCGCGGCGAGGAAGTCTTCGTTGACCCAGCTGGCGACGGTGCCCGCCCTGGGCGAGGCGCCGAGGCTGGCGTTGATGAGGCCGCCCATCGTGAACATGCCAGGCGGCGAGATCGCGTTGAAATACCCCGTGGTGTGCGCCTGCACGAGCTTCATCATCCAGGATGCCAGGTCGCGCACGTCGATGACCTGGATCGGGTCCTGCGGCGTCCCCGGCGCGAGCATCTCGCCGCCCTTCGACGCGCGCACAGGCCAGTACGTGAAGCGATCGGAGCGATCGAGCGGCCCGACGATGTAGCCGGGGCGGACGATGCTGGCGCGACCCTTGAAGGCCTCGGCTGTGTACTGCTCGCACAGCGCCTTCATCGGCCCATAGCTGTCGTTCGTGATCTCCTCGGTGTTCGGGTCGGCAAGCTTGCCGGTGGGCGAACGCTCGTCGTTGGGCCGGGCGAAGCTCGCGTAGGCCGAGATGCTGGAGATGAACAGGCAGTAACCGACGTTGGGCGCCAGCAGCTGCGCCGACATCTGCACGTACTTCGGGATATAGCCGGTGTCGTCGACGACCGCGTCCCAGCGGCGGCCGCGCAGCGCATCCAGCTTGCCCTTGCGATCACCGAGCAGCGTCTCGACGCCCTCGACGCCGTCAGCCGCGGTCTTGCCGCGGTTGAAGTGCGTGACCTTCCAGCCGAGCCTCTGCGCCTCCTGCGTGAGCGGCGGACCGATGAACCCGGTGCCGCCAAGGATCAGCAGCGTGCTCGGCTTGCCGGTCGCTGCGAAGGCGGCCGGCATCGCCGCGCTCGCCGCCGCCCAGGCGCCCGCCTTGATGATCTCGCGTCGGCTCGGCATGGCTCTCCCCCCGAATCCTTGTTGCAGCAGCCCGCGGTCGTGCTGGCGGGCATGATTGCACGTTGCCGAGACGGAAGTCAGCACGCGCCCGGATTGCCGCCGAAGGAGCCGTGGCAACACTTCAATAGTCGGTCGATGATGATTGATTACGCAGGACTTAATCCGTGAGCATCCGGACGCGGTGTACAATTGCGCGGCTCTGGCAACCCTGCCACGCAACTGGCCTTCCAAGGAGGTCACCATGAAGACCCTGTCGATCCTGCTGGCTGCCACATCACTCATGTTCGGGGCGGTCACCGCAACGGCCGCTGACTCGCACCAGAGCTCCGTCAACGGAACCTGGGGCCTGAACGCCGCCAAGTCGAAGTTCAGCGGGCCGTCGTTCAAATCGCAGACGCGCACTTACGCCGAGGCGGCCGATGGCAACACTACGATGTCCTTCACCGGCGTCACGGGCACGGGCAACACGGTCTCGGGCGGCACGACCTTCAAGTACGACGGCAAGGATTACCCGATCACGGGCTCGCCCGATTTCGACACCATCTCGGGCAGGAAGGTCAACGACACCACCGTGAATTTCTGGCTCAAGAAGTCCGGCAAGACCGTCGGCGAGGGTTCGCGGATGCTGTCGGAGCACGGCAAGGTGCTCACGCTGACCTCAAAGGTCAAGGGCGCCGACGGCAAGCCCTACACGTCAACGATGATATTCGACCGGCAGTAACTGCGGGCACATGGTGGCATCCAGGTTCGCGGTTCCGGCGCTATTCATCCTGGTCGGCCTGGCGTTGACAGGCCGATCCGGCGCTGCGGCCACCGAGCCGGCAGTTGCCTCCTCGCCGGCGCGCGTGCGCCTGCTCTCGCAGGACCAGTATTTCAACTCGCTCGCCTACGTCTTCGGCCCGGACGCGGCCGTGGCGGCGCACTTCGCGCCTTTTCGCCGTACCGACGGGCTGCTCGAGACCGGCGCGGCCAGCGCCGGCGTCACGGTCGGGCAGATGCAGGAATTCCAGCGCACCGCCGGAGCCGTCGCCGACAAGGTCGTCAGCCCTGCCAGTCCGCAATTTCCTCATCCCGTGCACGCCACGCTCCGTCGCGCGCGCTGATCGCGCATGCGCGGATCGCTTCCTGGGCCTGGTGGGCCGCTTGCTGTTCCGCCGGCCGCTGACACCGGCTGAGCGCGCGGGCTTCGTCGACGAGGCCGGAGCAGCGGCCGAGCGGCTCAAGGATTTCTACGCCGGCCTCGCAGTGGCGCTCGAAGGCGTGCTGATCTCACCCGACGTGCTGTTCGTCATCGACCGCACGGAGCCCGATCCCCGGCATCCGGGCCGCATGCGGCTCGATGACTAGTCGCTGGCCAGCCGCCTGAGCCTGTTCCTGTGGAACGCCGCGCCCGACGACACGCTGCTCGACTGGGCCGCGCACGGCGCCCTGCACACGCCGGAAGGCCGCGCCCGAGCCGTCGATTACATGCTGGCCAGCCCGCGGCTCGAGACCGGCGTGCGCGCCTTCTTCGATGACATGCTGGGCTTCGACGAATTCGCCGTGCTGTCCAAGGATCCGAGCATCTACCCCGCGTTTATCGCCGACACCGTCACCGACGCGCGCGAGCAGACGCTGCGCACGATCGTCGACCACCTCGTCGACGGCAACGGCGACTACCGCGACCTGTTCACGACCCGCGAGACCTTCATGTCGCCGGCGCTCGCGCCGCTGTACGGAGTGCCGCGCCCCGCCGGGATGGACGCGCTACGAACTGCCGGCGGACGGGCCGCGCGTCGGGCCTGCTGACGCAAGTCGCCTTTCTCGCCTCGCACGCGCACCCGGGGCGCAGCTCGGCCACGCTGCGCGGCAAGGCGTTGCGCGAGCTGCTGCTGTGCCAGAAAGTGCCGCGGCCGCCACCCAACGTCGACTTCTCGCTGATCGAGGACCCGAAGTCGACGTTGCGCACGGCGCGCGAACGCCTCGCCGCGCACCGCGCCAATCCGGTCTGCGCCGGCTGCCACAAGCTCACCGACCCGATCGGACTCGGTCTCGAGAACTTCGACGGCGCGGGCGAGTATCGCGCCACCGAGCGCGGCGCCACGATCGACGCCAGCGGCAACCTCGACGGCAAGGCCTTCAGCGATGCGGCCGGGCTCGCACAGGCGCTGCATGACAATCCGGCATTGCCATCCTGCCTGGTGAACCGTGTGTACGCCTACGCCACGGGCGGCACGCCGTCGGCGGCATCAGCCGACGAGCTGGCCTATTTCGGCGCGCAGTTCGCCGAACAGGGCTACAAGTTCCCGGAGCTGCTGCGCACGGTCGCGCTGAGCAATGCCTTCGCCACGGTCACGAGCCCCGCCACCAAGCCCAATACGGTGGCGCGAACCGGGCCGGGCACAACTCAAGGTACGCCGTGATGAAACACCGCAACCGACTCACCGACCTCGGCCGGCGCCGCGTGCTCAAGGGCATCGTCAATGGCGGCGTCGTCACGCTCGGTCTGCCGCTGCTGAACTGCTTCCTCAACGAGAACGGCACGGCGCTGGCCTCCGGCGCGCCGCTGCCGCTGCGCTTCGGCACCTGGTTCTGGGGCTTAGGGATGGACTCGACGGTATTCGTGCCGAAGAAGGTCGGCGCCGACTACGACCTGCCCGAGGAGCTCTCGGCCCTCGCCGGCGTGAAGCAGCACATCAACCTCTACACCAATTTCAACGCCTTCCGCGACTCGGCGCCGAACCTCTGCCACTACACCGGATGGATCATCCTGCGCACCGGCAGCGCGCCGATCGGCCCCGAGGACCGGCCCGGCGAGACCATCGACGTCACGATCGCGCGCGCCATCGGCCGCTCGACCCGGTTCCAGACGCTCACGGCCACGGCCAATGGCGACGTGCGCACGAGCTTCAGCTACGAGAACGCGAACTCCATCAATGCCGCCGAGGCCTCGCCGCTCGATTTCTACAAGAAGATCTTCGGCCCCACGTACCAGGACCCGAACGCCAGCGCGTTCACGCCGAACCCGCGGATCGTCGCCCGCAAGAGCGTGCTGTCGGGCGTGCTCGACCAGACCAGGCAGCTCTCGAAGATGGTGGACGTCGAGGATCGCGCGCGCCTGGAGCAGTATTACTCGGACCTGCGCGACCTCGAGCGGCAGATGGACCTGCAGCTGACCAAGCCCGAGCCCATTGCCTCCTGCCATCCGGTCGCGGCGCCCACGGAAGACCCGAAATCGAGCGTCGAGGCCACGGTGGTCGCGCAGCGCCACCGGATGATCACCGACCTGATGGTGATGGCGGTCGCCTGCGACCAGACCCGGGTGTGCAACATGGCCTACTCCGCGGCCTTCGCTTCGACCACCAAGGCTGGCTACGAGAAGCCGCATCACACCTGCACCCACGAGGAGCCGATCGACCAGTCGATCGGTTACCAGCCCAACGCGTCGTGGTTCCTGCGCCGGTCGATGGAGTCGTGGGCGTACTTCGTCGAGGCCTTCAGCAAGATCCGCGAAGGCGACGGCACGCTGCTCGACAACATGCTGATCTACGCCTCGAGCGACACGGCCTGGGCGCGCATCCATTCGCTCGACGGCATCCCGCTGTTCACCGCGGGGCGCGCCGGCGGTCGCATCAAGACCGGGATCCACGTCGACGGCGCCAATGGACCGGGGGCGCGCGTCGGTTACACGGCCCTCAAGGCCTGCGGGCTCGATGCCGCCTCCTGGGGCACCAAGAGCAATTCCACGTCGAAAGAAATTGCAGAGATCCTCGCATGATGGACTCGCGCCGCAGGTCGCGGGCGATGCTGCGGGCGCTGTCCGTGATGGCGGCCGCGCTGGCTGCGGTTGTGGCGCCCGGCGCGCGTGCGCACGCGAAGCCGTCCGCCGAAGCCTACATCCCCGAGCCGATGCCGCCGCAGTTTCGCGTCGAGGCCACGGAACTCGACGGCCCGGTGTTCGCCGACCCGCGCGGCCGCACGCTCTACACCTGGCCCTTCAAGATCATGCGCGTGGGCAACACCGGCGACCCCAAGGGCCAATCGCATTGTGACTCGACGAAGACCACCGAGAGTTCCGGCTACATGAGCCCCTACCCCGGCGGGTTGGTGCTGCCGGAACCCGGCAGCCGCTTGAGCTGCGCGCAGGTGTGGCCGCCGGTGCTCGCCGCGGTCGGTGCCAGGCCGGTCGGCAAGTGGACGATCATCGCGCGCAGCGATGGGGCCCACCAGTGGGCCTACGACGGATCCCCGGTCTACACCTCGATGCTGGACCAGAAGCCTGGCGACGTGCTCGGCGGCCGCAACGTCGATCACGAGGGTGACATGCCCGCCGTGCGCAAGCCGATCGGCCCGGCCGCGGACGTGCCGCCGGGATTTCGCGTGGAGAACTCGGCGTTGGGCCGCATGCTGCAGACCGATCGCGGCTTTTCAATCTATGCCTCCGACGCGGACGAAGCCGGGAAATCGCACTGCGACGCCAGCTGCACGCAAACCTGGGTGCCGATGCCGGCCCCGGCCTCGGTACGGCCGCACGGGGACTGGACGATCATCGAGCGCTCGCCCGGCAACCGGCAGTGGGCCTTCCGCGGCAAGCCACTGTACCGCTACGCGCTCGACGAGCGCGCCGGCAGCCTGGCCGGCAGCGACGAACGCGGGTGGCGCAACGTCTACCTGCGGCGCACCCCCTCGCCCCCGGCCGAATTCACGGTGCAGGATACGACGGTCGGCCGCGTGCTCGCCGATGCGAACGGCATGACGATCTATGTCTATGCCTGCGGCGACGACGCCCTCGATCAGCTGGGCTGCGACCACCCGAGCGAGACCCAGGTGTATCGGCTTGCAATGTGCGGCGGCGGCGACTGGGAGCGATGCCTGCGAACCTTTCCCTACGTAGTCGCGGCGCCAGGGACCCGAAGTTCGAACCGAGCGTGGACGGTGATCGACATCGATCCGCGGACCGGCCGGCGCGTCGCGACTGCCGACGCCGGCGCGTTGCACATCTGGGCCTTCCGTGACCGTCCGGTCTACACCTATGCCGGCGATCGCGAACCGGGGGACGTCTACGCCGACGCCCACGGCGAGTTCCGCGCCGAGCGCGAGGGTTACACGGCCTTCTGGTTGCGTGACGACTTCTACGGGCGCGACCAATGAACGCGCAAATCCGGATTGCCCTCCTCTCGGGCCTGCTGGCTACGGGCGCGAATGCCGCAGCCCTCGCCGACGCGGCGCCCGGGAATGCGCCGCCGGCAACCGGCCTCAGCATCGCCTACGCCCTGACCAATCTGCACTGGGCCAACTACCAGACGCCCGACGGCAAGGCCGAATGCCCGCACGGATTCAACGAGGGCAATCGCGAGCAGTTCAAGAAGCTCTATCCCGACACCGGCGCCCCGCGGGCGTTGCAGGCCACGCAGCTGCAGTTTGAGATCAACAGCTGGTATCCGACCCTCGAGGACGACGGCTTCAGCTTCCTCGAGGCGCAGGGACCGACAGCGCTCGGCCTCAACCTCGACGGCAAGGTCGGCCCCAATGATTTCAAGAGCCCCGAGGGCGAGCCCGGGGTCGACAACCAGCTCTATCGCGCGCTCGGCTGCATCAAGAACTACCGCGGACCCGATGGCGCAATCCAGTTCTTCGACGACGAGATGATCGGCCGGGACCAGTACAACCGCATCCTGTTCGAGATCACGGGCGCCGAGAGTCTCGTCGAATCACCGCACGTGACGGTGACGCTGTACCGAGGGCGCGATCCATTGCTCTACGACGCGACCGGCAAGAAGGTCGTGCCGGGCGGCTCGCAGCAGATCGATACGCGCTGGGGCACGCGGTTCATCCAGCAACTCCACGGCTCGATCCACCAAGGCGTGCTGACCACGGAACCGGCCGACATCACCTATCCCTGGGCGCCGTTCTACCTGCCGACCGACGAGTACATGCACGCCGCGCGGCTGCGGCTCAAGCTGACCCCCACTGCGGCCGAAGGCCTGATCGCGGGATACAGCGACGTCGAGACCTGGTATTTGCAGATGATGAAGAACTGGTCTACGCACCACCAGAACTACGGCCAGACCTCGGCACCCTCGTTGTACCGCGCGCTGCGGCGCCTGGCCGACGCCTACCCCGACCCGGCGACCGGAGCCAATACCGCCATCTCCTCCGCATTGCGCGCCGAGTTCACGCAGGTCGTCATCGTCCCGTCGTCGCGGCCGGGTCCGGCGATGCTCGCCGCGCGACCGCACATGGAGCCCTATCGCGGCCCGCCGTTCCCGCGGCTGGCGCCGCAGCCGGCGGCCGCTCAGGCCGATCGCGCCGCTCCGGCCACGAGCCCGAATCGGTGGTAACCTAGGCCGATGCACGACCCTTCCCGGCGACTGATCCTGCGTCGCGCATTGCGGCTCACGACCGCGCTGGCCGTCACGCCGCGGCTCACCGCCGCCGCGCCGGCCGCTTCCTGCGTCGACCCGCAGTCGGAATCGCTGCGCAGTTCGCTGCACTACGCCAGCCCATCGCCGGTGCCGGACCAGAATTGCGGCGCTTGCGGCTTCTTCACCCGCAACGAAGCGCAAGCCGGCTGCGGCAACTGCGTGATCATGAGCGGGCCGGTCGATGCGACGGGCCACTGCGATTCATGGAGTGCAAGGAGCTGACATGCGGCAACTGACGATTGGCCTGGCGCTCGCCTTGCTGGCACTGGCCTCGCTTCCCGTGCGGGCCGACGACCAGGACGTCATCGACTACCGCACCCATGTCATGAAGACCCTCGGCGAGCAGATGGGCGCGATCAGCATGATCCTCGAGAACAAGGCACCGCCCGACAATTTCGCCGTCCACATGAAGGTGCTGGCGGTGACGGCCACGCAGGCGAAGAAGGCCTTCGAGCCCAAGGTACCGGGCGGCAACGCCAAGCCTGAAGTGTGGTCGAACTGGGCGGATTTCTCCAAGCGGCTCGACGAGCTCGTCGCCGCCACCGCAGAGCTGGCTTCAGCCGCGCAGCACGAAGGCGTCGCCGCCGTCGGCGGCAAGCTCAAGTCGACGCTCAAGTGCAAGTCCTGTCACGATACCTACCGCGTACCGCCCAAGTGACGGCTCAGCGCTGGGCGAGCACGGCAGCGGCCGTGATTGCCCCGCCGTGATTGCCCCAGCTGGCGCGCAGGTAATTGCTGACCGCCGCGACCTGCGCGTCGTCGAGCACGCCGCGATAGGCAGGCATCGTCTCCCATGACTGGGACGTGATCGCCTCGGGCGCGTCCGACCCCGCGAGCACGATGTTGATGAGCGAAGCCGGATCCTCGGCCTGGACGACGGCGCTGCCGGCCAGCGGCGGCCCCGAGAACATTCCGCCGCGCCCCGAGCGTCCGTGGCATTTCTCGCAGCGCGCCTTGTAGACGGCCGCACCGGCGCTGCCCAGCTCCGGTGGGACGAGCTCATCACCGTACGCCCGCGGCGGCAGGCTCTTGAGGTACACCGCCATGGCGTGCAGGTCCTCGGAGGTGAGCTGGCTCAGGCTGTTACCGATGACTTCGTTCATCGGGCCGAAGCTCCCACCGCGGGCGCTGGTGCCAGTCTTGAAGTATTGCGCGAGGTCGTTCACCGACCAGGAACGGAGGCCGCGCGCGCTCGGCGTCAGGTCGATGGCCGACCAGCGACGTGCGCGGCCTTGGCTGTCATCGACCTGCAGCGTGCCGCCCTGCAACGCCCGGTCGGCGCGCTCCGCGAGCAGCAGGTTTCGTGGCGTGTGACAGGCACCGCAGTGACCCGGCCCCTGCACGAGGTAGGCACCGCGATTCCACTCCGTCGAGCGTGCGAGGTCCGGCACATAGCGGCCCGGCTTGAAGAACAGGGCGTTCCAGAGCGCAACGGGACCGCGGACCGAGAACAGCCAGCCATTGCGCGGCGGCAGGTCGTGCACGGCCAGGATGGTGCGAAGGTAGGCATGAAGCGCCCCTACGTCAGCATTGCTGAGCCTCGTGAACGCGGTGTAGGGGAAAACCGGGAACAGGTGGCTGCCGTTGCGGGACTTTCCCTGCTGCAGGGCCCGGCCCAGGTCGGCAACGGTCCAGGTGCCGATTCCGGTGGCTGCATCGGGAGTGATGTTGGTGGAGTGCACGATGCCCAGCGGCGTGGGAAACGGCAGGCCACCGGCAAATGGAGCGCCACCGGGGCGCGTGTGGCAGCTCTGGCAGTTTGCGGCCGCAGCCAAGTACCGGCCCTGCGCGACGATGGCCGGATCCGGGGCGGCGGCGCTCACCGGCGCCGCGGGAGCCGTCGATCCGCCCGAACAGGCCCCGAGGCCCAGCAGCCCAATGGCCAGGCAGGCGCGCAGCGCCGCGAGAACGATGCTCAGGGCGCCTGCTTTTCCTTCCGGTAGGTGTCGTGGCATTTCTTGCAGCTGAGCGCGTCCATGACGTTGGCGAGGCCCGCGTCCTTGCCCTGCTCGTGCGCCACCTTCGCCATGGCCGCGGTCTTCTGCGCGAAATCGTTCATGCGCTTCGAAAAATCCGCCCACTGCGACCACACCTCCGGCTTCGACTCACCGCCCGGCACCTTGGGCTCGAAGGCCTTGAGCGCCGTGGCCGCGGTCAGCGCCAGCGCATCCATGTGCGCAATGGCGTTGTCGTCCGGAATGGCGCCGGAAAGGATCTCGCCGAGCGCCGCCGCCTGCTCGTTGAGCGTCTTCATGATGTGCTGGCGGTAGTCGATCGTGTCCTGCGGATCGGCGGCAGCTGGCACCTGCAACGCCAGCGCCGCGACCAGGCCAGCGAACACGGCGACCACGCGCATCACGTGGGCTCCTTCATGAAGTTCTTGCCGGCGATCTGCACGTCGTAGCCGTCCGGATCGACGAAGTGGAAGCTGTTGTAATCGGGCTGCGGCTTGAGTCCGCGGCGCTTGAGTTCCTCCTCGACCCGCTTGAAGTCCCAGTCGTCGATCGTATACGCAATGTGGTCGACGAGTGGCGTCGGGCCGCCGGCCTTGTAGGCATTGCGAGCGATCAGCACCGTGTCGCCGAAGGTCAGGTCGCACTGCTTGCCGTTGTCATTGCTGACGGCCATGCCGAACAGGTCGGCGTAGAAGTCGCGGCTGCGCGCGTAGTTCGCCACTTGCAGAGAAATATGGTTGACGCCGGTGGCCTTGAAGCCCCGGGCCGTGCCCGTCGCGCTGGCGGCGCGCGCCGCGGCGCCACCGCCGAGCGCCGCCAGGCCAAGCGCCAGGTACTGCACGAGCTGGCGCCGCGATATCGCCCCGCGCTCGAACTGGTTCAGCAAGCCGATGACGATCTCTTCCACGATGCTCCTCCTGCGACGAGGCCTACTTGGGCGCGTGCGGCCTGGTTCCGGTCCAGCACCAGGCCCGGATCTTCCAGCTGCCCGCCGAGCGATCGAGGACGAAGGCCATTTGGCCCTCCTCGGTGGTGGGCTTGCCGTGTTCCTTGTAGTTGTAGACCGTAGGGATGACCACGTAGGCCAGGTTGCCCTCGATCTCGGTGCGCGTGACCTCGCCATACTTGACGTTGCCGTCCGTCACGCCGGTCGCCTGCGCGTGCTTGTCGTAGGCATTCGCCCAGGCGTGCGCGGCATTGGCACCCGACCACAAGTGCGGCGCGAACTCGTCGATGATCGAGACGCTGCCGCCAGCATAGGCCGCATACGCGGACTTGGTGTCACCCTTGTTGAAGCCGTCGATGAACTGGTGGATCGGCGCGGCGACGTCGACGTCAGCGGCAACCCCGGCCAGCGGCAGCAGCACCCCGACGAGCGCGGCCAGCAATGACTTGTGCATGATTTTCCCCGGAATTTTTTGGCTGGAACGGAGCAGCGTTCGCGATTGCGGGCGCCTTTCCCGGGCCAGCATCCCAACTATTGACGCCAGCGTCAACCGGCCGCGCCGCTGGGTGTAAGATTGGCCGGTCCGGGCGGCCACGACACAGGAATGCTGGCGTGAACGGTGCCGAGCCAAGGTATTGGGCGTTCCTCAGCTACAGCCACCGGGAGACCCGGGTTGCCGCCGCCGTGCAGCGCGCGCTCGAGACCTACCGTATCCCGCGACGCCTGGTCGGCCGCAGGACCCCGCTCGGCGACGTTCCCACCTACCTCAAGCCCATATTTCGCGATCGCAATGAATTGCAGGCCGGCGCCGACCTGACGGCGACAGTCCGCGAGGCGCTGGCGGCGAGTCGTTACCTGATCGTGCTGTGCTCCCCGAGTGCCGCCCGCAGCGAGTGGGTCAATCGTGAGGTCGTGGAATTCAAGCGCATGCACGGCGACAAGCGGGTGCTGGCGCTGATCGTCGGGGGCGAGCCGTTCGCGACCCGGATCGCTGGCAGGGAGGCCGAGGAATGCCTGCCCGCGGCGCTGCGTTTCTCGCTGGCCGCGGATGGCAGCGCCGGAGGCGAGCCGCTCGAACCGGTGGCGGCGGACATGCGCCCGCACGGTGACGGCAAGCGATTGGCGATCCTGAAGCTCGTCGCCGGCATGCTGGGCACGGGTGCCGGCGTGGACGAGCTCGTGCATCGCGACGCACAGCGCCACGCGCGGCGCATGGCCATGATCGCGGCGGCGTCGATCGCCGGAATGGCCGTGACTTCGCTACTCACGATTACCGCGATCCACGCGCGCACCGAGGCGCGGCTGCAGCATGCACAGGCCGAGGACCTGCTCGAGTTTATGCTCGGCGACTTGCGCCACAAGCTCGAACCCGCGGGCCGGCTGGACGCGCTCGATTCCGTGGGCGAGAAGGTACTCGCCTACTACGACCGGCAGCCGGCGGAGGGGCTGGATGCGAGCTCGCTCGGCCGCCGCTCGCGCGCGCTGCACCTGATCGGCGAGATCCGCGTACAGCGCGGTCGGCTTGCCGAGGCGCTGTCGGCCTTTGAGAGCGCCGCCGCCACGACCGCGCAGGCGCTGGCGCGCGCACCCAACGACGGCCAGCGCATCTACGACCACGCCCAAAGCGTCTTCTGGGTCGGTTTCATCGACTGGCGGCGCGGCCAGATGCAGCAGGCGCAGCGCGCGTTCATCGAGTACCGGCGGCTGGCGCAGCACCTGGTGCAAATCGATCCCGCGCGCGTCGACTGGCAGATCGAGACCGCCTACGCCAACCAGAATCTCGGGGTCGTGCAGCTCGATACGCGCCAGGTCGCCGACGCACTGCAATCATTCCGGGCCGCACGCGATGCGTTTGCGCGGCTCGTCGGCTCGCGCCCGGAGCTCGCGTTCGAGCTTGCGGATGCGAACGGCTGGATGGCGCAGGCGCTCGAGGCGTCGGGTGACTATGACGCCGCGATCCGGGCGCAGGAAACCCGGCTCGACGTGCTGCGCGGCATGCCCGATGCGACAAAGGACAGCCGTGTGCTGTTCCAGGTCGCGGATGCCCGTTACGATCTTTCACGGCTCAAGCTCGCGCTCGGCAACGGTCCGGCCGCCGAGCTCGACGCACGCGCGGCCCTGGAGCAGACCATGGCCCTGTCGGCGGAGGACACCAGCAACCTCGACTCGGTGGCGCAAACGGGCTTTGAGCGACTGCAGCTCGCCGAAGTCGAGCTCGCGCTCCGCCAGGCCGCCGAGGCCCGCGCGCTAATCGAGCGCGCGAGCGGCGACATGGAGCGGCTCGTCGCCAGCGACGCCACGGCGCTGAACTGGATCGTCAACCTACGGGGCCGCGTCGTGACGCTGCGTCAGCGCGTCGCGCTCGCTGAGCGACGGGCCGCTCCCGGTACGGAACTCGAGCAGTTTCTCTCGCAGGTACGTGGACTGGAATCATCCGGGATCCAGCTCAGCAGTCTCCAGGCACGGATCGTTGCCGACGCCGAATTGCTGGCCGGCGATGCCTGGCAGCGTGCGGGGCACCCCGCCGAAGCGCGGGAGCGCTGGAGTGAAGCCGCCAACCGGCTGCGGCTCGAAGCCGGCGGCAAAAATTACTCGGCGCTGGTGCTGCTGGGCCGCGCCCAGCAGCGCCTGGGCGCGGCCACCACCGCCGGTCAGCTGCTCGCGCGGGCGACGGCCTCCAAATACCGGCATCCGGCCTATGCCGACTTCGTCACCGAGCTCGCCACGAGCAGCGCGGCGAGCCGCCTTGTTGTCAACCACGAGTAGAAGAAGGAGAAGCGCATGAAGAGCGTGACCATCACCATCGGCAATAGGGGCATCAAGGTTTCCAAGAACCTCATTAAGGTAGAGAAAGGCGAGCAGGACGAGCCGATCAGCTGGACCATCGACACGCCCGGCTGGAAATTCACCAAGCACGGCATCGTGATCCATCGGAACATCACCGCATTCCATCATCCCGGCAGCAGCAATAGCGGCACGGAATTCCACTGGACCTCGCAAAATACGTATGAGCACACTTACAAGTACACCGTCAACGTGACCAACGGCACGACCCAGGCCACGCTTGATCCCGGCATCAAGAATGGGGGGAAGTAAGACAGTTCCCAGTAGCCGGCGCCGACGGCTGGCGGTAGATTAGCGGGCGTGCAGCCCCAGCGACGACTCGCGCTCCTGTGCTACGCCACTGCCGGTTACGAGCCGCAGCAACGCGCGGTGGTGCGCAGCGCCGCGCGCGTCGGCTTTACGGACTACTTCACCTGGGGCCGGCCGCAGCTCGAGCAGACTGCGTTCTATGCGCGCCACCGCGATTTGCTCGATGCCCGCAAGGGCGGCGGCTACTGGCTGTGGAAGCCGTATCTCATCGGCCGCGAGCTGGCGCGGCTGCAGGACGGAGACTTCCTCGTCTACACCGACTGCGGCTATCCGTGGAGGCCGCTCGTCATCCGCCAGCCCCTGGACCCGCTGCTCAACTGGTGCGAGCGGCAGAACGGCGGTCTGCTGCCCGGCGTCTACGTGCCGAAGCACGGCGCCAACCGCTGCTGGACCAAGCACGAATGCTTCATCACGATGAACTGCGACTCCGAGCCCTATTGGAGCCATCCGCAGGTACAGGCCACGTTCTCGGTCTGGCAGAAGTGTGCCCGCGCCGAGGACTTCGTGGCCGAGTGGCTCGAGTGGTGCCTGCAGCCAGCGGCGCTGAGCGATGAGCGTGTCATGCCGGGCGTTGAGGAATATCCTGACTTCATCGCCCATCGCCACGACCAGTCGGTCGTCACCAACCTTGCATTGCTGCGCGGCGTGGCTTGCTTCGGCAGCCCGGGGGAATTGCATCCGGACACGAAGTACATCGACAATCTGAGCGACCGCATCGCGGGCCGGCACCTGCGGATCTTCGCCCGCAACCTGTCACGGCGGATCGTCAACGAGACGCGCAAGCACCTGCAACGGCCCGGGAACTGAGCATGCCCACCCAGGACGATCCGGCCGCTGGCGACGCAGTGCGTCGCATAGCCGTATTGCGGCCCAACCACCGCATCGGCAACACGCTGCTGCTGACACCCCTGATGCAGGAACTCGAAACCCGCTTCCCCGGGGCCGCGATCGAGTTCGTAACCGCCGGTGGCGCGGCCCGGCCCGTGTTTGCCCGTTATCCGCGCGTGACTGCGCTGCACTGCTTTCCCGGCAAGTCCTATCGCCACCCGCTGACGGTGTTGCAGCTGCTGCTGCGATTGCGAGCAGCAGAGTACGACCTCGCGATCGATCCCACCACGCGCTCGCGCGCCGGGAGGTTCCTGCTGCGGTTCGTGCGCGCCCGGCGGCGCATCGGCTTTGCCTGGGGCAGGGCCGGCGCGGACCGCATCCTGACCGATGCCGTCGATCCCGCGCCTGCCCCGGCCCATCATGCCGAGATCCCGCTGTACTTGCTGCGCACGGCGCTATCGGCGCCCGGCGCAAGCGCGGCCGAGGGCCGCGAGCGCGCCCTGCCGCTCGACCTGCGGCTCAGTGACGAGGAGCGCCAGGAGGGCACGCGCCAGCTTGCCGCCGCGCTCGAAAATGCCGAGCCGGGCTTGCGGCCGATCGTCGGGCTGTACGCGCACGCCACAGGCGACAAGTGCCTGCCGTCGGCGTGGTGGCTCCGGCTCGTAAGGGTCCTGCAGGCGCAAGCGCCATGGCTGCAGCTGATCGAAATCCTGCCGGAGGATGGCTACAGCCGGCTCGGCGTCGACGTGCGCGGCACCTACACGCCGGAGCTGCGCATGCTCGGCGCCAAGCTGGCCGCGACCTCGCTGTTCGTGATCGCCGACGGCGGCATCCTGCACCTGGCCGACGCGGCCGGGGCGCGGGTGCTGGGATTGTTCCGCACCACCTCGCCGGCGCAGTACGCCCCGCGCCGCCCTGGGAGCCAGGCCCTGACCGGTATCGACGATGCGCCCGAGGCCGTGGCCGCCCGGATCACCGAGCTGCTGGCGGCGCGCGCCGGCCCACCGGTGGCCTGAGCGCGGCCGCGCGCGGCGGCCGGGCCGGGTCGTCCCTAGAACATCCCGACGACGTTGCCGTTTTCGTCGAGGTCGATGTTGCAGGCGGCCGGCGCCGCCGGCAGGCCCGGCATCGTCATGATGTCGCCGCAGATCATGACGATGAACTCGGCGCCCGCCGCCAGGCGCACTTCGCGGATGTTCACGACGTGCCCGCTCGGCGCGCCGCGCAGCTTCGGATCGGTCGAGAACGAGTACTGCGTCTTGGCCACGCACACCGGGTAGTGGCCGTAGCCGGATTCCTGCAGGCTGCGGATGCTGGCGCGCACCTTGGCGTCCGCGGTGATGTCGGAGGCGCCGTAGATCTTGGTGGCGATGGTCTTCATCTTGTCCCACAGCGGCAGCGCAGTCCTCGTACAGGAACTTGAAGTAGTTCGGCTGCTCGCACAGCCGCACGACTTCCTTGGCGACCTCCAGGGCGCCGGCGCCGCCCTCGGCAAAGTGCCGCGCCGTGATGACCTTGACGCCCATGGTGCCCGGCGCGCTCGATCAGCGGCTGGATCTCGGCGTCCGTGTCCTCGGCGCGATGGTTGATCGACACCACGCACGGCAGGCCGAAGCGGTCGCGCATGTTGTCGATGTGGCGCTCGATGTTGGCGATGCCCTTGCTCGATCGCCTCGACGTTCTCGCGCGGCAGGTCGGCGACTTCGACGCCGCCGTGGTACTTCAGCGCGCGCACCGTGGCGACGATGACCGCCGCCGCCGGCTTCAGGCCCGCCTTGCGGCACTTGATGTCGACGAACTTCTCGGCGCCGAGGTCGGCGCCGAAGCCGCGCCTCGGTGACGACGTAGTCCGCCAGCTTGAGCGCCGCGCGTGGTGGCGATGACCGAATTGCAGCCGTGGGCGATGTTGGCGAACGGACCGCCGTGGATGATCGCCGGGTTGTTCTCCAGCGTCTGCACCAGGTTCGGCGCGAGCGCGTCCTTGAGCAGCACGGTCATGGCGCCGTGCGCCTTGAGGTCGCGGGCGCGGATCGGCTTCTGCTCGCGGGTATAGCCGACGACGATGTTGCCGAGCCGCTCCTTGAGGTCGGCGAGGCTCGTGGCCAGGCAGAAGATCGCCATGACCTCGGAGGCCACGACGATGTCGAAGCCGTCCTGGCGCGGGAAGCCGTTGGCGGTACCGCCGAGGCCGACCGTGATGTCGCGCAGCGCGCGATCGTTGACGTCGACCACGCGCCGCCAGGTGATGCGCCGCACGTCGAAGCCGAGCGCGTTGCCGTGGTAGACGTGGTTGTCGATCAGCGCTGCCAGCAGGTTGTTGGCGAGCGCGATCGCGCCGAAATCGCCGGTGAAGTGCAGGTTGATGTCCTCCATCGGCACGACCTGCGAGTGGCCGCCGCCGGCGGCCCCGCCCTTCATGCCGAACACCGGCCCGAGCGCCGGTTCGCGCAGGCACACCATCGCCTTCTTGCCGATGCGATTGAGCGCATCGCCCAGGCCCACCGTGGTCGTGGTCTTGCCCTCGCCCGCCGGGGTCGGCGAGATCGCCGTGACCAGCACCAGCTTGCCGTCGGGGCGATCCTTGAGCGTGCGCAGGTAGTTCAGCGAAATCTTGGCCTTGTAGCGGCCGTAGGGCTCGAGGTGCTGCTCGGCGATGCCGAGCCGGTCACTGGCGAGCTGGAGGATGGGCCGCATCTTCGCGGCTTGCGCGATCTCGATATTGCTTTTCAACGTGGGATCCCCTGGGCTGAGTTCCGGTGGCCCGGCGGGCGGGCCCGGCCGGCCGCGAAGAATATCGCAATGGCGATCCGGGTAGCGAGCAAAGGCGACGCTGTCGCGGCCAAAAACGACATGCGGCCGGCCCGGAAGATGCGTTGCACGGGAAACCTGGGCGCGGCAGCCGGCGCAGTCGTTGCATAATGCGCCCTCCCGACCGAGGTGAACTGGATGTCGATACCCGAAGGGCCGATCCGGCGCGTGCTGCTGCCGCTGCTGGCGCTGGCCGCGATGTGCCTGGCGACCGGTCCCAGTGCGGGTGCGGGTGCGGGCGGGGGCGCCGCCACGGCGGGCACGGCCTCCGCGGGCGCCGCCCATCGCGGCACGCTGCTGCTGATCGGCGGTGCGCTGCTGGACGACAATCGACCCGTTTACCAGCGTTTCCTGGAGCTGGCCTCGGCCCATGGCCGCGCCGCCCGCGTCGTGATCGTCACCGCATGCTCGCTGGATCAGGAGGAATCGGCCAATTACAAGATCGAGGCGCTTCGCACCTGGGACCCGACGATCCGCATCGAGGTGGTGCGGCGCGAGACTCCCACGGCGCAGACGGTGTCCGCAATCGACAACGCCACGGCGCTGTTCTTTACCGGTGGCGACCAGGCGCGCGTCACAGCGCGCTATCGGCCGAACGACACCGACACCCCGGAGTGGCTGGCGATGCGCCGCCTGCTGGACCGGGGCGGCGTAATTGCCGGCACCAGCGCCGGCGATGCCATGATGGGCGAGGTCATGTTCCTGAGCGGCGGTAGCACGACCGCGCTCGGTATCACCCCTCCGCCTCCGGCCAAGCCTTCGACCGATGAGGACGCCGACGAGGAAGATCCTGGCCGGCTAGGTCCGCGCCTGGCTCCCGGCATGCGCTTCATGCCGTGGGCGATCTGCGACTCGCACTTCTTCGAACGCGATCGGCTTGGCCGCCTGGTGGCGGCACAGGAAGCGACCGGGCGCCGCCTCGGGATCGGCGTGGGCGAGGATGCCGCCGTGGAAGTCGACCTCGCGAGCGGTGAACTGCGCGGCGTCTCGGTGTCCGAATCGCTGCTGGTCGACACCGCTGGCCTGCGGCGCGAGGGACTCAATCGCCTCGGGACTGGTCGCGCGCCTCATCGGCCAGGGCGATCGCATCCGCTTCGCCGATTGGCTGGCGCGAACGGTGCAGGCGCGGCAGCAGCGCCGGGACAGGTGCGCGAGCTGCCGCCCGCCGAAGTCCGGTGACGATCGCCCACTGGTGTCCTGGCGCCTGTTCCGGCTCGCAACCCATGGCGCGAGCGCTGCCGTGCGCCAGCGCGCGCCTGGCTATTCGATCACGGCCTGGCCCGCCGGCGCGGGCAATGTCGCCTTCGAGATCCGCGCCGCACACTGACTTCGCGCCCCAACCAATATCGCACCTGCAAGCCCCGACAGGATTCCACGATGCTCACCGTAACCGCCGCGCTCAAGCAGCGCATCTCCATACGCAAGTTCCTGCCGACCCCCGTGACGGAGGCGACGGTCCGTGAATTGCTCGATGCCGCACGCTGGTCGCCATCAGGCGGCAACCTGCAACCCTGGAAGGTCATCGCGGTTGCGGGCGTCGAAAAGGCGGCCGTGTCGGCGCTCGCCATGAGCGGCGAATTCGTCGGCGGCAAGAAGAGCGAGGAAGGCGACGATCCGGTCTATCCGCCGAACCTGTGGGAACCGTACCGCACGCGGCGCTTCCAGGTGGGCGAGGACATGTACGCCCTGCTGGGCATCAGCCGCGAGGATCGCCCCGGCCGCCTGGCGCACGTGGCGCGCAACTTCGAATTCTTCGGCGCCCCGGTCGGCCTGTTCTTCGTCATCGACCGGCGGCTGGGGCGCGCGCAGTGGGCCCATCTGGGCATGTTCATGCAGTCGCTGGCGCTGGTGGCGGTCGATCGCGGACTCGGCACCTGCATGCAGGAATTCTGGGGGATGTTGCGCCAGACGCTGCACCGGCACTTCGCGCTGCCGGAAACCGACATGGTCTATTGCGGCATGGCGCTCGGCTATCCGGACATGAGCGCGCCGGTCAACCAGCTCAGGTCAACGCGCGCGCCCGTCGACGAATTCGCCACGCTGCGCGGCTTCTGAAAGCCCCTCGAGGCGCCGCCGCGCGAGCGCGCAGATCTGCAGGCGCCGCTCCGCGCTCGCCTGCAGCCATTCCCCGATCTCGAACCCCGTGCGCCCGCAGCCGATGCAGATGCCGGCGGCGTCGAGCTGGCAGATGTCGCGGCAGGGCGAGGGCACGAAATCCGTAACAGCCTCGCTCACGCTGCCGCCCTGCCCGCCCAGCGGCTGAAGATCCGGTGCATCGCCGACACGCCATCGGTGAGCGCCGCGGGGCCGGGCTGCAGGATCTGCGGCGACTTGATCTCGTGCAGCTCGCCGTCACGCACCGCCGGAATGTCCTGCCAGCCCGCGCGCGCCGCCACCCGCTCCGGGCGGAAGCGCTTGCCACACCAGGAGCCGAGGATCACGTCGGGCTGGCGGCTCACGACCTCGCTGCCGTCGGCGATGATGCGGTCGCGCGCCAGGCTGCAGCCCGCGCGCTCGGCGAACACGTCCGTGCCGCCGGCGATCGCCACCAGCTCGGACACCCAGCCGATGCCACAGATCTGCGGCTCGTCCCATTCCTCGAAGTACACGCGCGGCCGGCGCGGCATCGCCGCGGCCGCGGCGCGCAGCTGCTCGAGCCCCTGCTCGAGTCGCTGCGCGTAGCGCTCGGCCCGCTCGGCGGCGCCGACCATCGCGCCGAGCCGGCGCACGTAGCCGAGGATGCCACCGACGGTGCGGTGATTGCTGATCCAGACCTCGATTCCGCGCGCAATCAGTTCACGGGCGATGTCGGCCTGCAGATCTGAAAAGCCGATGGCGAGGTCGGGCTGCAGCGCCAGGATCTTGCCGATGTGCGCGCTCGTGAACGCCGACACGCGCGGCTTCTCGCGCCGGGCCACCGGCGGGCGCACGGTGAAGCCCGAAATGCCGACGATGCGCTGCTGCTCGCCGAGCGCGTACAGCACCTCGGTCGGCTCTTCCGTCAGGCAGACGATGCGCTGCGGGTACATCACACTCCGCGACGATACTGCCCGCCCACCGCGTAGAGCGCGCGCGAGACCTGCCCCAGCGAGCAGTGCCTGACCGCCTCGAGCAGCTCGCCGAACACATTGCCGCCCTGCGCGGCCGCCTGCTGCAGACGCTCGAGCGCCGGAGCGCTGGCCTCGGCATTGCGCCGCTGGAACGCACGCACCCCCTCGACCTGGTCCATCTTTTCCGTCTCCGTCGAGCGGATCAACGGCACGGCCGCGTGCTGCGCGGCCGCGTCACGCTCGCCGAGGAAGGTGTTGACGCCGATGAGCGGCAGCGATGCCGTCGTGCTTGCGAGTCTCGTAGTAGAGGCTCTCTTCCTGGATCTTGCCGCGCTGGTACATGGTCTCCATCGCGCCGAGCACGCCGCCGCGCTCGGAGATGCCGTCGAATTCGCGGTACACGGCCTCCTCGACCAGGTCGGTCAGGTATTCGATGAGGAACGAGCCCTGCCAGGGATTCTGGTTGAGATTCAGCCCGAGCTCGCGGTTGATGATCAGCTGGATCGCCACCGCGCGCCGCACGCTCTCCTCGGTCGGCGTGGTCAGCGCCTCGTCGTAGGCGTTGGTGTGCAGCGAGTTGCAGTTGTCGAACAGCGCGTACAGCGCCTGCAGCGTGGTGCGGATGTCGTTGAACTGGATCTCCCGCGCATGCAGCGAGCGGCCCGAGGTCTGGATGTGGTACTTGAGCATCTGGCTGCGCGGGCCACGCCTGGTAGAGGTCGCGCATCGCGCGCGCCCAGATGCGGCGCGCGACGCGGCCGATCACCGCGTACTCGGCGTCCATGCCGTTGGAGAAGAAGAACGACAGGTTGGGCGCGAAGTCGTCGATCTTCATGCCGCGCGCGAGGTAGTACTCGACGATCGTGAAGCCGTTGGCGAGCGTGAAGGCGAGCTGGCTGATCGGGTTCGCGCCGGCCTCGGCGATGTGATAGCCGGAGATCGACACCGAGTAGAAATTGCGCACCTTGTGCTCGATGAAGTACTGCTGCACGTCGCCCATCATGCGCAGCGCGAACTCGGTCGAGAAGATGCAGGTGTTCTGCGCCTGGTCCTCCTTGAGGATGTCGGCCTGCACCGTGCCGCGCACCTGCGCCAGCGCCTCGGCGCGGATGCGCGCGTATTCCGCGGCCTCGAGCACGCCCGGCGCCACCAGTTGATCGCCCGTGACGCCGAGCAGCGCCAGCCCGCTGCCGTCGTGGCCCGGCGGCAGCTCGCCGCGGTACACGGGCAGCGCGCAGCCGCGCGCGCGCAGCGCCGCGTGCAGCGTCTCGATGCGATGCCGCGCCGCCTCCCAGCGCCCGTCGGCGCGCAGGTAGCGCTCGACCCGCTGGTCGATGGCCGTGTTCATGAACATCGCGAGGATGATCGGCGCCGGCCCGTTGATCGTCATCGACACCGAGGTCGTCGGCAGCGCACAGGTCGAAGCCCGAGTAGAGCTTCTTCATGTCGTCGAGCGTCGCGATCGAGACGCCGGAATTGCCGGTGCGTCCGTAGATGTCGGGGCGCGTGTCGGGATCCTCGCCGTAGAGCGTCGTCGAGTCGAAGGCCGTCGACAGCCGCGTCGCGGCGTGGCCGCTTGCGAGCAGGTGGAAGCGGCGGTTGGTGCGCTCGGGCGGGCCCTCGCCCGCGAACATGCGCGTCGGGTCCTCGGCCTCGCGCCGGTACGGGTAGACGCCGCCGGTGTAGGGATAAGCGCCCGGCAGGTTCTCGGTGCCGAGGAAGTGCAGCAGCTCGCCCCAGTCGCGGAAGTGCGGCACGCGCGAGCTTCGGCACGCGGCTGTGGCTCAGGGTCTCGGTGTAGTTCTCGCCGCGTCACGCGCTGCCCGCGCACCTGGTAGCTGTAGCCTCGGCCGTGGCCGCCGCGCGCGCGCGCCGGCCAGCCGCTTCAGCAGCCCGACGCCCTCGGCGCCGATCGCGTCGAGCGCGCGTTGTAGGCGCGGCGCAGCGCGCGCCGCGTCGCATCGCGCCGCGGCCTCAGCCAGCGCCGGCTCGGCGTAGCGATCGAGCGGCGCGGGCAGCGCCGGATCGTGCAGCGCTGCGCAGCGATTCATGCAGCGCAGTACGCGCGCCGCGCCTGCTCGCCTCGCGCGCTCGAGCTGCGACGCGCCCGGCGACCGGCGCCGGCGATCTCCGCGAGGTAGCGGCTGCGCGCGCCCGGGATCAGCGGATCGCGCGAGCGGAACTCGGTCGGCCCGACCTCGACCGCCCGGCCCGCGTTCGTCGCCCAGCGAGCCTGCCCACGGACTTGCGCTCGAGGCGCGCGCACAGCGCGGCGAACAGGCGGTTGACGCCCGGATCGTTGAAGCGGCTGGCGATCGTCGGATAGACCGGCACCTCGCGCGTCGGCGATGCGCGCCTGGTCGGGATGATTGCGCCGCCACTGCTTGCGCACGTCGCGCAGCGCATCCTCGGCGCCGCGCTTCTCGAACTTGTTGAGCACGATGAGGTCGGCGAAGTCGAGCATGTCGATCTTCTCGAGCTGGCTCGCGGCGCCGTACTCGCTGGTCATCACGTACAGCGACAGGTCGACGAGGTCGACGATCTCGGTGTCGCTCTGGCCGATGCCGGCGGTCTCGACGATGCACCAGGTCGAAGCCCGCGAGCTTGCAGCAGCTCGATCACGTCCTGCAGCACCGCGGTGGTCGCCAGGTGCTGCGCGGCGCGTGGCCAGCGAGCGCATGAAGACGTTGGGCGCCGCGAGCGCATTCATGCGGATGCGATCGCCGAGCAGCGCGCCGCCGGTGCGGCGGCGCGTCGGGTCCATCGCGACCACCGCGATCTGCCGCTCCGGGAAGTGCGCGCACGAAGCGCTGCAGCAGCTCGTCGGTCAGGCTCGACTTGCCGGCGCCGCCGGTGCCGGTGATGCCGATCACCGGCGCGCGCGCGTGCCGCGCGCGAGCGCCTGGCGGATCTGCTCCGCGGCGCGCTCGTCGCCGTGCCCGCCCTCGAGCACCGAGATGCTGCGCGCGATGTGCGCGTGGTCGCGGGCGTTGAGCGGCCCGAAGGCGTAGGCGGGCCGCTGTGCGGCGCGCACACGCGCGAACACGTCCTCGATCATGCCCGTCGAGGCCGAGGCGGCGGCCGTCCTCGGGCGTGTAGATCTTCTCGACGCCGTAGCGCTCGAGCGCCGCGATCTCGTCCGGGGAGATCGTGCCGCCGCCGCCGACGATGACGCGGATGTGGCTCGGCGCCGTGCTCGCGCAGCATGTCGACCATGTAGGCGAAGTACTCGTTGTGGCCGCCCTGGTAGGAACTGACGGCGATGGCGTCGGCGTCCTCCTCGATCGCGGCGCGCACGATGTCGGCGACGCTGCGGTTGTGGCCGAGGTGCACGACCTCGGCGCCGTGCGCCTGCAGCAGCCGGCGGATCATGTTGATCGCGGCGTCGTGGCCGTCGAACAGCGAGGCGGCGGAGACGAAGCGCAAGCGGCGCGCTGCCGCGGCGGCAGCGCGCGCCCACCGCCGGGTGCGTCGCGCTCCCGGACGGTCCGTCGATAGTACCGACCGCGGTCGGTCTTACCGCGTCGATCGACAGCGACCGGTTGCCGGACGCACATCGTTGACCGCAAGACGTATGACTGCCTGCCGGCCATGACGCGCCAGCCACGAACCCGTCGCCCGCCGCCCTCGCCCTGGCGCAGACGCGCCGCAAGGCGCCGCGCGACCGCGAGCTCAAGCGCGAGGCGGTGATCCGCGCCGCCGCGCGCGCCTTCAACGCGCACGGCTACCACAACACCTCGCTCGACGACATCGCCGCCGGCCCTCGACGTCACCAAGCCGACGATCTACTACTACGTCGACGAACAAGGAACAGCTGCTGTTCGAGTGCTTCTGCGCCGGACTGGAGCCGATCCGCGCGGCCTTCAGGGACGCCGGCGCGTGGCACGGGCCCGGCTGCCGCGAGCGCCTGCGCGCCGGTGCTGCGGCGCTACGCCGAGGCCATCGCCTCCGAGTTCGGCTGGTGCATGGTGCGCGCCGAGGACCAGGACCTGAGCCCGGAGATGAGCGCGCCACGTCAAGGCGCTGAAGTCCGAGATCGACCAGGGCATCCGGCGCCTGCTGCGCGAGGGCATCGCGGACGGCTCGATCGCCGAGTGCGACCCGAAGATGACGGCCTTCGCGCTCGCCGGCGCGCTCAACTGGATCGCG
Source organism: uncultured Gammaproteobacteria bacterium (assembly GCA_963778855.1). Taxonomy (GTDB): domain Bacteria; phylum Pseudomonadota; class Gammaproteobacteria; order Steroidobacterales; family Steroidobacteraceae; genus FEN-1191. The sequence goes on along the minus strand of CAVZWC010000002.1, from coordinate 353,040 downwards.
CACTGGTATCGCGACGAGCAGGCCCAGTCGCCCGGACAGATCGCCGAGGCCTTCGTCGCGCTGTTCGAGAACGGGCTGCGCCCGCGCGGAGAACGAACATGACCGAATCCATAATGATCCTCGGCGCCCGGCGCACGCCGATCGGTGCCTTCCAGGGTGCCCTGGCGCCGCTGACGGCGCCGCAACTGGGCGCTGCCGCCATTCGCGCCGCGGTCGAGTCCGCCGGCGTTCCGGGCACCGAGCTCGACGAGTGCATCATGGGCTGCGTGCTGCCGGCCGGCCTCGGGCAGGCGCCGGCGCGCCAGGCCGCGCTCGGCGCCGGCGTGCCGACCCAGGTGCCCGCGACCACGATCAACAAGATGTGCGGCTCGGGCATGAAGGCGGTCATGCTCGGCGCCGAGCAGATCGCCGCAGGCAGCGCGCGAGTCGTCGTCGCCGGCGGCCTCGAGTCGATGAGCAACGCGCCCTACCTGCTGCCGAAGGCGCGCACCGGCTACCGCATGGGGCACGGCGAGATCCTCGACCACATGTTCTACGATGGACTGCAGAGTCCCTGGGACGGCAAGCTGATGGGCTGCTTCGCCGATGCCACCGCGCAGAAATACGGCTTCACCCGCGCCGAGCAGGATGCGTTCGCCACCGAGTCGGTGCGTCGCGCCGTGCACGCCCTGCAGGCGGGCGAATTCGACGCCGAGGTGACGCCGGTCGAGGTCAAGGGGCGCAAGGGCACGACGGTGGTCGCGCGCGACGAGACGCCGCTGACCTGCGACCTGGCGAAGATCCCGCAGCTCAAGCCGGCCTTCGGCACGGAGGGCACGGTCACCGCGGCATCGTCGTCCTCGATCTCGGATGGCGCCGCAGCGCTCGTGCTGGCTTCCGCGTCGCGGGCGCGTGAGCTCGGTCGCGCGCCGATCGCGCGCCTCGTGGCCTAGGCCAGCAGCGCCCTGGCACCGGAGTGGTTCACGACCGCGCCGGTGGCGGCGATCAAGAAGGTCCTCGAAGCCGCCGGCTGGCGCGCCAGCGACGTCGACCTGTTCGAGGTCAATGAGGCCTTCGCCGTGGTCGCGATGGCCGCGAAGCGCGACCTCGGGATCGACGCGCAGCGGCTCAACGTCAACGGCGGCGCCTGCGCGCTCGGCCATCCGATCGGCGCCACCGGCGCGCGCATCACCACGACGCTGATCCACGCCCTGCGCAAGCGCGGCGGCCGGCGCGGCGTCGCCGCGCTGTGCATCGGTGGCGGCGAGGCGACGGCGGTGGCAGTCGAACTGGCATAACCGGCGGACACGGTCCTGCCGACTGGAGCGCGAGCATGAAGATCATGGAAGCAAGGGCCGTGGTCACCGGCGGCGCCTCGGGCCTCGGCCATGCCGTCGCCCGCCGCATCGTGGCCCAGGGTGGCATGGCGGCGATCCTGGACGTGCAGGACACCGCGGGCCGGCAGGTCGTGCAGGAGCTCGGCTCCCGCGCGCATTACTTCAACTGCGACGTCACCTCCGAGGATGCGGTCAACGCGGCCATGGGCGCAGCGGCGGCGGCCATGGGCGGCATCAACCTGCTCGTGAACTGTGCCGGCATCGTCGGCTCGGCGCGCGCGCTCGGCAAGAATGGACCCATGCCAGGCGAGCACTTCTCGAAGGTAGTGCGCATCAACCTGGTCGGTACCTTCCTGTGCGACAAGGCCGCGGCGCTCATCATGCAGAAGAACACACCGAACGGCGACGGCGAGCGCGGACTGCTCGTGCACACCTCTTCGGTCGCCGCCTTCGAGGGGCAGGTCGGCCAGGCGGCGTATTCGGCCACCAAGGCTGGCGTCATGGGCATGACGCTGCCGCTGGCGCGCGAGTTCGCCGCCTTTGGCATCCGCGTGATGGCGATCGCCCCTGGCATCTTCCAGACGCCGATGATGGCAGGCCTGCCGCAGGAGGCGCAGGATTCGCTGGCCCGGCAGGTGCCCTTCCCGCCCCGCCTCGGCCGACCCGACGAGTTCGCGCAGCTGGTGCAGGCGATCTTCGAGATCGCGATGCTCAACGGCGAGACCATCCGCCTCGACGGCGCGATCCGGATGCAGCCGAAGTAAACGAGCGCCTCAGCCGAGGGCGCTGTCCGCACCGCCGGCCGTCCGTGGGCGCGGATTGCGATTGATCTCGACGCGCACCTTCTCACAGCCGTATACCGGGCGGCCGTTCTCGAGTTGCGGCCGGTAACGCGCCAGGCGCGCCCACTTCATCGCTGCCGCGTCGAAGGCCGCGTCGCTCGAGCTCTGGGCGACGCGCGTCGCGTCGATGGTGCCGTCACCGCTCACGCAGATCTCGACGATGGCGAATTCCCCGCGCGCAAAGCGCGGCACATATGCAGCAATGTACGTGGTCGTGACCTCGATCGGCTCGATGACGACGGCCGGCTCCACGGGCTTGGGCGGCGCACGCGCGGCGCAGCCGCCCATGGCGAGCGCGATCAGCAGCCAGGCCGGCCACGCGCGCATCGATACCTCCCTAGGTCGCGACCATGCGCAGGCCCTGCGGCTCCGCCCGCGCCCGCAGGCGATCGAGATAGGCGACGACGAACGCGGCCGTGACCAGCGGCGCCAGCAACAACTGCGCCACCGCGTCCACCACCATCATGATGTCAGAGGCGCGGGCCAGGCTCACGCCGGCCAGGAACAGGATGACGCCCTCGATCATGTAGAGCATGACCGCCAGCAGGAACACGACGATGAATACGACCGTGATGAATGTCGTGATCCGCCACCAGGCGCCGGCCATGAGCTGCCAGCTGCGCCGCAGCGCGGCGATCGGCCCGAGCCGCTCGACCACGAGCGCCACCAGCCACAGTTGCCACATGCCCCAAAGGTATGCTCCCGGAACGAAGAACGCCATCGTCCCGAGCGTGGTTGCCACGAGGAAGATGAAGGCCGCGACCAGGGCAGCCGGCAGCAAGCGCAGCGCGGGGCCGAAGCCGGCAGCCGCGGGCGCGGCCGTGCCGGGCACCGCGACCGCGTGGCTCACGGCCACGAGCGCGCCGTAGCACAGTACCGACGCCGCCCCGGCGATGAACAGCAATTGCCAGCACCTGGCCGTCATCATCATCGAGCGGGCGCCCTCCATCCACAGCCACGGATCATCGGTTGTCGGCATCATCCGTGCGAGCGCCATGGAAGCCGCGGCGCTGCACAGCGCCAGCACCAGGGCTGGCGCCCAGCAACGCGCCAGTGACGCGCGATACAGGCGGAACACGCCGCCGAGATTGGCCTCATACATTTCGCTCTCCTTCCAGCGCGCCTTGCAGCTGCACGGCGTCGATCTGGCGCTCCCACCTGGCGACCACGATGGCTGCCACGGCATTGCCGATGAAGTTCGTCAGCGAGCGGCACTCGCTCATGAAGCGATCAACGCCCTGGATCAGGACCAGCCCGGCGATCGGCACCGAGGGCACGACGGCCAGCGTCGCCGCCAGCGTGATGAAGCCCGAACCCGTGACGCCGGCGGCGCCCTTGGAACTGATGACCGCGACCAGCAGCAACAACAGCTGCTCCGGCAGCGACAGCGGCACGTTGGTGGCCTGGGCGATGAACAGCGCCGCCATCGTCATGTAGATGTTGGTGCCGTCGAGGTTGAAGGAATATCCCGCCGGCACGACCAGCCCCACGACCGAGCGCGCGCAGCCGGCCCGCTCCAGCTTGTCGATCAGTGACGGCAGCGCCGCCTCCGAGGAACTGGTCGCGAGCACCAACAGCAGCTCGTGGCGGATGTAGCGCAACAGCCGCGGCAGCGAGAAACCGCTGGCGCGCGCGATCGCGCCGAGCACGCCGAAGATGAACAGCGCGCTGGTCAGGTAGAAGCACAGCATCAGGCCAGCGAGTTGCGCCAGGGCACCTATGCCGAACTGCCCGATCGTGTAGGCCATCGAGCCGAGCGCGCCGATCGGCGCGGTGCGCATGATGAGGTTGACCACGCGAAACACGACCGCCCCGAGGGCCTCGACCCCACGTTGCACCGGCCGCGCGCGCTCGCCGGCGAGTGCGATTGCGAAGCCGAACAGGATCGAGACGAACAGCACCTGCAGGATGTCACCGCCGGTGAAGGCCGCACCGACGGTGTCGGGGATGACGTGCAGGAGGAACCCGACCACGGTGCTCTCGTGCGCCTGCACCTGGAACCCGGCGACAGCCGCGGCGTCGAGCCGCGTGGGGTCGGCGTTGAAGCCCGCGCCCGGCCGCACGATGTTGGCCACCGCCAGCCCGAGCAGCAGGGCCAGCGTCGATACGACGACGAAATACCCCAGCGCTTTGAAGCCGACGCGCCCGACTCTCTCGAGGCTGTTGACGCCGGCAATGCCGCTCGCGACGGTGCAGAAGATGACGGGCGCGATCACCATCCTGACCAGCTTGATGAAGCCATCGCCCAGGGGCTTCAGGCTGACGGCCAGGTGCGGCGCGAAATAGCCCAGGGCAATGCCGACGGCGACAGCGATCAGCACCTGCGTGTACAGCGAGGCGTACCAGCGCGTGGCGACGGTCGGCGCGGTGTTCAACGTGGTCCTCCCTCCCGGCGTAAAGATAGGCGCAAACGGGCGGTGGCTGCTAGCATTCCCGGAAAATAGCCGGGGGAGAAATCAGCATGTCCGATCGCAAGGGCCCATGGACGATCCACTGCGCGCTGTGGCTGGCTGCGGCTGGACTGGCCGCCGCCGCGCCAACGGCGCCGCCAGCCGCGGCGGCACCCGCGGCCCCGGCGCCCGCGGCGCCAGCGCAAGCGAAACCCACACCGAGCATGTCCGAGATTCTCGCCGTGGCCCCGGCATCGGCCTGGCGACCGCTGGTCGACGAGCACACGCTCTACATGCAGCTCCCGGCGGGCCGAGTCATCATCGAACTCGAGCCGGCGCTGGCTCCGCACACGGTGGCCGCCATCGAGTCGCTGGTGCGCATGCACTACTTCGAGGGCGCCGCCATGGTGCGGGTACAGGACAACTACGTCGCCCAATGGAGCGTGCCGGACCAGACGCGCAAAGTCCCGGACAACATGCGCACGCTGGCGCCGGAATTCTCGGCCCCGGCCAGCGCCGCGGCCTTTACCGCTCTGCCCGATCGCGATGGCTTCGCGCCCGAGGCCGGGTTCGTCGACAGCTTTCCCGCGGCGCGCGACCTAAGCGCGGGCCAGGTCTGGCTCGCTCACTGCTACGGTGCGGTCGGTGTCGGGCGCGACAACGATCCCGCGACTGGTAACGGCAGCGAGCTTTATGCGGTCATCGGTCACGCCCCGAGGCACCTCGACCGCAACGTGACCGTCGTCGGCCGCGTGCGCCAGGGCATCGAGTTGCTCTCCAGCTTGCCGCGCGGAGGCGGGACCATGGGCATGTACGAGCCCACGCAGCAGGTGGCGATCAGCAGCATCCGCATTGCCGCCGACGTGCCCGTCACCGAGCGGGCGCGCCTCGAGGTGCTGCGCACCGATACACCGACTTTTGCCGCCGTGACCGCAGCGCGCCGAGACCGGCACGACGACTGGTACCTGCGCCCAGCCGGATACATCGACTTGTGCAACGTGCCGATACCCGTGCGGCCCATGCACTGAATCCCCGGCCGTAACGCAACGGTCACTGGCCATGGGTCGCATCTTCGAGGTTCGAAAGCACGCGATGTTCGCGCGCTGGAACCGCATGGCCAAGCAGTTCTCGCGCATCGCCAAGGAAATTACGATGACCGTCAAGGCGGGCGGGCCGGATCCGAACTCGAACCCGGCCCTGCGACGCGTGATCCAGAACGCACGCGCGGTCAACATGCCCAAGGACAAGGTCGAGGCCGCCATCAAGCGCGCCAGCGGACGCGACGCGGCGAATTACCAGCAGGCTCTTTATGAGGGCTACGCGCCGCACGGCGTGGCCATGCTGGTCGAGACCGCCACCGACAACCCGACGCGCACGGTCGCGCACGTGCGCAATATCATCACCAAGCACGGCGGCAACCTCGGCACCACGGGCAGCGTCGCCTTCCAGTTTCGCAAGATGGGCGTGTTCCGGCTCGACCCGGCGGGCATCGACCAGGATGGGCTCGAGCTCGACATGATCGACTACGGCCTGCAGGAGATGGGCGAGAGCACCGGCGAGAAGGGCGAACCCCAGCTGGTGCTGCGCTGCGAGTTCGCCGACTTCGGCAAGCTCCAGGAAGCGCTTGAAAAACGCGGCGTGGCACCACTATCGGCCGAGCACGAATACATCTGCGCCATGCCCACCGAATTGCCGGAAGCGCAGGCGGCCGAAGTGCTGGAACTCATCGACCTGCTTGAACAGGACGAAGACGTCCAACACGTCTTCCACTCGCTCGCCTAGCGGTCGATGCGCGTCGACAGCACGATGAAGGACATCGTGCGATCGATGCCTTCGAGCGAGCCGATCTGGTCGAGGACACGGTCCATCTCCGCCACCGTCTCCGTGACGACGATCGCGATCGAGTCGTGCTGGCCACTGACCGCGTAGAGCTTGCGCACCTCGGGGAGGCGGCGCAGCGCCGCCTCGGCCCGGGCCTGGAACTTGGGCGTGACCGTGATCAGCACGTGCGCCTGGATCTGTTCCCGTTCCTGCTCGGCGCCCATGCGCACGGTGAAGCCCGTGATGACTCGCCGCGCCAGCAGGCGTTCGATGCGGCTGTGCACCGTCGTGCGCGACAGGCCGAGGCGGCGGCCGAGTTGCGCGGTCGAGGCGCGCCCGTCCTCCCGGAGCAGGGCCAGGATCTCCCGGTCGGTGTTATCCAGCGTCATAACGACGATATTATACGACGAATCGACGACTATTGCTCGTCATTGTGACACTTCTTGGGCTGCTTTTCGACGACGAACACGGGATCATGGGCGATCACTTCTTATGGGGTTGCCATGAAACGAATCGCTGTAGTGGGTGCCGGGAAGATCGGCCACATGATCGTCGACATGCTCGGCAAGTCGGGCGATTACCAGGTCGCCGTCATCGACAAGTCCGCCGACCAGCTGGATCGCCTGAAGGCAGCGACGCCGGTCGAATGCCTGGCGATCGACGTCAGCGACCCGGCTGCCGTGGCCGCCGCCCTGCGCGGGCGCTTTGCGGTGCTGAGCGCCGCGCCCTTCCACGTGACCGAGAAGATTGCCGCGGCCGCGGCCCAGGCCGGGGTCCATTACCTCGACCTGACCGAGGACGTCGCCAATACCCGGCGCGTGCGCGAGCTGGCTGCGGGCGCCCGGACCGCGTTCATCCCGCAGTGCGGGCTGGCTCCCGGCTTCATCACGATCGTCGGCTACGACCTGGCGAAGAAGTTCGACGAGCTGCACGACGTGCGGCTGCGCGTGGGCGCCCTGCCCCAGTACCCCTCGAACGCGCTGAACTACAACCTGACCTGGAGCACGGACGGGGTCATCAACGAGTACTGCGAGCCCTGCGAGGCCATCGCCGACGGCGAGCTCGTCAGTGCGCCGGCGCTAGAGGAGCGCGAGGAGTTCTCGCTCGATGGGGTCCGCTACGAGGCCTTCAACACCTCGGGCGGCGTCGGCTCGCTGTGCGAGACGCTGCGCGGGCGCGTGCGCAACCTCAATTACCGCACCATCCGCTATCCGGGCCACGCCGCCATCATGAAGATGCTGCTGCAGGACCTGCGGCTGCGCGACCGGCGCGAGCTGCTGAAGGATATACTCGAGCACGCCCTGCCGGCGACGATGCAGGACGTCGTGATCGTGTTCGTCACGGTCACGGGCAGGAAGAAAGGCCAGCTGGTGCAGGAAACCTACGCCAACAAGGTATACGGGCAGCGCGTGAACGGCGTGGACCGCAGCGCGATCCAGCTGACGACAGCCGCGGGCATCTGCGGCGTGCTGGACCTGCTCGCCGAGCGCCGGCTGCCGCAGCAGGGTTTCATCCGCCAGGAAGACATCCCGCTGCAGGACTTCCTCGGCAACCGCTTCGGCCGGATCTACGCGCCTGGCCAGCGCCAGGCGATCGAGGCCTGCGCGGCATGAACTACGCAAACATCCTCAAGGACGCGGGCGTCTCGATCTCGTCCACGCCGGTCGACGGCGGCCTGACCGCGCACACGCCCATCGACGGCTCGGTCCTGGGCTACCTGCCGGCCAACGATGCCGCGACGGTTGAGGCCAGGATCCAGGCCTCCGCCAAGGCCTTCCTCGAGTGGCGCGCCGTGCCCGCGCCGATGCGCGGTGAACTGGTGCGCCGCTTCGCCGATCGCGTGCGCCGCGACAAGCCGGCGCTCGGACGCCTGATTTCGCTGGAGGCTGGCAAGATCCTCAGCGAAGGCCTCGGTGAGGTGCAGGAAGTCATCGACATCTGCGACTTCGCCGTCGGCTTGTCGCGCCAGCTCTACGGCCTGACGATCGCCTCCGAGCGCCCCGGGCACCACCTGATCGAACGCTGGCACCCGCTAGGGCCGGTCGGCGTCATCACGGCCTTCAACTTCCCGATGGCGGTCTGGGCCTGGAACGCGGCGCTCGCCCTGGTCTGCGGCGATACCGTGCTGTGGAAGCCCTCGGAGAAGACCCCGCTAACGGCACTCGCGCTGCACCGGATCATGGAGCAGGTTATCGCCGAGTCCCCGGGCACGCCGGCAGCCATCTCGCAGCTGCTGGTCGGCCGCCGCCCGGTCGGCGAGCAACTCGCCGACCACCACCTGGTGCCGCTCGTCAGCGCCACCGGCAGCACGGCCATGGGCCGCGCGCTCGGGCCCCGGCTCGCCTCGCGCTTCGGCCGCTCGCTGCTCGAGCTGGGCGGCAACAACGCGGCCATCGTCACCCCCACGGCCAACCTGGAGCTGGGCTTGCGCGCGATCGTGTTCGCTGCGGTCGGGACCGCCGGCCAGCGCTGCACCTCGCTGCGGCGGCTGATCGTGCACAAGAGCCTCATCGACAAGCTTCGTCCCATGCTGCGCAAGGCCTACGCCAGCCTGGCCGTAGGCTCGCCGCTCGAGACCGGCACGCTCGTCGGACCACTCATCGATGGCCACGCCTTCGAGAACATGCAGGCGGCTCTCAAGGCCGCGCGCGCCGCGGGAGCCACCGTGGTGGGTGGCGAGCGCGTCGAGCTGCCGGGCCTGCAAGGCGGCTACTATGCGCGCCCGGCGCTGGTCGAGGCCGGACACCAGTTCGACTCGATGCGCGAGGAGACCTTCGCGCCGATCCTCTACATCCTGCCCTACGACTCCTTTGCCGAGGCGATTGCGCTTCAGAACGAAGTCCGCCAGGGCCTCTCATCCGCGATCTTCACCAACAGCATGCAGGAGGCAGAGACCTTCCTGTCGGCCACCGGCAGCGATTGCGGCATTGCCAACGTCAACACCGGCCCGAGCGGCGCCGAGATCGGCGGCGCCTTCGGCGGCGAGAAGGAGACCGGCGGCGGCCGAGAATCCGGGAGCGATGCCTGGAAGGTCTACATGCGCCGCCAGACGCAGACGGTGAACTACTCGACGGCCATGCCGCTGGCGCAGGGCGTGCAGTTCGCGGTATGAATCCCCTGGACCTGTTCGACTTGCGCAGCGCCCTGACCGAGGAGGAGCAACTCGTGCAGGACAGCGTCGCCCGGCTGGTCGACGCGCGCGTGTTGCCGATCATCCAGAATTGCTTCGAGCATCATCGCTTCCCGCGCGATCTGGTGCCCGAGCTGGCCGCGCTCGGACTGCTCGGCGCCACGCTCGAGGGCTACGGTTGCGCCGGGCTGAGCTCGATCGCCGGCGGGCTCATCTGCCAGGAACTCGAGCGCGGCGACTCGGCGCTGCGCAGCTTCGTGTCGGTGCAGTCCTCGCTGGCGATGTTCCCGATCTGGGCTTATGGCACCGAGGCGCAGAAGCAGCACTACCTGCCGCGCATGGCGCGCGGCGAGCTGATCGGCTGCTTCGGCCTCACGGAGCCGCACGGCGGCTCGGATCCGGCCAACATGAAGACGCGCGCGCGACGCAGCGGCGGCGACTGGCTCATCACCGGCTCCAAGATGTGGATCACCAACGCCACGATCGCCGACCTGTGCGTCTGCTGGGCGGACACCGAGGATGGCATCCGCGGCTTCATCATCGACAAGGGCACACCAGGCTTCAAGGCGACCGAGATCGAGCACAAGTTCTCGCTGCGCGCCTCGGCCACGGGTGCGCTGTTCTTCGACGAGGTGCGGGTTCCAGAGTCGCAACGGCTGCCGGGCGCCGCCGGCCTCAAGGGGCCGCTGTCCTGCCTGACCCAGGCGCGCTACGGCATTGCCTGGGGCGTGATCGGGGCGGCGCAGGCCTGCCTCTCGCAGCTCATCGACTACACCGCCACGCGCGAGCTCTTTGGCCGGGTGCTGGCGAAGAACCAGGCCATCCAGGTGCGGCTGGCCGAGATGGCGCGCGGCATCACGACGGCGCAGATGCTGGCGCTGCAGCTCGGCCGGCTGAAAGACAGCGGCAAACTGCAGCCAGTGCAGGTGTCGCTCGCCAAGTGGCATAACTGCCGCATGGCGCTTGACGTCGCCCGCGATTGCCGCGACATGCTCGGGGCCTCGGGCATCAGCGCCGAGTTTGCGCCGATCCGACACATGCTGAACCTCGAGAGCGTGATCACCTACGAAGGCACGGAAACCGTGCACCAGCTGGCCGTCGGCCGCCAGCTCACGGGGCACAGCGCTTACTGATGGACGAGCCGGTCCGCAAGCGGCGCCGCCGCATTTGGCCCTCGCTGCTGCTGCTGGTGCTGCTGGGCGTGGCAGGCTATACGGCCTTCGTGCTCTGGTGGTCGTATTCCGACGGCGAGCGCGTGGGCGTGCTGCAAAAGTTGTCTCACAAGGGATGGCTCTGCAAGACGACCGAGGGCGAGCTCGCCCTCTACGTGGTCAGCGGCGTGGCGCCGCAGATCTGGAGCTTCACGGTCCGGGATCCGGACGTGGCCCGCAATCTCAATGTGTATCTCGGCGACCGCGTTCGACTGCATTACACGGAGCACGCCGGGGTTCCGAGCAGCTGCTTCGGCGACACGCGCTATTTCGTGGACCGGGTGGAGCCCGTGCACGCCCCGGCGCCGATGCCGGCCTCCCCGGGCCCGCCTCCCGCCGGCCCGCCCCTTCCTTCGACCTGATTTCGGGCTTACCCTGTTGCAGGCGGCCCGGGTCGTTCGGGCCTGCCGCGTTGCCGCAACAAAAGAAATCGCAATGCAATGACGGTTGCCCGCGAAAACAATGACCCCGCCGCGCGCGAATCGCAGGCAGCAATGGCCGCGCGCCTGGAAATGCTGGTCCAGCGCCGGATCACGGTCGACCAGTTCGAGGCCGACATGGTGCGCTGCTGCGAGTCGGATCCGGAGGAAGTCTGGAGCCTGCTCGCACTGCTCGACCAATTCCATCGGCTGGAAAAGCTGCCGACGGAGTTGTATCGGGCGCTGAAGGCAGCTGCCGATCGCTACGGGCTCGTACGTCGCGGACCTTACATCCCCTACGTGTCCGCGACGCCGAGGCAGGTTCCGACAATAGAACCGGCCACGACCACGGCTCCGACCCCGAGCAAAGCGGCAAGCGGCGCTCCGGCCGAAACGCCGTTTCGCCATCTGCTGGACAATACACCAGCGACAGCCGCGCAACCTGCGACCAGGGACCTCCAGGGCACCTGGCAAGGCAGCCGTTACGTCCAGCCGACTCCGCCGCCACGACGCTCGCGGACGGGCCTGCTGGCCCTCACGCTGGTAATGCTGATCGCCGTGGGCGCCGGCGCCGCCCCATGGTTGAAGCAGCGGCAGGCCTCCGGCGACCAGCAGGCCAGTACCGGCGAATTATCCAGATCGGTTTCGCGCACGGCGACAATACCTGCGCAGTCGCCAACGCCACCTCAAGCTCCGGCGATCACGCCACCCCCGGCGCCCACTGCCGCACCGGCCCAGGTGCCCGACGCCGGGGCGGCGACAGTTCCTGCGGCAGCAGTCATTGCACCGACTCCGCCGGTCGCGACGCCCTCACCTCCAACAATCGAACTTGCCGCGGACCACTACGCGGTACCGCCCGGAGACTCGGCAGCACGCATCCTGGTGCGACGCTCGGGCGACCTGCGAGGCGAACTCGATTTCATGTGGTGGACCGAGAACGGCAGCGCAGTGGCCGACACCGACTACGTCGCCTGGGGACACCGGACCGGGACGATCGCTGCCGGTCGCAGCAGTGTCACGTTGCTCGTTCCCATCATCAACGACAGCACGCGCACGTCGCCGCGCCGCTTCCAGGTGGTCATCGGCCCGGCAAGCGAGGGCGCGCGGCTCGGCACGATCACGCGCGCCACGGTGCAACTCCCGGGAACCGGCTGAGCCTGCCGCGCCGCACGAGCGCGACAATTCGCGCGCGATCAATCGCTGTCGGCGCCACGCGACGCCACGGCATCAAGTCCCGTTGAGGATTACATCGTGTTCATCCCCGCCGGCAAGCCGCACTTTGCGACGGTGTTAGCATCAAACCACGTCGAGATCGGACTCAATTGAGCCGTCACTGAATTGCAAGGCCCCAAGGAGTTGTTATGTCGAGACCACACGCAACGGTCCTCAAGACTGCCACCGCATTGGTGTTGCTGTCCGGCCTCGCCGGCGCCTCGATGGCCGCGGAAACGACCTGGGAGAAGCATCATCCCCGGCGCGACCAGGTGAACGATCGCCTCGAGAACCAGGACAAGCGCATCAACCAGGATGTCAAGCAAGGCCAGCTCACGCAGGCGCAGGCCGCGGCGCTTCACAAGGACGGCCAGGCCATGCGCCAGGAAGAGCGTGACATGGCAGCGCTCGACAACGGCCACATCACCAAGGCCGACCAGAAGGCGCTCGACCAGCAGGAGAATTCGGTCAGCAAGTTGATCGGCAGGCCTGCGACCGCCAAACCCGTCACGGCAAAGGCGGAGACGCCCTGGGAGAGACGCCACCCGCGTCGCGACCAGGTAAATGACCGGCTCGAGAACCAGAACCGGCGCATTCGCCAGGAGGTCAAGGAAGGCGACCTCACGCAGCAACAGGCCGCGGCGCTACACAAGGATGACCAGGAGATCCGCCAGGAAGAGCGGGACATGGCGAAGCTGGATAAGGGTCACATCACCGCGATGGACCAGAAGGCGCTGGACCAGCAGGAAAACGCCGTCAGCAGGCAGATCGGCCACTGACGCGCGCATTCGTCGCGACGCCTAGCGCGGCGTGAAGATGTCGTCGAGCCGGGCCGGCACCGAGGCATCGCGCTCGAGATGCGGATAGCGCAGGCCGCCGTGATAATCGACGTTTACGACCAGGTAGCGGTCACCATTCTTGACGATGAACTCGATCGGTGACGTGCCGGTCTTTGCCGCGCGGATCACATCGAGCAGCACGTCGGAATCATAGGCGATGCCGTTCACCGCCAGGATCTGCATGCCTTCTGTGAGCCTGGCCTTGAATGCGGCGCCGTTCCAGGTGACCTCGTGCAACATGCCCTTCTGGTCCTTGTCATCGATGACCACTCCGATCGAGTGCCTGAGGTCCACGCGGCTGCGCTGCGATTCGGTCGCCTTCTGCAATTCGCTTGGCGTCTCCGTGTACACCAGCTTGTAACCGCCACGGCGCAGCCCCTCCAGCGGCGCCGGTGCGCCGGTGCCATCGAGCCGCTGCCGCAGCAGGGCGGCCCAGTCGTTGGGCTCAACCGCGTTCAGCGCCTTGACCACGTCGTCGAAGGTGTAGGTGACGACGGCGTAGCTGCCGTCATCGATGCCGAAGAAGGCGCGCGCGAAGTCATCCAGCGAGCGCTTGCCGCCGGAGCGTTCGCGGATCAGAGTGTCGACCTCGAGCCAGATCAGCCCGGCCTCGCTGTAGTAGTCCTCGAACATCTCCCAATCGCCCCACGATTGCGGGTGGCGCGGGTTGATGATCGGATCGTTGGTCGTGTCCTGGAGCGCACGCCACTGGCGGCCGGCCAGCTCGTCATAGTAGGCCGCCGTATCCGCCATCTCGTCGAGGGCCTGCTGCCGGGTGCGCAGCCCCGAGCGCGCGGCCAGCACGTTGCCCCAGTACTGCGTCTGTCCTTCGTAGACCCACAGCAGGCTGTTCTGCATTGGCACGTTGTAGTTCGGCGTCCACAGGTCCGCCGGCCGGCGGAACTTGCCGTTCCAGGAATGCGTGTACTCGTGCGCCAGCAGGTCGCGCTCCCAGGCGGTCTTGTCCCACTCGGTGAATGTGTCCGGGTCGGTGCCATTCTCGCTCGACTGGTGATGCTCAAGCCCGCGCTGCTCGACCTGGTCGCTGATGGAGTAAAGGAATTCATAGTGCGTGTAGTGGTGCGAGCCGAAGAGCTTGAGTGCCTGCTGCACCAGCGCCCGGTGGGCCTCGAGCTGCTCCGGCTTGTAATCGATCAGCTCCGGGCGGTCGGCGAACAGGTTCAGGTAGACCGGGGCCTGGCTGCCGGGATTGAGCTCGATGCGCCTGGCATGCCGGCCGGCATAGAGCGGACTGTCGATCAGGGTCTCGAGGTCGGTGCGCTTGTAGCTGGTCTTCCCGCCCGCGCTCGCCGCGGTCTCCAGCGCCGTCGCCGACTGCCAGCCCGCGGGCAGGCGCAGCGTGGCCTCCACCGGAATCTGGCGTGCAAAATACCCGGCCGGATACAGCAGCACCGAATCCCAGTCGACGAACATGAGCTCGCGGCTGAAGCTGGCTTCACCCACCTTGGGGCTGGTCGCAGTCAGGTAATCGAACTCGATGTCGAGCGCGTGCACGCCCGGGCCTGCGTGCACGTGAAAGGCATGGACGTCGACTGGATCGCGCGTCCAGGCCACCGCGCGGCCCTGCGCACTGACCCGCAGGCCCGCGATGCGATCGATCGGACCGGTGGGCGCGTGGTGGCCGGGCAGCCAGCGCGGGTACAGCAGCACGGTGTCGGCGCCGATCCCGGTCACTGTCTCGCGCACGTGCACGATGCGCCGCGCATTGTCCGAGGCGTCGACGTCGAGCCGGATCTCGCCGGGATAGGGCCGGTCCTTCGGCGCCTCGATCGGCACGATAGGGGCCACGGCGGCCGGGCCCGGACTGGCGCTCGCCTGCCCCACGCACAATGACACGGCCAGTATTGCCGCACTGCCGGCTGCTGCTTTCATGTACCCCCATCCCGTCTATTGGCGCGGTCACTCCGCCCCGGCATTCTACTTGAGCTTCGCTGCGACCAACATGGCCTCGTAGCGCGGATCACCGTGCAGCTTGCGCAACAACGGGTCCATCTTCAGGAATGGGAAGCCGCCGTCCTTCTGATCACGCGCGCGCTGCAACCAGTGGATCGCAAGGTCACGCTGCCCGCGCCAGGCATAGACCTCTGCAATCTGGTACGCAGCCGTCTCGGCGTACCCGGCGATCAAGGCGTCCAATTGTCGCCGGGCCTCGGCTTCGTGTCCCAGCTCGAAATTCGACAGGGCAGCGCCGTAGGGCCTGAATGCAGCGCCGGTCGAGCGCTGGAAGGCTGCCTGCGCCTCCGCCGCGTGCCCCTGCAACAGCAGCGTGGCTCCGAGCCCCACTGGCGCGTAGGTCTGCACCGGACTGATCTCCAGCGAGCGATTAAAGGCCGCGCGCGCGCCGTCGAGGTCCCCGGAGAACTGGAGCGCGTATCCCAGGAAGGTCCAGATACGCGCGTTGAGTGGATCGATGCGCGTCGCCTTCCGCAGCACGCCAATCGCCTCCGGCAGCGGCCCGATTGGCGTGAGTACCACCGCCCCGTAGTGCATCAGCACTTCGGCATTCTCCGGTTCGAGCGCCAGAGCATGCCGCAGGTCTGCGCCCGCGCCGGGGATATCCGGATCATCGGTGCGCACGATAGCCCGGACCACGTAGCCGTAAGCCAGGTCGGGTTGCAGCGCGACCGCCTTGTCGGCGGCTGCGCGCGATTCCCTCCGCGTCGTCAGTACGCCAGCCAGGGTTTGCTGCTGGTCGCCGAGCCAATACAGGGCGTGGGCAAGTCCCGCCCAGGCCGCGGCGTATTGCGGATCAAGTGCGATCGCCTTGCGAAACTCGATGGCCGCGCGGCGGTAATCGTCGAGGTTGTCGCGTGTCAGGAACTGCCGGCCCAGCAGGTATTGGTTGTACGCTTCGGAATTGCCACTGCGATGCGCGCCGAGTGTCCGCGGCGCCGGCAACAGCTTCGCCTTGAGCGCCTCGACCACGGCTGCCGCAATCTGGTCCTGCACCTTGAAAATGTCCTTTACATCGCGATCGTAGGAGCTGGACCACAGGTGATAGCCGTTGTCAGCGCGAATCAGCTGCGCAGTCACCCGCATCGTGTTGCCGGACTTGCGCACGCTCCCCTCCAGCACGTTCGCGACCCCGAGCGCCCGGGCGATCTGCGCGATCGTCACTTGCTTGCCCTTGAAGTAGAACGAGGAGGTGCGTGCCGGTACGCGCAGGTCCGGCACCTGGGCAAGCTGGTCGAGCAGCTCTTCGGTCAGTCCGTCCGAGAAGTACTCCTGGTCGTGCTTCTCGCTCATGTCGAGAAACGGCAGCACGGCGATGGACTTCTCCTCGACCACGACTGGGCCGGGTGCAGCCGATTGCGACGCTGGCGCCATGGCAACATCGGCATCGACGATGGGTGGCTTCGATATCCAACGTCTGCTCGCGTAGTAGCCCAGCGCCCCCAGCGCGACTGCCACGGTGACCAGGACCATGAGTCGCGAACCTGAACCCGCCGCGGGCCGCACTGCGGGCGTGGCGTGCGACGGCGGCACTTGCGGGCTGGTCCGGGCCACGGACGACGGCGCCGGTGCACCCGCTGCTGTCGCCTGCTCGGGAGCCAGCAGGCGAGCAATCCGCTCGACGAAGTCCGGCGCCGTCGCGCCATCCGGGAGCGATGTCCACTGCAGATCGCGGAACCGGTCCGGCACCCGGCTGTCATCGTCGCGGGTATGGTCAATGACGACCGGCACCAGGAATGGCCGGTCGGACGCGATCAGGTGCGACCGGTCGACGGCAAGCTTCCACTCGAGCCGGAAATATCCTTCGGTCCGGTCGTGCGAATGCTGGGAGATGATCGGGATGAAGAGAGCGCAGCTCTTGATCTGCCGCCGAATCGAAGCGTCCCAGGCATCGCCGCCACGCAGCTCGCTCTGGTCGAACCAGACCTCGATGCCGGCGGCGCGCAGGGCCGCGCAGATGCGTGCCGCGGCGTCGACGTCCTCGGAGGCGTAACTCAGGAAGACGGCTGGCCTCGAATTGGTCATGGCGCTCAGAACCGGATCGACAGGCAGCTCAGGCCCCCGTCCATCCTGCGGAACTCGGACACCTCGAGCACGCGCACCTGGTACCCCAGTTCGCGCAGCCGGGCCGTGAGGCGCGGATAGCCGGCCGCCACCAGCACGGATTCGTTCACGCGCACGCAGTTGGCGGCGTATTCCTCGCTCGCGTCGGTCACTATGGTCTCAAAGGCCGCGAGCACCTCCAGCGCGGCGACGTCAGGGGTAACCGTAAAGCGCCCGTCACCCAGCCATGCGATGCCGGACTTCAGGTGCAGCAGGCTGCGGTGCATGCGGATGTCGATCATCGAGGCCGTATAGCCGTGGCGTACGAGGATACCGGCCAGCTGCGCCGCGCCCGCTGCATTCGTGCGCTCCGAAATACCGATGAAGAAGTGCTCCCCCGCCTGGCAGACGTCGCCACCGTCGACGGTGCCCGGCGCGGTGATCGGTTCGAGCTGCGGCCGGAATTGCCGCAGCGCCGCTGCCACGGCGCCCACTTCGCCGGCGCGCGAGGGAGCGCCCGGCCGGGTCGCGACCGCGACGCGCTCGGCCACCACGGCGGTATCCTCGACGAAGGTGCCGTCGGGATGCTGTTCGTCGGGCGGCAGCACGGTCAGCTCGAGGCCGCACTCGCGCAGCGCGTCGCAGTAGGCCGCGTGCTGCGCGAGCGCGCGGTCGATCACCGGCGGACCCTGTGCCGCCGAGCTCGTCAACCCCTGCGCATATGATCGCCCGGGGACGCGGACGATGGCCCTGGTGAAGGTTATGGACATCGCGCCGCACCAGCCGCGGTTCGCTGGCTCAGTGTACGGTCTCCGGCATCGCCGATGAGTGATGGCTCGTGATGAGCCACTGCGAACCATCCCATCGATAAGTGTAGGTGTAGCGCCCGTGCACGACGGCGCCGGTCTTGCCGAAGGTGAAGGTGTACAGCCCGGCGTCGATGGCGGTGTTGCAATCGATCTCGATGTGTCTCATGTCGATCTTGCCCGAGGGGCCGTTCTCGAGGAAGTGCTCGAAGTAGTCTTCCTTCTCCGCGGCCGTGAGCCGCGGCTTGTTCGAGACAGTCGGCAGCAGGATCGAGTCCGGTGCATAGTTCGCGACCACCTTGTGCGGATCATGCGAAAGCAGCGATGCGTTCCAGCGGTCAAAGAGTGCCGCGATCTCGGCCTTGGTAACGGGTTTGCAGGTTTCGGTGTGCGCTGGCGTCGCATCAGCCGCCGCCTGTGTGTTGTAGGCAAAGCCTGCAACGGCGAGAACGAATGCGAGATTGAAATTCCTGGGCACGGTCGTTCTCCCTATTGGTCGGTGCCTCGATCGCGCGCAGGATAGCAGGGCGACCCTGATTCACCAATCCGCGCGCGTCACCGCTCCTCGCGCCGCCAGACCGAGGCGAGCCACGGCTGCTGGTCACGCGGCAGTCCTGCCGGCCGGTAGAAATGCTCGATTTCGGTGAATCCGGCCGCCGCCATGAACCGGCGCCAGGCGGCCAGGTCGTGGTACACGCCGTACCGGGCGCCGCGCCAGCCCTCCTCGTTCACCCCCCGTGGATTGGAGCTGAACAGTACGCCGCGCGGCTTCAGCGTCGCGTGCAACTCATGCAACACGCGCGGCAGTTCCTGCGCCGGCACGTGGAACAACGAAGCGTTGGCGAAAATTCCGTCGAAGCGCGCCGCCGGCAACTGCAGCCGCAGGAAATCCTGCTGCCACACTTCGCAGCCCGAATCCGCACGCGCCATCGCCACGAAGGCCGCCGAGCCCTCGAGGCCGACGGCCCGATGACCGAGTTCGCTGAAGGCCCTGAGGTCGCGGCCCGGACCGCAACCGAGATCGAGGATCGCGAACGGTGGCTCTGCCTCGATGTGTCGCAGCAGCGCCCCGATGTTCTGGCTGACGTCGTGGTCGCGCGTCGCTTCACGAAACACGCCGGCATTGTGCTCGTAGTGCTCGAGCGTGCGGGCCGAGACCTGCGCCAGCTCCTCCGGCGTCCGCGCCCGGCCTGACATGTGCTAGTTGCCCGGCACGTACCCGTGCCCGCGCAGTACCTTGCCTGGCAGCTTGCCGGTCATCTTCCCCTGGTCGACAACGGGCACGCCATTTACGAGCACATATTCCATTCCCTGCGACAGCTGGTTCGGTTCCTCGTAGGTGGCGAGGTCGCGAATCGTTTCCGGGTCGAAGACCACGACGTCCGCCCACATGCCTTGCTTGAGCACACCCCGGTCAGTGAGGCGCATGCGTTGCGCCGGCAGCGCCGACATCTTGCGGATCGCGTCAGGCAACGTCAGCAATTTCTCCTCGCGCACGTACTTGCGCAGGATGCGCGGGAAGGTTCCGTAGGCGCGCGGATGCGGGTGCTCCTTGCCAAGCAACCCCTCGGGCGAAGTGCCGGCAGAATCGTTGTCGAACGACACCCACGGCTGCTGCAGGGCCAGGCGCACGTCCGGCTCGGACATGCCGAACACGGCGCAGCTCGTGAAGGCGTCGTCCGCAATCAGGAAGTCGAACAGCGTATCCATGGGGTCCTTGTTCCAGGCCTTGGCCACGTCCGTCAGGCGCTTGCCCTGGAACTGCACCAGCTGCGGGTTCTGCACCAGCGTGATCATGATGTCGTCGGGATTGCCGACCTCCTGCCACTCGTTGTCCCACGCCGCAGAGGACTTGAGCAATTCGGCACGGATGCGCTCGCGCGTGGCCGGATCCTTCAGTCGTTCGACGAGCCGTTCGGTACCGCCATCGTGCGCCCAGGGCGGAATGAAGGCCGACAGGCCATTCGACCAGGCGGTGTAGGCGTAGGTGTCGGCGGCGATGTCGACGCCGGCGGCGCGCGCGGCATTGACCCGGGCCACGGCTTCCGGCATGCGCCCGAAGTTGCTGACGCCGGCGACCTTGAAGTGCCAGATCTCCACCGGGATGTGCGCCTCGCGCCCGATGCGCGCGGTCTCGTCGATGGCCGCGAGGACCGCGTCGCCCTCGCTGCGCATGTGCGTGGCATAGATGCCCCCGGCATTTGCGGCCTCGGTCGCCAGCGCGATCAATTCATCAGTCTTCGCATAGGGCGCGGGCGGGTACTCGAGCGACGTCGACACACCCACGGCCCCGTCCCTCATGGCCTCGCGAACCAGCTGCTTCATCTGCTCGAGCTGCGCTGCCGTGGGCTGGACATCGGCAAAACCGAGCACCACGGCCCGCACCTGCGTGGCGCCGACGTAGCTGGCGAGGTTGATCCCTAAGCCCTGCTTCTCGAGCCGCGCAAAATACTGGCCCAGCGTCCGCCAGTCCGGCTTGATTTGCAGGCGCCGATATTCCCGCTCGCCCTCCTTGATGGTGGCCTCGTTCTGGGGTGCGACCGAACCTCCCTCGCCGGTGATTTCCGTAGTGATGCCCTGGTAGATCTTCGAGGGCAGTCGCGGATCAACGAGAATGGTGAGCTCCGACTGGCCGAGCATGTCGATGAAGCCGGGAGCGACCACCATCCCCTTCGCATCGATCGTGCGTGCGCGCTCTGCGCCGCTCAGCACGCCAATGGCAGCCACCCGGCCGTCGCGGATGCCGACGTCGCCCGAATACCAGGGCGAGCCGGTGCCGTCGACGATGTGCCCGTTGGTGATGATCAGGTCGAATGGGCGCTCGAGGGGCGCGGGCGCTGCCGCCGCCAGTATGGACAGGGCACTGGAAATAACGGCCGCTGCGGCCAGCTGTTGGATTCGCATTCGTGCGCCTCGCGGATTGATGCCGGGTCGGGGATGCCATAATGTCACGAAGCGGGGGCCGGGAGCAGGCCGTGCCCTGCCCGGAGCAGGCCATCGATGACTGATCCCACCAGGGCGGTATTCCTGAGCTACGCCTCCCAGGACACCGAGGCGGCACGGCGCGTCTGCGAATCGCTGCGGGCGGCCGGCATCGAGGTCTGGTTCGACCAGAGCGAACTGCGCGGCGGCGACGTCTGGGACCAGAAGATCCGCCAGCAAATCCACGACTGCGCGCTGTTCGTGCCGATCATCTCCGCCAGCACCGACGCGCGCACCGAGGGCTACTTCCGGCTGGAATGGAAGCTGGCGGTGGATCGCTCCCACTTGATGGCCGACGACGCCGCGTTCCTGGTTCCGATCGTCATCGACGCTACGCCCGATGCCAGCGCGCGTGTGCCGGAAGTGTTTCGCGCCGTGCACTGGGCACGGCTCCCCGGTGGCGAGGCAGCGCCCGAGTTCTGCCGATGGGTCAGCGCACTGCTGGCCGGCACCGCACGGACTGCCCGTGTGCACGCCGGCCCCGCGGTAATCCCCGGGCGCCGTTCCAGCCGCGCGCCACTGATTGCGGGCGTCACCGCGCTGCTGGTCGCCGGGATCGCGGCGCTCGCCTGGCGCACGATGACCCAAGCACCCCATGTCACACTCACGCCCCACAACGCGGTGACCGCCAGTGCGAGTGTCATACCCGAGCATTCCATTGCGGTGCTGCCGTTCGCCGACCTGAGCGCGCGCAAGGACCAGGGATATATTTCCGACGGCCTGGCCGAGGCACTGCTCAATCTGCTCAGCAAGGTGCCCGGCATGCAGGTGGCTGCCCGGACTTCGGCCTTCTCGTTCAAGGGACGCGACATCGACGTTCCCACCATCGGCCGGCGCTTGATGGTGGCCCACGTGCTCGAGGGAAGCGTACTCAGGGTGGGCAATCACCTGCGCGTCACGGCGCAGCTGGAGCGCGCCGCCGACGGCTACCAGATCTGGCAGGAGACCTACGATCGCCAGCTCGGCGACGTGTTCCACATCCAGGACGACATCGCCCAATCGGTCGTCAAGGCGCTCAAGGTCTCGCTGCTCGGCATCGCCGCACCACGGAGCCTCGGCACCCAGAATTCCGATGCCTACCTTGTGTTCCTGCAGGGTCGCGCGAAGATGGCCACCCAGCGGCTCGCGGACACAAGGGCAGCGACGGCGGACTTTGAACGCACGCTCAGACTCGATTCCAACTACGGACCAGCCTACGTCGAACTCGCCGTGGCGAAGGTGCGGTTGGCTGAATTCGAGGTTACGAGCAATCGCATGGCCGCGGCCAGTGCGGCTATCGAAGAGAGCAAGTTGCTGATCGAGCGGGCGCTCGCACTCGATCCCAACGATGCTCAGGCTTACGCCGAACGCGGTTATCTGCGGGCGTTAATCAACCTTGGCGGCGCAGAGCAGGATTATCGCCGTGCCATCGAGCTGAACCCGAACTCGGCGCGCGCCTACGCCGGCCTGGCCGCCGTGCTTTACGATGACCCGCGTCGGCGTGACGAAGCGCTGACCATGCTCGAGCGGGCGCGACGGCTCGATCCGCTCGCGGCCGAGTACGACGTGCTCAAGGCGCAATATCTGGACTGGGGTCGCAGCAGGGTCAAGGAAGCCGACGCCTTGCTTGCCGACGTCGTGGCGCACCAACCCGACTATGTGCCGGCTCTCTGGCGCCTGGCCGACCTCCGCCGCACCGCCGGGCATTTTGCCGAGGCGATCATGTACGACGAGCAGGCGCTCAAGCTCGACCCGCTGTCGGATTGGACCCGCCGGATGTTGATCTGGAATTACATCGATGTCGGAGATCTGGCAGCGGCGCGTCAGGTGGCCGACGAGGCGCCGCACCCGCTGCCGATCTATCGCATACAGCTGCTCATCCACGACGCCGACTGGCGGCAGGCCGCTGAGCTCGCCCGTGCCACCTATGCCGACGGTACGTTATCAATAGCCGGCGAGCCGCACGGCGTATTTGCGTTGCGCATGGAGGCCCGCCGCGCGCATGATTTTGAAAGCGCGCGAGCGGTGTTCGAGCGCATGTGTGGCGTGACATGGAGCGCCACCGGCATTCCAACGCTGCCGCTGCAGATGGGCTTCGGCTACGCGAGTGTGGCGGTGGGCGACATGCTGATCGCAGGCGGCCAGCGTGAACGCGGAGAGAGACTACTCCGGGCCAGCCTGGCGGACATGGACTACATTGCCCATGATCTGAAGCGCGGTGAATTATGGTACGTGTCTGACCGGGCCACGGCGCTCGCATTGCTGGGCGATCGCAAAGGGGCCCTAGTTGCACTGCACAAAGCCCTAAACACCGGTTACATCAATACCTGGGAACTGCTGCCGATTGAACCGGCCTTCGACCCGCTCCGCG
Source organism: uncultured Gammaproteobacteria bacterium (assembly GCA_963778855.1). Lineage (GTDB taxonomy): Bacteria > Pseudomonadota > Gammaproteobacteria > Steroidobacterales > Steroidobacteraceae > FEN-1191. The sequence continues at coordinate 329,705 of CAVZWC010000002.1, read as the reverse complement.
GCGACCCCGAATTCCAGGCCATGATGGGTGAAATGAAAGCGAAGGTGGCCTCGGAGCGGCAGATCCTCGACCGCCTGCGCGCATTGGGTAGAGTGCCCAGGCGCGATGCCCCGGGAACCTCGCCGGCACCAACGGCCACACGTCCAGCGTCAGCCCGCTAGATCGACAGTTTTGGGCCAGTTTGATGCCGGCCACCCGCAGGAGTAGTCTCTGGAGATTCGGGGGTCCCGGGAGGCCCAATGAACAAATTCAATTCGATGGCCGCCACGCTGACCATCGCGACGTTCGCACTGGCGAGTGTTCCAGTCTCCCTGGCGTGCGGCGATAAACTCACGGTGTTGGGAGGTGGCATTCCGTTCGACAAGATCCACACCAACCACCGTCACGGCAGCCTGATCATGTACCTGAGTCCCGACTCGCGCCTGTCGGCGATCAACAGCGACGCGCACCTGGACCAGGCGCTCACGCGTGACGGCCACCAGGTGAAGCTGGTGCAGTCGAGCGCCGAGCTCAAGCAGGCGCTCGACTCGGGGCAAGCCGACTTCGTGCTGATCGACTGGAGCGAGGCGGCGCACCTTCAGCCGGGTGTGATAGCCAATGTGCCTGTCGTGCCGGTCACCTACGAGGGCGATGCGGCGGGACGCGCACTGGCGCAAACGCGTTCGGGCTGCGTCGTGCAGTCCAACAAGCGCCATAGCCGCGAGATGGTGCAGGAAGTCGAGACACTCCTGGAGAATCAGTCGACGCTGGCTTCCAGTTGTTCCGGATCGCTGACGACCACGAGCGGCTGAACTGCATGCATAGCCTGGGGGGGCGAGCGCCGTGGCTGGCGCTTACAGCGGGCTTGTTGTGCGCCGGCACCGCCCATGCGCAGGCTTGGCTGCCGGCGGCCGGAAGCGGCGACATTTCCGTGTCTTATGCCGATACCTTTGATACCAAGCATTACCTGTACGACGGCAGCGAAGTCGACGCCGGCCACATCCGCTACTACACCTACGGGCTGGCTGGTGAGTACAGCCCCACGGATCGCCTGCTGCTGAATGCGTCGGTGCCGGTGGTCAGGTCAATCTACATGGGTGCATTTCCGCACCCGACGTCGGTGGACGACGGTACCTATCACACGACTTATACCGATCTCAGGACCGAACTTCATTATGAATTGATGTTGAACCCGGTGGCGCTGTCCCCGTATGTGGCCTACGTGTTGCCGTTGCACCATTACGCGACGCTTGGCCACGCGGCACCAGGACGCGGCCTGCATGAAACCTGGCTGGGCACGGCGATCGGCAAGAGTCTGGATCAGTGGATACCAGGGACGTTCGTCCAGGCGCGATTCACCTATGCGATTGTCCAAAAGGTGCAGGGCATCTCGCATGACAAGGAAAATATTGAAGCCGAGGTCGGTTATTTCATAACGCGCTACTTCAACGTGCAGGCGCTATTCCAGTGGCAAAAGACCCTCGGTGGAATACCGTTGCCCGTGCCGCGCTCGGATCCCCTGTATTGGTACCACGACATACTCGGTGCCAGCGCCTACACCAACCTCGGCGTCGGCGCCTCCTGGGAGTACTCCGACAGGCTGGGGTACTCCATGGCCTACGTTGGGGCCATCGAGGGCAAGAATGGCCATAAGCTTGGCCGCGCGGTCTCGATCTCAGTCCAGTACCAATTGGGCCAGCACTGACCAACCCAAGGATCGGCCGACAGGCGACCCGTTGATGACCGAGCCTTCACGGGCTGTATTCCTGAGTTTTGCCTCGCAGGATGCCGAGGCAGCGCGACGTATCTGCGAGGCCCTGCGGGCCAACGGGATCGAGGTCTGGTTCGACCAGAACGAACTGCGCGGCGGGGACGTCTGGGATCAACGCATTCACCAGCAGATTCACGACTGCGCGCTGTTCGTGCCCCTCGTCTCAACCCACACCGACGCCCGGACCGAGGGCTACTTCCGCCTCGAGTGGAAACTCGCGGTCGATCGCTCCCACCTGATGGCCGATGACGCGGCGTTCCTGATTCCGGTAGTCATAGACGGCACGGCAGCAGCCACCGCGCGCGTGCCGGATAAGTTTCACGCGGTGCAATGGACGCTGCTCCCCGGCGGTGAAACGCCGGTGGAGTTCTGCCGCTGGGTCAGGGCACTGTTGGCCGGTACGGCACGACCCGCGCGGCGGCAAGTCAGTTCCTTGGCCTCCGGGCGTCGGTTCGGCCGAGGGCTATTGATCGCGGGAGTTGGTGCGCTGCTGCTCGCCGCGATCGGCGTGCTCGTCTGGCGCACGATGGGTCTGGCACCGCGTGCCACGCTCGCGTCCCAGGCTGTCGCGCCCTCCCTCGTCAACGCCATCCCCGAGCATTCCATTGCGGTGCTGCCGTTTGCCGACCTGAGCGCGAGCAAGGACCAGGAATACTTCTCAGACGGCCTCGCCGAGGATTTGCTCAATCTCCTCAGTAAGGTGCCCGGACTGCAGGTGGCGGCGCGTACGTCCGCCTTTTCATTCAAGGGTCATGCCGTTGACGTACCCACCATGGGGCGCCAGCTCGGGGTTGCCAGCGTGCTCGAAGGAACCGTGCACAAAGTGGGCAACCACCTGCGTGTCACGGCGCAGCTGGAGCGCGCCGCCGACGGCTACCAGATCTGGTCGGAGACCTACGATCGCGAACTCGGCGATGTGTTCCGTATCCAGGATGACATCGCCAACGCCGTCGTCAAGGCGCTTAAGGTCTCGCTGCTGTGGGGCTCGGCGCCACGCAGCCTTGGTACCCGAAATTCCGACGCCTATCTCGTCTTCTTGCAGGGTCGCGCGAAGATGTTGACGCAAAGGCTGGCGGACACCAGAGAAGCGGCGACAGACTTCACGCGCGCGCTTAGGCTCGATCCAGACTACGCACCGGCGTACGTTGATCTCGCCGCCGCAAAATTACAGCTCGCAGAGTATGAGATCACAGACAAGCACCAGGCGGTGTTCGACGCCGCTGTCGATGAGGGCAAGCTGCTGATCGAGCAGGCACTCGCACTTGACCCCAAGGATGCACACGCCTACGTCGAACGTGCGTACCTCCGCTCATTCTCCGATCTGGCGGGCGCCGAAAAGGATTACCGGCGCGGCATCGAACTGAACCCGAACTCGGCGCGTGGTTATGAAGGCCTCGCCGGCGTGCTTTACCAAGACCCGCTGCGACGCGACGACGCCTTGGCAATGGTCACACGGGCGCAACGGCTCGATCCGCTCGAGCCCAAGTACGAAGTCCTCAAGGCGAAGTTTTTCCTCTTTGGTCGCGGCAATCTCCGTGAGGCCGACGCGGTGTTGGTGGATGTCGTGGCCCGCTACCCACACTATTATCCGGCGGTCAATCTACTCGCCGATGTCCGCCGCTTCGAAGGGAATCTCGCCGACGCGATCATGTACGACGAGCAGGCCCTTAAGCTCGATCCGCTGTCGGATTGGACCCGTTGGCTGCTGATCTATAATTACAGTGATGTCGCGGATCCAGCGGCTGCGCGCCAGGTGACGGATGAGGCGCCGCACCGCTTACCCATCCTGAGCCTGGCCGTATTGATCGCCGAGAGCAACTGGCACCAGGCCGCCGAGGTCACGTACGCCGCCTTGGCCGACGGTACCCTGACAGACGCCGGCGAGCCCTACGGCGTGTTTGCCCTGCGCATGGACGCCCACCGCACCCATGATTTTGGGCGCGCGCGTGCCGCGATTGAGCGGATGTGCGCGGTCACTTGGAGCGCGGGTGGGGTTCCGGCGCTGCCCCCGCAGTTGGGTTTCGGCTACTCCTGCATTGGGGTCGGAGACATGCTGATCGACAGCGGCGAGCGTGCCCAGGGCGAGAGACTGCTCCGAGCCAGCCTGGCGGCCATGGAATACGCCGCGCACGATCTCAAGCGCGGTGAAATCTGGTACCTGATCGACCGTGCCACGGCGTTCGCTCTGCTTGGTGATAACAAGGCCGCCCTGGCGGCGTTGCATAAGACCGTGGGCGCAGGCTATTTGGCGTTGTGGTCCTTTTTCGAACTGGACACAGCCTTTGATAAGCTGCGCGGTGATACCGAGTTTCAGAGCTCGATGCGCGCGATCAAAGCCAACGTGGCCCATCAACGCAAGATTCTCGAGCAGATGCGGGCCGACGGCCGCGTGCCGGATCGCAGGCCGAACCGTCGATGACCGACTCCACCAGGGCTGTCTTCCTGAGCTACGCCTCGCAGGACGCAGAAGCCGCACGGCGCATCTGCGAGGCGCTGCGAGCCGCCGGGATCGAGGTCTGGTTCGACCAGAGCGAGTTGCGCGGCGGGGACGTCTGGGATCGCAACATTCGCCAGCAAATCCACGACTGCAGTCTGTTCATACCGATCATTTCGGCGCATACGGACGAGCGTACTGAAGGCTACTTCCGCCTGGAGTGGAAGCTGGCGGTGGACCGCTCCCACCTGATGGCCGATGACGCGGCGTTCCTACTACCGATAGTCATCGACGACACCGCCGAAGCCGCGGCACGGGTGCCGGATAAATTCCACACCGTGCAGTGGACCCGGCTCCCCGGCGGCGCCGCGCCGCCCGGGTTCTGTCAACAGGTCAGTGCCTTCCTGGCCGGCACGGCACGGCCCACTCGCACGCCAGGCAGTCCCGCGGCCCTCCCCGGGCGAAGGTCTGGCCGCGGGCCGCTAATTCCAATCGTTGGTGCGCTGTTGCTTGCCACCATCGCCGTGCTTTCCTGGCGAATCATGACCCGGGCGCCCAGTGTCGCGTTCACGTCCCAGAAAGTCTCGGCCTCCCCCGTCAACGCCATCCCCGAGCATTCCATTGCGGTGCTGCCTTTCGTGAACGCAAGTGCCCGCGCGGACCAGGAATATCTGTCCGACGGTCTGTCCGAGGCCCTGCTCAACCTGCTCAGCAAGGTGCCCGGCATGCAGGTGGCCGCCCGAACCTCGGCCTTTTCGTTCAAAGGACGTGGCGTCGACGTGCCCACGATTGGCCGCCAGCTCAGAGTCGCCAATGTCCTCGAAGGGAGCGTGCGTAAAGTGGGCAACCATCTGCGCGTGACGGCACAACTGGAGCGCGCCGACAATGGCTTACAGATCTGGTCGGAGACCTACGATCGCGAACTCGGCGACGTGTTCCGCATCCAGGACGAAATCGCCAATGCGGTCGTCAAGGTGCTTAAGGTCTCACTGCTCGGCAGCGCCGCGCCACGGAGTGTTAGCACCCAGAATTCGGACGCGTATCTCATCTTTTTACAGGGTCGCGCGAAGATGTTGACCCAAAGGTTAGCGGACACCAAAGAAGCGGTCACGGACTTCACCCGCGTTCTGAAGCTCGATCCGAACTATGCCCCGGCCTACGTTGAGCTCGCCACCGCAAGATTGCAGCTCGCAGAGTTTGAGATGACCGACAAGCGCCAGGCGGCCTTCGATGCTGCGATGCAGGAAGGCAAGCTCCTGATCGAGCAGGCGCTTGCGCTCGATCCCAACAATGCGCAAGCCTACATCGAGCGCGGCTACATGCGCGCATTCGGCGATCTGGCCGGCGCTGAGAAGGACTATCGGCGCGGCATCGAACTGAACCCGAACTCGGCGCGTGGGTATGCCGGGCTGGCGAGTATGATCTACGAGGACCCGCGTCGGCGTGACGAGGCCCTGGCGCTGCTCACTCGAGCACATCAGCTCGATCCGCTTGAACCCGCGTACGACGACCTGAAGGCGCAGTTTCTCCTGTTCGCCCGCGGCAAATTCCGTGAGGCCGACGCCGTGTTGGTGGACTTGGTGGCACGCCCTCCGGTCTACCAGCCAGGAGTCATGCGCCTCGCTGATGCCCGCCGCTTCCAGGGGAATTACGCCGACGCGATCATGTACGGCGAACAAGCCCTTAAGCTCGACCCACTGGATGAGTGGGCCCGACGGGAACTGATCCAGAATTACAGCGATATCGCTGAGCTGGCGGCTGCGCGTCAGGTGGCAGATGAAGCACCGCACCGGCTACCCATCCAGCATCTGGCAGTGTTGAACGCCGAGGGCAATTGGCGCCAGGCCGCGGAGGTCGCGTACGCCTCCCTGGCCGACGGTACCTGGAGACTGGATAGCGAGCCGTACGCGGTGTTTGCCCTGCGCATGGATGCCCGCCGCACCGGTAATTATCAGCGGGCGCGCGCCGCGCTGGAAAAGATCAGCGAGGTGACATGGAGCGCAACCGGGATTCCGACGCTACCCCCACAATTGGGTTTCGGCTACGGCGGCGTGGCGCTCGGCGACATGCTGATCAGTAGTGGCGAGCGTGACCGGGGTGTGAAGCTGCTCAGGGCGAGCCTGGCGGCCATGGAATATGCGGCACGCGATCTCAAGCGCAGTGAACTCTATTTCCTGATAGACCGGGCCACGGCGCTCGCCCTGCTGGGCGATCGCAAGGCGGCGCTCGCGGCGCTCCACAAGGCCGTGGACGCGGGCCATCCCACGACGTGGTCGTTGATCGAAGTGGACCCGGCCTTCGACACCTTACGCGCTGATCACGAGTTCCAGACCCTGATGCGCGCCATCAAAGACAAGCAGGCCCATGAGCGCCAGATCCTCGAGCAGATGCGGGCCGACGGCCGTGTGCCGGATCGTGGTGGGCACCGCGGCCCAGCGCCCCCGCGGGCATAGGCAAACGGCCCGGGATCAGGCTAAGGTGCCGACCCAGTACCGGTAACTGCCCTCCCGGGCGACAGGCGATCCGTCGATGAGCGAGCCTTCCAGGGCTGTGTTCCTGAGCTATGCCTCGCAGGATGCCGAGGCGGCGCGGCGCATCTGCGAGGCGCTTCGGGCCGCCGGGATCGAGGTCTGGTTCGACCAGAGCGAGCTGCGCGGCGGGGACGTCTGGGACCACAAGATCCGCCAGCAAATCCACGACTGCGGCCTTTTCATGCCGATCATCTCGACGCATACCGACGCGCGCAGCGAAGGCTACTTCCGCTTGGAGTGGAAGCTGGCCGTGGATCGCTCCCACCTCATGGCCGATGACGCGCCCTTCCTGTTGCCCGTTGTCATCGACGACACGGCGGATGCCGGCGCGCGCGTGCCGGAAAAGTTTCGCAGCGTGCAATGGACCCGCCTGCCCGCCGGCGAAACGCCGGGCGCTTTTCCCCAGCAAGTCAGCGCCCTGTTGGCCGGCGCCGCGCCCGCTACTCGCGTCCATGTCGGTCGCGCAGAGGCCGCGGCGACACCGTGGAGCGTTCTCCGACGCCGGCCCGCCGTCAGCGCATTGCTGGTCATCGCGATTGCCGCATTCGCCTGGCGTTCCATGACCCGGGCACCGAGCGTCACACTGTCGCCGCAGAAAATTGCGGCCTCCCCCGCCAGCGTCATCCCCGAGCATTCCATCGCAGTGCTGCCGTTCGCGGACATGAGCGCCCGTAAGGACCAGGAATATTTTTCTGACGGACTTTCCGAGGCGCTGTTGAATCTGCTCAGCAAGGTCCCGGGCATGCAGGTGGCCGCGCGCACTTCGGCCTTCTCTTTCAGGGGTCATGCGGTTGACGTAACCGCCATCGGTCGCCAGCTCAGGGTCGCCAGCGTGCTCGAAGGGAGCGTCAACAGGGTCGGCAGCCACCTGCGTGTCGCGGCGCAACTGGAACGGACCGACAATGGCTATCAGATCTGGTCGCAGACCTATGATCGCGAGCTCGGCGACGTGTTCCGGATCCAGGACGACATTGCGGCCGCGGTCGTCAAGGCGCTCAGGGTCTCGCTGCTCGGCAACGCTGCACCACGGAGCCCCGGCACCCAGAATTCCGAAGCCTATCTGGTGTTCCTGCAGGGTCGCGCCAAGATGGCGACCCAACGGCTGGTCGACACCCGGGAAGCAGTCACCTATTTCACACACGCGCTCAAGCTCGATCCCAACTATGCGCCGGCGTACGTGGAACTTGCCGCCGCGAAATTGCAGCTCGCGGAATTTGGAGCCACGAGTAATCGCGCGGCGGCCGCCGGGTCCGCCATCGATGAGGGTAAACTCCTGATCGAGCGAGCGCTCGCTCTCGACCCCAACAATGCTCAAGCCTACATTGAGCGCGGCTATATGCGCGCGTTCAGCGACATTGCCGGCGCCGAACAGGACCTGCGGCGCGGCATCGAACTGAACCCGAACTCGGCGCGCGGCTATGACACACTTGCGACCCTGCTTTTTGATGAGGACCCGGCACGACGCGACGAAGCCCTGGCAATGATCACCCGGGCGCAACGGCTCGACCCGCTGGAACCCAAATACGACGTTCTCAAGGCGCGCTTTCTGCTACTCGGTCGCGCCAACCTCCGCGAGGCCGACACTTTGTTGGTCAATGTCGTGGCGCGCCACCCGCTCTACCAGCCGGGAGTCACGCAGCTGGCCTTTGTCCGTCGCGCTGAGGGAAATTACGCCGATGCGATCATGTACGGTGAGCAGGCCCTCAGGCTCGACCCGCTGTCGGAATGGACTCGACGGAATCTGATCTCGAATTACTTCGATGCCGCGGATCCCGAAGCAGCACGCCAGGTGACGGATGAAGCACCGCACCGGCTCCCCATCCAGAACCTGCAGGTATTGGTCGCCAAGGGCAACTGGTCCGAGGCCGCCGCGGTCACGTACGCCGCCCTGGCCGACGGGACCATTGACCCGGTGAGCGAGCCGGAAGCCGTGTTTGCCCTGCGCATGGACGCCCACCGCATCCATAAGTACGGTCGCGCGCGTGTCGTGTTCGAGCGAATGTGCGGGGTCACGTGGAGTGCCGCAGGAATTCCGATGTTGCCCACGCAGATGGGGTTTGCATACGCCAGCGTGGCGCTCGGCGACATGCTGATCAGTAGCGGCGAACGTGACCGGGGTGAAAGATTGCTCAGAGCAAGCCTGGCCGACATGGATCATGTTGCACACGATCTCAAGCGCGGTGAATTCTGGTATCTGATCGACCGGGCCACGGCACTCGCCCTGCTGGACGATCGCAAGGCGGCCCTGGCCGCGCTCTACGAGGCCGTGGGTGCGGGTTATCTTTCAACGTGGCGGCTCATCGTACAGGACCCGGCCTTCGACGACTTGCGCCCGGATGCAGAGTTCCAGGCCGTGGTGCGCGCACTCCATTCCAAGCAGTCCCATGAACGACAGATCCTAGACCAGATGCGGGCCGAAGGCCGCGTACCGGATCGCAGCGTCCACGGCAGCACACCAGCCCCGCAGGCATAGGCAAACGGCCCGGGATCAGGCTAAGGTGCCGACCCAGTACCGGTAACTGCCCGTTCGGGCGACAGGCGATCCGTCGATGACCGAGCCTTCCAGGGCTGTGTTCCTGAGCTATGCCTCGCAGGATGCGGAGGCGGCGCGGCGCATCTGCGAGGCGCTTCAGGCCGCCGGGATCGAGGTCTGGTTCGACCAGAGCGAGCTGCGCGGCGGGGACGTCTGGGATCATCAGATCCGTCAGCAGATCCACGACTGCGCCCTGTTCATGCCGATCATCTCGGCGCATACCGACGCGCGCACCGAAGGCTACTTCCGCCTGGAATGGAAGCTGGCCGTGGATCGCTCCCACCTCATGGCCGATGACGCGGCCTTCCTGTTGCCGGTGGTCATCGACGACACCGCGGATGCCACGGCGCGCGTGCCGGAGAAGTTTCGCGCGGTGCAATGGACGCGGCTCCCTGCTGGCGAAACGCCGGCCGCATTTCCCCAGCGGGTCGGCGCGCTTCTGGCGGGCACCGCGAAGGCGGCCCCCGCAGCTGCCGCCGCCGGCTCATCGCGACCAATTACGGCGAAATCATGGTCCGGGCGCCGAACGGCGATAGCCGCGATTGCGGTTTTGGTAGCAGGAGCCGTCACTCTGCTGTCGTGGCGGATGCAGACGCGCGCCCCCGGCACCGTTATTCACAAGGTGGCAGCGCCTTCCGCCAGCAAGATCCCCGAACACTCGATCGCCGTGCTGCCTTTTGCCGACCTGAGCGCACGCAAGGACCAGGAATATTTTTCAGACGGCCTCGCCGAGGAATTACTCAATCTCCTGAGCAAGGTACCTGGCCTGCAGGTGGCCGCGCGCACCTCGGCCTTTTCCTTCAAGGGACATGCCGTCGACGTCCCCACCATCGGTCGTCAACTGTTGGTGGCTCACGTTCTGGAAGGGAGCGTCCGCAAGGTCGGCAACCATCTGCGGGTCACTGCGCAGCTGGAACGCGCCGACAACGGTTATCAGATCTGGTCGGAGACCTATGACCGCGAGCTCGGCGACGTGTTCAAGATCCAGGATGACATCTCCGCCGCCGTCGTCAAGGCGCTCAAGGTCTCGCTGCTGGGCGCCGCACCGCCGCGCAGCACCAGCACGCAGAGCCCCGATGCCTATCTCGTGTTTCTCCAGGGACGCGCCAGGATGGCCACCGAGCGCCTGGCCGACATGAAGGACGCCGCAGCCGATTTTGCCCGCGTGATCAAGCTCGACCCGAACTACAGCCCGGCATATGTGGAACTTGCCACCGCAAAACTGCGACTCGCGGAGTTCGAGCTCACCGACAACCGACAGGCGACCTTCGAGTCCGCCAGCGAAGAGAGCAAGGTGCTGCTCGAACAGGCGCTGGCACTCGATCCCCGGAACGCACAGGCCTACATCGAGCGTGGCCATCTGCGGGCATTCAGCGATCTGGCCGGCGCTGAGAAGGACTATCGGCGCGGCATCGAGCTGAACCCGAATTCAGCACGCGGTTACGGCGCGCTGGCAACGCTGCTCTACGAGGACCCGCGGCGGCGCGACGAAGCCCTGGCGATGATCACACGAGCGCATCAGCTCGACCCGCTCGAACCCGAGTATGACGTCCTCAAGGCGATGATCCTTTACTATGGCCGCAGCGACGCTCACGGCGCCGACGCGGTGCTCACCGAGGTTGTCGCGCACCACCCTGCCTATCTGCCCGCTCTGTTGCGCCTGGCCGACTTTAAGGTGGGTATTGGACACCTGGCAGAGGCCGCGATGTACGACGAGCAGGTCATCAAGCTGGATCCGCTGCAGGAATGGGCGCGCCGGACGCTGATCAGGGCCTACACGGATCTCGGCGACCTGATTGCGGCACGTCAGGTTGCCGATGAGGCACCACATCGCCTGCCGATCCAGCGCTTGCAGATTGTGATGCACGAGGGCGACTGGCACCAGGCGGCGCAGTTAACCTACGCGGCACTGAATGACGGCACCATGATGCCACTCACGGAACCCTGGGGCATCTTCTCGATACGCATGGACGCCCGCAAGAGTGGTGACTACACCCGGGCGCGCGCAGCACTTGAAAAGATGAGTGGAGTGACGTGGAGTGCGGCAGGAATTCCCACCCTGCCCACCCAACTCGGCATCGCCACGTCTACAGTCGCCCTGGGCGACATGTTGATTGCGAGCGGCGATCGCGCCAGGGGGGAGCGGCTGCTGCGCGCCAGCCTGGCGGACATGAACTATGTCATTCACGATCTCAAACGGGGCGAGATCTGGTATGTGAGCGACCAGGCCATCGCGCTGGCCCTGTTTGGCGATCGCAAGGGGAGCCTGACCGCGCTGCGGAAGGTGGTGGGCAATGACAGTTTCAATGTGATGTGGCCCATCGAGATCGATCCTGCCTTGTCCCCGATGCGCGCCGATCCTGAGTTTCAGGCTGTGTTCCATGACATTGGTCAGGTCTACGTCCGGGAACGGCGCTTGCTGGACCAACTGCGCGCCGCCGGGCGCATACCCAGGCGCGCGCCCCTGGCGCCGCCGGCGGCAACGGAAGCCAAATAGGCTGTCCCGGCCGCCAAAACCCAGTCTTCTGCCAAAGTTGATTCCGGCGGCCCCGGAGGTGTAGTCTCATGCGGTCCTGGGCCTGAGAGAGACGCAATGAACAAGCTCACTTCCATGGCCACCACCTTGGCCATTACCACCCTGGCCCTGGCAAGCGCGCCCAGTGCCATCGCATGTGGGGACAAACTCACGGTGTTGGGAGGTGGCATTCCGTTCGACAAGATCCACACCAACCACCGCCACGGCAGCCTGATCATGTATTTGAGTCCCGACTCACGCCTCTCGGCGATCAACAGCGACGCACGTCTGGACCAGGCGCTCACGCGTGACGGCCACCAGGTGAGACTGGTGCAGTCGAACGCCGAGCTCAAGCAGGCGCTCGATTCGGGCCAGGCCGACTTCGTGCTGATCGACTGGAGCGAGGCGGCGCACCTTCAGCCGGGTGTGATAGCCAATGTGCCTATCGTGCCGGTCACCTACGAGGGCGATGCGGCGGGACGTGCCCTGGCGCAAACGCGTTCGGGCTGCGTCGTGCAGTCCAACAAGCGTCATAGCCGCGAGATGGTGCAGGAAGTCGAGACACTCCTGGAGAATCAGTCGACGCTGGCGTCCAGTTGTTCCGGATCGCTGACGGCCACGAGCGGCTGAGCTTCATGTATAGCCTGGGGGGGCGAGCGCCGTGGCTGGCGCTTACGGCGGGCTTGTTGTGGGCCGGTATTGGGCATACTCAGGCGTGGCTCCCGCCGGCGGACAGCGGCAGCCTGTCGCTCGCCTATGTCGATACCTGGGACTTCAAGCATTACACGCCGACCGGCGACGAGGTCGACGCCGGCCACGTTCGCGTCTTCACCTATGCGGCGGGCGGCGAGTACAGCCCCACCGATCACCTGATGTTCGACGCGTTCGTGCCGCTGGTGGAATCGCGCTATAGCGGCAGCAAACCGCACCCGAGCGAGGCCGACGACGGCTCCTATCACGCGACGATCACCGACCTGCGGGTGGGAGCACATTACCAGCTGCTGCTCGAGCCGCTCGCCATCGCTCCCTACGTGGCATTCGTGATCCCGCTGCACAATTACGAGACGCTCGGCCATGCCGCCCCGGGACGCGGCCTGGACGAAACCTGGGTCGGTGTGGCGTTCGGCAAGACACTGGATAAATGGATCCCCCGCACCTTTGTCGATGCGCGCTTCACCTATGCCTTCGTACAGGCGGTGCAGGGCATTTCCCACGACAAGGAAAACGTCGAAGTCGATCTGGGTTATTTCTTCACGCCCTACCTCAGCTTGCAGGGCATGTGGCACTGGCAGCAGACCCTGGGCGGCATCGACGTCCCGATTCCCAAGTCGAACCCGCTGTTCCCGTACCACGATCAGCTCGCCCGCGACAATTTCACCAACATCGGTGCCTCTACCGCCTGGGCATATTCCGACCGGGTCGGATTCTCCCTGTCATATCTGACCAGCGTAATGGGCCGCAACGGCCACAAGCTCGGGCGCTCCATTGCGGTTGGCTTCAACTACCAATTCGGCAATTACTGAGGCACGCTAACGCCGTCGCCCGGATCGATGGCGTTGGAGGCTGAGTCGCTCGGGGGCGCATCTTTGTGCTTCATGGACTGGAGCGCTGCCCTTCCCGTGCCCCGTTATCGTCGACACCATGAAAGACCATTCCCCGCAGGGCAGGAACGTCCCGCGGCGGACTGGCGGTCCTCAATAGCCCGACTCAGCGCAGCATGCTGCCAGCACTGCGGGATCCCTGCCGCGCTTGGCGCAGCGGATCCCCGCCCGGTCCGCACGCCAATCGGCCCATGACGGGTCTCCGCCGGCGCTGAACAGGTCGCGCAATTCCTTGCCGAGGCCGGCGAGATCCGCCTCGAACACGCTGCAGCGCTGCGCTATGCCAGCAGAAACCAGGCAATGCATGCGCTTGTCATAGCCCTGCGGCGTCGCCGAATCGCGCACCGCGACCATGCAGCTGTAGGAGGAGACCGCCGGCCGGTCGGGTGGCGTGGCGCAACCCCACAGCAGCAGGCAGGTAACAGACAGGGGAACGAAGCCTGCCGGCCGCGGCTTGAGGCTCATGCGCGCAGCTCCGGGCCCAGGGAACCGCACGAGACTTGCCCTCAGCCGGGCTTGCGCGCGCGCAGGTGCGTCGGGCAATGCTCGCCGCTCCTGAGCACGGGGATCATCCGCACCCAGACGGCGATGTTCTGGTCGACGAAATCCTGGCCGACGATTGCGGCGGCCGCACGGCCCACTGGCCCCCGCAGGCGCTCCAGCTCCTGCGGCGCGAGCTCGCGATACCAGGCGTTGCGGCTCTGCACTCCGATGTCCGTGAAGCCGGCCTCGCGCATCGCCGCCGCGTAGCGCGCCGGCGGGGCCATGCCGAAGTTCAGCCCCTCGGCCGCTATATAGGCCGCCATCTCAGGCGAGGGCGGGCCGTCGTGCCCGATCAGCCAGTCCGAGGCGATGAACCGGCCACCGGGCTTGAGCACCCTGAACACTTCGCGCATCAGCGCGTGCTTGTCGGCGATGTGAACGATGCTGTCCTTCGAGAACACGACGTCGAAGCAGCCCGGGGGAAAGGGCAGCGGGCCCGGCGCGACCTTCGCCAGCCCGACGCGCGAGCTTAAGCCCGCGCGCGCGACCAGCGCGCGGGCGCTGGCCAGCACGGTATCTTCGACGTCGATCCCGGTCACGTAGCCGGCGCCGTGGTTGCGCACCAGCGCCAGCTCGATGCCGCCGGCGCCGCAACCGATGTCGAGCACCGACAGCCCGTTGAGGTCGGCATCGGCGATCAGCCGCGCCACTTCCTCGCTCCCGCCCGGGGAAAGGAAACCCTCGCCCCACACAGCCTGCAGCATGGCGACGGCCCGGCCGTGGTAGAACTCTCCGCCCGCCTCGTCCATCCGCCTGGGGCTCCTCTAGGGCCTGGCGTCCGGTGTCGTCAGCGGCTGCCCGGTGAGTTGCAGGTGGATCAGCGACACCGGTATCAGCCCGGCGCCATTGAGCTCGTCGAAGAACCGGCGCAGCGTGAAATCCTTGCCGAGCTGGTGCGCGCGATCCTTGATGACCTCGTCGATCATGTACTTTGCCCGTGACGTAGCTGGTGCCGTAGCCCGGCTGGCGCAGGTAGAGCTGCTGCTCGAAGCCGACCAGGTCGAGGTCGAGCCGCATCCAGCCGCGCGGCGTCCACTCGGCCTGGAAGGCCTTGGCCTGCGCGAGGTCGAACTCATTGGCCTGCGCGTAGAGCGAGGCGAGCCCGCGCGCGCAGCGCTGGGCGAGCATGATCCAGACGATCTCGCGCGCGCGCGGATTGTCGTCGTAGTAGCCGGCGTGCAGATGAGCTCTTCCATCGCCGTGGCCATGCCCTCGGAGCGCGTGTCCCAGATGTTGTAGAGCAGCGCGCTGCGCACGGATCGGGCTCGGCGTTGGGCGCGTGCTCCATCCAGCGCGTGGTCCAACCAGTGGGAGAAGTGCGCGTACAGGGTCATCGGCTCGTAGTGCGTTGGCGATCGAGAAGAAGTTCGCGACGTTCCTCGGGCACGAAGCTGCCGATGCTGGCGCTGCATCGCCGTATCGAGGTAGGGTTCGACCGTCAGGATCTCGCGGTCGCCGAGGAAGGCCACGTACTTCGTGATCGGCGGGTCGGCGCGGCGCTGGTACTCGGCGTCGGCCGAGGCGACCGCCTTGAGCTGCGGCAGGCCGCGATTGCGCTGCTCCTCGAGCACCAGCGAGGCGTGTGCCCGCGCCAGCTCGCGCTTGAGCAGCGCCACCTCGTCGTCCCAGGTCAGCGGCACCAGGTGCACGTTCTGCTGGCTCCAGGTGTAGTTATCCTTGCCGACTCCCGAGGGCCCGGTCTTCGGTCGGCGACTGCGCCTCGAGCCAGGCGACGAAGCTGGTGGTCGCGCTGCGTGGCCGCTTCGACCGCCTTCCGGAGCCCCGCGCCCGCGTGCGCGGTCTTCGCGGCCAGCGCCTTGAGGTCCGCGAGCTGGTCCTCGCATCGTGCCCGTGCCGGTGACCCAGAGGTCGTGCGCGTTGCCGGTGAGGTTGGCGCGGGCCTGCTCGAGGAAGGGCGGGATTACGGCGAGTTCGCGCGCCAGGCGCTGCTCTTCGGCAGGGCTCAGCGGGAAGTGGTACGTCCACAGGTCGATGACCGCGGCGTTCGTCGGGCTCTCGTGACTCGGCGTATCGCTCTGCTCGGGCCAGATCGACTGGTAGAACGCCGGATCGCGCACCCAGGGCTCGAGTACGCGCAGGTCGAAGTCGTAGCCGTTCATCTCGGCGCGCAGCAGCCGGTAATCGACCTGCTGCGCCATCGGCCACCTGGACGGATCGATCGCCGCGAGCCGCGCCTGCATGGCCGGCAGCCCGGCCTGCTTGCCCGCCATGGTCGCGGCCGTGTAATCAGGCGCGCCGGCGCGCAGCGGCGGCTGCTGGAACGTGCGCCATTCCTGGAACAACCCCAGCAGTGACTGGTAGCTGCCAGGGTCGCTTGCAGCACCCGCACTGCGCGCCAGCGTCAGCAGCAGTGCCACAGCGAGTCCCGCGATTCTCGAGATTTGGTGCCCTTGCACAGTTGCACTCCCGGTGGCGCAGTCCTACTTCGATTCCTTCTTGACGAGGTACTGCGCCAGCGCAATGAACTGGTCGGTACCGCCGGCCGAGCTGGAGGTCAACCGATACTTACCGTTCACGACCAGCGTCGGCGTGCCGTCCACCTGCCAGGCGCGGATCTGGTCGTCGGCCTCGCGCATGCGCGCGTCGACGCTGAATGAATGCGCCGCCCCGAGAAAGCTGCCGGGCTTGAGTTTCGCAATCTTCTCGTAGTACTGCGCGACGTCGGCCAGGCTCGGCATCGGCGACTTCAACCGGCCCGTCGTCTGGTCCATCGTCGCCAGTTCCCCGCTCTTCCAGACGGCGTCGAAGATCTTGGCGTGCGTCTGCTCGACGATCCCGAGCGAATCGGCGGCAAAGAAGGCGCGCTGGAAGACCTTCCAGTCTTCCTCGACGTGCCACGATGCCGGCAGGTAGCGCCAGGCCACGTTCTTCGGCAGCGCGGCGCGCAGCTTGTCGATGATGGGATAGAACTTGTTGCAGGCCGGGCAACCGTACGAGAACACCTCGACGACCTCCACCTTGCCGGCGGGAGCCGAGGTTGGCTGCGGCGGCGTCACCAGGAAGTAATTGTCTCCCTCCTTCCATGCGACCTGGGCCTGGACGGCGCCCACGAACAACAACATGCCGATCAATACTGCTGCCCTACGCATCAATGGTCTCCTGGCTTGCCACGGTCAATGAAGGGTACGGTCGAGCGCTTGCACCTCGGCCGCGGAAGTTGGATCAGTGTAATGGTTGCCGAAGTGCGTGCGCACGTAATTGACCACTGCGGCGATCTGCTCCTCGCTCAGGACGAGCGGGGGATTGAAAAAGCCGATCGCGTGGCGGACGCCAAAGGCCGGCATGTTGCGCCGCCCGGCCAGCACGGTCAGCGCCGTGTACTGCCGGGAAGCCAGGGTGGCGCTGGCCGCGAGCGATGGGTACCGGCCGGCTCCGACGGCGCCGCGTGCGTCTGGCATGTGGCAGCCCTGGCAGATCTGCTGGTAAACCTGCTGGCCGTCCGTCGTCGTGAACGACGGCGACGTGAAGATGCCGGCATCGTCCGCGTGTGCCACGCCAAGCGCCAGCGCTGCGCCGGCTGAAGCCAGCATCGCCTTCACCACCTGCGTGCGGCTCACGACGCCGCTCCCGCGGCGATCGCGCGCCGGTGCAGCCGCCCGATCGCATCGAGGGCTGATGTCACGGCGCCCTCCTGCCAGGCAGGAAGGTAGGAGGCGTGCTCGCCGGCCAGCACGATGCGCCCATCGAAGGCGCACAGGTTGTCGTAGTGCTCAGCGCGCAGGGCGTCCGTCCAGAGCCCGAAGCAACCGAGCGCGAACGGAACCCGATGCCAGGCCACCGCGATGCCGTTGTCGAACTCGGCGCGGTATTGAGGGTGAATCTGGCTGCCGTATTCGACGGCCTTGGCGACGCGCTCCGCAGGCGGCATCGACGTGAATTCCATCGAGTTGAGGAAGTCCCAGATATAGGCGCCGAGCAGCACACCCTTGCCGTCACTGAGGTAGCCGCTGCTCGGGTAACTGATCTGCCCGATGGGCAGGTCGGTGTAGGTCACGCCGCCGTATATCTGCTCGTCGGCCTCCCAGAAACGGCGCTTGAACTGCAGGCCCACCTTGACCGAAGTGGCATAGGGCACGGCCGCCACCGCCTTGGCCATGGGCGCGCCGACGTTCATCGGGATCTGCCCCAGCACCGACAGCGGGATGGTGCACACGCACCAGTCGGCCTGCGCGCTCTGGCGGCTCGCGCCCGCGGCCGTGTCTTCGTAGGTCACGCGGACACCGCGTTCGTCCTGGTGGATATCCACCACCTTGGAGTTGTAGCGGATTAGCGGCCCGAGCTCGCGCCCGAGGGCCTCGCCGACCCGGCCCATGCCGCCGACCGGCTGGAACATGGGCATCTGGAAGTCGTACAGCTCCGCCAATGGCAATGCAGCCCACAGTCCGGACCTGAGCAGGTCGCCCAGCCCGATCGGCTCGGAGAATTCCGGGCGCGCGGTCAGGCCACCACCCGGATTCCTGACGTAGCCGCGCCGATCGGCGCTGTCGGGACCCTTGCGATAGCGATAGTCCCGGTCGAGCGCGCCCCAGGACCGCAGCGAGTCGAGCAGCTTCGCGCGATCCTCGGCGCTGACGGCGGCGTCGAGCGCATGCTCGCGGGTCGCCTTCGCCAACAGCTCCGTCACCTGCCCCTGGTAGTCCGCCTTGACCGTGCGCCACCGCTGTGGCTTGCCGCCGAAGGCCTTGGAGCTGTGAATGTAGGCGTTGTGATTGAGGTTGACGAAGGGCTCGAGCGCGACGCCCAGCCGCTTGCAGTAGCTCAGCATGCCGTAGTGGTGATAGCACAGTCGCCAGGGACCGGGATTGATGTACAGGCCCGGGTCGAAGCGGCATTGCTGCTCTTCGCCACCGAGCTCGGTGTAGCGATCGCCGCCGCGCAAGCTCCAATTGCGGCCGCCTGCGCGGTTGTTGTACTCGAGCACCTGCACCCGGTAACCGGCATCGCGCAACTCCAGGGCCGAGACCATGCCGGCGATGCCCGCGCCGAGCACCAGCACCGAGGCGCCGCGCGGCGCGGCGCCCAGCTGGATCGGGCCCTTGAACGTCGACTCGGCGGCAAACCCCAGGCTGTGCATCGCCTGGTACATCGTCGCGCTACCGGCGGTAAGACCGATCATCGTCAGCAACTGGCGTCGCGACATGGGCGCGGCGGGATTCCCGTTCATGCATTCCCCTTGGCCAGGCGATGGCGAGTCATCGTCCGGCAATTCACAACTGGAAGCCGCCGGCAATGAGGCCGCGGACACCGTTCCAGAATATCTGCACGCCGATGCAAAGCAAGATGAATGCCGACAGGCGAATGACGACGCTGGTGCCGACCGGGCCCAGCTTGCGCAGGATCTGCTCGGCATATCGGTCGCACAGGTATACCGCGACCGCCACGATCAGGATGCCCACGGTATGCGCCAGGGCGGTCGCCAGCAACGGCCGGAATCCCGGCGGCGGATTGGCGCCGAGCGTCAGGGCCACCGAGATCGACCCCGGCCCGACCGTGAGCGGCATGGTCATGGGGTAGAAGGCCCGCTCCTGCAGGTACGCGGTCGTGAAGCCTGAGGGATCCGTCCGCTCCAGCGTCGGCACCGCATTCGGGCTGTTGAGCATCTGCCAGCCCATGGCGAACAGCACTATGCCGCCAGTGACCCGGACCGCGGGAATTGAAAGGCCGAAGAAGTCGAGCACGTAGGCGCCGACCAGCGTCGAGGCCAGCAGCAACAGGAAGCTGTTGATGGCGACGGCCTTGGCCATGCGGCGGCGCTGGTCGGGCGTCAAGCCGGAGGTTGCGCTGATGTAGATCGGCGCGTTGCCCAGCGGGTCGACGATCGGCAACAGCGCACCGACCGTCAGGAAGATCACCGACCCGAAATTCATGACGGCCGTCGTGAGTGTCGTCAGGTGCATGCCGATGAGTTTAATATGGTTGCATGGCCCGGCGCAGCCCATGCTTCAGCCGGGAGGAGGATGACGATGAAGCGCAAATCCTGCTGGTGGCTGGCGCTGGGTGCAGCCGGACTGCTGGGCCCGCCCGTCACCGCCGGCGCGGCCGGGCCGGACCAGGACATCGCGGCGGCCCTGAAGGAGATCTCGGCCGAGCGCATCCACGCCAACATTGCCGCGCTCGTCGGCTTCGGCACGCGCTCGACGCTGTCGGCGCAGGATCCGGCGACCATCGCCTCCGGCCGCGGCATCGGCGCGGCGCGCGACTGGATCCGCAACCAGTTCCAGACCTACGCCGGCGACTGCGGCGGCTGCATGGAGGTGCACGTCGACTCCTACACCCAACCGCCCGCCGAGCGGGTCGCCAGGCCGACCGTCATCAGCAACGTCTACGCCGTGCTCAAGGGCACGGATAGCGGTCCGTCGCCGCGCGTCGTGCTCGTCACCGGGCACTATGACTCGCGCAACAGCGACAACTTTGACATCGAGCACGACGCGCCGGGCGCCAACGACGACGCCAGCGGCGTGGCCGTGAGCCTCGAGTGCGCCCGGGTGCTCAGCAAGCTCAAATTCCGGGCCACGATCATCTTCCTGGCCGTGGCCGGGGAGGAGCAAGGGCTCTACGGCAGCGCTCATTTCGCGCACAGCGCGCGCGCGCAGAAGATGGACATCGAGGCCGTGCTCAATGACGACATCGTCGGCGGCAACCGGAGCGAGCAGCAGGACCCGCACGTGGTGCGGGTGTTCTCGGAGGGCCCGCCGAGCCGGCTGGACGAGGCCCAGCTGCGAATGCTGCGCACCACGGGCGGCGAGAACGATTCACCCTCGCGGCAACTGGCGCGTTACGTCGCCGAGGCCGCCGATCTGTACGGCACGCCGGTCAAGCCACTGCTCGTGTTCCGCGCCGACCGCTTCCTGCGCGGCGGCGACCACACCTCATTCAACGAAGTGGGCTATGCGGGCGTGCGTTTCACGGAGTACCGCGAGGATTTCAATCGCCAGCACCAGACCGTGCGCACCGTGGACGGCATCGAGTACGGCGACCTGCTGGAGCACATCGACGCCGATTACATCGCCAACGTCGCGCGCGTGAATGCCGCGACCCTGGCCTCGCTGGCCGCGGCGCCCGCGCCGCCCACGCGGGTCACGATACAGACCGCCAGGCTCGAGAACGATTCCACGCTGGAGTGGGCGCCGGTAGCTGGTGCCAGCGGCTACGAGGTGCTGTGGCGCGCCACCAGCAGCCCGACCTGGGAGCAATCGCGGATGGTGAGCGGTGCGACCCGCGTGACGCTGCCGGTCAGCAAGGACAACGTCGTATTTGCCGTGCGCGCCGTTGATGCGCAGGGCCACCGCAGCCTGCCGGTGGTGCCCGTACCGCAGGGCTGAGCGGGCACGCCGCGAACAGGGCCGCGCGCCGGGTCGCGGCGCCGGGCTGCGGCTCAGCTGCGCTCGGGCAACAGCACGCGCGGCAGGCCCAGCGATTTGGCCTGCTCCTCGAGCCGCGCCAGGTCCCCGGTGCGCAGCGTGTCCAGCTGGTCTTCCACCATCTTGAGTTCCGCGAGATCCTCGGCCATGACCTGTAGCTGGCCCTGCGTCGGCGCCCGGTCCGAGGCCTCGACTTCGGCGTACAGGTTGGAAATCTGCGGGTAGAGCTTGACGCCGTTGTCGTCACGCCCGGCCAAAATATCGTATCCGACCTCCGCGTAGGCGTTGTACATGCGGGATTGCAGCTGCTCGGCGCGCTTGGCCACGGCGCCCGCGAGCTCGTGCAAGGGCCGCAGCGACGCGCCCGTGGCGGTACGATTGCCGAGGTCCTCGGCCTGGGCGCGAATCGCGCGCACCGCGTCGATGTCATCGTTGAGCCGATCGAGGGCCGAGCGCGCCTGCAGCGTGAAGGCGACGTTCTGCTGCAGCTGCTCCGGGGTCACGGGGCTGCGCGGATCCGCCAGCACGGTGCCGGTCGCCGTCTGCGTCCGGCCGTCGACCGTGAGCTTAAGCGTGTATTCGCCCGGCAGCACGAGCGGGCCGTCGTCGGGCTTGGCAGGGAACACCTTGGCGTCCTTGAGGCGCCTCGCGCCCTCGTAGCGCAGGTCCCACTGCACGCGGTTGATGCCGGCGTCGGTCGTCAGCTCGGGCTCGGCGGCCTCCTCGGGCTCATCCGCATCGTCGGGCGCGTAGCGGTTGGGCTTGACTGTCGAACTCAGCGTACGCACGAGCTCGCCCTTGGCATCGTAGATCTCGAGCTTGAGCGGCGCGTGCGGCGTCTTGCCGGCCTCGTCCTTGCGCTCTTCCTTGAGCCAATAAGTGACCAGCAGGCCGAGCGGCGCGTTCTTCGCCTCGCCCTCGCGGCCGCTGTCCCAGCGCAAATCCTTGCGGAACCGATGCGCCGCCCGCGGCGTGAACAGGTGCGCCGCCTCGGCCTTGACCTCGGGCGTAAAGGCGCGCAAGGCGCTGATGTCATCGAGGATCCAGATGCCGCGGCGCGTGCCGAGGATCAGGTCATCGTGCTTGACCTCGACGTCGGCCACGCCGACGGCGGGCAGGTTGTTGCGCAGGTCCTGGAAGCTCTTGCCCGCGTCGCGCGAGTAGAACAACCCGCGCTCGCTGCCCACATAAAGCAGGTTCGCGTCGGTCGGATCTTCGCGCACGACATAAAGGTGCTGGTCGGACGGCAGCCCCTGGCCGAGCTGTTCCCAGCTCTGGCCGTAGTCGCGGGTCCGATACAGGTACGGGCGTGTGTCATCGAGCCGGTGCGCGTCCGCGACCACGTAGGCCGTGCCGGCGTCGCGATGCGAGGGCTCGACCGCCTCGATCGTCGACCACTCGGGGAGCTTGGGCGGCGTGACGTTCTTCCAGCTCTGGCCGTTGTCGCGCGTGAGCTGCACCAGCCCGTCGTCGGTGCCGACCCAGATCACGCCGGCCGTCACCGGCGATTCGGCGATCGAGAAGATCGTGTCGTAGTACTCGACCGTCGTGATGTCGCCGGTGATCGGCCCGCCGGTCCATTGCTGCTTCGACTTGTCGTTGCGCGTCAGGTCGGGGCTGATGACGTCCCAGTGCGCGCCGCGGTCGCTGGTGCGCATCAGCACGTTGGCGCCGTGATAGAGGATCTTCGGATCATGCGGCGAGGTCGCAATCGGCGCGGTCCACTGGTAGCGGTAACGCAGCTCCTTGGCGGGGATGCCGGTCACGATCTTCGGGTAACCGCTGATGTTGGTGAAATTGCCCGTGTTCTCGGTGTAGTGGGAGATGTAGCCCGAGTATTCGCCGGCGTAGATGTTGCCGGGCTCGGCCGGATCGTAGACGAAGTCGCCGGCCTCGCCGCCACCCACGGCGTAGAAGTCGCCCAGGTTCGGGCCACCGCCGGCGTCCTCGCCGGTTCGCAAGGTGTAGGCAGGCCCGCTGGCCGTGCCCCAATCCTGGATCGTGCCGCCCACGTGGTACGGCAGTCGGTTGTCGGCGTCGATGTTGTAGAACTGCGGCGTCGGCAGGGCCGGCGCGCTCCAGGTCGCGCCGCCGTCATTCGTCATCGCCAGGCCGCCGTCGTTGCCGGTCAGCAGGCGGCGCGGATCCTTCGGATCGATCCACACGTCGTGGTGATCGCCGTGCGCCGGGCCCTTGACCGACTGCCAGCTCTTGCCGCCGTCGATGCTGCGCACCAGGTTGACCTGCGGCACCCACAGCACGTTGGCATCGGTCGGGTCGATCGCCAGGCAGGTGTAATACCAGGCCCGCTGCCGAATGACACGCGCCGCGCTGACGTGCTCCCAACTGTCACCGCCGTCACCGGACCGGAACAGGCCGCCGTCCTTGGCCTCGATGATCGCATAGACGATGTTCGAATCCGACGGCGCCACGCGCACGCCCACCTTGCCCCACTCACCGTCCGGCAGCCCCTTGCCCTTCAGCCGCTGCCAGCTCTCGCCCCCGTCCATCGAACGATACAGCCCGCTGCCCGGGCCCCCGCTCGTCAGCGTCCAGGGTTTTCTTTCCGCCTGCCACATCCCCGCGTACAGCACGTGCGGATTGTTCGGGTCGAAGGCCACATCCGAGGCCCCCGTCTTCTCATCCACGTACAGCACCTGCTGCCAGCTCTTGCCTCCATCCGTGGTGCGATAGACGCCGCGCTCTTTCCCCGGTCCAAATGGGGAACCCAGCACCGCGGCTAGCGCGATGTCGGCATTCCTCGGATCGATCGCCATCGTCCCGATCTGCCCTCGCCCCTTCCACACCTGCTGCCAGCTCTTGCCGGCGTCCACCGACTTGAAGATGCCGCTGCCCAGCGCCACGTTGCCGCGGATGTTCGCCTCGCCCGAGCCGACGTACACGACGTTCGGGTCGGAGGCGGCCACCGCGATCGAGCCGATCGAGTTGGTCGGCTGGTCATCGAACACCGGCTTCCAGTCGTGCCCACCGTTCACGCTCTTCCACACCCCGCCCTGCGAGAATGCGGCGTAGTAAGTCAGTGGGTCGCCGGGCACTCCGGCCACGCGGTCTACACGCCCGGAAATGGCCGGGCCGACAGCGCGGAACTTGAGCGCCCCGAGCTCGGACTTGGGCTTCTCCTGGGCCGGTGTGACGGCGGCCTCTGCCCTCGCCATGATGCCGACGAGGGCAAGGCACGCACTGACGCGGATGATCAAATCTGGCTTTGGCACGGAACCCCCGGGTGCAAGGACGGATTGATGCGTGGCGCTCTCGAGGCGCTCGGCTCGCGATTATAATGGCGGCCAACGGGATCCGGGAGGCCAACGTGAAAACCCTGACCATCTCGCTCGCGCTGCTCACCGGACTCGGACTCCCCGGCGCATTCCGGGACGTGGCCGCTGCGCCGCTTCTCACCACGATGCGCGCGGCCGCCATCGACCGCGGCGGCGGACCCGAGGTACTCACGCTGCACACCCTGCCGACGCCGGCCATCGGCCCGCACGAAGTGCTGATCGCGCTCGATACCGTGGGAGTGGCGAGCTGGGACGCCAGCATCCGTGAGAATCCGGACGTCTGGAACAAGCATCGCCCCATGCCGTTGGTGCTGGGTACCGACGGCGCGGGAACCGTCGCCGCCGTCGGTGCCGCCGTGCAGGGATTCAAAGTTGGCGACGCGGTCTATTCCTACAGCTTCGACAACCCCAAGGGCGGGTTCTACGCTGAATACGTAGCGGTCGCCGCCGACCACGTGGGCCATGTGCCCTCGAACCTGAGTCTCCGCGATGCCGGAGCCATCGGCACCACGGCGCTGACGGCCCTGCAGGGCGTCGACGATGCGCTGCACCTCAAGCCCGGCCAGTCAGTGATCATTCACGGCGCGGCCGGTGGCGTCGGCACGCTGGCCATCCAGTTCGCGAAGCTCCGCGGCGCCAAGGTGCTCGCCACGGTTTCCGGCGACGACGGCGCCGAGCTGGCGCGACAGCTCGGAGCGGACGCAGTCGTCGACGGCAAGCGCGGCGACATCATCGCCGCGGCGCATGCGCTGGCGCCCGGAGGCGTCGACGCGGTGCTTGCGCTCGCTGGCGGCGCGCCGCTCGAGCGCTGCATGGATGTGCTGAAACCGGGCGGGCTGCTCGCCTTCCCGAGTGGGGTGGAACCCGAGCCGAAACGCGCGGGCGTCCGCATCGTTTCCTATGACGCCATCGCCAACAACGGCGGCTTCGACCGGCTCAACCAGGCCATCGCTGGCATGAAGCTGCGCGTGCCGATCGCGGCCGAATACCCGCTCGCCGATGCCGCCAAGGCGCACGAGCGCCTCGCGGCCGGCCACGTGCTGGGCAAGGTCGTACTGCGCATCCACTGAGGGCCCGCGGCCCTCGCGCGAGCCCGCTCAATTGCCGCCACCCTGGTTGAGCGCCGTGCGCGCCTGCGCGGCGGCCTTGCACTCGGGCAGGTCGTCGAACATGCGCGGGCTCATGACGCCATTGGGCATCCGGTGCGCGTTGCCGTAATCGCTCCAGTAGCGCTCGCAGTAACCGGGGTCGTTGCGGCCTTCGGCCTTGCACTTGGCGATCTCGGCGTCGCGGAGTGGCTTGATGTGCGCGGCACGCGCGGCCTCGCACTTCGCCTCCAGCGCCGCCACGTTCGCTGCCTCGTCCGCCAGCGCCGGAATCGGGCCAGCCAGGAACAGCAGCAGGGTCGCGAGGCTGAAATATCCCGGCGCCTTGGCATCAGCACCCATAGCCACCTCCACGCGGCACGGCCGCGTCCGCCTTTACGCGCTGCCTCGAACCCATGATACGCCCCATCCCCGGCGACACTTCAACCCGGATGATTGCGGTCGTCAGGGTTCAGGGTCCTGAGGTGGGCGACGGCCTCCCGCAGTTCCCTGACCGTGGCCTGCAAATGCAGCATATTAGCGTCCTGTCCCTTTTGCGCCGGCGCCAGGATCCAGGACACGGCCACGCCGGACAAGGTACCGATCAGGCCGAACCCCAGCGCCATCAACATGGTGGCCACGGCCCTCCCCTCCCAGGTCACGGGATAGAAGTCGCCGTAGCCGATGGTGCAGATCGTCGATACCGCCCACCAGATCGCATCCGGGGCATTGTGGATGTTGCCGCCGGGAACGTCCTCGAAGCTGAGCACCGCGAGGCTCGACAGCACGATCATCGTGAAGGTGACGACCATGGCGCCGAAGATGACCGAGTCGGCACGTCGCTCGGCCCAGTATCCGACCAGCATGCGGGTGGCCTTGAGCGCCCGCAGTACTCTCAGGATCCTCAGCACCCGGGCGAACCGGCCAATGCGGAGCGCACTTATGGCCGGCACGCTCGACAGCAGGTCAATCCAGCCCCAGGTGATGAAGTATTGCCACTTGTTGCCCGCCCGCCGCAGGTTCAGCAGGAAGTCGACGAAGAAGACGACGCAGACGGCCGTATCCGCATACTGGAGGACTTCCTTCGCATTCTCGGTCAGCGGGATCAGCACGCCGGCCAGGAAGTTCAGGATCGCGTAGACGCACAGGAACAACATGAACGCCTGGTACGCGACGTCGATCCGTTGGTGTCCCGCCGCAGTGGTGGTTGCTTCGGTCGTCACGATAATCACCTCCCTGGACCCGGCTGGCGACGTGGCGTGCACGCGCCGGTGGTTGCCGCGGCGGATGCCGCGGTCGCATAATACGCGCACATGAGCCCTGCGCGATTGACCCGTCGGCGACTCATCGTCGGCGCCGTTGCAAGTGCCGCGGCGCTGTCGTGGTCGCGCGGGGGACGCGCGGCAAAGGCGCAAGGGCCGGCCCCGGCCTCCGCCGCCGGCACCTTCAAGCTTGGCGGGGACCTCAAGGTCAACCGCATGGGCTTCGGCGCCATGCGCATCACCGGTCCAGGCATCTGGGGTGAACCCAAGGATCCGCGCGAGGCGCGCGCGGTGTTGCGCCGCGCACTCGAGCTCGGCGTCAATTTCATCGACACCGCGGATGCCTACGGGCCCGAGGTCAGCGAACGGATCATCGCCGAGACGCTGCGGCCCTATCCGCCGGGCCTGGTCATCGCCACCAAGGGTGGGCTGGTACGGCCCGAGGCCTCCCAGTGGCTGGACAACGGGACGCCGGCGCACCTGCGCGAGGCCTGCGAACACAGCCTTAAGCGGCTCAAGCTGCAGCGCATTGACGTGTACCAGCTGCACGCCATCGACAGCAAGGTTCCGCTCGAGGAGTCGCTCGGCGAGCTCGGGCGGCTGCAGAAGGAAGGCAAGATCCGCCACATCGGCGTCTCGAACTTCAAGCTCGACGAACTGGTGCGGGCGCGGCGGGTCGTGAAGGTGGTTTCGGTGCAGAACCGCTACAACGTCGCCGACCGGGCATCCGAGGACGTGCTCAACTACTGCACCCGCGAGAACATCGCCTTCATTCCTTGGGCGCCGCTCGCCCGCGGTGCGTCTGCGACGCTGGCTGACAAATCTCGCGGCGATGCCTTTGCGGCCGCCGCCGCCGCGCACGGCGTCAACAATTTCCAGCTCGCAATCGCCTGGTTGCTGGCCCGCTCGCCGGCAATGTTGCCGATTCCAGGAACCTCGTCCGTCGCCCACCTCGAGGAAAACGTCGCGGCCGCGAGCATCAAGCTGACGCCGAAAGAACTCGCCGCCATCGGCTGAGGCGGATGGCATCGAGCGCTGCAGCGCGTGCTCGATCGTCAATCCACGAACACCGAGACGCCGAACCCGCCCTGCAGCTTCGGGCTCTCGTGCGTGAGGCCAACGTCGAACGACAGGTCGAGCTGCACCATCGGCGACACAAACCAGGCCAGGCCCGCGCCGGCAATGCTGGTGTCCGGGCTGTGCGAGGCGTGGCTGTAGGCCGCCTCCACGTAACCATTTAGCTTGCTATTCAGGGTGAAATTGAGGCTGGGCGAGAGCGTGTAGCCGCTCGAGTCCGCCGAGTCGTTGAGCTGGATGTACAAGCCGGCGGCGTATGTGGCGTCGAGCTGCTGCTGCATCGAGGTCGCGAGCTGGTATTGCGTGGTGCCGCCGCTGAAGGCCTTCGCGCCGCTCACGAAAGTCGCGCTCGCCAGCATGGCCCAGGAGAATGTCGGCGAGCGCGATGGCAGGGCTGCCTTCAACGACAGGGTCGTATCGCCAAAGCCGGTCGCCGACTCGGATCGCTGACCGGCATCGGTTTGGTCGTAATTGAAGACCGGCGCCGCGAGCTCGAGATCGACCGCATGGCTGAGGCCAATGCGAAAATTGGTGTCGAGCCGGTAAGTCGTGCTCGTACTGCCGCCGCTGGAAGAGTGCACGAAATCCGGCGTGCCGAGTTCAATGGCGAGGCTGCCGCGCGGGATGGTCGAGGTCGAAAAGGCAATGCCGGGCCGATCGAAAGCCGGGGTGTCGGCGAGCGCGCTGGCGGTAGCGCCCGCCATGACGAATCCCAGTATCTTGATGGGCTTGCTGAGCAAGCGCCGGATGGTAGCATCTGGCGCCTGCCCGCCTCGGCGCCCGGCTTTGGAGATCTTCCACATGAGCAGCATTGATCGGCGAACGATGATCAAGGGCAGCACAGCCGCATTGTCGCTGGCCATGATGCCCGGGCTGGTGCGTGCCAAGGCGCTTGCGCGAGTGAGACCTGGCGACCCGGGCTGGCCATCGGACGCGGCCTGGGCCGAACTCGATCGCGCCGTGGGCGGCAACCTCATCAGACCGCAACCCCTGCTGGCGCCCTGCAGCGTCGACGAGCATGCGGCCGCGTGCACCGACTTGGTCAAGCATCTCAGGAATCCGATGTTCATCGGTGATCAGCCTTCGGGGACGCAGGTTTCCGGCTGGTTCAAGGCCTGGTCCCCGGCGGCCAGTGCCGGTGTCGTGCGTGCGCGCAACGCTGCCGATATCGTGGCCGCCGTGAATTTCGCGCGCCGCCACCGCTTGCGATTGGCCGTCAAGGGCGGCGGGCACAGCTACCAGGGCACGTCGACGGCCGCCGACTCGCTGCTGGTTTGGACGCGCTCGATGAACGCCGTCGAGATCCACGCTGGCTTCGTGCCCATGGGTTCCGCAGCAGCCCCCGTGCCGGCGGTCTCGCTCGGCGCGGGCGCGATGTGGATCGATGCCTACGATGCCGTGACGACGAAGGGCGCGCGCTACGTCCAGGGCGGCGGCTGTACCTCCGTCGGCGTCGCCGGACTCGTGCAGAGCGGCGGCTTCGGCAGCAATTCGAAGATGTTCGGCACCGCCGCGGCCAGCCTGCTGGAAGCCGAGATCGTGACGGCTGAGGGCACCGTGCGCATCGCTAATGACGGCCAGAACGCGGACCTCTACTGGGCACTCAAGGGCGGAGGCGGCGGTAGCTTTGGCGTCATCTCGCGATTGACGCTGCGCACGCACGCCTTGCCGGAATTCATGGGTGCCGCCGGCGCTACGATCAAGGCCCGTCGCGACACGACGTTCCGGCGATTGGTCGACCGTTTCCTCGGGCACTACGAACACGAATTGTTCAATCCGCATTGGGGCGAGCAGGCCAGCGTGAAACCCTCTAACGAGCTTAAGCTCAGCATGGTCAGCGCCGGCCTGGACGCCGGGGCGACTGCAGCGGCGATGGCGCCGTTCTTCGAGTGGGTGAAGGCGTCACCGAACGATTTCAGCTTTACCGAGGATCCCTGGTCCGGCGCCACGGCCGCGCAGCACTGGTGGGACATCGAAGCGCGCCGCAAGCGCGGGTCGACCGCCATGATTGCCGATGACCGGCCGGGGGCCCCGCCAGCGCACGCCTGGTGGTCGGGGGACCAGGAGCAATGTGGCGCCTACCTTTACGGCTACGAGTCGATGTGGTTGCCGCAGTCGTTGCTGGGCCCCGGCCGGCGTGGAGCGCTGGTCGAAGCGCTGTTTGCGGCGAGCCGGCACAACGATGTCGACCTGCATTTCAACAAGGGCCTCGCGGGCGCACCGCCGGACGCCATCGCGGCCACGCGCAACACCGCGACGAACCCGAAGTTGCTCGATTCGTTCGCCCTGGCGATCATCGCGACTGGCGGCGCGTCGCGCTATCCCGGCCTGCCGGGCGCCCCGCGCGACGACGCCGAGGCCTCAGCCGGCGCTCAGGCCATCGACAAGGCGGCGGCGGCGTTGCGCCGCGTGGCGCCGGATTCCGGCTCCTATGTTTCCGAGAGCAATTACTTCAACACGCGGTGGGCGCGCGAATTCTGGGGCACGAATTACCCGCGACTGCGCGCCGTGAAACAGAAGTACGACCCTGAGGGCCTGTTCACGGTCCATCACGGCGTCGGCAGCGAGGACTGGAGCGACGACGGCTACAACCGGCGATCATGAGGCCGGCCTGCGCAGCTCCGGGGCGCATGGTCGGCTATAGGCCCTATTCGCTTTCCCCGCCTTCCGGTCCCCAGAACACGGCCCAGGTCGCGAAGTCCTCGCTGAACTGCTCGAAGCGATGTTCCACGCCGGCGGGCACGAAGAAGCAGGTGCCGGGCTCGAAGGAATGACGCACGGCGCCGAGCCGGAACGTGCCGCTGCCAGAATGGATGAAGTAGAGCTCGTCCTGCTTATGGGGCATCTGGGGGTCGGAACCGACCGGTGCATAAATCTCGACTGACATGGTGCCGTGGGCCATGGCCTCGACGAAGCGCTCGCCCTTGGGCCACCAGGGCGTGATCTTGCCAGGCAACTTTCCGAGCATCGACTTGGCCGTGGCTTTCATAACGCGCCTCTCCGTACCTCGGTCCACTTCCGCAACTTTATCGCAAACGACATCGAGGCGTGCGCCGGACTCGTCGATGGCAAGATCACGCGCCGTAGTGCGTGGGCATGAGCCGGCAGAGTGGGCAGCACGAGACGCTCGTACAGCGACGCGGCCTTCGCTCCGTTGAAATACACGCCCCGGATGGCTTCATGGGCGGCAAAGAACGAGGCGAAATCATTCGCCCTGACCGAGTGCTGCTCAATCGCCGCATCGAGGCTTCCCGGCCGGATGGCCGAGTGGCACACGTCCCAGAGCGCGATGCGCTGGGCGCGCAGCCGCTCGAGCCGTTCCGGGTACGGGGCCACCGAGTCGATGTCGAAGAGCCGCGCCATTATTCCCCAAAAGGCATTCTGGGACAGCGCGTAGTACTGCTGCATTTCGAGCGAGCGCCTCCCCGGCAGGCTGCCCAGGATCAGCACGCGCGCGTCCGCTGCGGCAACCGCCGCGAAGCTGCGCGACTTCGAAGCGATCGCGGGCTCGGGGCTCGCGCGCGCAGCGCGGGCCGCTGCTATCCGTTGAGGGATCGCCACCCGGACCAAGCGATCTGGACGCCGATGCAGAAGACGAAGAACGCGAGGATGCGCGACAGCGCCTGAGCGCCCGCGGGCGAGAACTTGCGGATGATGAACTTGAGGTTCGTGTAGCAGGCAGCAGTGAACAGGCATATGGCGAAGATGCCGGCCACGGCCGCGACCTGCTCGACCGTGACCAGGAGTCTCGATTCCCGGTAGAGGTGCGCGCTGAATGTCAGCACGACGGCCAGGCTGCCCGGCCCCACGGTAATCGGGAAGGTGTAGGGATAGAACATCTTCGATTCGAGCGCCACCGCCGATTCCGGCTTGCCGTCCTGCGCCTGCGAACCTTCAGGATCCTTCTGGTTCAGCAGTCCCCAGCCGATCGAGGCGACGACCATGCCGCCGGCAAAGCGCACGATCGGGATCGAGATGCCGAACAATTCCAGGATATAGCCGCCGGCAAAGAAGAACAGGGTCAGCAACAGGAAGGTGTAGAGCGCGATCTTGCGCGACGCCGCGCGCCATAACTTGTCGTCGACACGACCGGTCATGCCGAAGAGCACGAGCGCCGTGCCGATCGGGTTGATCAACGGGAACAGCGCGATGAATATCGTCGGCGCGATCTTGAGCGCTGTCGCAATGCTGACCATAGTTGCCATGGATAGGCTACGCGGCCCGCCCTCGACGAGCAAGAAGCCTGGCGGTGAATGGTCGCCGTGGACGGGCGACTTGCTGTGACTGCGAGCGCCCTCAGTGCAGCTGGTAGTCGATGCTGGCCGTGATCTGGGTGAAATGGTTATCGCTGGTTGACACGAAATAGTTCGCGTTCACGGCCACGCCCCAACTCTCCGACAGCGCGTACCGCGGCCCCACCCCGAACAGGTACCCCCAACCTCGGTCGTTGCGATTGAGCTGTTCGACTGATCCATACCTCAGGTCGGAGTGCGTGACCCAACGGTACGGCCCGGCGCGACAGTCCAGCGAGAACTGCGGCTGCAGCACCCAGCGGTAGCGCCCGACCAGGGACCAGGCGTCGCCGCTGCCTCGCGTGCTGTGCGCTGCATCGGACAGCAACTGCTCAAGACTGGGGGGCGCGACGCCCGCAAGGTCCGTAGTCGTGCGCCCGAGATAACTCCACCCGAGCTCCAGTGCGAAGTGATGCGGCAATTCGTAGCCGGCGTACAGGCTCGCGCTGGTGCTGTTGCGCTCCACGTCGGTCGCCTGAATCTGGTAGCCGTCGGCTTCCAGGCGGCTGGTGACCTTGCCCTCGGTCAACGTACTCGCAACGTTCCCCAGGGCGCCGCCAAAATACAGGTTCGGCCGGATGCTGCTCCAGTCCGCTGCCGCCGCAGAACGCGTCGCCAGCGCGACCACGACGATGAGCAACCCAGTGATGATATTCAGCCGCGGCCGACGCAGCTGCATCAGCAACATGAATCCGAGCGCGATCAGTATCCCCGGGGACATCGCGCCGCC
Source organism: uncultured Gammaproteobacteria bacterium (assembly GCA_963778855.1). Classification (GTDB taxonomy): domain Bacteria; phylum Pseudomonadota; class Gammaproteobacteria; order Steroidobacterales; family Steroidobacteraceae; genus FEN-1191. Next base: position 296,674 of record CAVZWC010000002.1, on the reverse strand, counting down.
GCCACCGGAGGTGACCGACACGTTCTGCAGCTGGGGCGGCGGCGGCTGCGGCCCGGTGGTGATCACAAAATTGGAGTTCACGCCGCCGATCGTCAACACGGCGGTTACGGCGGTGCCGTACATGGACGATGAGGTCATTTGCACCGTGACCTGCGCGCCCGGGGACACGACTCCCGGCGTCGAAGTGTACGGACCACCGTTGATACTGTACTTGGCGCCATTACTGACGCTGATAGTTGCCGGCACGTTCGTGCCGGTAATGGTAATCGGGTTCGACACCTGGACCGTGGAGGGCGACACGTTGTTGAGCGGAGTGAAGCTGAAGGAATCAGGAACGGCATTGGTGCCGGTGCCGCTCAGCACCACGGTCGTGGGCGAGGCGGCTGAGCTACTGGAGATCACCAGCGTTCCCTGCCGGGTGCCCTCACTGCCGGGCGTGAACGTCACCACGATCGTGCAGCTGGTTCCGCTGAGCGCCACGCCGCAGTCGTTGGTCTGCGAGAAGTCTCCGGTGGTGGAGATGTTGCTGATCTGCACGCCGTTTGTGCCGGTGACGATGATGGACTGGGAAGTCGCGGGCGTACCTACGGTCGTCGGCCCGAACGTCAGCACGTCGGTGCTGGTCGCCAGGGTGACGGCGCAACTGATGGCGGAGCTGACCGAGGGGGTATTGTTGGTTTCGTCAGGATCGAGGAACGTCGATGCGCTGCCGAAGTCGGCATTCGCGGAGTTGGTTAGCACCCCGCCACAGACGGTGGCGGGATCGAGCGTACCGGTAATCGTGTAGGTGACCGAGCCATTGGACGGCAGCGTGAGGCTGGTCGTGTTGAGATTTCCCGATCCTGAAGCCGTACAGCTCGCCCCGCCTGAGGCTATGCAGGTCCAGCTGCCCCCCGTGATCGCGGCCGGAAGGGTGTCGGTCACGGTCGGTGCGTCCGCCGCGGCGATCGGGTAGGCCCCGTTGTTCGTCACCTTCAGCGTATAGGTGACCGGTGTTCCCTGCAGGACAGTCGCGGGTCCGCTCAGGGTTACCTGCAGGTCATTCGGCGTCGCGGTGACGAGGCCCTGCAGTTCGTGGTAATTGGTCGACCCACCCGTGCTGCCACTGAAGCCCACGCTCAGGCTGGCTGGAGTTGCAAACGGGAAGGCAACGTTGGCGAACAGGGTCTGGAAAGGCTGCCCGCTCGCGCCCTGGTACTGCGCCGTCACCGTGTAACCCACCGCAGCGGGTGTCAGCGTCACAAGGACGGTTCGCGGTGAAGGGCGCGTGCCCACACCCGCATCGTCGACGCCACCGGCAATCGGCACACCGGTGACATACTGATTGCTGGCGCTCAAGGGACCGCGTAGGACCAGCGAGTCGAGCACCAGGCCCGGGCCACCGCTGGCGGCGCCGCACTTATCCGCCGGGTTCGAGAAATTGCCGTACTCATCGAGTGCTACAGCCAGGTACCCTCCGACGCCGCCGCAGTAGCCAAGCCCGCCGCCGGTGGTCGCTCCGCTCATGTCCTGGGTCGAGTCGTAGAGAAAGAGAGTGATGCCGTCTGCCCCGTTCCCGCCCCACGAGACGTAGCTGAAGCGGACCGCCACGGGCACGTTGCCGGCGAAACTTTGCGACGTATCGAGCGCCAATCCCTTCTCGTTGTTTCCGGTATCGGTGAGGCGCAGCCATCCCTGCCCGACGGTATCGATCGCCGGCGCGGTCAGCAGCGCATTGCCAGTGAGCGTCCATCCGGGCGCCGTGGCGCCGGTGAACGTCTCCTGAAGCTTGAACTGCGCGACCGCCGGAGAGTAATGGGCCATCAACGAGAGGGCCAGGAGGCAGGCCACGCCGCGCGGATGTCGTGCCAGGCCACGTGTGGGTGCAGTTCCGTGTGGCTCGGGCATGGTGAGCTCCCTTGCGATTTCCGACCAGGAAGCCGATTCAGCGACCTCATGGGTTCTGTGCGCAGTTTTCTCCGCAATTCGACATAACCGCAATGGGCAGGAGCCAGCCCTGTGACGGACCCGAGGCAATGATTGCGGAAGTGTGACGCGCATCAGCCCACGAGGGCCCACCCATCTGCGGGCCGCGCTGGCGTATATTCGTTACGCCACCGGGGTCCAAAGCCAGGAAATTGCTGTCAGTCAGCTTGGCAAGCAGCAGTACGCTTAGGCAGCCGATACATTGAAGCATGTATCAGCAGATCAACGCGTTATCGCCTGGCGCCCAATTCCGCAGCCACTCGCACAAATAGATCGTTCATGCCGCCCGAGACGTCCTGAACCACGCCATTGACAAATACACCTGGCGTCGCGCGCACGTGACTGCTATGGGCACCCGCGATGTGCTCGCGAATGCGCTGCCGATAGATCTCATCGATCAGCTCGGCGCTGAAACGCCCCATGTCGAGACCGAGCTGTTCCGCGCAGCGATTCAGGCTGGCGCGATCGAGTTGTCGTCCGGGCGCAAGCAACCTCTCGTGCATCTGCCAGAACTGGCCTTGTGCTCCAGCGGCCTCAGCCGCCTCGGCCGCCATGAGCGCGTGGGGGTGGGCATCTTCTATCGGAAGATGCCGATAGACAAACCGCATCGCCGCTCCATGCAGCTGGCGCAGGCGCCTGAAGGCCGGCTCGTCGGCCAGGCAAATGGGGCACTCGTAATCTCCGTATTCCACCACGGTCACCGGAGCATGATCAGGCCCCAATGCGTGGTCGCTGGCGGTTACCGGTATTGCCAATGAGGGCTGAGTGCTGGGGCGGTTCATCTGGTTCAACGTTTACCCTGCGATCAAGTATATCGGATTGCAAGCTGACGGCCGGATACTCTAGCCTTACTCGCGAGTCTGTGCCCCGCTCGGCGCCCAGGGCGCTGCGAAATGCCATCAGGACAGGTGAAATCATGACAATCAGGGTGGTTCGCGACCAGACCGCGCGAATGCGGCATGAAGTCCATGTAGGCCGACACGTGCTCGTTGTCGACGAAGGCCCGGAGATGGGCGGTGACGGTTCTGGGCCGAACGCGCACGACCTCTATGACGCGGCCCTTGGCGCCTGCAAGGCACTCACGGTCCTTTGGTATGCCAATCGAAAACACATACCGGTGCAGGGTATCGAGGTGCTGGTAACGCGCGATTCCACGGCTGAGCGCGCGGGAATCTACCGGCTCAGCACCGAGCTGTCACTCACGGGAGACTTGACCGAGGCGCATCGCCAGGACCTGCTGCGGGTCGCGAAGAAATGCCCGGTACACAAATTGATGACCGAGGTGAAGACGGAGATCGAGACTTCGCTGGCGCTTCGAGCCGGCCTGACTGGCTGAGTACGGAGCAACGCATGACCACAATGACGCACTGGCTTGAGCAGATTGGGGTCCTGGCCGTGTTCTCACTGGTCCTGGTCGAACAGGCCGGGCTGCCGCTGCCCACGTATCCCGTATTGATCGTGGCCGGCGCATGGTCGGCTCAGGGCGGCCCGGCGCTATGGAGAGTCGCGGCTGCCGTAATCCTGGCGTGCATCCTCGCCGACGCATTGTGGTACATGGCCGCCCGGCGCTTCGGGAGCCGGATACTGCGCGTGATGTGTCGACTGAGTCTCGAACCGGACTCGTGCGTGGCCGATACCGAGCACCTGTTTGCGCGCTTCGGGACGCGGATATTGCTGGTCGCCAAGTTCGTTCCTGGATTGGGTGCCGTGACGACCGCGATGTCGGGCGTGGTAGATGCCCGTTTTTCCTCATTCGTAATCTACGACGCCATCGGGGCCACACTGTGGGGAGTGTCGGGGCTGCTCATCGGCTCTATCTTCCACGATGCGGTCGATGACGTATTTGCAAGACTGGCAGCCTTCGGACATGTGGGCGGCGCGCTGATCCTGCTTGTGTTCCTGGCCTTCATCGCCTTCAAGTTCTATCGGCGACATCAGTTCTTTCGGCAGCTGCGCATGGACCGGATCACGGTACAGGAGCTTTTCCGTCTGCTCCAAGCCGGTTCGCAAGTGCGGCTCATCGATGCGCGTCCAAACGACAGCCGCGTGCGCGATGGCATGATCCCCGGAGCGATAGCTTTTGAGGCGATGTTGCGGGATGTCGAGCAGGGCGAACGCGGTGGTGAGGTCGTTGTGTACTGCGCGTGCCCAAATGAAGCCAGCGCCGCGCGAATTGCCCGCAAGCTCAAGAACATGGGGTTCCACCCCGTCCGGCCGCTTGCCGGTGGCATTCACGCCTGGCAGGACGCCGGATTCGGGATTGTCCGGGTGGCAGGCTGAATGATGATGCCGATCCAGGCCGGAGATAGCAGGAACCGGACGGATGCGCCGCGATGGCGTATCTTCAACGCATGGCCACTTGGGATGATGCTCCCGGGGTTCGGATTCGAATGAAGATACGGCTGCGCATGTTCGTCGCCGTTGCCCTGGCTGTAGTGACACTGCTGGTAGCGCTGTGCCTGTACCTCGTGTTTGGTGACCTGGGTCGGCACAAGGGGCGGATCGAGCAATTCGTGACCCAGCGCATCGGCCGCGAGTTCGCCATCGACGGCCGGTTCTCGCTAAAGCTGATTCCCGAGATCTCGGTGCAGGCCGAAGAGGTGCGCGTCGGCAATGCTCCGTGGGGCTCGACGCCTCAGATGCTGCAGGTCGGACGCGTCGCCGCGAAGATCGACCTGTGGTCCCTGGTTTCCGGACCCGTCGACTTCCGAACATTGGAATTGCGCGATGTGACGGTCACCCTCGAGCGTGATCGCAATGGCAGCAACAACTGGACCTTCGGCAACCCGAATGCGCCCAAACCTCCACCGGAGGAGACCGACGCCGGGCTGAAGAAACTGCCGATTGCATTCCAGCACGCCATGCTCAGCAACCTGCGCCTCACGTATCGCGGGCCCGGCCAGGAGGACCGGGTCGCGCGAGTCGAAACACTGACGGTCCTGCCTGGATCTGACGGCCTGTTGGCAGTCGACGGCAAGGGTTCAGTGGACGCGTACGCGGCGACACTCGCCGGCGAACTTGGGCCACTGCACGCATTGCTCTCGGGGCGGGATATCCGCATGTCGATCCAGGCTTCGCTCGGCAAACTGCAGGTCACTGCAAAGGGTGCGGTGGGTCGACTGTACCCGTTGGCTGGAGCTGATCTGAAGCTGACAGTCGATAATCCGGATTTGGGCACGATGCTCCAAAGACTCCGTCTGCCGGAATTCGCCGATGGTCCTATGCACATCGAAGCCAGCCTGAAGGCTGCCGGCCAACGAACGCACGTCGAAGTGCAGGGGAAGGCCGGGGACCTGACGGCCAGGATTACTGGAACAATTGCGGCGCTCGGGCTGCGCGACTCGAACCTGGATTTCAGCCTCGAGGCATTGGATGCCGCGCGACTCGCGGCCGCATTCGACGTCAACGCTATTCCCGCCGCAAAGCTGGAGGTTGCCGGTCACATGGCCGAGTCGAGCACGGAAATTAAGTTCGACGGCGTCACCGCCAAGCTCGGAGGAACACAGGCCCGGATCGACGGCACCTTGCCGGTGAAACGTGATCAGCCCATGAAAGTTCGCTTTAGTGTCTCGGCAAAGAGCCTCGCTGAAGTGAAGGCGACTTGGCCCCCGCTGCCACTAGAGATTAGCGGTGACTTGGCCCGCACACCAGATCGGATCGAATTGACAAACCTCGTCGCCCACGTCGGCAAGACTGATCTTAAGGGCAAGGCGGTGTTCCAGGGCGGCCCGCACCGGCATATTGAGGCTGATGTCAGCGCGCCGTTGCTCGACCTGTCGCCCCTCGCCAGCAAGCCGGAGCCGGTCAAACCACACGCCAAACCGGCACCGCATCCACCGAAGCAGCAGTACCTGTTCCCGACGACGCCCCTCCCGCTCGCGCGTCTGCAGGGGCTGGATGCCCGCCTGCAATTCAGTGCGGGCGAAATGCGAGCCAACACGATGCTCCTGAAAAGTGTCGACGCCACGATAAACGTCGACAACGACAGACTGCTGGCACACGCGCGCGCCAACGGCGGCTACGGTGGCAACCTCGAGGGTTCGGTCGGCCTCGTGCCTTCCGGCAGTAATGTGGCAGCACTGAAAGTTGACCTGAAGCTGCGGGACTTTCGCGCCGGCCTCCTCGCAGGCGGCGACAAGGTCCGGGACGAGGAAGTGCCGCCGGTGAGCATGACGGCGAATATCACTGCCACGGGCGCCTCTGCCCGGCAATTGGCATCAGGCGCGAGCGGCAGTCTTCTCATTTCCTCAGGGCCGGGCAAGACCCGACACGGCGCCTTGGACATGGTCGGTAGTGGTGTGATTGGCCAGCTGTTCAGCAAGCTGAATCCGTTCGCAAAGCAAGATCCTTTCACGAAGGTCGATTGCACCGTGGCGCGGATCGATATCCTGAATGGCAAGGCTGCGGTCGCGCCGGTGCTTCTGCAGACCGACAAGGTCACCGTGACGGCCGACGGCACGATCGATCTCGGCACTGAAGCTCTCGCGTTCAATTTCAATACGCGGCCGCGCAGCGGCATCGGCGTGAGCCCTGGCATGTTTGCCAGCCCATTCCTGGAACTCGGTGGCACACTGACAAGCCCCAAACTGGGCACGGGCGCAAAGGGTATGGCATCCGGCGCACTGGCGGTGGCGACTGCCGGGGCTACGGTGGTCGCCGGGGGAATCGTAGACCGAGTCAAGGGCGAGGCCGACATGTGCAAGACAACGCTCGAGGCGGCGCAACGTCCCGCCAGCAGTGGGAAAGAACCGGTTAAGGGCGAGGCCACGCACTGAGCGGTACTACGGCTGCAAAGAGAGATTGCCGGGCAGAGAATCGCGAGCATCGGCGCTCCGACCCCCCGCGGCGCGAGCATATGGACTAGCGGCGGGCAGCGGCATAGACTCGGACCGTTGACTGCGGATTGAGCCCCAATAAGAAAAGGTCAGGGAGTCAATATGAATACGACTAATAAGTTGGCCCTTGCCGGTGCCATCTTGCTGTCGCTCTTGGCGTGTCATTCCGGGAATCCACCGCCGCCGGCGCCTGTAGCGGCGAACACGACCGCCCCTCCTCCACCTCCGAGCGCATGCCCGGACACGCCACCGGGAACAAAGGTTGGTCCGATGGGTTGTCCGTGCGATACGACAGTGCAGCTGCAGTTCAAGTCAGATACTGCCGTGTTGACGCCCGAAGATCAGGCTCGGCTTGATCAGACGGCCGAGAATCTCAAGCGCTTGCACTGGGTCAGCGGCACGATTGAAGGCTACACAGACGCGACCCACCACGAAGAACACAATCAAAAACTTTCTGAGCAGCGCGCCACGACCGTTCGTGACTATCTGATATCGAAAGGGGTCGGTGACGACCGAATGAAGGTCGTTGGCTACGGTGAGTCTAATCCGATCGCCGACAATTCAACGAAGGAAGGTCGCGCGCTGAATCGGCGCGTTGTTTTGCGACGTACCGACTGCGAAGAGCAAAAGTAACGGCTGCATACCGGTGAGCTGACGGGCGGTTTGGTTGCTCCTTAGGGGTTAATCAAACCGCTCGTAGGCTACTGTCCGTAGTTTGATGCCAAGTTAAGCAAGATCAAATTGGCGCGCCCGGAGAGATTCGAACTCCCGACCTTCTGGTTCGTAGCCAGACACTCTATCCAACTGAGCTACGGGCGCGCCGATGTGAAACTGTCGTCTTAGCCGCTATCTTACTGAAACCGAAGGACTTTGTACCTTCGAATCCCGGTATCCACGGCAAGTCCGATTCCCGTCGCAGGGCGCGCATTAAAGCCGAAAGCCCGGTGCTCGGCAACTATGCGCCCGCAGCGCTGATCGACCCGATCCGGTCATGGCTTAGACTGGCGTACAGGGGGGGGCGCCATGTCCGAAGGATTGACGGTCGAGGTTGCGCACAAGATCGCCGAGCATCATCCGAGCGGGTCCGCGCGCGAGCGGCACCTCGAGATCATCGAAGCGCTGCTGCTGTCGGCGGTCGCGATCGTGACGGCCTGGTGCGGCTACCAGGCCGCGAGGTGGGACGGCCGCGAGGCGTACCTGTACGGCCTCGCATCGCGCCAGCGGGTCGAAGCAGCGCTCAGGGCCACCGAAGGCGGGCAACTCCGGCTGCTCGATGTCGTCACCTTCAACACCTGGATCGGGTTGCGCGAATACGGCAAGGATGCGACCGCCCAGCTCTACGAGCGGCGCTTCAGCCCGGAGTACAAGAAGGCCTTCGACGCCTGGCTCAAGACCGACCCGTTCAACAATCTGGCGGCACCGGCCGGACCGGTCCAGATGCCGGAGTATCGCAACGCCCTGATCGAGCAGTCGGTGGACCTGAGCCGGCAGTCGAGCGATAGCTTTGCCGAGGGAGCGCATGCGCGCGAGATCGCGGAGGTGTACGTGCAACGCACGGTGGTGCTGGCGACGGTGCTGTTCCTGACGGCGCTGGCGCAGCGCTTCAAGATTCGTAAAGTGCGCGTGATGCTGCTGCTGTTCGCGGCACTGCTCTTCACGTACCAGCTCGTCGAGCTCACTTTGCATCCGCGACTCTAGCGCGATGGGTGACGGAACAGGGGTCATGCAGATCAAGGTCGTACTGTTGGCGCCGCTGACGCTCCTGCTCCTCGGCGGCTGCGTCTCGGTGCCGAAGGCGGAGGAATTCCGCCGCACCTCGGCCGTGCTCACCGCACCTCAGCAAGGCGGCGCCGCCGTCGATGCGCGGCCCCAATTCCGGCAGCTCTATTGCCAGGTCGTGCACCGCGATGGGACGAGCGGTGATCCGCAGTGCGAGTCCTCGCTCTGGCGGCTCAGCGACGAGGCTCCGGCGCCCGCCGCAGCGCCGCTGCCGCAGGCCCGCACCGACCTCAGGATGCTGATCATCCCGGGAGCGCTCAATGACTGCTTTGGCCCGGATGCGTTGCCTTATAGGGAGGGCATCGCACGATTGCGATCGCTCGGCGTCCGGATCGACACCGTGCCGGTCAGCGGGCGCTCGAGCTCCGAGCACAATGCGAAGCAGATCGCCGACTTCTTCGCGGCTTCCGATCTTGCGCACAGCGAACCCATGGTCATGCTCGGGTATTCGAAGGGCGTCGTCGACATCGAGCAATTCATCAGCGATTACCCGGCTTACGCGCCGCACGTCGTCGGGATCGTTGCGATTGCGGGGCCAGTGTGGGGCACACCGATCGCAGACTCGAGCGAGTGGCTCTATGGCCTGGTGTCGAATGCCTTCAGCGGCCGCTGCGACCCGGGCGATAAGGGCCTGCTGCACAGCCTGCGCGCGGACGTGCGCGCGCAGTGGCAGCAATCGCATCCGCTCCCGGCCGGCGTCGGCTTCTACTTCGTCGGCGCCTTCACGACCGCCGAGCACCTCGCGCGCGGACTGCGGCCCACCTGGCGCCGCCTCGCCAGGAGCGATACGCGCAACGATGGCCAGGTGCGCATCGAGGACGAGGTGCAGCCGGGCGGCGTGCTGCTCGGCTACGTGAACGCCGATCACTGGGGCGCCGCGATCCAGGTTGAAAAGGAACTCGATTACATCGGGCATCGTGAGGCCGGTAACGACCTGCCACAGGCCGCGCTGCTGGAAGCCGCCTGGCTGTATGTCGGCGATGCACTGCCACCAGGGCGAGGACCACCATGACGGATTCGAAGCCCCGATCACACTGGCGGACGAGATTGATCCACACCAACGCGCGACCGTCCTCGGCATTCCGCTCGCTCGCGCCACCGGTCTACCGCGGCTCGACGGTGGTGTTCGAAAAGTTCGCTGAGGTATCGGACGACTGGCGGCAGCGACCGCACTACACCTACGGCCAGTACGGCACGCCGACGGCCCTCGAGCTCGGCGCGCGCGTCGCCGAACTCGAGGGCGCGCGCCACAGTTTCATCACGCCCGGCGGCCAGGCGGCGATCTCGCTCGTGTACCTGGCCTTCTGCCGCAGCGGCAGCCACGCCCTCCTTCCCCGCAGCGCCTACGGCCCCAACGCCGAGCTCGCCCACGGACTGCTGCACGGCCTCGGGATCGAGGTCGAGAGCTACGCCCCCGGCATCGGTGGCGGCATAGCCGCGCTGATCCGCGATAGCACCGCGCTCGTGTGGTGCGAGAGCCCGGGCTCGGTCACGATGGAGATCGAGGACGTGCCGGCGATCGTCCGCGCCGCGCGCGCGCGCGGCGTGCCGGTCGCACTCGACAACACCTACGCGGCGGGCGTGCTGTTCGACGCCTTCGATCATGGAGTCGACGTCAGCATCCAGGCGCTGACCAAGTTCGTGGGCGGCCACAGCGACCTGCTGCTGGGTTCTGTCTCGGTCGCCAGTGAACAGAGCTACGAGCGCGTCGGCGAGGCGCTCTACCAGCTCGGCATGTGCTCCTCACCCGATGACTGCTCGCTGGCACTGCGGGGCCTTACGACCCTCGCGGTCCGGCTCGACCGGCTCGAGCAAAATGCCCTCGCCGTCGCGAACTGGCTCAAGTCACGCCCGGAGATCGAGCGATTGCTGCATCCGGCCTTCGCCGATTGCCCGGGTCACGAGCTTTGGAAGCGGGATTTCACGGGGTCTTCGAGCGTGTTCTCGTTCGTGCTGAAGCCCGGCTGGACGCCGGAACGCATCGCGCGTTGGCTCGATGCGTTGGCGTTATTCAAGCTCGGCTACAGCTGGGGCGGGGTCGCGAGCCTGGCGATGGCCTATCCGCGGTTGACCCGACTGCCCGATGGCCAGGGTCCGCGCCTGGTGCGACTCAACATCGGGCTCGAGGAACCGCAGGACCTGATCGCCGATCTCACCCAGGCTTTCGAGCGGGTGCGATAGCGGCCCTCAGGCCTCGTACACCCAGCGACCGCCGAGCATGGTGCGCTGGGGTTTGACCTCGAGCAGCCGCACGGGATCGATCGTCACGATGTCGTGATCCCAGACCACGAGATCCGCGAGCTTGCCCGGCTCCAGGCTCCCCTTGATCCCCTCCTCGAAGGAGGCGTACGCGCCGTGCAGCGTAGAGCAGCGGATCGCCTCCTGCGCGCTGATGCGCTGGTTGGCGCCCCAGACGTGGCCGCTCGCGTCCGTCCGCGTGATCTCGGATCGCAGCCACATCATCGGCTCGGCGGGACTGGCTGTGTAGTCCGAACCTGGAGCCGCCTTGATGCCGGCGTCGAGGAAATCCCGCATCGCGAACATGTGCGACAGACGCTGCTCGCCGTAGAAGTGCATCTTTTCGCCGTGGAAATAGACGTAGCCCGCGAACGGCGCCGGCACGACGCCGGCGGCCTTGATGCGGCGCACGAGTTCCGGGGTCACGAGCGTGCAGTGCTCGATGCGCAGCCGCGCGTCGCGCCGCGGGTGTTCTCGCTGCAGCTGCTCGTAGACGCCGAGGATCGTGTCGATCGCGACGTCGCCATTGGCGTGCGTACCCACCTGCCATCCGCCCAGGTAGGCCTTGCGCGCCTTATCGTAGAGCGCAGCGCGGTTGTCACGGATGATGCCGCGAAAGTCGCCGAGCCCGGCATAGGGCTCGGACAGCAGCGCGGTGCGCTCCGATATGGATCCATCGGCGAATAATTTCACTGCGCCGACGCGCACCCAGTCATCGCCCATGCCCGTGTGCACACCGGCCGCCATCATCCGGTCAAGCAGGTCGAAATCTATGTGGACGTAGAATCTTCCGTTCAACTCTCCGGCGTCGCGCGCATCCAGGTACCCCTGTAGCGTCGCCGGGTCGCCGTCGGCCTCACAGGCAGAGGTAATGCCCCGGCTCGCGAAATGCCTCGAGATCAGCGCGGCCCCCTTGCGGTAATCCTCACGCGTCGCCGGCTTGACCGCGACCGCCAGTATGCTGTCGGCCGCCCGCTCGGCAATGCGCCCGTTGAGCCGTCCTGACGCATCGCGAAAATACTCGCCGTCGGGCGGATTGGGCGTGTGCTCATCCACTTTGGCAACGGCCAGCGCGCGCGAGTTAACAAACGCAGTATGGCCACCGCGATGCTGAACGACCACCGGGTGATCCGGCGCCGCCTCATCCAGATCCTTGCGCTCGAGCGCACGCTCCGTCTTGGTATCGTCGTACAGGAAACCCACGACCCATTCACCGGGCGGCGTCTGCCCTGCCTTGGCGTGGATAGCCGCCTTGACAGCATCGATCGAATCAACTTCCAGCACCACCATCGTGAGCAGCTGGGTACCACTGTCGCAGGGGTGGGAGTGCGCATCGTTGAAACCGGGCGTCACGCGCTTGCCCCCAAGATCCACGCGCTGCACACCAGCACCGGCCAGCGCCAGCATCTCCTTGCTCGAACCGATCGCGAATATGCGATCGCCCGCGATCGCCAGCCCCTCGACCTCGGGAGCGCGGTCACAGATCGTGAGGATCTTGCCGTTATAAAGAATGACGTCGGGCCTGGTCTCCAGCCGCGCGAACGCCGCCGCGCTCGCGCCGAGCCCGGCGACGAGGAAATGTCTGCGACTGATGGCTCTCGACATGCTGCCTCCCCTGCCTCCGCACTCAGCGAGTAAATACGGCTCCATGTGGTATTCCCACGCCACGCCAGCCGTGCGGCCAGCTGCGCTCGGCGAAACTGAACCCCACCTGCCCGTCCGCATCCTTGAAGGCGGTATCGATTGAGAGTGCTCCGGTCTTCGGATCCAGCTTGAGCAGATAGAGCCGGTCCTCGGGCGTATGGCCCGAGGTGACCACGAGGCGTTGCGTCGCGGCGCCCCAACCCGTCCAATGCGGATAGTACCGATCACTGAGGCTCAGTCGTGACACCTCGACCGGCTTGGCCGCATCCGCCAGGTCCAGCACCACCAGGCCGTGCACCTCCGGCACGCTCTGCACGAAGAATCGGCCTACGATGGTCGGTACCCCGCACCAATTGCCCGGGAACCGGTGCACCAGCTGCGAGCGCGGCGCCGGGGATTCGATGCCGATGATGCGCTCCAGCCCGCAGCCGAGGGTCTGCACGTAGACCGAGCCGTCCGGCCCCAGGCGCGGCTCCTCCGGGCTGATGTGCGCATAGTGATCCGGGCCGACGTCCAGGAACTCGGTCTTCAGCAGCTTCAGGTCGGACAGGCGCCAGAGCTGGTAAGTCACGCCGCTGAACAAGTCAGGGTCGTGCATCGATGAATTGGTGGACACCACGCGATCCAGCTTCGGCACCACGACCAGGCCATAAGGCATCAGCAGACTGTCGGCGAAGGCGGGATCGGCGTTGCTCGACGCGCGGATCACAGCGCCCGAATCGTCGATCTCGACCAGACCGCCGGTCTTGCCGGTCACGCCCGCAGACGCGTGATGCGCGTGCTGGAACGTGGCGAGCACGTGGCCATTCGGCAAGCGCACGTACGAATGCGGATGCATGTAGCCGCCCATGTCGGTGAACGAAGCGGCAATCTTCGGTTGCAGGGGATCGCGCACGTCGAAAATGAACGTGCGGCCGACGTCGTGGTCGTTGGCGAACAGCATGCCGCTGGCCGGCATCGAATATTCCGTGTGATGGACGCGCACGGTTTGCTGGTCCGTCGCCACGGTGGTCAGGAGTCGGCCATAGGTGGGCGAGGAGGGATCGGCGTCGATGACGGCGAGAAAGTCATTGCCCTTCTGGTCGCGATCGCCGGCCCAGACCAGCAGGTAATGGTGCGCCGGCGCCCCTGGCTCATCGGATCCGGCCACGACGGCGGCCGAAAGGCCCCTGATACCTGCCACCATCAGGGCCGTGGCTGCCAGGCCAACTTGCCATTTCCGGTTCACTGGATCGCCCCCCGCCGCGGTCTGGTCCAGATCGTAGCAGCTTCCCGGAATCCCCAGCATACAGGTTAGACTGGAACAATCCGTGCACGACATCCTGAAGCAGGCTCGGTACAAGGTCACGACGCTGCTGGTGCTGCTGTTCGCCGTGACCTACCTCGACCGCGTCTGCATCGCGGTGGCCGGCCCACGCATGCAGGACGAACTGCATATCGATGCCGTGGGCTGGGGCTGGGTGACCGGCATGTTCGCCCTCGCCTACACCCTGTTCGAGTTTCCGGCCGGCGCGCTGGGCGATCGGATCGGTCCGCGGCGCGTCCTGACTCGGATAGTGCTGTGGTGGTCGGCCTTCACGGCGCTGACCGGCACCGTCAGTACTTTTCCGGGGCTGCTGGCCACGAGGTTCCTGTTCGGGGCCGGCGAGGCGGGCGCGTTCCCGAATGCCAGTGTCGTCGTGACGCGGTGGTTCCCGCCCACGCAGCGAGCGACGCTCTCGGGCGTGTGCCTGATGTCGAGCCAGATTGGTGCGACGCTGGCGCCGCTGCTCGTCGTGCCCCTCCAGGCGCGATGGGGCTGGCGCGCCTCGTTCTATGTCTTCGCGACGCTTGGAGTGTTCTGGGCTGCGGCCTGGTATGCGTGGTTTCGAGACTCGCCCGCGGAGAAGGTCCCATCGGGCAGTGGCGCGGCGGCGCGAGCAGAAGCTGCCCGTCCACTCGCCCACGCCTTCCCGCTGCGCCAAGTGATGCGGTCGCGCAACCTGATGGCGCTGTTCGGCGTGGGATTCTGCTATGTCTACGTGTTCAATTTCTTCCAGAGCTGGTTCCAGACCTTCCTGGTCCGGGGGCGAGGTTTCACCGAGCAGGGGTTGCTTTATTCGGCGCTGCCCTACGCGGCCGCCGCATTGGCCAACCTGCTGGGCGGCGCGACCAGCGACGCGCTCGTCGTGCGCATCGGCCGGCACAACGGGCGGCGCTACATCGGCAGCACCGCGATGGCCGTCGCCGCCGTGTTCGTGACCGCCGCGATGTTCACCCACAGCCCCGCCTGGAGCATCGTGCTGCTCTCGATCGTCTACTGCGCGATCACTTTCCAGCAGTCCGCCGCCTTCGGCGCCTGCCTGGACCTCGGTCACCAGCGTGCGGGCGCCGTGATCGGGCTATTCAATACGGTCTGCCAGGTGGGCGGGCTGATCGGGGCAGTCGCCTACGGCTACATCGTGAAGATCTCCGGCAACTACGACGCGCCGTTCGTGCCGATGGCCGCATTGCTGCTCCTCGGGGCCGTGCTGTGGTGGCATATCGATGCATCGGCGGAGCTCGGTGCCCCAGAGATCGGCGCCGCCGGCCACGGCTAGCCAATTGCGTGCAAATCAGGCAGTCTCGGCGTCCATGAGCGAGGAAGTTGTCCGCGGCAAGAAGGTCACGATCCGCTTCAACGCGGGGCGCTGCATCCATTCGCGGCACTGCGTGCTCGATCGGCCGGATGTCTTCGTGCCTAACGTTTCCGGAGAGTGGATCCATCCCGACCAGGCCACGCCTGGGGAAACGCTGGAGATCGCGCACCAATGCCCCTCCGGGGCCATCCAGTGCGAGGCGGCCGATGGGTCGGCCCTCGAGCGGGCGCCGATCGTCAATACGGTGCGCGTGCGCGAGAACGGACCGCTGGCGATTCGCGCCCCGATCACGCTCGACGGCCAGGCCCAGGGATACCGCCTGACGCTGTGCCGCTGCGGCCAGTCGAAGAACAAACCTTACTGCGACGGCAGCCACACCGCAGCGGGATTCCAGGCTACGGGCGAGCCCGCTCCCAGGGAGTCGCAGCCGCTATCGATGCGCGATGGAACCCTTGCGATCAAGGCATTGCCTGATGGCCCCTTGAAGATTGTTGGCAATGTCGAACTCGTTTCCGGCACGGGCAAGACCTTCAACCGCGTCACGAGCGTATCGCTGTGCCGCTGCGGCCACTCGAAGAACAAGCCCTATTGCGACGGCAGCCACAAGGCTGCCGGCTTCCGCTCCGAAGGCTAGCGCCGGAACCGGCGCGGCCAGCCGGGGAACTGGATCAGATAGACCCCGCACAGGATGGCGAGCACGGCGATCACGTCGGTGGCCGCGACGGGCTCATGCGCCAGGGAGTGTCCGATCACGAGCGCCACGATCGGTGGCAGGTAGGTCACGGCCGAGGCCATGACCGCGCCCGTGCTCGTCACAATGTAGTAGTACAGCACGTAGGCCAGGCCGGTCCCGCACAGGCCGAGCCCGACCACGAGGCCGGCTGCGGCCGCCGTGTGCGAAGCGATCAGCGTCATGCCGCCATAGGGCGTGAGCAGCGCGAGCGTCACGAGCGAACAGCCGATCTGGTAGGTGGACAGGGCCAGCGGCTGGATCGCGAGACCCGTCATGAAGCGCCGGGCATACACGAACGAGCAACCCAGGCCCAGCGAACCGGCGAGCATGTATACGACCCCACGCAGGTCGAGCGCCGCCTGGCCGACGGTCCACGGGTGGGCGATGAGCACGACGCCGCAGAAGCCCAGCACGACCCCGGCCAGCTTGCGCGCGCTGAAGCTCTCGCTGTGCAGCGCGATCCCGGCGACCAGGAACGTGAACAGCGGCGTGGCGCCGCTGAGCATCCCGGCCACGCCCGAGGGCAGGAGCGACGTGCCCTTCACGAATGCGTAGTAGTAGAACGTGGTCGCCAGCGCCGACATCGCCAGGAAATGCGGCCAGTGCCTCAGGTCGGATCGGCGCAGCGCGCCCCGGTACAGCGCGAGCGCCAGGATCGGCAGGAACCCGAACAGCACCCGCAGGAACACGACCTGCATCGGCGTGATGAACGCCACGGCCCATTTCATGTACAGGAAGTTGCTGCCCCAGATGAGGCCGAGCAGCACGAACGCGACCCGCGGCGCGCTCAATCCCGGTGCCCGACGAACCAGTCCTGCACGCGCCGGCCAATGGACTCGTCGAATGGCAGCTGGTGGCCATCGTATGCCGCCTGCTGCGAGGCGTAGTTCTCGAAGGTGTGTCCCGTGTGCGCCAGCTCGACGAACTGCGCCGCACCGGGCTTGTTTCGACTGACGAGCTCGACCAGCAGCTCGGAGTCACCGCGGCTCATGATCCAGTCGTATTCGCCGTGCAGGGCCAGTACCGGAACGCTGACATTCGACCACGCGGCCATCAGGTCGAGATCCTGTAGCTGCTGGTAGTAGACCGGCGGTCGACCGTACTGCTGGTCGTCAGCCCCCTGCCACAATGTCTTCAGCTCGGGGTGCCGCGTGAAGATCTCGTGCGGCGACTGTCGCTCGAGCAGGTAGGCGCCGTATAGCTGCTCGACCGACTTCATGAGCGTGTTGATCTCGGCCGCCGGATGGCCGGCGAGCGCGAGGCGGCGGCGCTCGATCTCGAGCATGTGCTCGAACCAGGTCTTGATCCAGCCGCCGTCCACGACGTAGCCCCGGACCGGCGCGCCATCGGCCACCAGCGGCGCGAAGCCGCCACCATTGCTGATCCCGAGCAGGTAGACACGTGTCGGATCGACGAAGTCATAGTCCTTGAGGTGGCGGAAGGCCTGGCGGCACGCCGCGAGCTCGGTGCTGAAATCAGTGCGTCCGCAGTCGCCCTCGGAATCTCCCACTCCGGGCTTGTCGAGCCGCACCACGGCGAATCCCGGCGTCTGCACGACCGCCTGCAACATCTTCAGCGAGCCGTCCATCGTGCCCGGCGGCGCCTCCACCGAGTCGCAACTGAGCCAGCCGACGACGAAGATCACGGGAAAGCGCCCGGGGCGATCCGGGTGGGTCGCGATGAGGCGCAGCCGCTGGCCGCCTGCGTCGCGGATATCGTCGTAAAGGACTGTGACCCCAGGATACGACTCCTGCGGTCCCGCCCCACTCCGCCGAGGCAGCGAATCATGCTCGGCTGCCCGAAGCGAACCGGCTCCGAGCAGCGCCAGCGCCATCAACATGGCCAGACGTTTCACTTCGATTTGTCCGCGCGCGGGGTTCGCACCCGCACGTAAAAGCTGTCCCAGGCCGCCAGTTCGCCCATGCCCTGCTCCTCCGCAGGCCGATGGTAGCCGGGAATTTGGCGGCAGTGTTGACGGTGCAGCCGACTTCGTGGATTGGCGACTGCTTCGCTCGGCTGTCAGCGCGCCGCACGCTCGCCGCAGGCGAAAGGCCCGGAGCTGGCCTCCCGCAGTGCTGTTTCATCCAGGGTACCGGCCGCCGCCTCGAGCCGAAGCGTCGCCAGCAAGCCTTCGCAACGCGCGGCCTCCGAGCCGGCCCGTGCCTGCAGCGCGGCGCCTTCCGCCGACAGCATGTCGAGCAGCGTACGATCCCCGGACTGCTGGCCGATGCGGGTGGCATCGAGCCGGCTGTCGGCCGAGTCCTGCGCGCGCAGCGTGGCCCGCAAGCGTGCATGCGCATTGCCCGCGGCCAGCCAGGCCGAGTGAACCTGCAGCTCGACCTGCTGCCGCGCCGCCTCGAAATCCGCGCTGGCCGCACGGAGGTTGGCATCGGCCGCGTGGCGTTGCGCGGAGCGCATGCCGCCCGTGAACAAGGGCAGCGTGAACTGAAGGCCCACGGTGGCGAGGCGCTGCGTCGCACTGGCGGCACCATAGTCGCCGCTGCCGTCGAGGGTCTCATGCCCGAGTTGTCCGACGAGGCTCAGCTGGAATCCGTCGGCGCGCGCCCAGCGACGCACTTCAGCCTCGGCCGCGGTGCGTTGTTGCTGCTGAAGCGCCAGCACCGGGCTGCGGTCCATGGCACGGTGCAGCCATTCCTCCACGGTGGCGGACTTCGGCGGCGCGTCCCCGGACAAGTCGGAATCAGGTGCCCGATCCGCTGCGCCGCTGCTCACCGGGGCCGGCGGCGCCAGGCCCGTCAGGTTCGACCAGGCCTCGTTGGCGATGGCAAAGGCCTGTTGGGCATCGAGTTCGGACACGCTCAGTTGATCGGCCTCGGCCTGGGCCTCGCGCCACTCCGTCACCGGCAGGTCGCCGGCCTCGTAGCGTGCCTGCGCCGTGTCGCGCGCCCGCATCGCGGATTCGCGCTGGCGCTGGACGGCGCGCAATCGTGCGCCGGTCTCCACGGTCGCGGCCAGCGCCTCGGCCGTACGCAGCATCAGCGACTGCTCGGCCTGGCGGAATTGGGCCTCGGCCATGAGCGCGCGCGCGCGCGCCACCTGCGAATCCGCCACGCGACTGGCGTCGAGGATGGGTTGCTGCGCCACCAGCGACCACTGCCGGTCATTGCCGCCGTTGATGCTGGTGCGAAAGTCGACGTCGTTGCTGGTGCCAAAGCCCGGGGCGGAGAACTGCGCCCCAGTCGTCTCGCTCGAGGAACTGCGAAGCGCCAGCCCGGCCTGGCCTGCGAGCGTCGGCAGCCACAGCGCACGCGCGGCCTGGCGCGCGGCCTGCCCCGCATCGCGTCGCGCCACCGCCGCCGCATACTCCGGACTGTGGTCGAGGACGCCCTGCCAGGCTTCGACCAGCGTCGCCGCGCCGGAACGCCCGGCCAGGGCCAGCAATGTCAGCAGCATTCCGGATCGCAGCTTCGATGCATGCATGGCCGCGTGCCCCCGTACTCAGTTCCCGGCCTTCACGCCGAGCTTGCGGAGCATCTGCTCCATCAGGCACCAATGGCTCAAGCCACTCTGCAGCAGGTTGGCGCCCACGAAGGCCGTGAACCAGAGCCAGTTGGCGTTGACGAAGATCGGGCTGCCCCGCACGCCGAGGCCGAGCGAAAGCAGGACGAAGGTGCCCGCGACGACGCGGGCCATTTGCCAGGAAGTCATGGATTGTCTCCTTGGGATGCAATGGGCGCGGGATTGCGCCCGTAAAATGCGAAATAAAGCAGCGGGATCACGAGCAGCGTCAGGACCGTCGAGACCAGGATGCCGAAGATCAGCGATATCGCGAGCCCGTTGAAAATCGGGTCGTCGAGGATGAACAACGCGCCGAGCATGGCGGCCAGCGCCGTGAGGACGATTGGCTGCGCGCGGACGGCGACCGAGGTCATGACGGCCTCGCGCAGTGGCTGGCCGGCTGCGACTTGCAGGCGGATGAAATCCACCAGCAGGATCGAGTTGCGGACGATGATGCCGGCCAGCGCGATCATGCCGATCATCGAGGTGGCGGTGAACGGCGCGCCCAGCAACGCGTGGCCCGGCATCACGCCGACGATCGTCAGCGGGATCGGCGCCATGATGATCAGCGGCAGGCCGTAGGATCCGAACTGCGCGACCACGAGCAGGTAGATGAGCAGGAGCCCGACCGCGTAGGCCGCGCCCATGTCGCGGAAGGTCTCGTAGGTGACCTGCCACTCGCCGTCCCACTTGACGGCGTAGCCACGATAGGGATCGTCCGGCTGGCTGATGAAATGCTCCGCCACGGGACCGCCGTCCGCACCGCGCAGCCGGGCGAGCGCTGATCTCATGGCGAACATGCCGTAGAGGGGACTGTCGATCTTTCCGGCCATGTCCCCGATCACGTAGCTCACCGGCAGCAGGTCCTTGTGGTAGATCGGCTGCTCGACCACCGTGGATCGTGGCTGCAACAGCGAACCCAGGGTGACGGCCGTGCCGTCGGCGGATCGCACCGGGAGCGAGGATGCCGCCGCCAGCGATCCCTGCGTCGAGGCCGGCAGGCGCAGCCGCAAGGGCACGGGGTACTTGCTGCCGTCATGGAGGAAGCCCGCGTCGGCGCCGACGAGCCCCGCATGCAGCGCATCGACGAGGGCGCCGGGGGTCACGCCGAGTCGCGCGGCCTGCGCGCGGTCGACGCCGAGCACCACGCGCGCCGCCGGGACGACCAGCGACGAATCCACGTCGACCACGCCCGGCGTGCGCGCGAAAACGTCGCGCAGCCGGCCCGCCAGCTGCGCCCTACCCACGGCATCCGGCCCGTAGACCTCCGCCACGATCGGCGCGAGCACCGGGGGACCGGGCGGCACCTCGACGAGCTTGAGGTTGGCGCCGTACTGCGCGGCGACGCGCGCCAGCAGCGGCCGCACGCGGGTCGCAATGACGTGGCTCTGCTCGCTGCGATGGTGCTTGTCCACGAGGTTGACCTGGATGTCGCCGAGCTCGGGCGCGGCGCGCAGGTAATACTGGCGCACCAGGCCGTTGAAATTGATGGGCGCCGCCGTGCCTGCGTAGGCCTGGTAGTCATGCACTTCGGGCACGGCCGCGAGCACGGCGCCCAATGCGTGCAGCACCTCGGCCGTGCGTTCAACGGGCGTGCCCGCGGGCATGTCGACGACCAGCTGGAACTCCGACTTGTTGTCGAAGGGCAGCATCTTGAGCACCACGAGGCGCAGCGCCGGCAGGGCCAGCGACAGCAGGATCAGGCCGCCGATCGCGAACCAGAGCTTGCGCCGGCTGCGTTGGCCCGTGGCCGGATCGAGGAAGCGCGGATAAAGCCTGCGCACCCAGGGCATCAGGCGCGTCGCCACGCCTCCGTGGGCCGCCCCGGCTCCGCGGGCCTGCGCGTGCCCGAACAGCCGCAACGCCAGCCACGGCGTCAGCACGAAGGCGACGGCGAGCGAGATCAGCATGCCCATCGATGCATTGATCGGGATCGGGCCCATGTAGGGGCCCATCAGGCCCGTTACGAAGGCCATCGGCAGCAGCGCGGCGATCACCGTGAGGGTCGCGAGGATGGTCGGGCCCCCGACCTCGTCGACGGCGCGTGGGATCAGCTCGAGCAGCGGCGCCTCGGGTTGCAGTAGCCGATGACGGTGGATGCTCTCGACGACGACGATGGCATCATCGACCAGGATACCGATCGAGAAGATCAGCGCGAACAGGCTCACCCGGTTGAGCGTGAAGCCCCAGCCCCAGGAGGCGAACAGTGTCGTCGTCAGGGTCAATGCCACCGCGATGCCGACGATCGCGGCCTCGCGCCGCCCCATCGCAAAGAACACCAGCGCCACGACCGTGCCGGTCGCGAACAGCAGCTTCTCGATCAGCTTGAGCGCCTTGTCGTTGGCGGTTGCGCCGTAGTCGCGCGTGATCGCCAGCCCCACGCCCTGAGGGATGATGGTGCCGCGCAGGCTGCTGATGCGCTCGCGCAGGCGCGCCGCCACGTCGACGGCGTTCTCGCCCGGCTTCTTGGTGACGCTGAGCGTGACGGCGGGGTATTCCGTCGCCCCCTTGCCGGCGGTGCCGTACCAGGCGTAGCGCTCGGGCCGCGGCGGCCCGTCGGACAGGGTCGCCAGGTCTCGCAGGTATACAGGCTTGCCGTTGCGAACCGCGACGATGAGGCCGCCGACGTCGGCGGCATCACGGAACCACTCGCCCGCATCCAGCTGCACACGCTTGTTGCCCGTGACCAGTTCGCCGACCGGCATCCCGGCATTGGCCGATCGAATCGCCTCGGCGAGCTCCCCGATCGTGATGTTGGCGGCGCGCAAGGCCGCGACGTCGAGATCGATGTTGATGGCGCGCCCGGGACCGCCGATCGTCGCCACCTCGCGCGTGCCGCGCACGCGCTTGAGCTCCGCCTCCATCGCGTGCGCCACGCGCTCGAGCGCATAGGCGCTGCCGTCCGGTCGCTGGTCGTAGAGCGTGACGGCCAGCGTCGGCACGTCGTCGATCCCCTTCGGCTTCACTACCGGCTCACCGACACCCAGGCCCGGCGGCAGCCAGTCCCGGTTGGCAGCCAGGGTGTCGTGCAGGCGCACGAGTGCCTCGGTCCGCGGGACACCAACCTTGAACTGCACCGTCAGCACGGCCATGCCGGGGCGCGACACCGACATCACGTGCTCGAGGCCGGCCATCTGCCCGAGCACCTGCTCGGCGGGCCCTGCCACCATCTGCTCGACGTCCTGCACCGATGCGCCCGGGAACGGGATGAGCACGTTGGCCATCGTGACGTTGATCTGCGGCTCTTCTTCGCGCGGCGTCACCAGCACCGCGAACACGCCCAGCAGCAGCGCGACCAGCGCCAGCAGCGGGGTCAGACGGGAATCCTGGAACGCGCGCGCGATGCGCCCGCTGATGCCCAGCGCTTGCGCCGTGTCGCCTGTTGGCGTCTCGCTCACGGCACCGAACCCTTGCCGGCGTTCGGCGGACGGTACTGCGTGGCGTCGCGCAGGATGCGTTCGCCGGATTCGAGGCCCGCCAGCACTTCGACCGTATCTGCGGCGGTCTCGCCAAGGCGCACCTGGCGCAGCGTTACACGTCCGTTGCCATCGACCGCGTAGACGGCATTCAGCTCGCCCCTGCGGACCACGGCGGTGCGCGGGACCACGAGCGTGGGCCGCGCATTGCGCAGGGGCAGGCCCAGGCGCACGAGGCTGCCCGGCGGGCAAGCCTGCAGCTCGGGCAGTTCCACCCGAACCTCCATGGCCCGGCTGTGGGCGTCGATGGCGGGGACGAGCGTCCACGACTTCACGAGCGTGGGTGCGCCCGGGCAGGCGCCGGGGGCGAATTCAATGCGCGCAGGCTGGTCGACGGCCAATTCGCCGGCCACCGCCTCCGGGATTTCCACCAGCACGCGCATCGGACCGGGAGCGTAGACGCCGATCAGCGGCCGGCCCGGAGCGGCCAGGTCACCGACGGCGACGCTGACGGAGGTCACGCGCCCGTCATAGGGAGCGCGCAATTCCTCCCACCCGGCGGTCTCACGCGAGGCCCTGGCCTGCGCCGCGGTCGCCGTGGACTGCGCCTCGACGGTCTTGAGCTGCGCCTGCGCGCGCTCCAGCGCCGCGTCGCTCAGGTATTGCTGCTCGTGCAGGCGCTGCGCGCGGGCAAAGTCCGCGCGCGCGCTCGCCAGCTGCGCGGCGGCGGCGGCGGCCTGCGCGTCGCCCGCCTCGGCCGCGGCGCGGGCGCCCGGGGAATCGATGCGCAGCAAGACCTGCCCACGGCGGACCGACTCACCGCTGCGCACCAGGACGGCCGTAACCCGGCCTGCCGCCTGCGCCCCGAGTTCCGCCTGGCTCACGGCCCGAAGCTGTCCGGACGCCATGAAGCTTGCGCCGCCCGCGCCGGCACCCACGACCACGGTGGCAGGCAAGTCGCCGCCCGTGGCAGCGCAGGTCGCGCCCGCCACCACGGTGGCCGCGACGGACACGGACAGCATGCGAAACCAGGCGGCAAGCGAGATCTGCGATTGACTGGACATTTGCGGCCGCTCCCTAAGTCTGTTACTATATTACTTTATAGTGATACACGATACAAGCATTGGAGTGGTATCCTGTGCCGGCACGAAGCTACCGACCCTGCATCGCCATGAAACAGCTCGACGATCGCGCCCTGGCCTGGGTGGCCGGCTACTTCCAGGCCCTCTCGGAGCCGCTGCGCCTCAAGATCCTCAATGAGTTGCGCGCCGGGCCGCGCAACGTCAATGAGCTGACGACCCGGCTGGCCTGCAGCCAGGCCAACGTCTCCAAGCACCTCGGGGTGCTGGCGCGCCTGGGATTCGTCGCCCGCGACGCGCGCGGCACGGCCGCCTACTACCGGATCTCGGACCCGGCCGTCTACGAGCTCTGTGACCTGGTCTGCGGCCGGATCGCCCTGCGGCTGCGGGACCACGTCGAGGCGCTGCGCTCACTGGACGCGATCCCGGCACGTACGGCCCGCGCCCCCGCACGCAAGTCCAGATCGTTGTAGGATTCGCAGCTCCGGAGCGGGCCGGCCTGGCTCGCGACGGAACATCTCCGGATGCAGGAGTCCGCGATGAGCGTTTCCGCCGCCTCGTCCCTGATTGCCGCCGCCTTGTCGGCCTTTGCCTCACTCCCCGCCCTGTCGGCCGACACCCTGTCCGCCGGCGTGCGCCCGTACGTCACGGTCAGCGAACCGCGCTTCGCGTTGCGCCATGTGCGCGTGATCGATGGCACGGGCGCTGCGCCCGCCGAGGACCAGGCCGTACTCGTCACCGACGGCAGGATCAGTGCCGTGGGTCCCGATGCCACCACGCGCATTCCGGAAGGCACGCGCATCATCGATCTTTCGGGCCGCACCGTGATCCCCGGGCTCGTGATGATGCACGAGCACCTCGTCTACCCGAGCGATCGCACGGCCACGGCCGAGCGCATGTACCCCTCGCACGTGATCTCGTTCCCACGGCTCTACCTGGCGGCGGGCGTGACGACGATGCGCACCGCCGGCAGCGCCGAGCCCACGACCGACCTCAATCTCAAGCACGAGATCGAGGCGGGCACGAGCGTCGGCCCGGATATCGACGTCACCAGCAGCTGGATGGACGGCTCGCCGCCGCTGATCCTGCAGGAGACACCGGTGCGGGACGCCGAAGACGCCAGGCGCAAGGTCCGGTTCTGGTCGGCCGAAGGCGTCACGTCGTTCAAGGTCTACATGACGCTGACGCGCGAGCCGATGGCCGCGCTCATCGACGAGGCGCACAAGCTCGGCCATAAGGTTGCTGGCCACTTGTGCGCCGTCACGGCGCGCGAAGCCGCCGAGATCGGCATCGACAGCCTCGAGCACGGGCTGGTCGTGTTCACCGACTTCGTGCCCGGCAAGAAGGTCGGCGAATGCACGGATCCCGACGTCCTCGACAAGGTCACGGCCGGGCTCGACGTCAACAGCGAGCCGGTGCGTGACCTGATCCGTACACTGGTCGCGCATCATGTTGCCGTCGACTCGACCATGGCCGTGTTCGAGACCGACGCCAAGCACCGCCCGCCGCTCGCGAAGGGAACGCTCGACGTGCTGACGCCCGACGCCCAGGTCAGTTACCTGGTACGACGCGCGCGGATCGCCGACGATCCGGACGACACCGGTACGATCATCCTGAAGAAGGAAATGGAGTTCGAGCGCGAGTTCGTGGCCATGGGCGGGCACCTGATCGCAGGCACCGACCCGACCGGCTACGGCGGCGTCATCGCCGGCTTCGGCGATTGGCGCGAGCTCAGGCTCCTGTCCGAGGCGGGCTTCAGCGGGCCGGAGGTCATCAGGATCGCCACGCTCAACGGCGCGCGCTACCTCGGGCGCGAGGATCGCATCGGCAGCGTAGCCGCGGGCAAGCAGGCCGACCTGGTCGTCATCCGCGGCAACCCGGCGGCGAAGATGACCGACATGGACGACGTCGAAATGGTATTTCGGCGCGGCCTGGGCTACGACTCGGCGAAGCTCGTCAATTCCGTTCGCGGACTCGTCGGCTCGAGGTAAGCAGGCGTACCCAAGGTGGTCCGCCGCCACCGGTACAATGCGAGTGCCAGCCGGGCCCGTAGGGATTCGCGGCGATTACCGGCAGTGCGTCAGGTGCCCTCGACCCGCAGCAACACGACTCCATGGGCGGGCACGGTGACGGTCGTCGTCGACAGCGGCAGCGCTTCGCCGCGCCACAGATCACGCAAGGCATTGAACCTGCTGAATCCCGCATCCGCCGCCCGCAGCTCGATTGCCGCTGCGGCATCGGTGCGGTTGAAAAGGCCGAGCGCGACCGATCCGTCCGCGAGCGGCTTGCGCCAGGCTTCGAGGCCACCGGCCGCGCGCACTGCCCTTCCCTGCTCGCCGCGCGGGTCCTGGTCGATCGCGATCACCGCGCGGTTGAGCAACAGCTTCGCCGCTGAGTCGGTCGTCTTGCGCACGTCGTGGCCCATGATCAGTGGCGCCGATTGCAGCGCCCACAGGCTCATGTGCGTGCGGTACTCATCTTCGGTCATGCCACCGTTGCCGACCTCGAGCATGTCGGGATCGTTCCAGCCGCCCGGGCCGCCGGGTGCGAAGCGCGGACTCTGCTCGAAGCCGATCGCCGCCATGGTCGCGTAGTCATCGGCAATGTCATGCGTCGTGCGCCAAAGATGACCGCCGACCGAGCGCCCCCAGCCGGAGACGTCGAAGCGCCCGTATTCGCACAGCGAGTAGACGATCGGCCGGCCCGTCGCGCGCAGGGCCGTGCCCATCTCGAAGTAGGTACGCTTGACCTTGTCGGCGTCGTCGTAGAACCACTCTCCGGAGCACAGGTCGTACTTGAGGTAATCGACGCCCCAGCGCGCAAAAGTGCGCGCATCCTGCTGAACATGGCCGTAGCTGCCCTCGTACCCGGCGCAGGAACGAGGCCCGGGCGAGGTGTAGAGGCCGAGCTTGAGGCCCTTCGCGTGCAGGTAGTCCGCGAGCGCCTTCATGTCGGGGAACTTGGCATTCGGGTGCAGTTCACCCGCGGCATCGCGTACGCCCTGCCAGCCGTCGTCGATGTTCACGTACACGTATCCGGCATCGCGCAGCCCCTTCGCGACCATCGCGTCCGCGATCGCGCGCACGGTGGAGTCATCGATCTTTTCGGCAAAGGCATTCCAGCTCGACCAGCCCATCGGCGGCGTGCGCGCCTGCCCATCGGCGGGCAGCGTACCGAGCGGCGGCAGCGGCGGGCCGAAGTGAAAGGCGCGGGCGTCGGCCTCGGTGGCGCTGCCCCGCCTGCCCTCCTGTGCGATGTGCACGTTCCAGAAATCGCCGACGAGGAAGACGCGATTGCCATCGAAGCGCGCCGTCCAGCGGCGCGTGACGCGTGTCTTGTCGTTGAGGTTGCGCACTTCGAAGGCGAGCAGTCCGCCTTCCTCGTGCGGCTCGAGCATTGGCACGGGGCCGTACCAGCGCGTCGTCAGGCTGCCGCTCAATCCGGCAGGCGTGCGCCCGAGCTCGAGCAGGGTCACGCCGGGGAAGTCGGGTCCGCCGTCGAACAACCACACACCCGTCGGCACGGGCGCCGGCGATGCCGCCATCACCATGACGGGCGCCAGCACCGCCAGCAAGATTCGGCGCATTGGGATATTCCCGCGGTATGCGAAGATCGGTCCTGCTTATAGACCAAGCTGGCAAGGCTGTCCATGCGGCGGAACCGTGGCGAATCCGCCCCGTCCATGTCATCTTTGGCGCGGTGGCCAGCCTGACCCAGCATTACTGTCCCAAGCTGCGGCGGCGCGCCGAGTGGCCCGGACAGGCGGTTCGTCGATGCGCCTGAGCGCCCTCGACTACGCGATCGTCGGCCTCTATTTCGTGGTCGTGATCGCCATCGGCTGGAACCTCAGGCGGCGCGTACGGGGGAGCGCGGACTTCCTGACAGCCCGGCACTCCATTCCCGGCCTGGTTGCCGGCCTCGCCTTCGTCTCGGCAAACCTCGGCGCCCAGGAAGTCATCGGCATGGCGGCCTCGGGCGCCAAGTACGGGATCATGACGAGCCATTTCTACTGGGTCGGCGCGATCCCGGCGATGGTGTTCCTCGGCGTGTTCATGATGCCGTTCTACTACGGCTCGCGCGCGCGGTCGGTGCCGGAGTACCTCAAGCTCCGCTTCGACGAGAAGACGCGGGCCTTCAACGCCCTGAGCTTCACGTTCATGACGGTGCTCTCATCCGGCATTTCCATGCACGCGCTCGCCTCGCTGCTGAAGCTGCTGCTCGGTTGGCAGTACGCGCCCTGCATCGCCATCTCGGCCGCGGTCGTGCTGGTGTACATCTTCCTCGGCGGCCTGTGGTCCGCGATCTACAACGAGGTGCTGCAGTTCTGCCTGATCGTCGCCGGCTTCCTGCCGCTGTCGCTGCTGGCGCTCAGGGACGTCGGCGGCTGGGAGGCCCTGAAGGCGAAGCTGGTTCCGGTCGCGACCGCGCAAGGCTACGCGCCGGGGACCTGGACCGAATCCTGGTCGCACCTGGGACAGGCGTCGGCCAATCCCATGGGCGTCGAATGGTTCGGCCTCGTCATGGGGCTCGGCTGCGTGCTGTCCTTCGGCTACTGGTGCACGGACTTCCTCGTGGTGCAGCGAGCGCTTGCAGCGAAGTCGCTCGGCGCCGCGAGGCGCGCGCCGCTCATCGGCGCCGTCCCGAAGATGCTGTTTCCCGCGCTCCTGATCCTGCCAGGCATGATCGCCGTGGCCCTCGACCACGGCAGCGATCATGGCTTCCTGCCCCTGACAGCGGCTGGAACACCGGATTACAACATGAGCATCCCGAGCCTGCTGATCCGGTATTTCCCGGCCGGGCTGCTGGGGCTCGGCTTCACCGCGCTCATCGCCTCCTTCATGTCGGGCATGGCCGGCAACGTGAGCGCCTTCAACACGGTGTGGACCTACGACCTCTACCAGAGCTACATCGCGCCCAACCGCTCGGACCGCCACTACCTGTGGATGGGCCACGTCGCCACGGTCGCCGCGGTCGTGCTCGCGATCGCCACGGCCTACCTGGCTTCCGCCTTCGACAACATCATGGACATGCTGCAGCTCGTGTTCGGGTTCGTGAACGCGCCGCTGTTCGCGACCTTCCTGCTCGGCATGTCGTGGCGGCGCGCCAACGGCCACGGGGCGTTCTACGGCTTGTTGGGCGGCACGCTGGCCGCTGCGATCTTCCACGGCCTGTCGCTGTCGAGCGGGGCGGGGGCCGGAGTCAAGGGCGGCTGGATCGAGCCGCTGTGGAAATTTCGGAGCGAGATGGGGCAGAACTTCTACATGGCGATCGTGGCCTGTGGCACCTGCCTTGCCCTGACCGTGCTCATCTCGCTCGCGACTCCGGCGAACAAGCAGGATGCCGAGCTGAAGGGCCTGGTTCACTCCCTCAGCGACCGCATCGACGATCGCTCCGACGCCTGGTACCTACGGCCCGTCGTGCTCGGCGCGATCGTGCTTGCGGTGACGGTCGCACTCAACTTCGTCTTCGCGTGATGGACGGCGCCGCGTCGAATCGCGTGTGTGCCGGGTTCGCCGATCACTTCGGCCGGGCGCCGCGCTGGATCGCGTCCGCTCCCGGCCGCGTCAACCTGATCGGCGAGTTCACGGACTACAACGACGGCTTCGTGTTGCCGATGGCGATCCGTCAGCGCACGGCGATTGCGGCGGCCCCGAACGGATCCGGGCGCATCGCCGTGCGCAGCGAGGCCACGGGGCAAGGCATCACGATCGACTTGCACTCGGCTATTGAGGCCGAACCCGGCGGGAATTGGGGCAACTACCTGCGAGGGGTGCTGCAGGGCTTGCGGCAGGACACTTCCACGCGCAGGGGTTTCGACGCCTTCATTGCCTCGGACGTGCCGATGGGCGCGGGACTGTCGAGCAGCGCGGCGCTCGCTGTTGCCTTCGCCACCCTGCTCGAGCGCGTGCACGAGCTGCGCCTCGATCCCGTTGCCAAGGCGCTGCTGTGCCAGGGGGCCGAGCATGACTTTGCCGGCGTGCCCTGCGGGATCATGGACCCGTATATCTCCACCATGGGCAGGGAGGATCAGGCGTTGCTGCTCGATTGCCGCTCGCTGGAAGCGACGTGGCTGCCCTTCTCCGACCCGCGGGTCACGGTGCTCGTCATCAACACCCAGGTCAGGCACAGCCTTGCCAGCAGCGCCTATGCCGCGCGCCGCCGCGAGTGCGTGGCTGCCGCTCGCGCACTCGGCGTCTCCTCGCTGCGCGAGGCTTCGCCGGCTGTGCTGGCCGAGCGCGCCGCCCGCATGGACGAACCCATCGCCCGTCGCGCGCGCCACGTGATCAGCGAGATTGCGCGCACGGTCGAGGCCGGGCAGTGCATACGCCGGCGCGACTGGCACGGATTCGGGCGGCTCATGGATGCCAGCCACGATTCCCTGCGGGATGACTACGAAGTAAGCTGCGCGGAGCTCGACACCGCGGTGCGGGTGGCGCGCGCGATCGGCGCACGCGGCGGCGTTCATGGCTGTCGCATGACGGGGGGTGGATTCGGCGGCTGCGCCATCGCGCTCATCGAGGCGGCGGACGAGCAGGAGATCGCACGCCGGATCGCGGCGGATTACCGGGCACAGACAAGCATTGTGCCGACCGTATTCAGCTCGCGCCCGGGCAGGGGTGCGGAACTCGTCGAGGCCTGAATGACTGCAGAGCCAAGGAACTCACTGCTGGGCGCCCAGCCACATCGGCGCCTCAACGCCCTGACCGGCGACTGGGTGTTCGTCTCGCCGCACCGGCATCAGCGCCCGTGGCAAGGACAGCAAGAACCCATCGCCGAGGAGGTTCGTCCGGCCTACGATCCGGAGTGCTACCTCTGCCCGGGAAACCTGCGCGCCGGCGGTGCCCGCAACCCGGACTACGCGACCACCTTTGTCTTCGACAATGACTTCCCGGCATTCATGGAACGGGCTGCCGGCGGCAGCGCGGGCTCGCCAGCCCCAGTGGCTGACCGCCCCGATGCATCGCCAGCGAACGCGTCATCATTGCTGGTTGCGCGCCGGCACGAAGGCACATGCCGGGTCATCTGCTATTCGCCGCGCCACGATCTCTCTTTGGCGGCGCTGTCCCCGGTGCAGTTACCTGGCGTGATCGAGTGCTGGCAGGCCCAGGAAGCCGAACTGAGGCGCCGGTGGCGCTGGGTGCAGGTGTTCGAGAACCGGGGCGAGCTCATGGGCAGCTCGAACCCGCATCCGCACGGGCAGGTCTGGGCTGGTGACTTCATCCCCAACGAGGTGGCGCGGGAACTCGCGGGCCAGCGGCGCTGGCTCGAGACCCACCCGACGCCGCTGCTCCTCGATTACGCGCGGCTCGAGCTGGTCCTCGCCGAGCGCGTGGTGCTCCACGACGATCATTGGGCGGTCGTGGTTCCCTGGTGGGCGGTGTGGCCGTTCGAAACGCTGATGATGCCGCTGCGCCCGGTGCGCTCCCTCGAGGAACTCTCCGCCCAGGAGCGCGAGGCGCTCGCCGTGACCCTGGGCAAGCTGCTGCGGTTGTACGACCGGCTATTCGGAGTGCCGTTTCCGTATTCGTTTGGCTGGCACGGCTCGCCGGGCCGTGGCGGTGACCCGGCGGAGTCCGCCGGCTGCCAGCTGCACGCCCACTTCCATCCGCCGTTGCTGCGTTCCGCGACAGTCAGGAAATTCATGGTCGGCTATGAGCTGCTCGCCGAGCCCCAGCGCGACCTCACGGCCGAGAGTGCAGCCGCGCTGCTGCGCCAGTGCCTCGTCGCTGAAAGACCCGGAACCTAGCTTTCAGGAAGCGCGCGCGCGCAGGGGCTCAGCCACACCAAGTGATTGCGCGCCTATCGGCGGCGCACCGAACCAATGCAAGGCCTGGCCGAGCGCGGCCACCTCGCCGACGATCAACAGCGCCGGGGATTTCACCGCCTGCGTCGCTGCCAGTTCGGCAATGCTGTCGAGCTGGCCGACGAGCACGCGCTGCCCGGGCCGCGATCCGTTCTCGACCAGCGCCACTGGCGTCGTGCGAGGACGGCCGTGCCGCACAAGCTGCGCGCAGAACTCCGCCAGGGCCGCGACCACCATGTACACGACGAGCGTATCGTCCGTCTGGGCCAGCGAGTCCCACTCCCCAGGCGCCAGTTGCCCGCGCAGGTGCGCGGCCACGAGCCGCACGCCGCGGGCGTGCTCGCGATGCGTCAACGGTATACCGGCGCTGGCCGCGCAGGCCAGTGCGGCCGTGACGCCGGGCACGCATTCATAGGCCACGCCGGCAGCGCGCAAGTGCTCGAGCTCCTCGCCACCGCGCCCAAAGATGAAGGGGTCGCCACCCTTGAGTCGCACGACCGTCCGACCGGCGCGCGCATGCGTGACCAGCAGACGGTTGATGAGGTCCTGGCTGACGCTGGCGCCGCCTGCGGCCTTGCCGACGTCGAGCAGGTCGGCATCGCGTCTCACCATGCCCAGCACTTCGTCTGACACCAGGCGGTCGTGCAGCACGACGTCGGCTTCGTTGAGCGCCCGCAGCGCACGCAGTGTCAGCAACCCGGGATCGCCCGGCCCGGCGCCAACCAGGATCACCCGGCCGGGCTTCGGCCCGGCGCATCCCTGTTGCAGCCGGCGCTCGAGCGCCTGGTCGGCCTCGGCCTCGCGGCCCCTTTGCACCAGGCCGACGATCGGGCCGTCGAGCAGCTCGCCGTAAAGGGAACGACGCTGGCGCGCATCGTCCAATTGCTCGCGGATGCGCGCTCGCCAGCGACCGAGCCATTGCGCCACGCGCCCCCAGGACTGGTCCAGCAGCGCCTCGACCTTGGCGCGCAGGTGGCGCGCCAGCATGGGCGCGGTCCCGCCGCTCGAGATGGCGATCATCAGCGGCGAGCGATCGACGATGGCCGGCACGATCGCGCTCGACAGCCCGGCGTCGTCGACGACATTGACGAACAGGCCATGCGCCTCCGCGGCCGCGGCAATCCGGCGATTGACCGCCGCGTCGCCCGTGGCCGCGATGACCCAGCGCTGCGAGTTCAGGTCGGACTCGGTGAATCTTCCGGTCCGATGGGCCAGCTCACCGCGGGCGAGGCGTCGCTCGAGTGCCGGGCACAGTCCAGGCGCCACGACGCTGACGCGCGCACCGCTGGCGATCAGCAACTCGACCTTGCGCGCGGCCACGCCGCCGCCGCCGGCCACCAGCACCGGCCGGCCGCGCAGGTCGAGGAACAGGGGGAAATATCGCACTAGCTCAGCCCGTGCAGGCCGCACTCGCGCTTGAGGCCGAGGAAGCGCGTGGCCTCCTGATCGCTGACCTCGTGGAGCGCGCGCGTGGTGTGCCAATCGCCGATCGACACGTAGCCCCGGTCCCACATCGGGTGGTAGGGAAGGTCGTGCTTCTTGAGGTAGGCGCCGACGTCGCGATCGCTCCAGTCGACGATCGGGTAGATGCGGAACGTCCCCTCGCGCCACTCGAGCGGCCGGATGTTCTGGCGGCTTCGCGCCTGCGCGCGCCGCAGGCCCGAGAACCAGCTGTGCGCGCCGGTTTCGCGCAGCGCACGACGCATCGGCTCGAGCTTGGTCAGGTCGTTGTATTTCTCGAGGCCGGCGACGCCCTGCTCCCAGAGCTTGCCATAGCGGGCCTCGATCCAGGCTGGCGAGAGCGTGCTGCGATAAACCTTGAGGTTCAGGGCGAGCCGGTCGGTCAGCGCCTCGACGAAGGCATAGGTCTCGGCGAACAGATACCCGGTATCGAGCAGGATCACGGGTAACCGCGGCGCCTGCCGCGTGACCATGTGCAGGGATACCGCCGCCTGCGCGCCAAAGCTCGAACTCAGCACGTGCGCGCCCGGCAGGTGCTCGAGCGCCCACTCGACGCGCCGGTCGGCCGGCAGCGGCTCGAGCGCGCGATTGAGCTCGCCGAGCGCCGCCGCGTCAGCCTGTGTCGCATCGATGACCAGCTCCTTCATGCGGCCACCGGCACTGGCAGGTGCTTTGATCGCCACAGGTAGTCACCGAAGCGCTCTGACTCGAGCCGTTCCGCGGCGTAGCGCGCGAGCAGCCCGTCGAGCACGTCCAGGATCGCTGCCTCGCCGAGATTCTCGCGATACAGCACATTGAGCCGCTGCCCGCGTGCATCGCTGCCGAGGTGCAGGTTGTAGCGCCCTGGTGCCTTGCCGACGAGGCCGATCTCGGCGAGGTAGGGGCGCGAGCAGCCGTTGGGGCAACCGGAAACCCGCAGCAGCATGGGCGCATTCGAGAGCCCGTGGGCCGCCAGGCGTGCCTCGACCTGCTGAAGGAGCGCAGGCAGGTAGCGCTCCGCCTCCGCCATCGCCAGCGGGCAGGTCGGCAGCGCCACGCAGGCCAGGGCATCGCGCTCCAGCGGCCGCGCGCGCGCGTACAGGTCGAGCCCGTGCTCGCGCACCAGATCGTCAATGCGCTCGCGCTGCTCGGGATCGACACGCGATATCAGCAGGTTCTGGTTCGGTGTGATGCGAAAGTCGCCCTGGTGCAGCTGCGCGATGGCGCGCATGCCGCTGAGCCAGGGCGCAGCTTCGCGATCGGCGATGCGCCCGGCGGGTATCCGCAGCAGCAGGTGCGAGAGCCCTTCGGTGCTGGTGCGCCAACCGAACTGATCGCCACTGGTG
Source organism: uncultured Gammaproteobacteria bacterium (assembly GCA_963778855.1). Taxonomy (GTDB): domain Bacteria; phylum Pseudomonadota; class Gammaproteobacteria; order Steroidobacterales; family Steroidobacteraceae; genus FEN-1191. The sequence goes on along the minus strand of CAVZWC010000002.1, from coordinate 262,258 downwards.
GTGAACTCGAACGGCCGCGCCGGCGCCAGCGTAAATCCGGCCCGGGACTGCACTTCCGCCACGAACCAATCGAGGCCGCGCTCGTCAATCGTGTACTTGAGGCGGGCGTGCTTGCGGTTGCTGCGGTCGCCAAAGTCCCGTTGCGTCGTGACGATCGCCTCGGCCACCGCCAGCAACTGATCGGGCTCAACGAAGCCGACGACGTCGGCGAGCCGCGGATAGGTGGCGGGCTCGCCGTGGGTCGCGCCGAGGCCGCCGCCGACGCAGACGTTGAAGCCGCGCAACGCGCCCTGCTCGATGACGGCAATGAAGCCCATGTCCTGCGAGAACACGTCGATGTCGTTACTCGGCGGGATCGCAATCCCGCACTTGAACTTGCGCGGCAGGTAGGTGCGGCCCAGGATAGGCTCGTCCTCACTCATCGCCCCAGGCGTGTCCTGGAGCCGCTCGCCGTCGAGCCAGATCTCGTGATAGGCGCGCGAGCGCGGCAGCAGGTGTTCCGAAAGGCGTCGCGCCCAGGCCTGCACCTCGGCATGCGCGGCAGATTCGACCACGAGCACGCTCGCCATGACGTTGCGGTTGACGTCGCCGCAAGCGGCGATCGTGTCGATCATGGCGCGATTGATGGCCGCGATGGTCGCCTTGAGGTCGCGCTTGATGACACCGTGCAGCTGGAAGGCCTGGCGCGTCGTCAGCCGCAGCGACCCATTGGCGTAGCGGCGCGCGATGTCATCGAGCGCCAACCATTGCCCAGGCGTGCACAGGCCGCCCGGCAATCGCGTCCGGATCATGAAGCTGTAGGCCGGCTCGAGCTTCTGCAGCCGGCGCTCCTCGCGCAGGTCGCGATCGTCCTGCTGGTAGCTGCCATGGAGCTTGAGCAGCTGCGCATCGTCCTCGCGCAAGGCCCCGGTGACGGGGTCGGCGAGGCTCTCCACGATCGTGCCGCGCAGGCCACGGCTGGCGGCCTTGATCCTTTCCACTGCCGAGAGCTCAGCCATCAGTACACGTCCCGCACGTAGCGCCGCTCAGCGATCAGCGCGTTGAGGTAGGCGGTCGCGGCTTCGGCGCCAAGCGCGCCGTGATGGCCGATTATCTCCAGCATTGCCGCGTGCACGTCCGGGGCCATGCTCGCGGCGTCGCCGCAGACGTAGAGGTACGCCCCGGACTCGAGCCAGTGGAACAGCTGGGCGCCCTGCTCCCGCATGCGCTGCTGCACGTAGATCCGCTCGGCCTGGTCGCGCGAGAAAGCCACATCCAGCCGGTGCAGGGCTCCCTGCTTGAGCGCACGCTGCCATTCGAGCTGGTACAGGAAGTCGCGGTCCATCTGGCGCGCACCGAAGAATAGCCAGTTGCGCCCGCTGGCGCCCGTGGCCTCGCGCTCCTGCACGAACCCGCGGAACGGTGCGACCCCTGTGCCGGGCCCGATCATGATCACATCGCGCGAGTCGTCGGCGGGCAATCGGAAGCGCTTGTTACGCTCGAGGAACACCCGCAGGGGGCCGTCGGCGCGGTGTGCAGCGAGAAAGCGCGAGGCCGATCCGTAGCGAGGTTCGCCGTCGGCGACGTATTCGAGCGCGGCCACCGCCAGGTGCACCTCGTCGCCGACGCTCGCACGGCTCGAGGCGATTGAATAGAGCCGCGGCGCCAGCGCCCGCAGCGATGCCACGAGCTCGGGCGCGGTCCATCGAGCGGGAATGTGCCGCAGCAGGTCCGCGACCTGCCAGTGCTGGGGTATCGACGGCGGGCCCGCGGCGCCGGTGTCCAGGCCCGCGCGCGCGCGGTGGGCGTCGATGAACGGTCGCGTCAGGCGCGTCAGTTCGCGCTCAGCCTGCAGCCAGGTACGCAATGGAAGCTCGCGGCCGTCATGGTGGACCGGCAAGTCGCCGTCCAGCGCCGCCAGGTCCAGCACGCGATCCACGACCTCGGGCGGATTCTCGTGAATGATGCCGAGCGCGTCGCCCGGATGGTACTCGAGGCGCCCCGACGGCAGCGCCAGTTCGAGGTGGTGTACCGCGCGCAGGGCGCCGCGCCCGGTGATCCTCTGGTTCGCGATGACTTCGACTTCGAGCGGGTGCTCCCGCGTCGGATCGCTCGACACCGCACTGAGCGGCGTGACGGCACGCACGCGCACGCCAGCGCTTGCCGCGACGCCCAGCTCGGCGGCAGCCGTCTGTGAGGACAGGTCGAGCCAGGCAGCAGCCGCGTTCTCGTAATCCACGTCGCAATCCACGCGCGGCGACAATCTCCGCGCGCCGAGCTCCATGAACCGCTCGTCAATGAGGCGGCCGGCCTCGCAGAACTTGGGATAACTGGAGTCACCGAGCGCCAGCACCGCATACGCGAGCTGGTCGAGCTTCGGGGCGCGCCGGCCCTGGATGAAGTCGACGAAGGCGCGCGCCTCGTCCGGTGGGTCGCCGTCACCGTGCGTGCTCATGACGACGTACAGCAGGCTCTCGCCGGCGAGCTCGCGCGGGTTGTAGTCAAGCGTGCTCTGCACGCGCACCGCAAGTCCCGCCCGCTCGACCGCGTGACCGAGTTGCTCCGCGAGGCGCCGGCCGTGGCCGGTCTGCGAGCCATAAAGCACGGTCGCCCGGCTGGCCGCCTCGCTCGCGGCCGCGCCAGTGGCGTCCCGCGCCGGTTCGCCCGAGCGCGGCTCAGCTCGCAGCGGCCCGGCGCGCTCCTGCGCGAGGGCCGCGGCGTAGCCCGAAATCCAGTGCAGCGCGGCCGCATCTAGGCCCGAGGTCAGCCGGTCCAGATCCGCCCGCCACTCGGCCGCCGGCCGTTGCGCTTGTCGCAATGCATTCGACATGGAGCGAGCGTACGCAGCCGCACCCCGCCCGTGGAAGCCAGCGCCGGCTATCTCTTCATGCCGGTTTGGTTATATTGGAGCGCGATTGGCGATCGAGTCGGGAATGTACGGGCAGGGCCAGGCCGCGGCTCGCGCGCTCTCCCCAGCGCGTATTTCAGGCTGCGCAGGACTCGTTCAGGCGCTCGCGTCGCGAGCGGCGCGCGCCTCGCCTGCCTTCAGTTCTGCTTATGCGCGATTCAGATTTTGAAATCGGCGCTAGAGCATGAGGGCCAGCACCACGGCGGCGATGGCCCGGTCACGAATGTGCATGGCGCAGGACTTGGTCGCGCCGTGTGCCTCGACGGAGACCTGGATGACGTGCTGTTGCGGCTCAGCCTGCCGCTCGCTCGAGGCGGGCACCGCAGCCCCCGCCGACTGGCTCAGCACCAGCGCCAGAACGACATTCAGGGCGGCCGACCCGACGGCGGCGTACAACCGTTCGTGCTTGCTCATGGATTCACTCCTGGTTCGCGACAGTGCCATGAGACAACAGTTCCGGCGGCGGCGGCACCGGGCGACACACGTATCCGTCCCGGCGCACGGCGCGCTCGTCCCCCACGGCCGCAGCGGCGCGGTTTCCGGGCCAGGTTGTGCGGTAGGCTTGGGCCATATGAGTCCTGCCGAATCGCAGCCTGCACCGCTCCGCGCCGCGGCCGCCCTGGACCACGGGCTGGTGCCGCGTGTGCACACGACAACCACGCGGGCGCGCTTGAGCTTCCGGCAGCTGCTCGCCGTAGCCAGCGTCTATTGGCTGTACGTCACGGTCTCCGACATCCTCTACGCCAACAGCCTGCGCGCGGGCTTCAGTCAGATGACGACGGCGCAGTTATTCGTGCCCTGGGATATCCGGTTGCTGCAGCACCTGATCCTGTTTCCCGCGTTGCTGGGCTGCCTCTGGTTGTCACTGCGCCTGGGATGGAAGCCGCTGTGGCGTGCGCTGCCGGTGCAGTTGCTGCTGGCGGCCACGTTCTCGGTGGCCGCCGCGCCCGCGCTCTGGGTCGGCGAAGCGCTGATCCCGCTGAACCTCGAGCAGCACTCCAAGGCCATGATGCACGACGATTCGTACATCACGCCCGGTGACCTCGCGCTGTGGCTCGCCAGCGCCACGACCTTCTGTTTCGCCTACGCCTCCGCACTCGTGGCCATCAATGGCTTCGCGTGGTACCGGCGTTACCGCGACGCCGAGTTGCAGGTCACGGCGCTGCAGGCGAACTGGAGTGCGGCGCGACTGGCGGCGCTGCGCATGCAGCTCTCGCCGCATACGCTGTTCAACCTGCTGAATACCATCCACGGGCAGATCGGGTGGGACCCCGGCCTGGCGCAATCAATGGTCATCCAGCTCGCGGACCTGCTGCGGCGATTGCTGAACGCCGGCGAGCGGGAGTTCGTGCGCCTGTCGGAAGAACTGCACTTCGTGCGGCTCTACCTCGAGCTGCAGATGCGGCGATTCCCGGATCGCCTGGGCATCACGCTGCCGGAGGGCAGTGACCTGCCGACGCTGTGGGTGCCAAGCCTGATCCTGCAACCACTGGTCGAGAATGCGGTCGTGCACGGCCTTGCGGGGCATGACGGCCCGGTCCACATCGCGATCACGGCGCGCGTGGAGACCGGGACTCTGGTCGTGCGCATTGCCAACACGGTGTCTCCCGCACGGGTCGTCAGCCGCGCCGGCATTGGGCTCACCAACGTGCGCGAGCGCCTGCAGGTGCAGTTCGGCGCGCGCGCGAGCCTGGGTACGAGCCTCGACCCCGCGACGGGCTGGGTCGCCGAGGTGCGGATGCCCGCCTTGCCCGATCCGCCCGCGGCCCGGCCCGAGTCGCAGGACGCGGGAGCCGTCGCGTGAGGGTCATGATCGTCGACGACGAACCCGCGGCGCGCCGCACGCTGCGCGAATGTTGCGCCAATGAATCCGACCTGGAGATCATCGGCGAGTTTGCCGATGGCCGAAGCGCGCTCGAGGCGGTCCGCAAGCAACGGCCGGAGCTGCTGTTCCTGGACATCCAGATGGACACCCTGACCGGGATCGAACTTGCGCGCGGCCTCGATGCCAGGGACCTGCCGCTGATCGTCTTCGTCACGGCCTACGACAACTACGCGATCCAGGCCTTCGAGCTCAACGCCATCGATTACCTGCTCAAGCCCTTCGATCGCAAGCGGTTCGAGTCCACGCTGGCGCGTGTCCGGCAGCGTTTCCAGGCCGCCCCTGGCCCCGAGGACCGTCATGGCCAACTGGCCAAGGTGCTCGCGGCGCTCGAGCAGAGCGCGCGCGGCATCGCCCCGGCCCCGACACGCCTGTTGGCGGAGTCCGGCGGCACGATGCGCATGCTCGACGCCGCGGCCATTGAGGTGGTCGAGGCCGACCGCAACTACGTCACCCTGCGCGTCGGCCGAGAATCTTTCCATGCCCGCAGCACGCTGCAGCAGGCCGAAGAGCTGCTGCAGGGCCAGCCGATGCTGCGCATCAGCCGATCCTGCCTCGTCAACACGCACCTGGTTCAGGAGGTCAGCCGCACGCCGCGCGGCGATTTCATCCTGGTCCTGCGAGGTGGCACGACGGTCACGAGCAGCGAGGGCTTCCGCGACAAGGTGCGCGCGCACCTGGAGCACATGAGGCTGGGCGGCAGGTAACGGTCAACCCGGCCTGTTCAGCGCGGGCTCCGTGCCGGCCAGGATCCAATCCATGGGCACGTCGTGCGATTGCGGGAAGATGGTGGGGATCTTCAGCTGCGGGTAGCCGACGCCGACGACCAGGGGCTTGCTAGTGAACGCAGCCAGCGTCCGGTCGAAGAATCCCCCGCCGTAACCAAGCCGGTAGCACAGCGGATCGAAACCCACGAGCGGTGCGATGACCACCGTCGGTTGGACCTCGGCGCCTGCGGCCGGATACGGGATCTGCCAAAGTCCGCGCGCCATCGGCGCATCCGGTTTCCATTCGCGGAAGATCATGGGCTGTCCGAGCGACAGCGCCACGGGCAGCGCCATGCGCAGGCCGCGGCGGTGCGCGTCCTCCATCCACCCCCGCAGATCGGGCTCCGCGCGGATCGGCCAATAGACGCTCACGATCGTGGCCCCTGTCACCTCGGCCAGGCGATCGAGTTCGCGCGTGATCGCCGCGGTGTGGCGTGTGCGATCCGGCAGGGGCAGGGCCATCCGCGTCGCAATCAACCGCTCGCGCTCGAGCTTGCGCCAGCGGGCGACATCACGCGCTTGCTGGATATCGGCCGGCACACCGTCGGGTCCAAGCTCGTGCAGCAGGCAGGCCGGTGAGCCGCCTTCGTCATCGCCACATTCGCCGCTCTCCTGACTCACGCAATCTCCGCGGTCGATGAGGCTTGCGACGGAGCCAATTGCTCGACCTCGAGGCTTGGCGGGCAGACGGAATCAACTATCCGACGGCACAACTCATCAACCGCCCCGGCGATGTCGGGCTCATAGGTCGCCGAAGCCATGCCCTCGACGAGGAAGTAAGCGCTACGAGTCTGCTCGGTCAGCCGGGTCCGGGTTCCCTGCCGCCAGTTCCACCGCCGGCAGGTCCAGCCACGGTCGTCAGCCCACACGACTTCCCCGGGCTTCGGCGCAGCCGAAGCATCGTCGCCCTCCGGCTTGCAATCCTCGGGCCGCGCAAACCGAAGCTCACAGCAACCGCTCACCTGGTCAAGGTCTTCGCCGCCGATGGGAAGCAAGCGCGCCAGGCTGACCGAGTTGTAGGCGTCCACCAGCACGTTGATCGCGGGGACCGCGTCCGCGCCCCCCTTCAGCGCTCGCTGCAGCAGGGCCTCTGCCGAGCACGGATAGGCGCTCGGCTTCGCGCCGAAGGCAGAATAAGCATCACGCCAATTACGGAGCGATGGATGCTCCCTGGGCGAGCCCCCACGCAGCGCCGCGAGACCGCGCACCGCACCCGCCTGCAGCCAGGCGCGCGACTCGGGCGTGCTCGGTGAGTTGCGGAGACCCATCGCATACACCACGCTCGCGCGAAATCCGGGGAAGCGCTCGCGGACCTGCTCACTGACCCGAATGCGCCCCGAAGTGATGACTGGATGTGCCTTGATGCGCAATGCGAAACCCACCAATTTGCATGCTACCGGAATACTGCGGCTGGCGGACGCTCATCCCCGCCCTAAGTGATTGACTTTACAGGGCTCATTACCGGCCAAATCGTGCGGAGCCAGTCTTGTTAACACGCTCACAACTCCGCTTCGGCTGTAACCCTGCCCGGCGCTCTGGGCCTATACTGCACCCGTGAAATTCTTCCGCGTGCTGTTGGTGGTGCTGGTCTCGATCGCCGTGCCGTTCACGGCTACTGCGGCCGTCTTCGTTCCAATGGCCTCCTGCCCCACCTCGCACCCGGACCACACCCACGCCACTTCCACCGCCAGCGCCCCGGATTGTTGCCCTCTTGGTCATGCGCACTCCGGATCCCATCACGCCACGTCCAAGTCCACGCTGTGCAAGGCAAGCACGGATTGCACGTCATGCGCGACGATCAGCATCGCACCCAGTCCCATTGATATGCGGGCCTTTTCCGCTCCGCATCAGGTCGTGCTGACCGTGAGCACGTCATCCGCACCGCACCACGATCCATTCGGGTTGTGGCGCCCTCCCCGCTCCGCCTGATTCCCGATTGACTGGCTGACCCTGCCGCTCCTCGCGGTGGGTCGCCCGTGCGCTTCGCGCACCAATTTGTCATGGAGTCAGGCGATGAACAGGTTTCTGGTCCATATATTCCCGTGGATGATCTCGGGATTCGTAACAGTTGCCGCGGCCGAGCCGCTGACATTCGAGCGTGCGCTCGACGTCGCGGAGCAGCAATCTGCGGCACTGCGCGCCAGCACGAGCGCGATTGCCTCGGCACGATCCGCAGGTATTCCTGCCGACTCATTGCCCGATCCCCGATTGGTGGCCGGAGTCGATAACTATCCGGTATCGGGCCCGGACGCCGGTCAGCTGCAGAAGGATCCCATGACCATGCAGAAGATCGGCCTGATGCAGGAGTTTCCGAACGCTGACAAGCGCCGGGCACGCGCCGCTGTCGCCAGTGCCGCCGTCGATATCGCCACGGCGCAGTGGCGCGTCGATCGACAAGTCACGCGACGCGACGCGGCCGTGGCCTGGCTCGATCTGTTTTACCTGCGACGCCAGGAAACCCTGTTCACCGCCTGGGAGCGTGAGAATGCGCTGTTCACCGAGGTGATCGCCGCCCAGCTGGCCTCCGGCAGGGGCGCGGCCGCGGATGCGATCATTCCGAAGCAGGAGGCGGTGCAGCTGGCGGACCGGCGCGACGATCTCGCGCGCGATATCGAACGATCACGGGCCGCCCTGCGCGCCCTGGTTGGCCAGGACGCCGAGGAGCCGCAGGCTGGGGATGCGCCCGCGTTTGCGGTGATCCCAAGCCAACTTCACGAACACCTGCAGCATCATCCGGAGCTGTTGGCGCTTGCGGCCGAAACCCAGAAGGCGAAGGCCGAGGTTGCCGAGGCGCGCTCCATGAAGAAGCCCGACTGGGGTATTCAACTGGACTATGCGCGCCGCGCGCCGCAGTTCGGCAACATGATCTCCGTCGAGTTTACTGTCGCGCTGCCGTTCCTGCAGTCGACCCGGCAGGATCCACTGGTCTCCGCGAAGCACGACGCGCTCCAGCGAGTGGAAGCCGAACGCGACGGCATGGTGCGAGACCACACTCGCGAGCTCGAGGGACAGATCGCCGAGTACACGGCGCTGACACGGCAGCTGGACCGCGCACTGCAAACCGGGCTGCCGTTGGCCGATGAGAAGGTTGCGCTGCAGATGGCGGGCTACCAGGCGGGGCGGAGCGACCTCGGAGCCGTCCTTGATGCGCGCCGCGAGCGCATCGAGGAACGATTGCGAGTTGGCGACCTGCAGCGGCAACAGGCCGTGCTCGCTGCGCGCCTGCACTTTGCGTACGGAGAACCCACGCCATGAGCACCAAGCAACGCCTCGCACTGATATCCGTGGTGATCGCTGCCTTGTTCCTTGGCGTGATGCTGGGCCTTTGGGGCAGACGACATCTCACGGCCGGGCAGCCTGTCGACCGCAGCACTCCGGGTGGCCGAACCGTGCTTTATTGGTACGACCCGATGAAGCCGGAACAGCACTTTGACAAGCCGGGCAAGTCGCCGTACATGGACATGGAGCTGATCCCCAAGTACGTGGACGCTCGCGAGGCTTCCGGCGGAGTCACGATCGATCCGCGGATTGTCCAGAACCTGGGAATACGCGTGGCGACGGTCGAATCCGGCCAATTGCAGCCTTCAGTGACAGTGACGGGAATCCTGCGCTGGAACGAGCGCCTGGTTGCCGTCATCCAGGCGCGCAGCGCGGGATTCGTCACGCGCGTGTATGGGCGGGCGCCGGGAGACATCGTTGCCAAGGGGACTCGGCTCGCGGATCTCGTCGTGCCGGACTGGGTGGGTGCCCAGGCCGAGCTCCTGGCACACGCAAGCGCGCTGACCCGGAGCTCATGGCTTCCGCGCGCGAGCGCCTGCACTTGCTCGGGATGTCTGACGAACTCATCGCGCAAGTCGAGGCCACCGGCGAGCCACGGCCGGCCGTCACCATCAGCGCTCCGATCGCGGGAGTGATCCAGTCCCTCGATGTACGCCAGGGAATGGCCGTGAGCGCTGGCGCCACGCTTGCGGAAATCAGGGGCACTGACCCAATCTGGTGGAGGCGGACATTCCCGAAGCCCTGGCCGGATTGGTCACCACCGGAAGTGCCGCCACGACGACATTGGCGGCCTACCCCGGACGCGCACTCGCGGGAAAGATCATTGCAGTATTGCCCGCCGCCAACGCGGACAGCCGCACCGCGCGGGCGCGCATAGAACTCCGGAACCCGGATGGACGCCTTCGGGATGGCATGTTCGCGCAGGTCAGCATCGCCTCGCGTCAATCCGGCCCGACGCCGCTGGTTCCCAGCGAGGCGATCATTCGATCGGGCGCCCGGAGCCGTGGTCATCCTGACGACCGGCGATGGCCACTTCGAGCCCGTCGAAATCACGGCCGGCCTGGAGGCCGGCGGCAAGACCCAGGTCCTGCATGGGATCCAGGCCGGTCAGAAGGTCGTCGTCTCGGGGCAGTTCCTCGTCGACTCGGAGGCAAGCCTCCAGGGCGCACTCACGCGCATGCAGGCGCCGGATGGACACTCGCCATGATCGCGCGACTGATCCGCTGGTCAATCGCCAATCGCTTCCTGGTCCTGCTGGCCTCGGCCCTGCTTGCGGCCTGGGGAGTGTGGGCCATCAAGTCGACACCGGTGGACGCCCTGCCCGACCTGTCGGATGTCCAGGTCATCATCCGCACGAGCTTTCCGGGCCAGGCGCCGCAGATCGTCGACAACCAGGTGACCTATCCGCTGTCCACCACGATGCTGTCCGTACCGGGCGCCAAGACCGTGCGCGGCTATTCCTTCTTTGGGGACTCGTACGTCTATGTCCTGTTCGAGGAGGGCACCGATCTGTACTGGGCGCGATCGCGCGTGCTCGAGTACCTGAACCAGGTGCAGGGAAGGCTCCCGGCGAGCGCGCGGCCCGCCATCGGCCCGGACGCGACCGGTGTTGGCTGGGTCTACGAATACGCGCTGACCGATACCACCGGCCGTCACGACCTGTCCCAGCTTCGAGCCCTGCAGGACTGGTTCCTCAAGTACGAGCTCAAGAGCCTGCCGGGCGTCGCCGAAGTTGCCTCGCTCGGTGGGATGGTGAAGCAATATCAAATCGTCCTGGATCCGGTGAGGCTCGCGGGCTACAGGATTCCGCCGGCGCGGGTCGTGGAGGCCATCCAAAAGGCCAACCAGGAAGCCGGCGGTTCCGTCCTGGAACTGGGCGAAGCTGAATACATGGTGCGCGCATCGGGCTACCTCAAGACGCTGGCTGATTTCCGCCAGATTCCCCTCGCCACGACTGCGTCCGGAGCGCCGATCACGCTTGGCGATGTGGCCACGGTGCAGGTGGGTCCGGAGATGCGCCGCGGAGTCGCGGAGCTCAATGGCCAGGGCGAGGTCGCGGGCGGGGTGGTGATCCTGCGCTCCGGCAAGAATGCCCGCGAGACGATCGCCGCCGTGAAATCGAAACTCGACGGGCTGCGCAGCAGCCTTCCGCCGGGCGTGGAGATCACGCCCACGTACGACCGAAGCCACCTGATTGATCGGGCCGTCGGCAACCTCTGGCGCAAGCTGTTCGAGGAATTCTGCGTCGTCGCGCTAGTATGCACGCTGTTCCTGTGGCACGTGCGTTCCGCACTGGTCGCCGTCATCGCCCTGCCCTTGGGCATCGCCACTGCATTCATCGTCATGCATGCGCAGGGCGTGAACGCCAACATCATGTCCCTCGGCGGCATCGCCATCGCGATCGGAGCCATGGTCGACGCCGCGGTGGTGATGATCGAGAACGCGCACAAGCAGCTCGAGCGCTGGCGACACCAGCATCTGTCGCAGGAACTGCCGGCGGCACAGCACTGGGACATCATTGCCGCGGCCGCCTCGGAAGTGGGACCAGCGCTGTTCTTCTCGCTGCTGATCATCACGCTCTCGTTCATCCCGATCTTTGCGCTGCAAGCCCAGGAAGGACGGCTGTTCGGCCCCCTGGCGCTAACGAAGTCGTACGCGATGGCGGCGGCGGCCGGGCTCTCGGTTACCCTGGTTCCGGTACTGATGGGTTACTGGATCCGGGGTCGCATTCCGGAAGAAAAGGACAACGCAATCAGCCGCTGGCTGATCAGGCACTATGGCCCGAGTCTCGATGTCGTCCTGCGCCACCCCTGGAAGACATTGGCCTTTGCGGCACTTGCCGTGCTGTCGATGCTCTGGCCGCTATCGCGGCTCGGTGGGGAATTCATGCCGCCGCTGGACGAAGGCGACCTGCTCTACATGCCGACGGCGCTGCCGGGCCTTTCGCCTGACAAGGCAAGGGAGCTGCTGCAACAAACCGATCGGCTGATCCGGACCATCCCCGAAGTACAAAGCGTGTTTGGAAAGGCGGGCCGCGCCGAGAGCGCGACGGACCCGGCGCCGATGGAGATGTTCGAGACGACAATCCAGTTCAAGCCACGGGATCAGTGGCGGCCGGGGCTCACGCCGGGCAAGCTGGTCGATGAGCTCGATGCCGTCGTCAGGGTCCCGGGGCTGGCCAATGTCTGGGTGCCTCCGATCCGCAACCGCATCGACATGCTTGCGACCGGCATCAAGAGCCCGATCGGCATCAAGGTCACAGGCACGAACCTGGCCGACATCGATCGCATCGCGCAGGACGTCGAAATCGTCGCCCGGGACGTCCCCGGCGTGAGCTCGGCCTTCGCGGAGCGATTGACCGGCGGCCGCTACATTGACGTCGACATCGATCGGGCCGCAGCAGCGCGATTTGGGCTCAACATTGCCGACGTTCAGTCCGTGGTGTCATCAGCCGTCGGCGGCGAGAATGTCGGCGAGACCGTCGAGGGCCTGGCGCGTTACCCGATCAGCGTTCGCTATCCCAGGGAATCGCGGGACTCGCTCGAGAGCCTTCGTACCCTGCCTGTGCTTACCGATCGGGGCCAACAAATCACGCTTGGAACGGTGGCGCAGTTGCGCGTCAGCGAGGGCCCGCCGATGCTCAAAAGCGAGGACGGGCGCCCTTCGGGCTGGGTCTACGTAGATGTGCACGGCCGCGATCTCGCGGCCGTGGTGGCGGACCTGCGGCAGGCCGTGACCAGGCATGTCGTGCTCCGCCCCGGTGTGAGCCTCGCCTACTCCGGCCAATTCGAGTACATGCAGCGCGCCGCCGACCGGCTCAAGCTGGTCGTGCCGGTGACGCTGTTCATCGTCTTCGTGCTGCTCTACCTGACCTTCAGGCGCGTGGCCGACGCTCTGCTGATCATGGCCACGCTGCCGCTCGCCATGGTAGGCGGCGTGTGGTTCCTGTATTTCGCCGGCTACAATATGTCGGTTGCCACGAGCGTCGGGTTCATCGCGCTGGCGGGCGTTGCCGCGGAATTCGGCGTCATCATGCTGCTTTACCTGAATCACGCGGTCCTGGAGCGCGGCGCGCACGGCGCTCGCCTGACGCTGGCTGCGCTGGACGAGGCCATCCACCAGGGCGCTGTGCAACGCGTTCGACCCAAGGCCATGACGGTCGCGGTGATCCTGGGCGGGTTGCTGCCAATCCTGCTGGGCAGCGGCACGGGATCGGAAGTCATGAGCCGGATTGCGGCGCCAATGGTTGGCGGCATGCTGACTGCGCCGTTGTTGTCGCTGTTCGTCATCCCGGCCGCGTACCGGCTTCTGCGCGTCCGCCAGCTTGTGAAATAGTGGCAGACGCCGCAACGGATGCCGCTGAATGGACATAGGGGAAACTCCATGAATGGCTGCGCCGCGCAGGTCGCTGCCCACGACCGTGCCGTTTATACCTGCCCCATGCACCCGGAGGTGCGGCAGGTCGGCCCGGGGAACTGCCCGATCTGCGGCATGGCGCTCGAACCGGTGCAGGTCGCGCCTTCGAGTGGTCCCAGCGCCGAACTGCGCGACATGACCCGTCGCATGTGGATCGCGGCGGCGCTGTCGCTGCCATTGTTGCTCCTGGAAATGAGGGCGCACGTTCCGGCACTGCAGCTCACCCATCTCATTCCGCCGCTGTCGTCTGCAATGGATCCAGTTCGTGCTCGCGACGCCCGTGGTCCTGTGGGCCGGCTGGCCTTTCTTCGTGCGCGCGGCGGATTCGGTGCGCCATCGATCGCTGAACATGTTCAGCCTGATCGCGCTAGGCGTCGGCGCTGCGTACCTCTACAGCCTGGTCGGCGAGCTTCGCGCCGGGTCTGTTCCCGTCCGGTCTGCGCAATGCGCACGGATTGATTCCGGTCTACTACGAGGCGGCCGCCGTCATCACGGTACTGGTGCTCATTGGCCAGGTGCTGGAATTGCGCGCGCGCGAACAGACGGGCGGCGCCATTCGTGCGCTGCTGAAGCTGGCGCCGAGGACGGCGCGCCGGCTGCGCGCGGGCGCGACGACGAGGAAGTCCCGGTCGAAGCCATACAGGTCGGCGACCGGCTGCGCGTGCGTCCCGGCGAGGCCATCCCGGTCGACGGCACGGTCATCGAGGGCGCGAGCGCGGTCGATGAATCCATGGTGACGGGCGAGTCGATGCCAGTCGAGAAGACGCCGGGCTCCAGTGTCATCGGCGGAACCATCAACGGCACCGGCGGCCTCGTGATCCGGGCCGACAAGGTCGGCGCCGACACCATGCTGGCGCGCATCGTGCAGATGGTCGCGCGAAGCGCAGCGCAGCCGGGCACCGATCCAGCGCCTGGCCGATCTCGTCTCCGGCTGGTTTGTTCCCGCCGTCATCGTCTTCGCGATTGCTCGCCTTCGCCGGCTGGCTCGCTGTGGGGTCCGCCGCCAGCCTTCGCCTATGCGCTCGTCGCCGCCGTCTCCGTCCTCATCATCGCCTGCCCCTGCGCCCTGGGCCTGGCGACGCCGATGTCGATCATGGTCGGCGTCGGCAAGGGCGCGAGCGCCGGCGTGCTGATCAGGAACGCGGAGGCGCTCGAGCGCTTCGAGAAGATCGACACCCTGGTCGTCGACAAGACCGGGACCCTCACCGAAGGCAAGCCCCAGCGTGGTCGCGGTGCGGACGGCGGCGGCTTCGACGAGATCGAACCATCCTGGCTCGTGGGCGCCAGCCTCGAGCGGGCGCAGCGAACACCCGCTTGCCGCGGCGATCGTCGCGGCCGCGCAGTCCCGCGGCATCGCCATTCTGCCGGTCACGGACTTCGTCTCCGTCACCGGCCAGGGCGTTCGTGGTTCCGTAGCCGGGCAATCGGTCGCGATCGGCAATCGTCGGCTCCTGGCTGACGCCGGCATCGACATGGCCTCGCTGGAACCCGCGGCCGACCAATTTCGGGCCGAAGCTGCCACGGTGATGTTCGTGGCCATTGGCGGCCATGTGGCCGGGCTGATTGCCGTCGCCGACCCGATCAAGACTTCGACGCCGGCCGCGCTTGCGGACCTCGCGCGTGATGGTATCCGCATCGTCATGCTGACGGGCGACAACCGCGTCACGGCCGAGTCGGTCGCGCGCAAGCTCGGGCTGGCCGAAGTCGAGGCTGAAGTGCTGCCCGACCAGAAGCACGCGGTCGTCAGAAGGCTGCGCGCCGAAGGTCGCGTGGTCGCCATGGCGGGCGATGGCGTCAATGATGCCCCGGCATTGGCGGAAGCTGACGTCGGTGTCGCGATGGGCACCGGCACCGACGTGGCGATGCAAAGCGCGGGCGTCACGCTCGTCAAGGGCGACCTCGCGGGCATCGCGCGGGCTCGAGCCCTGAGCCGGGCAACGATGCGCAACATCAGGCAGAACCTGGTGCTGGCATTCGTCTACAACGTGCTGGGCATTCCTGTCGCGGCCGGCGCCTTGTATCCGGCCTTTGGGCTGCTGCTGAGCCCGATCATTGCAGCGGCGGCGATGTCGCTCAGTTCGGTGTCCGTGATCGGCAATTCACTGCGGCTGCGCGCACTGCGCCTCTGAAGGACAATCATTTCTGGAATTGTTCACAGCACATCACGCCGCGCTTCACCGAGGCAGAAGTGGCCGCAGCCGTGCGCCCGTCGCCCACGGAATCTACCTAGCCAGGCACGGGGCTCTGCGTATGCGGCTCCTCGAGCCAGTTGGCACCATTGCACTCGTGGTGGCCGGCCAATACGAGGGAAGTCGCAGCATGCAATTCGTCAACACCTCCTCGCGCTATGGCGTCGTGAGCCAGGGAATTCATTGGCTCACGGCCGTGCTCGTCGTCCTGCTGCTCCTGTCTGGAAAGGTAGGCGAGATCGAAGCCAAGGACTCGAACGCACTGTACTACTGGCACAGCTCGCTCGGCCTGACGGTGCTGCTGTTGGCCATCGCTCGCCTTGTCTGGCGCCTGGTCTCCCCGCCACCGGTCTTCCCTCCAGCGATGTCCAGCCTGGCGCGACGAATCGCGCGGGTGTTCCACGTTCTCTTCTACGCCCTGCTGGTCGCACTGCCCCTCTCGGGATGGTTCGCGGCTTCCTCCGAGGGCGGCGTGGCCACATTCTTTGGGATCGCCACGTTACCGGGTACAGTAACCTCGCAGCCGGCCTCCAGCATCAGCGCACACGAAGAGCGCCGTGCGGGCGAACGGGAAGGTGAGGACGAGTTCTGGGAGGAGACCCATGAGACGCTCGGCAATGCGCTCCTGCTCGTCGCCATCCTGCACGTGCTGGCGGCACTCAAGCATCATTTCGTGGACAAGGACGACATCCTCCGGCGCATGCTGCCTTGGGGAAGGGACAAGGACCCGCGCTTGACCGGGGCGACTTCGGATGCGCCGCAAGGTACCCCGCGATCATCCTGAAGGCCCCAGCGCACCGACCGGTGGCTTGACGTCGTTGCAAGCAGCGGTGGGAGCCGGGCGCCACGAAGGTGGCGCCCTGGCTCCGGTGCTGCGCGCCAGCGACGTGACCAAGGTCTATCGCGTCGGCGAGGTCGAGGTGCAGGCCCTGCGCCAGGTGAGCGTGGAGTTCTACGCCGGCGAGTTTGTCGTCCTGCTTGGCGCCTCCGGCAGCGGCAAGTCGACCCTGCTCAATATCCTCGGCGGGCTCGAGGTGCCAACGAGCGGTGAGCTGCGCTATTTCGACCACGTGCTGACGCAGGCAACGGATCGGGAGCTGACGCGCTACCGCCGCGAGCACGTCGGCTTCGTGTTCCAGTTCTTCAACCTGCTGCCAAGCCTGACCGCGCTCGAGAACGTCGAGCTCGTGACCGAGATCGCAGCCAATCCCGTGCCGGCGCGCGAGGCGCTGGCAATGGTAGGCCTTGCCGATCGATTGAATCATTTTCCGTCACAGCTATCCGGAGGGGAACAGCAGCGGGTCGCCATAGCCCGCGCGATCGCCAAGCGGCCCGATATGCTGCTCTGTGACGAGCCCACGGGGTCGCTGGATTACGCCACCGGCAAGGTGGTGCTCGAGGTACTCGAGCGCGCCAATCGCGAGCTTGGAACGCTGACGGTCGTCATTACTCACAACGCCGCCATCGCCGGCATGGCCAGCCGGATCATGCGAATCAGCAGTGGCCAGATCGTCGAGACCCGCGCCAACGCGGTGCGGAAGTCCCCGGCCGAGCTGTCATGGTGAGCCGCCTCCACAGGGCCCTGGTGCGCGACGTGTGGCATTGGCGCGGGCAGGTGCTCGCGGCCGGGCTGGTGATGGCCTGCGGGCTGGCCGCCTTCGTGGCAACGAGCGGCGCCTATCACTCCCTCACCACCGCACGCTCGGATTATTACGCCGGGTTTCGATTCGCGGACATCTTTGCGCACCTCAAGCGCGCGCCCGAACCGATGATCGCACGCGTTCGCGACCTGCCCGGCGTGAGCGCGGTCGAGACGCGGATCGTCGAGGACGTGACGCTGACCGTGCCGAGCCTCGCCGAGCCCGCCACCGGCCGGCTCATCTCGATTGCCGATTCACCACGCCCGATGCTGAATGACCTGTTCATCCGCGTCGGCCGCTACCCGGCCCCAGGCCGCGCGAACGAAGTGTTGGTAAGTGAGACATTTGCGCGCGCCAACGGGCTTGGCGCCGGCGATCACCTGGGCGCGGTTCTGAATGGCCGCTGGACCGACCTCGCCATCACGGGACTCGCGCTCTCGCCCGAATACGTCTATGAGGTCAGTCCCGCGGCGATCTTCCCGGATAACCGCCGCTTCGGCGTGATCTGGGCGCGGCGGGAGGCGCTCGAGGGCGCGTTCGACATGAAGGGCGCCTTCAACGACGTGGCGCTGCGGTTGGCGCCCGACGCGTCCGAGGGCGACGTTCGCGGCGCGCTGGACCGGCTGCTCGCACCCTACGGCGGCGTGAGTTCCTACGGGCGAGCGGACCAGGCGTCCAATCGATTCCTCGACGATGAGCTCAGCGAGATCAAGGTGAACGCCACCTACATCCCAGCAGTCTTTCTGAGCGTCTCGGCGTTCCTGCTCTACACCCTGCTATCGAGGCTGGTAGCGACCGAGCGCGGACACATCGCGCTGTTGAAGGCCTTCGGCTACTCCAACGCCCGGGTGGGCGCGCACTACCTGGCATTCGCGCTCGTGGTGGCCGCGATCGGCACCGCCCTCGGCATCGGGCTCGGCGGCTACTTCGGCACCGCGCTGGTCGGCGCCTACCAGCGCTACTTCCACTTTCCCGCCCTGCGGTTCCGGCTTCCGGTCCCCGTGCTCGTGGAGGCGATCGCCATCGCGACAACTGCCGCCGTGCTGGGCTGCGTCGGGGCCGCATGGCGCGCTGCGCGCCTGCCCCCCGCCGAGGCCATGCGCCCTGAGCCGCCGAGGAGCTTCCGCGCCGGCGCGCTGGAAGCGGCCGGGGTCACGCGCTGGCTCGGCTCCTCCGCCCGCGTGATCGCCCGCAACCTCGCCCGCCGCCCGTGGCGCGCGGCGCTCTCCGTGGCGGGGCTCGCCGTGGCGGTGGCCACAGTGGTCCTCGGAAGGTTCGTATTCGACGCCGTAAGCCACCTCATGGCCGTCCACTTCGACTCTTCGCAGCGCGATGACGTCACGGTCATGATGAGGGAGGCCAGTGGTGCTGCGACCGTCTACGAGCTTGGCCGCCTTCCCGGGGTGCTGCGCGCCGAAGGCTTCCGGGTAGTGCCGGTGCGGTTCCGCTTTGGCCACCGGGAGAAGCGGACGTCCCTGCTCGGTATTTCGCCCGGGGCGGACCTCAGGCAGCTCGTGGACAGCCGGCGGCAGCGGATCGACATGCCCGCGGACGGGCTGGTCATGACCCGCAAGCTTGCGGAAATCCTCGCGGTGCGGCCAGGGGACGTCGTGACGGTCGAGCAACTCGAGGGGCGGCGCATCACGTTCCCGGCAGTCGTCGTCACGTTTTCCGATGAACCGCTGGGGATCAGCGGCTACATGGATTCTCGCGCGCTGGGCAAGGCGCTGGGCGAAGAGGGCAATGTATCGGGGGGGCTGCTCGAGATCGATCACTCGCAGGCCGCGAAGCTCTATGCGACCCTGAAGCGACTTCCTGCCGTCGGCGGAGTGGCGATCCGCTCCGCGATGCTGCAGTCGATCAGCGACGCGATGAATCGCAGCTTCATCCTCATGACCGTCGTCATGACGGGCTTTGCGGCCGTGCTGGTCTACGGGGTCATCTACAGCAGTGCGCGCATTGCGCTTTCCGAGCGTGGCAACGAACTGGCGAGCCTGCGCGTACTCGGCTTCAGCAGGGCCGAGGTAACGCGCATGCTGCTTGGCGAGCAGGCGGTGCTTTCCCTGGCGGCCATTCCCTGCGGATTCCTGCTTGGCGCGCTGACGTGCCGCCTGCTGGTGCCGGTGTTCGACCGTGAGCTGTTCCGCTTGCCCTTTGTGGTGAGCTCCGCCACATTCGCGTTCGCAGCGCTCGTGACCATCGCCAGCGCAATCCTGTCGGGCAGCCTGGTCGCGAGGCGCATTGGCCGGCTCGACCTGGTCGCGGTGCTGAAGTCCAGGGACTAGGGGCATATGACGACACCACGCAGGATCACGGCGTACGCGGCCGTCGCACTGGCGCTCGCGGGAATCTTCTACTGGACGCTTCGACCCGAGCCCATCGCCGTGGAAACCGGGCCGGTGGAGCTGGGCCCGCTGGACGTGGGCGTGGAGGAGCAGGGCGAGACCCGCAGCCACGACCGCTTCGTCGTCGCGGCCCCGGTCAGTGGGCGCCTGCTCCGGACCTTGCATCACGATGGTGACGCGGTCCGCAAGGACGAGATCGTAGCAACGCTGGCACCCATTCCACTGAGCGCGCGCGAGCGTGAGGAGCTGAGCGCACGCGTCGCAGCGGCAACGGCTACCGAGCGTAGCGCCCAGTCGCAGTTGAGCCACGCCGTGGCCGACCTGACGCAGGCGCGGCGCGAAAGCGCCCGCATGGAGCAATTGTTCGCGCGTGGCCTGGCGGCGCGCCAGCCGCTCGAGCAGGCGCAGAATGCGGCGACGACGCTGGAGCAGGACGTCGCGGCGGCCCGCTCCCGGGCCGATGCGGCCGCCGCCGACCTGCGCGAGGCGCGGGCGGGACTCGCCGCGGTACGGGACTCCGGACGCGATGTGATCGAGCTGCGGTCGCCCGGCAGTGGGCGGATCCTGCGCATCATGGAAACCAGCGAGCGCGTCCTGGCGGCAGGCGCGCCGATCCTGGTCATCGGCGATCTTGCGCACCTCGAAGTCGTGGTCGAGATGCTGTCGTCCGAGGCCGTGAAAGTGACGGCCGGCATGCCCGCTGTGCTGGACAGTTGGGGCGGCGACAAGCCCATGCGCGCCCGGGTGCGCCTGGTCGAGCCTTTCGCGTTCACGAAAGTATCGGCGCTGGGCGTGGAAGAGCAACGCACGAACGTCGTGCTCGATTTCATCGACCCGCCCGGCTCGCTGGGCGATGGCTATCGCGTCATCGCGCGAATAATTACCTGGCAGGCCGAGAGGGTACTGAAAGCTCCCATCAGTGCGCTGTTCCGCTGCGACTCCGGGTGGTGCGTGTACGTGGCGCAGGGCGGTCGGGCGCTGCGCCGGGAGCTGCGCCTCGGTCATCTGGGCGCCTCGGAAGCCGAGATCCTGTCAGGCCTGCAACCGGGCGAGCGCGTGGTGCGCCATCCGCCGAATGAACTGGGTGACCAGGCGCGCGTAATTCTGATCGCCCGTTGATGAGCGCGGATATCGTGTAGTCAATAAGTCATTTCCCCTACGTGCTCCGGGATGTCCGCTATTGTCGCCGCGCATCGCGCCGCGCAGGCTCGGCCTCATCGACGGCCCGGAGGACTTCGCCATGCGATGGGTAGCTGGTTTCCTGATCGCGAGCCTTGGGTTCGCAGCTCATGCGTTCGCGGCCGACGAGCTCATGACTTCTGCGCAGGCCCTGTTCAAGCCAATTCCAGCCACTCCGCCCGCCTTGCCGGGCAATGCGAGCACGCCCGCGAAGGTGGAGCTCGGCAAGATGCTCTACTTCGACCCCAGGCTCTCGGCGAGCCACGCGATCAGCTGCAACTCCTGCCACAACCTCGGCCTCGGCGGGACCGATGCGGAAGAGACCTCGATCGGACATCACTGGCAGCGTGGCGGGCGCAATGCGCCGACCGTCTTCAACTCAGTCTTCAACATTGCCCAGTTCTGGGACGGGCGCGCGAAGGACCTGGAGCAGCAGGCCGGGGGGCCGATGGTCAATCCCATCGAGATGGCTTCGCCCAAGGAGCACGTCAGCGAGCAGCTCGCGGCGATACCCGGCTACGTCACGATCTTCGGCCGCGCCTTCCCGGGTGAGCCGAATCCAGTCAGCCTGGCGAACGCGCAGAAGGCCATCGCCGTCTTCGAGGCGACGCTGATCACGCCCAATGCGCCGTTCGATCGCTACCTCAAGGGCGACGCCGCGGCACTCAGCGCGCAGCAGAAGCAGGGCTTGCAGGCGTTCATCGGCAAGGGTTGTTCGGCCTGCCACAACGGCATCAATGTGGGTGGCGGCATGTACGCCCCATTCGGCGCCTTCGAGAAGCCCGGCGCGGACCTGCTGCCGCCGGGTGACAAGGGCCGCTTCGCCGTGACGAAGACGGCGACGGACGAGTACGTCTACAAGGTGCCGACGCTGCGGAACATCGCCCTGACCGCACCCTACTTCCATACCGGCCGTTCCTGGGACCTGCGCCAGGCCGTGGCGGTCATGGGCAGCAGCCAGCTCGGCCTGCAATTGACGACGTCGGAGATCGACGACATCGTGGCCTTCCTCGATTCCCTGACTGGCGAGCAACCGCGGGTCGAGTACCCGATCATGCCGGCGAACGCGGCCACGACACCGCAGCCAGCGCCCTAAGGGACTCAGCCGGGTTCACTGGATCGGCTGCCGCAACAGCCGGACTCTGCCTGCTTCGGCGGGCAGGCCTCCGTGCCGTAAGAGCAGTAGACGCAGCAATCGCCGGGCTTTGGGCGCAGAACCATACCGCAGCCCGTGCACTCGTAAAAGTACTGGCAGGCGTCGGTAGGCATCGTCTCCTGCCGCGACCGCCCGCAAAGCGGACAAGTGAGAATAGACTCTAAGATCACAGCACGATCACTATGCAGCGCGCATTCTGGTCGGCAGCATGGTTGGCATCCGTCCGGACTGTCACGAACGGGCTGCTACCCTCATCGACTCTCCTGCATGTAGATTGCGCGCTCGTGGGAGAACGCCTTGAACCCGAAGACACCATGATAGCTGCCCATGCCGCTTTGGTTGACACCACCGAACGGCAGCTGGTTCTCCAGGTAATGGGAGAAGAATCCGTTGATCGTCACTCCCCCCGATGAAGTCCTGCTCAGCACCTTGTCGATATTGCCCTTGTTGTTGCTATAGATGTAGAGCGCCAACGGCTTGGCACGACCCGAGATGTAGCCGATCACTTCGTCGATGCTCCTGTAGGTCAGGACCGGCACGATCGGCGCGAAGATTTCCTCCTGCATGATCTGCATGTCAGGGGTGACATTGGTGAGCATCGTCGGATGGATCGTGCGGTCCGCTTGCTCCAGCGTGCCGCCGACGGCGACCTTGGCTCCCTTGGCAACGGCATCATCAAAGAGCTTCCTGATGCGGGTGAAATTCTGGCCGTTGACGATCTGAGCGATGCTCTCCTTCTTGATGGTCCCGTCATCCCGGTACAGGTTCTGCCTGACCTTCGCCTGGAATTCCTCGATCAAGGCGCCCTGCTGCTGCTCCCGGATGAATACGTAGTCGGGGCTGATGCAGGCTTGCCCACCGTTGAACTGCTTGGCTGCCGCCAGGTCCGCTGCAACCTTCTTCACGTCCGCGCCCTCATCGACGATGACGGGTGATTTCCCTCCGAGCTCGAGGGTCACGGTGGCCAGGTTCTTCGCCGCCGCCGCCATGACCAGCTTGCCGACGCGGGTGCTTCCCGTGAAGAAGATGTGGTTGAACGGTAGCTCGAGCAATGCCGTTGCCACATCGACTCCTCCTTCAAACAAGGCCACTTCCTGCTCGGCGAATGCCTGCCTGATGATCTTCGCGGCGACCCTGGCCGTCGCCGGGCACAGGTCCGTGAGCTTGACCATGCAGCAATTGCCGGCGGCCACGGCAGCGGCGAGTGGACCCATGACCAGCCCAAGTGGAAAGTTCCACGGGCCCAATATGAGGCATACCCCGCGCGCCTCGTGGACGATGCGCGCCCGGTCGCTCTTGTTCTGGGAGGGAACCACTTCGACGGGCTTCATCCACTCATCGAGATTGTTGATGTTCCTGTCGATATTGGCGACGACGTTGAGGATCTCCGTCACCTTGATCTCATTTTCGGGCTTGCGGGTGTCCTGCTTCACCGCCGCCACGATCTCATCGCCGTGAGCCTCTACGGCCATCTTCAATTTCTTCAGCTTCTCCTTCCTCTGTTCGGCGGTACTTGCCTTCAGCTCCCATTGATAGGCCTGCTGGAGGGCGAATACCCGCCCGATCTCCGCGAATACGCCCTGAGCCATCTGCGTGCCAGGAGTGGACATGACACTTCTCCAATGTGTAAGTGATTCAGGAGTTGTAGGCCTGCTCACCGTGCTCGGTCGTATCCAGGCCCTCGCGCTCGCGATCCTCGGTGACGCGCAGCCCGATCGTGAGGTCCACGAACTTGCAGGCGACGAATGCGACGGCCGCCGACCAGGCGAGCGTGAGCCCCACGCCCCACAGCTGCGCGGCGAGTTGCGCCGGCATGGAAAAAACCGCGACGCGGTTGGAAACGTAGTCCACGACGCCGGTGCCACCGAGCGCCGGGTCGGCGAACACGCCGGTCAGGAGCGCGCCGAGGATGCCGCCGACGCAGTGCACGCCGAACACGTCGAGCGAGTCGTCGTAGTTGAACCAGCCCTTGAGCCTGGTCACGGCGAACAGGCACGCGGCGCCGGCCATCATGCCAATCGCGATCGCGCCCATCGGGCCCACCCAGCCGCAGGCCGGCGTGATGGCCACCAGGCCCGAGACTGCCCCCGAAGCAGCGCCGACCATCGTCGGCGTGCCACGCGCGACCCACTCAGCGAACATCCACGACAACGTCCCGGCGGCACTGGCCAGCAGCGTATTGGCGAACACCTGGCCCGCGAACCCCGTGGACTCCAGGTTCGAGCCGACGTTGAAGCCGAACCAACCGACCCACAGGAGCGAGGCGCCAATCATCGTGTAGGGCACGTTGTGCGGCGGCATCGCGGCCCTGCCAAAGCCGACGCGCTTGCCGATCACGAGTGCGCCGACCAGTCCGGCGATGCCCGCGTTGATGTGCACGACCGTGCCGCCAGCAAAGTCAAGCGTACCCTTCTGGTAGAGGAACCCCGCGCTCGCCGTGGCCTTGGCAGCCGCCGCGGCGCTCGTGTAGGCATCGGGACCGGCCCAGTACCACACCATGTGCGCGATCGGCAGGTAGGCGAAGGTCCACCAGATCGTGATGAACAGCAGTACGGCCGGGAACCTCACGCGCTCGGCGAAGGCGCCGACGATCAGGCAGGGCGTGATCGCCGCGAACGTCAACTGGAAGACCATGTAGACGTATTCGGGAATCACGACGCCCTTCGTGAACGTGGCGGCGGTCGAGCCGGCAGTGAGACCGGAAAGGAACAGCCGGCCGAAGCCGCCGAAGAACGCGGTGCCCTCGGTGAAGGCGATGCTGTAGCCGTAGACTGCCCACAGCACCGACACCAGGCTGAACACCACGAACACCTGCATCAGCACCGACAGCACGTTCTTGCTGCGCACGAGCCCGCCGTAGAACAGGGCCAGGCCCGGGATCGTCATCAGGATCACGAGCACGGTCGCGGTCATCATCCAGGCGGTATCGCCCTTGTCCGGCACAGGCGCGGCGGCAGTCGCGCTGGCGCATGTGGAGGCAGCGAGTGCAAACAACAACAGCGCCAGCCCACCGCGCATGCGGGTGCACCACATGTCGGGCCGCTGCGCTGGCTTCACTGGGCGCTGTCCCGGGTTCAACCCTGGATCCTGGAATCGCGCAGCTGGTCGCGCCGGAATGCGCCCATCCGTTCGAGCATCCAGCCGGGATATACAGCGGGCGGCGGCGCCACGGCCGCGAGATGCTCAAGTTCCTCTGCCGTCAACCGGATCCGCGTGGCGCCGATGTTGTCATCGAGTTGCTCGATGCGCTTGGCGCCGATGATCACGCTGGTCACGACCGGCTGGTGCAGCAGCCAGGCCAGTGCAACCTGGGCCACGGATGCTCCGCGTTGCTGCGCCATCTCCCGCATGACATCCACGCAGCGGAACACGCGCTCGCGATCCACCGGTGGGAAGTCAAACTCGTTACGGCGGCTGCCGCCTTCGGCGGCCTGCCCGCGCGTGTACTTGCCGGACAGCAGTCCACCGGCCAGAGGGCTCCAGACCATCAGCGCCAGGCCCTCGCTTCGCAGGAAGGGCACCAGCTCCCGCTCCAGGTCGCGGCCTTCCACGGTGTAGTACGCCTGCAGGGAATCGAAGCGTGCCAGGCCGAGGCGGTCCGCAATCCCGAGCGCCTTGGCAATCTGCCAGGCGGCCCAGTTGGACACGCCAAGGTAGCGCACGCGGCCATCGCGGACGAGCTGATCGAGGGCGCGCACCGCCTCCTCGATCGGGGTCGCGGGATCGAAGCCGTGGATCTGGTACAGGTCCACGTAGTCCATCTGCAGGCGCTTCAGGCTGGCCTGGATCGCATCCATCAGGTGGTAGCGGCTCATGCCGCGCGCATTGGCGCCCGGTCCCATCTCGCCGAACGCCTTCGTGGCAATGACGAGGTCGGCGCGAGCCAGGCCGAGGTTGCGGACCGCCTGCCCGAGCAGCGCCTCGGATCGTCCCTGGGAATAGACATCCGCCGTGTCGAAGAAGTTGATGCCAGCCTCGCTGGCGCGCGCGATCATCGAGTCGGCCTCAGCCTGGCCCAGTGTGCCGATGGCGCGCCAGAAGCCATCGCCACCGAAGGTCATCGTGCCCAGGCACAGCTCCGAAACGAACAGACCGGTATTGCCGAACTTGAGCTGCCGCATGGGGCCCTGCCTTGGGTGGATTTAGTGGAGCGACGTATCCTTATCACAAGGAGCGATCGCCTGCAGAACTTGCCCGGCTCATGCTCGAGGGTTCGAATCCAGATGTATCGGCACGCAGATTTGGCGGAGAGAGGGATCCACATCTGCCCCCAAGCATCTGAATCTTAAAGGGTTCTTTTGGTGTCCGAATTGAAGTCCCACCAAGATGTACCACCAAGCCGCAGCGCTGATCAACCCCTGTGTGCGGAGAATAGCGCTCATAATCTCCGCTTCTCATACGGAGATTAATTTGCCAACGCGGAGATTCCGGATCATAATCTCCGCATAATCAGCGGAGCTTGAATGTACCTGTGGGAGCAAGAGAGGTGGCCTGAACTGACCTGGGATGCCGGTCGGCTGGCTGCATTAATGGCGGAGGTCTCGCGCGAGCAAGGTCGTTTGTTGGGGAGGATGCAGGATCTCGGCTTCGACCTGCGCCGCGAGGCGCACCTGAGCATTCTCACTGAAGACGTGGTCCGATCCAGCGAGATCGAGGGCGAAAAACTCGATAGCGACCAGGTCAGGTCTTCACTGGCACAACGGCTCGGCATAGATATCGGCGGATTGGTGCCGGCCGACCGCAATGTCGACGGCGTCGTCGAGATGATGCTCGACGCAACCACCCACTATGCACAGCCCCTGACGGCCGAACGCCTGTTCGGATGGCACGCGGCCCTCTTCCCCACTGGCCGAAGCGGCCTGCAGAAAATTGTTGTCGGCAACTGGCGCGACGACGCCAACGGACCAATGCAGGTAATCTCCGGGCCCATTGGCCGGCGTAAGGTGCACTACGAAGCGCCGACGGCTGCGCGTATACCGGAGGAAATGGCACGTTTCCTGAACTGGTTTGAAGCGCCCGGCAACGCTGACCCGCTGCTCACGGCCGGCCTGGCGCATCTGTGGTTCGTCACCATTCATCCGTTTGACGACGGCAACGGGCGCATCGCGAGAGCCATCGGTGACATGGCCCTCGCCCGCTCCGAACGGAGCGCTCAACGCTTCTACAGCATGTCTGCGCAGATCCGTCGCGAGAGAGACGGCTACTACACGATCCTTGAGCGCACCCAGAAGGGGACACTCGATGTGACACCGTGGCAGGACTGGTTCCTTACTTGCCTGCGCAGCGCGATCGACGGCTCACAGGAGACGCTAGCCCGGGTCCTGGAGAAGGCTCGCTTCTGGGACCGCTTCGCGCAAGCATCGCTGAGCGCCCGGCAGGTCAAGGTGCTAAACAGACTGCTCGATGGCTTCGAAGGGAAGCTCACGACGTCGAAGTGGGCCAAGCTCGCCAAGTGTTCGCAGGATACGGCCTACCGCGACATCCTGGATCTCGTTGAACGAGGTGCTTTGCGCAAGGATCCTGCCGGTGGGCGCAGCACGAGCTATTCATTGCCTTTTGACACAGCCTCGCCCAGAAGCGGACATTCGATTTGACCGCTGCGTCTGGCCCCCTAGCCCTTGTAGCGCAACGCTTCAACCACAAGCGCGAAGGCTGCCGGCTGTTTTCGATTCGGATAGTAGAGGTGGTACCCGGAAAGCCGAGGACACCAGTCGTCAAGGACGGAGACCAATCGGCCTGCCTCGATGTGTTCATTGACCTGATCGACGGGCAGGTAAGCCAGGCCGAGTCCATTCAGCGAGGCGTCCAGAATCAGGTCGAGGGTGTTGAAGACCAAAGCGACCTTGAACTCTCACGTTCAATTCGCGTCCGCGCTTCTCCAAGGCCCAGGGATACAAGCCGCCGGACGAGCGCAGCCGCAGGTTGAGGCACGCGTGATCGATGAGACTCTGGGGCGTGCGGGGATGCGCGTGTCGCTCGAAATACGCCGGCGCGCCCACGACGGCCATCGGCATGTCTGGCGCGATGCGCACCGCGATCATGTCCTTGTCGACCTGCTCGCCAAGGCGCACGCCAGCGTCGAATCGCTCCGTGACGATGTCGACCAGTCCATAGTCCAGCGAAATCTCCACCGCGATTTCCGGATAGTCGGGAAGTAGTCTTTTCAACGCCGGCCAGATCACGGTCTTGGCGGCATGCTCCACCGACGTGATGCGGATCGTGCCCGCAGGCCGGTCCTGCAGTGAGCTCAGTGCCGCCAGGCTCGCGTCGAGTTCATTCAGCGCGGGCACCAGCGTGCGCAGCAGCCGCTCGCCCGCCTCGGTTGGCGCGACGCTGCGGGTGGTCCGCGTCAACAACCGCAGCCCGAGCCGACCTTCGACGCGGCGGACGATCTGGCTCAGCGACGACTGCGACACACCCAGTTTGGCGGCCGCCTTGGTGAAGCTGCGCTCTTCGGCGACCACTACGAAGGCTGTCAGGTCCGACATCTCATCGCGCTTCATTTATTGATCCTGCTTATAGGTTCATGCCGATATTACCGTCTAGTGCAATCAATGGGTGAGGCCTACCTTAGTCCGGCATTCAAATTGCCAGGAGATACCCAGTGACCCACAAGAAGGTTTGGCTTATTACCGGGGCGGGACGCGGCCTTGGCGTCGACATCGCAAGGGCTGCGCTTGCGGCAGGGCACGCCGTCGTCGCCACCGGTCGCGACCCAGGCAAGGTCGAAGCGGCGATCGGCGTGCACGCCAATCTGATCAGCGTGCGGCTCGACGTCACAGTTGCGCGGGACGCCGAGGCGGCCGTCGCTGCCGCCGTCGAAAGGTTCGGTCGCCTCGACGTGCTGGTCAACAACGCCGGCAACTTCTTCGCCGGCTTTTTCGAGGAGCTCACGCCCGGCCAGGTGCGCGATCAGCTCGAAACCCTGCTGTTCGGCCCCATGAATGTCGCGCGTGCCGCGCTGCCGGTAATGCGCAAGCAGCGCTCGGGACTCCTGCTCACGATCTCCTCGACGGCCGGAATCGTCGGCGGCGTCTTCTGTTCGGCCTATGCAGCCGCAAAGTTCGGAGTCGAAGGGTGGATCGAGTCGCTGGCGCCGGAGATCGCGCCCTTCGGCATCCACTCGATGGTGGTCGAGCCCGGGTTCTTCCGCACGGATTTGCTTACCGCGGGATCGACGACTTACGCGCCCGCTTCAATTGATGACTACGTAGATCGCACCCGC
Source organism: uncultured Gammaproteobacteria bacterium (assembly GCA_963778855.1). Taxonomy (GTDB): domain Bacteria; phylum Pseudomonadota; class Gammaproteobacteria; order Steroidobacterales; family Steroidobacteraceae; genus FEN-1191. The sequence goes on along the minus strand of CAVZWC010000002.1, from coordinate 233,293 downwards.
GAAACGGTCGCGGCCTGGAACGGCATGAGCGGCAAGCAGGGCGGCGATCCGGCCAAGCTCGCCCGTGCACTGGTCCAGCTGGCAGGACTTGATGAGCCCCCGGCGCGCTTTGTAGCGGGTGCCGATGCGATGCAGGCCATCGAAACCAAGGCGGGCTTGCTACTGGCCCAGGCAGGCGCGCGCCGGGCCTTGTCGTCGTCGTTGAGCGTTGACGAACCGGCTTGACGAACGACCTCATTTGATGAAATTACGGGAGTATCCTATGAATTCGAAGTTGTCGGGCGCGGTAGCGATGGTCACCGGCGCGAGCAGCGGAATCGGCGCAGCCACCGCACGCCGTCTGGCCCAGGAGGGCGCTGCAGTTGCCGTCCTGGCCCGAAGGAAAGACCGGCTGGAGCAACTCGTCGCCGATATCCAGGACGCCGGCGGAGTCGCCCATGCGGTCCAGGCCGACATCACTGATCGAACGGAGGCGGAGTCGGCGATTCAATCCGTAGTGGATCGCTTCGGCAGGCTCGACATCCTGATCAACAACGCAGGGCTCATGCTACTCGGCCCCATCGTGGGTGCGGAAGTTGAGGAATGGGAACGCATGTTGGCGATCAACGTTCGCGGCCTTCTCTATATGACCCGCGCGGCATTGCCGCATCTGCTCGCTGCGGCCAATGGGAGCGAGCGGCAGGTCGCAGACGTGGTCAATATCAGCTCCATCGCCGGAAGGCAGGCCTGGCCAAATTTCGGCGTTTACAACCTGACCAAGTTCGGTGTGAACGGCTTCACCGAATCCCTGCGGCAGGAAATCACTCAGCGACACGTCCGTGTCGGCGTGCTCGAACCTGGAGGTGTCGACACCGAGCTGGGCTCCCACAACAACGAGCGAATCAAGACGGACATCCTGGAGCCCTTCAAAGCGCAGCATGAGCTCCTCAGGCCCGAAGACATTGCCGACGCGATCGCCTTCATGGTGACACGGCCAAGGCGAGCGTCCATCGCCGAGCTCTGGGTCATGCCGACCGACCAGGCATAACGCGTCCGCTTTGGGTCACTCTTGGAACTGCCGTGGTCATTCCTGTTTTTCAGATGGCCCGTGGCGCGCGGGACGATCGACTGCCATTCGATGCTTCATTCCGCTACGACGGCAGCCGTCTTTGATCAAGGAATCTTGGCGCCAGGCCCGAGTTGTCTGAGCCGAGATAGCCTGAGAACGCTTGAGACTCTATGAGGCGCGGTGAGATTTCTCGACTCTCAAAAATCACTTGAATCTCAGCGACAAATCTCGTAAGTTATTGTTATTTATATATAAAATTGGCGGAGAGAGAGGGATTCGAACCCTCGAAGGGCTTTTGACCCTTACACCCTTAGCAGGGGTGCGCCTTCGACCACTCGGCCATCTCTCCGATCCGAAAACACAATGTAGAATCAATATCTTGAGCCGGTGCCAGACCCCTGATCGCGGCAGGGGCGCCATGATACTGGCGGGTCATACCAAGGTAAAGACGCCGGTTTGCCTTGCAGGATACATGGCCGCCTATTGGCCGCATTCCGGCGACCGACTGGCCGGGCCGATGAATCGCATCCCGAAAGTCGTCTTTTCGCGGCGGCCGGACATCGCCGCACGCGCGGACCAGACCACGCGCGCGTTGCAGCAGGCATCCGCGGTGGCGCGCGCCGACGGCACGGCCGATGCCGACGCATTGCCGGGCTGGACTCAGCCGCCGGTGGCGAGCGGCGAGCTGTCAGCGGAGATCACACGCCTCAAGCGCGAACCTGGCCGTTACATACTGGCCCACGGCGGCGCAAGCTTTGCGAGCAGCCTCGTCGCCAGCGGCCTCATCGACGAATTCCGGCTCGTAATCCATCCCGTCGTGCTGGGCAAGGGCTTGGGCCCCTTCGCGGCCATCGGCAGGCCCCTGGATCTCAGCCTCTGCGGTTCGACGCAGTTCCGGTCCGGCGTGGTTGCCATTGTCTATCGCCCTGCCGGGCTGATCGAAGCCTCAACCGCGGACTGACAGCCGCTCGCGCGCGAGCGTGACAACGCTCGCGAGCGCTGCGTCGAGCGCCTCCGGGTTGCTGCCGCCGGCCTGCGCGAATTCAGGGCGGCCACCGCCCTTGCCGCCGATCTGCTTCGCCACCGCGCCCACGAGCTCGCCCGCCTTCACGAGCGCGCTGCGATCGGCCGTGACGCCCGCGACCAGCAGCACCTTGGTCGGCGATTCCACCGCGGCCAGCACGATGATCGCGGAGCCCAACCGGCTCTTGAGCTGGTCCACGGCCGTACGCAACGAAGCGCTGTCGGCGCCTTCTACGCGTGCGGCGATGACCTTGGTGCCGTGCACGTCGACGGCGCCGGCAGCCAGGTCGGTGCCCTGGCCAGAGGCGAGCTTGTCCTTGAGCGCGCGGATCTCGCGCTCCTGGGCGCGGATTCGCTCGAGTGCCTCGCGCACCTTGTCGGCCAGCTCGTCGCGGCCGCTGCGCAGCAGCGTGCCGACCTCGCGCAGCACGGACTCGCTGCGCGCCACGGCATCGAGCGCGCCCTCGCCTGTCACGGCCTCGATGCGTCGCACCCCGGCGGCCACGCCCGATTCGCTGAGGATGCGGAACAGGCCGATCTCGCCGGTGTGGCCTACGTGCGTGCCACCGCACAGCTCGGTGGAGAACGCGCCGAAATTCAGCACCCGCACCTCGCGCTCGTACTTCTCGCCGAACAGCGCGATCGCGCCGGCGGCCACCGCGGCGTCGTAGTCCATGATCCGGGTGCGCGCGGCGGCGTTGGTGCGGATCTCGGCGTTGACGAGCCGCTCGATGCGCGCAAGTTCCTGCGGGCTGACGGGCTGGAAGTGCGCGAAGTCGAAGCGCAACCGGTCAGGCGCGACCAGCGAGCCCTTTTGCGTGACGTGCTTGCCGAGCACCTCGCGCAGCGCGGCGTGCAGCAGGTGGGTGGCTGAGTGGTTGAGCCGGATGGCGCCGCGACGCGCACCATCGACGCGCGCCGTCACGGTGTCACCGACCGCCAGCGCCGCGCCCTCGAGCGTGCCCAGGTGCACGATGGCCTTGTCGAGCTTCTGCGTGTCGACGACGTTAAAGCGCGCCCCGCCCGCCCCGAGCAGCGCGCCGGTGTCGCCGACCTGGCCGCCCGACTCGGCATAGAAGGGCGTGTGATCGAGTACGACCTCGCCGAGCTCGCCGGGCCGGAGCTTGGGCACGAGCGCGCCGCCCTGGCGCAACGCGGCTACGCGACCTTCGGCCTCGAGCGTGTCATAGCCGAGGAATTCGCTGCGCGCGGCGATGCTCTCGCCGGCGCGCAAATCGACGCTGAACTTGCTGGCCGCCCGGGCACGCTCGCGCTGCTGGTCCATCTCGCGCTCATAGCCGGCCAGGTCGACCTTGAGCCCGCGCTCGCGGGCGATGTCGGCCGTGAGGTCGGGCGGGAAGCCGTAGGTGTCGTGCAGCAGGAACAACAGCGGCCCAGGCACGACGCCAGCGCCGGCATCGCCCATGCGCAACTCGAACTGCGCCATGCCCGAAGCTAGCGTCTCCGCGAAGCGCTCTTCCTCGGCGCGCAGCACACCGGCGATCTGCGTGGCGCGCTCGCGCAGCTCCGGGTAGGCCTCGCCCATGACGCGGGCGAGCACCGGCACGAGCTTGTGGAAGAAGGGCTGCGTCTGGCCGAGCTTGTAGCCGTGGCGCACGGCGCGGCGGATGATCCGGCGCAGCACGTAGCCGCGGCCTTCGTTCGATGGCACGACCCCGTCGCTGACCAGGAAGCTGCAGGCGCGGATATGGTCCGCGATCACGCGCAAGGACGGCGACGCCATGTCTACCGGCGCAGCGGGTGACGCCGTGACCTCAGCGGCAGATCTGATGAGGTCGCGGAACAGGTCAATATCGTAGTTGGACTGCACGCCCTGCATGACCGCCGCGATCCGCTCGAGCCCGGCGCCGGTGTCGACCGACGGCTTCGGCAGCGGCGTCAGCCTGCCGTCGGCCGAGCGCTCGTACTGCATGAACACCAGGTTCCAGATCTCGACGTAACGATCGCCATCCTCGTCGGGCGAGCCGGGCGGCCCGCCCTGCACCCCGGGACCGTGGTCATAGAAGATCTCGCTGCAGGGGCCGCAGGGGCCGGTGTCGCCCATGGCCCAGAAATTGGAGCCCTCGCCCATGCGCGCGATGCGTTCGCGCGGCACGCCGGCCTCGCTCTCCCAGAGCTGCGCCGCCTCGTCATCGTCGCGGAATACCGTGATCCACAGCCGCTCGGGATCGAGCCGCAGCCGCTGCGTCACAAATTCCCAGGCCAGGCGGATCGCCTCGCGCTTGAAGTAATCGCCGAACGAGAAATTGCCCAGCATCTCGAAGAAGGTGTGGTGGCGCGCCGTGTAGCCCACGTTCTCGAGGTCGTTGTGCTTGCCACCGGCGCGCACGCAGCGCTGGCTCGTGACCGCGCGCTTGTAGTCGCGCTGCTCCTTGCCGAGGAAGGCGTCCTTGAATTGCACCATGCCGGCGTTCGTGAACAGCAGCGTCGGGTCATTGCCGGGCACGAGCGAGGACGAGGGCACGACGCGGTGGCCGCGTTCCCTGAAGAATTCCAGAAAGGCGCGTCGCACCTCGGCGGCGCCCATGAACGGTGGCTGTTCAGTGGTCATGAATCCGGATCGAAGTCGGGGCCCAGGGCCAAACGGATATGATCGCTGGAAAAGCCACGGTACTGCAAAAATCTGGCCTGGCGGCCCTTCTCGCGCCAACTGTCGGGCAGCTTGCGGCCAAAGCGCCGGGCGCGGACTCTGCGCGCGAGGTCGGCCCAGCCGGCAACGGTTTCGAGGGCGGTGTCGGCGACGGCCGGGTCGACGCCGGCGGTCTCGAGATCGCGCCGGATGCGCAGCGGACCCTGGCCGCGGGCACGGTGATAGTCGACGAAGTGGCCGGCGTAGCGCTCGTCGTCGAGTAGCCGGCGGCTGCGCAGGTTGGCGATGAGGGCTTCGATGACCTCGGCGTCGTAGCCGCGCTCACGCAGCTTCCCGGCCAGCTCGCCGCAGGCGTGGTCGCGGCGCGCCAGCAGCGTGACGGCCGCCCGCTCGGCGGCCTCGGAGTCATGCGGGTCGGGGGCCGCCGAGCGCCTAGGCGCTCTTTTCCTGAGGCTCGGCACGCAGCTTGACGGGCAGGAGCTTGACGCGGATCTGGTCCTCGATTTCCTGCGCGATCTGCGGATGGGTCTTCAGGAATTCGCGCGCGTTCTCCTTGCCCTGGCCGATGCGCTCGCCCTTGTAGGCGTACCAGGAACCCGATTTCTCGATGATGCCGTTGGCGCTGCCGAGCTCGATGATCTCGCCTTCGTGCGAGATGCCCTGGCCGTACATGATCTCGAATTCGGCCTCGCGGAACGGCGGCGCGACCTTGTTCTTGACCACCTTGACGCGGGTCTCGTTGCCGACGACCTCTTCGCCATTCTTGATGGTGCCCAGGCGGCGGATGTCGAGGCGCACCGAGGCGTAGAACTTGAGGGCATTGCCGCCGGTCGTGGTCTCGGGCGAGCCGAACATGACGCCGATCTTCATGCGGATCTGGTTGATGAAGATGACGATCGTGTTCGAGCGCTTGATGTTGCCGGTGAGCTTGCGCAGCGCCTGGCTCATGAGGCGCGCGTGCAGGCCGACCTGCAGCTCGCCCATTTCGCCCTCGATTTCGGCACGCGGAGTCAGGGCCGCGACCGAATCGATGACCACGAGGTCGACCCCTCCCGAACGCACCAGCATGTCGGTGATCTCGAGCGCCTGCTCGCCGGTGTCGGGCTGGGAAACCAGCAGTTCCTGGATGTTGACGCCCAGCTTCTCGGCATAGGCGGGATCGAGCGCGTGCTCGGCATCGACGAATGCGGCCGTACCGCCGCGCTTCTGGATCTCGGCGACCACCGCGAGCGTGAGCGTGGTCTTGCCCGAGGACTCCGGGCCGTAGATCTCGACCACGCGGCCGCGCGGCAGGCCGCCGCAGCCGAGGGCGATGTCGAGGCCGAGCGAGCCGGTGGGCACGGCTTCGATGTCCCAGATGGCCGGGGCGTCGCCCAGGCGCATGACCGAGCCCTTGCCGAACTGCTTTTCGATCTGACTGAGTGCGGCGGCGAGCGCCTTCTTGCGGTTGTCTTCCATGCCCGGTGCACCTCTCATGTGATGCTCGGAATTATCCCACATCGGGACCTCTGCGGGCGGATGGTATATGGGGGCGGCTCGCCTTATTTTGATCAGTCGCGAGCCGCCCGGGCCAGGAGCCGGAGCGCCTCGGCCACGGCCGCACCCCGCACTTCGGCGCGGTCGCCCGCAAACAGTTCACGGACGACCTTCAATGGCCTTCCCCGGCGGCCGCACGCGAGATAAACCAATCCCACGGGCTTCTCGAGGGTGCCACCGTCCGGCCCGGCCACCCCCGTAATGGCGACCACGACGTCCGTGCCGCTGGCCTGTAGGGCGCCCGCCGCCATTTGCCTGACCACTTCGACGCTGACGGCCCCGTGGCGTTCCAGTGCCTCGCGCTCGACGCCCAGCTCCTGGATCTTCGCGGCATTTGAGTAGGTTACGTAGCCGCGCTCGAACCATTCTGAGCTGCCGGGCACATCCGTCAGCGCGGCGGCCACGCCGCCTCCGGTGCAGGATTCGGCGGTCACGGCCCGGAGGCCCGCCGCGAGCAGCGCCTCACCGGCCTCGATCGCCAGAGTCAGGTTTTCGTTACGGGAGCGCACCGCCATGAACGGGCATTAGACTCGCAAGCGCCAGCACTGCCAAGCTGGATGCGGGTCGCGCGCATTTGCTATTGTTCGCGCCCCCGGCCGACGGCCGCGCGCCGGGCGGGCAGCGGCCGTGCCCGCCCCCACCGACTGACCGAGCCCGGATGTCCGAAATAACTGCCACCGACGACAAGGTCCTGTCGCATACGCCGGTAATGCAGCAGTACCTGCGCATCAAGGCGCAGTACCCCGACATCCTGCTGCTGTACCGCATGGGGGATTTCTACGAGCTGTTCTACGGTGATGCGCGCCGCGCCGCGGCCCTGCTCGACATCGCGCTGACCGCGCGCGGGCAGTCGGCGGGTGAGCCGATCCCGATGGCGGGCGTGCCGGTGCAGAGCGTCGAGGGCTACCTGGGACGCCTGCTGCGGCGCGGCGAGTCGGTGGCTATCTGCGAACAGATCGGCGACCCGGCCAAATCCAAGGGCCCGGTCGAGCGACAGGTCGTGCGCGTGGTCACTCCGGGCACCGTCACCGAGGATGCGCTGCTCGACAAGAGCCGCGCGACCTATCTCGCCTCGGTAGTGCGCGAGCGGGAGCGCTACGGCCTGGCGTGGCTCGAGCTCAGCTCCGGGCGCTTTTCGGTGCTCGAGGCCCAGGGCCCGGCCGCGCTCGCCGCCGAGCTCGAGCGATTGCGGCCGGCGGAGCTGCTGGTGCGCGAGGACCAGCAGCGGGACTTGCCGCTGTCGGCCCTGGCGCCGACCGTGGTGCGCGAGCGCGCGCCCTGGCACTTCGAGCTCTCGGCCGCCTCGCGGATCCTGACCGACCAGCTCGGCACGCTCGACCTGCGCGGCTTCGGCGCCGACGAGCTGCCGCTCGCGATCGGCGCCGCTGGCGCCCTGCTGCAGTACGTCCGCGACACGCAGCGCACGGCCCTGCCCCACATCCGCGCGCTGCGCGTCGAGGAGCCCGGCGAGGCGCTCGCAATCGATGCAGCCACCCGGCGCAACCTCGAGCTCGAATCCAGCCTGAGCGGCAACGAGGGCGCCACGTTGCTGGCCGTGCTCGACACGACTGCGACCGGCATGGGTGCCCGCGCACTGCGCCGCTGGCTCGGCCGTCCCGTCGGCCAACGCGGGCTGCTGCGCCAGCGCTACCAGGCCGTGGGCGCGCTCGGCGCGGCGCGCGCCTTCGAATCGGTGCACGACCTGCTGCGCGCGGTGGGCGACCTGGAGCGCGTGCTGGCGCGCGTCGCCCTCCGCAGCGCCCGGCCGCGCGACCTCGTACAACTGCGCGCGGGCCTGAGCGGACTGCCGCCATTGCGCACTGCGCTCTCGCACGTCGACTCACCGCTGCTGCGCTCGCTGTTGTCCGATACCTCCGATCACGCCGATGAACGCGGACTGCTGGCCGCGGCCATCGCCGAGGAACCTTCGGCATTCCTGCGCGACGGCGACGTGATCGCGGCCGGCTACGACGCCGAGCTCGACGAACTGCGACGCATCGCCACCCACACCGACGAGTTCCTGCTCGAGCTCGAACGGCGCGAGCGCGAGCGTACCGGCCTGGCCGGGCTCAAGCTCGGCTACAACCGCGTGCAGGGTTTCTACATCGAGGTCCCCCGGGCCCAGGCGGAGCGCGTGCCCGCCGATTACCTGCGCCGCCAGACCGTCAAGTCGGCCGAAAGGTTCATCACGCCCGAGCTCAAGGGCTTCGAGGACCGGGTGCTGGGTGCGCGCGAGCGGGCGTTGGCGCGCGAGAAGCAGCTGTTCGAGGACCTGCTGGCGAAGCTGATCGATGCGATCGGCCCGCTGCAGGCTACGGCGATGGCGCTGGCCGAAGTGGACGCCCTGGCCTGCCTCGCCGAGCGCGCCACGACGCTGGAGTGGCGCGAGCCCGAGCTCGTGGACGAGCCCTGCCTGCAGCTCACGGCCGCGCGCCACCCGGTGGTCGAGCGCTACAGCACCGCGCCCTTCGTGCCGAACGACCTCGAGCTGCACGCGCGGCGACGCATGCTCGTCATCACCGGGCCGAACATGGGCGGCAAGTCGACGTACATGCGCCAGACCGCGCTGATCGTCGTGCTGGCGCACATCGGCAGCTACGTACCGGCGACGCGCGCACGCATCGGGCCGCTCGATCGCATCTACACCCGCATCGGCGCCGGCGACGATCTCGCCGGCGGTCGCTCGACCTTCATGGTCGAGATGACCGAGACCGCCAACATCCTGCACAACGCGACCGAACGGAGCCTGGTGCTCATGGACGAGATCGGCCGCGGCACCAGCACCTTCGACGGCCTGTCGCTGGCCTGGGCCGTGGCCCGCCACCTGGCCACCGAGGTGCGCGCGTTCACGCTGTTCGCGACCCATTATTTCGAGCTCACGGCGCTCGGCGCCGAGCTCGAGGGCTGCGCCAACGTGCACCTCGATGCAACCGAGCACGGCGACACGCTCGTGTTCCTGCATGCCGTGCGCGAGGGGCCCGCGAACCGCAGCTTCGGCCTCGCGGTGGCGCAGCTCGCCGGCGTCCCGCGCCCGGTGGTCGCGCGTGCGCGCGCCTACCTCGCCGAACTCGAGAGCACGCGCGACGGCGGCGCCCGGCATCCGCCACGCGCGCGCATCGACGGCCAGGGCGAGCTGCCGTTCGTCGCGGCGCCTCCGGGCGCACCGGTCGTCAGCGAGCTGGAATTGAGGCTGGCGCAGATCGAGCCGGACGCGCTGACGCCACGCCAGGCGCTCGCGCTGCTATACGAATTGAAAGGCAGGAAGCAGCCGTGATACACAGCAGGTCCACGACAGCGGGGCTTGCCATGGAACTTGGGCGGATTGCCGCGGCGCTTGCATTGCTGCTGCTGGTTGGCTGCAGCGAGGCCCCGAAGCCGCCGGCGGCGAAGACCGGCGACGACGCCGCACAGCATTCACATCAAGCAACGATGGCGGGGCCGGCCATGGCGCACGCGCCCTCCAGCCTCAGGGACTGGGCGCAGGGCGCGATGCTGTACGACGGCCTCGGCGACTTCCATCGCGCCGTGACGACCGCCTCGCCCGAGGCCCAGCGCTACTTCGACCAGGGCATGCGGCTGATGTGGGCCTTCAACCACGACGAGGCCACGCGCTCCTTCGCGCGGGCGACCGAGATCGATCCTGACTGCGCCTCCTGCTACTGGGGCGTCGCGCTCACGGTGGGGCCGAATTACAACCTGCTCTTCATGGTGAGTGAGCGCGCCAGGGTGGCCTCGGAGGCGTTGGCGCTGGCCCAGAAGCACGCCGCCGCCGCCAGGCCCGTCGAGCAGGCGCTGATCGCGGCGCTCGCGAAGCGCTATCCCTCATCGGCCCCACTTGATCCCGCAGCAACCCAGCCCGTGCTGGTCGCGTACGCCGCGGCGATGAAGGAGGTCGCGAAGCGCCATCCACGCGACCTCGACGTGCAGGTGCTGTACGCCGAGTCGCTCATGAACACCAACGCCTGGAAGCTCTGGACCGCCGAGGGCAAGGCGGCCCCGGGCACCGACGAGGTCGTGGCAACGCTCGCCGCGGTGCTCAAGGCCGATCCCACACACCCGGGCGCGAACCATTATTACGTGCATGCGCTCGAGGCCTCGCCCCATCCCGATGCGGCCGTCGCCTCGGCCGAGCGGCTGCGCGGGCTGATGCCCGGGGCCGGGCACCTGGTGCACATGCCGGCCCACATATTCCAGCGCATCGGCCGCTACGAGGACGCCGCCGAGGCCAATCGCCGCGGCGCGGCCGCCGACCTGGTCTACGTCGGCCAGACGCGCCCACCCGACTATTACCCGGTCATGTACACCTCGCACAACTACCAGTTCCTCGCCTATTCGGCGGCGATGGAAGGCCGCAGGGCGGAGGCCGTAGCGGCTGCGGACAACTCGCGCAAATCCGTCTCGGACGAGATGCTGCTGGCAATGCCGGGCGCCGACTGGTACGTCGCGGAGATGTATACGGCGCGCGTGCGCTTCGGGCTCTGGGACGAGATCCTGAACATGCCGCCGCCGCACCCCAAGCTCCCCGGGCTCACGGCAGGTTATCTCTACGGGCGCGCGATGGCGCTGGCCGCCAGGGGCCAGCTGGTCGAGGCGCGCGCGGCGCTCGCGAACCTGCAGACCTTCGGCGCGAGCGTGGCGCCGGATGCCCCCGCCGGCATGAACTCGGTGCCAATGCTGCTGGCCGTGGCCGTGCCCTTGGTGCAGGCACGAATCGCCGCCAGCGAACACCGCAACGACGACGCGCTGGCCGCGCTGCGGCAGGCCGTGGCCGCCGAGGACAAGCTCGCCTACAACGAACCCGCGGATTGGTTCGTGCCCTCGCGCCAGGTGCTCGGCGCCGCGCTGCTTGCGGCCGGGAAAGCCGCCGAGGCGGAATCGACCTACCGCGAGGACCTGCAGCGCAACCGCGCCAACGGCTGGTCGCTGTACGGCCTGGGCGCCGCGCTCAAGTTGCAGGGCAAGAGCGACGCCGCCACGCAGGTCGGGAAGGAATTCGCGGCCGCCTGGCAGCGCTCGGACGTCACGCTGTCGGCGTCGGCGATCTAGGTCAATCGTCGACTGCCAGTTTCCGGTATTCGATTTCCCGGCTCGGCTGCCCTCGATTGGGCCCGTAGATGGCGAGCAGCCGGGCATACTTGGGCGCCCAGTATCGGCCCACCGTGCCCGCGGGCACGCGGACCAGGTCCCCGCCACGAGCCTCGACGGTCACACCGCCTGATTCGACGAACAATTGCCCGTCGATGACGTAGTTGTATTCGACATGGGGGTGCCAGTCGGTCCACGACTCGCCCTTCAGCTCCCACTCCATGATCGCCGGCTCCGTCCACCCATCCGCTTGCGCCGCAATGATGTCCCGGCAACTCGGCCCGTTGCCACCGCCCAGATCGGCGCGCGCATAGAGCGACGGGGCGTCATGGATCGCCGCCATCCGCCATTACTCCTGCAACAGGTTCAGAGCGCCGCCGTCGAGGGCGCGACGAGCGGCGGCCATTCCTGCGATACGCCCTCGTAGAGGCTGACGGTCTTCTCGAGCCGCGCCGTGCCATCGTGCACGGCAATCGCGTGCGGGCGGCCGGGCTCGTAGCCGGTCCACATCGAGACGCCGGCGTAGGCGCCGTCCTTGCGCAGCACGTAGTAGGTCATGTCGATGTACTTGAGCCGCTCCATGTCGCCGTTATAGTTGCGGACGATGCGCTTGAGCGCGTCCATGCCGGCCTCGAGCGGCGCCATGCCGCGGCGCATGTTCTCGACGATGGTGTGCGCGCCGGTCACCTTGATGTTCTCCTCGCCGCTGCCCGGTGGCGCCCGCCGAGCCCACGTCCTGGTCGGTGTAGCAGCCGGCGCCGATGATCGGCGAGTCGCCGAGCCGTCCCGGCAGCTTCCAGGCCAAACCGCTGGTCGTCGTGCAACCCGACATCTCGCCGCGTCGCGCTGAGCGCCGAGCAATGAATCGTCCCAGTCGGCGGAAACAGCACCTTGTGCACGGCCGCGGCGCGCGCCTCGGGGCGCACGCCGAGCTCCGCGGCCAGCGCCAGCAGGCGGTCGTAGTGGCGATCGGCCTCGCCCGATTGCGACGCGCTGGCGCAGCCGCTCCTTCCAGTTGGATCGGCGAGCCCGGGCCCCACCAGTCGGCGTGTGATTCCTTCCACAGCAGCCAGACCTTGCGGGATTCGTCGGTCAGCAGGTCCTCGCGCTTGAAGCCGCGCGCGAAGCGCGAAGCGCTCCGCGCCCTCGCCCACCAGCATCACGTGGCCGGTGTGCAGCATGACCTCGCGCGCCAGTCGCGCGACGCTGCGGATGTTGCGCACGCCGCCGACCGCGCCGGCGCGGCGCGAGGGGCCGTGCATGCAGCTGGCGTCGAGCTCGACCACGCCCTCCTCGTTCGGCAGGCCGCCGAGGCCGACGCTGTCGTCGTTCGGGTCGTCCTCCGGGCCCGAGACCACCGCGATCACCGATCTCGAGCGTGTCGGCTCCGCCGTCGATCAGCTTGTACGCGCGCTCGAGGTAGGGAAAGCCGTTCCCGGCGGAGACGATGATCGGCAGCTTGGCGGCGCGCTGCTGCTGCACCGGCGCCGGCGTGGGCGCCGTGCCGTCCGCGCGCGCGCCGACGGCGCTGCCCAGCGCGCCGAGCGCGGCCGCGGATACGAATTCCCTTCTCGTGAGCATCTCGATTTCCCCCTTCGACCTGGCGCTCATGCGCGCGCGCGACTATAAGGCAGGATGCCGCCGGCATTCCAGATGGCGACGGCATCGACCTCGCGCCGGCACACGCCCGGCCCTCCGCAGGCTAGGCCATTTGCGCATCGGGCAGCCTCGCCAGCCGGCGGTCGAAGGTGCCAAGCGGCACGTGGCCTGCCTTGCGCGCCGTCTCCAGGATCAGGCAGTCGGAGAATTCAACGCCCGGGTGAGCGACGTAGTGCTTGAGCGCGGCCGCGACGGCATCGCCTTCCTGCAACCTCAGTTCGGCATGCGCAAGCAGCAGCTCCACTGCCGCCGCCAGCTGTCCCCTGCTGCGCCCGTAGACGGCATCGAGCACCCAGAGGGCCTCGACCAGCACCAGTGTCGGGACCCACGCGCCCCGGCCGACGAACTTCTCGGCGGCGATGACCTGGCGCCGGTCGTCCCGGACCAACAGGCGCACCAGCAGGTTAGTGTCAATCGCGCGCACGGCGGCGTCGCATGCGCATGCGGATTCCCGCAGCGACGCTCGGTGGCCGCGCTGTTGTCACCATGGCCCGGTCGCCAAACAATGCCCGGTGGACGTCGATGGAACTGTGGCGCCCGGCCTTGCGAACCACAACTGCGCCGCCCTGGTCGCTCCATTCCAGCACCGAGCCCGGGCCCAGGCCCAGTTTCCGGCGCACTTCCGCCGGCACGGAGATCTGCCCCTGTGCCGTAATCCGCGATTGAGCGATGGTCATGGATCTCACATTACCATGGTAATGACAAACAGGCAAAGTGGACATAATTGCCCGGATCGCGCCGATATCAGCGGTTGACCCGCGCACTCACGCTCGGCGGCGTCAGGAACCGAAGCGCCCTGACTCAAGGAACTGCCCGACCTCGTGCGCGACGCGCGCCGACAGCAGCAGTCCGGTGTGGCTCACGGGCAGCTCCAGATGCGCCGTCGCGCCCGGCAGCCGGGTCTCCGAGACGGCGACGGTCCCGTCATTGGGCTCATCGAAGCTCGTCACCAGCCGGCCGAGGCTCAGTGATTGCGTGCCGGCGATGATGCCGAGCTCGCGATCTTGGACCCAGCGACGCTGGTGCGCGTACAGCAGCTCCTCACCGGCCGCGCGGCCCAGGATGGCGCGTCCGAAGCGGAAGCGCGCGAGCGAACGGGCGGCACGGCTCGCGAGGCCGGGTGTGCCGAGGAAGACCACGCGTCCGGGCGGCTGCGCGGGATGGCGCTCGAGGCAGCGCAGGATGGCGATGCCGCCGAGGCTGTGGCCAAGCAGGTGCACGCGCGGCAGCCGCAGCCGCGCGATGAATTGATCCAGCGCGTCGGCGATTTCCGACATCGTCAGCAGCACGGACGAGTAGGAAAAGGTGTGCCAGTCGTAGCCGCGCTCGCGCGCCAGCCGCCGGTGCAGCAGAAAGGCTTCGTGTCCCGGGAGCCAGAGGCCGTGGACGTAGACGACGGCGCTCATGCCGCGGGTGCGGACCGGCCCTAGGTCGGTGGCGGCTGGCGCACGCGGATGTGCAGCTCGCGCAGCTGCTGCTCGCTCACGGTCGGTCGGCGCATCGGTCAGCGGGTCGGCCGCGGTCTGCGTCTTCGGGAAGGCGATGACGTCGCGGATGCTCTCGGCGCCCGCCATCAGCATCGCCAGCCGGTCGAGGCCGAAGGCGATGCCGCCGTGCGGCGGCGCGCCGGAACGCAGCGCGTCGAGCAGGAAGCCGAACTTCGAGCGTGCCTCTTCCGCGCCGATGCCGAGCAGGTCGAACACCGTCGACTGCAGCTCCTGGCGGTGGATGCGCACCGAGCCGCCGCCGATCTCGGAGCCGTTGAGCACCATGTCGTAGGCCTGCGCGAGCGCCGCGCCCGGATTCGGCCTTGAGCGCCCCGGCATCGGCCTCCTTCGGCGAGGTGAACGGGATGGTGCATCGCGACCCAGCGCTTCGCCTCCTCGTCGTACTCGAACATCGGGAAGTCGACGACCCACAGCGGCCGCCAGCCGCTCGCGACCAGGCTCAGGTCCTGGCCCGACCTTCAGGCGCAGCGCGCCGAGCGCGTCGTTGACGACCTTGGCGCGGTCGGCGCCGAAGAAGACCAGGTCGCCGTCCGCGCGCTGCGGTGCGCTCGAGGATGCCGCTTACGGCCGCGTCGTCGAGGAACTTGACGATCGGCGACTGCAGGCCCTCGCGGCCCTTGGCGCGCTCGTTGACCTTGATGTAGGCGAGCCCGCGCGCGCCGTAGCGCGCGACGTAGGCGGTGTAGTCGTCGATCTGCGAGCGCGGCAGCGCGCCGCCGCCGGGCACGCGCAGCGCCGCGACGCGCCCTGCGCTGTCCTTCGCCGGGCCGGCGAACACCTTGAAGCTCGCAGCCCGCGACCAGGTCGGCGACGTCGACGAGCTCGAGCGGGATGCGCAGGTCGGGCTTGTCCGAGCCGTAGCGGCGCATGGCCTCGGCGTAGCTCATGCGCGGGAACGGATCGGGCAGCTCCTGCCCGAGCACGTCGCGGAACAGCTGCGCGCACCAGCGCCTCCATGAGCCCGATGATCTGCTGCCTGCGAGAGGAAGCTGGTCTCGATGTCGAGCTGCGTGAACTCGGGCTGGCGGTCGGCGCGCAGGTCCTCGTCGCGGAAGCAGCGCACGATCTGGTAGTAGCGGTCGAAGCCGCTGATCATCAGCAGCTGCTTGAAGATCTGCGGCGACTGCGGCAGCGCGAAGAACTTGCCGGGGTGCGTGCGGCTCGGCACCAGGTAGTCGCGCGCGCCCTCCGGCGTCGCCTTGGTCAGCATCGGCGTCTCGATGTCGACGAAGCCGCTGGCTGTCGAGGAAGGCGCGCATCGCGCGCGTGATCGCGTGGCGCAGGCGCAGCCGCTGGCTCATGACCTCGCGCCGCAGGTCGAGGTAGCGATAGCGCAGCCGCACCTCCTCGCTGACGTGCTCGTCGAGCTGGAACGGCAGCGGCTCGGCGCGGTTCAGCACCTCGAGCGCGCTGGCGACGATCTCGACCTGCCCGGTGGCGAGGTTGGCGTTGGCCGTGCCGGCGGGCGCTCGCGCACCGTGCCCGTGACCTGCACCACGAACTCGTTGCGCAGCCGTTCGGCCGTCGGCGAACACCGCGGCCGCGTCCGGGTTGAAGACCACCTGCACCAGGCCCTCGCGGTCGCGCAGGTCGACGAAGATCACGCCGCCGTGGTCGCGGCGCCGGTGCACCCAGCCGGCGACGGTGACCTTCTGGCCGACCAGGGTCGCGTTCACTTGTCCGCAGTAATGTGTGCGCATGGCGGCCATTCGGGAAAACGGGGCGCGCGATGTTAAGGCTGCGGCGCGCGCCGGCGCAATCGCCGCGCCGGCCGGCGCCGGAGGCCCGACCACGCCCAGGGTCACGATCATCTTCATGGCCGCATCCACGTGCATGTCGAGCTCGATGCACTTCGCGCGCGGCACGATGACGATGAAGCCCGAGGTCGGGTTGGGCGTCGTCGGGATGAACACGCAGACCTGCGGCTCGCCGAGGCGGGCGTTGATCTCCGGCAGCTGATCGGCGGTCTGGAAGCCGATGCTCCAGCACCCCGCGCGCGGATACTCGACCAGCAGCACCTTCTTGAACGAGTTGCCGCTGGTCGACAGCACGGTCTCGGAGAAGCTCTTCACGCCGCCGTAGAGCGCGCGCACGAACGGAATGCGCTCGAGCAGGTCCTCGCCGATCGCCACCAGCGCCTGGCCGATGAAGTTGGTGACCAGCAGGCCGGTGAGCAGCACGATCAACAGGCCCAGCACCATGCCGAACCCGGGATGTGCAGGCCCAGCAGCGTGTCCGGGCGCAGCGCGTGCGGCAGCACCAGCAGCGTCCGGTCCATGAGCTGCAGGATGAAGCGCACCACCAGCACGGTGGCCAGGATCGGCACCCAGATCAGCAGCCCGGTGATCAGGTAGCGGCGCAGCGCGCGCACGAAGCGCCCACGCCGCGCCGGGGCCTCGCGCGCTGCCGCGCTCACCGCCGGCCCTTCCTGCGCGCGGCCGGCCGCGCCGGCCGTCGCGGCGCGCGCTTGGCCGACGCCTTGCCGGGGCTCACCGCCTTGCTGGCGCCGCCGCCCGGCCTGAAGCAGTCGCCGTCCCGAACCTGTAGCCTTGCGGGCCCGCGCCGGCTCCGGGCGCCCTTCGCTTCGGACCCGTCCTTCGCGGCCGCCGGCGCCTCCGACTTGACGGCGGCCTTGTCGGCGGCCTTGTCGGCGCCTACGGCCTTGTCCTCGCCCGTCGCCTTGCCCGCTCGGCTGCGGCGGGCTTGGCTTCCTCGCGCTCGGCCCCGGCGAGGTTGCGCTTGCCTTCCTTGTCCGACTTGAAGTCGGTCTCGTACCAGCCCGAGCCCTTGAGGCGGAACACCGGCGCCGACATCAGGCGCTTGAAGCCGGCCTTGCCGCAGGAGGGGCACTTCCTCAGCGGCGGGTCGGTGATCTTCTGCAGCACCTCGAGGTAGTACCTGCAGGCCGGACATTCGTATTCGTAGAACGGCATGACGGCGTCGCTTCGTCGGTCCTGCGCGCAGGATTATAGGGGCGCGCGCCGCGGCTCGGCGCCGGGCCGGCGCTGGCACGCGCCTCAGCGCCCGCTTGCGCGAAGCGCGAGCTCGCCGTCCTGGCGCGCCGCACGCGGATGCGGTCGCCCGGGCACGAACTTGCCCGCAAGAATCCGCTGCGCCAGCGGATTCTCGATCTGCTGCTGGATCGCGCGCTTCAGCGGCCGCGCGCCGTACACCGGATCGAACCCGGCCTCGCCGAGCGGGTCGCGCGCCGCGTCGTCGAGCTCGAGCTCCATGTCGCGCTCGAGCAGGCGCCGGCGCAGGCAGCCCGAGCTGGATGTCGACGATCGCGCGGATCTGCTCGGTGCCGAGCGGATGGAACACGACGATGTCGTCGATGCGGTTGATGAACTCCGGCTGGAAGCTCTGCTGCACGATCTCCATCACCGCGGTCTTCATGCGCTGGTAGTTGCCCTCGCCGGCGAGCTCCTGGATCACGTTCGAACCGAGGTTCGAGGTCATGATGATGACGGTGTTGCGGAAGTCGACCGTGCGGCCCTGGCCGTCGGTCAGGCGGCCGTCGTCGAGCACCTGCAGCAGCACGTTGAACACATCCGGGTGCGCCTTCTCGACCTCGTCGAGCAGGATCACCGCGTAGGGACGGCGGCGCACCGCCTCGGTCAGGTAGCCGCCCTCCTCGTAGCCGACGTAGCCGGGCGGCGCGCCGATCAGGCGCGCGACCGAGTGCTTCTCCATGAACTCGGACATGTCGATGCGCACCATGGCCTCTTCGGTGTCGAACAGGAACTCGGCCAGCGCCTTGCACAGCTCGGTCTTGCCGACGCCGGTGGGACCGAGGAACAGGAACGAGCCGTTCGGGCGGCGCGGATCGGCGAGGCCGGCGCGCGAGCGGCGGATCGCGTTGGAGACGATGCGCACGGCCTCGTCCTGGCCGACCACGCGCTTCGCCAGCGCCTCTTCCATGCGCAGCAGCTTCTCCTTCTCGCCCTCGAGCATCTTCGCGACCGGGATGCCGGTCCACTTCGAGACCACCTCGGCGATCTCCTCCTCGGTCACCTTGTTGCGCACCAGCTGCGTGTCCTTGCTCTCCGCCGCCTGCGCCTCGGCCAGGCGCTTCTCGAGCGCGGGCATCTTGCCGTACTGGAGTTCCGCGACCTGCGCTGAGGTCGCCGGCGCGGCGCGCCGCCTCGATCTCGAGCTTGAGCTTCTCGAGCTCCTCCTTGATGTGCGGCGCCGCCCTGCAGCGTGGCCTTCTCGGCCTTCCAGACCTCCTCGAGGTCGGCGTACTTCCTTCTCCAGCCCCGCCAGGGTTTCCTCGAGCGTGGCCAGGCGCTTCTTCGTGGCCTCGTCCTTCTCCTTCTTGAGCGCCTCGCTGCTCGATCTTGAGCTGGATGATGCGGCGGTCGAGCCGGTCGAGCGCCTCGGGCTTGGAGTCGATCTCCATGCGGATGCGCGCCGCCGGCCTCGTCGATCAGGTCGATGGCCTTGTCCGGCAGCTGGCGGTCGGCGATGTAGCGATGCGAGAGCGTCGCCGCGGCGACGATCGCCGGATCGGTGATGTCGACGCCGTGGTGCACCTCGTAGCGCTCCTGCAGGCCGCGCAGGATCGCGATCGTGTCCTCGACCGTGGGCTCGTTGACCAGCACCTTCTGGAAGCGGCGCTCGAGCGCGGCGTCCTTCTCGATGTACTTGCGGTATTCATCGAGCGTGGTGGCGCCGACGCAGTGCAGCTCGCCGCGCGCCAGCGCGGGCTTGAGCATGTTGCCGGCATCCATCGCGCCCTCGGCCTTGCCGGCGCCGACCATGGTGTGCAGCTCGTCGATGAACAGGATGACCTGGCCTTCCTGCTTCGCCAGATCGTTGAGCACGGCCTTGAGCCGCTCCTCGAACTCGCCGCGGAACTTGGCGCCGGCGATCAGCGCGCCCATGTCGAGCGCGAGGATGCGCTTGTTCTTCAGGCCCTCGGGCACCTCGCCGTTGACGATGCGCTGCGCCAGGCCCTCGACGATCGCGGTCTTGCCGACGCCGGGCTCGCCGATCAGCACCGGGTTGTTCTTGGTGCGCCGCTGCAGCACCTGGATCGTGCGGCGGATCTCGTCGTCGCGGCCGATCACCGGATCGAGCTTGCCGGAGCCGGCGCGCGCGGTCAGGTCGACGGTGTATTTCTCGAGCGCCTGCGCGCTGCTCCTCGGCGCCGGCGATCCTGCACCGTCTCGCCGCCGCGCACCTCGTCGATGGCCTTCTCGACCGCCGCCTTCTGCACGCCGGCATTCCTTGAGGATCTTCGCCAGCGTGGCCTTGTCCTCGAAGGCCGCGAGCACGAACAGCTCGCTGGAGATGTACTGGTCGCCGCGCTGCTGCGCGAGCTTGTCGGTGACGTTGAGCAGGCGGTTGAGGTCGTTGGAGACGTGCACCTCGCCGGGCGTGCCCTCGACCTTCGGCAGCCGGTCGAGCGCGGCGCCGAGGCGCGAGCGCAGCTTGTTGACGTCGGCGCCGGCCTTGAGCAGCAGCGGCGCGGTGCCGCCGCCCTGGGCGTCGAGCAGCGCGAGCAGCACGTGCGCGGGCTCGATGAACTGGTGGTCGCGGCCGACGCACAGCGACTGCGCGTCGGCCAGCGCCGCCTGGAATGCGGCTCGTCAGTTTGTCCATGCGCATGAGGTTCGACCCCTGTCTGGAATCAATGAGTTGCTGCGCCCGATGTTGGGGCTTGGGGCGGCCATTTCAAGCGCAATTCCACCCCGACGCGCCCTAACCCAGCAGCTGCTCCGCCGCGGCGATCACGCCGACCCCGGCCGCGATCAGCAGCACCTGCACCACGCTGCCGGCCGGGTCGATGCGGCGATGGAGCCCGGGGATCAGGTCGGCCACGGCGACGTAGATCAGCGAGGCGGCGGCCACCGAGATCGCGTAGGGCAGCACGTCGAGCGTGTCCCGGAGCGCGAAGTACCCGGCCACGCCACCGAGGATCGAGGTCAGGCTGCTCGCGGTGTTGAACAGCAGTGCGCGCATCGGCTTCATGCCCGCATGCAGCAGCACCGCCAGGTCGCCGAGCTCCTGCGGGATCTCGTGCGCCGTGATGGCGAGGGTCGCGAGGATCCCGAGCCGCACGTCGGTCAGGAAGGCGGCGGCGATCAGCACGCCGTCGAAGCCGTTGTGGACGCCGTCACCGATCAGCACGATCCAGGCCGCAGCGCGCTCGCGCTGGTCGCTGGCCGGCACCTGGTGGCTCTCGCAGTCCTCGGTGTGGCAGTGGCGCCAGAGCACGAATTTCTCGAGCACGAAGAAGAAGGCGATGCCGCCCAGCAAGGCGGCGCCGATGCCCTCGACGCGCCCTGGCCCGACGCCAGCCACGGCCTCGGGCAAGAGGCCGATCAGCGCCGCGGCCAACATCGCCCCGGTGGCGAAGCTGATCAGGTGCGGCAGCGCACGCGCGCGCCGCGCCTCTGGGAACAACAGGAACAGGCCCGCGAGCGCCGCGCTCAGCAGCCCGCCGAACAGCGTCGCGAGCAGGATCCAGGTCAGGGTGGGCATGGACGGATTACTCTAGCACGCGCCTGCGCGGCGCCAGATGAGCGCCGCCATGCGCCCGGTGCGGCCGTCCCGCCGATAGGAAAAGCACTGTTCCTCCTGCGCGTAGGTGCACAGGCTGGCGCTCCATACCTGCGCCACGCCGAGCGCGGCGAGTCGCTGGCGGGCGAGCCGCTCGAGGTCGCACTGCCAGCGTCCACGCGCGTTGCGGCTGAAGGCGGCGCCCGTCTGCGCCGCCTGCGCCACGAAGGCCGCGCGCACCTCATCGCCGACCTCGAAGTGCCGCGCACCGATCGCCGGCCCGAGCCACGCGCGGATGCGAACCGGCGCCACGGCCATCGCCGCGACTGTCGCCTCGATCACGCCCGCGGCGAGCCCCCGCCAGCCAGCGTGCGCCGCGCCCAGCACGGCACCATCCTCGCTGGCCAGGAGCACCGGCATGCAATCGGCAACCAGGATGGCGAGTACCCTGCCCGCACGCCGGCTGATCGCGGCATCGCAAGGCCTCGGACCGGCGTCCGCGTCCGCGTCCGCGTCCGCGTCCGCGTCGGCCACATCGACGCCATGCGCCTGCTCCAGCCACAAGGGCTCGGCGGGCAAATCGAGCGCCGCGGCCACGCGTCGGCGATTCTCCGCGACCGCCGCGGGGTCGTCGCCGACGTGGGAGCCAAGATTGAGGCTCGAGTACGGCGGCGCGCTGATGCCTCCGCTGCGCAAGCTGCACGCGGCCTGCACGCCCGGGGGCGGGGCCCACTGTGCGCGCAGCAGTCCGGGGCTCATCGCTGCGCCAACCGGGCATCGGCGCGCAGCACCGCCAGCAACTTGCGAAAATCCTCCGGCAACGGCGCCTCGAAGGCGTGGTGGCGGCCGGTCGAGGGATGATCCAGCGCCAACCGGTGCGCGTGCAGCGCCTGGCGGCGGAACGCCAGCAGCGCCGCGCGCGCCGCCTCGCCCATGCCGGCCACGAGCCGCCGCCGCCCGCCGTACACAGGATCACCGACCAGGGGCAGGCCGACGTGCGCGAGATGGACGCGGATCTGGTGGGTCCTGCCGGTCTCGAGTTGCACGCGCAGCAGCGTGTGCCCGCGAAAGCGCTCCTCGATGCGGTAATGGGTCACGGCCTCGCGGCCGTCGTGGCGTACGGCCATGCGCGTGCGCTGCGTGCGATGCCGGCCGATGGGCTGCTCGATCGTGCCGCCGGCGGTGGGCAGGCCGAGGCAGAGCGCCAGGTATTCGCGGCTGATCTCGCGTCGCTGCAACTGGCCGACCAGCGCCGTGTGGGCTTCGGGCGTGCGCGCGACCACCAGCAGCCCGCTCGTGTCCTTGTCGAGGCGGTGGACCAGGCCCGCGCGCGGCACCAGCGCCAGCGCCGCATCGTGCGCCAGCAGCGCGTTCTGCAGCGTGTGGCTGCGATTCCCGGCGCCCGGGTGCACGACCAGCCCGGCGGGCTTGTCGATGACCAGCAGCGCCTCATCCTCGTGGACGATGCGCAGCGCGATCGGCTCCGGCGCGACGGCCACGTCCGGCGCGAATTCCGCCCGCACCCGCACCTGCTCGCCCCCGGCCAGCCGATGGCGGCCGGGCACGGCGCGGCCCGCGAGCAGCACCGCGCCGGCGCCGATCCAGCGCTGCAGCCGGGCACGCGAATATTGCGGCAACGCGGCCGCGAGGGCCGCGTCGAGGCGCTGGCCGGCGGCGCTGGCGGGCAGCTCGAGTTCGTGGATGCGGAACTTGGTGCTCATTCCCCTGGTCGCAGGTCCGGTGCGCTGGATTCGCTATACTGGCGCTTTCGTGGAGCAGGGTACAACGTGACCGTCATCAGGAGACCGGGCCACAAGCCATACCGCGCGCCGGCCCTGGGGGCCGCGGCGCTGCTGCTGGCCGCCTGCGTGGCGCTAACGGGCTGCAGCAGCAACAAGAATCGGGAGATTGACCGCCTGTCGGCCAAGGCCCTGTACCAGACCGCCCTCAAGTCGCTGCATGACCGCGACTACGAAAGCGCGGTCAAGCAGTACGAAGCCCTGACCTCGCGCTACCCGTTCTCGGACGAGACCCGGCAGGCGCGCCTCGACCTGATCTGCGTTTATTACCGCAAGGGCGAGAAGGAGGCCGCAACCGACGCCGCCGAGCAGTTCCTGCGCGAGAATCCGACCCATCCGCGCGTCGACTACGCCTGGTACATGAAGGGCCTGATCGATTTCGAGGACGTACCCTGGGCCATCGAGCGCTGGCTCGGCGTCGACACCGCCAAGCGCCCGCCCGCCGCGCTGCTGGCCTCGATCAACGACTTCAGCACGGTGGTCAAGCAATACCCGAAGAGCGAATACGCCTACGATTCGCAGCAGCGCCTGATCTACCTGCGCAACCGGCTCGCCGAATACGAGATCAACGTCGCCCGCTATTACCTCCGCCTCGGCGCCTACGTCGCCGCCGCCGATCGCGCCCAGCGCGTCATCGAGCAATACGACGGCGCACCGGCGGTACAGGAAGCGCTGGACATCATGATTGAGAGCTACCGCAAGCTGGGGCTCAAGGACCTGCAGGCCAACGTCGAGCAGGTCTACCTGACGAATTACCAGAAGCCGAGCGTGCAGAACGCGCCCAGGAAGTCGTGGTGGCAGTTCTGGTGACGGTGCGCGTGCGGCAGGCGGCGTCGGCGCCCTGAAGAGGCGGGCGCGCGGCGGTAAGGGTGGTCAATTGTGTGGTCGGGTGCGCCGCTGCGGGACAGGAATCCGGAATAATGAAAAGCGGAGTGCGCAGCGGCGACGCTCGCGCGCCCCGCCGCGCGCGGCGCCATCAGGTCACCGCAATTCCAGTGTCGCACCGGCGCGCGGCCGGCGCGCGCTTCGCCACCCTCCGACACACAATTCACCACCCTTACCGCCACGCACCCGCCAATTCAACAAGCAGAATCTGCACGGGCACGCACTCCGTCTCTCCGAGCATCGGGGCCCGAGCACACGCTCACCCGTTCATGACTTGAAGCGCGGGCGGCGATGGCGAGGGCGCCGCGATGTGTCGGAGGCCGCCTTGCCGCGAGCGTCGCCGGAACGCGGTGCGCCATTTCAATATTCTTCGCCACGACGCGCCGTTCCGGCAGCGAGCGGCAAGGTTCGCCGCGCTCGGGCGGCGCGGCCGACCACATCGCGGCGCCCTCGCCATCGCCGCCCGCGCTACGACCCGCGACCCACAACCCGCAATAGCGTATCCGCCCTTCCCTACCGTCGGTATCCGCTCGTGATTGGATACCGCCAATCGCGCCCGAACGCCCGCCGGCTCACGCGCACGCCCGGCGGCGCCTGGCGGCGCTTGTACTCGTTGCGCTGCACGAGGTTGAGGATGCGCGTGACCACGGCGCGCTCGAAGCCACGCGCGCAGATTTCGTCGACCGACAGGTCTTCCTCGATGAAGGCCTCGAGGATCGGATCGAGCACGCTGTAGGGCGGGAGCGAGTCGGTGTCCTTCTGCCCGTGGCGCAGCTCGGCGCTCGGCTCGCGCTCGATCACGCGCGCCGGGATGACCGGAGCGTCCGCCGGCGCGAGCGAATTGCGGTATTCCGCGAGCCGGTACACCAGCAGCTTGCTGCAATCCTTGATGGGCGCGAAGCCGCCGTTCATGTCGCCATAGAGCGTGGCATAGCCCACCGCCATCTCGCTCTTGTTGCCGGTGGTCAGCAGCATGCGGCCGGTCTTGTTCGAGATCGCCATCAGCAGCAGACCGCGCGCGCGCGCCTGGATGTTCTCCTCGGTGGTATCGGGCTCGCGGCCGGCGAACTCGGCCGAAAGCGCCGCGAGCGTGGCCTCGAACAGGCCTTCGATCGGTATCGAGCTGATCTTCACGCCCAGGCGGCGCGCCTGCGCGGTGGCGTCCTCGATGCTCATCTGCGAGGTGTAGCGCGAGGGCATCATGACCGCCTGCACGCGCTCGGCGCCGAGCGCATCCACGGCGATCGGCGAGCGTCAGCGCGGAGTCGACGCCGCCCGAGAGCCCCATGACCACGCCGGGGAAGCCGTGCTTGTTGACGTAGTCGCGCACGCCCAGCACCAGCGCCCGGTAGACGCTGGCCTCGGCGGCCAGCTCGGGCGCCACCGGCCCGGCGATGGGCACCACCGCGCCGCCGCGGCGCTCGAACTCGACCCGGTGCAGGCCTTCCTCGAAAGCCGGCGCGCGCATCGCGAGCGTGCCGTCGGCCGCCATCACGAAGGAATTGCCGTCGAACACCAGCTCATCCTGGCCGCCGCACAGGTTCACGTAAACGATCGGCAGGCCGCACTCGGCGACACGCTCGCGCAGCACACGCTCGCGTTCGCGCTGGCGGTGGATCTCGAACGGCGAGGCGTTGATCACCAGCAGTACTTCGGCGCCGGCCGCGCGCGCGCGGCGCGCGGGCTCGCTCTCCCACACATCCTCGCAAACCAGCAGCCCCAGCCGGAAGCCGCGGCACTCGAACACCGAGGGTCCCTCGCCGGCCGTGAAATAACGCTTTTCGTCGAACACGTGATAGTTGGGCAGGCAGGACTTGCGCGTCAGCGCCAGGCGCTGGCCGTCACGGAAGACCGCCGCGCTGTTGTAGATCTGCGCCCCCTCGTATTCGGGGAAACCGAGCACCAGGCCGATGCCGGGCGCCGCATCGGCGAGCCCCTGGAGCGCGCTCTCGATCTGCGTGCGCAGGCCGCGATGGAACAGCAGGTCCTCGGGCGGGTAACCAGAGAGCGTGAGCTCCGGGAACAGCACCAGGTCCGCGCCGCACTCGTCGCGGGCCTGCGCGCGCCTCGCGCAGCGCGCGCGCGAGGTTGCCCTGCACGTCGCCGACCAGCAGGTTCACCTGCGCCAGGGCCAGTGTCAGCCTCGGTTCGCGCTTCAAGCGGGATCCCGCCGGCTCACGTTCAGCGCCGCGACTTGCGACGCACCCGCCGGCGCGCCGGCCGCGTCCGCGAATTCGCCTTGGCCCTGGGCCGCGCAGCCTTCCCGGGCTTGGTTGCCTTCGGCTTGGCCTTGGCCTTGACCTGCGGCCCGCGCTTGGCGTCCGGATTGTGTGCGGCGCGCCGCCCGCGCCGCAGCGCCTCGCGCATGGCGCTGCCAAGCAGCGCCGGCGAATGCACGGTGCGCACGCCAGCGGCCTCGAGCGCGCGGAACTTGTCGGCCGCGGTGCCCTTGCCGCCGGCGATCACGGCGCCGGCATGACCCATGCGCTTGCCCGGCGGCGCCGTGACGCCGGCGATGTAGGCCACCACCGGCTTGCTGACGTGGCGGCGGATGTACTCGGCGGCCGCCTCCTCGTCGCTGCCGCCGATCTCGCCGACCATGATGATGCCCTCGGTCTGCGGATCGCGCTCGAACAGCTCGAGCACGTCGATGAAGTTCATGCCGCGCACCGGGTCGCCGCCGATGCCGACGCAGGTGCTCTGCCCGAGGCCGTTGTTGCGTGGTCTGGAACACGGCCTCGTAGGTCAGCGTGCCGGAGCGCGAGACGATGCCGACGCAGCCCGGCTTGTGGATGAAGCCCGGCATGATGCCGATCTTGCACTCGCCCGGCGTGATGACGCCGGGGCAGTTGGGCCCGACCAGCCGCGTGGCGCTGCCGGCGAGCGCCGCCTTGACCCGCACCATGTCGTTGACCGGGCACGCCCTCGGTGATGCAGACGATGAGCTCGATGCCGGCGTCGGCCGCCTCGAGGATCGCAGTCGGCGGCACCGGCGCCGGCACGTAGATCATGCTGGCGGTCGGCGCCGGTGGCGCGCACCGCCTCGTGCACGGTGTCGAACACCGGCAGGCCGAGGTGACGCTCGCCGCCGCGGCCCGGCGTCACGCCGCCGACCAGCCGCGTGCCGTAGGCGATGCACTGCTCGGAGTGGAACGTGCCCTGCTTGCCGGTGAAGCCCTGGCAGATCACGCGCGTGCTCTTGTTGACGAGAATGCTCATGGACGCGCTCCGGCGCCGCGCGCCTTCGCGGCCGCCGACGACCTTGCGCGCGGCATCGGTCAGGTCGGTCGCGGCCGTGATCGCCAGCGAGCCGCCGGCGAGCTTGGCGCGCGCGGCCTCGGCGTTCGTGCCCTCGAGCCGCACGACCACCGGCACGCGCACGCCGACGTCGCGCACCGCGCTGATGATGCCGTCGGCGATCAGGTCGCAGCGGACGATGCCGCCGAAGATGTTGACCAGGATCGCGCGCACCTTCGGGTTCGACAGGATCAGCTCGAAGGCGGCGGTCACGCGCTCGGCGGTGGCGCCGCCGCCGACGTCGAGGAAATTCGCCGGCGCGCCGCCGTGCAGCTTGATCAGGTCCATGGTCGCCATCGCGAGCCCGGCGCCGTTGACCATGCAGGCGATGTCGCCGTCGAGCGAGACGTAGTTGAGGTCGTGCTCGCTGGCGCGCGCGCTCCATCGGATCTTCCTGGATCGCGATCGCGCAGCGCCGCCATCTCCGGCTGGCGGAACAGCGCGTTGGCGTCGATGTTGAGCTTGCAGTCGAGCGCGACCAGCGCGCCGCCGCGGGTGACGATCAGCGGGTTGATCTCGACCAGGCTCGCGTCGCGTTCGAGGTACAGCCGGTAGAGGCCGTGCAGGATCGACTGGAACTGCGCCGACCTGCTCGCCCGTCGAGCCCGAGGCCGAAGGCGAGCTCGCGGCACTGGTAGGCCTGCAGTCCGGCGGCCGGATGCACGTTCGACGGCGAGGATCTGCTCGGGCGTCGTGTGCGCGACCTCCTCGATGTCCATGCCGCCGGCGGCCGAGGCGACGAAGGCGATGCGGCCGCGTTCGCGGTTGAGCAGTCAGGCTCAGGTACAGCTCGCGCTCGATCTCCGAGCCCGCCTCGACGTAGACCTGGTCGATCGGCAGTCCCGCGGGGCCGGTCTGCTTGGTGACGAGCCGCTGGCCGAGCATCGCGGCCGCGGCCGCTTCGACGGCCTCGCAGCTCGCGCGCCAGCTTGACGCCGCCGGCCTTGCCGCGGCCGCCGGCGTGCACCTGCGCCTTGACGACCCAGAGCGCCGCCGCCGAGCGCGCGCGCGGCCGCCTCGGCCTCGTCGGCGTTGGCGGCCACGCAGTCCTGCCGGCACCGGGATGCCGTAGTTCGCCGAGCAGCTTCTTGGACTGGTATTCGTGCAGGTTCATCGTCGCCCGGGGAGCGGACGGGCGGTTGTCGCGGAAACCCGTCGAACGGATGCTACCTTGACGCCATGAGCTGCTCCGTCAGCGAGGCTGGCGCACGGCCGGCGAGCGCCACGAATACCGATCTCGCCTGGCGCATCGTCGGACTGACCAACCTGTACCGCCTGCTGTCGGTGCTGGTGCTGGTGGCCATGTACGAGCTGACGCAGCCGGTGTCGGTGTTCGGCAGCTCCGCGCCGTCCGTGTTCCGCGCCGTGCTCGCCGCTCTATTTCCTGCTCGGCGCTGCTGCTCGCATTGCGCCGGGCGGCGCCATGGCCCAGCCACCGCACGCTGGTGCTGACGCACACGCTGGTCGACGCCATCGGCGATCGGCCTGCTGCTCTACACCAGCGGCGGCGTCGCCAGCGGCCTCGGCATCCTGCTCGTGGTGCCGGTCGGCGCGATGGCGATGCTCGCGGTCGGCCGCGAGGCGCTGCTGATCGCCGCCGATCGCCGCGCTGGCGATCCTGGTGCAGCAGATCGCCTGCCAGACCGCCGGCTACGCCGGCATCGCCGACTATCCGCTCGCCGGCGTCATGGGCGCGGTCGTGTTCCTGGTCGCGCCTCGGCCTGGCCGGTGGCGAAGCGGCTGCGCGAGAGCGAGGCGCTGGTGCGCCGCCAGGAAGTCGACCTCGCCAACCTGGCGCAGCTGTCGCAGTACATCGTGCAGCACCTGCGCGAGAGCATCCTGGTCGTCGACCCGAGCGACCGCATCCGGCTGATCAACGAGTCGGCCGCGCGAGATGCTCGGCGACGCGGTCGCGGTGCCCGGCGCGCTGCTGGGCGAGGTCTCGCCGCGCCTGCTCTACCTGCTGACGACCTGGCGCGGCGCCACCGATGCCGCACCGCCGACGAGCGATCCGCGGGCAGCTTCGTCGGCGGCCGACGGCGCGCGCGATCGTCGAGCCGCACTTCGCGCCGCTGGCGTGCGGCCGAACCGGCGCCGGTGCTGATCTTCCTCGAGGACACGGGCGCGCTCGCCGCGCGCGTGCAGCAGTCCAAGCTCGCGGCGCTCGGCCGGCTGACGGCCAGCATCGCCCACGAGATCCGCAACCCGGTCGGCGCCATGAGCCACGCCGCGCAGCTGCTGGCGCGAGGCCAGCGGCCTCGGCGCCGACGAGCAGCGCCTGACCGAGATCATGCGCAGCAATGCGCAGCGCGTCAGCGGCATCGTCGACAACGTGCTGCAGCTCTCGCGGCGCGAGGCACCGCGCCCGGAACGACTCGACATCGGCGGCCTGGTGCGCGGCGATTCCGCGAGGAGTTCTGCGCGACCGCTGCAGTGCGACCGCCGAGCGCTTCGGCTGCGCGCTGCGTCCGCCGGACCTCGAGGTCGCTGGTCGATCCCAGCCAGCTGCACCAGATCGTCTGGAACCTGTGCGAGAACGCGCTGCGCTACGGCGCGCGCCGCCGACGGCAGCGTCGCCGGTCGAGCTGCGCATGCGGCGCGTGGCGCGCTAGCGGGCGCGCCTACCTGGAGGTGGCCGACCGCGGCGCGGGCGTCGCCGAAAGCGACGTCGAGCGGATCTTCGAGCCGTTCTTCACGCGCGGCCGCGGCGGCACCGGGCTGGGCCTGTTCCTCGCGCGCGAACTCGCCGAGATGCAACGGCGCGACCCTGCTGTACGAGCCGCGCGACGGCGGCGGCAGCGTGTTCCGGCTCGTGTTCGCCGATCCGTCGCGCTGGGCGGCCGTGATGCTGCCCGGGGCGCCGGTACTGTGACGGCGCCCTTCCCCGTGAGATGAAACCGGACGATAATCGAGCCCGCGCCATGAGCAAGCCCATCGTACTGATCGTCGACGACGAGCCGGACCTGGTCGAGCTCGTCACGCTCACGCTCGAGCGCATGAATCTCGCGCACCGCGCACGGCCGGCGACCTGGCCGACGCGCACGGGGCTGCTCGGCGAACGCCACTTCGACCTGTGCCTGACCGACATGCGCCTGCCCGACGGCGACGGGCTCGACCTGGTCGCCTGGATCCAGGAGCAGCAGCCGCCAGCTGCCGGTGGCCGTCATCACCGCGCACGGCAACGTCGAGACCGCGGTGCGCGCGCTCAAGCTCGGCGCCTTCGACTTCGTCTCCAAGCCGCTCGACCTCGGCGTGCTGCGCAAGCTGGTCGCGCAGCGCGATCACGCTCTCGGCGAAGCCGCGCGCGCCGGCGACGACCGCTGCGATCAGGCCCGCGGCTGCTCGGCAGCTCGCCGGCGATGGACGCGCTGCGCGAGTGATCGCGCGCGTGGCGCGCAGCCAGGCGCCGGTGCACATCTCCGGTGAATCCGGCACCGGCAAGGAACTGGTCGCGCGCCTGATCCACGAGCAGCGGCGCGCGCCACGACGGGCCCGTTCGTGCCGGTCAACTGCGGCGCGATTCCGACCGAGCTGATGGAGAGCGAGCTGTTCGGCCACAAGCGCGGCAGCTTCACCGGCGCCGTCGCCGACAAGCAGGGCCTGGTGCAGAGCGCCGAGGGCGGCACGCTGTTCCTCGACGAGGTCGCCGACCTGCCGCTGCACATGCAGGTCAAGCTGCTGCGCGTGATCCAGGAGAAGACCGTGCGGCCGGTCGGCGAGCAGCGCGAGCTGCCGGTCGACGTGCGCATCCTGTCGGCCACGCACAAGAACCTGGCGGCGACTGGTCGCCGCGGGGCGATTCCGCGAGGACCTCTACTACCGCATCAACGTCATCGAGATGCGCGTGCCGCCGCTGCGCGAGCGCCCCGAGGACATCCCGGAGCTCGCCGAGGCGATCCTGCACCGCCTCGCGCGCCGCTCGGCGACGCCGGTGCCGGCGCTGAGCGCCGGACGCGCTGGCGGTGCTGCGGGACTATCCGTTCCCGGGCAACGTGCGCGAGCTCGAGAACATCCTCGAGCGCGCGCTGACGCTGTGCACGGGCGGCCGCATCGCGGTCGGCGACCTGCAGCTTCGCCCCGCGGGCGCCGCCGCGTGCGCGGGGCAGCCGCTGCGGCAGTGGCAATCGCCGGCCGCCCGGAGCGCTGCTCCATCCGACCTGAGCGACCAGCTCGAGCACATCGAGCGCGACGCGATCGTCAAGGCGCTCGAGCAGACCCGCTACAACAAGACCGCGGCGGCAAGCTGCTCGGGATGACCTTTCGCGCGCTGCGCTACCGGGTCAAGAAGCTCGGCATCGAATGAGTCCCCACGCCGAGGGCGTCCCCTGACAAGCCACGTCACTTTGTGACGCGCACCGGCCGATAGTGTCGGCGGAAGCAGCCGGAGATTAGGTCCACGACCGCCCGAATCTCGCCTGTCAATTCTTCATAAACAATGGGTTACCCGCCTTTCGACCCGTTGGCATGGGACTTGCTTCATATTGGTCAGCGGCACGCGCCGCAGTCTGTCTCAACCAACGTTTGCAGGAGTATTGCAATGAAGTCTCTCCAGAAGGGTTTTACCCTCATCGAACTGATGATCGTCGTGGCGATCATCGGCATCCTGGCCGCGATCGCGATCCCGGCCTATCAGGACTACACGATCCGCGCCCAGGTCACGGAAGGCCTGAACCTCGCTGACGCCGTGAAGGTCGCCGTGGCGGATTACTACACGCAGAACGGTGCCTTTCCCGCTGCCAACTTGACGACTGCCGCTCCGACGGGCCTCGGGTTCACGGGCGTCAGCACCGGCAAGTACGGCACGGTCAACCTGGCGGCCGGCGGCCTGATCCAGGCGACCTTCGCCAGCGCGGGCGGCCTGACGGCCAATGCGAAGCTGAATGGCCTGGTCGTGGGCGTCTCGCCCTTCATCTCGACGAACGGCGACCTCGTTTGGCAGTGCGGTATGGCCGCCGCGCCGACGTTGAACATTGCGACTCCGGGCCCGGGCACGGGCACAACGATCCCGGCCAAGTGGCTGCCGGCTTCGTGCAAGTAAGTTCGGTACATGCGCCTACGGAGGCCCCTCCTTCGGGAGGGGCTTCCCTTTCCCAGGTTGGCTTTTGACTTAGATACTTCGAGCCCGATCAAGAATCTTCAGACAGGAGTGCATCATGAAATCGTTACAAAAGGGTTTTACTCTCATCGAGCTGATGATCGTCGTGGCGATCATCGGCATTCTGGCCGCGATCGCGATCCCGGCCTATCAGGACTACACGATCCGTGCCCAGGTGACGGAAGGCCTGAACCTCGCTGACGCCGTGAAGGTCGCCGTGGCGGATTACTACACGCAGAACGGTGCCTTTCCCGCTGCCAACTTGACGACTGCCGCTCCGACGGGCCTCGGGTTCACGGGCGTCAGCACCGGCAAGTACGGCACGGTCGACCTGGCGGCCGGCGGCCTGATCCAGGCGACCTTCGCCAGCGCGGGCGGCCTGACGGCCAATGCGAAGCTGAACGGCCTGGTCGTGGGCGTCTCGCCCTTCATCTCGACGAACGGCGACCTCGTTTGGCAGTGCGGTATGGCCGCCGCGCCGACGTTGAACATTGCGACTCCGGGCCCGGGCACGGGCACAACGATCCCGGCCAAGTGGCTGCCGGCTTCGTGCAAGTAAGGCCCGCCAGCGGCGTTTAAGGCGCCCCAAGGCCCTGAAGAAGCCCCTCCCCGCGAGGGGCTTCTTCTTTTGGGATACCCGTCACCCTGCCGCTGGCAGGTATGTGCAAACATCGCGAAGGTATTTGACATTGATAGAGGGTCCCTGTCGGTTAGACTTAGGGTCTGACCACGGCCCGGGGTGCTGCGCAAGTCCATGAATGAAAACGCCTCTGTAGCCTTGAGCGCCGCGCGGAGCGGCGGCCTCGGCGGCCTGCCCCAGCGGCTGGTCCAGGACGGCGTCGTCGACGAGACTGGCATGCGAGCGGCCCTGCAGGCGGCGAGCGAAAAGCGCACCAGCTTCGTGACCCAGCTGGTCGCCGCGGGTGCGGCGACGGCGCGTGACATCGCCGTGGCGGCGGCCACGGAATACGGCGTGCCGTTGTTCGACCTCAATTCCCTCGCCGTCGACCTCGACACCGTCAAGACGGTGTCCGACAAGCTGTTGGCGAAGCACCGCGTCCTGCCGCTGTTCAAGCGCGGCAAGCGGTTGTTCCTCGGAGTCGCCGACCCGACCAATCTGCACGCCATCGACGAGATCAAGTTCCAGACCGGCCTTGCCGTCGACGCCATCGTGGTCGAGGACGACAAGCTGCAGAAGTTCCTCGACAAGGCGATGGAGCAGGTCGACACCTCGATGCCGAACCTCGGCGACGACGAGAACGTCGACCTCGATGCGCTCGACGTCGGCGCCGGCGATGATGAAATTGGCGCCGAGGTCTCGCGCGACGACGTCGAGGACGCGCCGATCGTGCGCTTCGTCAACAAGGTCATGCTGGATGCCATCCGCCGCGGCGCCTCCGACATCCACTTCGAGCCCTACGAGAAGATGTTCCGCGTGCGCCTGCGCATCGACGGCATCCTCAAGGAACTCGCGCAGCCGCCGGTGCAGCTGGCCGGCAAGATCAGCGCGCGTCTCAAGGTCATGTCGCGGCTCGACATCGCCGAGCGTCGCGTGCCGCAGGACGGGCGCATCAAGCTGCGCATGTCGAAGACCCGCGCCATCGACTTCCGCATGAGCACCTGCCCGACGCTGTTCGGCGAGAAGATCGTGCTGCGCATCCTCGATTCCTCGCAGGCGATGCTCGGCATCGACGCGCTCGGCTACGAGTCACACCAGAAAGAGCTCTATCTCAAGCACCTGGCCAAGCCGCAGGGCATGATCCTGGTGACCGGCCCCACGGGCAGTGGCAAGACCGTGTCGCTGTACACGGGCCTCAATATCCTCAACAAGGAAGACACCAACATCTCCACCGCCGAGGACCCGGCGGAAATCAACCTGCCCGGTGTCAACCAGGTCAACGTCAACAACAAGGTCGGCCTGACCTTTGCCGCGGCGCTGCGCGCCTTCCTGCGCCAGGACCCCGACGTCGTCATGGTAGGCGAGATCCGCGACCTCGAGACCGCCGAGATCGCGCTCAAGGCTGCGCAGACCGGACACCTGGTGCTGTCGACGCTGCACACCAACGACGCGCCGCAGACGCTGACGCGCCTCGTCGACATGGGCGTGAAGCCCTACGCGATCGCCACCTCGGTCAGCCTGATCATCGCCCAGCGCCTGGCGCGGCGCCTGTGCCCAACCTGCAAGCAGCCGGTCGATATCCCCGCCGAGGCGCTGCAGAAGGAGGGCTTCAGGGAAGAAGAGATTCCGGGACTCAAGATCTACGCACCCAAGGGTTGCTCGAACTGCACCGACGGCTACAAGGGCCGGGTGGGCCTCTACCAGGTCATGGAAGTCAGCGAGGCCATCGGCCGCCTCATCATGGCCGGCGGCAACGCCATCGACATCGCCGACCAGGCAGCCAAGGAAGGCGTCTGGGACCTGCGGCGCGCAGGCCTCGAGAAGGTCAAGGCCGGCCTGACCAGCCTTGACGAAGTCAACAGCGTAACGATCGAGTAAGCACCATGGCCCAAGCCAGCACAGCCATACGCAGCGTCAAGCGCGACATGCCCTTCAACTGGGAGGGGCGCGATCGCAAGGGCCAGAAGGTCAAGGGCCGCACCGTGGCCCAGAACGAGCAGGCGGTGCGCGGCGAGCTGCGCCGCCAGGGCATCGCCGCCACCAGCATCAAGAAGCAGTCCACCGCGGCCAAGACGGGCGGCAAGGTCAATGCCGGCGACATCGCCATCTTCAGCCGCCAGCTCGCCACCATGCTGGGCGCGGGCATCCCGCTGGTGCAGGCCTTCGAGATCATCGGCGCCGGCCACGACAAGCCCTCGATGCAGAAGCTGCTGCTCGACATCAAGGCCGACATCGAGGGCGGCACCTCGCTGCACGAGGCGCTGGGCAAGCATCCGCTGCACTTCGACGACCTGTACGTCAATCTGACCGAGGCCGGCGAACAGGCCGGTGCGCTCGAATCGCTGCTCGACAAGATCGCCACCTACAAGGAAAAGACCGAGGCCATCAAGAAGAAGGTCAAGAAGGCGCTGTTCTATCCGACTGCCGTGCTGGTGGTGGCACTGATCGTCACGACCATCCTGCTGATCTTCGTCATTCCGCAGTTCGAGAGCCTGTTCAAGGGCTTCGGCGCCGACCTGCCGGCCTTCACGCAGATGGTCATCAACCTGTCACGCTTCGTGCAGCACAACGGCGTCTTCATCGCCATGGTGCTCGCCGCCGGCGGCTACACCTTCATCTACTTCCACAAGCGCTCGCGCAAGATGCGCGAGTTCCTCGACCGCGCGATGCTCAAATTCCCGATCATCGGCCCGATCCTCAACAAGGCGGCGATCGCGCGCTTCGCGCGCACGCTGTCGACGATGTTCCAGGCTGGCGTGCCGCTGGTCGAGGCGCTCGAGTCGGTGGCCGGCGCTACCGGCAACATCGTCTACGAGAACGCAACCATGAAGATCCGCGACGAAGTCGCGACCGGCCAGCGGCTGCAGCGGGCAATGGAGAACACCGGGTTGTTCCCCAACATGGTGGTACAGATGATCGCGGTCGGCGAAGAGTCGGGCTCGCTCGACACCATGTCGGGCAAGGTCGCGAGCTTCTACGAGGAAGACGTCGACAACGCGGTCGAAAGCATGTCGAGCCTGCTCGAGCCATTGATCATGGCGATCCTGGGCGTGCTGGTCGGCGGCCTCGTGATCGCGATGTACCTGCCAATCTTCAAGCTCGGCGCCGTCGTCTGATTCCGATGCCGGGCGTGGCCGAACTTCCGCCCGCGGCGTGGGTGGGCCTGGCCACGGTGCTCGGGCTCATCGTCGGCAGTTTCCTCAACGTCGTCATCCACCGCCTGCCGGTCATGCTCGACCGCCACTGGCGCGCGCAATGCGCCGAGCTGGCGGCGCCGCCGGGTGCGACGACCTCCGCTGCGGCGGCGACGACTACGGCCACGCACAAGCCCTATAACCTCCTCGTACCGCGCTCGGCCTGCCCGAGCTGTCGCGCACCCATCCGGGCCTGGCAGAACATCCCGGTGCTGAGCTGGTTGCTGCTCGGTGGCCGCTGCGCCAACTGCCGCGCGCGCATCAGCCTGCGCTACCCGCTGGTCGAGCTCCTGAGCGGTGCACTGTCGGCGGCCGTGATGTGGAAGTTTGGGCCAGGCTGGCCCGTGGCGGCCGCCATGGCGGTAACCTGGTTCCTGATAGCGCTCACGGTCATCGACCTCGACCATCAGCTGCTGCCCGACTCGCTTACGCTGCCGCTGCTCTGGGGCGGCCTGGTGGCGTCGCTGGGGTGGACGGAATCGACGCCGAACAGCCTGCCGGCCAGCCCCGGCGATTCGATCATCGGCGCGGCCGCCGGCTACCTGAGCCTGTGGATCGTGTACC
The DNA here is from genome assembly GCA_963778855.1 of uncultured Gammaproteobacteria bacterium. GTDB lineage: Bacteria > Pseudomonadota > Gammaproteobacteria > Steroidobacterales > Steroidobacteraceae > FEN-1191. Next base: position 196,863 of record CAVZWC010000002.1, on the reverse strand, counting down.
ACGTGTTCCGCCTTCTGACCGGCAAGGACGGCATGGGCTACGGCGACTTCAAGCTGCTCGCGGCGCTCGGAGCCTGGCTCGGTTGGCGCATGCTGCTGCCAATCGTGCTGTGCTCGGCCGGCGTGGGCGCCCTGGTCGGAATCGCGCTTATCCTCTCCGGCCGCCGCGAACGCGGCGTGCCGCTGCCCTTCGGCCCGTTCCTGGCGGCCGCCGGGTGGCTGGCGATGATGTGGGGGCCGGCCTGGCTCTCGGCATACCTGGGGTTGTACGGCGGCGGGTGACGGCGCGAGCCGCTTGACGGTCCGGACCGGTTGATGACCTAGGGCCTGTTAACACTCTGGGGATCACTGCGACGGCGGCCAGAATCGTTCAGGACCAGGCGCGCCGAGCGCTGTGTGCTCATTGCACATGAGCGAGGCGCAACACCGTCCTGAACGATTCTGGCCCCGTCCCCCTGAAAACAAAGCCACAGCGGTTCCACAATGGCGCTCACCTCACGATTCAAGGGGGTTGCGCCCCCAAGGCCGCCAGGCGGCGTTGCTCGTCGTTCATTTGGAATCACCAAACTTCTCTCCTCGCGCCTTGCCTGGCGGCCTTGGGGGCAGCAACGCAGCGATCCCCAGAGTGTTAACAGGCCCTAGGCGTTAGACTGGCGCATGGCCTCGACCAAGCCACTGCGCGTCGCGCTGACCGGTGGAATCGCCAGCGGCAAGAGCACCGTGGCGGCACTGTTCGGGCAGCTCGAGGTACCGGTCATCGACCTCGACCAGATCGCCCGCGAAGTTGTCGCGCCCGGCAGCGCGCTGCTCGGGCAGGTTCTCGCCCGCTTCGGGCCGGGCGTGCGCTCCGCCGATGGGACGCTCGACCGGAGGGCCCTGCGCGCGCTGGTCTTCCGCGACGAGGCTGCCCGGCGCGAGCTCGAGGCCATGCTCCACCCCGCGATCCAGGCACGCGCCGCGCAGCTCGCGGCGGCAGTGCGCGCGCCTTACCTGATCGTCGTCATTCCGCTGCTGGCCGAATCGGGAACCGCGGGCGATTACGATCGCATTCTCGCGGTCGATTGCGAGGAGTCGGTGCAGCGCGCGCGCCTTGCCGGGCGCGACGGAGGCAACGCAGCGCTCGTCGAGGCCGCGCTCGCCGCCCAGGCGTCGCGCGCCGCGCGACTCGCGCTGGCCACCGAAGTGATCGACAACGGCGGGACGCTGGCGGCACTGGCCCCGCAGGTGCGCGAACTGCACTCGAAGTACCTCCAGCTCGCGCGCCCGGGCTAGGCAGGCGCGGCACGGCGCTTTCGCGCGCCGGCGCGCTCAAGCACAATACGGCGATGATCGAATCCCAGCGGGGCACGGGTTCGGCGGCGGGCGCGCCGCCGACGATATTCGAGCAACCGCTGAACGAGCGCTTGCGCACCTTCCTGCGGCTCGATTTCCTCTACAGCCAGTCGCTGTACCACAACGACAAGGCCAGCAGCTGGGGCAGCCGCGCGGCGATGGCGAGCCTGCTCGACATGCTGGCGATCGCCACGCGCGGCGACGTACGGAGCGACGTGCTCAAGGAGCTCGAGCGGCACCTCGCCAAGCTCAATGAATACCAGAACCATCCCGGCATCGACGCCGCGCGGCTGCGCGCGCTCATGAGCAACCTGCTGCGCCTGCGCGCCGACCTCTCGGCCGCCGGCATGGCCTGGCTGCAGCCGCTGCGCGATTCGGAATTCCTCGCCGCCATCAAGCACCGCAGCGCGATCCCGGGCGGCACCTGCGAGTTCGACCTGCCGGACTATTACTTCTGGCTCAACCAGCCGGACGAGGTGCGCATGGCCACCTTCGTGCGCTGGCAGGGCCTGCTGCGTCCGCTCTGCGACGCAATCGCCGAGCTGCTGTGGCTGACGCGCCAGAACGGGCGCTCGACCTCCGAGCTCGCCCGCGGCGGCGTCTTCAACGTCAACTTCGACCGTGACAGCCCTTACCAGCTGCTGCGCGTCGCGGTGCCGGCGGGCGCCGCGCTGTTCCCCGAGATCAGCGGCAGCCATTACCGCTGCAACCTGCGCTTTCTCGAATGGACCGACGTCGACAGCCGACCGCGGCAGACCGAGGTGGACGTGCCCTTCACGCTGATTTGTTGCCCCTGAGGTGCGTGAGGCAGCGCAGTGAACACCGCACCGCGCCTGTCGTGCCCGACCTGCAAGCGCGAGCTCGAGTGGAGCGAGCAGTTCCCGTGGCGGCCATTCTGCAGCGAACGCTGCAAGCTCGTCGACCTCGGTGCCTGGCTCGCCAACGACCGCGGCATCGCGGGCGAGCCGGTTGATCCTTCGGCTGAAGGTACTAGTCCAGTGGAAGACCCGCCAGCCTGACGACCGGCCGCAGCACGAAGCTCGAGTCGACGCGCGCGACGCCAGGCAGCTTCGTGAGCACCTTGCTGTGCAGGCGCTCGAAGTCGGCGGCGCTGCGCGCCAGCACCCGCAGCATGTAATCGGACTCGCCGGTCGTCAGGTAGCACTCCGCGACCTCGGGCACGCGGCACACCGCCTGTTCGAAGGCGCCGAGGTCGCGGTCAGTCTGGCCCTTGAGCGTAATGCGCACCAGGAAACCGACGCTCAGTCCCACCTTCGCCGGGTTCAGCACTGCCATGTAGCGCTCGATGACTCCCGATTGCTCGAGCTGCTTCACGCGCCGCAGGCAGGTCGATTCCGACAGGCCGACGCGCGCCGCGAGCGCCGCGTTGGCGATGCTGCCGTCGGACTGCAGCGCCGCGAGGATTGCGCGGTCCTTGGGGTCGAGTGGCATATTCTGCTACCTATCCTGCCTGAGCCGGTATTTTCCACCATATTTGTACCTTTACAGGCCATATTTTGCAATTCCCTGCCATGGCTGCGCGCGACAATAGCGCCGCTTATCTCTGTCAAAGTCCGGAGATCCACCATGCGCATCGGCGTTCCCTCGGAGATCAAGATCCACGAATACCGCGTCGGGCTCATGCCGGCAGGAGTGCGCGAGCTCGTCAACGCTGGCCACACCGTCACGGTGCAGGCCGGCGCCGGGCTCGGCGTCGGTTGCAGCGACGGGGACTACCGGGCCGCCGGCGCGCAGCTGGCCTCGACGGCCGCCGCCGTGTTCGAGGGCAGCGACCTCGTGGTCAAGGTCAAGGAGCCGCAGCTCGCCGAGTGCGCCATGCTGCGTCCGGGCCAGGTGCTGTTCACCTACCTGCACCTCGCAGCCGACCGCGCCCAGGCCGACGGCCTCATGAAGTCCGGAGCGGTCGCGATCGCCTACGAAACCGTCACTGCGCGCGACGGCTCGCTGCCGCTGCTGGTGCCCATGAGCGAGGTGGCCGGGCGCATGTCGGTGCAGGTCGGCGCCTACTACCTGCAGAAGGCGCAGGGCGGCCGTGGCGTGCTGCTCGGCGGCGTGGCCGGCATTCCGCCGGGCAAGGTCGTGGTCATCGGCGGCGGCGTCGCCGGCACCAACGCGGTCGAGATGGCGCATGGCCTCCGCGCCGACGTCACGGTGATCGACCGTTCACTGCCGCGGCTGCGCGCCCTCGACGTGCAGTTCCACGGCGTCGTGCAGACGATCTTCTCGACCGCCGAGTCGATCGAGCGCGCGGTGACCGAGGCCGACCTCGTGATCGGCGCGGTGCTGGTGCCGGGCGCGGCCGCGCCCAAGCTCGTGACCGAGGCGATGATCATGCGCATGCGGCCCGGCAGCGTGGTCGTCGACATCGCGATCGACCAGGGTGGCTGCTTTGCCACCAGCCGGCCCACGACCCACGCCGACCCGGTCTACGTGGTACACGGTGTCACGCACTACTGCGTGACCAACATGCCGGGCGCCGTGGCGCGCAGCTCGGCGCTGGCCCTGACCAACGCCACGCTGCCCTACGTCAAGGCGCTGGCCGACCTGGGCTGGAAGCAGGCGCTCGCGGCCGACACCGGCCTGCAGGCGGGCCTCAACGTGCTCGAGGGCCGCGTCGTGCACGCGGCCGTGGCCCGCGACCTCGGCTTGCCGCCCGTCCAGGGCTTGTAAGCGCCCCGGGTGCCTAAAGGCTCTAAAGCTTGATCTTGCCGCCGCCGGGCAGCGGCCCGCCGGCCACGTCAGGCACCACGATGCGCGAGGAAGCCTCGCGCCGGAACTCGCGCGCTTCCTCGATCGCCTGCTCGAGCGCGGCTTGGACGGCGGCCGGGAAGCGCGCCGCCGCCTCGGTGAGCGAGCTGGCCTCGATGTCGAAGGACAGCGGCAGCACCCCGCCGGGCGTCAGCAGCTGCGTCTGCCCCGAGTACAGCACCGGCCGCGCCGGGTCGGTCGCGCCTTCGGCGGTCACCGGCGTCAGCCGCCGGATCGTGCCAGCCTTGCGATCGGTATAGATGTCCTCGCGATAGAGCGCATCGCGGTCCACCTGGATTTCGGGCAAGCCGGGTTCCTGGGCCATCTTCTGTTCCTCTCAATTCCGCTCGAGCCACTCGACAATTGGCAGGTCGGCGCGCAGCAGCGGCAACGCGCGCAACGCCGCGGGCGCCACCCACTGCAGCTGCTGGCCCTCGCGGCCGGCCGGCACGCCGCTGAATCGGTCCACCAGCCACACCGACAGCTGCACGTGGCGCTCGGTGTACTCGTGCGCAAGCTCGAGCAGCGGGCGGGCGGCGTCCACCTGCACGCCCAGTTCCTCGCGCAATTCGCGCCGCAGCGCGTTCGCGTCGCTCTCGCCGGCCTCGGTCTTGCCGCCGGGGAACTCCCACTGCCCCGCCAGCGCCTTGCCCGCGGGTCGCTGCGCGACCAGCACGCGCTGCGCCTCATCATAGATCACGGCCGCGACCACGCGCACCGTGGGCTTCAGGCCTCCAGCATGCCGTGGCATTGCTTGTACTTGCGCCCCGAACCGCAGGGACAGGGCTCGTTGCGGCCAACCTTTCGGTCGGAGCGCACGAAGGGCGCCGCCGGCCCCGCGGCCACGCCAGCGCCGGCCGCACCGGTCGCACCGGCCGCGCCGCCAGGATCCGCGGCGGCGCCAGCCGGATCCGGGGGCGCGCCGAGCGCCAGCGCCGTGGTCACCTCGGCGTGCTGCGCCTTCAGCGCGCGCATCAGCCGCTCGCGCCGCTCGGCCTCCTCGCGATCGATCTGCTCGGGCGTGCGGATCTCGACCTTGCTCATCATCGAGGCGACGTCGTACTTGACCCGCCCCAGCATGGCCGTGAACAGCTCGAAGGCCTCGCGCTTGTACTCGTACCGGTAGTCCTTCTGCGCGTAGCCGCGCAGGTGGATGCCCTGGCGCAGGTAATCCATCGCCCCGAGGTGGTCGCGCCAGTGCTGGTCGAGCTGGCGCAGCACCACGTCGCGTTCGACGTGGCGCATGATCTCGGGCGCCGATGCGCGCCACCTTCTGTGCGTAGCCGTCGAGCACGGCCTGGACGATGCGCGCGCGCACGCTCGCATCCTCGAGGTTGGGGTCGGCGACCAGCCAGCCGGCGACGTCGACGTTGCAGCCGAAGTCGCGCTCGAGCGCCTCGTTGAGCGCGCCCAGGTCCCAGTTCTGCGGCGCGCTGCCGACCGGCAGCTGCGCGTCCACGAGCCCATGGATCGCCTCTTCGTACATGCCGCGCACGGCGGCGCCGAGGTCCTCGGTACCGAGGATGTCGGTGCGCTGCTGGTAGACGACCTTGCGCTGGTCGTTGGCGACGTCGTCGAACAGCAGCAGTTGCTTGCGGATGTCGAAGTTGTGCGCCTCGACCTTGCGCTGCGCCTTCTCGATCTGGCGCGTGAGCATGCCGCTCTCGATGACCTCGCCGGCCTTCATGCCGGCCATCTGCAGCCAGCGCTTGGTGCGGGCCGGGTCGCCGAAGATCCGCATCAGGTTGTCTTCCATCGACAGGTAGAAGCGGCTCGAGCCCGGGTCGCCCTGGCGCCCGGAGCGGCCGCGCAGCTGGTTGTCGATGCGGCGCGATTCGTGGCGCTCGGTGCCGATGATGTGCAGGCCGCCGGCCGCGAGCACCTCGTCGTGCCGCTGCTGCCAGGCCGTGCGCACCGCGGCGCGGGCGTCGTCGCCGGTCTCGGCGGGCAGCGCGTGCAGCTCGGCCTCGAGGTTGCCGCCGAGCACGATGTCGGTGCCGCGGCCGGCCATGTTGGTGGCGATCGTCACGGTGCCCGGGCGGCCGGCGTTGGCCACCACGTGCGCCTCGCGCTCGTGCTGCTTGGCGTTGAGCACGTCGTGCTCGATCTTCTCCTTCTGCAGCAGGCCCGACAGGTATTCCGAGGTCTCGATCGAGGTGGTGCCGACCAGCGCCGGCTGCTTGCGGGCCACGCAATCGCGGATGTCGTCGATGATGGCCGCGAACTTGTCCTGCTGCGTGAGGTAGACGAAGTCGGCGCCGTCCTTGCGGACCATCGGCCGGTGCGTGGGGATGACCACGACCTCGAGACCGTAGATCTGCAGGAACTCGGGCGCCTCGGTGTCGGCGGTACCGGTCATGCCGGCCAGCTTGCGGTAGAGCCGGAAATAGTTCTGGAACGTGATCGAGGCGACGGTCTGGTTCTCCTCGCGCACGCGCACGTTCTCCTTGGCCTCGACCGCCTGGTGCAGGCCGTCGGACCAGCGCCGGCCGATCATCGTCCGGCCGGTGAACTCGTCGACGATGATGACCTCGCCATTGCGGACGATGTACTCGACGTCGCGCCGGTAGAGCGAGTGCGCGCGCAGCGCCGCGTTGAGGTGATGCATGAGCCGCACGTTGGCGGCGTCGTAGAGGCTTTCGCCCTCGCGCAGCAGGCCAGCCTCGAGCATGAGCTGCTCGACGCGCTCGTGGCCGTCTTCGGTCAGGTGGACCTGCTTGCCCTTCTCGTCGACCGAATAGTCGCCCGGGCCGTCCTCGCTCTCCTGGCGTGCGAGGCGCGGCACCAGCAGGTTGACGCGCTGGTAGACCTCGGTGCTTTCCTCAGCCGGGCCGGAGATGATCAGCGGCGTGCGCGCCTCGTCGATCAGGATCGAGTCGACCTCGTCGACGATGGCGTAGGCCAGGCGCCGCTGCACGCGATCCTCGAGCCGGAACGCCAGGTTGTCGCGCAGGTAGTCGAAGCCGAATTCGTTGTTGGTGCCGAAGGTGATGTCGCAGGCGTAGGCCGCGCGCTTCTCGGTCGGGTCCTGCTGGCTCTTGATCACGCCGACCGTCAGTCCGAGGAAGCGGTAGACCGGCCCCATCCAGTCGGCATCGCGCTGCGCGAGGTATTCGTTGACGGTGACGACGTGCACGCCGTCGCCGGGCAGCGCGTTGAGGTAGGCGGGGAGCGTCGCCACGAGGGTCTTGCCCTCGCCGGTGCGCATCTCGGCAATCTTGCCTTCGTGCAGGGCGAGGCCGCCGACGAGCTGGACGTCGAAATGGCGCATGCCGAGCACGCGTCGCGCTGCTTCGCGCACCACGGCGAAGGCCTCGGGCTGCAGTTCCTCGAGCCGGGCGCCGGCGCCGAGGCGCTCGCGGAACTCCGCCGTCTTCGCGCGCAGCTCGGCATCGCTCCGGGCTGCGAACTGGCCTTCTAGCGCTGCGGAGGCGCGCACCGCGCGGCTGTATCCCTTCACGAGCCGCTCATTGCGGCTCCCGAACAGTTTTGTCAGGGCACTAAGCAATCAAAAATATCCTTTGATATCAAAAAGATACAGGCAATACGGCGCGGTGGTCACCCCCGCGGAACCCGGCATTGTACGGATAGATGGGCCGTGTAGGAATTCGTTCGGGTCGCGACCGTTCCCGGGGCGGGCCATGCCCGCGTCGTCCGCGCCTACGTGCCCTGCGCCAGCGAGACCACGCGCACGACCTGCTCGTGGTAATTGCGGAAGCCGAGCCGCTCGTAGAGCCGGCGCGCGCCGGCATTCGCGCTCATGACGTGCAGGAACGGGATCTCGCCGCGCCCGAGCTGGCGCCGCATGAGCTTCAGCATCAGCGCCCGCGCGTGCCCGCGGCCCTGGAAATCCGGGTGCGTGCACACGCCGCTGACTTCGCGCAGGTTGCCGGCGTGCATGCGCTCGCCCGCCATCGCGATCAGCCGCCCGCCTTCGAAGCAGCCGTAATACTCGCCGAGCTCGATCGTGCGCAGGCCAAATGGCCCGGGATTCGTCAATGTCGCCAGCGCGAGGGCCGGTGTCGCGTGTTCGGCCCCGAGCCGCACCGCCGCCGGCATGTCGCCCTCCTCGAGCCTCGTGCCCTGCCAGCGCATGCAGCACATCTGCGATTCGGCCTCGAGCTTCCAGCCGGCAGGCATGTGCCCGGACCAGCCCCCACAGTAGAACTTCTCGCCCGCGGAACAGAACGGCGCCAGCGATTCGAAGTCGGGATTCGGGATACTGGCAAAGCCAAGGATCGGCGAGAAGCCGGGCGCGTAGCGGCGCGCGTCACCCGCGCCGGCCGCGAACTTCGCGTGTGGCCCGGTCAGCGTGTTCCAGAAGATATTGTCGAGCAGATCCGGCAATCGCGCAGGGCCCGTCCCGCCGTGATTCGATTACTGTGCCGCCAGCGCCCGCGACTCGGCGAGCGCAGTCCAGCGTGGCGCGTACTTCAGCGCCTCATCGTACTTCGCCAGCGCTTCCTGCGCCCTGCCCTGCTTTGCGAGCAGGTCGCCCCAGGCCTTGAGCGGATCGGCCCAGTGCGGCCCGCGCTGGTTCGCGCTCGCGAGCTTTTCCTCGGCCGCCGCGACGTCGCCGTGGCGGGCGAGCGCCAGGCCCCAGGAGTAATACGCGGCCGGCAGGTCGCGGGCCAGCGCCACGGCGGCCCCATAGGCCTTGCGTGCCGCCGGCCAGTCCCCGCGACCGTCGAGGATGTCGGCCCGGAAGCGGTAGCAGTCGACGAAGGTGCCCGAGGACAGCAGCAGCGCGTCGGCGCGATCCGCGTGCCCCGCGGCCTCCTCGGCCAACGCGATCCAGCAATTCAGGCTCCCGATGTCGGTAGTCGGGCCCGGCGTGCCATTGGCAGCGTCGTACGCGACGACCAGGGACGCGGCGCGCGTCATGTCGCCGGCTTCCACTGCGAGCCGCGCGCGCAGCAGGTCATCCGCCGCCGCGCGCTCGGAGCCGGCCGTGCCGGCGCGGCCAGCGAGCAGCGCCTGCTCCGCCGAGGCCGGGTCGTGCAGGCGCGCGTGCACGTCGGCCACGGTGACGCCCGAGGAAGCGGGCAGTAGCGCGGCCGCGCTGCCCGCCACGGATCCGCTGGTGAGGTCGGCGAGCAGCATCGACAGGTTCCAGGTCAGCAGGTCCCAGGACTGGAAGGCGCCGTGCGGAGCGCGGCCCGGCCGCCCCCCTGCAACCTGTCGCATCGCCTCGCCCGCGCTCCAGGCGCCCTCTTCATCGCCCAGGTTGATGCTCGTGTTCTGGGCATTGATCCAGGCCTCCCAGTAATCCGGCCTGGCCTTGAGTGCCGCGCGGTAAAGCTCGCGTGCCTCCTGCGGCGAGCCGCCCGTGGGCTCGGTCGCGAGGCCTGCGGCCATGAGCAGGAAGGGCTTGTCGGCCTTGTCGCTGGCGGCAGTCAGCGCCTGGGTGAACTGCAGGGTCTCGGCGTAGCGGCCGTCGCTCGCCAGGTGCAGCGCCCACAGTCCTGGCGCGGTGCGGCCGTAGAGGTATTCCGCAGCCGACTTGAGCAAGGCCCCGAGGCTCTCGGCGGGTCCGTTGAAGGTGCGCGCGGGCAAGCCCTCGGCGCGGACCGTGAGCGCGAGCGCGCCGTCACCCGCCGCCTCGACGAGCTCGCCGGTGACGTGCAGCTCGTGACCGTAGCGTGCGCGCAGCATGCGCGCGAACTCCTCGATCGACATGCCGGACGATGGCAGCTCCAGCTTGCTGCCACGGTCCCAGGGAGTTGTGATGTCGTGGCTCGCCGCCAGCGCGTGCGTGGCCAGGCGCAAGCGGATGCACTCGTCGAGCAGCCCGCGCGCGATGACGGCGCCGTCTACGCCGCGCGCCTCGAGGTCGTGGGGAGCATGGAAGGGCTCGACGACGACGCCGTCGGCCGTCACGGCATCGCGGACCAGCGCCGCGACGAAGACCCCAGCCGTCACCAGCAGCAGCGCCAGCAGCACCAGGATCCCGAGGCGCAAGCGCGCGCTGGAGGAACGGATGCGCTCCTCCTGCAGGCGATCCTGCAGCTCGGCGGCCTCGAGCTCCCGCTCGTACTTCTGATAATCGGTCTGGATGCGCAGGATCAGCGATTGATCGCTGTGCACCTGCGCGGGTCTTGCCGCTTCGCCGGCGGATGCGCCGGGTAGCTCCTTGCTCATCGCGGAGCTAGCGGCTGATAAAGGCCATCGGATCTATTTGCCGACCATCTTTGAGGACTTCGAAATGCACGTGCGGGCCGGTCGAGCGGCCGGTAGAGCCGACCACGGCGACCGCCTGGCCGCGCTGCACGGTGTCGCCGGGCGCCACGAGCACGCGCGAGTTGTGCGCGTAACGCGTCACATAGCCGTTGCCGTGGTTGACCTCCACGAGCATGCCGTAGCCCTCGCGCTGCCCGGCCCAGGTGACCACGCCCTGGGCCACCGCGAGCACGTCGGAGCCGACGTCGCCGGCGAAATCGAGGCCCTTGTGGAAGGCCTCCTCGCCGTTGAAGGGATCCATGCGCTCGCCGAAGTAGGACGATATGTAGCCGGCCATCACCGGGCGACCGCTCGGCCGCACGTCGGCCGAAAGCTGGCGTCCGAGCAGCACCGACTCCAGCGCCGAGAACTGCGTCGAGCGGAAGTCGAGGCTGCGGTCGAACTGGTCGATCATCGCCGACAGGTCCGGCACCACGGCGCCGCGGCCGGAACTGCCCGATTCGGGGCCGCCAAGCGCCGGCTCGTGATCGAAGTCGAACTCGTGGCTGCTGAGGTTCGCCATCTGCGCGAGGCGCTTGCCGAGCGCATTGAGGCGCACCATGTGCGCGTTGAGCATTCCGAGCTTGAGCGCCAGGCCGTCGATGCCTTCCTGCAGGCGGGTCCTGAGCCGCGCCAGGTCGCTGCGCTCCTGGGCCATCGCTGACGCCTCGCCGAAGGCGCCCATGTTCGCGCCCTTGATGCCGGTACGGACGCCGAGCATGAACACCCCGGTCAGCAGCGCGAGCACCGCCAGCCCAAGGAGCGAGAGCGCCAGCGGGTGGGAAAGGTTCAGGTGCCGCGCCTTGCCCTCGCGCCCGGAAAAGAGGATCAGGTTCACCGGCGTAGCCGTCCGTGACGGGTCCGGAGCCGTGTCGGGATCTGCAGACTGGGTATCCCGGCTATCATGAGGTCGCGCTGCTCCGCTGAAAGTTCGGCGCCCGGATTATGTCCGGCCAGCCGGGCCCTTGATTAGTGCGCGAGACTATGCCGAAGAACCCCCTTCAAGACAAGAAATCAATTCCCAAAAAACGCAGCGGGCGAGACGGGCGTCACCTCGCGGAGCGGGTAAAGGCAGCGCCACAAAGCCTTGCCGGCATTATGAAAAGCGGGGGGTGGGTCCAGGCGCTGCGCGAACGCGAGGACCTGCGGCAGTCCTGGCTCGAATGGCTGCGCGCGACCCTGCCGCAGGAGCTCGGTGCGGCCGTGGTCGACGCGGTCGCCAGGGGACCCGTGCTCACGCTGCACGTGGCCTCGGCCAGCTGGGCCGCGCGATTGCGCTTTTCGCTGCCGGCGCTGACAAGCCAGGCGCAGCAGCGCTCGCCGGGGATCGCGACGCTCAGGGTGCGGGTGGCGCCGACCGGGCGCCGCTGACGTGAATCGGCCCCAGAGCGTCAACAGGACCTAGGACGCGAGCGCGGTCGCGGGAATCGACAGCGCCTGCACGTAGGAGATCGGCGCCTCGCTCGGGTCGCTCGAAGATCACCTCTTCCCAGGCCTCGGGCGTCCGCCAGCAGCGCGCGCAGCAGCCGGTTGTTGAGCGCGTGGCCCGACTTGTGGCCGCTGAACTCGCCGATCAGGCTGTGGCCGAGCAGGTACAGGTCGCCGATCGCATCGAGGATCTTGTGCTTGACGAACTCGTCCTCGTAGCGCAGGCCGTCCTCGTTGAGCACCGGAAGTCGTCGAGCACGATCGCGTTGTCGAGCGTGCCGCCGAGCGCGAGGTTGTGCGAGCGCAGCGTCTCGAGGTCGCGCATGAAGCCGAAGGTGCGCGCGCGGCTGACTTCCTTCAGGAACGACGTCGTCGAGAAATCCATCGACGCGCGCTGCAGTGCGGCGCTTGAAGATCGGGTGGTCGAACTCGATCTCGAAATTGACCTTGAAGCCGTCGAAGGGATCGAAGCTGCGCCCACTTGTCGCCGTCCTCGACGCGCACGCGTCTTGCTTGACGCGCATGAAGCGCTTCGGCGCGTCTGCTCCTCGATGCCGGCCGACTGCAGCAGGAACACGAACGGGCCGGCGCTGCCGTCCATGATCGGCACCTCCGGCGCGCTGACCTCGACGATGGCATTGTCGATGCCGAGCCCGGCGAACGCCGACAGCAGGTGCTCGACCGTCGAGACCTTGGCGTCGCCGTTGACCAGCGTCGTGCCGAGCGTCGTGTCGCCGACGTTCTCGGCGCGCGCCGGGATGTCGACCGGCGCCGGCAGGTCGGTGCGGCGGAACACGATGCCGGTGTCCGGCAGCCGCCGGACGCAGCGTCATGCAGCACCTTCTGGCCGGTGTGCAGGCCGACGCCGGTGGCGCGGATCGCTGTTCTTGAGGGTGCGTTGGCCGACCATGCTGACCGTCGCAGTACCGTACCGCAGCGACCGCGGTACGGCGCACCTAGCACCAGCCGGGGAGGCCAATCCCGACCGCAAGGCCCCTCGCCAGGACTGTCAGCGCGTTCCGTGCACGTCAGTCGGCCTGCGCGGCGCAGGAACGCCGGGATGTCCAGCAGCTCCTCGGCCGCATCGGCGCCGCGGTCGGACCGCAGCGCCGTCGCCGACGGCCGCGCTGCGCGCTGGATTGTCGGGCGGTCGAGCAGCTCGCAGTAGTCGCTGGCGGCCGAGCGCGCGCGCGCTTGCACCGACGCGCATGCCGTCGCGGCATGCTCGCGGGCCGGCGGCCGGCGCACGCTCGCGGCCGCGGTCCGGTCGCACGCGGCATCGGCGGCACGCGCGCGCCGCTGCGCGGGCGGCCGAGACCCGTGGCGACCACCGTGACGCGCAGCTCGTTCCTCATCTCCGGGTCGATCACGGTGCCGACGACGACGGTGGCGTCCTCGGAGGCGAACTGCTTGACGATGTGGCCGACCTCCTCGAACTCGCCGATCGACAGGTCCATGCCGGCGGTGACGTTGACCAGGATGCCGTGCGCGCCCGCCAGGTTGATGTCCTCGAGCAGCGGCGAGGAGACCGCCGCCTCGGCGGCGAGCGCGCGCACGGTCCTCGCCGCTGGCGGCGCCGCGTGCCCATCATCGCCATGCCGGTCTCGCCATGACGGTGCGCACGTCGGCGAAGTCGACGTTGATCAGGCCCGGGCGCGTGATCAGCTCCGCGATGCCCTGCACCGCGCCCTGCAGCACCTGGTTGGCGGACTTGAAGGCATCGAGCAGCGTGGTCGTCGGGCCCGAGCACCGTCAGCAGCTTCTGGTTCGGGATCGTGATCAGCGAGTCGACGTACTTGGCCAGCTCGCGCGATGCCGTGGTCGGCGATCGTCGAGCGCTTGCTGCCTTCCATCTCGAAGGGCTTGCGTCACCACGGCGACGGTCAGGATGCCGAGCTCCTTGCGCCACCTGCGCCACCACCGGCGCGGCGCCGGTGCCGGTGCCGCCGCCCATGCCGGCGGTGATGAACAGCATGTCGCAGCCGCTCGATCAGCTCGATGATGCGGTCGCGGTCCTCCATCGCGGCCTGGCGGCCGACCTCCGGATCGGCGCCGGCGCCGAGGCCCTTGGTGATGTTGCTGCCGATCTGCAGCGCGGTCTTGACCTTGGAGTGCTTGAGCGCCTGCGCGTCGGTGTTGATGCAGATGAAGTCCACGCCCTCGATGCCGGCGAGTCACCATGTGCGTCGACGGCGTTGCCGCCGCCGCCGCCGACGCCGATCACCTTGATCACAGCGCTCTGGCTGTAGGCATCCATCAGTTCAAACATGGTGTCAGCTCCTCCTGTTGGTCGGTTGACGGAAAAACGCAACTCAGAAATGTCCCTGGAACCAGGACTTCATGCGCTCGAGCGCGCCGCTGACGTTGCCGCCGAGCAGGCGCGCCGCGCGCCGTGCGGCGCGGCGTTCTCGCGCGCGTACAGCAGCAGCCCGACGCCGGTCGAATAGATCGGGTTGCGCACGACGTCGGCGAGGCCGCGCACCGCCTGCGGCAGGCCCAGGCGCACCGGCACGTGGAAGATCTCCTCGGCCAGCTCGATCGCGCCTTCCATCTTGCGCGCTGCCGCCGGTGAGCACGATGCCGGCGGCGATCGACCTCCTCGAAGCCGCTGCGCCGCAGCTCGTCGCGGATCAGGTCGAACAGCTCCTCGTAGCGCGGCTCGACGATCTCGGCGAGCGTCTGGCGCGCCAGGCGCCGCGCCGGCCGGTCGCCGACGCTCGGCACCTCGATGCTCTCGTCGGGATTGGCGAGCTGCGACAGCGCGCAGGCGTAGCGGACCTTGATGTCCTCGGCGTACTGCGTCGGCGTGCGCATCGACACCGCGATGTCGTTGGTGACCTGGTCGCCGGCGATCGGGATCACCGCGGTGTGGCGGATCGCGCCGCCGGAGAACACCGCGATGTCGGTGGTGCCGCCGCCGATGTCGACCAGGCACACGCCGAGCTCCTTCTCGTCGTCGGTCAGCACCGCGAAGCTCGAGGCGAGCTGCTCGAGCACGATGTCCTCGACCTCGAGGCCGCAGCGCTGCACGCACTTGACGATGTTCTGCGCGGCGCTGTCGGCGCCGGTGACGATGTGCACCTTGGCCTCGAGGCGCACGCCCGACATGCCGATCGGGATCGCGGATGCCCTCCTGGCCGTCGATGATGAATTCCTGCGGCAGCACGTGCAGGATGCGCTGGTCGGCCGGGATCGCGACCGCCTTGGCCGCGTCGATCACGTGCTCGACGTCGGCCGCGGTGACCTCGCGGTCGCGGATCGCGACGACGCCGTGCGAATTGAGGCTGCGCACGTGGCTGCCGGCGATGCCGGCGTAGACCGCGTTGATCTCGCAGCCGGCCATCAGCTCGGCCTCCTCGACCGCGCGCTGGATCGACTGCACGGTCGACTCGATGTTGACGACCACGCCCTTCTTCAGGCCGCGCGAGGGCTGCGAGCCGAGGCCGATCACCTCGATCGCGCCGTCGGCGCTGAGCTCGCCGACCAGCGCCACCACCTTGGAGGTGCCGATGTCGAGGCCGACGATCAGGTTGCGGTCGGAGCGCTTAGCCATTCGCATTGCCATCCGCTGCCTGCGATTGCATCGGCCTGGCGCGCGCAGCCGCGCCGCGCCAGCCGATGGCGAAGCCGTTGGTGTAGCGCATGTCGACGTAGGCGATGTCGGCGGCGCGCTGGCACACCATGCGCAGCGCCGACGGCCAGGAAGCGCTCGAAGCGCTCGTCCACCTGGCGGCGGCCGAGGCGCACCGTCACGCCGTTGTCGAGCTGCGAGCTCCCAGGCGCCGCGCGCGTCGAGGCGCAGCGCCGTCAGGCGCATGCCGGCCTCGACGAGGCGCCCCTGCAGCGCCAGGTAGCGCGTCACCACCTCGGCCTCGGTGCCGTCCGGGCCGCTCGAGCTGCGGCAGCTCCGGCGGCACGAAGCGCGCGTCGCCTGCGAACAGCTCGCCGCGGGCGTTGAGCAGGCCGGTGCTCGTCCCAGCGCGCCACCGCGCTCTGCTCGGTCACGGGCACCGCGAGGCCGCGCGGCCAGCTGCGCTGCACGCGTCGCGTGCGTCGACCCAGGGCAGCGGCCGCAGCGCGCGGCTGCACCTCGTCGAGATCGACGCTGACGAGGCCGGCGCCGTGCAGGTGCGCGCGCACGACCTTCTCGACGTCGAGCGCCGTGACGCGCTGGAAGCGGCCGTCGACGCGGATGCGCTCGATCGGCTGGTTGAGCAGCAGCAACAGCGCGGCGCCGGTCGCGACGGCGCCGAGCACGCCGCCCGCGATCGCGCCCAGCCGGCGCCAGGGGAGCGGCGGCAGCTGCCAGCGCGCGCCCGGCTCTGGCGCGTCGCGACGGTTGCTGCGGCGCGCGGCTCAGCATGGCGTGCGCACCAGGCTGGTCTCGAGCACGCGCCAGACCAGCTCGTCGAAGTCGATGCCGGCGGCGCGCGCCGCCATCGGCACCAGGCTGTGGCTCGGTCATGCCGGGAACGGTGTTGATCTCGAGCAGCAGCGGCCGCCCGGCGGCGTCCATCATGAAGTCGACGCGGCCCCAGCCCTCGGCGCCGCAGGCCTCGAAGGCCGCGAGCGCGAGCGCGGCGCATGTGCGCGCTCGGCCGCGGTCGACAGCCCCGAGGGACAGGTACTTGCGGGTGTCGTCGCGGAAGTACTTGGCCTCGTAGTCGTAGAACTCGCGCGGCGTCTCGATGCGGATCGAGGGCAGCGCCACGCCCTGCAGGATCGCCGACGGTGTACTCGCCGCCCGTGATCCAGGGCTCGGCGAAGACCACCGGCTCGTAGCTGCGTGGCGGCGCGCCAGGCGGCCGGCAGTTCTGCGCGCGCTCGACCGTGCGTCATGCCGACGCTCGAGCCCTGCGAGGCCGGCTTGACGATCAGCGGCAGGCCGAGCCGCTCCAGCGCCAGCTGCGAGGTCGGCGGGCGTGCGCAGCACGACGAAGTCCGCGCGTCGGCACGCCGACGGCGGCGGCCAGGCGCTTGGTGCGCAGCTTGTCCATGGCGATCGCCGAGCCGATGACGCCGCTGCCGGTGTAGGGAATGCCGAGGAACTCGAGCGCCCCCTGCACCGTGCCGTCCTCGCCGCCGGGGCCGTGCAGCGCGATCCAGACGCGGTGCGAAGCCGGCGCTGCGCAGCTGCCCGAGGTCGCGCTCGGCCGGGTCGAAGCCGTGCGCGTCGACGCCGCGGCGCTGCAGCGCCGCGAGCACGGCGCGGCCGGTGAGCAGCGAGATCTCGCGCTCGGTCGAGGAGCCGCCGAACAGCACGGCGACGCGGCCGAACTCTGCCGGGTCGGTGACGCGGCGCAGGCCACCCGGGTCATGGCGCAGGTGCATCAGCCGGCTCCCCGACGATGCGCACTTCGGGCACCAGCGCGACGCCGTGCACGCGCTCGACGGTCGCGCGCACGTGCGCGATCAGCTCCTCGAGGTCGCCGGCGCTGGCGCCGCCCTCGTTGATGATGAAGTTGGCGTGCTTGCTCGGAGACCACCGCGCCGCCGATGCGAAAGCCCTTGAGTCCGGCCGCCTCGATCAGCCGCGCGGCGTGGTCGCCGGGCGGGTTGGTGAACACCGAGCCGCAGCTCCACTCGCCGATCGGCTGCGTGGCTTGCGTCGCTGCGCCAGGCACGCACGGCGCCGGCGGCGGCCGGGTCGGCGGGCTCGAACTCGAGCTCGGCGGCGAGGAACCACTCGTCGGTCGCGGGCGCAGCGACGTGGCGGTAGCTGACCTGGTACTCGGCGGCGCGGCGCGTGCGGCAGCCGCCGTTGCGCGCCGATGACGTCGACGGCGCGCACGAGGTTCCAGGTCTCGCCGCCGAAGGCGCCGGCGTTCATCGCCAGCGCGCCGCCGACCGTGCCCGGGATGCCGGCGAAGAACTCCGCCTGGCCCAGGCCCCAGCTGGCGCACTGGCGCGCGACGCGCGCGCAGGGCACGCCGGCCTCGCAGTAGCACGCGCGTCTCGCTCGCGGCGCTCGAGCGCATCGAAGGCGCCGTGCGTGCACGACGACCACGCCGCGGATGCCGCCGTCGCGCACCAGCAGGTTGCTGCCGAGGCCGACCCAGGTCAGCGGCGTGCCCGCCGGCAGCGCGGCGCAGGAACGCGGCCAGCTCGTCGCGGTCGCGCGGCGTGAAGAACACGTCCGCCGGCCCGCCGACGTGCCACGAGGTGTGGCGCGACATCGGCTCGTCGCGCCGCACGCGCGGCAGGAAGCTCGCGGCCAGCGCGAGGCTCACGGCCGCCGCTCCACGGCCCGCGGCGCCGCGAGCTTGGTCGCCAGCTGGTGCGCGACGGCGCCGATGTGGCCGGCGCCCATCGTGACGACGACGTCGCCGTCGCGCAGCACGTCGCGCAGCGCGGTGGCGATGTTCTCGACGCGGTCGACGAACACCGGCTCGAGCTTGCCGCGGCTGCGCACCGCGCGGCAGATCGCGCGGCCGTCGGCGCCCTTGATCGGCGCCTCGCCCGCGGCGTAGACCTCGGTGACGAGCAGCACGTCGGCGCCCGAGCACGCTGGCGAAGTCGTCGAGCAGGTCGCGGGTGCGCGTGTAGCGGTGCGGCTGGAAGGCCAGCACGAGGCGCCGCCCCGGCCAGGCCTGGCGCAGCGCCTCGAGCGTCGCGGCGATCTCGGTCGGGTGGTGGCCGTAGTCGTCGACGATGTCGACGCTGCCGGCCGCGGTCTCGACCTCGGCCCAGCCCTGCAGGCGCCGGTCGATGCCCTGGAAGCCGGCGAGCGCGCGCTCGATGGCCGCGTCGGCGACGCCGAGCTCGGTGGCCACCGCGATCGCCGCGAGTGCGTTGCGCACGTTGTGCAGCCCGGCAGGTTGAGCGTGACCGCGAGTCGCTCGCTGCGCCCGGGCCGCAGCACGTCGAAGGCGTGCGCACGCGCTCGCGGCGCACCTCGAGTGCGCGCACGTCGGCGCCGGCGTCGAGGCCGTAGGTCACGATCGGGCGGCCGACCCGCGCCAGGATGCCCTGCACGTGCTCGTCGTCGAGGCACAGCACCGCCAGCCCGTAGAACGGCAGGTTGTGCAGGAAGCTCGACGAAGCTGTCGCTCAGGCGCTCGAAGTCGCCGCCGTGCGTGCCGAGGTGGTCGTTGTCGATGTTGGTGACGATGGCGATCATCGGCTGCAGGTGCAGGAACGAGGCGTCGCTCTCGTCGGCCTCGGCCACCAGGTAGCGGCCGGCGCCGAGGCGCGCGTTGCTGCCGGCGCTCTTCAGCCGGCCGCCGATCACGAAGGTCGGGTCCTCGCCGCCCTCGGCGAGCACGCTCGCGACCAGGCTCGTGGTCGTGGTCTTGCCGTGGGTGCCGGCGACCGCGATCGACTGGCGGAAGCGCATCAGCTCGCCGAGCATCTCGGCGCGCGGCACCACCGGCACGCGGCGCGCGAGCGCGGCCTGCACCTCGGGGTTGTCCGCGGCCACCGCGCTCGAGACCACGACCACGTCGGCGCCGGCGGCATTCTCCGGCCGGTGGCCGATGCGAACCTGCGCGCCGAGCTGCTGCAGCCGCTCCGTCACGGCGTTCGCCTTGAGGTCCGAGCCCTGCACGCGGTAGCCGAGGTTGAGCAGCACCTCGGCGATCCCGCCCATGCCGCTGCCGCCGATGCCGACGAAGTGGATGGTGTTGATGCGGCGCATGCGCTGGTTCATGCGGCCGCTCCCCGGGGCCTGCTCGTGCTGATGGTGCAGCTGCGACGGCGGCCGCAATGGGCCGGGGCCAGGCGCGCCGAGCGATGTGTGCTGGCTGCACATGAGCGAGGCGCAACACCGCCCCGGCCCATTACGGCCCCGTCCCTCCGGGTTGGGCCCCGAAAGCCGCCGGGCGACGTTGCTCGTCGTTCATTTGGACTTACCAAACTTCTCTCCTCGCGCCTTGCCCGGCGGCTTTGGGGGCGCCAACGCAGCTGCACCATCAGCACGAGCAGGCCCCTAGGCGCAGGCAGGCGCCGGCCAGCTCGGCGGTGGCCCGCGGCCGGGCCAGCAGGCGTGCGCGCTCGGCCATGCTGAGGAGCTTGCCGCGGCCGGCGCACAGCGCCGCGAGTTCGTCGGCGAGGCGCTCGGCCGTGAGCTCGCGATCGTCGATCAGCAGCGCCGCGCCCTCGGTAACGAGGAAGCGCGCGTTGTGCGTCTGGTGATCGTCGACCGCCGCCGGGAACGGCACCAGGATCGCGCCGACGCCGGCGCCGGCCAGCTCGGAGACCGTGAGCGCGCCGGCGCGGCAGATCACCAGGTCCGCCCAGCCGTAGCTCTCCGCCATGTCGTCGATGAACGGCGTAACCTCGGCGCGCACGCCCGGCCTGGTAGGCGCGGCGCGCGCCCTCGAGCCAGCGCTCGCCGGCCTGGTGGCGCACGTCCAGGGCGAGGCGGCCGGCCAGCCGCGCCAGCGCGTGCGGCAGCACGGTGTTGAGGCGCGCCGCGCCCTGGCTGCCGCCGACCACGAGGATGCGGATTGCGCCGCTCCGCTGTGCGAAGCGCGCGGCCGGCGGCGGCAGCGCGGCGATGTCGGCGCGCACCGGATTGCCGATCACGCGGGCGTCGACGCCGCCGCCGAAGGCGCCGGGAAAGGCGCAGTAGACCTCGCGCGCCAGGCGCGCCAGGCAGCGGTTGGTGAACCCGGCGACGGCGTTCTGCTCGTGGATCACCAGCGGCCGGCGCGTCAGCCAGGCGGCGACGCCGCCCGGGCCGGAGACGAAGCCGCCGAGCCCGACCACCACGTCGGCTGGTGCCGACGCATGACGGCCAGCGCCTCGCAGAGCGCGCGCGCCAGGCGCAACGGCGCGGCCAGCCAGTTCCAGCAGGCCCTTGCCGCGCAGGCCGCCGACGCTGAGCCACTCGATCGGGATGTCCTCGGCCGGCACCAGGCGCGCCTCGAGCCCGCGGCGCGTGCCGAGCCAGACGACGCGCCACGAGCGCGTGCGCAGCACGCGCGCCAGCGCCAGCGCCGGGAACACGTGCCCGCCGGTGCCGCCGGCCATGATCAGGACCACCGGCGCGCTCACGAGAGCCACCTGTCCCTACTGCAGTCCCCGGGCCC
This sequence comes from uncultured Gammaproteobacteria bacterium, assembly GCA_963778855.1. Classification (GTDB taxonomy): domain Bacteria; phylum Pseudomonadota; class Gammaproteobacteria; order Steroidobacterales; family Steroidobacteraceae; genus FEN-1191. The sequence continues at coordinate 176,084 of CAVZWC010000002.1, read as the reverse complement.
TCAAGGGAACCGCCCGCGCGCCGCGGCGCGCGCGCCGCCGGCGACCTCGTGATGCACGCGCAGCACCAGGCCGAACCAGGCGAGCGCGACGATCAGGCTGCTGCGGCCGTAGCTCATCAGCGGCAGCGTCAGGCCCTTGGTCGGCAGCACGCCCATGTTGACGCCGATGTTGACGAAGGCCTGCAGCCGCAGCCACAGGCCGAAGCCGGCGGCGAGGTAGGCGTGGAACTTCAGGCCGGCGTCGTTCGCGCGCCGCGCGAGCGCGAACACGCGCCAGGCCAGCGCCAGGAACAGCGCCAGCGTCAGCACCACGCCGACGAGCCCGAGCTCCTCGGCCAGCACCGCGAACAGGAAGTCGGTGTGCGCCTCCGGCAGGTAGAACAGCTTCTGCACGCTGGCGCCGAGGCCGACGCCGAACCACTCGCCGCGGCCGATCGCGATCAGCGACTGCGTCAGCTGGAAGCCGGTGTTGAAGGGATCCGCCCAGGGATCGAGGAACCCGGTCACGCGCCGCATGCGATAGCCCGAGTACATGACCAGCGCCGCCATCAACCCGCTCGCGCCGAGCACGGTCAGCAGCACCCAGCGCAGCTGCGCGCCGGCCAGGAACAGCAGGCCGAAGCCGGTCACGAACAGCACCGTCGCCGCGCCGAAGTCCGGCTCGGCCAGCAGCAGCGCGCCGAGGAACAGCAGCAGGCCGAGCGGCCGCAGCAGGCCGCCGAGGTTGCTGCGCAGCTCCTTCTCGCGGCGCACGCAGTAGTGCGCGACATAGATCAGCACCAGCACGCGCGCCAGCCTCCGAGACCTGGAAGTTGATGCCCGGGCAGGCGCAGCCAGCGCCGGCTGCCGTTGACGACGTGGCCGAGGCCGGGGAACAGCACCAGCAGCAGCAGCACGATGGCGACCAGCAGCAGCGCCGGCGCGCAGCGCTCGACGACCGCGATCGGGACCATGAACACGACCGCCGCGAGCGCGAACCCGGCGCTGACGATCAGCAGCTGCCGCTCGAGGTAGGCGAAGGGATCGCCGCTCTCGCGCGCGGCCGCGGTCACCGAGGCCGAGGTGACCATGACGAGGCCCAGCAGCAGGAGCGCCGCGACCAGCAGCAGCATCAGCGGGTCCAGCCGCAGCAGCGGCGCGCGCGCCCCCGGAGCCTTCATGACGGCGGCGGGGACGCTCATGCGCGCAGCCCCCGCACCGCCGCGGCGAACACATCGCCGCGGTGTGCGTAGTCGCGGAACATGTCCAGGCTGGCGCAGGCCGGCGAGAGCAGCACGGTGTCGCCCGGCGCGCGTGCCGGGCCGCCGCAGCCACGGCGGCCTCGAGCGTGGCGCAATACTCGATCGGGCAGTCGCTGCCCAGCGCAGCGCCGATCAGGCGCGCATCGCGGCCGATCAGCAGCACGCGGCGCACCTTGCCGCGCAGCGCCGGCGCCAGCGGCGCGAAGTCCTGGCCCTTGCCGTCGACCGCCGGCGATCAACAGCAGCGGGGCGGCGAAGCCGCCGACCGCCGCCAGCGTCGCGCCGACATTGGTGCCCTTGGAGTCGTCGACGTAGCGCACGCCGGCGATCTCCGCGACCCAGGCCGTGCGGTGCGGCAGGCCCGCGAATTCGCGCAAGCAGGCCAGCATGGCGGCGCGCGGCAAGGCCAGCGCCTCGCCGAGCGCGAGCGCGGCCAGCGCATTGGCGGCGTTGTGGCGCCCGGCGAGCCGCAGCTCGTCGAGGGCCAGCAGCGCTCGGTGCCGCGCGCCAGCCACTCGCGCCCGTCATGGGGCTGCAGGCTGTAGTCCGCGCCGCTGGAGGCGTCGAGAGAAAAACGCAGCCGCCGGTTCGCGACGCGGCCATCGCCACCACCTGCGGATCATCGACGTTGACGACGGCCGTGTCGCAGCGGCGGAAGATCCGCGCCTTCGACGCGGCGTAGGCCGCGAGGCTGCCGTAGCGATCGAGGTGGTCGGCCGAGACGTTGAGCACGGCGGCTGCGGCGAGAGTCAGCGATTCGGTGGTCTCGAGCTGGAAGCTCGAGAGCTCGAGCACGTAGAGCTCGGCGTCGGGATCGAGCAGCTCGAGCGCCGGCTCGCCGAGGTTGCCGCCGACGCGCGTGCGGCGCCCGGCGCGGCGCGCCATAGCGCCGACCAGCGTCGTCACGGTGCTCTTGCCGTTGGTGCCGGTGATGCCGACCACGGGGGCGCGCGTCGCGCGCGCAAACAGCTCGATGTCACCGACACCGACAGGCCGCGCGCGCGCGCGGCCTCGAAGAACGGCCCCTGCGCGGCGATGCCGGGCGAGACCACGATCGCGTCCGCGCCGCCCAGCAGTCCCTGGTCGAGTCCGCCGGTGCTGACGGCGACTTCCGGCGCCAGTTCGCGCAGCTGCGGCAACGCCGGCGGCGCCGCGCGCGTGTCGGTCACGGCCACCGCCCTGCCCTGCGCGCGCAGGTAGCGCACCACGGACAGGCCGGTGCGGCCGAGGCCGACGACCACCGTGCGCGGCGTTGCTTGTGGCCGAAGGTTCATCGCAGCTTCAACGTGGCGAGCCCGGCCAGCACCAGCAGGATGCTGATGATCCAGAAGCGCACGATGACCTTCGGCTCGGCCCAGCCCTTGAGCTCGAAGTGGTGGTGGATCGGCGCCATGCGGAAGATGCGCCGGCCGGTGAGCTTGAACGAGGCGACCTGCAGGATGACCGAGGCGGTCTCGAGCACGAAGATCCCGCCCATCAGCAGCGTCACGATCTCCTGGCGGACGATGAAGCCGACGCAGCCGAGCGCCGCGCCGAGCGCGAGCGCGCCGATGTCGCCCATGAAGACCTGCGCCGGGTAGGTGTTGAACCACAGGAAACCCAGGCCCGCGCCGACCATGGCGCTGCAGAACACGGCCAGCTCGCCGGCCCCGGGCACGGCCGTGATCTGCAGGTAGTTGGCGAACACGGCGTTGCCGCTGAGGTAGGCGAAGATCGCCAGCGCGCCGGCGACCATGACCGTGGGCCCGATCGCGAGCCCGTCGAGGCCGTCGGTCAGGTTCACGGCGTTGCTCATGCCGACGATCATCAGGTAGCCGAGGATCACGAAGCCGCCGGCGCCGAGCGGCCAGATCAGGTTCTTGAAGAACGGCACGTGGAACGCGGCCACGGTGGCCGTATGCGCGATCCGGTAGAGCAGGATTGCGGCGGCGAGGCCGACCACCGACTGCCAGAAATACTTCCAGCGCGCGACCAGGCCGCGCGAATTGCCGACCACGAGCTTGAGGTAGTCGTCGTAGAAGCCGATCAGGCCGAAGCCGACCGTGACGCCGAGCGCGATCAGCACGAAGCGGTTGACGAGGTCCGCCCACAGCACGGTGGTCAGCACGACCGCGAAGATGATCAGCACGCCGCCCATGGTCGGCGTGCCGGCCTTGGGCAAGTGCGACTGCGGGCCGTCGTCGCGCACCACCTGGCCGATCTGGTAGCGCGCCAGGCGGCGAGATCATGAACGGCCCGACGACCAGCGCGATGCTGAGCGCCGACATCGCCGCGAGGATCGAGCGCAGCGTCAGGTAGGAAAAGACGTTGAAGACGCTGAAGTGCGCCGCCAGATGCTTGGCCGCCCAGTACAGCATCAGCCTGCCTGCCGTGCCGCCGGCGCGCCGGCCAGCGCCGCGACCAGGCGCTCGAGCCGGTTGACGCGCGAGCCCTTGACCAGCAGCCGTCACATCGGGCGGCAGCGCCGCGCCCAGCGCGCGCGCCAGCGCGTCGATGTCGCCGTGGCGCTCGGCGCCGGCGCCGAAGCTGTCCGCCGCCAGCGCCGCCAGCGGACCGAAGGCGTACAGGCGCTCGACGCCGAGCGTGCGCGCCAGCGCGCCAATCTCGCGATGGCTCGCCTCGGCGTGCTCGCCGAGCTCGGCCATGTCGCCGAGCACCAGCCAGCGTCGGCCCGGCAGCTCGGCGAGCACCTCGAGCGCCGCGCGCGCCGAGCTCGGGTTGGCGTTGTAGGTGTCGTCGATCAGCCACGCGCCGCCGGGCGGCGGACGGAACTGCAGCCGCCCGGCCACCGGGCGCACGGCGGCCAGCCCGGCGGCGACCTGCGCCAGCGTCGCGCCCGCGGCCAGCGCAGCGGCGGCGGCCGCCGAGCGCGTTGTGGACGTTGTGGCGCCCGGCGAGCGCGAGGGCCACCGGCACCGAGCCGGCTGCGGCGCACGAGCGTGAAGCGCGTGTGGAAGCCCTGCGGGCCGACGGCGAGCTGCAGCCCGCGCGCGCGCACGTCGGCGCCCGCGCCGAGCCCGAAGCTCAGCACGCGCGCCCGCGTCATGCCGCGCCACAGCTCGGCGATAGGGGTCGTCGGCGTTGATGACCGCGGCGCCGCCGCTGTCGAGCGCGGCCACCATCTCGCCTTCGGCGCGCGCCACGCCCTCGAGGCTGCCGAAGCCCTCGAGGTGCTCGGCGCCGGCATTGGTGACCAGGCCGACGTTCGGGCGCGCGATTGCCGCCAGCGCGGCGACCTCGCCGGCGCGATTGGCGCCGATCTCGATGACGGCGAAGCGTTGCCGCGCCGCGCAGGCGCAGCAGCGTCAGCGGCACGCCGAGGTGGTTGTTGAGGTTGCCGCGAGTCGCCAGGCACGGACCGCACTGCGCGAGGATCGAGCCCAGCATTTCCTTGGTCGTGGTCTTGCCGTTGCTGCCGGCGACGCCGAGGACCGTGCCGTCGAAGGCCGCGCGCCAGGCGCGCGCCGCCGCGGTCAGCGCGCGCCCGACGTCGGCCACCACGACCTGCGGCAACGGCGACGTCGAGCTGGCGGCTGACGATCGCGCCGGCCGCGCCGGCCGCCGCGGCCGCGGCGACGAAGTCGTGGCCGTCGGCGCGCGTGCCCGGCAGCGCGAGGAACAGGTCGCCGCGCGCGAGCGCGCGTGAGTCGATCACGACCTCGGCGAAGGACGCGTCGCCGCCGTGCAGGCGCCCGCCGCAGACCGGGCGAAGTGCGCCAGCGTGCGCTTCATGCTGCACTCCCGGACGCCGAGCGCCGCGCGCACCTGCGCGAAGTCGCTGAAGGCGCGCCGTTCGCCGGCCGACGAGCTGGTAGTCCTCGTGGCCCTTGCCGGCGACCAGCACGACGTCGCCGGCGACCGCGGCGTCGACGGCCGCGGCGATCGCCGCCGCGCGATCGTGCAGCACCTGCGCGCGCCGTGGCTCGGCGAGCCCGGCGAGGATGTCCGCGACGATGCGCTCCGGATCCTCGCTGCGCGGATTGTCGTCGGTGACGAAGAGCGCGTCGGCGAGCGACTCGGCGATCCGGCCCATCTGCGGGCGCTTGCCGCGGTCGCGCTCGCCGCCGCAGCCGAACACGCACAGCAGCCGCCCGCTGCAATGCGCGCGCGCGGCGCGCAGCGCGCTTGTCGAGCGCGTCGGGCGTGTGCGCGTAATCGACGATCGCGAGCGGCAGCGTGCCGCCGCCGGCGACGCTGCATGCGCCCCGGCGGCGCCTGGCAGTGCGCCAGCAGGTCGCAGGCCGGCGCAAGCGCCAGGCCGTGGGCGAGCAGCACGCCCAGCACGGTGAGCAGGTTGTCGACGTTGAAGTCGCCGAGCAGCCGCTGGCGAGCCGTGCCGGACCCCAGCTGGTCTCGAGCTGCGATCTCGAGCCCGCGCGGCCGGTGCTCGCTGCGCACGGCGCGGATGCAGCGCGCGCCCGGCACGCGCGCAGCCGGATCGCTCCGCCGGCCGGTCACGATCAGCGTCGCGCCGGGTGGCGCGCGCGCCGCCAGTTCCAGGCCCAGCGGATCGTCGACGTTGATGACGCGCGCGGCGAGCGTCGGCCAGTCGAACAGGCGCGCCTTGGCGCGCGCGTAGGCCTCCATGTCGCCGTGGTAGTCGAGGTGATCGCGGCTCAGGTTGGTGAACACGGCGATCTGGAAACGCACGCCGTCGCAGCGCTGCTGGTCGAGCGCGTGCGAGGAAACCTCCATCGCCACGGCCTGCGCGCCGGCGTCGCGCAGCTCGGCGAGCTGGCGGTGCAGCGTGACCGCGTCGGGCGTGGTGTGCGTGCCGGGGACGATCTGCCCGGGCAGCCCGCTGCCGAGCGTGCCGAGGTAGGCGCAGCTGCGGCCGCCGGCGCTGAGCGCTGCGCCAGCAGCCACGCGCAGGTGGTCTTGCCGTTGGTGCCGGTGATGCCGGTGACCGCGAGCCGCGCCGAGGGCGCGCCGAAGAAGCGGTCGGCGATGAAGCCGGCCTGGGCCGAGAGCCCGGGCACGGCCACGACCAGCACCGTCGGCGGGAACTGCGGCGCGGCCGACGCCCGGGGCCGGTTCCCAGAGCACCGCGCGCGCGCCGGCCGCGACGGCCTCGCGCGGCGAACTCGAGACCATGGCGCGTGCGGCCGCGGCAGGCGAGGAAGGCCGCGCCGCGGCGCACCGCGCGGCTGTCGAGCGTCAGGTCGGTCACCTCGACGTCGTCGGGCACCTCGATGCCCCCGCCGAGCAGCGCCTTGAGCGGCCGCCAGGCCGGCTCGGCGCGCGAGTGCGCGGTCCCGGGCGTCATCGCTTCGCGACCTGTGCGCCGGCCGGCAGCGCGCCGCCGCGTCCTCCGGGCCGGTCGGCATCCGGCGGCACCCCGAGCAGGCGCAGCGCGCCCGCCGAGCACGGCGGAGAACACCGGCGCGGCCACGTCGCCGCCGTAGTACTTGCCGGCGCTCGGCTCGTCGATGACGACCACCGCCGCGAGCCGCGGGTTGCTGACCGGCGCGACGCCGCCGAACACGGCGACGTAGCGGTTCTGCGAGTAACCGCCGCCCTCGGCCTTCCAGGCGGTGCCGGTCTTGCCGGCGACGCGGTAGCCGGGGATGGCCGCGAGCTTGCCGGTGGCGCCGGGCATCGTGATCACCGACTCGAGCAGGTGCAGGAGCGCGGCGCACACCGAGGGCGCGAGCACGCGCTCGCCGGCGACCGGCCCGTCGACGCGCAGCAGCGAGACCGGGCGGCGCAGGCCGAGCGCGCCGAGCGTGGCGTAGGCCTGCGCCAGCTGCAGCGGCGTCACCGACAGGCCGTAGCCGTGCGACATGTTGCCCACGAGCACGCTGCGCCAGTGCGAGTAGTTCGACAGCAGCCCGGCGGACTCGCCCGGAAAGCCGCTGGCCGTGACCTGGCCGAAGCCGAGCGCGTCGAGCGTGCTCCAGATCTGCTGCGGCTCGAGCGACGAGCGCGAGGTGCGCCATGCCGACGTTCGAGGAGAACGCGAGCACGGTCGCCAGCGGGATCGGACGCCGAGTTGTGCTCGTCCTCGATCATCGTGGTGCCCACCTGGATGAAGCCGGGGCTGGTGTCGATGATGCTGTCGGCCTGGTAGCGGCCCGAGGCGAGGCCGGCGGCGACGAAGAACGGCTTGATGCTCGAGCCGGGCTCGAACAGGTCGGTGGCGGCGCGATTGCGGTACAGCGCCGGGTTGAGCTGGTGGCGGTCGTTCGGGTTGAAGGCCGGCTGGTTGACCATCGCCAGCACCTCGCCGGTGCGCACGTCGATGCACGACGACCGAGCCGGAGCGCGCGCGATTGTCGCGCACCGCCGCCTTGAGCTCGCGGTAGGCCAGGTACTGGATGCGCAGGTCGATGCTGAGCCTGAGCTCGCGGCCGGGCCGCACGGCGCGGATGCTCTCGACGTCCTCGACGCGATTGCCCTCGCTGTCCTGGATCACGCGCTTGGAGCCGTCCTCGCCGCCGAGCCAGTTGTCGAAGGCCAGCTCCGTGCCCTCCTGGCCCGTGTCGTCGACGTCGGTGAAGCCGAGCAGGTGCCCGGTGACCTCGCCGGCCGGGTAGTAGCGGCGGTACTCGCGCGCCAGGTTGACGCCCTGCATCCCCAGCGCGCGCACCTTGCGCGCGTCGGCGGGCTGCAGGCCACGCGCCAGGTACATGAACTCGCGGTCGGTGCTGGTGCTGACGCGGCGCGCCAGCTCCTGCCGGTCGAGGTTGATGGCCTGCGCCAGCCGCGGCAGCTGGTCCATATTGCCGGCCAGCTCGCGCGGGTTGACCCAGACCGAATCGACCGGCGTGCTGACCGCCAGCGGCTCGCCGTAGCGGTCGGTGATCGTGCCGCGGTGCGCGACGATCGCAGCCACGCGCGTGTAGCGCGCCGCGCCCTCGCTGGCGAGGAAGCCGTGCTCCACGAGCTGCAGCTGCACCGCGCGGCCCACCAGCGCCGCGCCGCCCGCGAACAGCAGCGCGAACACCAGCGCCAGCCGCAGGCGGAAGGAATTCGGCCGCGCGCGGCCGCGCCGCGCCGGAATGCCTCATGGCGGTCGGCGATCTCGACTTCTTTCGAGGCCGGAAGGCGCATCTGCAGGCGCGTGCTGGCGACGTTCTCGACGTAGGCGTAGGTCGACCAGAAGCTCTGCTCGATCTGCAGCCGGCCCCACTCGACCTCGAGCTCGTCGCGGCCGCTGTCGAGGTGCTCGAGCTCGCACGAACAGTTCGCGCGCCCGGTGCTTGCAGTAGATCGCGCCAGCTGCCGAGGCGAGCACCGCCAGCCACAGCAGCGGCAGCCCGGTCCACGGCCAGGGCGCGCGGCACCGGCCTCACGCCGGTTCCGCCGCGACGGCGGCTCGGCAACGCGCAGCAATGCGCTGCGCGCGCGCGGGTTGGCGGCGACCTCGGCCGCGCTGGCGCGCTGCTTGCGGCCGACGAGCCGCAGCCGCGGCCGGGCACCCGGCGGCAGCTGCGGCAGTCGGGCCAGCGCCGGATCGACGCTGCTGTGCGCGCGCGAAGAAATCGCGCACCACGCCGTCCTCGAGCGAATGGAAACTGATCACGGCCAGGCGGCCGCCCGGCGCGAGCAGCTCGAGCGCCTGCGTCGAGCGCGCGCCGCAGCTGGCCGAGCTCGTCGTTGACGTACATGCGCAGCGCCTGGAAGGTGCGCGTCGCCGGGTGCTTGCCGGGCTCGCGCGTGCGGCACCGCGCGCTGCGACGAGCTCGGCGAGCTGCGCGCGTGCGCGTCAGCGGCCGCACTGCGCGCTCGCGCTCGATGGCGGCGGCGATGCGGCGCGCAAAGCGCTCCTCCCCGAGCGTCGCGATCACGTCGCGCATTTCCTCGAACGTGGCCCGCGCCAGCCAGTCGCTGACGGGCTCGCCGTGCTGCGGGTCCATGCGCATGTCGAGCGGGCCGTCCTGGCGGAAGCTGAAGCCGCGCGCCGGATCGTCGAGCTGGGGCGAGGAAACGCCGCAGTCGAAGAGGATGCCGTCGTACAGGGCGCACTGCGGCTGCGCCGCGCGCAGCAGCGCCGCAAGGTCGCCGAAGGCTCCATGCACAAGCGTAAGGCGCGCGTTCCGATGCGAAGCGCGCGCGGCCCGCCGCGATGGCCGCGCGGTCGCGGTCGATCGCGACGCAGGCGGCCTCGCGGCCCGAGGGCGTCGAGGATTCGGGCGCTGTGCCCGCCGCGCCCGAAGGTCGCGTCGACGTAGTAGCCGTCCGGGCGCACGGCGAGAGCTGCGAGCACCTCGTCGACAAGCACCGGTTTGTGCTCATCCAAACTCCCCGCCCTGGCGCACCTGGTCCGACCCTGTCAGAGCGACAGCGAATCGAGGTCGGCCGGCAGCGTGCCGGTCGAGTCCTCGCTCTTGAGCCAGACGTCGCGCCGCTCGTTCCAGCGTGCTTCGTCCCACAGCTCGAAGCGGTTGCCCTGCCCGATCAGCATCGCGTGGCGCTGCAGGCCCGCGAACTCGCGCAGCTCCGGCGGCAGCAGCAGCCGGCCGTGCGCGTCGAGTTCGATGTCGGTGGCGTGGCCGACCATCAGCCGCTGCAGCCGCCGCGCCTGTGGTTGCAGGGTCGGCAGCGACATGAGCTTGCGTTCGATCTGCTCCCAGTCCGGCAGCGGGTAGATGAGCAGGCACTGGTCGCGGTCGACGGTGATGACGAGTTGGCCGCCGCACTGCTCGCGCAGTCGATCGCGATGCCGGGTCGGCATGACCATCCGGCCCTTGTCATCCACCGTGAGTTTTGTTGCGCCGCGAAACATGTCTTCGACGGGCCAAAGGCACCCATCTGCTCCCACTTTTTCCCACTTGGCGCCACTATAGGAATCGATGGGCTCTTATGTCAATGGGCACTACGCTGGTTTTTTCCAGCGCCACAAAGACTTACGCTCGCGAGCAGCGAAGCGTTCGCGCAGCAGCGCTCGCGGAAGTCGTAACGCAGCTTACCGATCAATCGGTTGTTTCTGATATCTCAACTAACTGTGAGAAAAAAGGAGAGCCGGCCGATAAGCCGGGTTCTGTCGTGGACAATCATTCCTCTGGGACACACGTCGCCGTATGCCTCAAGCGGCCTACCCGGAAGCGCGCGCGGGCCCGGCGCTGCGGTGTTGCCACCGCGACTTCCCTATTTGGCCTTGCTCCAGGTGGGGTTTGCCGTGCCGTCGAGTGTTGCCACCGACGCGGTGCGCTCTTACCGCACCGTTTCACCCTTACCAGCGCCGTTTCCGGCGCTTCGGCGGTTTGCTTTCTGTTGCACTTTCCGTGGGCTCGCGCCCCCCAGGCGTTACCTGGCACCTCGGCCCGCCGAGCCCGGACTTTCCTCCACCCCCCGTAAAGGGAGCAGCGATTGCCTGGCCGGCTCTCCACCGCGAAGGATACGGCCTTTGCGGCCTGGTCACATGCGAAAGCTTCGCAGAAGGGATCAGTCGTCCTTTGCGCGCGCCAGGGCCTGTTGGTAGGCGATCTGGCGCGGCACACCGCTGAGCTGCGCCGCGATGGCGGCCGCGCGCGCCGGTGGCAGGTCCTTCAGCAGCAACGGCAATGCCCTGGCCAGGAGAGCCGCATCGCCCGCGGGAGGCGCCGCTGCGCCGGCGATGACGAGCGTGATCTCGCCGCGCTCGAGGTCCGGGTCCTGCGCGGCCAGCGCGGCAAGCTCGTCCAGCGTGCCGCGGTAGAGGCTTTCATGGAGCTTCGTGAGCTCGCGGGCCACGACCGCCTGGCGAGCACCACCGAAGGCTGCCGCCAGCTCCTGCAAGGCGGCGCCTATCCGGTGCGGGGACTCGAACAGCACCAGCGTGCGCGATTCCTTAGCCAGGCGCGCGAGCGCCGCCTGGCGCTCACCGCGGCCAGTTGGCAGGAAGCCCTCGAACACGAAGCGATCAGTGGGCAAGCCGGCCACCGCAAGCGCGGCGGTCACGGCCGAGGGCCCGGCGATCGCTCGCACATCGATGCCGGCGGCGGCCGCGGCGCGCACCAGCAGGAAGCCCGGGTCCGACAGCAGCGGCGTGCCCGCATCGCTCACGAGCGCCAGCACTGCGCCCTGCCGCAGCCGCTCGAGCAGGCCTTCGACGCGGCTGGCCTCGTTGTGGTCGTGCAGCGAGAGCAGGGGACGGGAGATGCCGCAGGCCGCCAGCAGCGCGCCGGTGCGGCGCGTGTCCTCGGCCAGCACCAGGTCGGCGGCCGCCAGGCTCTCCCGCGCGCGCGGGCTGAGGTCGCCAATATTGCCTATTGGCGTCGCAATGACCTCGAGCCTCCCCGCGCCGGCTGCCACTATAATCCTCACCTCGCGCCCAGCAGCGCCTAGCTTGCCGGGCGCGGTGCCACCGATGCAAACCAGCCCGCACGATCAGTCCGCCCGCCCGCCGTCGCGATCCCTGCCCGCGCCGGCGATGCTGGCGCTGCTTGCCACGCTCGCGTCCTTCGTTGGCTGCTCGAGTTTCCCGCCGGCCAGCTTTCCCGATGCCGGGCATGCGGCGCCGGCGCCGGCGCCTGCCAACGCCCGCGAAAAGGCGGCTGCCGCGCTTGACGATGCCGCCCGCCGCGCCGCGCCGGCCGACCAGCCGGCGCTGCAATTGCAGGCAGCCCGCGCCTGGCTCGCGGCCGGACGCAGCGCCGAGGCGACTCGTGCCCTGCGCGCCATCAAGGGCAACCTCACGCCGGTGCAGGTCACCGAACGCAAGGTTCTCGAGGCCGATATCGAGCTCGCCAACGGCCAGTCGCAGCGCGCCTGGCAGCTCATCAGCGCCGTGGCCGCGCCCACGGGCACGCCCGCGGCGCCGCAATACTACGAGAGCCGCATGCGCATCGCGCTCGCGGCAGGCCGGCCGGTCGAGGGCGTGCGCGCGGAAATGGCCGCTGAGCGGCTCGCCGCAAGCGGCGCCGAGCGCACGCGCCTGCGCTCCGACCTGCTGGCGCAGCTGCGCGAGGCGCGCGCGCACGGCGTCAAGCTCGAGCCGGAATCCAGCCAGGACCCGGTCGTGCGCGGCTGGCTCGACCTCGGCGCCATCGCCGGCACCTCCGGCGGCGCCTCGCTCACGGGCTCGGCCGAGGCGGCGCGGTGGCGCGCGCGCTACCCCGACCACCCGGCCACCGAGCTTCTGGCCGGAGCACTGGCGGGGCCGCTGCCCATGGCCTCCCAGCTGCGCAAAGTCGCCCTGCTGTTGCCGATCAGCGGCCAGGCGGCACACTACGCCGCCACCATCCACGCCGGCTTCGATTACGCCTGGCAGCAATTGCCGGCCGCGTCGCGGCCCACGGTGCAGGTCTACGACACGGGCGTGCTCACGGTCGACGAGGCCCTGCGCCAGGCCCGTGCCGAGGGCAGCGACTTCATCGTCGGGCCCCTGACACGGCAGGAAGTCGATATCGCCGCGGCCTCCTCGCCCGGCATGCCGATGCTGGCACTGAATTTCCTGAGCTCCGGGCACGTCGCCCCACCCGGCATGAGCCAGTACGCGCTTTCGCCCGAAGATGAGGCGCGCGACATCGCGCGCCGGATGCTGGCCGCGGGCCAGAAGCGCGGCGTGGCGCTCGCCCCCACCGGCGACTGGGGCACGCGCGTGCTCACCGCGTTCCGCCAGGAATTGCTTGCCGGCGGCGGCACGCTGCTGGCGCAGGGAGTCTATGACCCGGCCGGCCACGATTTCGGCACGCCGATCCGCAACGTGCTCGGCACCGACCAGAGCTTCGCGCGCCGCGAGCGATTGCAGGATGTGATAGGCCAGAAGCTCGAGTTCGAGCCGCGCGGCCGCGCCGACCTCGACTTCATCTTCATGCCGGCGCAGCCCGGCCCGGCGCGGCTGCTGCGCCCGCAACTGCGCTTCCAGTACGCGGGCGACGCTCCGGTCTACGCCACGAGCGACGCCTACGCCGCGGAGGGTGGCGCCGCCAACCAGGACCTCGACGGACTCATCGTCCCGGCGATGCCATGGCTGGTGCCCGACAGCGGCGCGGCGGCGGCCTTGCGCGCCACCGTGGCCAGTTCCTCGGGCGACAGCACGGCGTGGCAATCGGGGCTCTTTGCCTTCGGCTTCGATGCCTGCCAACTCATGGTCGCCATCGCCGCGGCAGGCCGGAATACCCAGCTCGTGCACGTCTCCGGGCTGACGGGCGATCTCACCCTCGATGCCGACGGCCACGTGCGCCGCGAGCCCGACTGGGCGCGCATCACGCGCAGCGGCGACCCGCAGCTGCTGCCCGGCGCCGCCGGCAGCGTTGGCAACTAGCCGGTCGACCCCGGCAGCCGGCCGCGTCGCGCCCGACGAACGCCGGCTGCTCGGTACGGGCGCCGAATCCCGCGCCGCGCGGCAGCTGCGCGCCGCCGGGCTCGAGCTGCTGCAACAGAATTACCGCTGCCGCATGGGCGAGCTCGACCTCGTCGCGCGCGAAGGCGACATGCTCGTGGTGGCCGAGGTGCGGCTGCGCACATCGGCGCGCTTCGGCGGCGCCGCCGCCAGCATCACGCGCGCCAAGCAGCGGCGCATCGTCCGCGCCACGCGCCACTTGCTGGCGCGTTACCCGGCCATGCAGCGCTTACGCATCCGGTTCGACGCGCTGCTGGTGCCAGCGGGTGAAGGGGAGATCGAATGGATACGCAATGCGTTCTATGCGCAGTAAGAGAAAGGAACAAGGGGCCGGGAGGCTGAGGAGTACTCAGCCGCGCATCGGATAGGGCCCTCGGCCGTCGCTCCCCGATACTCGCTTTGGGCCGAGGGCCCTATCCGATAAACGGCTGAGTACACTGTTGGATGCCCGGGGTCCAGATGTCAGGCGCCAGAGTCACGGGCACCTAAATACAAGCACTGTGTGACGACAGAGTCCAGATTCCACGCGTGACTGTTGAGGGAATCCGATCCACGAACTGGATGTGAGCGCGACGCTCAGAAGGCCCCGGGGTCAGGCGTGGAACTCACGATGGACAAGATGCGCGCCCGGATGGGTATTGAATCAGGCCTCGGCCCAAAGCGAGTATCGGGGAGCGACGGCCGAGGCCTGATTCAATGCCCCCCGGGCGCGCGCACTATTTCACGATGGTGAGCTTCACGCGCCTCATTTCACCTTTGGACGCTGGAGCCGTGGCGCCCGCATCATCCGGCGGCGCCGCATCGGGTTCATTCTCGTTGAACACCATGCCTTCGCCAGTCTCGCGGGCGTAGATGCCCAGCACCGCGGCCATCGGCACGCGCACGTGGTGCACGACGCCGGCGAAGCGGGCGTCGAATTCGATGCCGTGGTTCAGCAGCTGCAGCCGCTGCGTCGCGCTCATCGACACGTTGAGCACGACCTTGCCGTCCTTGACGTAGGCGGCGGGAACTTCGACGCCGCTTCGATTGGCATCGACGATGATGTGAGGCGTGAAGCCCGCGTCGCACATCCACTCGTGCATCGCGCGCAGCAGGTAGGGCCGGCGCGATGGCCCCGCGGCCGCGCCGGCGCCGGAGCCAGCGCCCGCGCCGCCACCGCCGTCGGACGCACCGACCATCAGCCCACGCCCATCTCGAGCTCGACGTCGGACAGGCTGGCGCGCATCGACGGGCGCGCCATGATCACGGCTGCGTACTTCGCCATCGCCTGCGCCTGCGGCGGCAACTCGATCTCGTAGTGGCGCATGCGCCAGATCATCGGCGCGATGGTCGCGTCGACCACGGAGAATTCGTCGCTGAGGAAGTACGGCTTGATCTTGAACAGCTCGGCGCTCTGCAGCATGGTGTCGAGCAATTCCTTCTTGAGCCGCGACTGGTTCTTGCGGTCGGTCTCGCGCTCGATCTGCTCGGCGAGCCCGTACCAGTCGCGCTCGACGCGGTACATCGCCAGCCGGAACTGCGCGCGCAGCACCGGGTCCACCGGCATCAGCGGCGGGTGCGGGAAGCGTTCGTCGAGGTAGTCGATGATGACGCGGGCGTCGTACAGCACCAGGTCGCGGTCGACCAGCGTCGGCAGGCTGCGATAAGGGTTGAGGTCGAGCAGGTCCTCGGGGTAGCGCCCCGGCACGACGCTGATGACGTCGCATTCGCTGGCCTTCTCGGCCAGCACCATGCGCACGCGGTGGCTCTGCGGCTCGTCCGGCGCGGAGAACAGGGTCATGACCGAGCGCCGGCTGGCCATCTCAGGCGCTCCGGCTGCTGCGCCGGCGTGACCGCAGGGAGCGGCGCGTCAGTGTACGTCTTTCCAATATTCCTTCTTGAGCAGCCACGCCATCCAGGTGAATGTCAGCAGGTAGAGCACCACCCACACGCCGATGCTGCGTCGTTCGACCTGCGCGGGCTCGCCGGCATAGTCGAGGAAATTGACGGTGTCGCGCACGAATTCGTCGAACTGCGCCGCGTTCAGGCTGCCGGGCGAGACCGTGACGAAGTGATCGAAGCGCTTGCTGACCACGGTGCGGCCGCCGACGCTGGTCTCCTCGTTCTTGAAGACCGCGGCCTTCACGCCCTCGAGCTCGGACAGCACCGCCGGCATCGCCGGGTTGTTGAGCACCAGGTTGTTGGTGCGGTTGGGGCGCGAGGGATCGAGGTAGAAGGTCTTGAGGAAGCGATAAAGCTTGTCCGGGCCGCGCGAGCGCGCGATCAGCGACAGGTCGGGCGGCTCCTTGCCGAACCAGGCGACCGCGTCGGACGCAGCGACGCTGGGCTGGGTGTAGTAGTCGGCCGGCGACGCGCCCGCGGGCATCAGGTTGGCCTCGAGCACCGCGGTCGGGATCTTGAGGTCGGTGGCCATGCGCGAGTAGCGCAGGAACTTGAGCGAATGGCAGCCCGCGCAGTAATTGGCGAAGTTGCGCGCGCCGCGCTGCAGCGAGGCGGTGTTGCTGACCTCGTTGCCCGCCTGCCAGCTCTCCCAGTCGAGCGGGGCGCCGGCCCCCTCGGCCTGCGCGGCGACGCCGACGCGCAGCGACGCCAGAGCCAGCACGACCGCGACGACGACCGTCTTAGGCATGGAAGCTCACTCTCTCGGGCACGGGCTTGACGCGATCCCGGCGCGAGTACCAGGGCATCAGCAGGAAGAACGCGAAGTAACCGCAGGCGAATATGCGCGCCGCGGTCACGTAGCCGCCGGTCGCCGGCTTCATGCCCAGGTACATCAGCGCCAGGAACGACACCGTGAACAGCGCCAGGAAGGCGCGGAACAGCCAGCCGCGGTAGCGCACCGATTTGACCGGCGAGCGATCGAGCCACGGCAGGAAGAAGTACGCCAGCACCGCGACCAGCAGCAGCAGCGCGCCGAGGCGCTGGTTGGGCACCGCGCGCAGGATCGCGTAGTACGGCGTGAAATACCAGGAGGGGGCGATCGGCTCGGGCGTCGACAGCGGGTTGGCCGGCTCGAAGTTGGCCTCCTCCATGAACAGGTTGCCGAAAGTGGGCACGAAGAAGGCCACCACCGCGAACAGCGTCAGGAACACGCCCACGCCGAACACGTCCTTGACCGTGTAGTACGGATGGAACGGAATGCCGTCCAGCGGCTTGCCGTCGGCGCCGCGGTACTCCTTGATCTCGATGCCGTCAGGATTGTTCGAGCCGACCTGGCGCAGCGCCACGAGGTGCAGCGCGACCAGCAGCAGCAGGACCAGCGGAATGGCCACCACGTGCAGCGCGAAGAAGCGGTCGATGGTCGCGTCGGCAACGCCGTAGTCGCCGCGGATCCATTCCACGAGGCCGGGGCCGACCACCGGGATGGTGCTGAACAGGTTGATGATCACCTGCGCGGCCCAGTACGACATGTTGCCCCAGGGCAGCACGTAGCCCATGAAGCCCTCGGCCATGAGCGCCAGGTAGATGAACATGCCGAACAGCCACAGCAGCTCGCGCGGCGCCTTGTACGAGCCGTACATGAGCGCGCGGTACATGTGCAGGTACACGACCAGGAAGAACGCGGAAGCGCCGGTCGAATGCAGGTAGCGGATCAGCCAGCCGTAGTCGACCTCGCGCATGATGTATTCGACCGAGTCGAACGCGGTGCTGTCGCCGACCTTGTAGAACATCGTCAGGAAGATGCCGGTGAACAGCTGCATCACCAGCACCAGCATCGCCAGCGAGCCGAAGAAGTACCAGACGTTGAAATTCTTCGGCGCGTAGTACTCGAGCAGCTGCTCGCGCAGGAACTTCTCCACCGGCATGCGCTTGTTCAGCCAGCCCCAGAATCCGGGCCGGGTTGGTGCGTCGACGCTCGCCATCAGGCCGCTCCTTGAGGCGAGCGCTCATCCTTACCGATGAGCAGCGTGTTGGCGTTCGGAAAACTGTAGGGCGGCACCCGCAGGTTGGTCGAGGCCGGTGAGCCGTTGAACACGCGCCCGGCCATGTCGAAGCGCGAGCCGTGGCAGGGACACAGGAATCCGCCCGGCCAATCGGTGCCCAGCACCGCATCGCCGGGCTCGAAGCGCGGCTTCGGCAGGCAACCGAGGTGGGTGCAGGTTCCGATCAGCACCGCGATGTCGCCACGGCGCGAGCGCCGTTCGTTCCTGGCATAGGCGGGCTGGTCGGACTCGAGCGACTTCGGGTCCTTGAGCCGGTTGTCGTGGTCGGGCAAGGTGCGCACGGTGTCCGGCGCACGCTTAAAGATGAAGATCGGCTGGCGCCGCCAGACGTAGGTGACCATCTGCCCGACCTCGAGCTTGCTCAGGTCGACCGTCACCGGCGCGCCCATGGCGCGGGCCCGCTCGGAAGGCTCCCAGCTCGCCACGAAGGGGCTGATGGTGAACACCGCGCCCACCGCGGCCGTGGCGGTCGTGGCCACCGTGAGGAACTTGCGGCGGCCCAGGTCCACTGCACCATCACCGACCGTCGCTGCGGCATCCGTCATCGATCACTACTCCCCTGCCGGGGCCCGCCCTTGGGAGCCGCACTGCTGGCGGTAGTCGGGCGAGGCTCACGATTGTCCCGGGAAGTGTCGCATTATACACATCCTGTCGCGGGTGCCCGCGGAAGGGGCCGGCATGAGCCTGAGAAAATTGGGATCCGCCCTGGTGTTCCTGGCTGGAGCGATCGTCGGCGGGCTGGCGCTCGCGTTCCTGGCGGTGTACTTCCGCCCGGAACTGCTGGTGCGCGCGCCACGCGCGGCGGCGCCGGCGACGGCACCCCGCCCGGTGCCGGGATCCGCCGCCGCCCCCGGCGCGGGCAACGGCCAAGCGCAGCTCGCCATCGCGACGACGGAACCGCCGGCGCACTGGCTGGCCGCAGCCGTGCGCCGCGCGGCCCCGGCCGTGGTCAACGTCTACACCGCGCGCGTCGTGACCGAACGGGTGCAGCCCAATGCCTTCGAGCAGCTGTTCGGCCCGTACGGCCCGCGGTTCGAGCGGCGTGTGCAGCGTGCGCTCGGCTCGGGCGTGATCATCGACGAGGCCGGCCACATCGTCACCAACAACCACGTGATCGCCAACGCCACCACGATCAAGGTGCAGCTCGCCGACGGCCGCACTGCCGAGGCCAGGGTCGTCGGCCGCGACCCCGACACCGACCTGGCGGTGCTGTCCATCAAGCTCGGGAAGCTGCCGGTCATGAGCCTGGGGCGCTCGGACCAGCTACAGGTGGGCGACGTGGTGCTGGCCATTGGCAACCCGCTCGGCCTGCAGCAGACCGTGACCCACGGCATCGTCAGCGCCGTCGACCGCAGGCAACTCGGCGTGGCGACCTTCGAGAACTTCATCCAGACTGACGCCGCGATCAACGAGGGCAATTCCGGCGGCGCCCTGGTCAACACGAGCGGCGAGCTGGTCGGCATCAACACGGCGGTCTTGGCCAAGAACATGGACGCCACGGGCGTCGAGGGCATCGGCTTCGCGATCCCGGTCAACCTGGCGCGCGGCGTGATGCGCGAGATCCTCGACCACGGCCGGGTGGTGCGCGGCTGGAGCGGCATCGTCTCCGACGACCTGAGCGACGAGCAGGCGGCGCAATTCGGCCTGGCGCGCGGCGGCGTGGTCGTCACGAACCTCTACGAAAACGGCCCGGCGGCGGCAGCGGGGCTCCGTGCCGGCGACATCCTGCTGGCCATCGACGGCCACGAGCTGCACCGCTCGCAGGACGCGCTCGCGCAACTCGCGAGCCGCAAGCCCGGCACCACGGTCAAGCTCCAGCTGCAGCGCGGCCAGCGCGTGATGCAGGTCGAGCTGCGCCTGGTGGAGCGGCCCAACCAGGCCTGAGACCGATCCTAATTCGGCACCCGCCGGATCTGCGCCCCGACCTGCGCCAGCTTTTCCTCGATCGCCTCGTAGCCGCGATCGATGTGGTAGATGCGCTCGATGTCGGTGCGCCCCTTGGCCACGAGCCCCGCCAGCACCAGGCTCGCCGAGGCGCGCAGGTCGGTCGCCATGACCGGCGCCGCGGTCAGCTCCGGCACGCCGTGGATGATCGCGGTGTTGCCCTCGAGGCGGATCTCGGCGCCCATGCGGCGCATCTCCAGCATGTGCATGAAGCGGTTCTCGAAGATCGTTTCCACGACCGTGCCGACGCCGAGGGCCACGGTATCGAGGGCCGCGAACTGCGCCTGCATGTCGGTCGGGAACGCCGGGTACGGCGCGGTGCGCACGTCGACCGAGCGCGGGCGCTGGCCGTGCATGTCGAGCTGCACCCAGTCCGGGCCGGTCTCGATGCTCGCGCCCGCCTCGACCAGCTTGGCGAGCACCGCGTCGAGGTGGTCCGGGCGCGTGTTGCGCAAGCGGATGCGTCCGCCGGTGATCGCCGCCGCCACCAGGTAAGTGCCGGCCTCGATGCGGTCCGGCAGCACCTCGTATTCGGTGCCATGCAGCCGCTCCACCCCGTTGATGACGATCTTGTCGCTGCCAGCGCCCTGGATGCGCGCGCCCATCGCGATCAGGAAGTTCGCGACGTCGACGACCTCCGGCTCGCGCGCCGCGTTCTCGATCACGGTCTCGCCCTCGGCCAGCGCTGCGGCCATCATCAGGTTCTCGGTGCCGGTCACGGTGACCGTGTCGAGCACCAGGTTGGCGCCGCGCAGCCGCCCGGCACGGGCGCGGATGTAGCCGCCCTCGATGTGGATGTCCGCCCCCATGGCCTGGAGGCCGGCGACGTGGATGTTGACGGGCCGCGCGCCGATCGCGCAGCCGCCCGGCAGCGAAACGTCGGCGCGACCGTAGCGCGCCACCAGCGGCCCGAGCACCAGGATCGAGGCGCGCATGGTCTTGACGAGCTCGTAGGGCGCGAAGCATTCCTTGATCGAGCCCGGGTCGACCTCGATGCGCATGCGTTCGTCGACCGTCACGGTCACGCCCATGCGCGCCAGCAGCTCGATCATGGTCGTGACGTCGTGCAGGTGCGGCACGTTGCCCACCGTCACGGGCCCGTCGGCCAGCAGCGCCGCCGCCAGCATCGGCAGCGTCGCATTCTTGGCGCCCGAGACGCGGATCTCGCCGTCGAGCCGCACGCCGCCCGTGATCTGCAGCTTATCCACGAGCGGAGGCCTCCGCGGGCGTCAGCGCCTCGATCGAGAGCGCGTGGATCTCGCGCCCGACGCGCTCGCCGAGGGCGCGGTACACGAGCTGGTGGCGCGCCAGGGCGCGCAGGCCCGCGAACGAGTCGCTGACGACGCGGGCATTGAAATGAGTCTGGTCCGCCGACTCGACGACGACCTCCGCCCCGGGCATCGCGGCGCGGATCAGCTCGGCGACTTGCGTGGGATGCATGGCGCGGCAGGCTCGGTCATGGACGCATCTTACATTACCGTGCTGGCGCGTTATCATGCCGTGCTGATGCGCAAGCCCCCCGCCAGGCCTCCCGACGACGCCGCCCTGCTGGCGACGGGTCGGCGCACGCTGCAAAGCGAACGGGCCGGCATCGACGGCCTGCTCAGCCGCCTGGACGCGCGCTTCGCGGCCGCCTGCCGCGCATTGCTGGCCTGCGAAGGGCGCGCCATCGTCACCGGCATGGGCAAGTCGGGACACGTCGCCGGCAAGATCGCCGCCACGCTGGCCAGCACCGGCACGCCGTCCTTTTTCATGCATCCGGCCGAGGCCGGGCACGGCGACCTGGGCATGATCACGCGTCCCGACCTGCTGCTGGCGCTGTCGAATTCCGGCGAGACCGCCGAGATCCTGCTGCTGCTGCCGCACGTCAAGCGCCTCGGCGTGCCGCTGATCGCGCTGACCGGGCGCGGCGATTCCACGCTCGCCCAGGCCGCCGACATCGTGCTCGACGTCAGCGTCGACCAGGAGGCCTGCCCGCACAACCTCGCGCCGACCACGAGCACGACCGCGGCGCTGGCGATGGGCGACGCGCTCGCGGTCGCGGCGCTCGAGGCGCGCGGCTTCTCGGCCGAGGACTTCGCGCGCCGCCATCCGGGCGGGGCGCTCGGCCGCCGGCTGCTGCTGCATGTCGAGGCCATGATGCGCACCGGCGCCGCGCTGCCGCGCGTCGGGCCCGAGACGCTGCTGGCCGCCGGCCTGGTCGAGATGAGCGCCAAGGGCCTGGGGCTCACCGCCGTGGTCGACGCCGCGGAC
This sequence comes from uncultured Gammaproteobacteria bacterium, assembly GCA_963778855.1. GTDB lineage: Bacteria > Pseudomonadota > Gammaproteobacteria > Steroidobacterales > Steroidobacteraceae > FEN-1191. The sequence goes on along the minus strand of CAVZWC010000002.1, from coordinate 154,434 downwards.
CACGTGCTGGGCGTGTTCACCGACGGCGACCTGCGGCGCGCGCTCGACCGCAAGGTCGACCTGCACCGCACGAGCATGCGCGAGGCCATGACCGCCGCCGCGCGCACGATCGGCCCGCACGAACTCGCGGCCGCCGCGGCGCTGCTGATGGAGCAGCACCGCGTCACGGCGCTGCTCGTGGTCGACGAGCAGCAGCGCCTGATCGGCGCGCTCAACGTGCACGACCTCATGCGCGCGGGCGTGGTGTAACCATCATGGCGCGCCGCCACACCCCGCCTGCCAGGATCCGCCTGCTGGTGCTGGACGTCGACGGCGTGCTGACCGATGGCCGGCTGCGTTACGGGCCGGACGGCGAGCAGGAGAAGGTGTTCCACGTGCGCGACGGCTTCGGCATCCGCTCCCTCGCCGCCGCTGGCGTCACGATCGCCGTGATTTCGGGCCGCGACTCGGCAGCCGTGGCGCGCCGCTGCGCCGACCTCGGCATCCGCGACCTGCGCCAGGGCGTCGCCGACAAGGCCGCAGTGTTGGCCGAGCTGCTCGCGCAGCTGCGGCTCGAGCCGCGCGAATGCGCCTGTATCGGCGATGACACGCCCGACGTGCCGATGATGCGCCAGGTCGGCCTGGCGTTCGCGGTCGCCGACGCCCACGCCGACGCGCGCCGCGCGGCCCACCGCCGCACCCGGCTGCCCGGCGGCGCCGGCGCCGTGCGCGAGGTCTGCGACCTGCTGCTGGCGGCGCGCGCGCGCGCCAAGCGCTGAGTCGCCGGTCGTGCGCCGTCCGTGGTTGCTGGTGGTGCTCGGGGCCGCGCTCGCGCTGTGGGCCTGGCGCCAGCCGCGCTACGAGGTCCCGGAGACCGCGAACAGCGGCGCAAGGCAGCACGCCGAGCCCGGCTACGTGGCCACCGGGGCCGTGATGCTCGAGACCGGCGCCGACGGTCGCCCGCTGTACCGGCTGCGCGCCGATCGTATCTCGCAGCCCGATCCATCGGCCAACATCGACCTGGCGGCCCCGCAATTCCAGTACGAGGGCGAGACGGTGTGGACCGTGACCGCGCGCAGCGGCTCGCTGCCGCCCACGCAGCAGCAGATCACGCTTGCGGGCGACGTGCTGGCGCGCGCCGACCAGCCTGGCTCGGAGCCGATGGAGTTGCGGACGGCGACGCTGCGCGTCGACATGCAGACGCGCCGTGCCGACACCGTCGACCCGGTGACGATGAATTGGGGCGCAAACCGGCTCTGGGCCGCGGGCCTGCACGCGGATATGCAGGCCGACTACCTGCGACTAAAATCGCCGGTGCATGGCGAGTTCGCGCGGGTAGCCCAATGATCGACGGCCACGCCAGCCCTGGATGGCTGCCCGCGCCGCCGTGGGCGACGCTCCCGGCGCTGCTGGCGACGCTGGCGCTGCTGGCGGGGCCAGGCGCGCGCGCCGCAGAGGGCGCCAAGGGCGACTGCGACCCGGAGGACCGCGCGAGCTGGCCCGCCTGCGACACCGGCAATCTGTGCCTGTGCGCGGCCGACGACGTCGAGTACCGCCGTGACAAGGTGCTGCTCAATGAGGTCATCCTCTACCAGGGCGGCAGCCCGCTCATGGTGCGAGCGCAACACGCCGAGACGCCCTCGATCGACTTCACCGACAGCACCTGGCACCTCTCCGGCGGCGTGCTCGCGCGCCTGCCGCAGGGCCAGCTGGCGGCGAACGACGCCACCGTGCACATCAAGATGGGCGACCTTGCCGCCGCTACCTTCCACGGCGCGCCGGCGACCTTCGAGGAAAGCGCGGCCGTCAGCAACACCGCGGGCGCCGCGGTCAGCAACGTGCGCGGCAGCGCCAACACCATCGACTACGACGCGCTCGCGGGCGGCCAGGTGCGGCTCATCGACGACGTGCGGCTGTTCGACGGCTGCAAGGATATCCGCGGCGCCGGTTTCGTCTACAACCTGACGCAGAAGAATCTCAAGAGCCTCGAGCCCGCGGCCGGCGGCGCGCGCGAGCGCGTGCACGGCACCTTCCAGCGCGGCTGCAAGCCGCAGGCGCCGGGGGCCAACCCGCCGGCGACGGGCGCGCCGGCCACGGTACCGCCGCCGTGAGCGCCGTCGAAGCGGCACGGGCCGCGGGCGCCCGGAGCACGAGCGCCCTGAGCGCCAGCCACCTGAGCAAGAGCTACGGTGCGCGCCAGGTGGTGCACGACCTGTCGCTGGAGATCAACACCGGCGAGGTCGTCGGCCTGCTGGGGCCCAACGGCGCCGGCAAGACCACGGCCTTCTACATGATCGTCGGCCTGGTGCGCGCCGACGGCGGCAGCATCCAGCTCGACGACCGCGATCTCACGCCGCTCGGCATCGACCAGCGCGCGCGCCTCGGCGTCGGCTACCTGCCGCAGGAGCCCTCGGTGTTCCGCCGGCTCTCCGCCGCCGACAACATCATGGCGATCCTCGAGCTGCAGCCGAAGCTCGAGCGCGGCGAGCGCGAGCGCCGCCGCGAGGAGCTGCTGGAGCAGCTGCACATCGGCCACGTGCGCAACACGCTCGGCATGTCGCTGTCGGGCGGCGAGCGCCGGCGCGTGGAGATCGCGCGCGCGCTCGCGGCCGCGCCGCGCTTCATACTGCTGGACGAGCCCTTCGCGGGCGTGGATCCGCTGGCCGTGGCCGACATCCAGCACATCATCCGCGACCTCGCGCAGCGCGGCATCGGCGTGCTGATCACCGACCATAATGTGCGGGAAACCCTGGGGGTTTGCGCCCGCGCCTACATCGTGAACCGGGGCACTGTAATAGCTTCCGGTAGTGCGGAACAAGTGCTTGCCAATCCCCAGGTCCGTGAGGTGTACTTGGGCGACACATTCCAGCTCTGAAGACTTCCCCAGGCTCAGGCATTGCTCAAAGCTTCACTGCAGCTCCGGCTCGGTCAGTCCCTGACGATGACGCCGCAGCTGCAACAGGCGATCCGCCTGCTGCAGCTCCCGACCATCGAGCTGCAGGCGCACATCCGCGATGCGCTCGAGTCGAACGTCATGCTCGAGCTCGACGAGGACTCCGACACCGCGACCTTCCAGCCGCTCGCCACCACCGAGATGGGGGGCGAGGCCACCGACAGCGCTGCGCCCGCGGCCGGGGAGTCCGCCGACGAGGGCTGGGCCGATTCCGGCGCCGAGGCGGCCGAGAACCCCTGGCACGCCGGCGATGACGCGCGCACGCGCGAGCTTGCCGACGAGCGCGGCCAGACGCTGCGCGATCACCTGCTCTGGCAGCTCGGGCTGCTGCAGCTCGACGCGCGCGCCCAGGCCATCGGCCGCGCGCTCGTCGACGCGATCAACGACGACGGTTACCTCGCCGAGTCGCTCGAGGACATCACCGCCACGCTGCGCCCGGAGGTCGACGCGAACGTCGACGAGCTCGCGGCGGTGCTGGCCAGCGTTCAGGCGCTCGATCCGGCCGGCGTCGGCGCGCGCTCCGTCAGCGAGTGCCTGAAGCTCCAGCTCGACCTGCTCGATCCGGCGACCCCGGGGCTGGCCACGGCGCGGCTGCTCGCGGGCGAGCACCTCGAGCAGGTGGCCGAGCGTGATTTCACGGCCTTGCGCCGCAAGCTGCACGCCGGCGACGGTGAGCTCGAGCAGGCGCTGGCGCTGGTGCGCGCCTGCCATCCGCGGCCGGGCTCGGTCGTCAGCGCGGCGGCGGCAGAATACGTGATCCCGGACGTGTTCGTGCGGCGCAGTGCGCGCGGCTGGTCGGTCGAGGTGAACCCGGCGACGGTGCCGCGCGTGCGGCTGAACCAGGGTTACGCGCAGCTCATCGGCCGCGGCGGCGAGCACGCGCCGATGCGCGCGCAGCTACAGGAGGCGCGCTGGCTGCTGCGCAGCCTCGAGATCCGCAACGACACGCTGCTCAAGGTCGCGCGCTCGATCGTCGAGCGCCAGCATGCCTTCCTCGAGCACGGCGAGGAGCACATGCAGCCGATGGTGCTGCGCGACGTCGCCATCGCGATCGAGATGCACGAGTCGACGGTATCGCGCATCACGACCGGCAAGTACATGCACACCCCGCGCGGCGTGGTCGAGATGCGCTACTTCTTCTCGAGCCACGTCGGCGGCGCCGCGGGCACGGCGGCCGGCGCGACCTCCTCGACCGCGATCCGCGCCATGATCCGCCGGCTGGTCCGCGACGAGGACCCGGCCGCGCCGCTCAGCGACGGCCGCATCGCCGAGCTGCTGGCCGCCGCCGGCATCCCGGTCGCGCGCCGCACGGTCGCCAAATACCGCGAATCGCTGGCGATTGCGCCGGCCAACGAACGCCGCCGCGACGCAACCCGCCGCGCCGCCCACCCGACATGAACAGCAGACAGTGACCATGAGAAGGAGAGCATCATGCAATTGAGCGTCACCGGCCATCACGTCGAGATCACGGCACCACTGCGCAGCTACGTGGAAAAGAAGCTCGAGCGGCTGCTGCGACATTCGGACCATGTCATGGATGCCCATTGCGTGCTGACCGTCGAGAAGCTGCTGCAGCGCGCCGAGACCACGCTGCACCTGCGCGGCGAGACCGTGCACGCGCTCGCGGAGCACCAGGACATGTACGCCGCGATCGACGCGCTGACCGACAAGCTCGAGCGCCTGGTGCGCAGGCACAAGGAGAAGCTGACCGACCACCACGCCGCAGAGGCGCAGAAGGGCGCGCGGCCCTAGTCCACGCCCAATTCACACAGGACCATCGCCGGCATGCAGATCATCATCCTGAGCGGGCTTTCGGGGGCCGGCAAGAGCGTGGCCCTGCACATGCTCGAGGACGTCGGCTACTACTGCATCGACAACATGCCGGCGGCACTGCTCAAGCCCTTCATCGCCCACACCGTGCGCAGCAGCGAGAAGATCTACCATCGCACCGCCATCAGCCTCGACGCCCGCAACAGCGACGCCGAGATCAGCTCGGTGCCGACGCTGATCGACGAGCTCAAGCGCAGCGGCATCGACTGCGAGGTGCTGTTCCTCGCGGCCGGCGACGACGAGCTGCTGCGCCGCTTCGCCGAGACCCGGCGCGCGCACCCGCTGAGCCGCCAGGGCGAGACGCTGCGCGAGGCGATCGCGAGCGAACGGCGGCTGCTCGAGCCGATTGCGCACGTCGCCGACCAGGTCATCGACACCTCGAGGCTGGGCGTGCACCAGCTGCGCGACCTGATCGGCCGCCGCGTCGACCCGCGCGCGCCCGAGCGTCTCTCGCTGCAGTTCGAATCCTTCGGCTTCAAGCACGGCATCCCCGGCGATGCCGACTTCGTGTTCGACGCCCGCTCGCTCCCCAATCCCTACTGGGAGAGCGCGCTGCGACCATTGACCGGGCTCGACCCGGCGGTGGTGCGCTTCCTCGAGGAGCAGCCCACGGTGCGCGAGTTCATCGACGACGTCGCCCGGTTCATGAACGGGCGCCTGCCCGACTATCGCGCCAGCGCACGCCGCTACCTGACCGTGGCGGTCGGCTGCACCGGCGGCCAGCACCGCTCGGTCTACATCGTCGAGCGGCTGGCGGAGATTTTCGGCAAGTCGGTGTCCGGAGTGCGCGTGCGGCACTCAGCGCTGGCGCAGCCCGGCGCCGTCATTGAACCGCGCGCCGCCGCGCGCGGCGTCTAGCCCCCCGCGCGCTTCGCGGCGTAACCGCGCTTGATGAGCTCGGCGACCAGCGTGTCGCGGTGCTCGCCCTGGATCTCGATGACGCCATCGCGGACCGTGCCGCCGGAGCCGCAGCGCTGCTTGAGCTCGGTGGCGAGCGCCGTCAGGCCGGCCTCGTCGAGCGGCAGGCCGGCGACGACCGAGACGACCTTGCCGCCGCGGCCCTGCGTGGTGCGTGAGACGCGAATCGGGCCTGCGGCGGGGCGTGTAGCGCGCCCGCGCGCGTCCTTGCAGGCACACTGCGCGATTGGGCGTCGGCATCCGGGGCAGATCCGGCCGACGTCGCTCCGGTAGACGATGTTCACGCGGGCAGCGCCGGCAGCCGGATCGTGTTGGAGAGCGCTCCGCCGCTCAGGAATTCCACGATCGCCTCACTCTGCGCCATTGCGTCCTTGCGACCGAGTTCCATGAGCTCCTGGGTGAAGCTGGCCTCGAACAGCAGGTAGCTGACCAGCTGCGCCCCGGCCGTGCCGCGCGCGCCCATGACCCGCAACAGGGCACGCAGGCTGCGCGGCAAGTTTGCCGCATGGCGCGTGGCGATGATGCGCAGGTCTTCGCTGGGCGCGATCATGAGCGTCGCGACCTTGTGCACGCCCGGCACCGCGAAGGGCGCGACCTCGGCGACCTGGTTCAGTCGCGCGACGTGCTCGACGTTGGCGTAGATCTGGTCCATGAACAGCGTGTCGAGCATGTAGCCGAACAATTGCCCGGGCGTCGGCGCCTCAAGGACCTTGCGCGGGCGCGCGATCACGCCGGCGCCCTGCTCCGAGCGCACGCCGATGATGAGCAGGCGATCGGCGCCGAGGTGTATCGCCGGGCTCAGCGGCCAGAGCTGGCGCTGCGCGCCGTCGCCGTAGTACTCATGCTTGAGCAGCACCGGCGGGAACAGGAAGGGCACGCCCATGCTCGCCATCAGGTGATCGAGCGTGAGCGTCTCGCGTCGGCCGATTCGCTGGTGCCGATCCCAGTCCTGCAAGTCAGGCGCGCCGGCAAAGAATGCTACCGAAGCCGCGCTGCTGTAGCTGGTCGCGCACAACGCGAGCGCGCGCAGGCAACCGCGGTGCACGCTGGTCTGCAGGTGCTCCCAGCGGATGTTGCGCCGAAGGAGCGTGCGGAGCGGCGAATTGTCAAACAGCGCGCGCGGCGGCGGCAGCAGCAGGCCGCCGGAAAGCAGCGACAGGCCCCAGTGCAGCCCGGAGCGCAACATGCTGACCGGGTTGGCCTTGAACACCTGGTCGACGTGGAATCCGGCCCACACGCGCGCCAGCGCGTCGACGGCGCGGTGCCAGCGGAAGGCCTCGGTGGCCAGCACCGCTGCGGAGACCGCGCCGGCCGAGGTGCCGACAATGACCGGGAAGGGATTGGGGGCGCCCGGCAGCAGCTCGGCGATGGCCTGCAACACGCCGACCTGGTAGGCGGCGCGCGCACCGCCCCCCGGCAGCACCAGGCCCACGGTGCTGCCCACGCCCTGTCGGGGGATCGATGACGGCATGGGCTCCACGGGCATAAGATACCTTCAACCGGCGCATTCCCGCACGAATGCAGGTCTCGTTACAGGAGCCCAACCATGTCCCGATCCATCGCCTATACGACACTGCTCGCGGCCCTGTTGTTCACGGCGGCCTGCCCGGGGCAGGCCCCGGTCGGCGCGCCGGCCGGCACGACCGCGCTGTGCAAGGACGGCAGCTTTTCATCCAGCGCCACCAAGCAGGGCGCCTGCAGCGGGCACAAGGGCATCAAACAATGGTACGTGACCGCCGGGCAGGTCTGGGCCAACAAGGACACCCACACCTATCATTGCCAGGGCGACCAGTGGTACGGCAAGACCGCCAACGGCGCCTACATGTCGGAGTCCGATGCCAAGGCGCAGGGATTCCACGCCGACCACGGTAACGCCTGCAAGTAGCCGGTGTGCCGGCGTGACTGCGCCGGGCCCTGCCCCGCGACGCGAATCGCTCGAGCGAGCGGCGCGCCGACGGCTAGGGCTGCTCCGCGTAGATCTTCACGAGCCGGAACATGAACTCGCGCCCCTGCAGCAGCGAGTCGACGGCCACGTGCTCGTTGAGCCCGTGCACGTTGCCGAGGTCGGGCCCGATGAACACGGCCTCGATGCCGTAGGTCGGAATTCCCACGGCGTTCAGGAACACGCCGTCGGTGGCACCTGGCTGCAGCACCGGGACGACAGGCAGGCCAGGCCAGTACTCGGCCGTCAGCTTCTCGAGCGGCCCGAGGATCGCCGGCGTCAGCGGCGGCGGCGGCGCCGTGGGTCCGTGGGCCTCGCCAGTCGTGACCTTGACGGCCGGGTCGGCTGCGACCTCCTCGAGCTTCGCTCGCACGATGTCGGGCGAGACGCCTGGGAAGATGCGGCAGTTGACGTTGGCGCGCGCGCGCTGCGGCAGCGCGTTGGTCGCATGTCCCGCATCGAGCATGGTCGCCACGCAGGTCGTGCGCAACATGCCGTTCCAGCTTGGATCCCTGGCCGACACCAGCGCGATCGCAGCGGCGTCGTTCGGGTCCTTCACCAGGGCGTTCATCGCCGCGGCGACCTCGGTCTCGCCCCTGGCGGCCTGGAGCTTCGCCATCGCGGCAAAATAGGCGCGGCTTGCATCGGTGAACTGCGGCGGGAAGTCGTAGTTCTGCAACCTGGTCAGCGCCGCCGCCAGGTGGTAGATCGCGTTGTCCTTGATCGGCCGCGAGCTGTGGCCACCGCGGTTGGTTACCTCGAAGCGATAGTTCAGCGCGTTCTTCTCGCCGGCCTCGATCTGCATCAGCACGCGATGGCCCTGCGCGTCGAGTTCGCCCCAGGCGCCCTCGTTCAGGGCGAACTGCGCATCGATGAGCTCGCGCTGGTTCTTCGTCAGCCACTCCGCGCCGTTGAAGGCGCCGGCCGTCTCTTCGCCGCAAGTCAGCGCCATCTTGATCGTGCGGCGCGGCCGCTTCGGCTCGGCGGCCAGCCGCACCAGGGTGTCGGTCCAGATCGAGGCCTCGGCCTTGTCGTCCATGGATCCGCGCGCGTAAAAAGTGCCGTTCTCCTCGACCAGCGTGAACGGATCACGCGTCCAGTCCTCGCGCTTGGCCTCGACGGTGTCGAGGTGCGCGAGCAGCAGCATCGGCCTGGCCTTGGGGTCGCGCCCCGGGAACACGGCTACGAGGCCGCCCTCCTTCGGATGGTCGGGCGCCGAGAACAGGTGCAGGTCCGATTCAGGCAGGCCGGCGGCGCGCAGCCGCGCCGCCATGCGCTCTGCCGCGAGCGTACAGCTGCCCGTCGACAGCGTGGTGTTGGTCTCCACCAGTTCCTTGTAGAGCTCGCGGAAGCGCTGCTCCCCAGGACCGAATTCGGCGCGCGCGCCCGGCGCCATCGCCACCAATGCCACCGCGCCGAGGAATGTGATTCGTGCTCTCATGGGTTTTCGTCCTCTTTGTCGGGGTCTTGTCGCCCGCGTCCGGTCGCGGCAGCCTACCACGAAGCTGCTCGCGCCGCGGCGGTAGCCTCGCCGCCGCTCCGTTCCGACTATCGATTCCGGTCTTGCCGCGCGATTTGCCGCGCGCCGAACGCGGGCGCAGGCGCCGTCCAGTGTTATTTCTGAATCTCGCGCTGCGTTAACGGGGCCAAGGCGCCCGCCCGCGTGAGGGAACGGCGAGCCTTCGAGCCGCGCGCGGCCATGAGCGCGCAAGACCGGATCCGATAGTCGGGATACCGCCCTGCCTTGCTACCGCCGCGTCACCCTCACAATCTGCATCGAATTCGTCCCGCCCGACACACCCGACAGCTCACCCTTGGTCAGTATCACGAGGTCGCCGACCTCGACCAGTCCGTCGCCAAGCAGCTGCTCGAAGATCGCGTGGTACAGATCCGGCGGCGCGGACTCGACGATGCTGAAGGGAACGGCGTAGACGCCGCGGTACAGCGTCACGCGGCGGCGCGTCGACTCGTGGCGCGTGAAGGCGTAGATCGGGATATCCGCACGGATGCGGCTCATCCACAGCGGCGTCATGCCCGACTCGGTCAGGGCAACGATGGCGCGCACGCGCATGTGGTTGGCGGTGTACATGACCGCGCGCGAGATCGCCTCCTCGGTGTTGCTGAAGTCGTCGGCGGCGCGCAGCCCGCGCTGCGGCACGCCGAGCTGGTACTTCTCCGCGCCGCGGATCACCTCGGCCATCGCCTGCACGGCCTTGACCGGATAGCGGCCGGCGGCGGTCTCGGCCGAGAGCATGACCGCGTCGGTGCCGTCGAGCACGGCGTTGGCCACGTCGCTGACCTCGGCACGGGTCGGCACCGGGCTCTGGATCATCGATTCCATCATCTGGGTGGCGGTAATGACCACGCGGTTGCGCGCCAGCGACTGGCGGATGATGGTCTTCTGCAGCCCGGTCAGCTCGGCGTAGCCCATCTCCACGCCGAGGTCGCCGCGCGCGACCATGACCGCGTCGGTGACCGCGAGGATGCCCGCCAGGTTGTCGAGCGCCTCGTGGCGCTCGATCTTCGCCACCACGCGCGCCTCGCCGCGCCACTTCTCGAGCTCGCCCTGGGCGCGGCGGATGTCATCCGCGTCACGCGCGAACGAGACCGCGAGGTAGTCGATGCCGAGCTCGACTGCGAACTCGATGTCGGCGAGGTCGCGCTCGGTCAGCGCGGGTGCCGACAAGCCACCGCCCTGGCGGTTGAGTCCCTTGCGGTTCGAGAGCTCGCCGCCGATGCGCACCACGCACTGGATGCGGCTGCCGCTGACGCGCTCGACCCCGAGCACGATCTGGCCGTCGGCCAGCAGCAGCGAGTCGCCGGGTCGCACGTCGTGCGGCAGTCCCTGGTAAGCGCAGCCAACCTCGGTGGCATTGCCGGCGTTGGCGTCGAGCGCGGTGTCGAGCGCGAACGGCGCGCCCTCGACCAGCTGCACGCTGCCCCTGGCGAAGCTCTCGATGCGGATCTTCGGGCCCGCCAGGTCGGCGAGCACGCCGACGTTGCGACCGGCTGCCCGGGCAGCGGCCCGCACCTGCTCGACCTGCTGGCGCTGCGACTCATGGCTGCCGTGCGAGAAATTGACGCGCGCCACGTCGAGCCCGGCCTCGACCATGGCCGCGACCACGGCCGGGTCGGCGGTGGCCGGGCCCAGCGTGGCGACGATCTTGGTGCGGCGTCCGGTGTCCAATTTTCTCCTGCGAACGGCGCGCGCTGGCGCGGCTCAGCCGGCGGCGCGGGCCTGCAGCATCGCCACCGCCGGCAGCGTCTTGCCCTCGACGAACTCGAGGAACGCGCCGCCGCCGGTCGAGATGTAGGATATACCATCCGCGACGCCGTATTTTTCTATCGCCGCCAGCGTGTCACCGCCGCCGGCCAGCGAGTAGGCGCCGCTGCTGGCGATCGCGTTGGCGATGGCGCGCGTGCCCTCGCCGAACTGGTCAAACTCGAACACCCCCACTGGCCCGTTCCAGAGCACGGTGCCGGCGCCGCCGATGATCTGGCAGAGCTGCTCCGCGCTGTCGGGCCCAATGTCGAGGATCATCTCGTCGGCGCGCACCTCGCCGACCGCGCGCACGTCGGCGTGCGCGGTGGCGGCGAACTGCGGCGCCACCACCACGTCGGTCGGCAGCGGGATCTCGGCGCCGCGCGCGTGCGCGCGCGCGATCAGGCTGCGCGCCATGTCGAGCATGTCGGCTTCACAAAGCGACTTGCCGACCTGCACGCCGGTGGCGGCGAGGAAGGTGTTGGCGATGCCGCCACCGACCACGAGCATGTCGACCTTCTCGAGCAGCGCGCCCAGCACCGTGAGCTTGCTCGAGACCTTGGAGCCGCCGACGATCGCCACCAGCGGCCGCGCGGGCTGCAGCAGCGCGCGCTCGAGCGCGTCGAGCTCGGCGACCAGCAGCGGGCCGGCGCAGGCGACGGGCGCGAAGTGGCCGATTCCGTGGGTGCTGCTCTCGGCGCGGTGCGCGGTGCCGAAGGCGTCCATGACGTAGACGTCGCACAGCTGCGCCATGCGGCGCGACAGCGCCTCGGCGTCGGCCTTCTCACCGACGTTGTAGCGCACGTTCTCACACAGCACCGCGCTGCCGGGAGCGCAGTCGACGCCGTCGAGCCAGTTGCGCACCAGCGGCACCGGCTGGCCGAGCAGCTCCGACAGCCGCGCCGCCACCGGCGCCAGTGAGAATTCCGGCTCGCACTTGCCTTCCGTCGGCCGGCCGAGGTGCGAGAGGATCAGCACCCGTGCGCCCTTGTCGAGCGCCAGGCGGATCGTGGGCAGGGCAGCGCGGATGCGCGCGTCGCTGCTGACCGCGCCGTTCTTGATCGGCACGTTGAGGTCCTCACGGATCAGCACGCGCTTGCCCGCCAGCTCGAGGTCGGCCATGCGCAGCAGCGTCGGCACCGGCCGTTCCCCCGGCGTCAGGCTGCGCGCGACCATGCCAGTGTCGTGTCGAGCATGCGGTTGGAAAAGCCCCACTCGTTGTCGTACCAGGCGCAGACCTTGACAAGGCTGCCCTCGATCAGCCGCGTCATGGTGGCGTCGTAGGTCGAGGAAGCCGGGTCGTGGTTGTAATCGACCGAGACCAGCGGCGCCTCGGTGTAGGCCAGGATCCCCTTGAGCGGGCCGGCGGCCGCCGCCTTCATGAGCGTGTTGATCTCGGCGATCGTGACTGCGCGCTTCGGCACGAAGGTCAGGTCGACGAGCGAGACGTTGATGGTCGGCACGCGGATCGCGAAGCCGTCGAGCTTGCCCTTGAGCTCGGGCAGCACCAGGCCGACCGCGGCCGCGGCGCCGGTCTTGGTCGGGATCATCGACATCGTCGCCGAGCGCGCGCGGCGGATGTCCTCGTGGTAGACGTCGGTCAGCCGCTGGTCGTTGGTGTAGGCGTGCACCGTGGTCATGAGGCCGGATTCGATGCCGACGCCGTCGTTCAGAACCTTGGCGAGCGGCGCCAGGCAATTGGTCGTGCACGAGGCGTTTGATATCACCGTGTGCGTCGACTTGAGCACCTGGTGGTTGACGCCGTAGACCACGGTGGCATCGACGTCCTTGCCGCCGGGCGCCGAGATCACGACCTTCTTCGCGCCGCCGGCGAGGTGCTTGGCGCAATCGGCCTTGGTGGTGAAGAAGCCGGTGCACTCGAGCACGTATTCGGCGCCCATCGCGCCCCAGGGCACCTGGCCCGGGTCACGGTGCGCAGTGACCTTGATGCGGTCGCCGTTGACGACGATCGCGTCACCGTCGGCGCTGACCTTGCCGGGGAACTTGCCGTGCGCGGTATCATACTGCGTCAGGTGCGCATTGCTCTGTGCGTCGCACAGGTCATTGATGGCCACGACCTGGATCTCGCGCTGGCGTCCGCCCTCGTACAACGCCCGCAGCACGTTGCGGCCGATGCGGCCGTAGCCATTGATGCCCACCTTCACTGCCATGACGACTCCTTCAACGATGGAGAGGGGAAGTCCCGCCCGGACGCGGGCTGTTTCAGGACGCGAATTCTAGTACGACCCTGAGCACATTGGCGGCGTCCAGGCCAAATTTCCGGAACAGATCGGCCGCCTTGGCCGAGGCGCCGAACTCGTCGATGCCGAGCACGCGGCCGTGGCTGCCGACGTAACGCCACCACAGTCCGGTTGCGCCGGCCTCGATCGCCAGCCGGCGCGTGACGGCTGCGGGCAACACCGACTCGCGCCAGGCGGCATCCTGCGCGTCGAACACCGCCGTACACGGCATCGACACCAGCCGCACCCGCCGCCCCTGCGCCTGCGCCGCCTTGACGGCCTCGAGCGCGGGCGCCACTTCCGACCCGGTCGCGATGACGATGACTTGCGGCGCACCGGCGCAATCAAGCAGTACGTAGCCGCCGCGGGCGATGTCGGCGCTGTTCGCGCCGGCCGCCACCTGCGGCAGCCCTTGCCGGGTGAGCACCAGGCAACCCGGGCCGTCGCGTCGCTCGATGACGGCGCACCAGGCCACCGCGGTCTCGAGCGCGTCAGCCGGCCGCCACACGTGCAGGTGCGGCATCAGGCGCAGGCTCGCGAGCTGCTCGATCGGCTGGTGCGTGGGCCCGTCCTCGCCGAGGCCGATCGAATCGTGCGTGTACACCAGGATCACGCGCTGGCGCATGAGCGCCGCCATGCGCACGGCGTTGCGCGCGTAGTCGGAGAAAGTCAGGAAGGTGCCGCCGAAGGGAATGAAGCCGCCGTGCAACGCCAGCCCGTTCATGATCGCGGTCATGCCGAACTCGCGCACGCCGTAGTAGAGATAGCTGCCGGAGGCCTCGGTGGCGGTGACGGCGCTCGCGCCCTGGCGCAGCGTATTGTTCGAGCCGGTCAGGTCGGCCGAGCCACCGAGCAGCTCCGGCAATTCGGGGCCGACGGCATTGAGCACCTGCTGCGAGCACACGCGCGTGGCCGGAGCGCCGCTGGTGGCGGCCGCGGCGGCCAGCAGCCGCTCGCGCGTCGCCGGCCAGCTCGCCGGAAGTTCAGCGCTCATGCGCCGCACGAATTCCGCCGCCAGCTGCGGATGCGCGGCCTGGTAGCGCGCGAACAGCTCCTGCCAGCGCTGCTCCACCGCGCGTCCCTGCGCCTCGCCGTTCCAGCCCGCGCGCCGCTCCGCCGGCACGACGAAGGGCGGCTCGCTCCAGTCCAGGATCTTGCGCACGGCCGCGATCTCGTCCGCGCCCAGCGGCTCGCCGTGCGCCTTGGCGGTGCCGCCGCGGTTCGGCGCGGGAAAGCCGATGACCGTACGGCAGCAAATCAACGTCGGTCGCGAAGCGCCGGCGAGCGCGCTGCGGATTGCCGCAGCCACAGCTTCGCCATCCTGCCCGTCGACGCCGCGCAGCACGCGCCAGCCACAGGCCTCGAAGCGGCCGGGCGTATCGTCGGCGAACCAGCCCTTGACCTTGCCGTCGATCGAGATGCCGTTGTCGTCGTAAAGACAGACCAGCTTGCCAAGGCCCAGGGTGCCAGCCAGCGAGGCGGCCTCCTGCGAGATGCCCTCCATGAGGCAGCCGTCGCCCAGGAATACCCAGGTGCGATGGTCGACGACCTCGAAGCCCGGGCGGTTGAACTGCGCCGCCAGCACCCGCTCCGCGAGCGCGAAGCCGACAGCGTTGGCGAAGCCCTGCCCCAGCGGCCCGGTCGTGGTCTCGATGCCGACCGCGAGGTCGTGCTCCGGATGCCCGGCCGTGCGGCTGCCGAGCTGGCGGAAATTACGCAGCTCGTCCATCGACAACGGATAACCGCGCAGGTGGAGCACGGCGTAAAGCAGCATCGAGGCGTGGCCGTTCGAGAGCACGAATCGATCGCGGTTCCACCACTGCGGGTTCGCGGGGTTGTGCTTGAGGAACTCCCGCCACAGCGCCTCGGCCATGTCGGCCATGCCCATCGGCGCGCCCGGATGACCGGAATTGGCCTGCTGGACGGCATCCATGGCCAATACTCGGATGACGTCGGCGAGTTCGCGGCGTGTGGGCATGGGCAGCTCGTTCGAGTCCTAGGGAAGCTCTGCACGGGTAGCTGGAAGGGCGCGCATTGTCCACCAGAGGTATGGCCCGGGCAACCAGCCGTTATACTGTACGCCCCAGACCCGGCAGGATCGCGCATGGCAAACAGTTTTCTCTTCACGTCGGAGTCGGTTTCCGAAGGCCATCCGGACAAGGTGGCCGACCAGATTTCGGACGCCGTCCTCGACGCCATCCTGGCGGTCGACCCGGGTGGTCGCGTGGCCTGCGAGACCCTGGTCAAGACCGGCGTCGTGATCGTCGCCGGCGAGGTCACGACTTCGGCCTGGATTGACCTCGAGAAGCTGGTGCGCGAGACAGTGCTCGGCATCGGCTACGACAGCTCCGAGATGGGTTTCGATGGCGCCAGTTGCGGCGTCGTCAACATCATCGGCAAGCAATCCCCCGACATCGCCATGGGCGTCGACCGCAAGTCCAAGCGCAAGCAGGGCGCGGGCGACCAGGGGCTGATGTTCGGCTACGCCACCAACGAGACCGATGTGCTGATGCCGGCGCCGATCACCTACGCGCACCGGCTGGTCAAGCGCCAGGCCGAGGTGCGCAAGCGCGGCACCCTGCCGTGGCTGCGGCCGGACGCCAAGAGCCAGATCACGCTGCGCTACGAAAATGACCGCCCGGTCGGCGTCGAGGCCGTGGTGCTGTCCACGCAGCACGCCGACGACGTCAAGACCAGCAGGCTGCGCGAAGCGGTCATGGAAGAGATCATCAAGCCGGTGCTGCCGCGGCGCTGGCTCAGCAAGCGCACGCAGTACCACATCAACCCGACCGGGCGCTTCGTGGTCGGCGGGCCGGTCGGCGACTGCGGGCTCACGGGCCGCAAGATCATCGTCGACACCTACGGCGGCTTCGCGCGCCACGGCGGCGGCGCCTTCTCCGGCAAGGATCCCTCAAAGGTCGACCGCTCGGCCGCCTACGCGGCGCGCTACGTCGCCAAGAACCTGGTCGCCGCGGGGCTGGCGGCGCGCTGCGAGGTGCAGGTTTCCTACGCGATCGGCGTGGCCGAGCCAACCTCGATCATGGTCGATGCCTTCGGCACCAGCGCGCTCTCGCGCGAGCAGCTCACCGAACTGGTGCGCCGCCACTTCGACCTGACGCCCTATGGATTGCGCCAGATGCTCGACCTGACGCGGCCGATCTACCGCCAGACCGCGGCCTACGGCCACTTCGGGCGCAAGGAAAAGGACTTCACCTGGGAGCGCACCGACCGAGCCGAGGCACTGGCCGCCGCGGGCCGCCGCATGGCGCGCCGGGCCAGTCCGCGGCGCAAAAAATAGGTATAATCAACCGGGAGACACGCCGCACTGCGGCGTGCAGATGCATCGAGGAGCGCTGCGACAGGTCCAAACCTGCCAGGCTTGGTGCATCGTGGCTATGGAGCCAACGGCGCTCTTGTTTAGTATCAAACTAAAGAATGGGAGCTGCCATGACTGCCGCAATCAAACCTATTGCCGAAAACCGTGACTTTCGCGTGGCCGACCTGTCGCTCGCCGACTGGGGCCGCAAGGAGATCGCCATTGCCGAGACCGAAATGCCCGGTCTCATGGCCATCCGCGAGGAGTTCGTCTCCACCCAGCCGCTGCGCGGCGCCCGCATCAGCGGCTCGCTGCACATGACGATCCAGACCGCGGTGCTGATCGAGACGCTGCAGGCGCTCGGCGCCGAGGTGCGCTGGGCGTCGTGCAACATCTTCTCGACCCAGGACCACGCCGCCGCGGCCATCGCCGCCGCCGGCACGCCGGTCTACGCCTACAAGGGCGAATCGGTCGAGCAGTACTGGGAGTTCACGCACCGCATCTTCGACTGGCCGGGCGGCGTGTTCTCGAACCTGATCCTCGACGACGGCGGCGACGCGACGCTGCTGCTCCACCTCGGCACGCGCGCCGAGTCCGACGCCAGCGTGCTGCACAGCCCGGCGAGCGACGAGGAGAAGGCCCTGTTCGCGTCCATCGCCGCCACGCTCAAGCGCGACCCGCACTGGTACTCGACGCGACTCAAGGCCATCCGCGGCGTCTCCGAGGAGACCACGACCGGCGTCAAGCGCCTGTACCAGATGGCGCGCGACGGCCTGCTCGCCTTCCCGGCGATCAACGTCAACGACTCGGTCACCAAGAGCAAGTTCGACAACCTCTACGGCTGCCGCGAGTCGCTGGTCGACGGCATCAAGCGCGCCACCGATGTCATGGTGGCCGGCAAGATCGCCGTGGTCGCCGGTTACGGCGACGTCGGCAAGGGCTCGGCGCAGGCGCTGCGCGCGCTCTCGGCGCAGGTCTGGGTCACCGAGATCGACCCGATCTGCGCGCTGCAGGCGGCCATGGAGGGCTTCCGCGTCGTGACCATGGACTACGCCGCGGACAAGGCCGACATCTTCGTGACCGCGACCGGCAACCTGCACGTGCTCACGCACGAGCACATGCGGCGCATGAAGAACAACGCCATCGTCTGCAACATCGGCCACTTCGACAACGAGATCGACTGCGCCTCGCTCAAGCAGTACCGCTGGGAGAACATCAAGCCGCAGGTCGACCACGTCATATTCCCGGACGGCAAGCGCATCATCCTGCTGGCCGAGGGCCGGCTCGTGAACCTGGGCTGCGGTACCGGGCACCCGAGTTATGTGATGAGCAGCTCGTTCGCCAACCAGGTGCTGGCGCAGATCGAGTTGTGGAGCCGGCACGACAGCTACGCCGTGGGCGTGCACGTGCTGCCCAAGCACCTCGACGAGAAGGTCGCGCGGCTGCAGCTGGTCAAGCTCAACGCGCATTTGACCGAGCTGACCGACGCCCAGGCGCGCTACATCGGCGTGCACAAGCGCGGCCCGTTCAAGCCCGACCATTACCGTTATTGACGCATTGGCGGCGGCGGGCGACAGCCGGTTTGACATCATCGACGCCTGCACGCGCGCAACCTTGAGGCAGGTCACCCACCGGCGCGGGCGATCCCGGTAGCATTCCCGGCATGGAACTTCCGGTTCGCCTTTTGCAGATCACCGACCCGCACCTGTTCGGCAGCGCAACAGGGACGATGCGCGGCGTGGTCACGCGCCGCTCGCTCGAATCGGTGCTCGAGCATGCGCGCGCGGAAATCGCGGCTGCGGCTGCGATCCTGCTGACCGGCGATATCGTCAACGACGACCCGGGTGGGTATGCGACGGTGCGCGAGCTGCTGGGCGGGCTCGGCCGGCCGGTCTGGTGCCTGCCCGGCAATCATGACAATCCGGCCCTCATGCGACTCGAGCTGGCGGTGGACCCATTCCAGGCGGGCGGGCATCACGACCTCGGCAACTGGCGCATCGTGCTGCTCGACAGTTGCGCACCCGGGCAGGCCCACGGCCGGCTCGGCGACGCGGAGCTGGCGCGGCTCGAGGCCGCGCTCGCCGGCGCCGGCGAGCGCCACGTGATCGTTGCCCTGCACCATCATCCGATCCCGATGGGCAGCCGCTGGATCGATTCCGTCGCGCTGCAGAATCCGCAGGCGCTGTTCGCGATCACCGACCGGCACGCGGCGGTGCGCGCCATGACGTGGGGGCACGTCCACCAGCAGCACGATTCGCTGCGGCGTGGAGTGCGCATGTTGGCGACGCCCTCGACCTGCGCGCAGTTCCTGCCGCGCTCCGAGCAGTTCGCGATCGATGCGGCACCGCCCGGCTACCGCTGCCTGTCGTTGCACGCCGACGGACGCATCGAGACCGAGGTGCGCCGCGTCAGGACCGCGGTCGCGGCCGCGCCGGACCAGCTCCAGGCCCGCAACTAGGTCCCCGGGAATATTGCCGAGCCCACCAGCATCGCGGAGAACACGGCCAGTATGACCGAGGCCGCCTTCGGGAAGAATGTCAGACAGGCAGGCTGGGTCGAGCGCCCCAGGACATGTCCCGCCGCGATCCAAAGCATTCCGAGGACTGGAACCAGCGCCGCAAAGCACCCCAGGTAGAGCGAGAAGCGCCCGGACCCAAAGTGCATGATGAGCACCGCGAATGCGAATGCCTTGGGATTCAACAGGGTGGCGATGAACACCTGGCGCACCGAGATCACGGCGCACGTGACCAGCAGCGGTGCGGTCCATAACCTGACAGAGAGCAGCATAAGGTAGCCGCCCGCGGCGACTCTCATCAGCAAAGCAATGGATGGTGTTCTCGAGATGGCGGGATTGAGCACCGCCTGGATCACCAGGATCGAGATCACGTAGCCGAAAAGCTCCCCCAGGAGCAACGGCAACGAGCGGCGGAAGCCCACCGTGGCTCCAGAGGTCCCAAGAAGCGTGTTGGTGGGACCGGGGACAACGAGCAGCAGCACTACCGAGAACACGAAAAGAACTGGATTTCCCACCTGCCTTCCCAGGGACTTGCTATTTCTTGTCCACCGGAGTCGTGCCGCCGACGAAATCCGCACGCGCCTGGGCCAGCCGGTATCGATGTTCTGCACGCCAGGTCCGCCAGTTGCGGAGGGCCCAAAACGCATAGATGCACTTGAACAGCTTGAGCCGACGCAGGACCCGGGGCGTGTCGAACAGGTCTCCGGCCAGCATCGAAATGACTCCCTGTTCAACCTGCCAGGTGTTCCTGGGGTCTCCGAACATCTGCCGCATCACGGGACTGTTGAAACGGTAGATGAAGAACGAAAAGCGCGCCATGCCCGCGCGCTGGCGCTGTTCGAGCCTGCGCAGCAAGCCTTCTTCCGTGGCCGGATCGCGCAATGCGGCATCGACAACCTGCGCGGCCTGCTCCGCACCGGTCATCGCCAGGTACACGCCCGAGGAGAACACCGGATCCAGGAACGCGAAGGCATCGCCGACCAGCACCCAACCCTTGCCGCCCATGCGACTGGAGTCGTAGGAATAGTTGCCGGTGACCCGCACTTCGTTGCCAATGAGTTCCGCGTCCCGCAAGCGCTCCCACAGGCCGGAGCTCTTCTGCAACGTCGCGAGCAGGAAATCGAGCGGTTTGCCCTTGCGCTGCTTCAGATAATCCGGACGGCAAACGGCGCCGACACTCATCACGCCGTCGGGCAGCGGAATCATCCACATCCAGCCGTGCTCAAAGCGGTAGATGCTGATATTGCCAGCGTCCTTGCCCGGCCTCGTTGACGCACCGCGAAAGTGCCCGAATATCGCTGCGCTCTGATGCTCGCGGTTCTTGCGGCGCAATCTCTGTTTCGACGAAAGAAACGCGTCTCGGCCGCTGGCGTCGACCACGTAGCGCGCCTCGATGCCGTAGCTGCCGCCGTCGTCCGTGCGTACCTCGAGGCGCGTGAGTCGCGGATTCGCCTGATCACTGGCGATGACCTCGTGCCCTTCGCGAGTATCGGCGCCGGACTGGCGGGCATGTTCGAACAGCATCCGGTCGAAGTCCTGGCGCCAAACCTGGTAGGCGTGGGGCGGGCTGGGCCCCAAGGCGCGTGCGAACTCGAAGTTGTGGTAGCCGCTCGCGGTGTCGGCCTCGAAATCCGCACCGGGCTTGAACACACCCAGCGCACGCACCTTGTCCATGACGCCGAGGCGCTCGAAGATCGGCAAATTCATCGGCAACAGGGATTCGCCGATATGAAAGCGGGGATGGTGGGCCTTCTCGAGGGCGATGACCTTGTGGCCGGCCCGCGCCAGCAGCGTCGCCGCCGTGCTTCCGGCCGGGCCGCCGCCAATCACGGCCACGTCGCACGATTCATCCGTCGCTACCATCGACTCCGCCAGGCTGGTTGGTCATGCCATGCCCCCATTGACCGAGATGATTTGCCCCGATATGTACGCGGCCTCATCCGATGCCAAGAACGCCACGAGACTCGCGACCTCGTCAGGCCTGCCGCTTCTCTTCATGGGCACCAGCCGCGCGATTGTGTCGGGATCGAAGATTCCGCGCGTCATGGGTGTATCGATCAATCCGGGGGCCACCGCATTGACGGTGATGCCGCGCGCCGCCAGTTCCAGCGACAATGCCCGGGTCGCCGAGTTCAGCGCCCCCTTGGCCGCTGCATAGTTGACCTGACCCCGGTTCCCCATGAGCGCAGCCACCGACGAGACGGTGATGATGCGTCCCCAACGCGTGCGGACCATGGGCATCGTCAGGGGCTGGGTCACGTTGAAAAAGCCGTGCAGGCTGACGTCGATGACCCGCTGCCACTGCTCGGCGCGCATGGCCGGAAAGGCGGCGTCCTCGTGCACTCCGGCATTGTTGACCAGGATCTGTATCGGGCCCCTTTCAAGCAGCTTGTCCAGCGCGGCGCTGGTTGCGGCTGCATCAGTGATGTCGAATCCCACCGCCTGCGCCTGCGCGCCCGAGCTGGTCAGTTCGGCCGCGATGGCCTCGGCCGCAGCAGCGCTGCCGTGGTAGTGGACGTACACGTAATGGCCGGCCGCGGCGAGTTTGCGGCTGGTGGCCGCGCCGATCGCACCGCTCCCACCGGTGACCAACGCATACCTGAAACTTGCATTCATGCCGGCGCACCGTTGGCTGACGCTATCGCAGGAGGCCGCAGGACGATTGTCGCCCGCCCCGCTTGCAGCGTCGTTGAGCCACAGGAAATTGAAAAAGCATACAGCAGTGCCGTGGCATCGCCGCTCATCCTCGTCGCGTGGATCAGCAGATCGCCCTCGAGGTCATCCAGGCGAGCCACGTGCGACACCACATCCCGCGCGCTCGCCAGCATGCCCGCGGCGCCCGCCTGTCCAGGCGGCGCACTTAGCACTCCGTGTATGGCGATGGCTTGGGCGGCATATTCGATACCGCACTCGCTGCGCAGACAGTCCCCTGTCCTCAAGGGATTGGATTTCAGCCGGTGGCTGGCCGTGACGCACACGATCTCCGTTTCGGTCCACGCTTTCACTTCATCGATCAGGCACATCGCTCCCTGGTGAGGTATGTGTGCGGCAATCCAGGCGCGGTCTAACGGCACGGCGTGACACTCGCCACCAGGCTGAGATTATCGAGGTATGCAAGGCGCGCGGTTTCTTCCCGACCACTGGCAATGATCTCCAAGAGCGGCAGCGCGCGCGCGGCGGGAGCGGACAGCCGGAGGGATTCGAGCTCGGGCCGGCTCATTCTATCCGCGGACGTCTCGCCCAGAGAGCACGTGAGGCGGCATATCGCACCCGCGGCCCCCTTCGGCCGCAGCAATAGTGCAACCGCAAACGGCTCTCCGATGGCACGCTTTTCGCGCAGTGGGCTCGGGTAGTCCAGGTCGTAGGCGACCAGCATCACCTTGCTCTCTGAAGTGGCAACGAGACTCGAGGCCTCGATCAGTCCGGCGCCAAAACTGCCGTCATAGGCGCACACCATAGTGTAGGAAGCGGTATCGCCGGTGGCGATGCTCCAGTATCCGGCAGCGACGTTGTGCACCGAATTGTGGAATCGGGTCGGCGACACCTGCCGCTCGGGCGTGGCCAGGGTGCGCAGCAGTTCATCGCAAGTCCTGGTGTCAGCCACCGAAGAGGCGAACACAGTCGGAAGGCAGGTAAGGTCGCCTGCGATGCCAACGGTGGCTTCCTGGCCCACTGCCATCGCCAGGTGTACCACACGGACCGCGCGGCGACGCTCTGCCGGCGGCAGCGCCGCCGAGACCGGAATGACCGTCGGCTGCGGTACAAACGGGGCGGAGCCGCGCAGGACCTCTCGCCCCCGCGTCCAGTCAGCCATCCCCGGGCCCAGCAGGCCCACGGCTGCGACATCGACCGCCCATTGCGCTGGCCCGCTGTTCACGCTAGCCGCCCTATGAGCACGCTGCAGTTCGTGCCGCCGAAACCCAGTGAATTGCTCAGTACAACGTGCGGCCCCGGGCTGCTATTGGTCCGCAGGTAATTGATACGGCACGAAGGATCGAGATGGGCGCAGTTGATGCCTGCCGGCATGAATCCGTCGGTAATGGCAATCGCGCTGATCGCGATTTCAAGTGCACCGGCGGCGCCGAGCGCGTGCCCGCTGGCTCCCTTGGTGGAACTGCAAGGCACTCCGGTACCGAAGAGCGCTTCGACGGCCTTGCTTTCTGCGCCATCGTTGCTGGGCGTGCCCGTACCGTGGAGATTGATGTAGTCCACGGCCGCCGCGGAAAGCCCGGCATCCTCGAGCGCCGCCTGCATCGAGCGGCGCGCCCCGGCTCCTTCCGGATGCGGCGCCGAGATGTGGTGCGCGTCGCTGGACTCGCCGACGCCGAGCAGGGTCAAGGTGCCGGCGCGGTCGGAATCGTCGATGACCTCCAGCAGCCCAAACGCGGCCGCCTCGCTGACCGATATTCCGTCCCGATGCGTGTCGAAGGGCCGGCACGGCAGGGTGGAGGTCAACTGCAGCGAGTGAAAGCCGTACAGGATTGTCAGGCACAGCGAGTCCACCCCACCCACGACGGCCGCGTCGATCATTCCCAGCTGCATATAGCGCCGGGCCAGGCCGAAGACTTTGGCGCTCGAGGAGCAGGCGGTGGAAACCACGGCCGCCGGTCCCTTGAGGCGCAGCAGCTTGCGCACGAAGCTGGCCACGGAAAAGAAGTCGAGCGACTGCTCGTAGTTGAACGATTCGGGCAGCAGGCCGGTGCGCGCATCGCGTTCACGATAGGCAATCTCCGCCTCGAGCATCCCCGAGGTGCTGGTTCCGAGGAACAGGCCTACGCGCTGCGCGCCGTATCGGGCCACAGCCGCTGCTGTTGCCTGCATGAAACCGTCCTGTGTCAAGCCCAGGAGCGCCAGGCGATTGTTACGGCACTCGTATTCCGCGAGCTCCCTGGGCAATGCCCGCTCCTCGAGCCCCACGACCCTTCCGATGTACGTGTCCAGTCGTGCGGTTTCGAAGTCGCAGGGCCGCAGCCCCGACTGCTCCCCGCGCAGGGCCTCGCGCGTTGCCCCTAGTCCGGCCCCAAGACAGCTCGTGGCCGTAAGCGCAGTGATCGCCACCGGACGCATACGCACGTTACATTGACCTCGCGGCCGTGTCCGACGGGACCGCCAGCGCGGCGCGCAGTGGGACGCAAGCGAAACCGGCCGCGCGGATCGCGGCCAGCAGCTCGGGCAAAACCCGCAGGATCACTACCGATCCATCGCTGGTGCGAGCGGCGTGCCCGTCGTGAAGGAGCAGGATGTCCCCGCCGCGCAGTTTACGGGTCAGCCGCGCCAACACAACGGCCGGGTCGTGCGTCACGGTGTCGAATCCGCGCCGGGTCCAGCTCACCAGCCGCAGTCCCGCAGCGCTCAAGATGCCATCGAGCAGCGGATTGCGCAGCCCGGCAGGCGCGCGGAAGAATTGCGGGGCTACGCCCACGACGTCCGCTATCGTCTTTTGCGCCTGCAACACCTCTCCCCTGATGGCCGACGGGCCCAGCGCCGCGAAGTGCAGGCGATGGCTTTGCGTGTGGTTCTCGATCTGATGGCCACGGCGCACGATCTCGCGGGCGATGCCCGCATGGGCCGCGACACGGTCGCCGATGCAAAAGAAGGTGGCCTTGCAGTCGAAACGGTCAAGCAGCTCGAGCACTTGTGGGGTAATGAGCGGATCGGGGCCATCATCGATCGTGATGGCCACCTGGCCGGCAGCCGCCGCCTGCGCCGGCAAGCGGCGGACATTCGCGCCGACCCAGGTGCTGCGCGGGAGCAGCCCCGCCACGGCCAGGGCCAGATGACTGCCCGCTATTACGGCCAGTGACAGCGGCCACAGACGCCAGTTCCACAGCAGCAGGAACAACGCCGCCACGTGAAGGGCGATGGTGGCCTGAATGGCCGTCCCGAGGCGTCGGCGCGCTGCTGAGCTTGGCGTCTGGACCGTCATGACTTACACGCCGGGTTCCGCGCCCGCCAGCCGGTCCGCCAACCGATGCCACAGCCGCCGCCAGACGCTGCCGTCGTGGCCACCTGTGACGATATCTACCGCCTGCAACGACAATTGACTTGCGAGCAGGCGCTGGGATTGGGCGAAGCGATCGCTACTGCCGAATCCCAGGTACCGTATGAGCGGGTTGTTCGGCTGGTGCGCGGCAACGTAGCGCCATACGCGGCGCTCTTCGGTCAGTTCATCGTGAGTATCGAAGGTGGCCGCACTCCAGCTTGCGAGCGAATCAAAACTGAGGAGCTCGTGTGTCATCATGCGGTTTCCGAGATACGGTGACAGCAGGCAAATTCCGTCAAGGTCGTCGGGATAGTCGGCTGCGTACAATAGCGCCAGAAAGCCGCCCCAGGAGATCCCGGCGAGCAAGACCCGCACCCGTCCGGAAGATCGTGCCGGCAGCACGATCTCACTGCGCAGCTCAGCCAACGCCGAGCGGTCCAGGAGATGCGCCGGTTGTGGCGCCATGAGCGCGATGTCAATGTCCAGATCGCGGTCGCGCACCGCCGTCAGAAACCCGCCGCTGCGCAGTTCCTCCAAAGGCTGGTTCGCTCCGGGGATCAGTACCACGAGCTGGCTCGCCGCGACTCCCGGCGCGGCGCGGCACAGTTCAACCTCCATGGGGTTGCGCCGGCGCAGTGCGGGCTGTGCCACCGGCCATGACCGCGGAAAACAGCAGCGCCAGGAATGCCCCGGGGGCAACCGTGCTTCCGAGCGCGGAGAGCACCGGCACGCTGGATGTTGCCAGCACGCCGAAAGCAATGGTGGTGGTGAGGTTGGCCAGCAGTAGTGAGCTCAATGTCCGCGGGTGCACTCGATGGCTTGCGCTCGCCGCGCCACGATCAAAAAACAAGGCGTAATTGGAGCCCACGGCGAAGATGAGCAGCAGCCCGATCAGGTGCAGCAGGTTCATCGGGCGGTGGCTGAGGGCGAACCCCGCGGCGACGCAAAGCGCCGCCAGCGCGAGCGGCAACAGCACCAGTGCAGCGCGCGCGAAGGAACGCAGCGCCATACACAGCAACAACGCGATCGCCGCCAGACCGGCGCAGGACAACCGCATGGCACTGTGCAAATATGTTTCGTACAGCGCATCCGCCTCCCCCTTCAAGCTGAGGGCTTCGACACTGACGCCCAGGACGGATAGCGGCGCCACCGCCTTCGCAAGCTGCACCGGATCAATGTCCATGGCTGCCCCGCCCTGCCCGACCGAGCGCAATGGCAGGAGGGCCGTCCAGTTGCCGTTCAGCCGGAACAGCAGGCTCTCCAGGCCGCTGGCCATGGCGGTGCCCTGCAGGTCGCGCGGGCCCAGCAATGGCCCACTGCGGGCGGCGGCGACGTCCGCAATGAATGGCTCGAGCTGCGAAGCTCGCAGTCCTGCCGCGTGCGCCGCGGCTGCAACCCGCGCGCGGAGTATGGATTCCTCGGGAAGGCTTGCACGGCGTGCCCGCTGCGCGAGCTGGCTCGGCAGGTAGCGGCTGGGCGATTCGTACCCTGCAATGTAGTGGTCCGATACGAGCTCATCGAGCTTGCCCGTTACCTGTTCCGATACCCTCAGCACTTGATCGAAGTCGGTGCCCGAGACGACCACCAATTCGCTCACATCCGCCGCTCCCAGGTCCGCCCTCAAGCCTGCATCGCGCCGCTGGTCGGCGGCCGAAACAGGACTCAAGGCGCTGAGCTCGTGGCTCCACAAGCCGTTGCGGTGGGTCAACAGTGCGAGGATCGCCAGCAGCGCGAGCGGCCAGAGAACATGCCGGGTGCGCTGGCAGGCCGCGATGACCTGCGCGAGCAGCCGCGTGAGCGGGCCTGGCACGGCAGGAACCGGCGTCGCCGGCAGGAGCGCCGGCAGCACGAAGCGCGTCACCAGCGCAGCGGCCACAAGGCCGGCAATCGTGTACAGGCCCAGCTGCGCAAGGCTGGGAAACGCCGAGGGCAACAACGATGCGAAACCGCACACGGAAGTGAGCATCCCCAGCCGTATGACCGGCCAGAGCGTGGTGGTCCAGCCATTGTCCATGGCTTCGATGCCACTGCGACCTGCCTGAGTGAACAGGTACACGGAATAGTCGACGGCTTCGCCAATGAGGGTGATTCCGAAGCCGAGCGTTATCCCGTAGACCACATTGAAGCCGAGGGCAACCGCAGTGATGCCGGCCAGGGAGCCACAGATAACCGGCAGAAAGCCGATCAGCAGCAGCCTCACGGAGCGATATACGAGCAGCAGCAATGTGCCGATCAGGACCATGCTCAGTATCGACAGCCGACCGACCTCATGCTGAATGGTGTGGCGCGCCTCGGCCGCGAAGATGGGCGGCCCCGTCAAGACCATCGTAGCCGGCGGCAGGCCCGGAGCGCGCGGCCTGAGCCCGGCGAAGGCGGCACGCAGGGCCGAGATGGCGCGAATCTGCCCGTCCGAATTGGCACCGGAAGCTACCGTGCGGGCCATGAGCAATGCGCGCGCGCCATCTTCGGAGACCCAGACCCCATTCACGATGCGGGGAGTGCCGGTAACATCGAGCTGATCGAGAATCTGTTGCATCTCCCCGGTCGGATCATGCGCCAGCAGGTCCGTGCCCATCAGGCCCAGCGTGGCGCCTTGCTGCGCCACCGCCACCTGTATGGCCTGCGCCAGTCCCTGCACGGTGAATCTCTCCGGCGTGACGCCCTGGCTCAGCAGGTAGCGATTGCGGAAAAGCACCGCGCCGTCCCGTTCAAGCCCCGCGGTCTCGCCGTTGGCGATGCCGGAGAATTCCTTCTGACCGCGCAACCTTGCGGCCAGCTCATGCGACAGCCGGGTGCGCGTGGCCAGATCGGCGCCGTCGATGGAAATCAGCAGCAGCTGCGAAGCCGGCCCGTCGCGCAGCAGTTTCACCAGCAGCCGCTGGCGAAAGTCCGGGGTCGACGGCAGGAATGCGGCCAGATCGGTCGAGTAGCGCGCGTGCACGACAACCCAGAGGCACAACAAGACTGCGCAGAGGCAACCGATCCTTGCCCAGGGCGACCGGCGCATCAGGATTCCGCCGGCGCACTCAAGGTCATGGTGGTCCGTTCGCCGCTGCTACGCTCCAGCATGACCTCCCGGATGTCAGCTCCGTGCCCGCGTATCTCGATCCGCTGATAGAGAGGCTTGGCGTCGGAGGCCAGGGGCTGCAGACTGAGATTCCAGCTTGATCCGCTCGCCGCGACCGAGAGCCGAAAATCCTTCTCCAGGGTCGCGCGGTCTCCGGCCAGGGTCGCACGCAGTCCATTCAGCAATGGGCTCAACTGCGGATAGTCGCTGAGGCTCATGGAGGTGCGATGCCGGCCGCGAATCAGGGTCAGCTGATTCCCTTCGGCAATCAGCTGCTGCGGCGTCGGCTTGAGGGTTCGTTTCTCCAAGCGGTCCGGGGCATCGAAGAACAGCTCGCCGGACGTGTGCAGCGGATGCTCCAACAGCGCGGAGTCCACCTGTTCCGAATAGAGCACGTGCCCGTGCTGGCGCTGCGCAAACAGGCCGAGAATGGCATCCAGCGTCAGCTCCTGGGCCTGCGCGCACAGTGTCATGCCGACGGCCCAGAGGCTCGCTGACATCGCCCGCAGCGGCCAGAGCGTGTCCGCGCGGCGGCGGCCAGCCCCCCCCAGGCGCGAGTCGCGCCTAATTGGCTTTGGCCGCTGGCAGGTCATGCCAGAAATCAAAAAAATTGAACCAGTTGTAGGGATGGCTTCGGCACAGCTCCTCCAGGATGCCGGCGTAGCGGAGCATGGCCGCGTGTATTGCAGACTCGCGCGCCGCGGCGGATGTATCACCGAAATCCGCCAGTTGTTCGAGGACGATTCGGTAGCGATTGCCGCCGCAGTGCAGACCGGCAAAGAACACCACCGCGCGTCGCAGCAGCGCGGCGGCGCGCCAGGGCCCGATCGGGAACGGCGCCGGCGATCCCAGGAAATCCAGGCTTACCACGGCCTCTTCCCCGAGGGTCCGATCTCCCAGTACGCCCACGAATGCTCCCTGGTCAAGGCGCGCGCGCACCTGCAGCATGGCATCGATGTTGCCGAGTGGAATGATGTCCGGCACATGGCCGGGGTTGATGGCCTCCAGCACGGCGCCCACCTTGCGCGCATTCTCTGGGTACATGACCATGGCGACCTTAACCTTGGGGTACTGCTCACCGACGGCGCGCAGCATCTCGAAACTGCCGAGATGGGCGCCCATCAGGAAGCATCCCGTGCCCTGCTCCAGCATTCGCGACAGCAGCTGCTCGTTGGTGATTTCCACGGAAAAATCCGCCAGGCGATCGTTCAGCAAGAACACGCGGTCGTGCGTGCAGGTGGCGAAAGTCCGAAGCTGCAAGAACAAGTCGCGTCGCGTCGGCCGCCGCGCCAACGCGCGCCGCTGGAAGCGCGCTATGTGGCCGGCTGCGGGCCCTGACCTCAGCCAGAAGTAAATGACCACCAGATGCAGCAGAACACGGCTGAACGGGCGTCCGCAGCGCAGCGATATGACTGTCAGCGCCCGCAGCAGTGCCAGGCTGCCACGCTCCGGCTGCCGCAGCCACTCTTGCGGCTGAGGTACCTGCACGGGCAGCGATCGAACGTCGCTCACGAACGGCTTGCCCGCCGCGGCGGTTCTGCAATCAGGCTGGCTTCCGCCACGGATTCGCCGGCAACGCTAAACTCCACGCGCGCCCGCGTACCGCCCTTGATTTCTACTGCGGCAGTCACAGCCAGGCCCGGCGCCACCGGCCGCAGGAATTTTACGTATTCAATGCGCCACCATGCGATGGCTGCGCCGAGCGCCGCTTCAAGCCGCGGCAGGCCCTCGGCCAGCAGCAGAGCGCCCGGAACTACCGGCGCGCCAGGAAAATGCCCCGGCAGCGCGGGATGGTCCACCGGAATGGAAAATGTGATCGCAGCCTCGGCGGGGGCCCCGGCCGGCGCGCGCACCTTCAGCGCTCCTCCAGCAGTGAACGCAGCACCTGCGCGGACAGCTTGCCGGTGCTGTTGCGCGGCAGCCGCGCAACCAGTCGAAGTGGCCGAGGCAGGAACACGGGGTCAATGCGTTCGCGCAGGCGCCGCAGCAATACGACCGGATCGAGCCCTGGCGCGACGACGACTGCGCACAACCTGGCGACCCTGGTCGGCGAGTCGCGCGCCTCTTGCGGCAGGAAGAACGTGCCGTCCTCCACGCCGGGTATGGAGAGCAACTGATGATTCAGGTACGCGATTGAATTGCGCTTGCCGGCGATATTGACTACATCCTGCAATCGGGCGCCGAGTTCAAAATGCTGGTCATCCACCAACTGGATATGATCGCCCAACGCCACGGGTTGTTCGATGTGGCCGCCCGAGGCCCAGACGCGGTCCCCATCGCTCGACAGCGCTATCCCAGGATGCAGGTGCCAGATTGCCGTGCGTGTCGGATTGCGGGAGGCGATCTGCCCGCTCTCGGTGGAACCATAGATTTCCACCAGTGGCGCCCCGAAGCGATGCTCCACTTGCCGGGCAAGCACCTCATCGAGCGGTGCGGTGGCCGAAACCACCGCATGCAACGCGGGCAGCGTCACGTTGGCCGCCAGCAGCGCCCGCAGGTGAACCGGCGTGGAAATCAGCGTGCGCGGGGCGGGTGTGGCAGCCAGCACGCTGCTGACATCGGCCGGATAGAAGGGACGCTCGGCGCAAAACGCGTGCCCGCTGCGCAGGGTCAATAATACCGTCGTCTCGAACCCGTACATGTGTTGCGGGGGCACGGTCGCGACCACGGTCATGGGCTGCGCGGCTTGAAAGCCCAGCCTGGCAGCCGCAACTTGCATACACCTCATCAATGGACCCCAGCGCTTGCGATGCGGAACCGGCAATCCGGTCGAACCGGAAGTGAACACATCGGCGACGGCGCGGTGGGGCGGAATCAGGGGAACCTGCCAGGGCCGGGACCGGGCAGCGTGAGTGTCCGGAAAGAATATCCGTGGCAGATCGATATGGCAGTCCCGACGGTCGGTGAGGCACACCGCTTCAGGAGTCGTGGCGCGGATCTGGCGCACCACCTCGGGCGTGTGGTTGGGCGGCAGCAGGCTGACTCGATCGGCCGTGAATGCGGCAGCGAGGCCGACTGCGAAACGATAGCGGTCGGCGCAATCATTGAGCACCGCAGCCCCGGCAGGAATCAACGCCGCCAGCTGCTCGACATCGGCGAGAAATTGCCCTGCGGCGATGGGCCTGCCGGCACGATACGCCACCGGCGCCTCCGGTGATGCATGCGCAAGCAGAGCAATGGACTCGCTCAAACGCCCTTCGTTCGGCGGTTACGCTGTCACCCGCGGCATGGCGCTGGCCGCAGCGTGCGTGGCCACATATCGGGCCAGGTTGCGCAATGACGCAAAGATAACGTGGTTTTCCTCGCTCTCCGCCTTGAGCTGCAGGTTGTAGCGCTTGGCGACTACGAGCGCGACCTCCAGGATATCGATGGAGTCGAGTCCCAATCCTTCCTTGTACAACGGAGCATCCGGATCGATCTTATCCGGCGCAACTTCCAGGTTGACGGCCTGGGTGATCAATATGGCCAGTTCGCGCATGATCGGTGTCAGGTCCATGGGGGCAGCGCGCGTCGCACGGGTTTGGTTTTCAGCATGGGAGGTCAAGAAATTTCCTCTGGAAAATGTTCTGTCAGAAGATGCTGCAGCGCCGGCATTTTGGGAGTAACGGCACAATCGCGCATCGTGCGGCCGCAGAATTGGCTTGCGTGGAACCTCCCCCATACTTGCTATGCACCCGTGCGAAGTATATAGGCAAAAATGCTCGGCATACATTTAAAGGGGCTTAAAAAAGCCATTAATAATCATGTAATAAGCGCGGATGCTCGGAGCAGTCGGTAGGGCCACCGCGCTCGTTAGGGCCCGCCCCGCAGCAGCAACACCGGCAGCCGCAGCAGGAATCCGCTCAGCAGTCGCGCATGCATCCACGTCAGCAGCGCGTTGTCACGCACGTAATTGAAGTGCGACACACCGCCCTCGTCGGGCTGGAAGTAGCGTACCGGCGCGGGCAGGTTTATTGCCGGCACCCCACTCCATGACAGGCGCACCGCAGCCTCGACGTCGAAATCGAAACGCCGCATCCAGATCTGGCGACGCATGATCCGGATGAGCGGGTCAATCGGATAGACACGGAATCCGAACAAGGAATCGTGGATGCCGGCCCACAAGGTCTCCAGGTTCGCCCACCAGTTCGAGATACGCCGCCCCTTGACGCGCAGCCTCGGGGCACTGACATCGAACACCGGGTCCCCCAGGATCATGGCCTGCGGCGAGGCCATCGAGGCTGCCATGAAAGCCGGAATCTGATCGGTGGGATGCTGCCCGTCGGAATCCAGGGTGAGCGCGTGGGTAAATCCGTGCTGCCTTGCCAGCTCGAGCCCGCTCAAGATCGCGGCACCCTTGCCGCAATTGCGCGCCAGAGGGATGAGGCGCAGTTGCGGATCGGCGGCCGCCATCCTCTCGAGCCCTTCCGGCGTGCCATCCGTGCTGCCATCGATCACGACCCACACGGGTGCCCACTGTTCGCGCGCACGGGCGATCGTGTCGTAGACCTTGTGGCCAGGGTTAAAGCTGGGAACGAGCACCAGATGGGTTGCGGAAGGTGCGCTCACTGACTGCCAGTCTAACCGTTCGCAACGAACGCTCGCAGGTAGCGCACCACCGTGGGCGGGCCCGAGTACGAACCGGTTCGGTTCACTCACTGGCCTCCACGTCGCGGCGCGAGCGCCAGATCACCCAGGCAATTCCCACGCCCCCTGATACGTCGGACTGCGTTTGAATCAGCGGGCTGCTTTTGAATGCGGCCCCATGCAAGGACTCGTAGCGCAGGAATCCGCCCACCCAGAAATTGCGGAAGCGCCTGGAAAGGGCCGTGATGATTTCAGCGCCGGCATAGCCCCCCGGCGCATCGTAGGCCGGGCGTTGCGCGGTGGCGTAGGCCGGGGGCACCGAATAGAAATACTGGTTGTAGCGTTGCGCCGCGAACAGCGGGCCGGCAAGTATTCCCAAGTCCCAACCCGGAGCCGCGCCGATGTGCCGGATATCCAGGTTGAGGTGCGGAGCTGCGATCCAGCCCACATCGCGCGGCGGACTTGCCACCGTCAAGGCCACACGCGCCGGCAGGCGCAGATCCAGCTGCATCCTGTCGCCATCGGAACGCCACAGATGAAAGTCCAACGAAGGGCCGAGCTGGACCAGGGCGTCGAGGTTGGGCATGCCCGCGCGTGCCTCATCGTGCTCGCTGTGGGCCGGCACCGTGGCCCACAGACTTATGTTCAGTGACACACGCGGCCGATCGAGCACGATGCCGCGCACGCCGTCGCGGTCCGACCGCAGGAATTTGCCGCGATAGCGTATATACGGGAAGGGAAGCAGGTAGGTGCGATAGTAGAGCGACCCGGGATAGTCGCTGATGCGCGCAACACCGGGCCCCAGCCCGAACTCCCACAACGGCCTGCTCTCGGCAAGGGCCCAGCGCGGACCGAGTAACGCCGCGCAGGCCGCCGCGAGCGCGCCTCCGAGCCGTACGGGTCTAAGCGCTGAGAGCTGCATCTTAGGCGGGCCTGGGCAGCGCGCGCAGCAGGCAGTTGCTGTAGCCCGGCGAGCGCTGCCGGGCGACTTCATGCACTTCGAAGCCGACGTCGTTCAGCAACGAGATCCACTCGGCGATGCGTCGGCGACTGAGCGCGACGTTGCCTCCGCCGCGCAGCCGGACCACCACACGATCGACCCACAGGCTGATGCGGGCACGCAGGCTCCCATCGCTATCGCCCACGCGCAGCAGGAGCTGGCCCTGCGCAGGCAGGTCAGCGCGGATCCGGCGCAGCAGCCCGATTTGTGTTGCGAAGTCGAGATAGTGGAGCACGTCGAGGAGCACAACCAGTGTCGCCCCAGACACCGACTCGGCCGCGATGTCGCCGACTACAAATTCGGCGTGGTCTCCCAAGGCAAGACGGGCACGGCGGATCTCCGACACATTGCGATCGACGCCCCGGTACCCCTCTATGGACCCGGGCGCCGGACAGGCGCTGTGCCAAACGCCCTCCGCATAGGATTGACGGGCGGCCAGGAGCCAGGCCACAAGCAGCCCCTGGGCGCAACCCAGGTCCAGAATCCGCATGCCCGGGGGAATCAAGCCGTCGGCCAGCAGGACCGAATAGAAGGGATCGCATTTCAGTTTGCAGCTTGCAAAGATATAGGCCCAAGTTCCGCTCGGGCGAAAGCAGCTTGCAGCCCGGCGGGCCAGTCGGTTGCGCAACTCCCTGGAGTTCATGAGTGGTGCTCTGAATCCTCCGACGCCAACCGCGGCGCTGGCCTGGACCGTGGCGAGGAGACCCGCGTGCTGCATGTTGGGCAGCGCGCGATATCGCACTACGTTCTCGGCCGCAAACACGACAATGACCGCCAGTGGTGCTCCAAAATTAGCGAACGCCGACCAGTAGCTCAACGGAGCGGCAAAGAACAGCAGCAATAGCGTCAGCGTCGTGATCGCAAAAAGCACCGTCCAGGCCAGCGTGACCTGGCGCGTGTAGCGGAGCGCTTCCTCGGCCAGCGCGCCATGGACCCTCAGGGCCATCTGGGTGCAGAGCGGAACGCAACCACGCGCCAGCGTTCGTCCGAAGGCAAGTCCGAGCAGGCCGTACAGACCCACCTGCTGAATCAGATACACCCAGACAAAGTGCGACTGCAGCTCGCCCCGGTACGCGGCAATTGTCGCTGCAGCGAGCAGCCACAGTGCGAGGCCGGCCGCGCGCAGCGTGCGCCAGGCGAGCAGTAGCGCGAACAGGGCCACCGGTCCGATTGCGAGCAGCGCGCCGAGCGTTTCGTGTCCCGGCCGAGTGGCGCTGAGGTGAGCCAGGGCGGACCAGGCAACGACGAGTACGCCCACGCCAAGCGCGCGCACCAGCGTCCACCGCCCTGCGACGGTACTTGCGGCCTGGGTCAGCGGGCCTCCCCTTCCGAGACCTCAATCAGCGGCGCCAGCCGGAGCAGCCGCTGCTGCGGGTCGGCGAGCTCGAGCAGCGCCTGCTGCACCGGGCGCTCCAGCGGCAGCAGTTCCGCCAGCCGGTTCGAGACCCAGTCGGCATCGTCGAAGTCCGCGTCGAGGTGGCGCGCGGTGTCGCCGAGCTCCTGCAGCACGCGCCGCAGCAGCTGCGCCAGCGCGTGGTGCCCGGGTGCGAGCGGGCTCGGCCCGGGCTCCGGAAGCCAATCCACCGCACCGACGAGCAGGCCGTCGGATTGCACGCGGTGGCCGTGCAGGCGGAAGCGCCGCGAGCCGCGGCATATCAGTCCCAGCAGCCCATCAGGCAGTCGGCTGAAATCGACGATGCGCGCGCTGGTGCCCACGGTGGCCAGCTCTGCCACGGCGCCGGCCTCGTCGCCGCTGAGGATCAGCAGCACGCCGAATTCAGTGCCCTCGCGCATGCACCGGCCCACCATGTCGAGGTAGCGCGGCTCGAACACGCGCAGTGGCAGCAGGCCGCCTGGAAACAGCACGGTATGCAGCGGGAACAGCGGCAGCTCAGGCACGGGAACTGCGTGCGCCCAGGACTGCGAGCAGTCGTTCGTGCAGGCCGCCAAAGCCGCCGTTGCTCATGAGCAGCGCGTGGTCGCCGGCGCGCAGTTCGCCATCGAGCCCGCTGAGCAGGGCCTCGAGGTCGCGAGCGACGTGCGCGCGCGGACCGAGCGCCGCGAGCGCACCGGCAGCGTCCCAGCCGAGGTCCGCGGGAGCGTACAACCAGACGCTGTCGGCGCCAGCGAGCGAGCCGGCCAGCGTGTCGCGATGCACGCCGGCGCGCATCGTATGGGAACGCGGCTCGAGCACCGCGATGATGCGCTCGCGACCGACGCGCCGGCGCAATCCCTGCAGCGTGGTCGCGATCGCGGTCGGGTGATGCGCGAAATCGTCGTAGACGTGGATCCCGGCCACGGTGCCGCGCAGCTCCAGGCGCCGGCGCACGCCCTCGAAGCGCGCGAGCGCGGCGCAGGCACGCGCCGGCGTCACCCCGGCGTGGCGCGCGGCGCCGATCGCCGCGAGCGCATTGTCGACGTTGTGCAGCCCGATCAGCGGCCAGCGGACCGTGCCGCAGGGGACGCCGGCGCAGGTCACACTGAACTCCGAGCCGTCGCCGCCGGGCGGGAGCTGCGCCGACCAGAGCGTTCCAGCGCTGCCGGCGGCGCCGGTGTCGCCGGCCTCGCCAGCGCGCGCGAAGCGCTCCACTTCGCTCCAGCAGCCCATCTGGAGCACATGCGCCAGGTTGGCGTCGCGGGCGTTGACCAGCACGCGCCCGCTGCCCGGCACCACGCGCAGCAGATGGTTGAACTGCCGCTCGATCGCTGCCAGGTCCGGATAGATGTCGGCGTGGTCGTACTCGAGGTTGTTCAGCACCAACGTGCGCGGGCGGTAATGCACGAACTTCGCGCGCTTGTCGAAGAACGCGGTGTCGTACTCATCGGCCTCGATGACGAAGTATGGCTGCTCGCCCAGGCGCGCGCTAACGGGGAAGTTTCCCGGCAACCCGCCGATCAGGAACCCGGGTTCCAGGCCCGCGTCGTCGAGGATCCAGGCCAGCATCGACGCGGTCGTGGTCTTGCCGTGCGTGCCGGCGACCGCGAGCACCCAGCGTTCGCCGAGCACGACGCGCGCCAGCCACTCCGGCCCGGAGGCGTAGGGAATGGCGCTCTCGAGCAGCGCCTCGATCACCGGCATGCCGCGGCTGCAGACGTTGCCCACCACGACCACGTCGGGGCGCGGATCGAGCTGCCCGGCACCGAAGCCGTCGCTGAGCTCGATGCCGAGCGCGGCAAGCTGCGTGCTCATCGGCGGATAGACATTGCGATCCGAGCCGCTGACGCGGTGGCCCGCGGCCCGCGCAATGGCGGCGATGCCACCCATGAAAGTTCCGCAGATGCCGATTATGTGTACGTGCATAATCATATCGATTGTACACGCGTGCGGCCGCCGGCCCCGCGACCCGGCTCACAGGAGATTTCCGCAGTGTCCGCACCCATCACCAACGCCGACGCGCTCGCTGCCGCCGCCGCCGAGCTGGCGCGCCACGACGCGTTCGGGCTCGACACCGAATTCATGCGCGAGCGCACCTACTACGCGCAGCTGTGCCTGGTCCAGCTGGCGGTCGATGGGCTCGCGCTCTGCGCCGATCCCCTGGCGCTGGGCTCGCTCGAGCCGCTGCGGCCCCTCATGGGCGCGCCCGCGACCTGCAAGATCCTGCACGCCGCCCGCCAGGACCTCGAGGTGCTCGCGCCCGCCGTCGGCGCACTCAGCAATATCTTCGACACCCAGGTCGCGGCGGCGCTGGTGGGCTTTCCCGCGCAGGTCGGCTACGCCGACCTGCTGCGCGACTCGCTGGGCGTCGACCTGCACAAGAACCAGACCCGCACTGACTGGTCGCGCCGACCATTGTCCGCGGCGCAGATCGAGTACGCGCTCGACGACGTGCGGCACCTGCTGCCGCTGCGCGCCTGGCTGTGCGATCGGCTCGACCGGCTCGGTCGCCGCGCCTGGCTCGAGGAGGAAATGGCCGGCATCAGCAGCGAATCGCTGGCGCCCGATCCCGAGCAGGCGTGGCTGCGGATCCGGGCCTTCGCCGAGCTCGACCCGGAGCGGCAACGGCTCGCTCAGATGCTCGCAGCCTGGCGCGAACGACGCGCGATCAGCGCCGACCGCCCGCGCAGCTGGATCCTGCCCGATGCCGCGCTGCGCGACCTGGTGCTGCAGGTGCCGCGCGACCGGGCGGGGCTGGCGCGACTGCGCGAGTTGCCCGAGGGCATCCGCGAGAACAGCGGCGCGCAGTTGCTCGACGTCATTGCCGCCGCCGCGGTGCCGCAGCCCGCGGCGCCGTTGCCGCAGCGGCGCCGGCCCGACCCGGCCCAGCTCGCCCGCGTCGCGCAATTGGCGGACATAACGCGCCGGATTGGCGCGCAGCTGCAACTCGCACCCGAGATCCTCGCCACGCGCCGCGAGCTCGAGCGTCTGGCCGGCGGGCAAGCGGACGGGCCGGTCACGAGCGGCTGGCGCCGCGAAGTAATCGGAACGGAGTTGCTGAGGGCTCTTTAGGGCCTGTTAACGCCCTGGCGCTAGCGGCGCCGACGCACGCGCTTGCGCGCAACCTTGGGCTTGGCCTTTGTCTTGGGCTTGGCCTTGCGCTTGACCTTGGCCTTGGACCGGGGCTTCGGCGCAGGCTTTGGTGCCGCCTTCGCCGATGGCAGTGCCGCGACCAGTCGCGCCGCGACCTCGTCCACGCTGCCCATGGCCGCGATCGTGCGCAGCAAGCCGAGCGCGCGGTAGTGCTCGACCAGCGGCCGCGTCTGCTCGTCGTACACCTGCAACCGGCGCGCGACCACCTGTTCGTTGTCGTCCGGGCGCTGCGTCAGTTCCGGCGCGGCGCCGCAATTACGGCAATGCGTGATGCCGCGCGTGGCGGGGTCGTGCACGTTGTAGATGGCACCGCAGTTCGGGCAGGAGCGGCGCCCGGAGATGCGGCGCGCGATCTCGCCGTAGTCGACTTCGAGCAGCAATACGGCATCGAGCGGCTGGCCGATCTGCTGCAGCATGCTCGCCAATGCCAGCGCCTGGGCGCGGTTGCGCGGGAAGCCGTCCAGCACGAAGCCGCGGGCGGCGTCGGCATCCTTGAGCCGTTCGCGGATGATGCCGACGACGGTCGCATCATCGACGAGCGCACCGGCCTCCATCGCCGCCTTGGCTCGCAATCCGAGCGGCGTGGCACGGGCGACAGCCGAGCGCAGCAGGTCGCCGGTGGAGACCTGCGGGATGCCGAGGCGCGCAACGAGGCGCTGCGCCTGGGTGCCTTTGCCCGCACCCGGCGCGCCGAGTAGCACGATACGCATGCGCGAAAGGTACCGGTGCGCCCGCCGCCGGTCAAACGCCTGCTCCCCGCGCCTGGTCACCTTGGGCTATCCTGACGGGTCCGAAGATCGAACCGCCCGGAGCCCGTCGAGCCATGCCGCAACCCAAAGCCCGCAATGCCGTATACGCGCAGTCCGGCGGCGTCACCGCCGTCATCAACGCCTCCGCCTGCGGGGTGATCGAGACCGCGCGCAGGCACCGCGCGCACATCAACCGGGTCTACGCCGGACGCGATGGCATCGTCGGCATACTGACCGAGGACCTGATCGACGTGGGCGCCGAGGATCGCGCCACGATCCGCGCGCTGCGCCACACGCCCGCCGGCGCCTTCGGCTCGGCGCGCTTCAAGCTCAAGGGACTCGACCAGAACCGCGCCGAATACCAGCGCCTGATCGAGGTGTTCCGCGCCCACGACATCGGCTACTTCTTCTACAACGGCGGCAACGACTCGATGGACACCGCGCACAAGGTGGCGCAGATCGGCGCCGAACTCGGCTATCCCGTCGCCTGCATCGGCGTGCCGAAGACGGTCGACAACGACCTGCCTCACACCGACTGCTGCCCTGGATTCGGCTCGGTCGCCAAGTACATCGCCGTCTCGACGCTCGAGGGCGCGCTCGACGTGGCATCGATGGCGCGCACGTCGACCAAGGTATTCGTGCTCGAGGTCATGGGGCGCCACGCGGGCTGGATCGCGGCGGCCGGCGGCCTCGCCGGGCGCAAGCGCGGGGAGCCGCCGCACATCATCCTGTTCCCCGAGGTCGCGTTCGAGAAGGACCGCTTCCTCGAGCGCGTCAGGCAGTGCGTCACGGAGTTCGGCTACTGCGTCATCGTCGTCTCGGAAGGCGCGAAGTATCCCGACGGCAAGTTCCTGGCCGAGGCCGGCACGAAGGACGCCTTCGGCCATACCCAGCTCGGCGGCGTCGGCCCGGTCGTCGCCAACATGGTGCGCGAGGCGCACGGCTACAAGTTCCACTGGGCGGTGGCCGACTACCTGCAGCGCGCCGCGCGCCACATCGCCTCCCGAGTCGACGTCGAACAGGCCTACGCCGTCGGCAAGGCGGCGGTCGAATACGCCGTGCAGGGCCACCACGGCGTCATGCCCGCCATCAAGCGCCTGTCGTCGAAACCCTATCGCTGGAAGATCGTGCCGGTGCCGCTCGCGGCGGTGGCCAACGTCGAGAAGACCGTGCCGCGGAATTTCATCACGGCCGACGGCTTCGGCATCACGGCAGCGTGCCGGCGCTACCTCGAGCCCCTGATCGGCGGCGAGGACTACCCGCCCTACGCCAACGGCATGCCGCGCTACGTGCGCCTGCGTGGCCGCGGCGTGCGCCGCAAGTTGCCCGCCGGGTACAGCCTCAAGTGAAGCACCACGGCGCGGGCCAGGCGGCGCCACAGCGGCGTTACCGCACCGTCGACGTATTCAGCGAGCGCATGTTCGGCGGCAATCCGCTCGCCGTGGTGCTCGACGCCGCCGGCCTGTCCGCGGCGCAGATGCAGGCGATCGCCGCAGAGTTCAACTACGCCGAGACCACCTTCGTGCTGCCGCCTCGCGATCGCGCTCATGACGCGCAGGTGCGCATCTTCACGCCGCGCTCCGAGGTGCCGTTTGCCGGCCACCCGAACGTCGGCACGGCCTTCGTGCTGGCGCGCGAGCGGCAGGCCAACGGCGAAGCCGTACCGGAGCAATTCCAGTTCGAGGAAGGCGCCGGCATCGTGGCCGTGCGCCTGCTGCGCAATGGCGCTGGCGTGGTCGGGGCTGAACTGCAGGCGCCACGCGAGTTGACGCGCGGAGCCCAGGTCAGGCGCGAGGCCGCCGCGGCCTGCCTGTCGCTGCCAGCCCCGGCTCTGCGCAGCGACGCGCACGACCCGCTCGTCCTTTCCGTCGGCCTGCCATTCCTGGTCGCGGCCGTTGCGAGCCGCGACGCCCTGCGCCGCGCCCGACCCGACGCCGGCGCGCATGAGCAGCTGCTGCCCGGGCTCGGCGTCGATGCGATCTACGCCTACGTGCGCGATGCGGACGACGCGAGCACTGGCGAGCGCGTGCTGCACGCGCGCATGTTCGCGCCGCTCGACGGCATCCCCGAGGATCCGGCCACCGGCAGCGCCACGGCGGCGACTCTGGCGTTGCTGACCGAGACCGAGCCCGCTCCGGACTTCGAGTGTCGCTGGCGCGTGCACCAGGGCGACGACATGGGCCG
Organism: uncultured Gammaproteobacteria bacterium; assembly: GCA_963778855.1. GTDB lineage: Bacteria > Pseudomonadota > Gammaproteobacteria > Steroidobacterales > Steroidobacteraceae > FEN-1191. The sequence continues at coordinate 113,402 of CAVZWC010000002.1, read as the reverse complement.
GCCGAGCATCATGCTCGGCGCCACGGCCAAGCGCGCTGGCAGGCAACTCCCGGTCCGCCTCGGCGGGCGCTGCGCGCCCGTCATGAGCGGGGTCATCATCCAGGACAGCGCCAGCTAGCCTCCGCGACCCGCATGTCCGCCAACCGCAATCTGCGCGGCATCATGGTCATGGTGGTGGCGGCCGGGTTGTTCACGCTCATGGATGCCGGCATGAAGCTGCTGACGCGGCATTACCCGCCGATGCAGGTGACGGCGCTGCGCAGCCTCGGCTCGCTCCCCTTGGTCTACATCTACGTCGCCTGGCGCAGCTCGTTCGCGGCGATGCTGCAGGTACGCTGGCCGCTGCACCTGCTGCGCGGCGTCATCGCAGTGATCATGCTGGTCACCTTCGTGATCGGCCTGCAGCACCTGCCGCTGACTGAGACCTACGCGATCTTCTACGTGGCGCCGCTGTTCATCACGGCGCTGTCGGGACCACTGCTGGGCGAACGCGTCAGCCCGACGCGCTGGGCCGCGATCGGCACCGGCATGGTCGGCGTGCTGGTCGTGCTGCGTCCCACTGGCGAAGGCATGCTCACCTGGGCGGGCCTCGCGGTCGTGGCCTCGGCGGTCTGCTACACGATCTCGGCGATCACCGTGCGCGTGGCGGGCCGCACGGATTCGATGGAGAGCCTGATGTTCTGGCTCATCTCGATGCTGGCCGTCGAATCCACTTTGCTGGCCATACCGCAGTGGCAGGCGCTGCACCCTGAAGACACGTGGCTGATCGCCGGAGTCGGCATCACGGGTTTCTGCGGCCAGTGGGGCATCACCTACGCCTTCCGCCACGGCGAGGTCTCCGCGATCGCGCCCTTCGAGTACACGACGCTGATCTGGACGCTGGGCCTGGACCGCCTGATCTGGAAGACGACGCCGGACGGCTACACGCTGCTCGGCGCGGCCATCATCATCGGCAGCGGGTTGTTCCTGGCCCGCAGCGAGCAGGTGCACGCCGAGGCCGAGCACCCCTAGAGCCCGTCAGAATCCCAGCTGGCTCAGCGAGGCGTGGTCGGCGGGCCGCGGCCCCTGCGGCCAATGATACTTGCGCTCAGCCACAGCGATCGGCGCGTCGTTGATGCTGGCAATGCGCCGGCGCATCAATCCCTGCTCGTCGAACTCCCAGTTCTCGTTACCGTAGCTGCGGAACCACTGGCCGCTGTCGTCGTGCCACTCGTAGGCGAAGCGCACCGCGATGCGGTTGCCATGGCAGGCCCACAGTTCCTTGATGAGCCGGTAGTCGAGTTCGCGATTCCACTTGCGGCGCAGGAAGGCCTCGATCTGCTCGCGGCCCTGCAGGAACTCGGCGCGGTTGCGCCATTGGCTGTCCGGCGTGTAGGCCAGGACCACGCGGGCCGGGTCGCGGGTGTTCCAGGCGTCCTCCGCCATGCGCACCTTCTTCGCCGCGGTCTCGGCCGTGAACGGGGGAAGTGGCGGGCGGTTCATGGCGGATTCTCTGGTGTGAACGAATTGATGGTACCGTACGGCGGGGAGCACGCGACCATGAATATTCCCGCGAAACTGATGGCCGCGCACGCCGGGCTCGCGCGTGCGCTCGACCGGCTGCAATCTCTGCTGCTGCTCGGCACGCGCTGCTACGTCGGCTGGCAGTTCACGAAGTCCGGCTGGCTCAAGTTCATTTCCTGGGAAACGACCCTCGGCCTGTTCCGCGACGAATACCACGTGCCCCTGCTCCCGCCCGAGCTCGCGGCGGTGCTCGGCACCTGCGGTGAACTGGGCTTCCCGGTACTGCTGTACCTCGGATTGTTCACGCGCTTCGGCGCGCTCGGCACCTTGTTCGTGAACATGATGGCCGTGATTTCCTATCGCCAAGTGCTGCTGTCCGAGGGCTTCGAGGCCGCGCTCGGCAACCACATCCTGTGGGGATTCATGCTGCTCGTGGTGCTGGTCTCAGGCCCCGGGAAGTACTCGCTCGACGCCCTGCTCGGGCGGCGCGCGCCAGCCTGGCCCGCCTGAGCCGACCGCCCCTTCACCGCCCGACCGCCCCTTCACCGCCCGCCTGCCCCCGGCCGGCCCCCGGCCGGCCCCCGGCGGACCCTGTGGTATATTGCGCGCCCTGCGCCCGGCGCCTGATGGGGTGCGCGCCGGGCCCAAATAAACCAGAACTCGTTGGATTCCGGAGGTTTACATGGATGCCGCTAACTGGCTGTGGCTGGCTGTGATCGCGGGCGCGCTCGCCGTCGCCTACGGCGTGCTATCGATGGTCTCGATCCTGCGCCTCGATGCGGGCAACGCCCGGATGCAGGAAATCGCGGCTGCGATCCAGGCCGGCGCCAAGGCCTACCTCAACCGCCAGTACCGCACCATTGCCATGGTCGGCGTCGCGCTGTTCGTGGTGCTGTGGTGGGCGCTCGGCTGGCCGACCGCCGGCGGCTTCGCGGTCGGCGCGGTGCTCTCCGGCCTGGCCGGCTACGTCGGCATGAACATCTCGGTGCGTGCCAACGTGCGCACGGCGCAGGCCGCACATTCGGGCCTCAACGCCGCGCTGCAGGTCGCGTTCCGCGGTGGCGCCATCACCGGCATGCTGGTGGTGGGCTTGGGACTGCTGGGGGTCGCGGGCTATTTCCTCGCGGTACGCGGCAGCATCGGTGACGACAAGGCCCTGCACTCGCTGGTAGGCCTGGCCTTCGGCGGCTCGCTGATCTCGATCTTCGCGCGGCTCGGCGGCGGCATCTTCACCAAGGGCGCCGACGTCGGCGCCGACCTGGTGGGCAAAGTCGAGGCCGGCATCCCCGAGGACGATCCGCGCAACCCGGCCGTGATCGCCGACAACGTCGGCGACAACGTCGGCGACTGCGCCGGCATGGCGGCCGACCTATTTGAGACCTACGCGGTAACAATCGTTGCCACCATGTTGTTAGGTGGCCTGCTGCTCAAGGAAGCCGGCCTGGCGGTGATCGTGTTCCCGCTGGCGCTCGGCGCCGCCTCGATCGTCTCCTCGATCATCGGCACCTTCTTCGTGAAGACCTCGGCGGGCGGCAAGATCATGAACGCGCTCTACAAGGGCGTGATCGTGGCCGGCGTCATTTCCGCGGTGCTGTTCTGGTTCATCACCCAGCGGATCATGCCCGGCAACTTCAACGCCATCTTCGGCTGCGAGCTGGTGGGCCTGGCGCTCACCGCCGTGCTGATCGTGATCACCGAGTACTACACCGCCACCGAGTACAAGCCGGTGCAGTTGGTGGCGGCGGCCTCGCAGACCGGTCACGCCACCAACATCATCGCCGGCCTGGGCGTGTCGATGAAGTCGACCGCGCTGCCGGTGATCGCGGTGTGCGCAGCCATCTACGGCGCCAATGCGCTCGCCGGGCTCTACGGCATCGCCATCGCTGCCACGGCGATGCTCTCGCTTACTGGCATGATCGTCGCCCTCGACGCCTACGGCCCGATCACCGACAACGCCGGCGGCATCGCCGAGATGGCCGGCCTCGACAAGAAGGTGCGCGACATCACCGACCCGCTGGATGCGGTGGGCAACACCACCAAGGCGGTCACCAAGGGCTACGCCATCGGCTCGGCGGGCCTCGCCGCGCTGGTGCTGTTCGCCGACTACACCCACAACCTCGAGGCGCACCTGACCGAGACCGGCCGGGCGATGGTCGGCTTCTCGCTGTCCGATCCGGCCGTGATCATCGGCCTGTTCATCGGCGGACTGGTGCCGTTCCTGTTCGGCGCCATGGCGATGGAGGCGGTCGGCCGGGCCGCCGGCTCAGTGGTCACCGAGGTGCGCCGCCAGTTCCGTGAAATCCCCGGAATCATGCAGGGCACCGCCAAGCCCGACTACTCGCGCGCGGTCGACATGCTGACCAAGGCGGCGATCGGCGAGATGGTGATCCCCTCGCTGCTGCCGATCCTGGTGCCGATCATCGTCGCCTTCGGCATCAACGCGCTGATGGGTCCCGGCGAGGGCGTCAAGGCGCTCGGCGGGTTGCTGATCGGCACGATCGTCACCGGGTTGTTCGTCGCCATCTCGATGTGCACAGGCGGCGGCGCCTGGGACAACGCCAAGAAATACATCGAGGAAGGCCACTTCGGTGGCAAGGGGTCCGACGCCCACAAGGCCGCGGTCACGGGCGACACGGTCGGCGACCCGTACAAGGATACGGCGGGCCCGGCGATCAATCCGCTGATCAAGATCATCAATATCGTCGCGCTGCTGCTGGTCGCGCTGCTCTAGGGCCGGTTCCACACTGACAGCGCGGCGGCGCAGTCACTGGGGTTGACACCGTAGTGGCCGCTGGGTAGTTGCCACCAGCCGTGCTGGGCGCCGGGTGTCGCCGTCCAACGACGCTTTGTCACCCGCGGCGAGCGCCCCTAGTCTCGAATCCAGGATCCGTGCAACTGCCATCGCGGGTCGGGGGCTTGAGGTCATGCCGGGCGCACAGATGGACGCCACTACGCAATTCGTCGAGTCGATGCAGCGCCTGCTGGTTGCGGGCGCGAGCGCGGACGAGGACATCGTCATGCCCGAGCGCCTCGAGCGCAGCAAGCTCGACTTCAGCCTCGACAGCCTCCTCGTCATCGACCAGTACCTCAACGAGGTCCACGACAACGAGCACACGGTCGTGGGCCTGTCGCTGCTGACGACGATCTGGGCCGCGGCGCTCTACGTGGGCGAGATCATCCGCCGCGCCGCGCCAGCGCGCGGCTTCGAGTGGGTGACGATCGGCGATGACATCGCCTCCGGCGGCGGCACCACCACCGACCAGGTGGACGTCGGCGCGGTGCGCGCCCTGCGCGCCCGTGACGGCGAGATGTGCATGCCGAGCCGCGCGGTGCTGCGCGTGATCCTGCGCGGTCACAAGGCCCGCAGCGTCCACTCCTTCACGCGCGGGGCCATCGAGTCAGCCAGCGCGGAACCGGAACCCGTCCGCAAGCCCGACCTGCGCTTCGGTTCATCCTGGGCGCTGCAGCGGCCGAGTCCCGCCGGCCTGGCGGCCGGTAGCGCTTAGCTGCTCAGGCGGCGAGCGCCAGCGGCGCCGGCCGCCCGATCGCGAATCCCTGCAGGTAGTCGGCGCCGATCAGGCGCGCCGCCTCGGCCGAAGAATCATCCTCGATCTGCTCGGCGATCACCTTGAAGTTCAGGGTGCGCGCCAGCTTGATCATGGCCGTGACCATCGCCTGGTTGACCGAGTCGCGCGCCAGGTTGCGCATGAAGGTGCCGTCGATCTTGAGGAAGTCCACGGCCAGCAGCTTGAGCTTGGCGAAGGAGCCGATGCCGCTGCCGAAGTCATCGAGCGCGAAGCGGCAGCCCATACCGTGCAGCACGCCGATGAAGCGGCGCGCGTGCTCGAGATTGGCGATCACCGCGCCCTCGGCGATCTCGAAGCAGACCTGCGCGGGATTGGCGCCGGTGGCGTCGAAGGTGTCGACCACGAACTCCAGGAATTGCGCGTCGGCCAGCGTCTGCCCGGAGATGTTGATGCCGACGCTGCGCTTGGGCGGCAGCGCGATCGCGCCGCGGCCGAGCGCGTCGAGCGTGGTCTGGACGACCTGGCGGTCGACGAGGCCCATGAGCCGGTAACGCTCGGCGGCCTGCAGGAAGTCGGTCGGCGACACCTGCTCGCCGGCCTCGTTGCGCAGCCGCAGCAGCATCTCCATCGCCGGGCCTGCATCGCCATCACCGTAGGCGGCGACGATAGGCTGGCAATAAAGTTCGAAGCGGTGCTCCTTGAGCGCGCTCTGCAACAGCTGCAGCCATTGGATTTCGCCGCTCTCGCGCGCGTGGCTCTCGTCGCGCGCCGAGTAGACCGTCACGTGCCCGCCCTGGCGCTTGGCCTGGTAGCAGGCGGAATCGGCTGCCGCGAGCACTTCCTCGATGCTGCCCGCGGTCGAGGAAATTTCCACCAGGCCGATGCTGGCGCCGACGTTGAAGATGCGGTCGCGCCAGACGAAGCGGTGGTCGGCAACCTTGCGGCAGACCTCATCGGCGATCTGGCGCGCCTTGTCGAGCGGGCAGCCCACGAGCAGCAGGCCGAATTCGTCGCCACCCAGGCGCCCCACGGTATCGGAGTCGCGCACCGCGCCGCGCAGCAGCTTGGCGATCTCGCGCAGCAGGCTGTCGCCGGCCTGGTGACCGCTGGTGTCGTTGATGACCTTGAAGCGGTCGAGGTCAAGGTAACACAGCACGTGGTTGCCGTCACCGCGCCGCGCCGACTCCACAGCCTCCTGCAGCCGGCGCTCGAATTCCCGCCGGTTCACGAGACCCGTGAGCGGGTCGTGGGCGGCCTGGTAGGAAATCTGGCGCGTCAGGCCGCGAGATTCCGTGACATCGCTGAAGCTGAGCACCGCGCCCTCGACGTCGCCCGATTCGCTGCGTATCGGCGCCACCGTCGCCTCGACCAGGCGCTCGGCCGCGCCCTGCGCAAGGGTCAGGGGCCGGCGCCCCACATTCACGGGCGTGCCGGCCGTCAGGGCTTGCTGCACCAGCTCGGCGAGCAGCTTCTGGTCCGCCTCGCTGGCAGCGCTGAGCAGCTGCTCCGGCGACACGCCGTGACCGGCCTCCTCGGCGAGGCCCAGCAACGCCGCCGCCGCGGGATTGAGATAATCGACGCGCCCCTTGGCATCGAGCGTCGCCACGGCGCCCGGCATCGCCGCCAGCGCCGAGCGCGCCCGCGAGCGCAGCTGCTTGCCCGCGCCGAGCGCAGCCACGGTCCGCGTCGGCATGATCTCGACGCCGATGATGAGCAGCGCCCGATGTCCCTCGTGGCTGACGGGCGAGGCGCTGAGTTCGAGGCGCGCGAGTTGGCCCTGCAGGCCCAGCAGCTCGATCTCATAACGCGGCGCGGCTGGCTCGTCGGCCAGCAGGTGGCGGATGTGCTTGCCGACGAGCTCCGAATACTCCGGCGGTACCAGGTCCTCGAGCCGCCTTCCGACCAGCTCGGCCGGCTGCGCGCCAATGAGTTGCGCGAACTGCGGGTTCGCGTACAGGATCCCACGGCTGCCGTGGATCAGCACGACCTCGTGCAACTGGTCCCCGAGTGCGCTGACGGGCGCCGCGGCGGCCGGTTGCGAGTCGGGTTCGGCGCGGCTGGCGCGGGTCAGCAGGTGATTGACCACGGTTACGAGCGAGGCAACCTCGGGCAGGTCGCTTTCGTGTTCGACGCGCCCGCGCAATGAGCCACCCACGGCGATGCGATGCAGCTGCAGGGTGACATTCTCAAGGGCACCGCGCTGCCGCCGCCGCAGCAAGTAAACCAGTACGATTGCGGCCGCCAGCACCAGGAGCGCCACGCCGACTTGGAGCATGATAGTCATGAAGCCGCCGCGGATCCCTCTGGTTGCTGGCAGGCGCAGCGCGGCCGCGAAGGGCGGCGCCGTGCCCGCGTTTCCGGCAGCATAGCCCAGCGGGCGGTCGCACCGGGGGGTGAATTCACCATATCATCTGGGGTTTGAGCTTCCCGGTCGCCGGTGGAGTCCAAGGAAGGACAAGCGGCTGAAGCCACGGGCTACAATAAGTTAAGCTTCGCCGATATCCGCCATGAATCCATCGCCCCTGGAAAGCCCCGAGGCCTGCCTCGACCAGATGATCGCGCAACAAGTGCGCACCTGCGAGGTGCTCGATCCGCGCGTGCTCGAGGCCATGCACAGCGTGCCGCGCGCGGCCTTCGTGCCGGCCGCGTTGCGCTCGCTCGCCTACGCGGACTGCGCCCTGCCGCTGCCGCTGGGCAAGCGCATGCTCACGCCGATGCTCGTCGGCCGCATGCTGCAGGCGCTCGAGCCAGAGCCGGGCGAAAAGGTGCTCGAGATCGGCACCGGCTCTGGGTACCTCTCTGCCTGCCTCGCAGCCATGGGCGCGCAAGTGCGCTCGCTCGAGCTCCACGACGAGATCGCGCAGTTCGCGCGTGGCAACCTGCGCGCCACTGGGGTCGAGGGTGTGGAAGTCGAGACGGCCGACGGCGCCACGCTTGCCGTCGAGGAGGCGTTCGATGCGGTAGTGCTGACCGGATCGCTGCCCGCCTATGACGAGCGCTATGCCCGTGCCCTCAAGCGCGGCGGCCGGCTGCTCGTGGTCGTCGGCCAGGCCCCGGTCATGGAGGCGCGGCTGGTGCGCCGGCTCGGGCCGGGTGAATACAGCTCGACGGCCCTGTTCGAGACCATCCTCGAGGCGCTGGAACACGTTCCGGTGCCCCCGGCCTTCAGGTTTTAGCGATGGCGGCTGTAACCCAGGTGGACCCTGCCGGGTTAAAGGCGAAGATGGACGCCGGCCAGCCCTTCTGCCTGCTCGACGTGCGCGAACCCTGGGAGGTCGCGCTGGCCTCCATTCCGGGGAGCCTCGGCATCCCGATGAATGAAATTCCCGCCCGCCTCGAGGAACTCAGGGCCGCCGGCGAGATCATTGTCATGTGCCACGCGGGTGGCCGCAGCCAGCGCATCGCCGAGTTCCTCGCCGCGCGGGGGTTCGCCCAGGTGGGCAACCTGCAGGGGGGCATCACGGCCTGGTCGCGCGACATCGACCCGAACGTCCCGGAATACTGACTACCTTCAGGATGGCCCACGCATGAATCGTCACTGGCCCCTTGCCCTCGCCCTGCTGCTCGCCGCCGGCACCGCCGGCGCCGTGGACCTCGAGACCGTCTACGAGCAGGCGCTCGTCGCCGATCCCACCATGCAGCAGGCTGAGGCCCTGCACCTCGCGAGCAAGGAGTCGCGCACGCAGGCGATCCTCGACATGCTGCCGCTCGACACCAACGTCAGCAAGACCTGGGACGGGCTGAACAGCAACAGCCAGGCCACGCCGGTGCTCGGCAACCTCGCCCTGCAGGTCAACCTGTTCTCCTGGAACAAGTGGGTGGCGCTCAAGCAGTCCAGCAGCATCGTCGCGCAGGGCGAGGCCAACTACCTGGCCGCGCAGCAGGACCTCATCTCGCGCGTGGCGCAGGATTACTTCGCCGTGCTCGCAGCCAAAGATGCGCTCGCCGCGCAGGACAGCGCGCTGCAGTCGGTCTCGCGCCAGCTCGATCAGGCCGAACGCCGCTTCGAGGTAGGCCTGATCGCCGTCACCGACGTGCAGATCGCGCGCGCCGCGCGCGACAGCGCCGCGGCGTCGGTGATCGCCGCCAAGCGCGCCGTGGCGAACGCCGAGGAGCAGCTGCGCGCCACCACGGGCCAGAAATACAGCCAGCTGGCCGAGCCCGGCGACGGCATGCCGCTGCTGACACCCGACCCGGCGAGTGAGGACGCCTGGGTCACCACCGCGCTGAGCCAGAACGCCAGCCTGATCGCGAGCCGCATGTCGGCGGACATCGCGCACGAAAACTACCTCGCGGCGATCGGCGGGCACCTGCCTTCGGTCAATGCCTCAGCCACGCGCAGCTGGAACCTGGATGACACGAGCTCGAAGTTCACGACCATTCGCCAGCCCGGCAGCAACAGCAACACCATTGGCTTCATCAACACCAATGACATCGTCTGGACGGTCGCGGTCACGGTGCCGATCTTCAGCGCCGGAGCCACGCAGTCACGGGTGCGCCAGTCCAAGTACCTGTGGAACGCGGGCAAGTCGGGCTACGACCACTCGATGCGCCAGACCGAGCAGCTGGCGCGCGATGCCTACCAGGGCGTCATCAGCCAGATCGCGCAGGTCGGCGCCCTGAAGCAGGCGGTCGAGTCCAATCGCGTGTCGCTGCAGGCCACCGAGGCGGGCTATGAGGTCGGCACCAAGACCGCGATCGACGTCCTGACCTCGCGTGGATTGCTGGTGCAGGCACAGACCAACTACTCACAGGCCAAGTACGGCTACCTGAACGACATCATCGCGCTGCGGCTCGCGGCCGGAAACCTCGACCGCGCCACGATCAAGCAGATCAACGGCTGGCTGGTCGAGCCGCCGCCGCCGGCGCCGGAATCGACCGTCCCGCCGGCTACGACAGCGCCAGCTTCGCCGCCCGCTGCGCCGGCGACACCGGCTAGCGTGGCCCCGGCGAGTCCCGCAGCCGCTCGCTGACGAGCGCCAGCACCTTTTCGAGCGCGCCCCGGTTCGCCGTCACGGCAGCCTGCGCCGCGGCTCCCATGCGCGCGCGCGCCGCCGCGTCGGCCGACAACCGCAGCAGCGCGGCGCCCAGCTCGGCTGCATTGCCGACGATCTGCAACCCGCCGGCCTCGCCCAGCAAGCGCGCGATGTCGGGGGCGTTGCCCTGGTGCGGCCCCGTGAGCGTCGCCACGCCGAGCGCCGCGGGCTCGAGCAGGTTGTGGCCACCCACCGGTACCAGGCTCCCTCCCACGAAGGCCAGGTCCGCGGCGGCGTAGAAATCCTCGAGCTCGCCGATCGTGTCGAGCAGCAGTACGGCGGCATCGCCATCGGCCGCACCGCTCCCGGTTGCAACGCCCTTGCCTGCACCGCTTCCGGTCGCAGCACCCCGTCGCGTCCAGCTCATCCCGCTGGCGGCAAGCAGCGTGGCCACCTCCTCGAAGCGCGGTCGATGGCGGGGAGCGAGCACCAACAAGGCGTCGCCGCGCACGGCACGAAACGCCGCGTGCGCCTCGAGCGCGGCAAGCTCCTCACCGGGGTGGGTGCTGCCCGCGACCCACATCGGCCGCGCCGCGGCATAGCGGGCGCGCAGCTCGCGCCCGCGCTGGCGCACGGCCGCGTCGGGCGTGCGATCGAACTTGAGGTTGCCGCAGACCTGGATGCGCGCGGCCGGCACGCCCAGCGACTCGAAGCGCGCGCCGTCGGCCGCAGTCTGCGCCGCCACGGTGACCGCGGAGCCGAGCGCCGGCTGCAATAGCGATCGAAACCGTTGCCATCGCGCCGCACTGCGCTCCGAGATGCGCGCACTCGCGATCAGCACCGGCACGCCCGCGCGCGCGCATTCGTGGAGCAGGTTTGGCCACAGCTCCGCCTCCAGGACCACGAGCAGCGCCGGGCGCAGGCGACGCATGGCCGCGCGCAGCGTCCACGGCAGGTCATAGGGCGCGTAGCGCACGTCGACCCCGGCACCGACGGCCGCGCGCGCGCGCTCGCGGCCGGCGGGCGTGGCGCTCGTGACGACGAGCGGCAGCGAGGCCAAGCCCGCGCGCAGCGCGCCCACCAGCCCCGCCGCCGCCTGCACCTCGCCCACCGACACCGCGTGCACCCACAGCGCGCGTTCCGCCCCGGTCAGCGCTGGTCCAGCGCCGAAGCGCGTGCCCCAGCCGCGCCAGTACGAGCGCTCGCGCAGTCCGCGCCAGGCCACCACGATGCTCGCGAAGGGCAGCACCAGCGTGGCCAGCAGCGTGTACAGCGCGCGCATGCTCAGCTCACCGGCGCTCGCCCGCCTGCAACTGCTTGAATTCGAGCGCGGTCGAGAAATAACTGTCGAGCAGCGCCTGCCAGTCGGCCGCCGTGAAGCGCTCGACGCCGAGCTGCCCGCTGATCTTCTGCAGCGAACGCTGCAGCCGCACCAGGTTGGCGTCGCACCACCACCCGGGCGTGCGCAGCGTGCCGCGGTCGAAGTCGATCAGCCAGACCGCACCGTCCTGCAGGCCAAGCAGCACGTTGTGCGCATTGAGGTCCGCGTGGCAGATGCCGCGCGCGTGAAACTGACGCAGCCAGCGCCCGATCGTGACCCACACGCCGATCGAGAGCGGACCGACCCGCAACGCCTCAGCCAGCGAGAGCACGCCAGGGATGCGCTGCACCAGCAGATCCGCCGTGTAGGTGTGGCCCGTGCGCCGGTAACCGGCCGCGACCGGCTGCGGCACCGGCAATCCCGCGCGGTGCATCAGGTACAGCAGCTGCCACTCCTGGAACGAACGCGTGCGCTCCGCCCCGCGCCAGAGGTAACGATCGGCCGAGACGCGCGCCATGAAGCCGCCGCGGCGATAGTGGCGCAGTACCAGGCTGCGCCCGTCGGCCTCGATCATGACCGCCGCGCCGCGCCCCTCGGCCGTCGGCCGCACCTCGCCGCGCTGAGCCCACCAGGAGGCGTCGAGCCAGCCCGGTGCCGCGTTGCCGGCCCGGGAGCTGTCATATAGGATCGTGCCGCCCTCGAAATCCTGGATCTTCACCTCCGGACCCAAGGCCACGAGCTTCAGGCGCGACATCCGGCGCCCGCATTCCGCATGAGTGATCCCGTCACGCCGCCCCGCACGCTGTGCATACTGCGCCTCTCGGCCATCGGCGACGTCACGCACGTGGTCGCCATCGTCCGCACCCTGCAGCAGGCCTGGCCCGACACGGCCATCACCTGGGTGATCGGCCGCGTCGAGGCGCGCCTGATCGGCCTGCTGCCCGGTGTCGAGCTTATCATCATTGACAAGCGCTCCCTGCGCGAGGGCGCGGCGGCGCTGCGCCGCGCGCTGCGCGGCCGGCGCTTCGACGTGCTGCTGCACATGCAGACCGCGCTGCGTGCGAGCCTGTATTCGCTGCTGATCCCGGCGCGGGTGCGGGTCGGCTTCGACCGCGCCCGCGCGCGCGAGCTGCAGTGGCTGTTCACGAACCGCAAGATCGCGCCGCGCACGCGCCAGCACGTGCTCGACAGCTTCTTCGGCTTCACCGAAGCGATCGGCATCCCGGAGCGCCGGCTGGAATGGAACCTGCCGGTCCCGGCGGCGGCGACCGAGTGGGCGCGCGAGCGGATTGCCGACGGCACGCGCACGCTCATCGTCAGCCCCTGCTCGCGCTGGAGCGCGCGCAACTGGCGCGCCGAGCGCTACGCCGCCGTCATCGACCACGCGGTGCGCCGCCACGGTCTGCAGGCGTTGCTGTGCGGGGGCCCAAGCGAGCAGGAACGTGCCATGGGCGCGGCCATCGAGGCCGCGGTGTCGATGCCGGTGCGGAATATCATCGGCACCGACACGCTGCCGCAGCTGCTGGCGCTGCTCGCGCGCGCCACGGTGCTGGTCTCGCCGGACTCGGGGCCGGCGCACATGGCGACCATGGTGGGCACGCCGGTCATCGGCCTCATGGCCGGCACCCGCAGCGCGCGCAGCGGCCCCTACCTGTCGCAGCGCTGGTGCGTCGATCGCTACGACGAGGCGGCGCACAAGTATCGCGGCCGCCCGGCAAGCGAGCTGCCCTGGATCGAGACCATCGAGATCCCGGGCGTCATGGACCTGGTCGAGACCGAAGCCGTGTGCGCGAAGCTGGATGAACTGCTGGCAACGCCCCTGCTACGATAGCGCCATGCAGGACATCTCGGTGCCCATTTCCCCGGGCGAACTGCTCGACAAGATCACGATCCTGCGCATCAAGTCGGCGCGCATGCAGGATGCGGCCAAGCTCGCCAACGTGCGCCACGAGCTCAAGCTGCTGGAGCAGACCTGGCGATCGGTGCTGCCCGCGGGGCTCGACCTGCACGGCGACGAGCAGGCGCTCGAGGCGGTCAATGCCAGACTGTGGGACGTCGAGGACCTGTTGCGCGACAAGGAGGCCGAGAAGCGCTTCGATGCGAAGTTCATCGAGCTCGCGCGCGCGGTCTACTTCACGAACGACGAGCGCGCCGCGATCAAGAAGCGCATCAATGTCAAGCTCGGATCGGCGCTGGTCGAGGAAAAATCCTACCGCCCCTATTCCTGAGCGCCCACCACCGCGCAGCCCGCGCGGCCGCCGGCTCAGCGCTTGAGCGTGTACTCCGCCCCGCAATAGCGGCACTTGGCCCAGCCGGTCTGCTCGATCGGCCAGGTAGACGCGCGGATGCGAGTTCCACAGCGCCATCGCCGGGCTCGGGCAGCTCAGCGGCAGGTCCTTCTCGGTGACCTCGTAATGGGTCTGGGTGTTGGCCGCGGCCAGGGGGCGTGGGGAGTTCATCATTTCATTATACCTCCATCACCTGATTCCAGATCGCGAGCACGCCAGCGCGCTCGGCCGTCAACTCCGTGGCCGGCACGACCGCCGGGAGCCCGGCGATCGTGCGGTGGTGGCTGCGCTCGCGATAGCGGCGGTAGGCGCCCGTCAGCACGTCGATGGTCGCCTGCGGCACGAGGTCCGCCGAGGCCACCGACTCGAGCTGGCGGATCGTGTCCGAGAACCACGCGACCGGCGGATACTCGGGCCGCCCAGCGCAGCGCCCAGTACTGCGCCAGGAACTCGATGTCGGCGATCCCGCCGGGGTCCTGCTTGAGGTCGAACTCGCCGGCCGCGGCCGCCGACAGCTCGCGCGCGCATGCGCTCGCGCATGCGCTGCACCTCCTCGCGCAGCGTGTCGCGCCGCACGTGCTGGCTGCAGCAGATCCGCGGCGCACCGCCTCGAAGCGCGCGCGCAGCCCGGCGTCGCCGGCCACCGCGCGCGCGTGCAGCAGCGCCTGGTGCTCCCAGGTCCAGGCCTCCTCGCGCTGGTAGTCGTCGAAGGCCTCGATGTTGGTGACCAGCATGCCGCCCTTGCCGCTCGGCCGCAGCCGCATGTCGACCTCGTAGAGGCGGCCGGCGGCCGAGTGCATCGGTCAGCAGGTGCACGATGCGCTGCACGAAGCGCACGAAGAACACCTGGTTGTCGACGCTGCGCGCGCCCTCGGTCTCCTGGCCCGGGCCCGTCGAGTCGTGCAGGAACACGAGGTCCAGGTCCGAGGCATAGCCGAGCTCGATGCCGCCGAGCTTGCCGTAGCCGACCGCGCAGACGCCGCACCGGGCGCCGCTCGGCGCCGGCGCCGCACATCGGCGTGCCGTAGTGCGCGGTGACGAGTCGCCAGCCGAGCTTGCAGCACGCTGGGCGACGATCAGTTCGGCGATGTCGGTGAGCCGGTCGCTGACCTGCATGAGCGGCAGGCCCCCGGTAAGGTCCGCAACGCGCGACGCGGAACACGCGCCGCGCGCTGGAAGTGGCGCAGCTGCCTCGACGAGCTCCTCCTCGTCGCCCGCGTCGCCGTCGGCGAGGCGGGCCTCGAGTTCCTGCTCCAGCTCCGCGCGCACCGGCAATTGCTCGAACAACCGCTCGTCGATGAGCTCGTCGAGCAGCAGCGGGAACGCGGCGATCTGCGCCGTCAGGAAATCGCCGTGCCGGGCCAGCTCGATGAGGCGCCGCGCGCGCGACCGAATTCTCGATGCAGCAGCGCGAAATAGGCTGAGCGCGCGCCGATCGCCTCGATGACCCGCAGCAGCGCGCCGCAGCACGGCCAGCGCCCCGGGAAGCGCGCCACCTCCGTCGAGCATCTGGCCCAGCAGCGAGAACAGGCGCCGCCGCCCGGTCTCGTCCATGCGCCGTGGCAAGGCCGAACCGCGCAGGTCGTGCAGCAACTGCGCCGCCGCGCCGGCCTCCTCCATGCCGAGCGCGGCCAGGTGCGCCTCAAGCTCGGCGCGCGGCTCCTCCCCCTCGAGCCAGGTCGCCAGCGGCCGCGAATGCGGGGCCGCGCCGTCCGGCTGCACCAGGGCGGCAAAGTGCGCCGCGACGCGCTGCCGATGGCGCTCGAGCGCCGCGGCCAGTTCGCTCCATTCGGCGCAGCCCATTGCCAGCGCGATGCGCTCGCGCGCGGTCGGCATCGGTCGGCAGGCAGTGGGTCTGCTGGTCCTGGTACATCTGCAGCCGGTTCTCGAGTCGCCGCAGGAAGTCATAGGCCGCCGCCAGCTCCACGGTAACGGCCGGCGCGAGCAGGCGCTCGCCCGCCAGCCGCGGCAGCATCCGCAGCAGCGAATTGCTCCGCAGCCGGCGGTCGCTGCCGCCGCGGATCAGCTGCAGCGACTGGACGATGAACTCGATCTCGCGGATGCCGCCCGGACCGAGCTTGATGTTGTCCTGGAGCTCGCGTCGCTCGACCTCGCGCTCGATCAGCGTCTTCATGCTCGCGCAGTGACTCGAACACCCCGAAGTCGAGGTAGCGGCGGTAGACGAACGGCCGCACGCTCGCATGGTAGACCTGCTCGTAGAGCGCGGCGCCCGTGATCGCGCGCGCCTTGATCCAGGCGTAGCGCTCCCAGTCGCGCCCCTGCCGCTCGAGGTAGTCCTCGAAGGCCGCCGTGCTCGCCACCAGCGGCCCGCTGTCGCCGAAGGGCCGCAGGCGCATGTCGACGCGGAAGGCGCGGCCCTCGACGGTCGGCGCGTCGAGGTAGCGGATCGTGTGTCTGTCCCAGCTGAGGAAGAACTCCTCGTGTGCGACCGGTCGCTCCCCACTGGTCTCACCGTGGCCGGCGAACAGGAATATCAGGTCGACGTCAGAGGAGAAATTGAGCTCGCTGCCCGCCGAGCTTGCCCATCGCGATGATGATGAGCCGCTGCGCCTCGGGGTTGTCGGTCTGTGGCGCACCGTGACGCTCGACGAGCCGCCGCCAGGCGAATTCCTGCGCGGCGCGAATGGCCGCGTCGGCCGCGTTGCTGAGGTCGAGCAGCGTTTCCGGCAGGCTCGCCCAGCCCGCGAGGTCCCGCCAGGCGATGCGCGCCAGCTCCGCGCGCCGCCAGCGGCGCAGATCGTCCATGAAGGCGGCCTCATCGGCGGCGGCAGGCTCCGGCATCGCGCCCAGCGGCGTACCCGGCGGCAGTGCGCCCGGCAGCGGCAGCGCGCCGGCGAGGCGCTCGCCGGCCCGTGCCAGCAATTGAGGCAAGAGCCCGTCGTCGCGCGCCAGCGCCTCGGCCACGAAATCGCTGCTGGCGAGTACGCCCCGCGCCGATTGCCGCAGCTCAGCCGGGGCCGCCTCGAGCGCGCGCGCGCAATCGGGCGCCCGCTCCGCGAGCGCTTGCAGCGCGCGGTCGGCGTGCTCATCGACCAGTGACATGCCGGCCATTCTAATGCGCTCGGCCGACCGCGCGCGGGCCTTCCGGCAGCGGACCTACGGGGTCGGGGCGCCGCCAGGATTGGGCGAGCGCAGCTCCTGGTTCGGCACTAATAGTCCCATGGACTGAACGCTCCGCTACGAACGCCGACCCAGGCGTTCGGAGAATCGCCGGCATTCAGATCCGTCAGCACCAGCCCGGCGCCGAAACCACTGACGCCGCCGGTCAGCGGATTGCCGCCGGTGGGAGTGACCGTCAACGTGCCGTCCGCCGCAACGGAATATGTTCCCGCCACCGAAATGTTCGAAAGTACCCCCCCATCGTTCTTTTTCCCGGTACCGGTCATGTTCCCGGCGCCGTCGAAGCTGAGGGCCCACAGGGTACCCGAATCGCCAGAATTCTCCTGCGTCACTATCGCGTATGTGCCACTGACATCGGCGGTCAAAACACCGGCCTCGCCCACCCTGGCGCCCACAGCGATCGATGGACCCTGGCCAGGGGTCAGCTGGGACAGCACCAGGGTGTCGCCGTCACCACTCAATCCACCGGTGAGCGGGGCGCCCGAAGTCGGGCTCAACGTTAGCGTGCCATCCGCGCCAACGGCATAGGTGCCTGTGACAGCGTTGCTCGGCGATATCACTGCAGAAATGTTCTGAACTTCGGAGCCGATGAAGTTCCCTGAGCCGTCGGCGATCAGTGTCCACAAGGTGGCTGCATCACCAGAGCTGCCATAGGTCACAATTTTATAGGTGCCCACGAGGTCAGCGTTCGTGAAAGGGCCCTGCCCCTGCTTGATTTCCACATCGAAGTACGCCTGCTCGCCCATGTTCAGATCAGCCAGCACGATTGCATTGCCGTCCGTACTCACGGCCCCATCGTTGAAATTCATGACGATCGCGCCACCGGAAGAGACCTTATAAGTGCCGCTGTCAACTATTCCAGAGACTACCGTACCCGCGTTGTTCTCGGTTGAAGCGCTGGTGAACTTGCCGGCGCCGTCCAGCGGTGTGATGCCGAAGCTTGCGTCATCACCAGACGTGCCGTAATCAACCCCCATGAAAGTTCCACTGACATTGATCGTGCATGCGACCGCTACATTGGTGACATTGCTGGTGCCCATCGTGCCGCTGCCATTGGTGACCACGCAGGTCTCGGCAGGATTGGTTGGTTGCGTACGAACCGTGACCGCGTACGCGGCACCGTTGGCAACCATGGTCGCGAATGTGAATGAGCTGGACATGGAAAGTGTGACATCGTCGCCACCGTTGTCCTGCAGCACCAGTCCCGACCCGGTAAGTCCCGTGACCGTGCCACCGACCGTGTACGAATATCCGCCGCCACCGCCGCCGCCGCCGCTACTCCCACCGTAGCCACCACCACCGCACGCGGCCAAAACCGTCGCCAACAGACCCGGAAGCCAAAGGCGAAAGACGATCTGCATCGATGGTTTCATGTGCAGCCCCTCGTTATGATTTCGGGCGCGGGACGCGCACGGGCACTCGTTTGGAATTCAAAGTACCGCTTGCGTCGCGAGCATGCAAGCGGCAATTTGACTCGCTGCACCCTCGTCCCGCATAAGGGGCAAGTTGTTGCGAAGGGCCGGGAGCTGAAGATGGCACGAGTCGGGATTACATCGGTACTGTTCGCCTGGACCACGCTCGCGGCCGCCTCCATGGCGCTGGCGCAGGACACGGTCATTCACGCCGGCACGCTGATCGATGGCACGGGAGCGGCGCCGCGTCGGGACGTCTCGATCCTGATCCGCGAAGATCGCATCGTGGCCGTTGAGCCGGGCTTTGCCAGGCCCGCGGGCGCCGCAGTCATCGACCTGTCGCGGGCTACGGTCATGCCCGGCTTCATCGACTGCCACGTGCACGTATCGACGAAGCTGCCGAGCCGGACCAACGCCACCGAAGATGCCCTCACCCACTCTGCGCTCGACCATGCCTTCGACGGCGCGGTGTTCGTGGCCGCGATGCTGCAGTAGGGCTTCACGAGCGTGCGCGATCTCGGCGGCGGTGACGAGACGGTCGCCCTGCGCAATGCGATCGACGCCGGCAAGGTGCCGGGGCCGAGGCTCTGGGTGGCGCTGGAGCCGCTCGGCCCGACGGCCGGCCACGGCGACCCGCGCAGCGGTCTGGACCCGGGCCTCCGTCACGATGGCTGGGACAATGGCATCGTCGACAGTGTCGATGAGGCGCGCCTGCGCGTGCGCGAGCACAAGCGGCGCGGCGCTGACCTGATCAAGGTCATGCCCTCGGGTGGCATTGCCTCGACCGGGGACGACCCGCTGCAGCAGCTGATGACGAATGACGAACTGCTTACTGTCGTGCAAACGGCGCACGCGCTCGGCATGAAGGTCGAGGCCCACATCTACCCCGCGGCGGCGATCGAGAATGCCGTGCGTGCCGACGTCGATTCGGTCGAGCACGGGTCATTTGCGACCGCACAGACCTATGCGCTCATGAAGGACCACGGCACCTACCTCGTGCCGACCTTGACCGTGTTCGACCTGTTCTACGATGTCGCCAGCAGGCACCCTGAGCTGCTCACTCCCGGCACGGCAGCGAAGGAGCTGCAGTACGACCAGATGCCGAAGAAGAACTTCGCGCTGGCCGTCAGGTCCGGCGTCCGCGTCGCGTTCGGCACCGACATCGGCGAGGGTGACCACACGCGGGAATTTGCACTCATGATCGGCGCCGGCATGAACCCGGCCGACGCGCTCGCCGCCGCGACCCGCAGCGCCGCGGATCTTCTCGGCGCCGGCGACCGCGTCGGCTCGATCCAGGTCGGCCGCTACGCCGACATCGTCGCCACGCCAGGCAGCCCGCTAAGCGATCCGGTGCAGTTCAGCCATGTCAGCTTCGTGATGAAGGGTGGCGTGGTCTACCGCAAGGACGGTGCACCAGTGGCGCGGTAGGCGTTCACTGCTGACCCCGTTGCCTTGCGTCCCGGAAGAATCGGCGCTCGCGCGCTCGATCGCACCGGTTTTCAGATTACGCACATAGTTCACGACCCCCGGAAAACGCGGCCAAAAAAAAGAGCCCCGCAAGCGGGGCTCTGAGGTATTGCGCGGAAACGGGGGGGTCTTGTTCCGCGACTTGGGGATCGCGCCCGGCTGACGCCTGATGCAACCCACAGGCGTCATAATACGCCGATGAATTAGTTTGTAAAGTGAACTATTTATGAAGCCTTTGTTATGATGGTCGAAAATCAACAACAGCCATGATAATCAATGACTTGATAATGGTTCGCCCGGCTCAGCGCTCCTTCGCGTAGATGGCCGTACGGGCCGGCGAGCTGACTCCCACCGAGCCGCGGTACATGCCAGTGCTGTTCATCGCGAAGGCCACGTGACCCTTCGTGTCGATGGCGATCAGGCCGCCCTCGCCGCGCAGGCTGCCGATGTCCTTGATCGTGTTGTCCGCCGCCAACTGCACATGTTCCTTGTTCCAGGCCATGCGATCACGCAGTTGGCGTGCGGCCGAGGCGCGGATGAAGAACTCGCCGTCGCCCGTGGCCGACACCGCGCACATGCCATCCTCGGCATAGGTGCCCGCGCCGATGATGGGCGAGTCGCCGACGCGATCCCAGCGCTTGCCTACCGTGCCACCCGTGGACGTCGCGGCCGCGAGATGCCCGGTCTGGTCGAGCGCAACCGCTCCGACTGTTCCATAGGCGTGCGTGCGATCGACGGGCGCACTGCTGCGCTTGTCGCGCCATTGCAAGTATTGTTGCCAGCGCTCCTCGGTGCGGAAATATCCGGGATCCACCTGTGGCAATCCCATCTGCAGCGAGAACGCATCCGCCCCGGCGCCCACGAGCATCACGTGCGACGACTGCTCCATCACCGCGCGCGCCAGGCTCACCGGGTTCTTCGTGCGCGTGACGCCCGCGACCGCTCCGGCCGCGCGCGTGCGGCCATCCATGATCGACGCATCGAGCTCGTTGTGGCCCTCGGCATTGAACACCGCGCCCTTGCCGGCGTTGAACAGCGGATCATCCTCGAGCGCGCGCACGGCCGCCTCGACGGCATCGAGGCTGCTGCCGCCGCTGCGCAGGATGCGCGCGCCGGCCTCGAGCGCCACCGTGAGCCCAGCGCGGTACGCGGCCTCATGCTCGGGCGTGAGCGAGCCGGGCTCGACCACGCCCGCGCCTCCGTGGATCGCCAGCTGCCAGTTTGCGCCAGCACGGGCCACTGGCACTCCGAGTGCCGCCATGCAAAGTACCGGGACCACCAGCCTCAAGACTTCGCCTTGGCCAGCTCCTGCACCGACTTGAGCGCGGCCTCGACGTTGGCGGTCGGCGTCACGCCGCCGATCACGGCGTGGATCTTGTGATCCGCCGTAACGACGAAGGTGGTGCGCTCGGCAAAGGCATGATCGACGACGACGCCGCGCGTGTCCTTGAACGGCTCAGAGGCGCTCGCGACCTTGAGCTGGTAGGACTTGACGATCGAGCCGTCGGCATCCGAGGCGACGGCGATCTTGCCGGCGCAGTACTTCGGGTCGGCCGAGAAGGCATTGAGCCGCGTGATGCTGTCGAGCGAAACGCCGATGATCGTGGCGCCTGCGGCATCAAAATCCTTGCGGCGCTCCGAGAAGGTGTGCGCCTGCACATTGCAGCCCTCGGTGAAGGCGGAGGGGTAGAAATACACGACCACCGGCCCCTTCTTGAGCGCGTCGGCGAGCGAGTAGCTGAACGCCTTGCCGGCGAGCGAGGCCTGGGCGGAGAAGTCAGGGGCCGCATCGCCCGCCTTGAGCGCAGCGAAGGCGGGGACGACGAATGCGGCCGCGAACAACGCGGAAATCAGGGATATCTTCATGGCGGACTCCTTGGCAGACGGGCCGATCTTAACCCAGTTCCGGCGCGGCTGCGTCCGCCGTAATCGGGAGCCGCTCGCGAGCCCGGGCTACGCGCAATGCCGCCCAAGCCATTAATTCTGCTTCGATGTCACCACGGTCAATGGGATCTCCGCCGGGGCGGGCTGGTTCAACCGCGTGCGTACTTCGCCAATCGTCGCCGCCCAATATCATTTCAGCGGCGGCAACCTCACGGCAACCACTCGCGCCAGCGGGCTGACCGGCACGTATACGACCATGCGCGCCGACCCGGTGACCGGCCAGGGCGACGCCATCAGCCTGTTGCACCTGCAGGCGTATGATCACGCCGTGGTCGCCTCGGGCTTCAAGTCCAAGCTGTTCGTCGGTGCCGACGGCCGGTTGCGATACTCCTGGCGGGCGGCGCTCTTCTTCCTGCTCGGCAACTACGTGTTATTGCCTCCGCTCTATCGCCTGATCGACCGCCTGGCCGGCGACCAACTAACCCCAACCAACATCCTGCTCGGCGAGCTGGTGCTGTTCGTCGGCGCGCTCATCTGCACTTACGCGTTCGCGCGCTACGAAGGCCGTCGCGTCGACAGCTACGGCCTGCCGATCCGGCAGGCTTTGGGCCGGCGCACCTGGGAAGGGGCCCTCGCCGGCGTCGTCATGGCCGGCGCGGTGGCCATCGGCATGTTCGCGCTTGGCGGCATGCAGGTGCATGGCCTCGCGACCACGGGCGGCACGCTGTTGTTCTCGGCCCTCGCCTGGCTGGTCGCCAACGTCTGCATCGGCGTGGCCGAGGAGTTCTGGTACCGCTCCTATTTCCTGCAGTCGCTGTGGAAGGCCTTCGGTTTCTGGCCCGGCGCACTGATCATTGCCCTGATCTTCACGGCCGACCATTACTTCTACAAGACCGGCGAGAACTTCTGGGACGTCATCACGCTCATGTCGCTGAGTCTGCTGATGTGCTATTCGGTGCTGCGCACCGGCACGCTGTGGTTCGCGGTCGGCTTCCACGTCGCTTTCGACTACATGCAGCTGTTCGTGATCGGCACGCCGAACGGGGCCCACGTGCCCGTGGGGCGCCTGCTCGACGTGCAGTTCTCGGGCCCCGACTGGCTCACGGGCGGCGTGCTCGGCACCGAGGCGAGCTTGCTGATGTACCCGATGATCGCGCTGCTGTGGCTCTACGTCTGGTGGCGCTTTCGCAACAACCCCGACGCCACCCCCTAGCCCAGCTTCCAGCCTCCGTCCCGGCCGCGTTATGTTGCCAATCACGACGCCAGGCTGCGACATGTTCTAACGCCCTCCGGTGCTGTGCTTAGCTGTCACCCACACAAGAATCATCAGGGGCATCTGCATGTCGCGTTTCATCTCCACTGCGCTAGCCGCCCTGGCGCTGGCCCTCGCAGTCGCCTGCGGCGGCGGCGGCTCCGGCAGCAGCATGAAATCCCCCGCTGCCACCTCGGTGATGGCAACGGGAGCCATTGCTGGCTTTGGCAGCATCTACGTCAACGGCGTGCACTTCCAGACCACGCACGCGATCATTCGCAAGAATGGCGTGCAGGTCGACCAGTCGCAGCTCGCGGTGGGCGAGATCGCGCGCGTCCAGGGCAGCAAGGACTCGGATTCGACGGGCGATGCCGACAGCGTGGACGTGGACGAGAACATCGTCGGTGCCATCGACTCGCTGGACAGCGCCAACAACATGCTCAAGGTGCTGGGCCAGACGGTCAAGATCAACAATGGCACCTCGTTCAGCGGGGACATACTGCCCCAGGACATCAGCGGACTTCAGGTCGGCGAGTTCATCCGCGTCTGCGGCACGGTCGATGCAAGCGGCAATGTCGTCGCGACGCGCATCGCCCCGAGCACGGCAGGCGGCACGCTGCAGGTGATCGGGCCGGTTTCCATGCTCGACAGCACGAACCACACCTTCAGCATCAACGCCCTGCACGTCGACTATTCCGGTGCCAGCCTCGAGGGCTTCGGCAGCGGCGAACCCAGCAACGGCGATGAGGTCGAGGTGCGCGGCACGATGTACGACGCGGCAACCACCACGCTCACCGCGACCCAGCTCGAGCGCATGGAGAGCGAGCACGAACAGGCCCAGGGCGACCACGAGATCGAGCGCG
This sequence comes from uncultured Gammaproteobacteria bacterium, assembly GCA_963778855.1. Taxonomy (GTDB): domain Bacteria; phylum Pseudomonadota; class Gammaproteobacteria; order Steroidobacterales; family Steroidobacteraceae; genus FEN-1191. The sequence goes on along the minus strand of CAVZWC010000002.1, from coordinate 89,768 downwards.
AGGGCCTGATCACGCGCTTCGTCTCGGCGACCGATTTCGACGTGGCGGGCAAGCCCGTCACGACGACCGATGCCACCACGTATCGCAATGGCACCAAGGACGACCTGGCGCTCAACGTCAAGGTCGAGGTGGAGGGCAGCTACGACAGCAACAACGTGCTGGTAGCGCAGGTCATCGCCTTCCACCACAACGGCAACGTCGTCCTGCAATCGCAGGTCACCGCCGTGGACACCACGGCCGGCACGCTGACGCTGCTGGGCATCACGGTCAACGTCACCTCCATGACCCGCCTCGACGATCATGCGATGGACGATGACCACATGTTCAGCCTCGGCGACATCAGCGCTGGCGACGTCGTCGGCGTGGTCGGCTACGAGAGCCCGGCCGGAAGCGGCATGCTGGCGGCCACGATGCTGGTGCGCGCGCGGCCCGGTAGCCGAGTCATCGTCGCCGGCCCGTACGCGGCCGCGACTGCGCCGGACTTTACTGTGTTCGGAGTCATGGTCGACGGCTCGGCCGCCAAGCTGCTCGGCACCGACTGGTCGACGCTGACCTTCGATGAATTCAACACCCAGGCGGCTGGCCGGTACGTCGTGGTCACTGGCGCGCTATCGGGCACGACCGTCCAGGCCACCGCGGCCAAGATCCTCGCCCACATGGATCACGCGGGCGACGACTGACCGGGAGTGCGGCCGCGGCCTAGTGCAGCGGCAGTCCCAGCTTCTCCAGGAACAGCGGGTAGCGCGGATCGCTGCGCAGCTGAGCGTACAGCGGATCGAATTTGAGCCAGCGCACACCGGAGTCGCGCTCGGCGATGCCGCGCTCCAGCCACTTGTAGGCATTGTCGCGATCGCCGCGGTGGGAGTAGACCTCGGCGACCTGCGCCAGGGCCGTATCAGCATAATCTTTGATCAGTCGCGCCAGGGCGGCATCGGACGCCGCGCGATTTCCCAGTGCATCCTCGATGATGGCCTCGCCCGTGAGCCGGTACCAGGGCGCCTGCTCGGCGTCGTTGAATGCGCGCGCCTCCTGCATGCGCTTCTGCACCAGGGCCACCTGGCCGAGGGCGAAGTGGATCTTGATTTGCCCGGGCGCGATGCGGGCGCCCGCCTGCAGCGTGGCCATGGATTCATCAATCCGGTTGGCTGCCCATAACGAGAGCCCCAGCAGCAGGTAGCCTCCGGAATCCAGCGGATCAATACGGATGACGTCCCGAAACAGCTGGAGCGCCTTGTCGGTGTTGCCCAGCGCCATAGCGATCGATCCGGCGATCCCGAGTGCGGTCGGATTGCTGGGCTCCAGCGCCAGCGACTGGTCGACCTCGGACTGCGCCCCCTTCCAGTCGAAGTCATAGGCGTTGAGGACGCGGGCCAGCGTAGCGTGCGGCTCCGCCAGCCGCGGATCAAGGCGCAGCGCAGTCTTGGAGGCCGCGCGTGCCTTCTCCGTGTACTCGGCCACGGGCTGGTTGCCGAATTGCGCGATCCAGACGTAGGCCTGGCCGAGCGCCGACCAGGCCACGGCATAATCCGGATCGAGCTGCAGCGCCTGCTGGAAGTACTTCACGGCGCTGTCCATGTCGTCGACCGTGGCGCGCCGGGCGAAATAGCGCCCCTGCAGGTACAGGTTGTGCGCCTCCATGCTCGCCGTCTTGTCGCCCGCGGGGCCGGTGCTGCCCTGCAGCGTCGTCTTGAGGGCGCTGGCCACCGTGCCCGCAATCTCGTCCTGGACCTTGAACACGTCCGTGAGCTTGCGATCGTAGGTCTCCGACCACAGGTGCACGCCGTCCGAGGCGCGGATCAGCTGCGCCGTAATGCGCATTTCGGCGCCGGCCTTGCGTACGCTGCCTTCGAGCAGGTGCGCCACACCGAGTTTCGCGGCAATCGCCCGCATGTCCTCGTTCTTCCCCTTGAAGGCGAAGGAGGACGTGCGCGCGATCACCTTCAGCTCGGAATTATGCGCGAGCCGGTCGATCAGTTCCTCGGCAAGGCCGTCGGAGAAGTACTCCTGGTCGCGCTTCTCGCTCATGTCGACGAAGGGCAGCACGGCGATCGACTTGTCGTCCACGGCCCTGGCAGGCGCGACAGTATTCGCCGCGCCGGCATTGGCCGCGACCGGCGCAGCCGGCGCCGCATGCCTCATCGGCAGCAGGCGCGTGATCGCCAGGATCCCAATCGCCAGAATCGCGCACAACAGGGCGACCACCCACGCGACCGTGCGCCGCACCGAGGCGGGCTTTACGGCGGCGGGCGCGCCGCCCGCGCCGCGCGCCGATGGTGGCGACAAGTCACCGTCGCTTGCGACCCGAGCTGGGATCGCTGCCGACCGCGGCGATCCCACCGCATCCGGCTCGAAGTTCGACAGCAATTGCTGCACCCGCTGGACGAAAGTCGCAGGCACCTTGCCGTCGGGCAGGCGCGACCACTGCAGCTCGCGGAAGCGCTCCGGGATGCGCTCGTCCTCCTGCGCCGTGCCGTCGATCACCACCGGCAGCAGGAACGCGCGCGTGCCGGCCATGAGGTGCGAGCGGTCGATGGCCAGCTTCCATTCGAGCCTGAAGTATCCTTCCTCGCGCGCGTGCGCATTGGCCGAGATGACCGGCAGGAACAGCGCGCAGCTGCGGATCTGCCGACGGATCGAGGCATCCCAGGCATCGCCGCCGCGCAGCGCGCTCTGGTCGAACCACACCTCGACTCCGGCGTTCCGCAGCGCGTCGCAGATGCGCCGCGCGGCCTCCTGGTCCTCGGAGGCGTAGCTCAGGAAAACGGCTCTGGTGGAGTCGCTCAAGGGCCGTTAGCCATGCAACGCGGATTTCGCGCGCGCTGCCTCGGGGTCATCCCGGCGCCCGCGCTGCCACGGCCACTGGCCTTCGACCTCGACGGACAGCGTCCAGCCCAGGGCCGTTCGCACCACGACCAGCACACCCAGCACCTCGAGATTAGCCAGCGTGAGATCGATGGCCGCTGTCTCGATGATGTCGGCGGCGACCAGCAGTTCCAAGCCGATCAGCAAGGCCTTGCCGAGCATGACGCGGTAGCGCTCGTAGGCGTTCTCGCCGCCACGGCGGGCGTACACGATCCAGCGCACGGTCTCCGAGAGGATCAACACGACCATGATGACCACGGCCAGGGCCTGGATTCCCCGCGCAACCAGTTCGACCCATTCGCGCTCGCTCGTCATGGTGCCTCCGTGCTCCCGACCCGCGGTGCCGCGGCGGTCAATGGTCTAGGCGCAGGCTTGCCAGCACCTGGTCGATATAAGGCTTGTCGCTGACGCCGCTGCGTGAGCTCGGGAAATAGAGAAACTTGAGCTGCGCGTATTCGTCCGAATAGGAGGTCATGGCGACGGTAAAGCGCTCGGTGTTGGAAATGCGCGTGTAATCGACCAGCGGGAAATCGAATGGGTCGACGCTGATGACCCACTGCTTGGCGCCGTCGTGGACCTGCACCAGCAACCGGTGCTGGACCTGGTCCCACTCCAGCGCCTCGGCGTGGAAATGACGCTTGTGGATCCCCGGATTGCCGGTGGCAGCGGCATCGGCGCTGCCCGGATCCGAGAACGTCAATTCCTTGTCCACGATCGGCGCGCTGGTCCCGGCCTCGAGCTGCGCGAAGTTGACCGTGCCGTCCATCTTTGCGCCGACCAGCTCGAGGGCCTCGATCTGCCGATCCTTGACGTCGTTGGCCACGCTCTCGAGCCGCTCCGTGAAGGCCTGCTGCTCCTTCGGAGGCTGCGTTTGGATCTTGCGCCGGATCTGCCGGAACAGCGGGCTGAGATTGAGCGAATCCTGGAAATTGGCCGCCAGCAACTCGAGCTCGACCAGTTGCTGGTCGATGTCCCCGTCGCGCTTGGTCATGAAGGTGTCGAGCACCTTGCCGAACATGTCCTTGCGCAGACCCGAGTCTGCCTGCTCGCGCGAGGTCAGCAGCTCCGTGTACAGCCGCAGCCGGGCGTCGGCCGCCTGGTTCCTGGCCGTGGTCTCCTCATAACGGTGCGACAGGTACGCTAGCACCAGGGGTATTCCGAGGACGGTCAGCACCCACTTGGTCGTTTCGGAAGTCAGCCAGGCCAGTCGCATGGACCAGGGCCTACCGACGCACCAGCCGCGGCGCGCCGGAGCTCATGTCGACGTCGAAATCGTACTGGGTCGGGTTCGGGTCGAGAATCACGTCGGCCTGTGCCGTGGCGTCGCCGCTCTGGTAGGTCAGCTTGCAGCCACCCTTCGTTGCCACGGAAAAGTGGTAGCTGCCGCGATCGTCGGATTGGGTCTGCGCCGGTGCCGCAAGGCCCGGGCAGCTCAAGCTCAGGTGCGCCTTGGCGACTGGCTTGCCCTTCTGCGTCAGTGAACCAAAAATAGTGGCGGCACCGGCGGGCCACGCCAGCATGGCACCCAGCAGGAAGGCGGCCGATTGACGAATCAAGGAAGTGCGCGGCATGGTTGGCTCCGGGTGTCGGCGGCAGGACTTTGCCGCGTCGCAATCAGGATAGTCTGAAGTACCGGCAGCATCAATCAGCCAGCGCCAGGGCCCAGGCCACGGCCAGCGACGCGAGCGCGCCGAGGCCGGAGAGCCATTGCGGAATGCGCTCGAGAACACGCGCGACGCCTGTGTAACCTGCCAGGGCGCCGAACAGGCCGCCAACCACGAATCCCAGCAGGTGCGCGACGACGTCGGTGCCCTCACCCGCCGTGCCCAACCAGCCGAGCAGCGCTGTGCCCGCGACCAGCGGCGCCCAGCGCCGCGCCCGGCTCTGGCGCAGCGGCAGGCGCGTGCGCCACGAATGCGCCGCCATCAGGCCGAGGGCAGTGAACACAGCCGTGGATGCCCCCACCGAGCGGTAACTCGCCGGGCCCCACTGGGCTTCGAGGCCGTTGGCGATCGCCGCGCCGGTCACGATCAACAGCCAGGCCGTACCCGTGCCGAGCTGCCTCGCGGCCAGGTAGCCAAACCAGATGCCCCCGCCGACGTTGGCGACCAGGTGATCGGCGCTCAGGTGCAGCGTGAGCGCAGTCCAGGCGCGCCACCACTGGCCGTCGCGCCAGCGCTCGGCGTCGAGCGCGCCGCTGTCGAAGGCCTCGGGCCGCCACCAGCCACTCGAGATCGCGAACGCGACGCCGAGCAGCACGGCGACGTAGCAAGCCACGCCGACCCAGGCGTACCCGTGCAGGCGCGCGCGCGGCGGCGGCGGCGGCGCGGGCACGTTCTCCTGTTCGTACTGGCGCAACTGCGCGAAGGCCCGCGGCGCGTCGCCCGCATCGACGTACAGGACGTAGGTCAAGCCGTCGTAGCGGATCTCGCTCTGAACATTCACCGCCATCAGCACCAGCGCGCGGTCGGTGCAGCGCGCGTGCGTGGCTGAACGGAATACTTCGCGCAGTGCGTCCGGGTCGATCAGCATCGCGACACGATACTGGATTTCCAATAAGCTGGGCGCCCCGCTGAACGAACGGCCCGAGCCGCGGTCCCACTGTGGGGAATCAGGAGAACAACATGAAATCCACCATCCTCGCCCTTGCGCTCGCGCTGCCAATGGCCTTCGCGGTCGCAGCCACCGATGCCATCGCCCCGTTCCTGCGGGATGCCGTGGCGGACAAGCGCCGTCCGGAAGCGGACACCAGGCGCGATGAGGACCGCAAGCCCGCCGAATCGATGGCCTTCGCCGGCGTGAAGCCTGGCGAGACGGTTATCGAGCTGATCCCGGGTGGCGGCTATTTCACGAGGCTGCTCAGCGCCGCCGTCGGCCCGAAGGGGCACCTGTACGAGCTGGTGCCCGCGCCGCGCCCCGATTCGCCTGCCGGCGCGCCCGATCGCTCGGTGCCGATCAAGGCGATTGCCGCGGAAAGCGGCTATGCCAACCTCACCGTGATGGTGCAGCCGATCAAGGCGCTCGAGTTGCCATCCGGGGCTGACCTCGTTTGGACCTCCAACAATTACCACGACGTGCATAACGTGCCGGGCATCGATCTGCTGGCCTTCAACAAGGCGGTGTACGCGGCGCTCAAGCCTGGCGGCCATTACCTGGTCATCGATCACGCCGCCGGCGACCCGGCGAGCGCGGATGTGACCTCGACCTTGCACCGGATCCGCGCCGTGACCGTCATCGAGGAAGCGAAGGCGGCCGGATTCCAGCTCGAGGCGCAGGGCGACGCGCTGCATAACGCGTCCGACACCCACGAGCTCAAGATCTTCGACCCCGCGATCCAGGGGAAGACGGACCAGTTCATGCTGCTGTTTCGCAGGCCCGGCTAGCCGCCGGGTTCGCGGCTGCGCGGGCTGACGTGCACAGTCTTGTCGATGATCGCATGCACGGTGCCGTCGCGACTGCGCAGCTCCACGGTGAATTGCCGGTCGACCTTCGGCAGCTGCTGCAGGTCGTTGCGGATCGAGGCCACGATCTCCGGCGTGATCACGAACTGCGCGTGCAGCGTCGAGCGGCCCGGCCGGCGGAAGTGGATCGCCGCGGCCTTGTCCCAGACCGTGTACTCGGGCCCGAGCAGGCGGATCAGCATGATCATGTAGAACGGATCGACGGCGCCGTAGATGCTGCCGCCGAAGATCGTGCCGACGTAGTTCCGCGTCCGCCACGACAGCGGCAGCTCGATGCGGACTTGCATCCAGTCCGCGGCGATGTAGGTCACGCGTGCGCCGGTGCCACGGTACGCCGGGAAGAAGTTGAAGCGCCAGCGCGCCCGCCGGCTTTGCCAGGATTCCGCCATGCCGCCCAATATACGCCCGGCGCCGCGCGGCCTAGAAATTCCAGCGCAGCGTCAGCGTGGGCGTGAACGGCAGCAGCGTCAGCGGCTCGACCGCCACGCCGTCCGTAGGCGCCGACAGTTCGCTGCAGCAGCTGTTCTTGCGGTCGAGTGCGTTGGTGATGTCCAGGGTCGCGAGCAACTCGCCGCGTCGCAGTGCCTGGCGGTAGCCGGCGTGCAGGTCGAGCGAGGCGTAGTACGGCCAGCGCGCGCCGTTGCGAGGCCCCAGCACCGGTTGCCCGGCCGCGTCGTACAGCAGCAGCGTGGTCGGCCATCCGCTATGCGCCGTGAGCGAGGCCCCGAGCGTCCAGGCGCTGCGGCGCCAGTCGAGCGAGCCGTTGAAGCTATGGGTCTGGTCCCAGCTGCGCAGGAAGTCGCTGCCGGCGATATCGTCGCTGGCGCGCGACCAGCTGTAACCGAGCCGCCAGGTCCAGGCCGCGCCGGCATGGAATGCCGACAGCTCGACGCCGCGCAGGTCGGCGCTGTCGGCGCTGATGCGCACGCGATCGGGCTCGAGCTCCGGCAGGATCGACAACGGATTGAGCTGGTTCTCGTAACGCGGCTGCGGCGAGGCCTGGTGCTTGCGGAACAGCTCCGCCCGGTAGTCGATGCCGCGCGCGTCGACGTGCTCGAGGCCGAGGATCAGCTGGTCGGAACCCTGCGGCACGGGAAAGCTGCGCGCACCGTCCTCGACGTGCAGTTCCTGCGCGCCCTCGGTCTGGTGGAACCGGCCCCAGCTGGCACGCAACCGCGTGCCCGGACCCAGGTCCCAGCTGATCATGGCGCGCGGATCCCAAAGCCACGTCTGCTCCAGGCCCAGCCCAGAGGAGCGTTGCAGCCGCAGGCCCCATTCGGCCGTCAGCGCGCTGCCGAGGCGGTTGCGGATCGCCCCGTATACGGCCGCGTCACGCCGATACGGCGAGATCAGCGTCGTCAGCGTCGAAGCCAGGGGCTTCTGGTAGAGCTGCGCGATCTCCGGCGTCAGCGCGATGACGTTCTGGTAGGAATAATCCGCATCGCCGATCTGCCACTCGCCACCGAACTCGAGGCTGTTGCGCGCACTGAGCTCGCCGTGCACGCGCCAGCGCAGGTCCCACAGGTCCGCATCGCGGTAGTCGCTCGCGTTACCGGTCACGACCCCGGGGTTGTCGACCTGGCCGCTGCGCTGGAGCACGAGGTTGCTGTACCCGAGCCAGGCATCGGCACGCCAGGAACCCGCGTACAACTCTTGTCCGTGCGCCCAGAAGTAGCGGTCGCGACTCGTCACGCGCGCGAATTCGCCGCGCAGGGGATCGAGCGCGGCGGCGGAATCGCGCGACCACAGGCCCTCGAACGTCAGCGTCGTGGCCGCATCCGGCCGCCAGCGCAGCTTCGCCAGGCCGTCGGTGAAAGTGGGCGTGAGCACGCTCGTATCCATGCGATCGACGAGATTGGGCAGCAGTCCGCCGCGTACGGTGAGGAGGCCATCGAGGTTGAGCGCCTCCGAAACCACGCCAGCCGTGCGCGCCCCCACGCCGTAGTTGCTGACCGTGATCGAGTGCCGGGGCTCCTGCTGCGGATCCACCGTGGCCAGGTCGATGACTCCGCCCAGGCGCTCGCCGTAGCGCAGCGGAAAGCCGCCGGTGTACACGTCGAGGCTCGAGACCACGGAGGACTCCACCGCGCTGAACGGGCTCTGCAGGGCCGGCAGGTGGAAGGCTTGGCGCAGCGGAAAGCCATCGACCAGCAGCAACAGCTCATCCGCATCGCTGCCGCGAATGTTGAGCTTCGAGGTCACGCCGTTGCTGGTCACGCCAGGGAGCCGCGCCACGACACGCAAAGGGTCGTCGGCATACTTGGGCTGCGCGGCCAGCTCGCCGCTGTCGAGGTGCGTCGCGCCGGAATCGGCCGGCGCCAGGGTGTAGCGACTGGCTGCGACGATGACCTGCTCGAGCGGCAGCGCCGCGGGCTGCGAACTGCTCGTCGGCGCCCCAGGCGGAGTCGACGCCGCGGCGCCCGCGTCCAGCCGCACCACCGCGAACAACCCGGGTGCCACGGGCTTCAATCCCAGGCCATGTGGCTGCAGCAATTGCCGCGCGACGTCGGGCGCATCCCCGGGCCGCGGCTCGACGGTCACCCGCAGCGAATCGGGCACGAGTTCCGAGCTGAAAATGACCGAAAAATCCGCGCGTTGCAGCTCGTTGAGCGCCTGGACCAGCGGCCGGCCAAGCCAGGGCTCGGCGATCGACGTGGCGGCGGCGGCCGTGGCCAGGGCCAGGGCCGCGATCCTGGCCGTCACCCCGGTCGCGATGGATTTTCCGCGTTGGTCGGGTCTAATCATCGGCAACCCAATACCTCAACGCAGTCGACCAGAGCCCACATGACGATCCAGCCCCTGAAGTATTGTACGCAAGCCGCCCACTCCATGCGCCACGCCTGTCCGCACGGTTCGCGGTCGCTATCCTGATCCGCCATGGCCACGAACCACGAAGCCGACCGTCGCCGCGCGCGCGCGTTGATCGATGGCGAGGTGGCCGCCTTCGATGCCTTCTTCGGTGAGTACTTCCCACGGCTGTACCGCTTCATCCTGCCGCGCGTGGGCGGCAGCGTGGAGGACGCGCAGGACATCTGCCAGGAGACGCTGCTGCGGGCCCTGCGCCGCATGAGCGGCTACCGCGGCGAGGCGGCGCTGTTCAGCTGGGTCTGCCAGATCGCCCGCAACCAGCTCGCCGACTACTGGCAGCAACGACACCGCGAACACGCACACGTGGTTTTCGCGGAGGATGACCCGACGGTGCAGGCCGTGCTCGCCGGATTGCAAGCCAGCGAGTCCGACAGCCCGGAGCGGCACCGTTACTACGCCGAGCTCGGCCGGGCGGTGCAGGCAACGCTCGACAACCTGCCGGGACGCTTTGGCGACGCGCTCGAATGGAAGTACCTGGACGGACTGTCGGTCGTGGACATCGCCCAGCGCCTGGGCGTGTCGACCGCGGCCGCGCAATCGCTGTTGCAGCGGGCGCGCGTCGCCTTTCGCGAAGCCTTCAGCGCCATCAGTGAAGTCACGATCAGCGAGCTGCTGGCCGCCGATGGCGGCCCCGGCTCCGAGGCCTGAACCATGCTGCCCAACGACGACCCGACGCTCCAGACCCTGCTCCGCCAGGCCGGCCGCCGTCCGCCACCGCCGGGATGGGTCACCGCCGAAGTCTACCAACGCACGCGCCGCGCCTGGGAAGCCCAGCTGCGCCGGCGCCAACTCATGCGCCGCGGCTACGCCCTGGCTGCGGGCCTGGTGCTCGCGCTCCTGGTTGGTCGCATCACTTGGGACTTCTACCCGCACCAGGTCGTGGCCGCGGCGCCCAATGGGCAGGCCGTGCTGATCACGCACACCGCCTGGCATCCCTTCGCCTCGCGGCTCGGCGGCGCGCTCTACGCCGGCGACAGCGTGCAGACCGGCGCCGCCGGCGCCCTGCTGCACGGCCCCGGCGGCACCGAATTGCGCATCGCCCGCGACACGCAGCTCCTGCTGCTGTCGGCCGATCGTCTCGACCTGAAGCACGGCCGGCTGTTCGTGCAGACGGGCACCCTCGCGAGCATCCAGCACCTGGCCGTGATCACGGGCCTTGGCACCGTCGAGCACCTCGGCACGCGCTTCATCGTCGATCGCGAGCGTGACGCCCTGGTGGTGGCGGTGCGCGACGGCCGGGTCGCGCTGCATTACGGCAGCGACCAGGCCGTGGAACTGCAGGCCGGCCAGGCCGCGCACGTGGACACGCAGGGCGACATGCGTCGCTGGATGCTGGCCGCCTTCGATGAAACCTGGGACTGGGCCGACGCGATGGCGGGCCCGCTGGTGGTCGACGGCCAGTCGCTCTACGCCGTCCTCAGCGAGATCGCGCAACGCGCCGGACTGGCGCTCAAATTCGAAAGCGCCGAGGCCGAGGTCGAGGCGCAGCGCCTCTCGCTCCACGGCGCGCCGCTACAGCTGCAGCCCCGCTTCGCGCTCGACGCGGTGCTGGCGACGACCACGCTGGCTGGCAACACCAACGGCCGCGACATCGTGATCAGCGCGCGCTAGGCGAAGGGATCCTTGTGCGGCCGGTGCAACGTCACGTGCAGGCCGGCGGCGTGTGAACCCGGCTTGCTGACCAGGCGCCGCACCGACACGAACAGCACCGGCACGAACAGCACGCCGAACACGGTGCCGGCGATCATGCCGCCGAAGATGCCGGTGCCGATCGCACGCTGTGCCCCGGCGCCGGCGCCGTGCGCAAGCGCCAGCGGTAGCACGCCGAAACCGAAGGCGAGCGAGGTCATGACGATCGGGCGCAGGCGGTCGCGCACCGCATGGAGCGTGGATTCGATGATGTCCATGCCGTTGTCCATGTTGAGCTTGGCGAACTCGACGATCAGGATCGCGTTCTTGCTGGCGAGGCCGATGGTCGTCAGCATGCCGACCTGGAAGTAGACGTCGCGCTCGAGCCCACGCAGCGCCGTGGCCATCACGGCGCCGATGATGCCCAGCGGCACCGCCATCAGGATCGGGATCGGCATCGCCCAGCTCTCGTAGAGCGCGGCCAGCGCCAGGAACACGATGATGACCGACATCGTGTACAGGATGGGCGTCTGCGCGCCGGCGGCGCGCTCCTCGTAGGATTGCCCGGTCCAGTCGACGTGGAAGCCAGGCGGGAGCTTCGCGACCATCTGCTCGATCACCTTCATGGCGGTTCCCGAGGACACGCCGGGCGTGGCCTCGCCGGTGATTTCGACGGCCGAGGAACGATTGAAGCGCTCGAGCTGCGGCGAGCCGAATTCCCAGTGCGCGCTGGCGATCGCCGACACCGGCACCATCTGGCCGGTGCCGCTGCGTACGTACCAGCGGTTGAAATCGCCCGGCTGCATGCGGAACGGCGCATCGCCCTGCACGTAGACGCGCTTGAGCTTGCCGCGATCGATGAAATCGTCGATGTAGCGCCCGCCCCAGGCGAGCGCGAGCGTCTCGTTGACCGAATCCATCGACACGCCGAGCGCGCTGGCACGCTCGGCGTCGATGTCGAGCCGGTACTGCGGCGAGTCCTCCGATCCCCCGGCGCGCACGCCGTTCAGCCGCTTGTCCTTCTTCATCATGTCGAGCAGCTGGTTGCGCGCGGCGACCAGCGCCTCGTGGCCGCGGCCGCCCTCGTCCTTGAGGTAGAAATCGAAGCCCGATGAGGTGCCGAGCTCGGTGACGGCCGGCGGCACGATCGGGAACACGAGGCCGTCGCGGATCATCATGAACGGACCAAAGGCCCGCTGGGCCACCGCCCCCACGCTCAGCTCGGGGCCGGGGCGCTTCGACCAGTCCTTGAGCAGGATGAAGCCAATGCCGCTGTTCTGGCCGACGCCCGAGAAGCTGAAGCCCTGCACCGTGAACACCGACTCGACCGTCTTCTGCTCGCTGTTGAGGAAGTGATCCTGCACCTTGTCGAGCACCTTGTTGGTGCGGATCGCGGTCGCGCCCACCGGCGCCTGCACGAACACCATGAGCCAGCCCTGGTCCTCGGGCGGCAGGAACGAGGTCGGAAGGCGAATGAACAGCAACCCCATGAGCGCCACGAGCCCGCCATAGATCAGCAGGTTCCGCCCGGTGCGACGGACCATGCTCGCCACCCGGTGCTGGTAGCGATGGTTGATGTGCGCGTAGAGCTTGTTGAAGCCGGCGAAGAACATCGCCAGCGGCCCATGGCGGTTCTTGTCGACGGGCCGCAGCAGCGTCACGCACAGAGCCGGCGTCAGCGTCAGCGCGACGATGACCGAGAGCACCATCGCCGCGACGATCGTGACCGAGAACTGCCGGTAGATGACGCCGGTCGAGCCACTCAGGAACGCCATCGGGATGAACACGGCCGTCAGCACGGTGCCAATGCCGACCAGCGCGCCGGTGATCTGGTCCATCGACTTGCGCGTCGCCTCGAGCACCGTGAGCTTTTCCTCGTCGATGAGCCGCTCGACGTTCTCGACCACGACGATGGCGTCATCGACCAGCAGGCCGATCGCCAGCACCACCGCGAACATGGTCAGCATGTTGATCGAGAACCCGAACAACAACAGCACCGGGAAGGTGCCGAGCAGCACCACCGGCACCGCGATCGTCGGGATCAGCGTCGCGCGCAGGTTCTGGAGAAAGAGGTACATGACCAGGAACACCAGCAGCACGGCCTCGATCAGCGTCTTGACGACCTCGTGGATCGAGACGCGCACGTAGGGCGTGGTGTCGAATGGAATGAAGTCCGTGAGGCTCCGCGGGAACTGCCCGCGCAGCTCGGCGACACGCGCCTTGACGCGCTCGGCGGTGGCGAGCGCGTTCGCGCCCGGCGCCAGGTTCACGGCAAAGCCCGTGGAGGCGCGGCGATTGTAGACCACTGAGAAGTCATAGGTGTCGGCGCCGAGCTCGACGCGCGCGATGTCGCGCAGCCGGAGCGCCGCGCCGCTGGCGGCACCACGGACGATGATGTTGCCGAATTCCTCGGCGGTGTGCAGGCGGCCGCGCGCCGTGACGGTCGCGTTGAGCTGCTGGTCCGGCACCTGCGGCATGCCGCCGAGCTGGCCGACCGAGAACTGCGCATTCTGCGCACGCACCGCGGTGACGACTTCGCCGGGCGTCAGCGAATAGGCGCGCAGCTTGTCGGGATCGAGCCAGACGCGCATGGCGTAGGTGGCACCGAAACGCTCGACCGCGCCCACGCCCTCGACCAGCGAGATCTGCGGCGCGATCTTGGTCATGACGTAGTCCGCCATGTCCGCGCCGGTCAGCGATTGGTCGCTGGAGTAGAAGCCGACGGCGAGCAGGTTGGAATTGATGATCTTGTTGACCGTGATGCCCTGCTGCTGGACGATCTGCGGCAGCAGCGGCACCACCGCTTGCAGCCGGTTCTGCACCTGCACCTGCGCGATGTCCGGGTTGGTGTTGCTGGCGAAGGTCAGCTTGATGTTCACCGTGCCGTCGGAATTGCTGCTGGCCGACATGTAGATCAGCCCGTCGAGCGCGCTCATGTTCTGCTCGATGACCTGCGTCACCGAGTCCTCGACGGTCTTGGCATCGGCCCCCGGGTAATTGGCATTGATCGCGATTGCCGGCGGCGCGATCGTCGGATAGGGCGTCAGGGGCAGGCGCCGGATCGCGATCACCCCGCCGAGCGACATCATGATCGCCAGCACCCAGGCGAAGATCGGGCGGTCAATGAAGAAACGCGACATCTTGCGCTACCTGGGGCGGACTACTTCGGGTCGGTCTGCGCCACCTGCACGGGCGCGCCAGGGCCGATCTTCTGCAGTCCCTCGACGATGACACGATCGCCCGCGGCGAGGCCCGAGGTCACGAGCCACTGGTCGCCGACCGCACGCGCCGTCACGACGTTGCGCATCTCGACCTTGCCATCCTTGCCAACGACCATGGCCGTGGCGTTGCCCCTCGGGTCGCGCGTGATGCCACGCTGCGGCGCGAGCAGCGCGTTCTTGAGCACGCCTTCGCTGATGGTGGCGCGCACGTAGGTGCCTGGCAGCAGCAGGTTGTCCGGGTTCGGCACCAGCACGCGCAGCAGGAAGCTGCCGGTGCCAGGCTGGACTGTCACTTCGCTGAACTGGAGCTTGCCGGGTGACGGGTAAACGCTGCCGTCCTCGAGCACGATGCGCACGTCGCGGCTGCCGTCACCCTGTCCGCCGGCCGCCAGTTCCCGCTGCAGCTGCAGCCATTCGCTGCTCGACTGCGTCACGTCGACGTACACCTCGTCGAGGTGCTGGATCGTCGCCAGGAGCTCGGGCTGGTTCGCCACCACGAGCGCACCCGCGGTCACGCTCGACTTGCCGATGCGGCCCGAGATCGGCGCCGGGATGTGCGCATAGTCGAGATTGATGCGGGCGGTGTCCGCCGCCGCCTCGGCCGCGGCCAGGTCCGCCTGCGCCTGGTGGTAGGCCGCCTGCAGGTTGTCGTAGTCCTGCTGGCTGATCATCTTCGTCTTGATGAGTTCAGTGCCGCGCTCGGCGCTGTTCTTTGCGGACTCCAGCCCCGCCTGCGCGCGCATGCGCGCCGCTTCGGCACTGCGCGCGGCCGCGCGATAGAGCGCGTCATCGAGCAGGTAGAGCTGCTGGCCGGCGACGACCTTGCCGCCCTCCTGGAACAGGATGCGCTTGATGATGCCGCTCACCTGCGGCCGCACCTCGGCCACCATGCGCGCGCTGACGAGCCCCGGCAGTTGCCGCTGCAGGTCGACGGCGCCAGTCTTGAGGGTCACGACGGTGACCGGCATCGGCGGCATGCCGTTGGGCCCCTGGGGGCCGCGGCCGCAGGCGGCGAGCTCCAGCGCAACAGCAAGGGGCAGTGCCACCGCGGCGGCTCGGATCGGACTAAGTCGCATGGTCTGTAACCTTGAAGGGGCGGATGGCGAGCCTCGCGGCCGCAGGCGGATATGATCCACGGAAACGCCGGCGAGGGCAAAGTGTCACACTAGGCGTGGCTGGAGCCCGCGGGACTGGCACGGCTGGACGTGCTATTGCAGGGCCAATTCGAACCGCACCTTGCCTTCCGTGGGGCTGATCTTGCCGCTCTTGGTGATGAACACCCGGGCCGGATCGAGCCCGCTGTCGGCAAGCAAGGCGTGCTGGATGGCTGTGGCGCGCGCCACGCCCAGCGCGTCCAGTTCCGCGTCGGTTGCCGCGAGGCGCGAATGGGCGTCCTTCTGCAGGAGCTCGATCGTGGCGGCCTGGCGCTGGGCCTTTGCGTCGGCGCGCGAGGTGCCCTCCGGCGGCGCCGGGGCCTCGGGGATCTTGGGCGCCTGGCCGGTCTGCTTGCGCACCAGCGCCGTCAACACGTCGACCTGCCGGTCGGCCGGAAGACTCTCGAGCCTGGGCAGCGGTGTCGCATCGCCATCCTTCAGGCGCAGCTCCTGCGCCAAGGCGGCAGCCAGTTGCTGCTGGTATTGCTGCTCAACGAGCGCGGCCCGGTCGAGCTCCGCGGCAATGCCCGCCGGCACTTCGAGCCGGATGCCGGGCTTCTGCACCAGTCCCTTGGCCAACGTCGACAGATGCTCGGCGATTTGCGGTGCCACCTCGGCGCTGCCGGGCACAAAATCGACGAATTGCGCCTCCTCGGCGCCCTTGAACAGCGAGCCCAGGAACTTGAAGGGCGCGCTCACGACCTTGACGATGAGGTTCTTGATAACTTTCCAGACAATCGGCCCGATGCGGAACTGCGGGTCATCGAGCGAGCCGGACACCGGCACGTCGAGGTCGATATTGCCGTCGCTGTCCTTGAGCAGCCAGGTCGCGAACTTGACCGGCAGCGTCACCTCGCTCTTGTCGGTGGTGGGCGGCCCCCACTCGAGCTGCTCAATGCGGATCTTGTGCGCGGCCTTGAGCTTGCGACTCTCGATCAGGTAGTGGAACTCGGTGAACAGCTTGCCCTTGGCGATGCTGTAGCCCGCGAACTTACCCGAGTACGGGTTGAAGATCGGCAGCGAGATATTCTCGAACTTCAGGCCGATGTCGGTGTAGTGATCGAACTGGAAGGGCTGCAATTCGCCGCCGATCGTCACTGGCGAGAATTCACCGAGGTTGCCGGACAGGTCGACTTGGGCGCGTGAATCGATGGCCGACGACAATCCCGTCACGGTGCCCTTGAGGTCCTGGATGTCGGCATTGAAGTCGGGCGGCACGGAATTGTCGGAGAAATTCATGCGGCCCGACTCGATGCGCAGCTCGCGGATCCGGATCGGGAACGCTTCCGGCGGCGGCAGCATGTTCGCCGCCTGCACGGCCGGATTCGGCACCGACCTCGCGGCCTTGGCCTGCGCCTTCTTCTCCTTTTCCGCCTTGCCCCTGGCGGCCTGCTCCTGCTTGTCGCGCGCCTTCCTCTGGGCCGGCGTCTCGCTGGCGAGGCGCGCCTGCCGTGCCTCGAATTCTCTCTTTGCGGCCGCCGCGCCCTGCGGGTCGAGCACGGCGGAAATGTTGAGGATTTCCTCGCGGCTCACGATCACGCGCGCGTAGGCCCCACGCAGCAGGATGCGGTCGACCTTGAGCGCATCCGGCCCCGCCGTGAAGCGCAGCTTCTGGAACTGAAGCCGGTCGAAGTTGATGAAGTCCTGCTGGCCGGCGTTGTCGATCGACTTGAAGTGATCGATCGTCACCTGGCCGCTGTAGCTGAACTCGGGCTCGCGCTTGCCGGCGGGCCGAAGCTGCAGCTTGCCGGCCGTCGCCAGCGTGCCGTCGCGGATCGTCAGGTCCGCGACCGGCAGTATGTAGGGCTGGCCATAGCTCATGGACGCCCCGTCGAGCGAAACATCGAGGTCACCGACCAGCGGATCGGGCGCGAGCGTGCCCGCGAGCTTGAACAATGCGTGCCCGTTGATGACCGCGTCCATCTTCACGGGCAGTGGCTTGGCGAGATCCAGGCTCGCGCCCTGCACGTGCAGGTTGACCGGGTTGACGACGAAGTGCTTGACCGGCGCCTGCATCCGGTCCTCGAGATCGACGGCGGCGCCCTTGAGGTCGAAGTTCGCGAGCTCTAGCTGCCACGGCTTTTCGGGCGCGGGCGACGTCGCGGCGGCGGTACCCTGCGAGGGCTTGGTCGCGACAGCGGGCGCGGCTGCGGCGCCCTCCGCGGGCCTGGTCGCGGCGGCTGGCGTTGCCGACTCCGGTGGCGGCGAGAACAATTGCGTCAGGTTGACCGAGCCATCGGGCAGCGTCCAGGCCTGCGCCTTGAGGCCGGAGATCGCGAGCGCATCGATCGTGACCTTCTGCTCCGGCATGTCCACCGCGGTATTCACGAGCTCGATGCCGGGTACATTGACCCAGTCCGCGCTGGCGCCGCGTGCGCGCAGCACCAGGTTCGAGAGCGCGATCTTCGGCAGCTTCAGGTGCACGCCGAGCTGCTCACCGAGCGCCACGCGATATTGTCCGCCGACGTCGATCGTGCCGGCGCTGAGGCCGAATGGCAGCGCATCACCGAGGAACTGCCCGACGCGGGCGGCCTGGAGCGAGCCCAGCCGGAACTCTCCCTGCGAAGCGATCTGCGGTTCGAGCTCGAAACGGCCCTTCCAGTCCACGTCCGTGTTGGCCTCGGTCCGGGCAGTAAGGTGGAATCCCCCGCCTTCCGCCGTGGTCCTGAAATCCCTGAGCGAGAAACCGATCGACCGGAACTGCTCCGAATACGGCTCACGGCGCGCCAGATCAGCGTAGTCGACGCGGCCGTCGGTGACTGCGAGCGACTGGATCCAGAGCGACGGCGGCCTGGTTTCCTTTCTTGGCGGTGGCGGCGTCTTGGGCGGCAACGCAAGGTCGGCAAGGTTCAGCGCGCCGCCGGGCCGCACCACAACCCGCGCGGCCGGCGCCTCGAGGATCACCTCACGGAACACGTAGGCGCGGTGCCAGAGCGAGGACAGCTCGAAATCGATCATGAAGCGCCGCCACGACAGCATCGGCTGCCCGTCGGCGTCGGGGAAGGCGAGGTCGCGGATCTCGAGCTGCAGCTTGAAGGGCTGCACCCGCACCTCGCCGAGCTTGAGCTCGCGGTGGTAGTTCTCGCGGACGAACTTGACCGCTTGCTCGCGGATGATCCCGGGCGCGAGCCGGAAGCCGGCCCAGGCGTACAGGCCGATCACGACCGCGACGATGGCGGCGACGAGGAAGATCCTCGACTTCAGGAACTCAGGCACCGGCGACCCCCGCGACTATGAGGAAAGTCTACTCCAGGGCGTTCGCAAGTGGAGCACCCGGCGCCAGCCGTCGTTCGGGGTTTCTGGCAACGCCAGCGCGCGTTACCATGCACGCAATCGATCCACCCTGATCCGGAGGCCGACTGTGTACCCGCACCGCGTGACGCTTTGGATATGGCTGCTCGGCGCTGTCCTGCTGGTCGTCCGGGACGCACCCGCCTTGGCGCAGACGGGCCTGACGCCGAGCTCGCCGTTCTCGAAATTCAGCGACGAGGACTACAAGGAATTCTTCGCCAGTGTGCAGAGGGCCGCCAACGGGCCTGTAGGCGGCCCCGCCATCGACTGGGCCAACGCCGCAAGCGGCGCGCACGGCAACGTGAAATCCGTGCGCGCCGAGCAGCGGCCCGAGGGCGACTGCCGCGAGCTGCAGGGCCGCAACACCACCCGCGGCCTCTCGGAGCCGTATCGCGTGCTCTTCTGCAAGGACACCAAGGGCGAGTGGCGCCTGTTGTCTACCTTGCCGCGAGGCAAGTCGTCGACGAGCGCGGCGACGGCCAAGGCAGGGTTCCCGACCACGCTGCCCGCGAGCTTCTCCGGCGTACTGCCCTGCGCGGACTGCCCGGGCATGGAGTACCACGTCGATTTCCACGACGACGGCAGCTATCGCATGCGCACGACCTACCACGAGCGCGGCCCGAACGGCAGCGGCAAGGACGTCGACGACGCGGGCGCGTGGCAGCTGGTGATGGACAACACGCGCGTCACGCTGCGCAGCGACAGCAACACCACGACGACCTTCGAGATCGTGGACCCGGATACCCTGCGGCTGCTCGACAAGGGCGGCAACGAGATCAAGACCAGGCTCAACTACGATCTCAAGCGCGCCACGACCTACGCGCCGATCGAACCCGCCAAGTAAAATGGCGTCCGTGCGCAAGGGCATCGTCCTGGCCAGCGGCGCCGGCACCCATCTGCATCCGGCGACGGTGGCAATCAGCAAGCAGCTGCTGCCGACCTACGACAAGCCGATGGTGTATTACCCGCTGTGGCAGCGCCTATGGCCTGTATCTGCGCGGCCTGCTGCAGGACCGTAGCTGATGGAATTCCAGTCTACGGCGCTTCCCGGCGTGATCCTCGTCAAGCCGCGCGTCTTCGGCGACGCGCGCGGATATTTCTTCGAGAGCTGGCGGCAGGACAAGTTCGCCGCCGGCGGCATCGACGCCAGGTTCGTGCAGGACAACCACAGCCACTCCGTGCGCCACACGCTGCGCGGCCTGCATTTCCAGGTCCGGCAGGCGCAGGGCAAGCTGGTGCGCGTCACACGCGGCGAGGCCTTCGACGTGGCGGTCGACATCCGTCGCAGCTCCCCGCACTACGGTCAGTGGACGGCGGTCGTGCTGAGCGAATCGAACCACCACATGCTGTGGGTGCCGCCGGGCTTCGCACACGGCTACCTCGCACTTTCCGACGAGGTGGATTTCCTCTACAAGTGCACCGACGTCTACGCCTCGCAGCACGAACGCGCCATCCGCTGGAATGACCCGGCTCTCGGCATCAAGTGGCCGCTGCCGGCGGACGTTACTCCGCTGCTGTCCGCGCCGGACGCGGCCGCGCCCCTGCTCGACGCGGTCGAGGTCTACGCTTGAGGGTGGTGATCACGGGCGCCTCCGGCCAGGTCGGCCGGGCCCTGCGCGATTCCGCGCCGGCCTCCGCGCAGCTGCTGGCACTGGAACGCGGGCAGCTCGACATCAGCGATCCGGTGGCCGTGCACAAGGCGATCGGAGAGATCCAACCGCAGCTTGTCATCAACGCCGCGGCCTACACGGCCGTGGATCGCGCCGAGGCCGAGGCGGTCGAGGCGGCCACCGTCAATTCCGCCGGCGCGCGCTTCCTTGCGCTCGCCGTGCAGGCGATCGAGGGCGCGCGGCTGCTTCATGTCTCGACCGATTACGTGTTCGACGGCCTAGGCGCGGCGCCCTACCGACCCGACGACCCATCCCACCCGCTCAGCGCCTACGGACGCACGAAGCTTGCGGGCGAACGTGCCGTGCAGCAGGTACTCGGCGAGCGCGCGGCCGTGCTGCGCTCGGCCTGGATCTATGCGCCGACCGGCCATAACTTCGTGCTGACGATGCTGAGGCTGATGCGCGAGCGCGGCCCGGCGCGGGTCGTGACCGACCAGCGCGGCTCACCGACGGCGGCCGCCTCGGTGGCCCGAGCGCTCTGGCGGCTCGCCGAGCTGCCGGAAGTCCACGGCGTGTGGCACTGGACCGACGAGGGCACGGCGAGCTGGTATGAATTCGCCTGCGCCATCGCCGAAGAAGCGCGCGAAGTCGGGTTGCTGAAGAACAAGGTCGAGGTTACGCCGATCACGACCGCCGAGTACCCGACACCCGCCCGGCGCCCGTCAAGCAGCGTGCTCGACATCGGCGCGACCGCCGAGCGGCTGGGGATGCGTCCCGTGCCATGGCGCGAGAACCTGCGCGCGACGCTGCGCGCCATCGCCGCGGCCCGGCCTGGCGTGACGGCTCAGCCCGGCACTGCGGCTCAGACCAACGGCGCCGCTCGATCCGGCGGCGGGAGCTGAGCATGGCGCGATTGTTGGTCACGGGCGGCGCGGCAGGTATGGCTGGAGGAAGAGCGGGTAGCGCGTTATCCAAAGTCACCGCCCGCGAACGGCGCCACGAGCTCCAGCCTCATCAGTTTCGTGACCGACCGGCCGGGCCACGACCGCCGTTACGCGATCGACAGCACAAAGATCGAGCGCGAGCCCGGCTTTCGGTCCCGGCACAATCTCGCCGCCGGGCTACGCGCCACGATCGACTGGTACCTGGCGCGGCGGTAGTTCGACCATTGCCAGCCTTGCAGGCCCAGGAGTGCCCACATGAAACAACACTTGATTACCTTCGCCCTGTTGTGTGGATTATCCGGCTCGGCGCCCGCGGCCGATTCGCCGCCCTGCGCGGATCCCGTCCGCCACCAGTTCGACTTCTGGATCGGCGATTGGCAGGTCACCGCGGGTGGCAAGCAGGTGGGCACCAATCGCATCGACTCACTGGCCGACGGATGCGCGCTGCTCGAGAACTGGATCGGCGCCGGCGGTAATCACGGCCACAGCCTGAACTTCTACGACTCGACGCGTATGGCCTGGATGCAGGCCTGGGCGGACTCCACGGCCACCACGCTCGTGCTCGAGGGGCACTTCGAGAACGGCCACATGCAGCTCTCGAGCCTCAAGCCCGGAATCAAGGTCGCCGATCGCATCACCTGGACGCCGAACAAGGACGGCACCGTGCGCCAGTTCTGGGACCACACGGACGACGGCGGCAAGACCTGGTCCGTCTCCTTCGACGGGCTCTATCGCCGCATGGGCAAGTAACCCCGGAACGGCGCCGCAGCCGGGGCGCCTCAGCTACGGCAGCGCCGCACCACCGTTGCGCTTTGCGGCCTCATTGAGCCGCCGGGTGCTGACCTCATATATTGCCGCCGGTCGCCCCGCAGGCGATCCGGCCGATACTTGAGCGTTGCGTGCGGACCATGGTCCAATCCTACGAGCGGCGACGCATCCAAAGAGGGTCGTGCAATGATTGCACTCCGAAAATCCAGTGAACGAGGGTATGCCGACCACGGCTGGCTCAAGTCGTTCCATACCTTTTCCTTCGCCGACTACCACGACCCGGCACACATGGGCTTCGGTCCATTGCGTGTGATCAATGAGGATCGCGTCATGCCCGGCGCAGGGTTTCGGCACCCACAGTCACCGCGACATGGAAATCATCAGCTACGTGCTGGAAGGTGCGCTCGAGCACAAGGACAGCATGGGGAACGGTTCCGTGCTGCGCCCGGGCGACGTGCAGCGCATGAGCGCGGGCTCAGGTGTCACGCACAGCGAATTCAACCCCTCGGCGACGCAGGGCGTGCATTTCCTGCAGATCTGGATCCAACCCAACGTCAAAGGCATCGCGCCGGGCTACGAGGAGACAGCGCTTCGAGGCTGCGGCCAAGACGCGGTCGGCTGCGCATTGATCGCCTCGCCCGATGGCGCCCAGGGTTCCGTCACGATTCACCAGGACGCCCGGGTCTATGCGTCCCTGCTCGATGGCAATGACAGAATGTCCCACGCGCTGCAGCCGGGGCGGCGCGCATTCGTGCACTTGGTGCGTGGCACGGTCGCGGTCAACGGCCAGCCGCTCAGCTCCGGCGACGCGGCGCAGATTTCCGGGGCGGACGCGGTCGACATTTCTTCGGGCCACTCCGCGGAGCTCCTGCTATTCGACTTGCCGTAGTTCAAACTGCCTGCTCATGGAAACCCTGAGCCTCGCAAGCGGCCTCGCCCTGCTGCTGTTGATCGCGGCATTGAGCGTGCTCGCGCTGCGACTGAAGATCAGCTCACCATTGTTGATGCTGGCCGCAGGTATTGCGCTGGCGTTCGTGCCCGGCATGCCCACGTGGACGCTCGACCCGGATCTCATATTCCTGGGATTGCTGCCCCCGCTGCTCTATATATCCGGCGTCAATTTGAGCTGGCGAGGATTTCGCTCAAACCTTCGACCTATATTGATGCTGGCCATTGGCTGCGTGATCTTCACGGCGACGGCGGTGGCCGTGGTGGGCCACTATCTGCTGGGCCTCCCCTGGGTCATCGGCTTCCTGCTCGGCAGCATCGTATCGCCGCCCGACGCGGTGGCGCCGATTGCCATTCTGCGCGGACTGAGCCTGCCGCGGCGGCTGACCACGATTCTCGAGGGCGAAAGCCTCATCAATGATGCGACCGCACTCGTAATCTTTGGGTTCGCGCTCACCGCGCTCGCCACGGGTTCGTTCTCACTGGCTTCGGCCTCGATCAAGTTCATCGTCGTCGTTTGCGGCGAAGCCGCTTTCGGCATCATGGTCGGCTGGGCCATGTTGCATCTTCGCGATCGCGCCTCCGACGCGCGGGCCGAAGTGCTGCTGGCGTTGGCCACGCCCTTCATCGCGTTCTGGCCGCCCCGTGCCCTCGGGGCTTCCGGCGTAGTCGCCTGCGTGGTAGCCGGGCTATGGGTGTCATGGAACGGTCGGCGGTTGATTCGACCGGCCACGCGTCTGCAAGGCTATTTCATCTGGGACCTGGTGGCCTGGGTCGTCGAGGCACTCCTCTTCCTGCTCACGGGCTTGCAGGCGCACGCGGTGGTCGCGCGGCTGGAGGGCACTTCGTGGCGAGGCGCTCTGGTCGCGAGCCTGCTGGTGACGGCAACCGTCATCGTCGTGCGCTTCATCTGGGTCTATTCGGCAACCATCATCTCGCGTACTGCTGCCTGGATTCCTCCGCCCGGATCCGCCCCCCGACTGGCGGATGCCCTTTGTCGTCAGTTACGCAGGTCTGCGCGGCGTCGTCAGCCTCGCGGCCGCCTTGTCCCTCCCGCTGACGATTGGCGGGCGCGACTTTCCGCACCGGGACCTGGTGCTGTTCGTCACCTTTGCCGTCATCGCGATCACGCTACTCGGCCTGGGCACGACCCTGGCGCCTGTAGTACGGGCGCTGGGCATCGCCCGGACGGGCCTGGTCGAAGCGGTGAGCAACAAGCGCGCGGAGCGGGCCGTACGCCTGGAAGGCGTGACGGCCGTAATCGAGGCACTGAAGGACGTGGCGGGCCGCGCGATGCCAGGGACCGCGCTCGCAGCGCTGTGCAAGCGCCACTCGGATCGCCGCTCACAGCTCACGGTGACGGCGGATGTCACCACCAGCGACGATCCCGTCACCGAAGTCAGCGAGCTGCAGCTGCGGCTGCTGGACATTGAACGCGCCGCAGTCATGCGAGCCTACGAGGAAGATCGGATCACGGACGAAGCACGACGCCGCATCGAGCGCGAGCTCGATATCGAGGAAGCGCGCGAGCGCCATATCCTTGCGAATGTCGGCATGACGGACAGCGAATCGACGGGCTGAATGAGAGCCGGCCCGGCCGGGCCGCCTGCCGTCGCTTTCCGTGCTTGAGCAAGCCGCAAGTGGAGTATGCTAAGCGCATATACTGCTGTCGCCGCCGCGACGCCAGCCAGACGAACACTGAATGCGCGGCAGCGCCTGCAAATGTCGCGGGCAAACAAGACCACATCAAATAGCGGGACGTCTATGAAGTCATTCAAACTGGTTGCTGCCATCGCAGTATCAGGCGCACTACTTGCAACCTCTGCACCGCGCTGCCTCGCCCAGCAAGTGACCGGCGAGCTGGGTTCGCCCAGCGCCACCACCACTCTCAGCGGCAAACAGCTGCCGCCACCCGACCCGGCCTTCGGCGGTGTAATCAAGGAAAAGGCCTCGGAGTCCAAGGCGTGGTGGCCGCCGCGCGTGGTGCCGCCGCAGGGCGCGCCCAACATCGTGCTGATCATGACTGACGACGCAGGCTTCGGCGCACCGAGTACTTTTGGCGGTGTCATTCCGACGCCGGCGATGGATCGGATCGCGCGCGCGGGGCTGCGCTACACCAATTTCCACTCCACCTCACTGTGTTCGCCGACGCGGGCAGCGCTCATCACCGGACGCAACCATCACTCGGTGGGCTTTGGCGTAGTCGGTGAGATCACGACCGGCTTCCCCGGTTACGACTCGGTCATTCCGGTCGAGAAAGGCACCATCGGCACGATCCTGAAGCGTAATGGCTACGCGACCTCGTGGTTCGGCAAGAACCACAACACGCCCTTCTACCAGGCGACCCAGGCCGGGCCGTTCGATCAGTGGCCCAACGGCATGGGCTTCGACTACTTCTATGGCTTCATGGGCGGTGACTCCAACCAGTGGCAGCCGAACCTGTATCGCAATACGACGGCCATCTATCCCTTCGTCGGCAAGCGGGGCTGGAACCTGACCACCGCCATGGCCGACGAGGCGATTCAGTACATGAAGGAGATCAAGGAGATCTCGCCGCAGAAGCCGTTCTTCGTCTACTACGTGCCAGGCGGCACCCACGCACCGCACCATGCGACGCCGGAGTGGATCAAGAAGATCAGCGACATGCATCTGTTCGACGGCGGCTGGAACAAGCTGCGGGAAACGATCTTCGCCAACCAGAAGCGGCTCGGCATCATGCCGGAAAGCGCGAAGCTAACTGACTGGCCGGATGGGCAGGCCGAGTTCGGCGGCGCCAAGTTGCCCAAGTGGGACTCGCTCAGCGCCGCAGAGAAGAAGCTCTTCATCAGGCAGGCCGACGTCTACGGGGCCTACCTCGCGTACACCGATCATGAAATCGGCCGTGTCATCCAGGCGGTCGAGGACCTCGGCCAGCTCGACAACACCCTGATCATCTACATTGGTGGCGATAACGGCGCGAGCGCCGAGGGGATGATCAACGGCACGCCGAACGAATTTACGACCATGAACGGCGTGCCAGTGCCGGTCAAGGCCCAATACCTCTGGTATCCGTTCTGGGGATCCGACAAGACCTTCCCGCATTACGCGGCCGGCTGGGCCTGGGCGATGGACACGCCCTTCAAGTGGACCAAGCAGGTGCCCTCCCACTTTGGCGGGACCTCCCAAGGCATGGTCATGGCGTGGCCGGGCCACATCAACGATGTCGGCGGCATCCGCCACCAGTTCCACCATGTCATCGACATCGTCCCGACCATCCTCGAGGCGACCGGCATTCCGGCACCCGATTCGATCAACGGCATCCCGCAGCGCCCGATCGAGGGCGTCAGCATGGTGTACACCTGGGACAAGGCAAACGCCGATGCGCCGACGCGGCACGACACGCAGTACTTCGAGATGCTCGGCAACCGCGCCATCTACAACGACGGCTGGGTCGCGGCGACGACGCCCGCGACCAGACCCTGGGAGCTGAGCGCCGCTCCACCACCCGACGTGCTCACCGGCTACAAGTGGGAACTCTATAACGTCGCAGAGGACCCGACCCAGGCCGTCGACCTTGCCGCCAAGATGCCGGACAAGCTCAAGCAGCTGCAGGATCTGTTCTACGCGGAGGCCAAGAAGTACGGCGTGCTGCCGCTCGACAACACCACGCTCGCGCGCTGGAACGCGCCGAAGCCGAACCTTACGGCCGGACGTACGGAATTCACCTACACCGGAACCTTGACCGGCGTGCCGAACAGTGGCGCGCCAAATATCCTGAACAAGTCGTACACCATCACGGCCGAAGTCACTATCCCCAGGGGCGGCGCCGCAGGCATGATCGTTACCGACGGCGGGCGCTTCGGCGGCTACGGGCTGTTCCTCAGCGGAAACCACAATTACTGGCTGCGGGATCCGGTCTTCAGGACCGTGGGCCTGGGCCTGTTGATTGCGGGACTGCTGCTGCTGGGGCTCGGCCGGCAGCGGGCGTGGTCGGTCGGCAAATTGCGGATCGGCAAGGTCGCACTGATGCTGGGATCAGCTTGGGCGGTGGCCGTAGTGGCCTCCTGGGCGCTGGGCCTGGGAATGGGCAAGCCCGTGTTCCTCTACAACCTGCTCAACCTCAAGCGCACGATATGGGAAGGGCCCGCCTTATCGGCGGGCAAGCACACGATCGTCTTCGACTTCAAGTCCGATGGCCCGGGCCTGGGCAAGGGCGGTACGGGCGTGCTGTCCGTGGACGGCAAGGAAGTGTCCAGGAAGTCGGTGGAACACACCACCCCGGTGACGTTCCCGGAGGACGAGAGCTTCGACGTCGGCGAGGACACGCGCACGGGCGTCGCGATGCTGCGGTATCGCTACGACGTGCCGTTCCGGTTCACCGGCCAGATCGACAAGCTGAGCTTCAAGCTCGAACCCTTCAAGCCGGAGGCCACGGCCGAGACGGAGCCGAAGGCCGAGCTCGCACCGACCGAGGCGCCCGAGCCGGATCCGATCGATACCTCGGAGTCACGCTAGGGGCTGCCATGAAGCGAGTGCTTGTCATCGCCGCCATCGCGGAAATCGCCACCGGCGCCGGACTGTTGATCGTGCCGTCGCTGGTGGGGCACCTGCTGCTGGGTGCGGAATTCTCCGCCATGGCTGCCATTGTCGCGCGCGTGGCCGGCATTGCGCTGATCGCCCTCGGGCTCGCCTGCTGGCCGGGTCCGGCGCTTGTCGGCATGATCTTCTACGGCGCGGCCGTAACCTTGTATCTCGCGTACCTGGGCCTCACCGGGAGTTCGGCCGGCGTGCTGCTGTGGCCAGCGGTCGTTCTGCATGTAGTGCTGACGGCGCTGCTGGCCGTGGGATTCCGCAAACGCGAAGCTGCGAGGCCTTAGCCGCGGACGAAGATCGCGATCAATTTCTTCGACACGCTGACCTCGTTTCGATCTCGGCCGGACATGAAGATCGCATCTCGACGTCGCTGCTGGTCACATAGCGCCGAGATGAACAGACTGTAATCTCTTTGGAGGACCGGCAGCCCGCATTCTCACCAATTTGCCCCGGCCAGCGGGCTACCATATCCAGCGAAGCGGTGCGCCCTGTCGGGCAGCGCCGATGCCCAGCACGCTGGAGAGAATTGATGAGCAACCGACTGTCCTGCCGATCGCTGCCGCTGGTGCTCAGCGCCCTGGCGCTCGCGGCCTGCGGAGGTGGAGGGTCATCGAACACCCCGCCACCCGGCACCTACTCGGTCGGGGGCACGGTCAGCAACCTGGTCACGGGCCAGTCCGTGACGCTGGCGAATAATGGCGGCGACGCCCTTACCGTCAACGCGAGCGGGAACTTCACCTTCAAGACGTTCATCGCCGACGGCGCCGGCTACGCCGTGACGGTGACCACGCAGCCGGCGGGACAAGACTGCACGGTCACCAACGGCATGGGAAGCAGCATGTCGGCCAACGTCAGCAACGTCTCGGTCTCGTGCGCGAACCTGCCCGAGTACGCCTACGTGGTCAACAACGGCGCCAACACGATTTCGCAATACGCCGTGAGCGCCAATGGCACGCTCGTTCCGCTCGGCACACCGATCGTGGCCACCGGCTCGTCCCCGCAGTCAGTCACGATCAATCCGACCCGCAAGTTCGTTTATGTGACCAACCTGCTCGACAACACGGTGTCGCAGTACGCCATCCGGACGGACGGCACGCTGATGCCCGATTCCCCGGCGACGGTCGCCACGGGCGCGCGCCCCGACGCGCTGGCGTTCGATGCGAGCGGCACGTTCGCGTATGTCGTCAACTCCGGCGACTCGAACGTCACGCAGTTCAGCATCGACGCCCTGGGCCGCCTCACGCGCACCGCGGCGGCGCCGACGGCTACCGGATCCAACCCGTGGAACCTGGTCTTTACTCCCGACGGCAAGTACGCCTACGCCTCCAACTTCGGAACCGGGGTGGTCCTCGGAACTTCGATCCAGCAATTGGCGGTCGCCGCCAGCGGCGGTGGCCTTTCCGCGCTGAACCCGGCCAGCGTCGCGACCGGCCCGCGGCCCTCCGGAAGCGCGATCGATTCCGCGAGCGCCAATCTCTATCTGGCAGGCTTCGGCTCGGACGATGTCGCGCAGTTCACGATCAGCTCGAGCGGACAGCTGACCCTCGCGGCTGACGTGTCGCTGCCGACCAGCAGCGCGCCGGTCTACGTGGCGCTGCGACAAGGCGGGAAAAACGCCTACGTCGTGAATTACTCTTCGGTTGCCATGGCGACCGCAGGCACGATCTCCCAATTCTCCATCGGGATGGGCGGCGCCCTGTCGACGCTGACCAACCCATCCGTGGCTACCGGAATCGCACCCCTCTGGCTCGCGTTCGACGGACGCGGGCAATACGCCTACGTGGTCAACTCCGGCGATGGCACCGTGGGTGAGTACTCCATCGGGGCCGACGGCTCACTGACATCGATTGGCACCGTGAACGGCGGGAATGCGCCGTTTGCGGTGGCTCTAGCGTACTGAAGCGGCGGCCTGCCGACCGTTCGCTCATGGGAATCGTGCCGTAGCGGCATACCCAAGCCGCCAGTTCGCACCATCCGGCGAACACCACAAATCGTTCTTGCGGCCCGTGCTGTCGAGACCAGCGACGATGCAGAACTGGTTGTTCAGGGCGAACCCTTGGTGCTGGCTGCGCCCCGGGAACGGTGTCGCGGCCGTCGCACGAACCCAGGTTACCCCGTCCGTCGATGACCATACGTCGGCAAGCGCCGTGTTGCCGCTTACGCCGCCGGTTATCCACATGCGGCCATTCACAACAGCGGCCGCGTGCTGATAGCGGGCAGGGAAGGCGGCTGCGGCAGTCGCCAAATTCCAGTTGATTCCATCGCTTGACCACCAGACGTCGTTCAGCGCCGTGATGGAGTTGTCGAGTCCACCGATCACCCAGAGTCGATTGTTAAACACCAATACCTGATGCCCGTTTCGCCCGGAGAACGCAGCTGCCCCTGTGGCCTGCGTCCACGCTGCGCCATCGGTAGACCACCACACGTCGTTGAGCCGACTCCCATTGTCATCGCCGCCAATCACCCACAAACGATTGGCGAACGTTGCGACCTGATGTCCGGTGCGCGGTGCGAATCCCGCCGACGCCGTGACCTGCGACCACGATTTCCCGTCGGGGGACGACCAGACATCACTGTATTCCTGACTTGTCTGGAACGTATATCCACCGATAACCCACAGCAAGTTGCCAAAGCTTGCCGCCTGCTGATAGCTCCGAGGTGTAAATCCGGCAGCAGCGCTATCCTGCTGCCACGCGACGCCGTCTACTGACGACCAGACGTCGGCCGTGCTCACCCCGTCGAAACCGCCAATGACCCACACTTGCCCGCTCGCGGATACAACGGCGGATGCAAAGCGCGGACTGAAGGGAGCCAACGCAGTGGACTGTATCCAGTGTTGGCCGTCGCTCGAGTGCCAGACGTCAGTGTAGTAGTTGGAGTTCAATTGATCCTGGCCGGCTGCCAGCCAGATCTCGTTTCCCTGCACCGTGCCTGCGGCGCTTACGCGCCGAGACCACTCTGGATTGGCAGTCGCGAGTTGCCAGGTGATTCCGTCCACGGAACTCCAGACATCGTGCTGGTCACCGCCGAGGTCGACGACACCGCCGACCACATACAGGCGCGTGCCGAGTGCGGCCAGTTGAAACCTGTAGCGAGGACTGAATGCAGCCGCTGCCGTCGCCTGCGTCCATGTGACACCGTCGGCTGAAGACCAGACATCGTTGAGTGGTGTGGGATTGCTTGAACCAGCCACCAACCATAAACGACCGTTCAGGACCTGCACGCCGTGCCCGTAGCGAGCCGGAAATGCGGCCGCTGGCGTTTCCTGCCGCCATGTGATGCCGTCTGCTGAGGACCAGACGTCATTCCGTACGCCCAGGGTCATATCGAAACCGCCGATCACCCATATCCTTTTCATGAAGACCACCAGCGCGGCGTCCTGCCGAGGCGTGAATCCTGGACTCGCCGTTTGCAGCGACCAGGTCGCGCCATCCGTTGACGCCCAGACTTCGCTCTGCAGGTTCGTTCCGTCGTACCCCGCAACCAGCCACAGGCGCCCGTTGAACGTGACTACCTGGCCGCGCGTCCTCGGCGAGAATGCCGCGGCGGCAGTGACCTGATCCCAGGCGACGCCGTCGGCCGAGGACCACACGTCGTTGCGTAGCTGCCCGTCATTGCCACCGACCAGATACAGACGACCGTTGAGCGATGCCATTTGCGCTGAATGGCGACCCGAAAACCTCGTTGTGCCAACCCTCAGCGCGTTGCTATTGACTGAACCGTGCTGCAGCCAGTAATAGGCAGACCGGGAACGGTTAAACGCGCTATCCGTTACCGCCATTGTGCCGAACGTGTCCGTCTGGCCGTCAGGGCAGGTGCTTATCTGGTTGAGATTGCAGCTAATTGACGTGGAACGAAGGAATCCGACCCCAGGAGTGGGCGGAGCCGCGGATACCAGGCTGTCGGATGCGCCGACCCAAGCCTCCAGCGCTATTGCTTTCGGGATGGCGTCGACCGTAATAGTCGTTTGCGCCGCAAGGTAATTGGGCGTCGCGGCCTTGACGATCGTGATCTGCGCCGAACCCTGCGCGAGCGCAAGAATTGTGCCGCTTGTCGCATCGACGGAGATGACAGTCGGATTATTGCTGGAGTAGCTCAGCGCGCCGGAGCCGACCGACGACTCCACCGGCGAGTTTGCCGGTACACTGACAAATACGCTCAGCGTTCCCGACGTTGAAGGTACGATGGATTGCGCTGCCTTCGCTACCGTCAGCATGTATGAGGTGTGCTGCGCGGCATTGCTGGCGTCAGCACTCTTTGTGGCGGTTATGGTCGCCGAGCCTGCACTGTTGATGGTTACAAGACCCGAACCCGGATCCACGCGCGCGATGCTGCCATCACTACTCGCATAACTGATCGCGCCACCGCCTGCACCGCCGGAGGCAATGTTGGAGAATGCGCTATCTCCGTACGTCTTTTGTACTGGGCCTGCACTGGCAAACGCCAGCGGCGGCGGTGATGTGGAGCCGCCTCCCCCACCTCCACAGCCGTGTAGAATGACCATGCAAAGGCCGATGAGAGGAACTGCAAATCGCTTCTTCATCTTGAATATCCTAAAGTCAAGAACATACTTAGTTAGTAGAGTGGGGCGGCCTGGAAATGGGCCCCGAAATCGTTCAGCCTGACAGGCGTCGCTGACCGTTGTCCTGGCGCCCGCTCCTGTATCTACCCGTCTTCATTGCGGCTTGGACTGAGCACCCGTGTTCGTTGCTGCCGCTGCCGGCGGCGCCGCCGGAGGCTTCTGGAACATCACCAGCAGCCGAATTGGCCCCTGTGGCTGCGCCGCCTTCAGTCGCCGCGCGACTTCGGCGACCAGAGCATTGTCGACCGCCTTCTCGCCTTCGGGCACGGTCATGACCCCGTAGATCAGCTGCACCACGACCATGGAATATTCGGTCTTGAAATCCATGGCATCCGCCGGTCGGCCGGAGCGCAGCTCGACCAACACCGACGGCAGGTGCCCGACAAACTTATCCTTGGTGTACCCCACGAGGGGCTGATAGAGGTCGGTGCCACCCACTTGCTCCTCCGCAAAGGTGCTCAGGCCTAACAGGTAATCGGGCGTATCCGGGCCGGGCGGCAACTTCGCGAGTGCGGCGATGGCATCGGGCAGGGAGATGAAGTCAACCGCGTCCGGAAGCGCCTTGGCCGCATCCATGAAGACGACCCTCGGCTCGGCGCGCTTGAGTTGCGTGCCGACCTTGCCCGCCCACGACGGCGGCTCCGCCTTGAGCATGATCGTCGGTGCCGCCTCCGGCGCGACGACATTCTTCTCCATGTTCACGGCCGGCTTGTACGGAATCGGCACGCACGCGCCCAGGACACTGGTGGCGCAGAGCAGCAGGCCGTAGACACCGGCCCGGTCCATCCTTGAAATAAGTTCAATGCACCCCTTCATGACCCTACCCCTGCACTACGGCAACTGCGACTACCTTTCCTCGGCAGACACAGCCTGGGTCAGGGGGGGTTACCGGGGGCTCACGGGGTACCTACAAACG
This sequence comes from uncultured Gammaproteobacteria bacterium, assembly GCA_963778855.1. Classification (GTDB taxonomy): domain Bacteria; phylum Pseudomonadota; class Gammaproteobacteria; order Steroidobacterales; family Steroidobacteraceae; genus FEN-1191. The sequence continues at coordinate 56,942 of CAVZWC010000002.1, read as the reverse complement.
ACTTACAACTGGAGTGGCACCGTACCGGGTCGCGCCGGCAACCGCGGTCGCACGCGACGATCTCGAGCGCGTGCTGCTGCCGCGGTGGCTCAGGCTGTTCGATGACCTCGTCAACGGTCGGGGGCCCCGCCAGCCGCAGTTCATATAGTAATATCGCGGCCTTTGCGCTGCGTACAGGCTAATCATGTCCGCCATCCTCTCGATCCACGAACTTTGCAAGACCTACGCTGGCGGCCGCGCGGCCCTGAAGAACGTCTCGCTCGAGATCCGTCGCGGCGAGATCTTCGCGCTGCTCGGCCCCAACGGAGCGGGCAAGACGACGCTGATCGGCATCGTCTGCGGGCTGGTCAACCCGACCTCCGGCCGCGTCCTGGCCGATGGGCACGACGTGGTGCGCGACTTCCGTGCCGCGCGCCGCTCGATCGGCCTGGTGCCGCAGGAACTCACCACGGACGCCTTCGAGACGGTGTGGGCGACGCTCAGCTTCAGCCGGGGCCTGTTCGGCCATGCTCCTGACCCCGCGCACCTTGAGCGGGTCTTGAGGAGCCTGTCCCTTTGGGACCGCAAGGACGCGAAGATCAAGGAGCTCTCCGGCGGCATGAAGCGCCGCGTGCTGATCGCCAAGGCGCTCTCGCACGAGCCGCAGATCCTGTTCCTCGACGAACCCTCGGCCGGCGTTGACGTCGAGCTGCGGCGCGACATGTGGAACGTGGTGCGAGACCTGCGTGCAGGCGGGGTAACGATCATCCTGACGACGCACTACATTGAGGAAGCCGAGCAAATGGCCGACCGCATCGGCATCATCAACCACGGCCAGCTCATCGTCGCCGAGGAGAAGGAGCGACTGATGCGCCAGCTCGGCAGCCGCCAGCTCACGCTGCACCTGGCCGAGCCGCTGGGCGCCGTCCCCGCGCCCCTGACCCGCTACGGATTGACGCTGGCCGAAGGCGGCACGGCGCTCGTATACCGGTACGAGAAGGATGGCGCGCAGGAACGCATCGCCGAGCTGCTGCGCGCGGTCAATGACACCGGAGTGCCGTTCCGCGATCTCGAGACCAGCGAGACCTCGCTCGAGGAAATCTTCCTCTCGATCGTGAGCGCGCGCCGATGAACTGGCACGCGGTCCGGGCCATCTATCGCTTCGAGATGGCGCGCACCTTCCGCACGCTGGGGCAGAGCATCGGCGCCCCCGTGATCACGACCTCGCTGTATTTCGTAGTGTTCGGCGCGGCGATTGGCTCGCGCATCAGCCAGATCGGCGGCGTGCCCTACGGCGAGTTCATCGTGCCGGGCCTCATCATGCTGTCGGTGTTGACGGAGAGCATCAGCAACGGTTCGTTCGGCATCTATGTGCCGAAGTGGGCCGGCACCATCTACGAGCTGCTGTCGGCGCCGGTGTCGACGCCCGAGATCCTGCTAGGCTACGTCGGCGCGGCGGCGACCAAGTCGATGCTGATCGGCTCGATCATCCTCGGCACCTCGACCTTCTTTGTGCCGCTCAGCATCCTGCACCCGGTGTGGATGGTCGCCTTCCTGCTGCTGACCTCGTTCACCTTCAGCCTGTTCGGCTTCATGCTCGGGGTGTGGGCCGACAGCTGGGAGAAACTGCAGATCGCGCCGATCCTCGTGGTCACGCCGCTGACCTTCCTCGGCGGCAGCTTCTACTCGATCCACATGCTGCCGCCCGCCTGGCGCACGGTCACCTTGTTCAACCCGGTCGTTTACCTGATCAGCGGTTTCCGCTGGAGCTTCTTCGGCACCGGCGACGTCAGCCTCGCCACAAGCCTTGGGTTCATGGCGACGTTCCTGGCCGCCTGCCTCGCGATCACCTCATGGATGATCCGCAGCGGCTGGCGCATGCGGCACTAGCGCAAGTCGGCGCCAGCTGCTCACTTGTGGGCTTCCATATAGGCCCGAAGCAGTGCATTCATCCGCGACTGGTAGCCCGCGCCCTGGGACTTGAACCACTCGATAACGTCCGCATCTATTCGCAGCGAGAGTAGCGCCTTCCTGGACACAGGCTTCAGGCCCTGCCGGGCAACGGCACGCGCGAACATAGCTGGCGTCCACTCCGGCGCGTCACCGTCGCGCACCATGTTCGCGTCCGTCGTTCGTCGGACTCGCTTCAGGTCAGTTCGTGATTTGTGAGACGTAGAACTGCGCTTCATGTCTGGTGGCCTTGCGGATTGGACGGATTACCCATCGTGTTTGTAGCTACATATCATAGCTACACGCATAATGTACCGCGTCGCCCGGCATTGGCGCTACGGACCCGCGTCGGCTTGCCCGTAACTCATTGATCTATTGAAATATGGGCTTGCGGCATTGAGCACGCTGTATATGTGTGTAATATACAAGGGTGCTTCAGCTTGAACACGTCACGGGATTTCAGTGGGACGCCGGTAACGCGGGCAAGAATCGGAAGTACGATGTAACAGATGCGGAGATCGAGCAAGTGTTCTTCTGTGCAGGTTTATTGGTCAGTCTAGACGCGCGCCATAGCGACGTTGAACCACGCTTCCAAGCGCTCGGAGAAACTCTGTTTGGTCGGGGCCTGCACGTAACTTTCACACTGCGAGCCGAGGGCGCTCTGATTCGCGTAATTTCGGCGCGCACCATGAATCGGAAGGAGAGAGTTGCCTATGAAGCGCAAGTTGAAAGGCCCACCTAAATTCGCATCGGAAGGTGCCGAGAGAGCCTTTTGGGCGCGTCATGACAGTACGGACTATGTCGACTGGTCCGCAGCGAAGCGACTGCGTTTGACGCGGCTCAGACCATCGACAGAGACCATCTCGCTGCGCCTGCCAAAGCACCTGCTTGACAGCATTCGGCAGATTGCTAACTCACGCGACGTTCCCTACCAGTCACTCATCAAAATCTGGCTCCAGGAGCATACGGTGGAACGGCGCGGGTAAATGCCGCGAAAGCCGCTACGCCACCGCGTACAGGAACTCGACGAACGAAGCGACCGCGCCGTCGAGTCCCTGGACCTTCGGGTTCTTGGACTCGATCAGGAAGTGCTCGTCCGGGGCGTGCGCGCCGGTGCCGTAGCCCATGCCGAAGCCGCCGGCCGGCAGGCTCAGCGGCGGGTCCGTGAAGCGATAGCCGGGCCATGAGCCGGGGCTGCGCGGCAACACCAGCGGCTTGGTGCCGAGCTGGGTGAAGGTCGCGACCACGGCCTTGAAGAACGGGCTGTCCGGATTCGTCTGGGTCGGGTTGTATCCGCCCGTCATGGTGACTTCGATGTCGCCGAAGCCCTGGAATTTGAGGTGGTTCCTGAGCTTCTCCATCGTATCGTCGGTCGTCATGTCGGGCACGAGGCGCATGTCGATCTTGGCGACGGCGCGGTGCGGCAGCACCGTCTTGCCGCCCGGTCCCGTGTAGCCGCCCACGAGCCCCTCGATGTTGATCGTGGGCTGCGAGTACAGCCGCAGGAGCGAAGTCTGCCAGTCCTCGTCCTTGACCCAGCGATCGACCCCGTACTGGGCCTTGATCGTCGCTTCGGGGACGGTCGCGGCCCAGTCGAGCACCATCTTCTTCTGCACCTCGGAAAGCGGCCGTGCCTTCTCGAAGAAGCCCACGACCGCGGGGGTATGGCCGTCCTTCTCGACCAGCGTGTTGAGCGCCTGCACCAGGTGCCACGAGGGCGAGTCGACCTGCGCCTCGAGGCTGGAGTGGATGTCCTTCTTCGGGCCGCGGCCCCACTTCTCGCCGCTCGAGACCAGCTCGATCTCGCAGATGCCCTTGGCGCCGGCCTCCACGGTGACGCTTCCATCCTGCTCCTGCGAGGCGCTCGGCAGCATGACACCGATGCAGGGCCTCACGAACGGCAGCACGTCGGGACTGTTCACGATCTCGCCGAAGTGCGGCGAGCCGATCTCTTCTTCGCCCTCGCACACCAACACGAGGTTCACGGGTAGCTTCCTGCCGCTCGCCTTGAAGGCGGCGAGCGCACCGAGGAAGGCATTCTCCGGCCCCTTCTGGTTCACGGCGCCGCGACCCATGATGACCGTGCCCAGGCCCGGCTTGTCGACCAGGCGCGCCGCGAGCGGCGGCGAGCTCCATTCCTCGGGCACGAACTGCTTGACGTCGTACATGAAGTACACGCAGAGCGTGTTCTTGGCCCCGGCCTCGAGCCGCCCGAACACGCCGGGCTTACCGGAAGTGGCGATCATCTTGACCCCGGTGAAGCCCGCGTCCTGCGCCAGCTTCATCATGTATTCCGCGCCCTTGGGATAGTTGCGGTTCTCCGCGGCGATCGAGGGCAGCGCGATCCAATTCTGAAGGCGCTTGATGTTCGCGGCGTGCTGCTTCGGCACCTGCGCCAGCACCGCGGCCTTGTCATCGCCACCGGCAGCGGCGCGCAGGATCGATGGCGTGGCGGCCAGCATGGCGGTAGTCATCGCGGTCTGCACGAAGTCGCGACGGCTCCAGGCGTTGTCGTTCGAATCAGTCATGGCATCCCCCGTTAGGTAGCGGTTGCGCGCCATTATCGCGCATCGCAATTCCTTTGGCGCGTCAGCCAACAAAAGGCCCGGGAGTTGCCTCCCGGGCCTGGCTGGATCGCCGTCGATAACGCTGCCTGACGCGTTCTCCGCGGACTGCTGCCGATCCCGTGGCTAGAACATGATCCGGGCTACCACCCGTATATCGCGGCCGGGCAGCGTCACCACGGCCTGGTTGATCGCGATCGCATTGTGTTGCGTGGAATCAGTCAGGTTATGGCCGATCAGGGTCAGGTCGAAATTGACACCGGGCCGCTTCGATTCCCAACCGAGGTAGGCATCGACGTTGGTGAATCCGGCAGTCGGTGTCTGGCCCGCACCCGTCTCATCCTGCGCGGCCGAGTATTTCACCGTCACGCCGCTGTAGAGCTCCGCGCGACTCCAGCGCAGTCCGCCGCCGGCATGCCAGGGCGGAATGCGCGGCACATAACCGCCAGAGTTGAAGGTGGCGTGAACGTAGTCGCCTAATACGAGGAAATCGAGCTTTCCGGAGCCGGCGTCTGCCAGCAGCGGCACCGTCACCGTGGTTTCGGCGCCGCGAAAGGTGGCGTCGGCCTGCTGATAGAGCAGCTGCTTGAATTCCAGGATGTCGTTCGGCACGCAGATGCCGGCTTCATCGCAGGTGCTCCCGGTCAGGTCGCCGTAGATGTAATTGCTGAACCGGGCCATCCACAATGATGCATCGACACGCACCGCGCTGTAGCGGAGGCGCAGCGTGCCCTCGAGGGAGTTGGCACGTTCCTCCTTGAGCGCCGGGTTGCCGATTTCGTAGGTGCCCGGTCCGTCGTGCGGGCCTTGCGCAAACAGTTCGGTCTGCGCCGGAGCGCGCGCCGCACTGGTCAGCATCAGGCCCAGGCCGACCTGTTTCGAGACATCGTAGACCAGGCCAACCGACCCGCTCACCGGTGTGAAAGTGAGGTCAGTGAGCACCTCGGAGGCCGGCGTGCCCTGGACCTTGACCTGCTCCACGCGCATGCCGGCTTCCAGGTGGGAGTGGTCGCTGAGCGGCGCCTCGGCAAAGCCAAAGGCGGCGCCTGTCTTGGTGGTGGTCGGGAGCAGATAGCTCGCATCCGCGCCAAGGGCGGAGTAATCCCGGTGCTGGAGCTGTACCCCCAGTGCCGCGCCGGAAACGGGTCCCATCTGGCCGAAGATACCCTCGCCGCGTGCATCCCACTCCTTGTCGAGAAAGGTGGAATTTGTCGAGCCGTCAGGATTGCGTTCCTTGTGGTTATAGTCGCCATAGCCACCGTCGACGGTCAGCGTCTGGAATGCGCCCGATCCAACGGCGAAGGAGGAACGCAGCATGCCCTTGGTCTGGTGCATATCGATCCAGGTCGTATCGCTCGGGATGCCGTACTTGGAATCGTAGTGAACCACGCCGGCACCGATATGGCTGCCACCGAAGAAGTAGGAACTGCCAGCCGAAAAGCCATCTCCCTGGGAGAAGGAATTTACCTGCGTGCCGTCGGGAATGCCGTAGTCGGAGGCATGCCGTACGAAGCCGTCGCCGTGGAACGCGAACTGCCCGGCGCGCGCATCCACCAGCGCCGAGCCTTCGCCGGTGCTGGCGTTGCTGCCGTAGGCGCCGGATGCTTCAGCGCTGAAGGGCTTGTCGGGTAGTACCGTGGGCACACGGTTGTTGAGCGCGTTTACGACGCCGCCGATGGCCTGGCTGCCGTAGCGCAGCGTGGCCGCGCCGCGCACGACTTCGATGCGCTGCGCCGACAGCGGGTCAATGGGCACGCCGTGATCCGGCCCGATATCCGAGACATCGAAGCTGCCTATGCCGTCCTCCAGCACACGCACGCGGTTGGCGTCAAAGCCGCGAATGACAGGCCGGCTGGCGCCGGCCGCGAAACTGGTGCCGGTCACACCCGGCGTGTTGGCCAGCGAATCGGCCAGGTTGGCACCGCCCTGCTGAAGGATCTGGTCGCGATCCACCGTATTGACGATGGTCGCGAACTGATCCGCATCGTGTGCGATGGGCGACGCGGTGATGACGACCTCCTCCAATCTTGTGGCACTGACTGCGGCCGGGGTCGAGTCGGCAGCATTAGAAACCGGTGACTGCGCGATCGCAGCCAGCGCCGTGGCCTGCAACAGGCGGCCGTATACTGATGAACATTTCATGGATCCTGCTCCCATCAAGGCAGTGAGTCGCGCCGCGAAACACTGCGAACGGAATGCCGCAATGCGCCGCTGCACTCAGTCAGCGGGTTATCGCGGGATCGGAATAAGCGTGGGGATCAGGAAGCGGGAGGTGCGCGCGGGCGAGCAGCCGTCACGTGACGGCGCAGCACGGGTGCGGCAAGCAGCAGCACCGTGAGGGTCAGGAGTGGATCCGGAAGTTGCGGCGCCGGCAGGTCGGCGGAAGAGCCAGCCAGGCCGCCGAATGCGGCGCAATAGCCGCACAGTTCAGTGTGAGCGACTGAGCCGCTGGCCTTGTCTACCGCGTCAACGTGTGTGAGGTAGGCAATGCCGTTCAGCACCAGGGTCGCGACCAGCACCGCCAGCAGTGCTCGCGTCTTTATGCCGCTTCGCTTGAGGAATCGCGACAGGCTCACGAATTCAGGATACTCCCGGCGGTGGGCGCCAGGCAAGCAACAAAAAGGCCCGGGAGTCGCCTCCCGGGCCTTGTCTCTCTAGACGTCGATGAACGGGTAACGCGGCTGCGTTACATATCCATCCCGCCCATGCCGCCCGGGGGCATACCGCCGCCGTGCGCATGCTCATCGTCCTTCGGGGCCTTGGCGATCATGACCTCGGTGGTCAGCAGCAGGCCCGCCACGGTGGCGGCGTTGTAGCCGAAGCTACCTTGCCCGACTTCACCGGGTTCAGGATTGCCGCGACGTCGCTCGTGGCATCCCCATTGGTACGCTTACGCGGCACTATCCCGCCTTGGAACGGCTTATGCCCTCCCAACTTCCGCCCCGGGGCGCGGGCGCGGCGTTCCGGCTAGAGTTGGTCCCAGCGCCGGATACCGGCACGCAGCGGGAATTGCCGAGATGAGTACAGAAGGAATCAGGGTCACGGACTGGCGGACGACGACCGTGCTGGCGACTGCGGCCACCGTGCTGGCGTTGGGATGGCTCGTGCCGCCGATCGCGCAGGATCCGACCTACCACCAGTTCGCCGATACGCGCCGGGTGCTCGGCATTCCGAATTTCTGGAACGTGGTGACCAATCTCGGCTTCATTCTGGTGGGGCTGCGGGGACTCGGGCGCCTGCACGACGGCGGGACCTCGGGGGTGCTGCCCGAATTGCGCCGGGTCTACTACGTGCTGTTCGCCGCCCTGGTTCTGGTCGGCTTCGGATCCGCCTGGTATCACCTCGATCCGAATAACACCACGTTGGTCTACGACCGCCTGCCGATTGCGTTCATCAGCATGGCGCTGTTGTGCGTGTTCGTCGGCGAGCACGTGGCTCCGGCTCTCGGCCGCGACCTGCTGCCTCCGCTGCTGCTGGTCGGCGCGGGTTCGGTCATCTACTGGCAACTGACCGAACAGAGCGGTCACGGCGACCTGCGCTTCTATCTGCTGGTGCAGGGTGTATCGATAGTCCTGGCGCCGCTGCTGCTGTGGACGCGGCCTTCTCAGCTGGACCGCGCGGGTGTCCTGTGGATCCCGGTGCTCGGCTACGCTCTCGCCTTGGGCTGTGATAGGGCCGACGCCTGGATCTATTCCTTCGGCCACGTGCTGAGCGGCCACGCGCTCAAGCATCTGGTCGCCGCGCTGGGCCTGAGTGCGCTGCTGTGGGCCATCGACAACCGCCGGATCCTCCGGCGCTGAGCTCTGCCCTACCCGTCGCGCCGCAGCGTTGCATTCGCCGCTCCGGACGTGGCTCCAGGATCGAAGCTCGACAGCTGAGCGACGAGCGCTTTGAGCAGCGGCGAGCGATGCTTGTCACGCCTCAGCACCAGGCCGTAGGTCGTGGTGCCGCCGTATTCCTCGGGGACCGTGATGACTTCCATTCGCGCGCGATCCTCCGGCATGACGCAGAAGCCGCTCACCACGCCGATGCCGAGCCCGCGCAGCACGTAGTGCTTGAGCGTATCGACCGTACTGACCTCGAGCGCGACCTCGAAGGGCATCTTCAGCGCCTCGAAGGCGTGTTGCAGCCGCTGGTCCTCGCGCTGCACCTCCAGCATCACCAGCGGATAGCGGCCGGTAGCGCCGGCGCTGAGCAAGGCGGTGAAATCACCCTCTCCGCGGCGCGCCAGCGCGTGGCCCTTCGCCAGGATCAGGCAGGCCGGGTAGCTGGCCACCGGCTTGAACAGCAGGTCTTCGGATACCTGTCGCTGCGGCACAACGCCCAGGTCGCATTCATTGGCGCGCACCAGCCGCACCGTCTCCTCGATCGGCCGCGCGAGCAGCCGCAGCCTCGCCAGCGGATGTTCGCGGCAGAAGGTTTCGAAACGGCCCGGCAGCAGATAGCGCAGCACCGAGTCGTGCGATGCCACCGTGAGCACGCCGGCCTCGCGCTCGTTCGCGACCGCGTGCTCGAGCGCTTCGATGTCGCTGAAAACCGAGACTGCCAACCGCGCCGTCTGCTCGCCCGCGGCCGTGAGCTTGACGCGCCCACCGCGCGCTTCGTAGAGCTTGGCGCCGAGATAATCCTCGAGCCCGTGCACGCGCTGGGAGACGGCCGCTTCGGAGATGCCCAGTTCAACACCGGCCCGCGTCAAGCTGCCGTGCTGGACCACCGCGAAGAAACAGCGCAGGGACTTGAGGTCCATGACCTCGAAAGCGTCACGCGGCATGCGCACCTCTTTGCGTCGGCAGGAAGTATAGGCGTCACAACCGGCCTGCGGTAGCTCTGCGCCCTGCTTGGGCGCCTATAGGTGTTACCCCATGGAGCGGCACCCGGGTAACGGGAATGATCCGGTCATGGAAGCGAACAGCAGTGCGATCAAAACCGCGGCTCGCCCGCCCGGGCGACTGCAGGGTGGTGCGCTCGGCCTCTGTCTGATGACACTACTCGTCGTAGCGGACTGCGGCGGCTCCGATTCACAACCCGGTCCCCCGCCGCCGCCCGATTCGTGCATGCCGTCACTTGAAAGCATTCCATACGATGCTCTCGGCGGCGGCACCGCAATCTTCCGGCGCTACGATTTTAATGATCCCGCCAGTCGCGACGGCCTTTACCTCATTTCCGCGACGAGCCGTCACTCGACGTGTCGCGCCGCATCCGGCAACGATGCCGTGATCTCCCCCAACGGATCGCGCCTGGCCTATGTGCGATCGGTCGACCTGGTGACGGGAGGCGATGTGTACGTCTCGGCCCTCGACGGCACCAGCGAGGAAAGGATCAGCGCTTTCCAGCAAATTGAAGGCGCTCCGGCCTGGTCTGTGGACGGCTCGGAAGTGTTCTATACCGCCGCCGGTTCGGACTGGATTTATAATCTCTACCGCCAGCCGGCCTACGGCGGCACCGACAGCAGTCGCGTCCAGATCACCCACTATGCTGATCCCTGTTCCAGCTCCTGCAGCCGGCTCGGTGGCGGGGAAGACAGCGGTCACCTGTCGGTATCGCCGATGGGACGCGTCGCGTTCTCGACGCGGCAGACCATTGACGTAATCGCCGCGGACGGTACGCGAACTTCGCTCTACGCTGCGCCAGCCGCTACGCCGGACGCGCGCGAAGAGCTGCACTCGCCCGCCTGGTCGAGCGATGGCACGCGACTCGCGTTTCTCGCCGTCGAGTGGATACCGGGCAATCCCTACCCGACACGCCACCAGGTTCGGATTTACGTCACGAATGCGGACGGCACCGGTCCCGTCGTTATCGCGAACGTGCCCTCGAGCGGCACACAGGAGCCCGGTGTGGCAGCGGATCCCTATTCGTTGTGCTGGGGCAGCGATGGCGTGCATCTGTTGTTCAACGTGCCGGACGGCAACATCCAGGCGCACCTGTGGAGCGTCGGCCTCGATGGCACGGCACAGACGCAGATCACGAGTGCGCCGGGTGTCTGGGACCTGGACGTCTCGTGCGCCAGTCGCTAGGAATACGGTCGTGGGCCACCTTCCTCGCCGGCCTGGCGTCCTGGACGACGAGCGCGCAGATCTATCGCGCGACCGATCTCGGCACGCTCGGAGGCGCGCACACCTATGGGCAGGCCATCAACAGCTCGGACCAGGTCGTCGGCACCAGTGACGACGCGCAGGGCACAGCCCGTCCATTCCTGTTTGCCGATGGTGTCCTGCGCGAACTGGGCACGCTCGGCGGCTCATCGGCTCGCGCCCTTGGCATCAACTCCGCGGGCCAGGTCGTGGGTGCGAGCAACACCACCGGGGATGCGGCCACGCACGCAACCCTATGGGACCACGGCAGGATCAGCGACCTGGGGAATTTGGCAAACGATCCGGCGCTGAATAGCCACGCGGAGGCCATGAGCGATGCCGGCGTCATCGTCGGCGGCGCCGATATCCTGTGCCTGCCGGCTGCGGGCGGCCTGCCTTGCGGTGCTCTCGGCGGGTTAGAGCACGCCTTTGCGTACGTCAACGGGTCCATGAAGGACATCGACGGCGGAACTCCAGGAGCAGGAAGCTACGCGGCCGCTATCGACAGCACCGGCCGGATCGCCGGCTTCATCGAGAACGCTGCGCCCTACGTGCCCGACCAGGTGGCCCTGTGGGCCTCATCCGCATCGGGCCTGGTGCCACTGTTTTCGGCCGCGTCGATCGCGCCGCGGGTGACCCTCAGTGCCAATGGCGCCGTCGTGGCCACCGGATACCAGGGCGTTTCCTATGCCGCACTGTGGGTCAACGGCGCGCTCAGCGACCTGTCGGGACGCTACGCCATGCTTTCCTGCAAGCAGCTCCCGTGCCCTGGCGGCGTGGGTGGGATCGACGCCGCGGGGAATATCGCCGGCTGGATCTCCGTGCCGACGGGACCCAAGCCCGCGGTGATGTCGCAGCCTACGATCGCGACGGTCTGGAGAGGCAATGCCATGAGCGACTTCAATCGCCTCATTGATCCGGTCGTACCGATAGCACCCTACCTGCTCGCGTATGCCACGGCGAGCAACCAGGCCGGGACCGTCGTCGTCGTCGGCATCGACGCCGCTACCGGAACCGAGCACACTTTCCTGCTGAGTCCCGAAGCGGTGAACCTCAAGGCCAGTCCGGCCAAGCCAGACTACGGCACAGTCCTCGAGACTACGTCCAAGACCATCGACGTCGTGCTGCAGAATGCGGCGCCCAATCCGATCGGGTTTCTGGCCGAGGTGACGGGCCCGTTCAGCGTCACGGATCATTGCAGTGCGGGCGTAGCGCCCGCTGGAAGTTGCACGCTGTCAGTGGCCTTCGCGCCCGTGCTGCCCGGATCATTCACGGGAACGCTGACGCTCGCGACCGTGGGGGGATCGGCCAAAGGGACCACGATCATGACCGTGCCGTTATCGGGCACGGGTAACTTCGTTGCGCACCTGAGCTACCGGGAACATTTTGCTATCTTCGTCTGGCAGGCGCCGTACACGATCAGCTGGAGCAGCGCCCCCGGCGTGGGCTGCAAGGCCAGTGGCGGCACTTCGTGGGACGCATGGTCGGGCAACCTTCCTTCCAGTGGTTCGATGGATATTTTTCCGAGCGAGACGGGCAGCATCGTGTACGGCGTGACCTGCCGTGGCGGCGGACTGGTTTCAGCGGCCAACATAACCATCGACATATTCGATTCGGACATCAGCGGCGGCATCGGAGCCCTGACGATTCCGCAGCTGTTGGTCCTGCTCGCGGCAGTGGTCTACCGGCGCATCACCCACAGTATCAGCGGCTAAGCAGGGCTATGAGGGGGTTAAGCGGCCCCTGCTGTCGTCAACGCACCCGCATTGGAATGATGACAGCGTCGCGTGGCATTTCGCCCGCAGACTGTGTGGAGTGTCATCATGCAACTCAAGATCCGATCAGACTTAACGCCGCTCCGACTGCACGTCCTCACTGCGAACTTGCTCGTAGCGTGTGCGGTGCTGGGCGGTTGCGCATCCTCGCGCGTGCTCAAGACACCCGTCCCGACCAAAGGTTTCGATTTGGCATCGGAAGCGGCCGCGTCCGATGAATTCTCGGTTGCGATTGATCAGGTCATCGTTCCAAATGGCGGTGGCAGTTGGGTTCGCGATGCCAACTGGGACGAATATGCCCTGACGATTGTGAGCGACTCGCAATTGCCGGTGGAAATCGAGGGCATAGATCTCTATAGCGCGAAGTTCGCACTGCCTGTGCATAGCAGCAACTCTCAGGAACAGCTGACAATACAGAGGAGCCGGCTGCAGCAGGACCTCAGGGATGTGGGTCTTGTTGGCGGCACCGGAGTTGCCTCGGCGGGTGCCGCTGCCGCAGTTGCCAGCGGTGTCGGCGCCACAGCCAGCTATGTCAGCGCTGCGACACTGGCGGCAGTAGCCATGTTCCCAATCGCCGTGATAGGCGGCACCAGCTACGTCGTCAGCCGACGCAATCGATCCAAAGAAGACAAGGTGAAGATCGACCACATCTTCCAGGAACGCGGCCTGGGTATCCCCGTACAGATCAATCCTGGAGAGCAGCTCAGGAAAAGCGTGTTCTTTCCGCTCACGCGCGATCCGACTCGCCTTGTCGTCCATTACACCGTGGACGGAACGTCTCGGCAGCTGACAGTGAATCTGCCTGCTATGGCAGCACCGCAATTGCAGGCGAAGAAGTCGACACATTGAGTGCCTCCTGGACCAAGAACGCCGCCAATAGCTGGCTCTTGGCCTGCACCGGCATAGGCGAGTTAGCCCAAACATGTGCGCCAGCGCTGATCTCGTCCTATACTCGATTGCGGTTGAATTCCGACAAGAAGACGTCCAAAGCTCGGAAGCTCGACCCTAAGGAGGTGGCCGTCATGCCATCTGCAGTTGCTGGCGCTACTGGCTGTGGGCCGACGAGAGCCGCAGCTCGATGGAACCTGGTGCTCCCGACGGTTACCTTGGCACTGTGCGCACAGGTCGCCGCTGCGGACCCATTCGCTTACGTGACCAACGCGTCCCCACCGAGCGTATCCGTGCTGGACACCGCGACTAATACTGTATCCGCAACTATCAACTTTCCAGTTACGGTTCTGCCCTTCGCCATAGCGATCGCGCCAGACCTGAAGAAGGTCTACGTGAGCAGCATGTCGGCAACAAGCACCTGCGGACCCGCGGGTGGGGTCTACGTGATCGACACGGCGACCAACACGCTACAGCCCGACGTGATCTCGGTCGGCTGCGAACCAGGCGGCATCGCTATAACGCCTGATGGTCTGCATGCATTCGTTGCCAGCCAATACGACGGGAAGGTCTCAAAGATCGATATCACGACCGGCTCCGTCGTCGGCACAGTCACGGTAGGCAATAGTCCGGGTGCTGCCGGCATTGCCCTTACTCCAGACGGCGGGCACGCCTACGTCACGACGAATTCCGGTGTCCTTGTCGTCGCCACAACCGACCTGACGGATGTTCCAGCGCTTCCCGCCGGTACCGCGCCGCAGGGGATCGCCATCACTCCTGATGGAAAGTCTGCCTACGTGGCCGACAACGCTTCCCCTGGCGCTGGCGTTACGGTGATCGACACCGCAAGCGGCACGGCGGTCAACGCAATCACAGTCGGCAACTACCCGATGGCCGTGGCCTTCACACCCGACGGCAAGTTCGCCTACGTCGCCAACGGCGGCATCAACATGGGCGTGTTTACGGCGTCGGTCATCGACACGGCCACGCAGGCCGTGATCACCAACGGCATTCAGGTCGACTCCTTCCCGAATTCGGTCGCCATTACCGCGGACGGTAAGCAGGCATATATCGGCAACGAAACCGGGAATGACGTGTCGGTCATCGATACGGCCAGCAACACGGTGACCACGACGGTGACGGGCCTGAGCTCACCTCGTGCGATTGCCACCCGGCCGCTGCCGCCGGGATATCCCATACCGGACGTGGTCGGGCAGGCGCTAGCCGCCGCGACGGCTGCGATTACCAACGCGGGCTTCATCCTTGGGCCGGTCACGCAGCAGTCGAACCCGCTCGCACCGGGCACGGTCATCAGTCAGCAGCCTGCGTTCGGCGGGCTGGCCGGCCTCGGCGCGGCCATCTCGCTAGCCGTCGCAACGGGTATCCCCGTGCCGAACGTGGTCGGGCAGAAGCAGTCGACCGCCACGACCGCAATCACTGCAGCGGGCTTCATCCTCGGAACCGTCACGCAGCAGTCGAACCCGCGTGCCCCCGGAACGGTCATCGCTCAGCAGCCCGCAGGCGCCGTGATGGCCGGTCAAGGCGCAGCCGTCTCCCTTACCATCTCAAGTGGAATTCCCGTGCCGAACGTGGTCGGGCAAACGCAAGGGGCCGCTACCACCGCCATCACGTCTGCCGGTCTTACCGTCGGTACGGTCACACAGCAATTGAGCGCCTCGGTGATGGCAGGTGACGTCATCAGCCAGAACCCCGCGGCGGGCGCCCACGTGGCGAGCCCATCAGCGGTCAACCTTGTGGTCTCAAGCGGCGGCGGCGGTACTGGGGGTGGGGGCGGCTCCGGTGGTGGCAGCTCCGGTGGCGGGGGCGGCGGCGCAATGGACATCTTCGGGTTGGTCAGCCTGCTGAGTGGCATGGCCGCACGCTGGCGTAGGTACGGGGTTGCGTTCCTCATGAAGGTCCGTCGGCGGCACGCTGCAGAAATTCCGGATTGAAGCGCTGATGGTCGGCACTGCCCGGCCATAGAAAAGGCCCCGGAGGTTTCCCTCCGGGGCCCGCTTTAGCAAACGAGTGAACGGGTAACGCGCGAGCGTTACATGTCCATCCCGCCCATGCCGCCCGGGGGCATACCGCCGCCGTGCGCATGCTCGTCGTCCTTCGGGGCCTCGGCGATCATCACCTCGGTCGTCAGCAGCAGGCCGGCCACGGAGGCGGCGTTCTGCAGCGCCAGGCGCGTCACCTTGGTCGGATCGAGAATGCCCTCTTCGAGCATGTCGCCGAAGCTGCCGGTGGCTGCGTTGTAGCCGTAGCTGCCCTTGCCCGACTTCACCTGGTTGAGGATCACCGCGGCATCTTCGCCGGCGTTCTCGACGATCTGGCGCAGCGGCTCCTCGATCGAGCGCCGCAGGATGGCGATGCCGACCGTCTGGTCTTCATTCGCACCCTCGAGCTTCTCGAGCACCTTCTGCACGCGGATCAGCGCCACGCCGCCGCCCGGCACCACGCCCTCTTCGACAGCCGCACGCGTGGCGTGCAGCGCGTCCTCGACGCGAGCCTTCTTTTCCTTCATCTCGATCTCGGTCGCGGCACCGACCTTGATCACGGCAACGCCGCCGGAGAGCTTGGCAACGCGCTCCTGCAGCTTTTCCTTGTCGTAGTCGCTGGTCGCTTCCTCGATCTGCTGGCGCACGGATTCAACGCGCGCCTTGATGTCACTGCCCTTGCCGGCGCCGTCGATGATGGTGGTGTTTTCCTTCTCCACCAGCACCTTCTTGGCTTCGCCCAGGTCGTTCATCGTCGCCTTCTCGAGCGTCAGGCCGACCTCATCCGAGATCACCACGCCGCCCGTGAGCACCGCGATATCCTGCAGCATCGCCTTGCGACGATCGCCGAAGCCCGGGGCCTTGACGGCCGCGACCTTGAGGATGCCACGAATGTTGTTGACGACCAGGGTCGCCAGCGCCTCGCCCTCGACGTCCTCGGCGACCACCAGCAGCGGACGGCCGGCCTTCGCCACGCCTTCCAGCACCGGCAGCAGCTCGCGGATGTTGGAGATCTTCTTGTCGACCAGCAGGATGTAGGGCTTCTCGAGCTCCGTGCTCTGGCTGGCCTGGTTGTTGATGAAATACGGCGAGAGATAGCCGCGGTCGAACTGCATGCCCTCGACGACGTCGAGTTCATTACCGAGGCCCGAGCCTTCCTCGACCGTGATTACGCCTTCCTTGCCGACCTTTTCCATCGCCTCGGCAATCGTCTTGCCAATGCTCTCGTCGGCATTCGCCGAGATCGTGCCGACCTGAGCAATCGCCTTGGTGTCCTTGCAGGGCTTGGACAGCCGCTTGAGCTCCTCGGTCGCCGCAATCACACCCTTGTCGATGCCGCGCTTGACGTCCATCGGGTTGCGGCCCGAGGCGACGGCCTTGAGGCCTTCGCGGATGATCGCCTGCGCGAGCACGGTGGCGGTGGTGGTGCCGTCGCCGGCCTCGTCGGAGGTATTCGAGGCGACTTCCTTCACCATCTGTGCGCCCATGTTCTCGAACTTGTCCTTGAGTTCGATTTCCTTGGCGACGGAAACGCCGTCCTTGGTGATCGTGGGGGCACCGAAGCTCTTGTCGAGCACGGCATTGCGGCCCTTGGGGCCCAGCGTCGCCTTGACGGCGTTCGCCAGGATGTTCACGCCCTTGACCATGCGGGCGCGGGCGTCGTCGCCAAAACGTACTTCTTTAGCTGCCATGATTGATTACCTCACTTGCCTTCGATGACGGCCATGACGTCTTCTTCGCGCATGACCACCAGGTCGTCACCGTCGACTTTCACTTCGGTGCCGCTGTATTTGCCGAACAGGATCTTGTCGCCGACCTTGACGTCGAGCGCACGGACTTTGCCGTCTTCGAGGATCTTGCCCTTACCCACTGCCATGACCTTGCCCTGGATGGGCTTCTCGGCCGCAGTGTCCGGAATCACGATGCCGCCTGGTGAGGTGCGCTCTTCTTCGAGACGCTTCACGATCACGCGGTCATGAAGAGGACGAATCTTCATGGATCAAACTCCTTGAGACATATGTTTGGGAACCAACCGGCTAGCCGGAATCTAATATTCAGCCGGAAAGAGTGATATTAGCACTCTCCACCGTTGGCTGCTAATCATAGTGGCGAGCCGATGACTTTCAAGCCCTGGGATGTACTGACATGACGAAGGCAGCCTACAAGGACTATGCTTCAGGGTTGTGAAAGGGCGAATCTAGTCGTAATTTATTGATTCGCATGCATATTAAGATTATGTCAAATCAATTCGCCAAGCCACTCTCTATATGCCGCCGGCTGGCGGTGCTGGCGTTCGCGCTGGCGGGGCTCGGCCTCGGGTTGGCGCCCATTGGGGCGGCGGCCAGCAGCTCGCCGTCGCCCGTTTCATCCTGGGATACCGCCGCCAAGAGTGACGGGTTCCTGCCCCCGGAGCAGGCTTTCCGGATTTCGGCCAGCGCCGAGGGCCCGAATCGCGTGCGCGTCAACTGGGTCATTGCCCCCGGTTATTACCTTTACCAATCGAGGCTCAAGTTCGCCACGACGACCCCGGGCATGACGCTCGGCAAGCCCGAGCTGCCCGCCGGCGACACCAAGCAGGACGAGTACTTCGGCAAGCAGGTCGTCTACCACGTCGAACTCGTCGCGCACCTGGGCGTCACCCGCGCGGCCTCGGCCGGCAATTCGGTCGCGCTCGCCGTGACCTACCAGGGCTGCGCGGAAGCGGGCCTGTGTTATCCGCCGATCACGAAGCCTTTTACGATTGCGCTCTCCTCCACCGCGGGCACCGCGGTTGGCGCGGCCGCGGCCGGCGGCTCGGCGGGCGGCGGCGGCGCGAAGCCTTTCGTCTCCGACCAGGACCGGCTCGCGCGCATGATCCGCACCGGCGGCCTGGGCGCGATCATCGCCACATTCTTCGGGCTGGGGCTGCTGCTCGCGTTCACGCCCTGCGTGCTGCCGATGGTGCCAATCCTCTCGGGCCTGATTGCGGGCCAGGGCAACAAGGTGACGACCGCGCGCGCGTTCTCGCTGTCCGTGACCTATGTGCTCGGCATGGCGTTGACCTACACGATCGCGGGTGCGGCCTTCGCTGCCGCTGGACGCCAGGCGCAGGCCGTGTTCCAGCAGCCCTGGATCATCCTGCTGTTCGCGGCGCTGTTCGTCGCACTGGCGCTGTCGATGTTCGGGGTCTACACGCTGCAGATGCCGGCCGCGATCCAGACAAGGCTCAGCGCCACGAGCAACCGGGCTCAGGCCGGAACCCTCGGCGGCGTGGCGGTCATGGGCGCGCTCTCGGCGCTGATCGTCACCGCCTGCGTCGCTCCGGCGCTGGTCGGCGCGCTGCTCGTGATCAGCCAGGGGGGCGATGTCGTGCGCGGCGCGGTCGCGCTGTTCGCGATGAGCCTCGGCATGGGCACGCCGCTCATCGTGATCGGCACCTCCGCCGGCAAGCTGCTGCCGAAGGCCGGGGCCTGGATGGACACGGTCAAGCAGCTCTTCGGCGCAATGATGCTGGGCGTGGCGGCCTGGATGCTTGCGCGCCTCGTCGGCGATCGCTGGGCGCTGCTGCTGTACGCGGTACCGCTGGTCGCGGCCTTCATCGTCCTGTGGCGGCTTTCCAACCCAGGCACGCCGCGCCTGCTCGGGCGCGCCGTGGCCTTGGCCGCCGGCGTCTACGCGGTGCTGCTCGGCGTCGGCGCCGCGCGCGGCGCCACCGATCCGCTGCGGCCGCTCGCGCCGCCGGCGCCCACCGTGGCCGGCGAAGCGAGCTTCGAACGCGTGGCGAACCTCGCCGAGCTCGATCGCGCCGTCAGCGCCGCCGCGGCCCAGGGCCGCGCCGTGATGCTCGATTTCTACGCCGACTGGTGCACGTCGTGCAAGGAAATGGAGCGCTACACGTTCACGAACCCGCAGGTGCGCCAGTCGCTGTCGCAACTCACGCTGCTGCGCGCCGACGTCACGGCCAACAACGCCGACGACCAGGCGATGCTCAAGCGCTTCGGCATCTTCGGCCCGCCGACGATCGCGTTCTACGGCGGCGACGGCCACGAGCGCAGCAATTATCGCGTCGTCGGCTACATGCCCGCCCAGGCCTTCGCCGACCTGCTCAGCCACGCGACCGCGCCGGGCAGCTGATCAGTATCCTGCGTTGAACATCAGGTAGGCCGTGGTCCCGGGACCCGGCTCGAAGTAGCGCGCGTTCGCCTCGTTGACGATGACCGTGCCGACGTAGCGGCGGTTGCCGATGTTGTCGACGCGCAGCGATTCGCCGAGGCGCCATGCGCCTCGCTGCTGGCTAAGGTCGGCGTGCAAGTTGACGAGCCCGTAACCGGCCGCAGCGTCACTGTTGGCGTCGTTAACGTAGAAATGATCGCGCCCCAGCGCCTCGAGCGTCACGGAGACCCGATTCGACGGATGGGTCCAGGCCAGGGCCGCGTAAGCGGTATTCGCGGGCACCGCGGGCAGGCGATTGTCGGTCGCCGTCACGGCCTCGATCCAGGTGTAGGCGAGGCGGAGCCGCCACTGAGGTGAGAGATCCGCGAACATCGACAATTCAGCGCCCCGGCGCTGCGTGTCGAGGATGTTGTAGTAGACGCTGCGGCCACCCGAGCTCGTCAGCACCGCGAGCTCATCGTGCGTGTCGATGTAGAAGCCGGCGACCGTAGCCTGCAGTCGCGATCGCGCGAGCTTGAGCCCAAGTTCGTAGTTGTCGCTGTGGGAGGGCCGCAGGTCGAAGTTGAGTCCCGGCAGGCTCCCGTCGGTGGAGCGGTACGCGAGCTCGGTCAGGGTGGGTGTCTCGAAGCCCTTGCCGTAGGCGGCGTAGGCATTGAGGCCGGGCTCGAGCCGCCAGGTCAGGCCCGCGACCGGCGTGAAGGCGTTGTAGCCCACCGAAGTCTGGCCGCTCGCCGCGGGCGAATAATGATCGTCGCTCGTGACCTCGACGTGGCTGTTGCGCGCGCCGAGCGTCGCGAGCCAGCGCGCGCCTGAATCCCACTGCGCCTGCAGGTACTGGTCGAAGTCATAGACGTGGTTGGTCTCGTCGCGTCGGAGCGCACCCTGCACGCCGAGCTCGTCGCCGCTGAAGTTCTGATAGCCCTTGCGCGCCTCGTCGAGGTCGTCGTAGGCGAGTCCGGCCGTGAGCTGCAGCGTGCCGGTCGCGAACGCTCGCCGCCCGCTGTAGTGAACATCGAGGCCGCCGTAGTTGCGGTCGAGGTCGATCACGCCACCGGGATGCGTCGGGCGCGCGAGCTGCACCGCGCGCGGAATCGCCTGATATTGCGTGGTGTGGCGATGACCGCCATAGCCCATCGCGACCACGGCGTCATTGGCGCCGAAGTCATGTTCATAGGTCGCGCCGGCCTGTTCCTGGCTCAAGGACTTGCGCGTGTTGTAGGCAATGGCGTTGGTGCCGGCCTGCGCCGGGTCGGCCGTCATCTGCGCGCGCGTCAGGCCGAGCGGGTCCTGCGCATTCGGGGAGTCCAGCACGTTGGCTACCAGCGTAAGCTTGGAATCCGCGCCCAGTTGCCACGTGGCCTTGGCGTTGAAGATGTTGCGCTCGGCCGCGCTGTGGTCGCGATATCCGTCGGTGGTGAAGTGCGCGGCATCGGCGACCGTAGCTCACGCCACCCGGCTGCGCCCATGAACTTGATGGCATAGCGCTGCGTGCCGAGCTGCCGGCCGAGACGCTCGCGCCGATGCTGGCCCGGGCTGGCGCCGTCCTCGGTGAACAGCGCGATCACGCCACCGGAGGAGTTGCCGTACAGCGCCGAGAACGGCCCGCGCAGCACCTCGATGCGCTCGGCCGAGCCGAGGTCGAAGTGCGAGAACTGTCCCTGGCCGTCCGGCATCGTCGCCGGGATGCCGTCGGCGTAGAGGCGCACGCCGCGCACGCCGAAGCTCGAGCGCGCGCCGAAGCCGCGCACCGAGACCTGCAGGTCCTGGGCGTAGTTCTGCCGCTCCTGCGCGTTGACGCCCGGCACCATGTCGAGCGATTCGGAAAGATTGACCTGCAGCTGGCCCTGCTGGATCTGCTGCTGGTCGAGCCGGTCGACCGACATCGGCAGCTCGGCGGCTGCCTCGGGCACGCGCGGGCCGGTGATGACGATCGTTTCCGGCGGCTCCGCGGCGTGAACCGGACCGCACACGAACACCGCGGCACACAGCGTCGCCGCGGCGCCGGGCGCCGCCGCGGCGCATCTAGGGCCTGTTAACGCTCTGGGGATCACTGCGACGGCGGCCAGAATCGTTCAGGACCAGGCGCGCCGAGCGCTGTGTGCTCGTTGCACATGAGCGAGGCGCAACACCGTCCTGAACGATTCTGGCCCCGTCCCTTCGGGCTGCGCCCCGAAGGCCGCCAGGCGGCGTTGCTCGTCGCTCATTTGGAATAACCAAACCTCTCTCCTCGCGCCTTGCCTGGCGGCCTTGGGGGCAGCAACGCAGCGATCCCCAGAGCGTTAACAGGCCCTAGCCAAGCTGCTGCTCGAGCTGGCCCAGCACCTGGTAGCAGGGCAGCACCTGCGCGACGCTGGCGTTGGGTTCACGACCCTCGCGGATCGCAGCGAAGAACTCGCGGTCCTGGAGCTCGATGCCGTTCATCGACACCGCAACCTTCGTGACGTCGACATCCTTGCCGTGGCCGTCGACGAGCTCGTCGTAGCGCGCGAGGTAGGTGCCGTGGTCGCAGATGTAGCGGAAGTAGGTGCCGAGCGGCCCATGGTTGTTGAAGGACAGCGACAGCGTGCAGATCGCGCCGTTCCCCGCGCGCAGCTGGATCGACATGTCCATGGCGATGCCGAGCTCGGGGTGCTTCGGTCCCTGTAGCCCGTTCGCCTGTACGATCGTGCTGCCGCTTTGATACTGAAACAGGTCGACCGTGTGCGCCGCGTGGTGCCAGAGCAGGTGGTCGGTCCAGCTGCGTGGCTGGCCCAGGGCGTTCATGTTCTTGCGGCGGAAGAAGTAGGTCTGCACGTCCATCTGCTGGAGCTGCAGCTCGCCGCGCGCGATGCGCTGGTGCACCCACTGGTGCGAGGGATTGAAGCGCCGCGTGTGGCCGACCATGCACACCAGGCCGGTCGAGCGCTGCATGGCCGCGACGGACTGCGCGTCGGCCCAGGAATCAGCCAGCGGAATCTCGACCTGCACGTGCTTGCCGGCGCGCATGCATTCGATGGCCTGGGCGGCGTGCAGTTGCGTCGGCGTGCACAGGATCGCCGCCTCGACGCCCGGCTGCGCGAGCGCCTCGGCGAGCTTCGTGGTCGCGTGCGGAACCTGGTACTTGGCCGCCACGGCGCGCGTCGCCTCGAGGTCGCGGCTGACGAGCGACACGACCTCGATGCCACCGATCACCCGGATCGCATCGAGGTGCTTCTGGCCGAAGGCGCCGGCGCCGGCGAGCACGATCTTCAAGGCTGGTCCTCCAGGATCAGGTGGCCGAGCGCGGTGTTCGACGCCGGCACGTGATAGAAACGATGCACGGTGCGCACGCGCTCGGCCAGCGCGCCGCGCATGATGAGCCACATGACGAGTTCGATGCCCTCGGAACCCGCGTCGCGCACGTAGTCAATATGCGCCAGCCGCGCGAGCCGCTCCGGCTCGTCGATGAGCTGGTCCATGAAGCGCCGGTCGAATTCCTTGTTGATGAGCCCGGCGCGCGTGCCCTGCAACTGGTGACTCATGCCACCCGTGCCCCACACCTGCACCTTGAGGTCTTCGTCGTAGCTGTGGATGGCCTGGCGCAGCGCCTGCCCGAGCCGGTAGCAGCGTAGCCCTGAGGGCGGCGGATAGAGCACGACGTTGACCGGGAATGGGATCACGCGGCACGGCCAGCCCTGCGGCTGGCCGAACATCAGCGACAGCGGCACTGTAAGTCCGTGATCGACATCCATCTTGTTGACGATCGTCAGGTCAAAGTCGGACTGGATCAGCGACTGCGCGATGTGGGCGGCGAATTCGGGATGGCCGATGACGGTCGGCACGGGCCTCGGGCCCCAGCCCTCGTCGGCCGGCGGAAACTTGTCGGCGCAGCCAATCGCAAAGGTCGGCGTCAGGTCCGGACCGAAGGCGGACATGTGGTCGTTGTATACGAGGAACACGACGTCCGGCATGTTCTCCGCGATCCAGCGCCTGGAAAAGTCGAAGCCGGCGAAGGCCGGCGCCCAGTAGGCTTCGCGCGTCTTGCCCCGATCGATGGCGGCGCCGATCGCCGGCACGTGCGAGGCGGTCACGCCGGCCGCGACGCGCGCCATTAGCGCTTGTCCCCTGGCACCGCGGGTGCCGCGGCCAGCGACGGCGGCGCCGCCGGGGCGCGACCGCCGTGCAGCATCATCTGCGCGTACTCTTCCTGGCTCATGCCGGTCATCGTCGCCGCGGCGTACTGGAAGCTCAGCCCATCCGTGGAGAAGATCTTCGCCAGGAAGTAGATGTTGCCGCCGGCGGCGATCATGCGGTTGTAGTCGCGCGCCAGCACGGCCAGCTTCTGCTCCTCGTTCATCGGCCACTCATCGAGGTAGGCGCGCTCGTCGGCCTTGAAGCGCGCGCGGTTCTCGGCCTTCATGAGCGACATGCAGAACGAGTTCAGCGGGTAGCCGCGCCGCGACTGCTCGGCGTCGAACACCGTCGTGCCGGGGATCTCGAGATAGGGCTTCTGCAATGCCATGGCCGTGTTCCTGGCGCTAGGGCCTAGCGCGCCCAGTACAGTTCCATGGGATTGTCCACCAGCAACCGGCGCTGCATCTCGACCGTCGGTGCAATGCGGGGGATGAAATCGACGAGTTCGCCGTCGTCCGGCATGTAGCCCTTGAGGTTCGGGTGCGGCCAGTCGGTGCCCCAGAGCACGCGCTGGGGGAACTGCTCGACGACCAGGCGCGCGAAGGGCACGACGTCGTCGAACCCGGGCGGACCCTGCGCCGAGAGGCGCTCCGGGCAGGTGACCTTGCACCAGATGTCGGCGCGCGAGTGCATCAGGTGCAGGAAGGCGCGGAATTCCGGGCCGTTGACGGGCCGGGTGACGTCGGGCCGGCCCATGTGGTCGATCACGAGCGGCACCGGGAGCGAGGCCAGGAATTCGGACAGCGTGGGCAGCTCGGCGGCCTCGAAGTACACGACGACGTGCCAGCCGAGCGGGGCAACGCGCCGGGCGATGCGCTCGAGCACGTCGCGCGGCGTGCTGTCCGCCAGGCGCCGCACGAAGTTGAAGCGCACGCCGCGCACTCCGGCCGCGTGCAGCTCGCGCAACTCCGGGTCGCAGACCGTCTCGCGAACCGTGGCGACACCGCGGGCGCGCCCGCCGGCGGCGTGCAACGCGTCGACCACCGCGCGGTTGTCGGCGCCATGGCAGGTGGCCTGGACGATGACGTTGCGGCTGAAGCCGAGCCGGTCCCGCAGGCGCCACAGCGCCTCCTTCGGCGCGTCGCAAGGCGTGTACTTGCGCTCGGGCGCGTACGGAAACTGCGCCCCCGGGCCGAACACATGGCAGTGGGCGTCGACCGCACCGGCGGGCAGCGCGAAGCGCGGCTGCGAGGGGTTCGGGTGGTAGGGCAGCCAGTTCGCGTCCATGACGAAGGGGCCCGAGGCCGCGTGGCTGGCGTACGCGGCGTCGATCCCCGCCCCCGGCTCGCTCACAGACCCCTCGCGCGCAACAACCTGTCGAGCCGCGGGTAGACCCGCCGCGCGTTGAGCTCGAATACTGCGGCGCTTGTCTCCGGCCTGAAGTGGCAGGGCGTCGATATAGCGACGGGTATCATCGAAATGATGCGAGGTCTCCGGGTCGACGCCGCGCACCGCGCCCAGCATCTCAGAGCCGAACAGGATGTTGTCGAGCTCGATCACGCGCACCAGCAGGTCGATGCCTGGCTGGTGGTAGACGCAGGTGTCGAACCAGACGTTGCGCATGACGTGCGTGGCGAGCGGCGGGCGCTTGAGCATGTCGGCGAGGCCGCGGTAGCGGCCCCAGTGGTAGGGCACGGCGCCGCCGCCGTGCGGGATGATGAAGCGCAGCGTCGGGAAATCCTTGAACAGGTCGCCCTCGATGAACTGCATGAAGGCCGTGGTGTCGGCGTTGATGTAGTGCGCGCCGGTGGCGTGGAAGTTGGCGTTGCAGGAGGCCGAGACGTGCACCATCGCCGGCACGTCGAGCTCGACCATCTTCTCGTAGAACGGGTACCAGTGGCGGTCGGTCAGCGGCGGCGAGTTCCAGTGGCCGCCCGACGGGTCGGGATTGAGGTTGCAGCCGACGAAGCCCAGCTCGCGCACGCAGCGCTCGAGCTCGCCGACCGAGTTCGCGATCGGCACGCCGGGCGATTGCGGCAGCTGGCAGACGCCAACGAAATTGTCCGGGTACAGGTCGACGACGCGCCTGATGAGGTCGTTGCAGGCGCGTGCCCAGCCCGAAGACACGGCCTCGTTCCCCTGGTGGTGCGCCATGGCCGAGGCGCGCGGCGAGAACAGCGTCAGGTCGGCGCCGCGCGCCTGCTGGAGCCTGAGCTGGTTGGACTCGATCGACTCGCGGATCGCGTCGTCGCTGATCTGCGCCGGGCGCGGCATCGGAAGCGAGGGATCCTCGAGCCAGGCGAGCTGTTGCTCGCGGAATTTCTGGTGCGCCGGTGGCGCCGTCGTGTAGTGCCCGTGGCAGTCGATGATGAGCATGCCGATTTCCTAGGGCCAGCTCTGGTGCGGCACGAACACCTGGCCGCTCATGAGCTTGCGCGCCGTGCGCAGCAGCGCCGAGCGCCGCACGCTGAAATTGCCGCCCTCGAGGCTGACGCTGAGGTCGACGGTGAAGAATCCCGTCGGGTGCTCGATCTCGAGCCGGTGATCGCCGCCGCGGCCGGCCACTCCGGCGCCGCTGGTGGCCGCGGCGATCTGCGCCGCGACGGAACCGGGCAGCACGCAGGCCGTGGCCACGCTGACCGCGCCGAGCACGCCGATCGCCTCGTGCACCCGGTGCGGGATGAAGGTGCGGGTGTTGACGGCACCGCCATGCAGCGCCGCCGAGACCAGCGACATCTTCGGCACGGTCTTCTTCGCCACCTCGCCGAGGTTCATGCGCGGACCGAGCGCGAGGCGGATGCGCTCGACGCGCGCCCTGAGCCGCTCGTCGGCCTCGAGCTCGGCCGGGCTCTCGGCGCCGGACTTGCCGAAGTCCGAGGCCCGCAGGATCACGACCGGCATGCCGTTGTCGATGCAGGTCACCTCGACGCCCTCGACGCGATCGATCGCCTGGCCCGTTGGCAGCAGTGCGCCGCAGCTCGAGCCGGTGATGCCGAGGAAGTCGATCGGGATCGCCGCCGCGGTGCCCGGAACGCCGTCGATACGCGCCGCGCCCTCGTATTCGACCGCCCCGCCGGGCGTGGACACGTGCGCCACGGCGATGCTGCCGGTGTTGACCATGTGGATGCGCACCGCCGTGCTCTCGCCGCCCGTGCCCACGAGGCCGTTCTCGATCGCCCAGGGGCCGACGCCGGCGACGATGTTGCCGCAGTTCTGCGTGTCGCTGACCTCGGCCTTGTCGACGCTGACCTGCAGGAACAGGTAGTCGACGTCGGCGTCGGCGCGGCTCGCCGGTCCGATCACGGCGACCTTGCTCGTCAGCGGATGCGCGCCACCGAGGCCGTCGATCTGCCGCAGGTCGGGCGAGCCCATCGCCGCGAGCAGCACCCGGTCGCGCGCGGCGCGCTCGCGCGGCAACGCATCGGCGTGGAAATACAGCCCCTTGGAAGTGCCGCCGCGCATCAAGGTGCAGGGGATGGCCTTGAGCATGGGCGCCGTTGTCAGGCTCAGTCGCCGGGCAGTTCGTCGCGGTACTCGAGCCCGCGCTGCCTGAGCTTCTCGCGCATGCCGTAGATGTCGAGGCCGAGCTCGCCCGCCTTGAGCCGCGCGCGCACCTTCGCCTCCTTGGCCTCGCGGTCCGCCGACTTCTGCAGCGTAGCCGCCGCGGCGCGCCGCGGCACGACGCAGACGCCGTCGTCATCGGCGACGATCACGTCGCCCGGGTTCACGAGCGTGCCGCCGCAGACCACCGGCACGTTGACGCTGCCGAGCGTCTCCTTGACGGTGCCCTGCGCGGAGACCGCGCTCGACCAGACCGGGAAGCCGATGGCGATGAGCTCGGCGATGTCGCGCACGCCGGCGTCGATGACGAGACCGCGCACGCCCCGGCCCCGCAGCGAACTGCCCAGCAACTCGCCGAAGTAGCCGGCATCGGAACTCGAAGTCGGCGCCACGACCAGCACGTCGCCCGCCTGGCAGACCTCGACCGCGACGTGGATCATCCAGTTGTCGGCCGGAGCGAGGCTCACGGTGACGGCGGCGCCGGCGATGCGCGTGCCGCGCTGGATCGGGCGCAGAGCCGGGCTCATGAGGCCGGTGCGCTCCTGCGCCTCGTGCACGGTCGCGACGCCATACTGCGCCAAGCCGTCGGCGACGGCGCTTTCGGGGCGGCGGATGTTGCGGTAGACGACGGCCATGCGTGCACCTTGGCAGCGGCGCCGGATGAGCCGCCGGGGCCATTGTCGCGCGTCGGCCGCGGCTTGCCAATTGCAATTGCGCCGGCGCCGTTGGAGGATGCCGGACGCATGTTACGCACCCAGGTGGCGATCATCGGCGGCGGCCCGGCGGGCCTGCTGCTGTCGCAGCTGCTGCACGGCCAGGGCATCGCCTCGGTGGTCCTCGAGCGGCGCACGCGCGACTACGTCGAGGGGCGCATACGCGCCGGCCTGCTCGAACAGCAGTGCGTCGACCTGCTGGTCGAGGCCGGCGCGGGCGAGCGCCTGCAGCGCGAGGGCCTCGTGCACGCGGGCCTCGGGATCGCCTGGGAAGGCGGCACGCAGCGCATCGACCTCGCGAGCCTGGCGGGCAAGCGCGTCACCGTCTATGGCCAGACCGAGATCCAGCGCGACCTGGGCCTGGCGCGCGACCGGAGCGGTGGCGAGCTGCGCTACGAGGTGACGGAGCTTACCCTCTCGGGCATTGACGGCCGGCAGCCGCGCGTGG
Source organism: uncultured Gammaproteobacteria bacterium (assembly GCA_963778855.1). Lineage (GTDB taxonomy): Bacteria > Pseudomonadota > Gammaproteobacteria > Steroidobacterales > Steroidobacteraceae > FEN-1191. The sequence continues at coordinate 28,749 of CAVZWC010000002.1, read as the reverse complement.
GCTTCATGCACCAGGGCTCGCGCCATGAGCTGGCCTGCGACTTCATCGCCGGCTGCGACGGCTTCCATGGCGTGGCGCGATCCAGCATCCCCAATGCGCTCTTGCGCCAGTACCAGCGCCACTACCCCTGCGCCTGGCTCGGCGTGCTCGCCGAGGTGCCGCCGCTCAGCGAGGAGCTGCTGTACGTCAACCATGCGCGCGGCTTCGCGCTCTGCAGCATGCGTTCGCGCACGCGCAGCCGCTATTACCTGCAGTGCCCGCCGGACGATCGCGTGGAGCAATGGCCCGAGGAGCGATTCTGGGAGGAACTGCGCGCGCGCTTGCCGGGCGCGCACGCCGCACGGCTCGTGACCGGGCCGGCCATCGACAAGAGCATCGTGCCACTGCGCAGCTTCGTCGCCGAGCCCATGCAATACGGCGCGCTGTTCCTCGCGGGCGATGCCGCGCACATCGTGCCTCCAACCGGCGCCAAGGGCCTGAACCTCGCCGCCGCCGACGTGCGCGTGCTGCACCGGGGCCTGGTCGAGTACTACCGCGGCGGGCGCCGCACGCTGCTCGACGAATACTCGGCGCGTGCGCTGGCGCGGGTCTGGAAGGCGACGCGCTTTTCCTGGTGGTTCACCACACTGCTGCACCGCCTCGACGAGGATCCCTTCTCCCGGCGGCTGCAGCACGCCGAGCTCGAGTACCTGGCCGGCTCGCAGGCCGCGGCCCGCGCGCTGGCCGAGAACTACGCCGGGCTGGACCTGGACCACGACCTGTAGCGGGGAATCACGTAACATCTCCCACCCCTGCAACATCAACCGAACGCAGAGTCCACCCATCCATGACTACCCCCGAACCCGCGCGCCTGAGCGTGGACGGCGAAATCGCCGTCATCGTCGTCGACAACCCGCCCGTCAACACCATCACCGCCGCGGTGCGCACTGGGCTCAACGGGGCGCTCGACCGGATCGCCGCGCTGCCGAAGCTGCGCGCCGTGCTGCTACGCTGCGAGGGCCGCACGTTCTTCTCCGGCGCCGACATCAACGAATTCGGCGGGCCGCCGAAGGAAGCCGAGTACCGCGCGCTGTTCGCGCGCTTCGAGAACCTGGCAATCCCGGTCGTGGTCGCCATGCACGGCACGGTGCTCGGCGGCGGCGTCGAGTTCTCGCTGGCCTGCCATTACCGCATTGCGATGCCCGGCACGCGCTTCGGCATGCCGGAAGTGACGCTCGGCGTGATCCCGGGCGCGGGCGGTACGCAGCGCCTGCCGCGCCTGCTCGGCATCGAGCAGGCGCTCGATCTCATCATCAGCGCCAAGCCCGTCGACACCGATGCGGCCCTGGCGCTCGGCCTCATCGACGCGGTCATCGAGGGCGAGCCCGCGGGCGGCGCCCTTGCCTGGGTGCGCGCACTGCTCGCGCGCGGCGGCGGCCCCCGCCCAACCTCGGCGCGCCGCGTGGAACCGGTCGCAGAGGCCGTGCTCGGGAAGCTGCGCGAGCGGGCGCGGGCGCAGTATCCGAACCGCACGGCAGCGCTGACCGCGATCGAGGCGGTCTCGGCCGCTGCGCGCCTGCCGCTCGACGAGGGCCTGCGCTTCGAGGAGAAGCTCGCCAACGAGACCAAGCTGACGCCGGAGTGCCTCGGATCGGTGCACGTGTTCTTCGCCGAGCGCGAGACGCGGCGCGTCATCGGCCTGCCGGAGGGCGCGTCGCGGAAGATCGGTGCGGCGGGAATCATCGGCGCTGGCACGATGGGCGGCGGCATCGCCATGTGCTTTGCCAACGCGGGGATACCGGTGACGGTCGTCGATGCCACGCAGGAGGCGCTCGACCGGGGCCTCAAGACGGTCGATCGCAACTACGAGTCGATGGTCAAGCGCGGGCGCCTGACGGCGACGGAGAAGGCGCAGCGCATGGCGCTGATCCGCCCGGCGCTCGACTACGCGGCGCTCGCGCAATCGGACCTCGTGATCGAGGCGGTGTTCGAGGACATGGCGCTCAAGCAGCGCATCTTTGGCGCGCTCGATGCCGTGCTCAAGCCGGGCGCGATCCTCGCCAGCAACACCTCCACGCTCGACGTGACCGGGATGGCGCGCGCCACGCGCCGGCCGGCGGACGTGATCGGCATGCACTTCTTCTCGCCGGCCAACGTCATGCCGCTGCTCGAGGTCGTGCGCACGGAGTTGACGGGCGCGGAGACGATCCGCACGGTCATGGACCTGGCCAAGGCGCTGCGCAAGACTCCGGTGCTGGTGCGGGTCTGCTACGGCTTCGTCGGCAATCGCATGATGGAAGGCTACCTGCGCGAGGCCGAGCGCATGGTGCTCGAGGGCGCGCACCCGCGCCGCGTCGACACCGTGCTCGAGACCTGGGGCATGGCGATGGGGATCCTGGCGGTCGTCGACATGGCCGGCGTCGACGTCGGCGTCAACGTTCACAAGGCCAATGCCGAGCGCTACCCGCCAGACCCGAGCTATTACCAGGCCGACTTCGCGCTCGCCGAGGCCGGCCGCCTCGGCCAGAAGACCGGCAAGGGCTACTACCGCTACGAGCCCGGCGATCGCACGCGCCATGACGATCCGGAGGCGCTGGCGATCCTGCAGGCGCGCGCACGGGCGCTCGGCATCGCAGCGCGCGAGCACACCGACCAGGAAATCCTCGAGCGCTGCCTGTATCCGCTCATGAACGAGGGCTTCCGCATCCTCGAGGAAGGCATCGCGCAGCGTGCCGGCGACATCGACGTCGTGTGGACCTCGGGCTACGGTTTCCCGCGCTACCGCGGCGGCCCGATGTTCTACGCCGAGACCCTGGGCCTGCCGGCCTTGTACGAGGGGATGCTCAAGTACCAGGGACTGTTCGGTCCCATGCACTGGCAACCGGCCCCGCTGCTGGCGCGGCTGGCCGCCTCGGGACAAGGGCTTGCCGCGTGGGCCGCCGGTGTATAATCGTCAGTTCCACATACAATCTCGCGGGTAGCTGCCAATGAACAAGAATAACCTCGAGGGCCTGCTGGCGTCGGCGGGCAATCCAGTCACCCTGCTGCGCAATTCGCAACTCGGGGCCTACGTGTACCCGGTGGTGCCGAGCGAGTTCAGCAACTGGCGCGACGAGCAGGCCGCCTGGCGCAACAGTGCCGTGCTGTTCGACCAGTCGCACCACATGGCGGAGCTCACGGCGCGCGGCCCCGACGCGCTCAAGCTGATGTCGTATTGCACCATCAACAGCTTCAAGAACTTCGAGCCCGGCAAGGCCAAGCAGATGGTGCCCTGCAGCTACGAGGGCTACGTGATCGGCGACGGCATCCTGTTCTACCTCGGCAAGGACGAGCTGCTGTTCGTCGGCCGTGCGCCGACGGTCAACTGGCTGCAATTCCAGGCCGAGACCGGTGGCTTCAAGGTCGAGGTGATCCGCGACGATCGTTCGCCCTCGCATCCGCGCGGCAAGGCCGTGACGCGCCGGCACTACCGCTTCCAGGTACAGGGGCCCAACGCCTCCCAGGTGCTCACGCGCCTCAATGGCGGACCCCTGCCCGACATCAAGTTCTTCAACTTCGACACCATCAACATCAAGGGCCGCAAGGTCAAGGCGCTGCGCCATGGCATGGCCGGGGCGCCCGGCCTCGAGATCTGGGGCCCGTACGCCGAGGGCGACGAGATCCGCGAGGCGATCCTCGAGGCGGGCCGCGACTTTGGCCTGGTGCAGGTCGGCTCGCGTGCCTACGCCAGCAACACCCTGGAATCCGGCTGGATCCCCTCCCCCCTTCCGGCCGTGTACACCGGCGCATCGATGAAGAAATACCGCGAGTGGCTGCCAGCCAACGGCTACGAGGGCAGCGGTTCGATCGGCGGCAGTTTCGTGTCGAGCAACATCGAGGATTACTACCTAACGCCCTATGAGCTCGGCTACGGCCCGTTCGTCAAGTTCGACCACGACTTCGCGGGCCGCGCGGGCCTGGAAAAGATGGCCCAGCAGCCGCACCGCCAGAAGGTCACCTTCGAGTGGAACGGCGACGACCTGGCGAAGATCTACGCCTCGATGTTCGCGCCGGGCGCCGAGCCCTACAAGTTCTTCGACCTGCCGATCGCCAACTACTCCTCGTCTTCGTATGACCGGGTCAGCAAGGCCGGCAAGACCGTGGGCTTCTCCATGTTCGGCGGCTACAGCTTCAACGAGCGCTGCGGCCTGTCCCTCGGCGTCGTCGACCCGGGCGTCAACCTCGGCGACGTGCTGACGCTGACCTGGGGAGAGGAAGGCGGTGGCACGAAGAAGACCACCGTCGAGCGCCACCGGCAGCTGGAAGTCCGCGTCAAGGTGGCCCCGGTCCCCTACGCCCGCGACGTGCGCGCGAGCTACCACGAGGGCTGGCGCAGCAAGCAGGCCTGAGGCCCCCCGCACGGCGCGGCAGAGCCGCGCAGCGCGGTCGCGGGGCCTTGAAAACACTGGATATATGGCGGCCGCGGCGCGTCCGGCCGCCCCTTCCCGGTGCGCGCTCCGCGCGGCTTGGCACCCCCCCTGCAGTTTAGTATGCTCTACTGACGAATTGGTTTTGCCTGCAGACGCGGGAGGTTACGACCATGGCAGTGGAACAAGCGGTAACCCGAAAGCCCGATTCCCTGGCGCAGTACGAGTACTCCGCCGCCGCAAAGCGCGCGCTGGCGCGCAAGCCCGCCCTGTTCATCAACAACGAGTGGGTACGCTCGACGCACGGCGCCACCCTCGTGGTCGAGGACCCCTCCTCGGCGAGGGAGGTCTCCCGCATCGTCGACGCCTCCGACGCCGATGTCGACCGCGCGGTAGCCGCCGCGCGCGCCGCCTTCGATGACGGCCGCTGGTCGAACCTGCCGCCGAACAAGCGCGAGCGCATCATCAACAAGCTGGCGGACCTGATCGAGGCGAACGCCGGCGAGTTCGCCGAGCTCGAGGCCATCGACGTGGGCAAGCCGGTGGGCTTTGCCAAGGTCGTCGACATCCCGGCTTCCGTCGACCACCTGCGCTACATGGCCGGCTGGGCCTCCAAGATCGGCGGCGAGGTCATGGATCCGCAGGGACTGCCGCGCGGTACGACCTTCAGCTATGTCTCCCGTGAGCCGGTGGGCGTGGCGGTGCAGATCATCCCGTGGAACTTCCCGATGATCATGGCGACGCTCAAGATCTCCCCGGCGCTCGCGGCCGGCTGCACGCTGGTGCTCAAGCCCGCGGAGCAGACCTCGCTCACGGCGCTGCGGTTGGCGGACCTCGTGGCGGAGGCGGGCTTCCCGCCCGGCGTCATCAACGTCATCACCGGCAATGGCCACACGGCCGGCGATCGCCTCGTCAAGCACCCGGACGTCGACAAGATCGCCTTCACTGGCTCGACCGAGGTCGGCAAGATCATCAACCGCAACGCGACCGAGACGCTCAAGCGCGTCTCGCTCGAGCTCGGCGGCAAGTCGCCCGTGATCGTGATGCCGGACGTGAACCTCGAGGAAGCCGTGCCCGGCGCCGCCGGCGCGATCTTCTTCAACTCCGGGCAGGTCTGCATCGCCGGCTCGCGCCTGTACGCGCACCGCTCGATCTTCGACAAGATGGTCGAGGGAGTCGCCGGCGCGACGGCATTCTGGAAGCCGCGCCCCTCGCTCGATCCGCAGGCGCACATGGGCCCGCTGGTCTCGAAGGAGCAGCACGAGCGCGTCATGGGCTACATCGAGGCCGGCAAGCGCGCCGGCGCCTCGGTCGCGGTCGGCGGCGATGCCCCGGCGGCCGACGGCTACTACGTCAATCCGACGATCCTCGTGGACGTCAAGCCCACCATGAGCGTCGTGCGCGAGGAGATCTTCGGGCCGGTGGTCGTGGCGCAGCGCTTCGACGACCTCGACGAGGTCGCCAAGGCGGCCAACGACACCAGCTACGGCCTGGCGGCCGCGGTCTGGACCAAGAACCTGTCGACCATGCACAGGCTCGCCTCGAAGCTCAAGGCCGGAACGGTCTGGGGCAACTGCCACGCCGTCATCGACCCGGCCCTGCCCTTCGGCGGCTTCAAGCAATCCGGATTCGGCCGCGAGCAGGCGCGCCAGGGCATCGAGTCGTACACCGAACTGAAGACCGTCATCATCCAGCTCTAGGCGTCCAGCGGCGCAATGCCACAGATCGTCTCGTACACGACCTCCGGGCTCGACCCGCGCCGCAAGCTGGCCTACTGGAACGAGCGCGCCTGCGAGAGCTTCTCGCCGCTGGTGTCCGATCCGGTCGACATCCACAGCTTCAACGGCTCGATCACGCGCACCGAGATCGGCGACCTGTCACTGGCCGAGGTCTATTCCGAGGCGCAGACGGTGCAGCACTCGCGCGCACACGTGGCGCGCACGCGCTGCTCGTTGTTCTTCCTGCACCTGCAGATGGACGGTGAAAGCGTCAGCCACCAGAACGGGCGCGAGGCCCTGCTCAAGGGCGGCGACTTCACGCTCTGCGACAGCACGCGCCACTACGAGATCACCTTCCCGGGCGCGAACCACATGCTGGTGCTCGGCATCCCGGACGCCAAGCTGCGCCGGCACATCGCCTGCCCCGAGAGCCTGGTCGCGGTGCCGATGCAGGCGGCCTCGGGCGTCGGTCGCCTGCTGTCGCGGTTCCTGCGCAACTTCTGGGCCGAGTGCCGCCTCGAGCTCGAGCAGGCCGCCGCCGAGCGCGCCTCGGTCGCGATCCTCGACCTGCTGGGCGCCGCCTATGCCGACGTCCCGCGCGCGCGCTCCGACTGCTCCTCGCTCGCCACCGCGCACCGCATCCGCATCATCAACTATATCGAGGCGCACCTGCACGATCCCGAGCTGACGCCGACGCGCATCGCCGAGGCCTGCCGCATGACGCCCCGCTACCTGCACCACCTGTTCTCGGACCAGGAAGAGACGGTGGCGCGCTATATCCTCAGGCGCCGGCTCGACGCCTGCTCGCGCGCGCTCGTCTCCTGCGCGCAGCGCGGACGCACGGTGACGGCGATCGCCTTCGATCACGGCTTCAACAGCCCGACGCACTTCGGGCGCGTGTTCCGCGCGCGCTTCAACATGACGCCGCTCGAGTTCCGGCGCGAGCGCGCCGGCACCGCCTAGCGTCCGCACGGTCACCGCGCCCGCGGCTAGGCGCCGTGCGCGGCTAGGGGATGAACGAGCGCACGAGGTCCTTGCCGTCCCAGCCGACGCTGGCGCGGTAGAAGCGGCCAAAGACTTCCTCGAACGCGCCGCCGAGCTCGATGAACTCGGTGTAGCCGCCCATCTGCGCCGTCGTGTCCATGTACGCGACGCGCCCGCCGCTCGGCACCTTGCAGATGAACGCGGTCTCGTGGCCGGCCGCCAGGTAGCGCGCGACGTCGGCATCGAAGTGCCAGCTGGCCACGCCCCAGTGGTGGAAGCCGTAGCCGCGGCGCTCGATGTGATCGCGGTACACCGAGGGCGCGTCATTGTTCGGCTGCAGCAGCTCGATGTTCATGTGGCCCGAGAAGCTCATCGCAAGCGCGATGTCGGCGCGCGAGGGCTTGCCACGGTACAGGGGATCGACGCCGGTGAAGTGCTCCAGCAGGAACCACGGGCCCACCTTCAGCTTCCTGGCCCACATTTCCATCGATTTGTGTATGTCCTCGACGACATAGGCCATCTGGATGATGCCGTCGTCCGGCTGCCCGAAACCTACCTGTCCCATCGTCGCCTCCCGTTCCTGCTGCAGCGGCTACCGTATCGCGCCGGCCCGTCCGGATGCGACTACCAGTGCAATCCGTTGTCGATGACCAGCGCAAACGGGAGCGCCGCGGCCGCGGTATCGTTAGCGTGACAGCCGTCATCGCGTGGGCGCACCGCCTGCGGCGAGGGCTTGTTAGGATTAGCCTCGACCGGGGCGCTGGAGCAGCGCGCAAGGGGGCCTTCATGGTTTACCGCTACGTCTACCCACTCCTGGCTGCATTCATCCTGACGGGCCACGCCGCGCAGCCTGAAGCGCCGGCGACCGCCCGGGCCGCGCACGCGGCCAGGGGCGAGCCTGGCGACTGGCTCATGGCCAGCCATGATTACGGCGATACGCGCTACAGCCCGCTGCGCGACATCAACGACCAGAACGTCGGCCGGCTCGGACTCGCCTGGTACTACGACCTCGACACGCACCGCGGCCAGGAAGCCACGCCGGTCGTGGTCGACGGCGTGCTCTACACCACCAGCGCCTGGAGCAAGGTGCAGGCCTTCCGCGCGAGCACTGGCAAGCTGCTGTGGCAGTTCGATCCCGGCGTTCCGGGCGCGGTGGCGGCACACATCTGCTGCGACGTGGTCAACCGCGGCGTCGCCGTCCACGAGGGCCGGGTCTACGTCGGCACACTCGATGGGCGCCTGATTGCGCTCGATGCGAAGAGCGGCAAGCCGGCCTGGTCCGTGCTGACGGTCGATCCGCAGCGGCCGTACGCGATCACCGGCGTGCCGCTGATCGCCAGGGGCAAGGTCATCATCGGCAACGCGGGCGCGGAGTTCGGCGTGCGCGGCTACGTCACCGCCTACGACGCGCGCACCGGCAAGCAGTTGTGGCGCTTCTACGTGGTGCCCGGCAACCCCGCGCTCGGATTCGAGAACGAGGCCATGAAGCGCGCCGCGCGCACCTGGTCGGGCGAATGGTGGCAGGACGGCGGCGGCGGCACGGTGTGGAATTCATTCTCCTACGATGCCGAGCTCGGGCTCGTGTACATGGGCACGGGCAACGCATCGCCGTGGTCCGGGCCGGTCGACGGCGGCGAGCGCGGCGACGCGCTCTACACCGCCTCGATCGTGGCCGTGCACGTCGATGACGGTAGTTACGCCTGGCATTACCAGACTACGCCCGCGGATGTGTGGGACTACGACGCCGACCAGTCGCTGACGCTCGCGACGCTGCGCATCGACGGCAAGCCGCGCAAGGTCATCATGCAGGCCAACAAGAACGGCTATTTCTACGTGCTCGATCGCACTACCGGTAAGCTGCTGTCGGCGAACAACTTCGTGCCCGTGAACTGGGCCAAGGGCGTCGACCTCAAGACCGGGCGGCCGGACGTGGTGCCAGAGGCGCACTACGACAAGACCGGCAAGCTGTGGGTCGGGGCGCCGGGCGGGCTCGGCGGGCACAACTGGCAGCCGATGTCCTTTAGCCCCGACACCGGGCTGGTCTACATCCCGGCACAGGAGGCGCCGTTCCCTTACCTGAAGGACCAGGACTTCAAGCCTGAGCCCGTCGGCGTCAACATGGGCGTCGATCTCGCCGCGACCAGCCTGCCGCAGGACAAGAAGATCAAGGCCGCAATCATTGGCAGCCTCAAGGGATTCCTTTCGGCCTGGGATCCAGTGGCCGGGCGCGAGGTGTGGCGCGCCGATCACGCCGGCCCGTGGAACGGCGGACTGCTGTCGACCGCGGGCAACCTGGTCTTCCAGGGCACGGCTGCGGGCGAGCTCGTCTCTTACCGTGCCAGCGATGGCGCGAAGCTGTGGTCGTTCCCGGCCCAAACCGGAATCATCGCCGCGCCGATGACCTACACGGTCGACGGGCGCCAGTACGTCACGATCGTGGTCGGCTGGGGCGGCATATTTCCGCTCGCCACGGGCGAGCTGGCCTACAAGTCGGGCCGCCTGCCCAATCGCAGCCGCGTGCTGACCTTCGCGCTCGACGGCAAGGCCACGCTGCCCGCGGTCAACGACAAGGTCGCGGAATTCCCGCCGCCGCCGACGGCGACGCAGGACGCCACGCAGGTCTCCGCGGGCGCCAAGCTCTATGCGCGCTACTGCGGCAGCTGCCACGGCGACGCCGCGCACTCGGGCGGCATCATCCCGGACCTGCGCTACAGCAAGGCGCTATCCGACGATGACATGTGGCGCGTGGTGGTGCTGCAGGGCGCGCTGGTCGCGCACGGCATGATCGGCTTCGAACCCAGCCTCGGGGCCGGGCGCCTCGCGGAAATCCGCAGCTACCTGATCTCGCGCGCGCAGGAAAGCTACGCCGCTGAGAAGGCGCCGACAGCCACGGCACCGTAACGGATAGGGCCTGTAAACACTCAAGGCGTCGCTGCGACAGCGGCCAGGATCATCCAGGACAAGGCGCGCCGAGCGCGGTGTGCTCACTGCACATAAGCGAGGCGCAACACGGTCCTGGATGATCCTGGCCCTGTCCCTTCGGGTTGCGCCCCGAAAGCCGCCGGCCGGCGTTGCTCGTCGCTTACTTGGAATTACCAAGCTTCGCTCCTCGCGCCTTGGCTGCCGGCTTTGGGGGCAGCAACGCAGCGATGCCTTGAGTGTTTACAGGCCCTATACCCTGCCGGCCTTCAGTTCGCGGCTCAGGTACTCGGCCTGCCGCAGCGCCAGCGCGACGATGGTCAACGTCGGATTGGCGGCGCCGGCCGTCGGAAACACGCTGCCGTCCGAGAGGAACAGGTTCGACACCTCGTGCGTGCGGCCGTACGGGTTGACCACGCCGTGGGCGGGATCACGGCTCATGCGCGCGGTGCCCATCTGGTGCGTTGCCGGCGGCGTGCCGCTGAACACCACGCGCTTCGCGCCGACGGCCTCGTAGATGCGCCTGCCCTGCTGCTGCGCATGGCGCAGCATGGCCAGGTCGTTCGGGTGCTGGTCGCAATGGACGTGGGCGACCGGCAGGCCGTAGGCATCCTTGATCGACTTCGATAGCGAGATGCGGTTGTCGGCGCGCGGCAGGTCCTCGCCGTTGATCAGCATGCCAGCCATGTTGCGGTAGTTGTCGATGATCGAGGCGTAGTCGCGGCCCCAACCGTAAGGCAGGGCCGCCATGGGGAGCGAGGCCAGGTCGATCATCGCCAGCTCGAGGTGGTAGCCGCCGGCAAAGCCACGCTCGGGCTTGTAGACGTTCTCGTCCTCGACGACGCCGGCGAGGATCGCGCCGCGCCAGGCGTGCACCGGCTGCTCGAACAGGCCCCAGACGAAGCCGAGCACGTGGTGGCAGTAGTTGCGGCCCACCTGGTCGGAGCCGTTCGCCAACCCGTGCGGGAAGCGTGCCGATTCCGACAGCAGCAACAGGCGCGCCGTCTCGACGGCGCTGCCGGCGACGCAGACGCAGCGCGCCTTCTGGCGTTGCTCCTTGCCCGTGGCGTCGCGATAAAGCACCGCGCTGGCGCGCCCAGCCGCATCGTGCTCGATGCGCGTCACGAAACAAGCCGAGCGCAGGTCGAGGTGGCCAGTCTGCTCGGCGCGCGGGATCTCGGTGACCAGCGTACTCCACTTGGCGTCGGTCTTGCAGCCCATGGTGCAGAAACCCTGCTGGATGCACAGGCCGCGCCCGTCGCTGACGCGCGAGTTGATCGCAAGGTAGTTCGTGTGCACGCGCTTGTAGCCAAGCTTGCGCGCGCCGTTGTACATGACCTTGAAGTTGTTCGAGGCCGGCAGGCCCGGATTGCCGTGACGGCGCGCCACGCCCATGCGTTTCTCGGCGGCCACGTACCAACGCTCGAGCTCGGGGTAGTCGATCGGCCAGTCAACGAGCGAGGCGCCGGCGATCTCACCATAGGTCGTCCGCGCCTTGATCTCGTAGGACTGCAGCCGCGGGCAGGCCGCGGTCCAGTGCACGGTCGTGCCGCCAACCGTGCGGCACATCCACACCGGCATCGTCGGCGAGCCTTGCGCCTCGCCCCAGCTGCCGCTGGTCGTGCGCGGTTCGAGCCAGGTCAGCTGCCCGAAGGCTTCGCCCGGGTTTTGCGAGAAGCTTGCCGCCGACTGGCGCCCGCCCGCCTCGAACAGCACGACCTTGATGCCGCGGCGCGTGAGTTCGTGCGCCAGCGTGCCGCCGCCGGCACCCGAGCCGACGATGACGACCACGCCGGCGTCGTCGCTGTCAAAGCGCGCCATGGTACATCCTGTGCATGCCTGCCGGCCCCGACACCGCGGTCATTTCGCCGGCACCGGACCGCTGTCGGCCAGCGGCACTTCGGGCAACCACTTGAGGTCGTTGAACCCGCGGAACAGGTATCCGCCCTTCGAGAACGCCTCGCCCTCGTAGCCGAAATGCGCCCAGGCGATCGGGTTGCTGTAGAGCACGAACAGCGAGGTGCGGCGCACCGACTGGAAGAATTCGCTCGACTCCATCGCGCGCAGCGCGACGACCCGGCTGGCCTCCGGCAGCGTCGAGAATTCGGGCCCCAGCTTCGTGATGCCCTCATCGAGCCGGGTGCGCGCGGCCGGTGTCGCGGCCGCGTCGGCATCCAGTGCGCCGACGACAAGTGCATAGGCGGCCTCGTCGAGCCCGTCGTGCGGCAGCATCGTGCGGATCATGGCGAGCAGCGTCGCAGCCTGGCTCGAGGACAGCGTGCGCATCTCCAGCGCCCAGCTGCGCCCGGGCACCAGGGCGGCCAGGGGACTGAGCGCGCTCAAGACCCCGGTCAGCACGCCGGTCGCGGCCTGGATGAACTGGCGGCGGTCGAGCGTGGTGGCAGCCCCGAACTTTTGTATCATGGGCGGCGACGCATCAGCAGGGGGTGGCGGTCCATGCACGCGAGACTCCAACGATCCGCGCGGCGAAACTCGACCGACAGCGAACACGCGGTGGCCGGCGAGCGAAGGCAAGCCGCGCGGACGTCGCGTAGAGTGCCCGAATACAAGGCTTGCGCCGCTGCCAAGGCGCGAACGGGACTCGCTGCATGAAGTACGAATCGAAGCTGATCTGGATCTTAGGGCTAACCTTCGGCTTCCTGTTCTTCGACCGCAACGCGGTCAATTTCCTGATGCCGTTCATCGCCAGCGACCTTCACTTCAACTACAAGCAGGTGGGCCTCGTCATCTCGGCGCTGTCCTTCAGCTGGGCGCTCTCGGCCTTCCTCGGCGGACTGTATTCCGACCACAGCGGGCGCCGCAAGCCCATACTGCTCGCCACCACGATCGCCTTCTCGATCTGCTCGTTCATGTCGGGAATGGTGGGCACCTTCCTGCAGCTGTTCCTGGTGCGCATGCTGATGGGCGCGGTAGAGGGGCCGTTCATGCCGGTGGCGCAGTCGCTCGTGGCGCGCGAGTCGAGCGCGGAGCATCGCGGCCACAACATGGGCGTGCTGCAGAACTTCGGCAGCAACATCCTCGGCTCCTTCGCCGCGCCCTTGATCCTGGTCTCGATCGCAACCGCCTACAGCTGGCGGACCTCGTTCTTCCTCTCCGGCCTGCCCGGGCTCGTGATGGCCGTGCTGATCGCTCTCTACGTGCACGAACCGGCGGCGCAATCGGTACCGGCCACCGCGGTGAATGCCGGGCCGAAGTCCGGGCCGAAGATGCGCGACATGCTGGCCCACCGCAACATGTGGCTGTGCATGCTCATGAGCATCGTCATGGTCGCGTGGATGGTGCTCGGCTGGGCATTCCTGCCGATGTACTACCAGACGATGCGGCACCTGCCCCCCGGCACGATGAAGTGGCTCATGAGCGTGCTCGGCCTCTCGGCCGCCTTCTTCAGCTTCGTCGTGCCGCGGCTCTCGGACCGCTACGGGCGGCGCCCGGTCGTGGTGCTGTTCAACCTCGTCGGACTGCTGGTGCCGCTGGCGGTGCTCTACTACAACGGCTCGGTCTACGCCCTGGCCGTGATGATCTTCCTCGGCTGGTCGGCGAGCGGCACGTTTCCGCTGTTCATGAGCACGATCCCGTCCGAAAGCATCCCCGCCAGCTTCGTCGCCACCTCGGTCGGCATGGTCGTCGGCCTCGGCGAGGTGCTCGGCGGGGTCAGCGGGCCGGCGATCGCGGGTTGGGCGGCGGACATCTACGGATTGCGCGCGCCGCTCGTGATCGAGGGCGGCTGCGCCATCCTCGGCATGCTGCTGGCCCTGGGCCTGCGCGAGACGGCGCCGCTGCGGGTTGGCGGCGCATTCACCGCCGCGGCCGCCCGGGCGACCTGACCACCGGATATATTGCGAGGCTCACATGTCCAAACCCGTGCAACTGCTCGCCTCCTACTGGTCCATTGCCGGCGGCGCCTACCCCCACACCGACCGCGAGTACAGCGTGTTCAGCTTCCGCGAACGGGTGGAGTCGGCCGCGCGCGCCGGCTTCACCGGCTTCGGCATCTGGCACGCGGACCTCGAGCACACGCTCAAGTCGCAGTCGCTGGACGAGATGCGCAAGGTCCTCGACGCCAACGGCATGACCAGCATCGAGCTCGAGTTCCTGAATGACTGGTGGTTCAGGGACGGCGAGCGCAAGCAGGCCTCCGACGCGCGCAAGCGCATGCTGTTCGAGGCCGCGGCGGCGTTCGGCGCCCATCACGTCAAGGTCGGCGACTTCTTCAACACGCCCTGCCCGATGCCGCAGCTCATCGAAGCCTTCGCGGCGCTGTGCCAGGAGGCCACGGGCTACGGCACCCGCATTGGCTTCGAGCTCATGCCGTTCGCGAACATCCACACGCTCGAGGGAGCGCTCGAGCTCGTCTCGGGCGCCAATGCCGCCAACGGCGGCATCATCTTCGACCTGTGGCACGTCGTGAAGCTTGGCATCCCCTACGCCGACGTGGCGCGCGTGCCGGCGCGGTTCCTGTGCAGCATCGAGATCAACGACGGCACCTTCAAGGCGCCCTGGGACCTGCACGAGGACACGATCAATCATCGGCGCCTGTGTGGTGAAGGCGAGTTCGACGTGCGCGGATTCGTGCGCACGATGCTCGCGGCCGGCTACCAGGGACACTGGGGCATCGAGGTGCTCAACGCCAAGATGCGCGAATGGCCGCTCGAGCAGCTGACCGGGCGCGTCTACACGACGACGCGCGCGCAGTTCCCCGACTGAGGCCAGCCGTGGCGGAGCCGACGCTGCCGACGGTGCGCGAAGCCAGCTTCGCGCTGCTGCGCGAGTTCGGCCTGACGACCGTGTTCGGCAACCCGGGTTCGACCGAGCTACCGATGTTTCGCGACTTCCCGCGCGACTTCCGCTACGTGCTGGGCCTGCAGGAATCGGTCGCCGTCGGCATGGCGGATGGCTACGCCCAGGCGCGCAGCAGCGCGGCACTGGTCAACCTGCACTCGGCGGTCGGCGTCGGCCACGCACTCGGCGCGATATTCACCGCGTATCGCAACCAGACGCCGCTCGTGATCATCGCCGGACAGCAGGCGCGTTCCATGCTGCCGCTCGAGCCTTTCCTGTACTCGGAGCAGGCCACGAACCTGCCGCGGCCCTACGTCAAGTGGAGCAGCGAGCCCGCGCGGGCCGAGGACGTGCCGGCCGCGATCGCGCGCGCTTTCTACACGGCGATGCAGGCGCCGCGCGGGCCGACGTTGGTATCGGTGCCGGTCGACGACTGGGAGCGGCGCTGCGAGCCGGTCCATGCTCGCACCGTGAGCACCACGGTGGCCGGCACGCCTGGGATGCTGTCGCAGGCGGCGCAGGCACTGGACGCCGCGCGCCGGCCAGTGTTCGTGGTCGGCGCCTCGGTCGCGCGCGACGGCGCCTGGGATGAGGTCATCGCGCTGGCCGAGCGGCACGAGGCGCCAGTCTGGGTCGCGCCGCGCTCGGCCCGCAACAGCTTTCCCGAACGCCACCGCCTGTTCGCGGGCTTCCTGCCGCCCGACCGCGCGCCACTCGTCGCCTGCCTGGCAGGTGCCGACCTCGTACTCGTGCTCGGCGCGCCAGTGTTCACGTACCATGTTGAGGGCAGCGGCCCTCACCTGCCGCCAGGCGCTGCGCTGCTGCAACTCACGGACGATCCGTCCGCGGCAGCCTGGGCGGCCGTGGGCTTAGGCATAGTCACCGACATCAAGCTCGGCATCGCCGCGCTGCTCCAGTCAGCCGGGCCACCGCGACGCGAGGCGCCGGAACTGCGGCCGCGCACTACCGGGCAAGCCGATGCCTTGCGGCCCGCCGACGCCGGGCTCAGCGAGGCCTTCCTGATGCAGCAGATCGACGCGCTGCGTCCGGCAGGCACCATAATCGTCGAGGAAGCGCCGAGCAGCCGCGGCGCGATGCAGGCGCACCTGCCGATGTTCGAGTGCGACAGCTTCCACACCTGCGCCAGCGGCGGCCTCGGCCACGGCTTACCGGCCGCGGTCGGCGTCGCCTTCGCCCGCCCGGAGCGCAAGGTGGTGGCGCTGCTGGGCGACGGCTCGGCGATGTATTCGATCCAGGGGCTGTGGACCGCGGCGGAGCACGGGCTCCCGGTCACGTTCATCATCGTCAACAATGGCAGCTACGAGGCGCTGGTCGAATTCGGCGAGCACTTCGGGATGGCGCAACTGCCGGGCACGCAATTGCCGCACCTCGACTTCCGGGCGCTGGCGCAAGGCCACGGCGTCGCGGCACTGCGCGTCGAGCGGCGCGATGAATTGCCGGCTGCGCTCCGGCAGGCCTTCGCCTCGAAGGCGCCCATGCTCGTCGATGTCGCCCTCGCCGCGCCGAGGCGCCACCGCGACAGCTAGCCCCACGGCTCGCGCCGACGGCAATAGCGCCCCGAGCAGTACCCGAGCAACCATCTGGATGCCAGCGCGACTATGTCCCACGTCCTGACCCTGATGGGTGCTGACCTCGCTGCAACACCGTCCATCGCCGCCGCCGCCGGCACGATCCTGCGCGACGCCGGTGCGACAGTCACCGGGACCGACTGGCTGGCGCCGGGCAAGGCCTGCGACATCAACTTTTCGGGCGCCCAGCCTGCGCGTGCAGAGGCCGCGGCTCGCGCCGGGCTTGCCATCAGCGATCTGGACGTCGCCGTCCAACCGAGCGTCGGGCGTCGAAAAAAACTGCTCGTGGCCGACATGGAATCCACGATCATCACGCGCGAGCTTCTCGACGAACTCGCCGCGCTGGTCGGTCGCGGTGTGGAGGTGGCGGCCATTACCGAGCGCAGCATGCGTGGCGAGATCGACTTTGCCCGGTCGCTGCGTGAGCGAGTTGCCATGCTGGCCGGTCAGCCGGTTAGTTTGCTGGAACGCGTGACGGCATTGATTGAGCTCACCGCCGGGGCCCGGCAACTGGTACGGACCATGCGCGCGCACGGCGCCTGGACGGTACTGGTCTCCGGCGGCTTCGACACATTCGCGGCGCGGGTGGCGGCCGAATGCGGTTTCGATGAGTTCCATGCCAACCGGCTCGAAACTGCCCAGGGCAAGCTGAGCGGCACGGTCGCCGAGCCCATCCTCGACGGCGCCGGCAAGCAGGCCATCCTCGCCAGACTGGCCGCCGACCGCGGGTTGCCCCAATCCGCAACAGCAGCGATCGGCGATGGTGCGAACGACATAGGCATGCTGCAGATTGCCGGGCTTGGTGTGGCTTTCCACGCCAAGCCCGCAGTCGCCGCAGCGGCGCGCTTTCGCCTCGACCAGACCGACCTGACCGGCCTGCTGTATCTTCAGGGATACAGGTCCGAGGAAATCAGGGAGTAGTCGGATGCCCGGCAAGGTTCGCGTTCTGATTGCCGATGAATTGAGCCCGCAGGCTACCGAGATCTTCCGCGCGCGCGGCATCCAGGCTGACGTACGCCCCGGTCTCTCGCCTGCCGAGCTCAGTGCAACGATCGCCGATTACGACGGACTTGCCGTACGTTCCGCAACCAAGGTGGATGCGGCGATCATTGCCGCGGGAACCCGTCTCAAGGTCATCGGGCGTGCCGGCATCGGCATCGACAACATCGACCTGGCTGCGGCGACACAGCGCGGCGTCGTCGTCATGAACACGCCGCACGGCAATTCGGTCACCACGGCCGAGCATGCCATCGCGCTGATGTTTGCCCTGGCGCGCCAGATTCCCGCGGCCGACCGCTCGACGCGGGCTGGAAAATGGGAGAAGTCCCGCTTTCTCGGTGTCGAACTTACCGGCAAGTCGCTCGGCATCATCGGCTGCGGCAATATCGGCTCGATCGTGGCCGACCGGGCCCAGGGCCTGAAAATGAAGGTGCTGGCCTATGATCCGTATCTGTCCGACGATCGGGCCAGGGACCTCGGCGTTGAGAAACTCGGGCTCGACGAGCTGCTGGCGCGCGCCGATTTCATTACGCTGCACGCGCCGCTGAGCGAGGGCACCCGGCACGTCATCAACGCCGCGGCGCTGGCAAAGGTGAAGCGCGGCGTGCGCATCATCAACTGCGCGCGCGGTGAGCTCGTGAACGAGGCCGACCTCAAGGCGGCGATCGAGTCCGGAATCGTGGCCGGCGCCGCCCTCGATGTCTTTGCGAAGGAGCCGGCGCGAGACAACCCGCTGTTTGCCCTCGACGAGGTCGTGGCTACCCCGCATCTCGGGGCCTCGACCGCCGAGGCCCAGGAGAAGGTCGCCATCCAGGTGGCTGAGCAGATGGCCGATTTCCTGCTGTCCGGAACGGTCACGAACGCGCTCAACATGCCCTCGGTCACCGCCGAAGAGGCGCCGCGACTGAGGCCGCATATGGAGCTGGCGCGCCTGCTGGGTAGTTTCGCAGGCCAGCTCACGCAATCGAGCCTGCAGGCCGTCAGGATCGAGTACGAGGGCCAGGCCGCAGAACTCAATACCCGGCCATTGACCGCACTGGCGCTATCGGGGCTGCTCGCGCCCTTGCTGGACAGCGTCAATATGGTCAGCGCACCGCTGCTGGCCCGCGAGCGGCATATCGAAGTGAGCGAGGTCAAGCACAGCCGGCCCAGCGACTACCAGACCCTGATCCGCCTCACCGTCACGACCGATCGCCAGACGCGGGCCGTGGCCGGCACGCTCTTCAGCGGCAATCGGCCGCGGTTGGTTGAAATCAAGGGCATTGCGATCGAAGCCGAGCTCGGGCGGCACATGCTTTACATCACCAACCGCGACCGGCCAGGTTTCATCGGCCGGCTCGGGACATTGCTCGGCGAGGCAGCGATCAACATCGCCACATTCCATCTCGGACGGACAGCTGCCGGGGCCGACGCGATCGCCCTGATCGAGGTGGATCAGCTCGTGACTGACGAAATGCTGGAGCGGATCCGGGGGATCAGCGACGTGGTGCAGGCGACGGCGCTGTCATTCTAGGCCAGCCCTCCAACGCGCGTTCTCAGTCGGCGGCGCCCATGGTCCAGCCGCCGTCGATCGAGATCTGCTGGCCGGTCAGGTACGCCGACGCGGGCGAGGCCAGGAACAGCGCGAGTCCCTTGATGTCCTCGGGGAAGCCGACGCGGTGCATCGGCACGATCTTGCCGACCGCCGCCTGGGTTGCGGGATTCTTGGCGTGTCCGCCGCCGATGTTGGTGACGAAGAATCCCGGCGCGATGGCATTGACCGTGATGTTGAACGCGGCCAGCTCGTGCGCGACGCAGCGCGTCAGGTGCGTCGCGCCGGCCTTCGCGGCCATATAGGCCGAGCCGATCGCTGGCTCGCACTGGTAGGCGGCGACCGAGGTCGTCACGATCATGCGTCCCGAGCGCTGCGGCTTCATGATGCGCGCGCCAGCTCGCAACGTCGCGAACACGCCCGTCAGGTTGACGTCGATCACGCGGCTCCAGCGTTCGTCGGTGTAGGACTCGAGCGCGCCCTCGGGATTGCGCGGCCGATGCGCGCCTACCCAGCTGCCGAGGAACCCCGGGCCGGAGTCGATGCCGGCATTGGCGAACACGACGTCGAGCCGGCCGTGCGCCGCGACCGCTGCGTCAAAGGCGCGATCGAGCGCCGCGTGGTCGCTCACGTCGACGACCTCGCCGCGCGCCGCGTAGCCGAGCGCCCCGAGGCGCCTGGTCTCGGTTGCGATCCGCGCCGGATCGACGTCGAGGATCGTGACGTGCGCGCCATTTTCGGCCAGCGCCTCGGCGTAGGCGAGCCCGAGTCCGCTCGCGCCGCCGGTCACGATGACGCCACAGCCCTCGACCTTGAACAGCTCCGGGATCTTCACGCGCTCACTCCCTGATTTGCTGGGCCTGACCGGCCACGTCGACCAGGATCTTCATGCCGCCGTGGCGACGCAGGCGCTCGATGCCATCGTGCACGATGCCGGTGAACGGGATGGTCTCGACCCAGCCGTCGAGCGGATAGCTGCCGCGCGCCATCTCGGCGATCACATCGGGGAAGGCATTCACCGACATTGCCACACCCGTGAGTTTCACTTCCGGCATCAGGAGGTCGAAGGGCGGTATCACGAGCGGATGATGGTGGATCGCGACCACGACGGCCGTGCCGTCCACGCGTGTGCCGTGCAGCATGGCGTGGAAAGAGGCAGGCACACCGGCGGCATCGACAGAGGCATGGGCACCGCGGCCTTCGGTGTGGTCGCGGATCGCGCTGACGACGTCGCCATCGGCCGGATCGAGCAGCGTGCGCGCGCCGAGCTTCTGCAGCACGGCGCGCCGCTCGGGCGAGGGCTCGACGATGATCGCGTGCACGCCGCGACGCTTGAGCGTCAGGAACACGCCGACGCCGATCGGACCCGCGCCGTGGATGGCGACGGTCTGGCCAGCCTCGACATCGCAGCGCTCGACCGTGTGCCAGGCGACGCCGAGCGGCTCGATCAGCGCCCCCTGCATCGGCGTCATGCCGGGCAGCAGGGAATGCGCCATCGCGCGCTTGACCACGGTGTACTCGGCGAGGCCGCCGCCGCGACGGTTGTAGCCGTGGAAGGCGACCAGCGGGCAGTGGTTATACTGGCCCGAGGTGCAGAAGATGCAGCGGCCGCAGGTTTCGAGCGGCTCGACCGAGACCAGGTCGCCGCGCGCGAGGTCCTCGACGCCCGCGCCAAGCTCGACCACCTCGCCGCACAGCTCGTGGCCGAGGATCACGGGATTGGTGACGCCGGTCAGCGGATGCGGCGTGGTGCGCGTCGTAACCGGGCCGTCGTAGTACTCGAGCAGGTCGCTGCCGCAGATGCCGTTGTAGCGCACGCGCAGCTTGACCTCGCCGGGCCCGGCCTGCGGCTCGGGGACCGATTCGAGCCTGACATCCTCGCGTCCGTAGTACACCGCCGCGCGCATTCGATCCCCCGCCGTAGTGGGTGAGGCGCGCCGCCGGGCGCGCCCCTATGGCTCAGAATAGCTTTCCCGCCGACGCGCCGGCAAGGCGTGGCCGCGGCGCCGGCGGGTCAGGCCGCGTTCTCGAGCAGCAACAGCCCCGCCGCCGTGTTGGAGACGGGTATATGGTAGTTGCTGTGCAGGCGCTTGACCCGGCCTGCCAGCGCACCACGCATCATCAGCCAGTGAATGAACTCGGTCCCCTGGCTGCCGGCGAGCTCGACGAGTTCGCGGATCGAGTAGCGGGCCAGTGCCGCGGGGTCGTCGACGATCTTGTCCATGCACTCCAGGTCGAACTCGCGGTTGATGTAACCGGCGCGCTGGCCATCGAGCTGGTGCGAAAGCCCGCCGGTGCCGAGCAGCACCACCTTGAGGTCCTGTGGGAACGAGGCGATCGCGCGGCCGAGCGCCTGGCCGAGCTTGTAGCAACGCGCCGGCGATGGCAACGGATGCTGCACTGTGTTCACGGCGATCGGCACGCTGCGCACCGGCCAAGGGACGCGACCGGGCCACAGCAGCGACATCGGCACCGTGAAGCCGTGGTCGACGAGCATCTCCTGGCAGGTCGTCAGGTCGAATTCCTCGGCCACGAGTGACTCGATCAGGTGCCAGGACAATTCGGGGTGTCCCGGGAAGGACGGAACCGGCTTCAGTCCCCAGCCCTCGTCGGCGTTGGCGTACTCGGGCGCCGCGCCGATCGCGAAGGTCGGCATCTTGTCGAGGAAGAAGTTGAGGCCGTGGTCATTGTAGATCACGATCGCGACGTCCGGCCGCACGCGCTCGAGCCAGGCGTGCACCGGCGGATAGCCCGCAAAGAACGGCTTCCAGTAGGGATCCTCCTGCTGCTGGCGCGTGATCGCGTTGCCGATGGCCGGGATGTGCGAGCAGGCAATTCCACCGATTACCCTGGCCATGGTTCAACTCCCTGCCGCGGCCAGCTTGGCCTTGAAGTCGGTCACGGTCGTCCCGGTCTGCTGGGCGCCGATGTCCTGGACGTCGAGCCCGAGCGCGCCGGCGAGCTTGGCCAGGTAATAGATGTTGCCGCCCGCGGCGATGAGGTCGAGCACGCTGCGCCCCCGCACCGCTTCGCGCTGTTGGGCGGTCAGGCCGTAACGGCGGCAGTACTCGTCCTCGTCGCGCAGGAAGGCCTCGCGGTTGGCCGCATTGTTGAAGGAGTAGCACATCTTGTTGAGGGCGTAGCCCTTCATGGCCTGGTGGCCGTCAAAGACCGGGGTACCCCAGATCGATCCGACCGTTCCCGCGACTGCACCCATAGGCCTGCTCCCGAGTTTGCCGAGCCGCCCCGAGCCGGCGCGGCGCATGGAATATCGCCCGCCCGCCTGGCGGCGCGTATCGTGGAATACACGTATGTGTCGCATACAATCGCCTGGAGGCGCCAGGCGGACCGCAGGCGGGCGCGGCGGGTGGGAGAGAGACCCGCCTCCCGCCCGCGCCGGCCCCAGGAGCCGTACGCCGCCGCCGGGGCGGGCCACACCGCCCCGGGCGCAACGGTCCGCGGCTTGAAGCTCGCCACGCCCTCAGTGACAATGCGGCGTGGCTGAGCCGACCCTGGAAGAATGGCGACGCCTGTACCACGCGATGTGCCGCATCCGGCACTTCGAAGCGCAGGTGCAGCGCCTGGCCGGCGCCGGTGAGATCCCGGGCTTTCCGCACCTGTCCACGGGCCAGGAGGCGGTGGCCGTCGGCGTCTGCGCCCACCTCTCGCGGGAAGACCTGCTATTCACGAGCCACCGCGGCCACGGCCACGTGCTGGCCAAGGGGAGCGACCTCGAGCGCAGCTTTGCCGAGATCCTCGGGCGCGATACCGGCCTGTGCCGGGGTCGCGGCGGGTCGATGCACCTGGTCGACGCGAGTGTCGGCGTGCTCGGCGCCACGGGCGTCGTGGGCGGCAACCTGCCCCTGGCTGCCGGCGCGGCCTGGGCCGCCCAGGTCCGCCGCAGCGGCGCCATCAGCGTCGCCTTTTTCGGCGACGGCGCCACGGGCGCCGGGGTGTTCCACGAGACGCTCAACCTCGCCGCGCTCTGGAGGCTGCCGGTGCTGTTCGTCTGCGAGAACAACGGCTACGCCGAGTTCACGAGCCGCGAGGAGCACTCGAAGGTGCAGAAGGTCAGCGCCTTCGCCGCCCCGTACAAGATCGGCACGGCGACCATCGACGGCAACGACCTGCCGGCCGTGCACAAGACCGCGGGCAAGGCCATCAAGCTGCTGCGCCGCGGATCCGGACCCTACCTGCTCGAGTGCATGACTTTCCGCCTGGCGGGCCACTATGTCGGCGACTCGCAGTCGTATCGATCGAAGCAAGAGATCGCCGCGGCCAGGAAGAAATGCCCGATCGAACGGCTCGGGCGTCGCCTGCGCGCGCAGGGCGTGAAGGCGGCCGAGCTCGAGGCGCTGGCCGAGCGGGCGCGACAGGAAGTGCTGCAGGCCGTCGAGCGCGCCCGCGCGGCGGCGCGGCCGGACCCGGACACGGTGCTCGAGTACGTGTACAGCTCGCCCGAACTGCAGTCGATTACGGGCTGATGGCAAATATGGCGCAGACTTTCATTGAGATCCTGCGCCGCGCGCTCGACGAGGAGCTCGCGCGCGACGAGCGCGTATACCTGCTCGGCGAGGACGTCGCGGCCGGTGGCGCCTTCGGCGTCACGCGTGGCCTCGCGGACAAGCACGGCGCGCAGCGCGTGCGCAACACGCCGATCAGCGAGGCGGCGATCACTGGGCTCGCAACCGGCGCGGCGCTGTGCGGCCTGCGGCCCGTGCTCGAGGTCATGTTCATCGACTTCGCGACGCTGGCGATGGACTGCCTCGTCAACCAGGTCGCGAAGTACCGCTACATGTCGGGCGGCCAGCTCGCCGTGCCGCTCGTCGTGCGCACGCAGTCTGGCGCCGCCGGCGGCGCGGCGGCCCAGCACTCGCAGAGCCTCGAGGCCTGGTTCATCCACGTGCCCGGGCTCGTCGTGGTCGCGCCCTCGACGCCCGCCGAGGCTTTCGGCTTGCTCAAGAGCGCCATCCGGCTCGGCGAGCCGGTGCTGTTCGTTGAACATAAGCGACTCTATACAATGCGCGAGGAGCTGCCCGAGGGCGCACCCCTGCCCCCGATCGGCCGCGCCCGCATCGCGCGAGCCGGCAGCGATGTCACGATCATCGCCTGGTCGGCGATGGTGTCGACGGCGCTCGAGGCGGCGGAATCGCTCGCGGCAGCGGGCACCTCCGCCGAGGTCATCGACCTGCGCACGCTGCTGCCACTCGATATGGATTGCATTGCGGAGTCCGTGTCGCGGACGCATCGCGTCCTGATCGCGCAGGAGGCCGTGCTCAACGCCGGCGTCGGCGCCGAGGTGGCCGCGCGCATCGGCGCCGAGCTGTTCGACGAGCTCGACGCGCCGGTCGAGCGCGTCGGTTGCCCGTTCGCACCGATTCCATTTGCCCCGGAGCTCGAGCGCGCGCTGCTCCCCGGGAGCGCGGTCATCGTCGATGCGACGCAGGCGATGCTCGGCACCGTGTCTCCGCTGGGCGAGCCCTAGGCGATGGCGCTGGTCGCGGTCGAGATCCCGAAGATCGGACTCGTCATGGAGACGGTGCGGATCGCGCGCTGGCTCAAGAAGGTCGGTGATGAGGTAAAGACTGGCGAAGCGCTGCTCGAGGTCGAAACCGAGAAATCGATGGTCGAGATCGAGGCCAGCTTCGACGGCCGGCTCCACGAGATCCTGGCGCCGGTCAACAAGGAGTTGCAGGTCGGCGACCAGGTCGCCTGGATGGAGACGAGCGCGTCAACGGCCACAGCGGCGGCCGCGCCGCCGCGCGAGCCGGCCGCGCGCACGACGGCACCGAGCCCGAAGGTGCCGAGCCCGGCAGCGCGGCCAGCATTGCCGCCCTCTGCCGCGCGCGCAGCCGGACGCCTGCGCAGCTCGCCCTATGCGCGACGGCTCGCCTCCGAGCACGGAGTGGAACTGGGCAAGGCCTCAGGCTCGGGCCCGGGTGGGCGCATCCAGTCCGCCGATGTCCGGGCCTTGCTCGCTCCGGGGGTCGCGACGCAATCATCCGCGGCGGCAAGCTCGTTGCCCGACGGAGCAGCCCTGTCGCCGATGCGGCGCGCGCTGGCGCGCGCGATGACGCTGAGCAATGCGACGGTGCCGCAGTTCGTCGTCGAGCGCTCGTTCAACTGCACCACCCTGCAGGCACTTCGGGCCGAATACGGCGCGGCGGCGCCGGCCGACTCAGCTCGCCTTTCCGTCAATGACTTCCTGTTGCAAGCTGTCGCGCGCACGCTCATCGAGCAGCCGGCGCTGAATGCCATCTTCGCCGGGGATGCAAACTCGCCCAATGCCCGCCTCGTGCCCACCGCTGGCGCGCACATCGGCCTCGTCGTCGCGGTCGCGGGCGGACTATTGGTGCCGGTCATCCACGACGCCGAGAAACCGGGGCTCCATGAGCTCGCACGCCGACGCCAGGACTGCGTCCAGCGCGCGCTCGAGGGGCGGCTGCGCAGCGACGAGCTCGAGGGCGCGACTTTCAGCATCTCGAACCTCGGCGCCGACGGACCCGACCGGTTCACGGCGATGATCAACCCGCCACAATCGGCGATCCTCGCGGTGGGCCGCCAGCGCGATTGCGTGGTGGCGGTCAATGGCGGCTTCAGCATCCGGGCGCAATCCGTGCTGACGCTCACGGTTGATCACCGCGTTGCCGATGGACGACTGGCCTCCGCGTTCCTGGCGCGCCTCGTCGAGATCCTCGAAGGCCGCGACTGGCGCGTTCGCTAGCGTGCCAGGGCGGTGACCACTCAGGAAGCCCTGGGAGTTCCCGATCGACTGCGCCTGAACGGCGTCGATGTGCTGCGGGGCCTGTGCGTGCTGCTCGTGGTCATGCACCACATACACCTGCGCTTCGTGCTCAACCACTATGAGGTCGATGGCGTCTTGCCAGGAACACTGAACCAGCTCCTGTTCTGGTCGGGCTACTACGCCGTCATCGCCTTCTTCGTGATATCGGGCTTCCTGATCACGAACCTGTCGATGCAACGCTGGGGTTCGCCGGGGACCATCCACATCGGGCGCTTCTATTGGATGCGAGCCTCCCGCATCCTGCCCTGCCTGCTGCTCATCCTGGGCCTGCTCTCCGCCCTGCATCTTGCCGGCGCCCCCGGATTCGCCTTCAAGCCCACCCAGGCTCCGATAGCCCGGGCGCTGTTCGCGGCGCTGACGTTCCACCTCAATTGGCTCGAGGGTCACCGCGGCTACCTGCCCGGTGGCTGGGATCCGCTCTGGTCGCTGTCGGTTGAAGAAGCGTTCTACCTGCTGTTTCCGCTCGTGTGCCTTGCGCTCCGAAGCGAGCGACTCCTGCTCCTGCCGCTGCTATGCCTCGTGGCCATCGGGCCGATCAACCGCACCCTGCTCGCGGACCAGGACCCCTGGGGTCAGTATGCCTATCTCTCCGGCGCAGACGGAATTGCCTTCGGCTGCGTGGCGGCCCTGGCCAGCCGCAGGCTGCGGATCGGCACGCGCGCGCTGCGCGCGTTCCTTGGGCTCGGTGCCGTTGCCGCACTCCTTGTGGTCGTCACGTGCAACGAGGATTCACACACCGGGTTGGCGCGCTATGGCCTGAACGTCACGATCCTGGAGATCGGGATAGCCTTGATGCTCGTCGCGCTTGCCCAGGGTGTCGGTGAGCAGGTGTTGTCAGCCGGCACGCGCTGGATCCGGATGGTCGGCCAACGCAGCTACGAAATCTACCTGTTCCACATGCCCGTCGTGCTGGGCTCGATCTGGCTGTTCAACAGAATCCAGCCACGCACGGACATGATTCCGGTTTGGTACGTCGCGATGGCGCTGGCCAGCCTGTTGCTGGGATTCCTGGTCTACAGGTTCTACTCCGAACCGTTGAATCAGCGGCTGCGATCCCTGAGCACGCCGCGGACCGCGGCGATGATGCGCGCCTCGTCGGGGATCACGTAGGCCTCGAGCGGCTCGCTGTAGGGCACGGTCGCATCGCGCGCCGTGACCTGGACGATCGGCGCGCGCAGCGAGCTGAATCCATGCTCGGCGACGTCAGCGGCGATGATGCCCGAGACCGTCGCGTGACGCGGCGCCTGGTCGACGAGCACGAGGCGGCCGGTCTTCGCGACCGACTTCAGGATCGTGTCAAGATCCAGCGGCGCGACCGTGCGCGGATCGATGACCTCGGCCTGGATGCCCTCGCCGGCGAGCGTGTTCGCGGCCGCGAGCGCGCGATTGACCATCCAGCCCGTCGCGACGATCGTGACATCGCCGCCGGCGCGCCGGACTTCGGCCTTGCCGAAGGGCACGAGGTGCTCGCCGTCAGGCACCTCGCCGTGCTCGAGCGTCAACAGATAATGATGCAGGTAGACGACGGGGTTGTCGTCGCGGATCGCCGTGGCCATGAGGCCCTTCGCGTCGGCCGCCGTCGAGGGCACCACGACCTTGAGTCCCGGCACGCCCATGAACAGCGCCGTCAGCGAGCCCGTGTGCTGGCCGGCCCAGCCGGCGGCGAAGCCGAAGCCGGCCTTGAGCACCAGCGGCACCTTGACCTGGCCGCCGGACATGTAGCGGAAGCGCGGCGCCTCGTTGACGACCTGGTCCATGGCGACGAGCATGAATTCGG
This sequence comes from uncultured Gammaproteobacteria bacterium, assembly GCA_963778855.1. GTDB lineage: Bacteria > Pseudomonadota > Gammaproteobacteria > Steroidobacterales > Steroidobacteraceae > FEN-1191. Next base: position 1,242 of record CAVZWC010000002.1, on the reverse strand, counting down.
CCATGTAGAGCTCGACCACCGGACGGAGCCCGGCCATCGCGGCGCCGATCGCGATGCCGATCTCGGCGGTCTCGGAAATCGGCGTGACGCGCACACGGTCGTGTCCGTAAGCAGCGACGAAGGGATGGTTCTCGGTGGTCGCGAGATTCTGCCCGAAGTAGAGCACGCTCGGGTCGCGCTTCATCTCCTGGTGGATGCCGGCGTCGATCGCGGCGATGAAGGGAAGGTTGGCCATGTGCGGTTTTCTCGTGCTCCTTCGAGCGCCTAGGCGTAGACGTTGTCGAGCGCCGACTCGAGCGCCGGCATGGGGCTCGCGAGCGCGGCGGCCACGGCCGCCTTCATCTCGGCGTCGACCTGTGCCTTGATCGCATCGGCCTGCGCCGGCTGGAGCACGCCGCTCGCCACCAGCGCGCCGCGGAAGCGCGGCACCGGATCGCCGCGCAGCGCCGCCTCGTACTCCTCGCGCTTGCCGAACACAGTGATCGCCTCGTGCTCGGGATAATGCAGCGGCACGCCCGGCGGCGCGATGATGTTGCCGTGGGCCGAGAGGCGGTAGACCTTTGACTCGACAAGAGTCGGACCCTTTCCGGAGCGCGCACGCCGGATCGCCTTGCCCAAGGCCGAGTAGACGGCCAGCGGATCGCCGCCATCGACGGTCACGCCGGGCATCGCGTAGGCCTTGGCCTTGATCGCGAGCGGCTGGCCGGCCGCGGCGTTGGCATCCTCCTGGGCGGTCGTCGTGACGACGTTGTAGCCGTTGTTCTCCATGACGAACACGATCGGCAGCTTCCAGAGACTGGCGATGTTGAGCGTCTCGTGGAAGGCACCCTGCTTGGCGGCGCCGTCGCCGAAGAAACTCAGCACGACCTCGCGGCGCTTGCGCAATTGCTTGGCCCAGGCCGCGCCCGCCGCGTGCGGGATGCCGGCGCCGACGATGCCGGAGGTGCCAAGGAACCCTTTCTTGACGTCGGTCAGGTGCATCGATCCGCCGAGTCCCTTGCACAGGCCGCCGGCACGGCCGTAGATCTCGGCCATCATCGCCTTCGGATCGCTCCCGAGCACGAGCGGGTAACCGTGGCAGCGGTAGGTCGCGAGCGCGGCATCGCCGCGGCGAAAATGCGCGAGCGAGCCGACGATCGAGGCCTCGGCGCCGTCGGCCAGGTGCGTGTGACCGCGGATGACGCCCGGGTGCTCGGTGAAAGTGCGCTTGACGCTCTCCTCGAACTCGCGCACGCGCAGCAT